>NZ_VZRB01000038.1:1006-75159 GCF_008806595.1 Streptomyces luteolifulvus | reverse complement strand
ACTGGACACCTACGTGATCAACCACAACACCACCGCCAAGCCCTACCGCTGGACCTACGACGGCACCCCGCTCAAAACTTCCTGATGCCCCAACACCCCTCCACGAACTTGCGCGGAGCAGCACTAGTACGACAGCCCGTACCCGACCGGATACAACAGCTGGGCCGGGTCGTCCGCTCGCTGCACCGGCACCGGCAGCTTCCCGTGCGGCCGTACTCGGCCCGCGATCACGCGTGCGGCGGCGCGCAGTTCGACGTCGGTCCACGAGTAGGAGGCGAGGCAGGCGGTGACGGACGGCAGATGGGCCACGTCGTACGGATTGCGGATCGCGACCGCCACCACCGGCTTCCCGGTCGTCGTCAACTGCTCGACGAGCGTCTTCTGCGCGCTGGATGCGGTGACGTTGTACGTCCCGACCACCACCGCGTCCGCCTCCTGGGCCGCCGCGACCGCCCTGGCGATGGTGGCGCCGGACGGTGCCGTACCCGTGGACAGGGCCGTCGCCGTGAAGCCCAGCTCGGACAGCGCGGTCGCCAGTACGCCGGTGGGCGGGCCCGTGGTGCCGGAGGGGGAGGCCGGGTCGGCGCCGACGACGAGGAGCGTCCTGTGGGTGCGCCGGGACAACGGGAGCAGACTCCCCTCGTTGACCAGCAGAGTCGTCGTCCGCTCGGCGATCCGGTCGGCGGCCGCCAGATGCGCCCTGGTGCCGACGGTGCGGCGGACGCCCGCGTGGGTGACGTACGGCCGGTCGAAGAGCCGCAGCTTCGCCTTGAGCCGCAGGATGCGCAGCAGGGACGCGTCCAGCCGGGACTCGGTGAGCTCGCCGTCCCGTACGGCCTTCAGGACCGCGTTCCAGGCGATGTCCAGGGAGGGCGGGTTGAGGAGCTGGTCGGCGCCCGCCTTGAGGGCGAGCACGGGCACCCGGTCGTCGCCGTACTTGGTCCGCACGCCCTCCATGCCCAGCGAGTCGGTGACCACGACCCCGTCGTAGCCGAGTTCCCCGCGCAGGATGCCGGTGAGGATCGGGCGGGAGAGGGTGGCCGGGTCCTCGGAGCCGTCGAGCGCCGGCACCATGATGTGCGCGGTCATGATCGAGTCGATGCCCGCCGCGATGGCGGCCCGGAACGGCGCCGCGTCCAGCGCCTCCCACACCTCGCGGCTGTGCGTGATCACGGGGAAGCCGTAGTGGCTGTCGACGGCGGTGTCGCCGTGCCCCGGGAAGTGCTTGGCGGTCGCGGCGACCTTGGCGTGCTGGTACCCGGTGACCTCGGCGGCGACCAGCGCGGCGACCGCGGCCGGGTCGGCGCCGAACGACCGTACGCCGATGACCGGGTTGGCCGGGTTGACGTTCACATCGGCCACGGGCGAGTAGTCCTGCCGGACACCGAGCGCGCGCAGCTCGGCGCCCGCGACACGGCCCAGCGTGCGCGCGTCGGAGCGGGAGCCGCCGGCGCCGACGGCCATCGCGCCGGGGAAGAGGGTGGCGGGCCTGCCCACACGCGCGACTATCCCGTGCTCCTGGTCGGTGGAGATGAGCACGGGCAGCCCGCGCGGCTGCTCCAGGGAGGCGGACTGGATCCCGTTGGACAGATCGGCGATCTGGTGCGGATCCCGGGTGTTGTGCGCCCAGGAGAAGTAGATGATGCCGCCGACCCGGTACCTGGCGATCAGCTCGGCGGCCGTGCGGACGCCGATCTCCTTGAGGTTGGCGTCGATGTCGGCCTGGTCGGGAGCGGTTGCCGAGTGCCCGTACACCCGCATCACGAAGAGCTGCCCGACCTTCTCCTCCAGCGTCATACGGGAGATGAGGGTGCGGAGCCTCTTGTCGTCGGCGGGGGGTGCGGCATGCGCGGCGCCCGCGACCGCAAGGGAGGCGGTGACACCGGCGGTGGCCGCAAGGACCGTACGTCGTGAAGGGTTTGCGGTGTTTCCCGGGCTTCCCGTGCTTCCCGTGCTTCTTTCCGTGCTTCCTGTGCCGGAGTCGCGCACGAGCGCTCCTTCCCTCTGAAGGAAACTTCCGAGAAGTCACGAATATCCGGGAAGTTTCTGCCAGTCAAGGGAACGCGCAGCGTGCAGAGGGGCCGCCATCGGCGCTGTGGGAGGGGGCGCGCCGATGGCGGCGTGCTGCCGGCCGCGGTACGGCGGAGAGGGTGGGTCAGCGATCGCAGCCAGCAGCGAGGGCCGACACCGCACCGCGGTGACTCTCCGGCAGCCTGCCGGTTGGACGAGCGGGAAGGGGGCTGGGTTCCCGGCTCCGACGGGATGGTCCGAAGTCGGTGGCCGTGGGGTCAGCGGGACGCGTGGGCCGCGACCTCGGGCCAGTGCCGCTGGAGCGTGCGCACGGTCTCCGTGATCGCCGGACGGCCGGCCGCCCCCGTGCGCCACAGCGCGTACAGCCGCCGTACGGGCATCGGGTCGAGCGGCACCTCCGCCACCCCGCCGGGCAGCGGCCCGCGGCCCAGTCGCGGAATCAGGGCGACCCCGAGGCCGGCCGCGACCAGTGCGACCAGTGTCGGGTTCTCGTCGGCCTGGTGCACGATGTCCGGCTCATGGCCGGACACCCGTAGCGTGCGCATCAGCCAGTCGTGGCAGACCCGGCCGGGCGGCGGGCAGATCCACCGCTCGCCGCCCAGCTCCGAACGCCGTACGGCCTTCCGCCCGGCGAAGGGATGCCCCTCGGGCACCAGCAGATCGCACAGATCGTCCCCGATGACCGCCTGCTCCACCCCCGCCGGAGCCGGCAGCGGCGCGATGTCCCAGTCGTGCGCGACGACGAGATCGACCGCCCCCTTCGCCACCAGGTCCACGGACAGATGCGGATCGACCTCGGTGAGCCGGGCGTCGAGCGCCGGATGACGCTCCGCCAGCTCGGCCAGGACGCCGGGCAGCAGACCCCGCGCCGCCGAGGCGAACGCCGCCACCGTCAGCCGCCCGGACGGCACACCCCGCCGCTCCTCGAGCTCGGTCTCCGCCCGCTCCACGATGGCGAGCAACTCCCGTGCGGTGCCGACCAGTTGCCGCGCCTCCGCGGTGAGGCGCACGCCGCGCCCCTCCCGCTCGAGCAGCACGGTCCTGGTCTCCCGCTCCAGCTTCGCGATCTGCTGGGACACGGCGGAGGGTGTGTACCCGAGCGCGGCGGCCGCCGCTCCGACGGTCCCGTGGACGGAGACGGCGTGCAGGGCGCGCAGGCGCTGGAGGTCCAGCATGGCGACTCCTGTTCATCGGGCTTTCATCGGGCCCTGTTCATGGCCTGCATTCTCAAGGCTTGTCTTCTCATGGCCTGTATTCATTAGCGATGCTACATCCGACCGTGCAGCAATCATCGCTGGTGCTTCACGGTCTCGGGACGTGATGCTTCAAGGCATGCGACCCGCACATCTCACCCTCGCCGTCCTCGTCGCCGCCGTCTGGGGCGTGAACTTCACCGTCATCGAGATCGGCCTCGACCACTTCCCGCCCCTGCTGTTCTCCGCCCTGCGCTTCCTGGTCGCGGCCGTCCCGGCGGTCTTCCTGGTGGGACGCCCTAAGGTCGCCTGGAAGTGGATCGTGGGGGTGGGCCTGGCGCTCGGCGTCGCCAAGTTCGGCCTGCTGTTCGTCGGCATGGACGCGGGGATGCCGGCCGGCCTGTCCTCGCTCGTCCTCCAGATACAGGCCGTGTTCACGGCCCTGATCGCATGCGCGGTCCTGGGCGAACGGCCCTCCCGCATCCGGGCGTTGGGCATGCTGATCGCCCTCGGCGGCATCGGCGTCGCCGCCGTGGACGAGGGAGCCTCCGGCCCGCTCGGCGCGTTCGCGCTGGTCGTCGCGGCGGCGGCCTGCTGGGGCGTCTCGAACGTCCTCACCCGTAGGGCGGCGCCCCCGGACGCCGTGAACTTCATGGTGTGGGTGAGCACGGTCCCGATTCTGCCGCTGCTCGGACTGTCCCTGCTGCTGGAGGGCCCGAGCGCGGACTACGAGGCGCTGCGCGGCCTGGACTGGGCGGGGGCCGGCACCGTGGTGTACGTCGCCTGGATCCCCACCGTCTTCGGCTTCGGCGCCTGGGGCTGGCTGCTGCGCCGCCACCCCGCCTCGACGGTGGCCCCCTTCTCCCTGCTGGTCCCGGTCTTCGGGATGTCGGCGGCGGCGCTGTTCCTGGGGGAGTCGGTGAGTCCGCTCCGATGGTGCGCGGCGGCCCTTCTGGTGGGCGGGGTGGCGCTGACCTCGGTGACGGGCGGGCGTCGGGAAGCGGTCCATCCCATGGACGCACCGGCGCCGGAGCGGGCCGCCGTCCGATCATGAGGGCATGCCCGTAGTCGACATCCCCGGTTCCAAGTCCATCACCGCCCGCGCTCTCTTCCTGGCGGCGGCCGCGGACGGCGTCACCACGCTCGTCAGGCCGCTCAGCTCCGACGACACGGAGGGCTTCGCCGAGGGACTGGCGCGGCTCGGCTACCGGGTGGGGCGGTCGCCGGACGCCTGGCGGATCGACGGGCGCCCGGAGGGTCCCGCGGTTGGGGAGGCGGACGTGTACTGCCGCGACGGCGCGACCACGGCCCGCTTCCTGCCCACGCTGGCCGCCGCGGGCCACGGCACGTTCCGCTTCGACGCGTCCGCCCAGATGCGGCGCCGCCCACTCGGCCCGCTCAGCCGCGCCCTGCGCGACCTGGGCGTGGACCTGCGGCACGAGCAGGCGGAGGGCCATCATCCGCTCACGGTCGCCGCGTCGGGCGTCGAGGGCGGGGAGGTGACCCTGGACGCGGGCCAGTCCTCGCAGTACCTGACGGCTCTGCTGCTCCTCGGCCCGCTGACGAGCAAGGGCCTAAGGATCACGGTGACGGACCTGGTGTCGGCCCCGTATGTGGAGATCACCCTCGCGATGATGCGGGCGTTCGGGGCGGAGGTACGCCGAGAGGGCAACGTCTTCGTCGTCGCACCGGGCGGCTACCGGGCGACGACGTACGCGATCGAGCCGGACGCCTCCACCGCGAGCTACTTCTTCGCGGCGGCCGCGGTGACCGGCGGCGAGGTGACCGTCCGGGGCTTGGGGACGGAAGCCCTTCAGGGCGACCTGGCCTTCGTGGACGTACTGCGGCGGATGGGGGCGGAGGTGTCCACCGGCCCGGACGCCACGACGGTACGGGGCACCGGCGCACTCCACGGCCTGACCGTCACCATGCGCGACATCTCCGACACGATGCCGACGCTCGCCGCGATCGCGCCCTTCGCCTCGGGGCCGGTACGGATCGAGGACGTCGGAAACACCCGAGTCAAGGAGTGCGACCGCCTGGAGGCCTGCGCGGAGAACCTGCGACGGCTCGGGGTGAAGGTGTCCACCGGCCCCGACTGGATCGAGATCACCCCCGGCGGCCGGACGCCCATGGCGGGCGCGGAGATCACGTCGTACGGCGACCACCGCATCGTGATGTCCTTCGCCGTCACCGGACTGCGGGTGCCGGGTATTTCGTTCGACGACCCCGGATGCGTGCGCAAGACTTACCCCGGTTTCCACGAGGAGTTCGGGGCGCTGAACGCGCGGTGGTGAGGGGCGGCGAAGGGTGAGCTTCAAGCTGAAGGGGCCGGTCCTGGAGGGCGCGCTCGTACGCCTGGAGCCGCTGGAGCATAGGCACACGGCCGATCTGGCGGCCGCGGCGGAGGAGAACCGGGACACCTACGCGTTCACCTGCGTGCCGAGGGCCGAGGAGGTCGGGGCCTGCGTCGACGCGCAGTTGGAGCGCGCGGCGAGCGGCCGGCTGGCGCCCTATGCACAGGTGTCGCTCGCGACCGGACGGGCGGTCGGTACGACGTCGTACTGGGAGCCGCGGTGCTGGCTGACGGACGGGCAACTCGACGCCGTGGAGATCGGCTTCACCTGGCTCGGCGCGTCCGCCCAGGGCACGGGCATCAACGCCGAGGCCAAGCTTCTCCTCTTCCGGCACGCCTTCGAGGAGTGGGGCGTGTCCCGGGTGGACCTGAAGAGCGACGCCCGCAACGCCCGCTCCCGTGCGGCGATCGAGCGCGTGGGCGCCCGCTTCGAGGGCGTCCTGCGCAACTGGTCCCGCTCCTGGTCGCCGGGTGAGGAGGGCCGCCTGCGCGACACGGCGATCTTCTCGATCACGGCGCGGGAGTGGCCGGGGTGCCGGGGGCGGCTGGAGAAGCGGGTGGCGGGCTTCCTGGCGCGCAGGGCGTGACACCGGTCCGCGATTGGCGGGCTGGACCCGGTGAGGCGGTGGACGGAATCATTCGGCCATGAACGCTACGACCGACCCGACCGGGAACTCCGCCACGCTCTCGTTTCTCGTCCTGCACGGCTGGCAGAACCACCGGCCCCCCGGTCACTGGCAGCACTGGCTCGCCGACCGGCTGACCGAGGCAGGGCACCACGTCACCTATCCGCAGCTGCCCGACCCGGACAACCCCGGACTGGAGGTGTGGCTGGGCGAGCTGGGCCGGCATCTCGGTGAGCTCGACGCCGCAGGCGAGCGGGTCGTCGTCGCGCACAGTCTCTCCGTCGTGCTCTGGCTGCACGCCGTCGCGCGGGGCGTGCCGGGGCCCGACGCCGTCGACCGGGTGCTGCTGGTGGCGCCGCCGTCCGGGTCCGTACTCGCCCGGTATCCCGAGGTCAGGGAGTTCGCCCCCCCCGCCGCTCGACGGCCTCGCCCTGCCGGCGCCGACCCGTCTCGTCGCGGGCGACGACGACCCGTACTGCCCCGAAGGCGTCCAAAGCGTCTACGGCGACCCCCTCGGCCTCACCGCCGAGGTGCTGCCCGGGGCCGCCCACCTCGACCTCGACGCCGGCTACGGCTCCTGGCCCTCCGTACGGGACTGGTGCCTGGACGCGGACACGAAGCTCACGGTCCGGCCGGAGCGGTAGCCGCAGGACCCCGAGGGTGGACACCGTGCGCCCGATCAGCAGTCGCCGGAAGACCGGGGACGTCCGCAGGGGCCGTACATCGATCAACGTACGGCTGAGGCTCATGAGATGAGGACCGGGCGCGGCATGGGCTGATGCACCCGCGGACGCTAACCTGCCACCCCCGGCCGGGCCACTGAATTACCGGCGCGCGCTCACGCCGAGTCGTTGAGCAGCCGTGCCAGATGCTCGCGTCCCGGGCCCAGCAGGCCGGACAGCGGGGGAGCGGCCTCGTACCACCGCTTCTCGTACTCCCAGCACAGCCAGCCGTCCCAGCCGTGCCGGGACAGGACCTCCACGCACTCGGCGAGCGGCAGGACCCCGGCGCCCAGCGGCAGCGGGGTGGTGTCCTGGGCCGAGGCGATGTCCTTGACCTGGACGTATCCGAGATACGGGGAGAGCGCGGCGTAGGTCTCCGAGGGCTGTTCGCCGCCCAGCCAGGTGTACATGACGTCCCAGAGCGAGCCGACCTGGCGGTGGCCGACCAGGCCCAGGACGCGGATCGCGTCGGCGGCGGTGCGGTGCGAGTCGTGCGTTTCCAGCAGGATCCGTACGCCGAGGTCGGCCGCGTACTCGGCGGCGGTCGCGAGGCGCCGGGCGGCCGTGGCGTCGGCCTCCGCGTGGCTCCCGTTCGGGTCGGCGCCCGGGAAGACCCGTACGAAGGGGGCGCCCAGGTCGCGCGCGAGGCCGAGCAGACCGTGGATCTCCTCGACGACGGGGGCGTCGTCCCCCGGCGCCGCCACGCGCACGTACCCGGCGAGGCTCAGGACCTCCACGCCCGCCGCCCTGACCGCGGCCGCCGCGTCGGCCCGTTGGGCGGGGCCGAGGCCGGGGTGCACCGGTTCCTCCGGATGAGCGCGCAGTTCGACGCCGTGGTAGCCGTGCGTGGTCGCGAGCCGCAGCACCTCCGGGAGGGGGAGGCCGGGGACGCCGAGGGTGGAGAACGCCAGTTTCATGCTGCCTACTGTCACTCGCCGGAGCCGTGCAGGTCCAGGCGCCAGTCCTGGCCGACCAGGTCCTTTCCGAAGGAGCGGTGCGGATTCTCGGCGACGAGGACGAAACCGTGGCGCTGATAGATGCGGCGCGCGGCGGACAGCACGTCGTTGGTCCACAGGACGAGCTCGCGGTAGCCGACCCCCCGCGCGAAGTCGGCGACCGCGGTGACCAGCCGGTCGCCGATGCCGAGGCCGCGCGCGGAGGGCTCGACGAGCAGGAGACGGAGACGGGCGGTGGCGGGCGCCTCGTCCCGTACGCACATCACACAGCCGACGGGCTGCCCGTCGAGCTCGGCGATCCACACGCGCTCGAGATGGGGGTCGTGGTCCTGGGCGAAGTCGGCGACGATCCTCGCCACCAGCCCCTCGTAGTCGGTGTTCCAGCCGTACTCGGCGGCGTACAGCGCGGCATTGCGCTGCACGATCCAGCCCAGGTCACCGGGTCCGGGCTCGCGCAGGACGACCTCCTCACGACGGGGCAGGCGGCCCTCGGAGAGGATGGCGCGGACGGTGCGCATCGCCTCGGAGAGCCGGGGCCGGTCGTCCGGCGGTACGGCGGCGAGCAGCGCGCCCACCGTTTCGTCGGCGCGCTCCGCGAGCAGGGCGGCGGTCTCGCGTCCGTGCGCGGTGAGCGTGATCGTGCGCCGCCGCGTATCCCGCCGCGAGGGCGCCCGCTCGATCAGCCCGTCGTGCTCGAACTTGTTGAGGATGCGGCTCAGATACCCGGCGTCCAGGGAGAGTTCGGCCCGCAGGTCGGCGGCGTCCGTACGACTCGAATGCGCCAGCTCGTACAGCACGCGGGACTCGGTGAGGGTGTACGGGGCGTAGAGGTGGCGGCTGTAGTCGAGGGCGCCGATGACCTTCGTGTAGAAGCGGTTGAAGGCGCGGATGTCCTGGACGGTCATGATCGTCGACCTCACCGATATGTGACTCAGTCAGAGAAACGATGGGATCGAGCGTAGGCCTGCCGGCGCCACGCGTCCATGCCATTCCCCTGCCTCCACGGTCGACCGGTCACGGACCTTCACGGTCGACCGGTCACGGAGACGAATCCGAACCTGCGCCTGCGCCCAGAGCTCCGCCGGCCGACCGGATCAAGGCTCGGGCCTCGTCCTCGAGACGGTGGGTGATGGGCTCCTCGCGGATGCCGTGGTCGGCGAGCTGTGCGGCCAGGTTTCCGAAATAGTCCGATGTGCTCAGCACATGCTGCGTGACGTCGATCGCGGCACCGCCGTGCAGTTCCTCACGGGCGCGGCGGGCGTCCTCGAGAACCCGGCCGATCTGCGCCTGCACCTCGTCGCGCACGCCGTCCGGCAGCCCTGCCCGCATCAGCTGGCGCAGCAGCCGCTCGCAGGCTCGGGTGACATCGTCGAGCAGCCGGAAGTCGCGGCCCACGCCGAGCGGTATGTCCGAACCGGACGAGCTCCGGACCAGAGCATTCTGGCCACCATGGATGTTCCGCATCCGGTTGGGGCTGTAAGCGGTCAGATCCACCGGCCCCAGGCCGCCCAGTGCGGGCCGGAAGCACGGATGCACATGGAACTCCTCCTCGCCGGGTTGCGGGGGTACCTGGGCGCCGTCGGAGTACACCACGTTGTGGCCCCTCATGACACCGAGGAAGCCGATTCCGAACAGGACGTCCGTCACGCCTTGAGTGGTGAGGCTGTCGGCGTAGTCGGGGAACTGCTGCTGCAGTTGTTCACGGTTGACCTCGAACCGCGTCTCGAGGGCGGTGCGCATGACCACGTAGCCATAGTTGTCGAACAGGAGGAAGAGCCGGCTGAGGAAGGGATGCGTCACGGAGTACTCCCTGGCCAGGTCCGTGAGCTTCCAGCGAGAGAACTGCTCGGTGGCCGTGAGTACGTCACCCTCGGTGATCCGCCGGTCGCTTCGCTGGTCCGCGACGTCCCGGCACGCGTTGAGGAACTGGATCACGTCCCTCGGGCGCGGTAACGAACGCCGGAACAGGTACTCGTCCGTCGGCTCGCCGGAGACGGTCGCAGGGAACAGGTTCCCCCACAACTGCTCCGGGGTGAGGTCCGTTTTGAGTGAGGCCGCCGCCCTGGCCAGGGCGAGATCCGCGAGCTCCTCCCGCGTCCAGGCGATCCGCAGCTCATCGCTGTGGAACTTGTCGGCGTCCCCGAAATTGAGCGTGTCGTAGATGTCCGCCCTCAGGAAGAGCGTGCAGCGCACGGCGCCGCCGTACCGCCCCGTGACCTGCTTGCTCGCCAGGAGCAGCCCCGTGACCAGAGCGTGGCTGTCCGGGTCGATCGTCCAGACCTGTTCGAGCTGGTCGACCAGGAAGAGCAGTGTGTGTCTTCCGGCACAGCCGAGATCGGAGAAGACCGTCGCCACGCCGCGTTCCAGAACCTCCAACTGCCGTCCGGCGCGGGCTCCTTCGGACGAGCCGTTCAGACCGAGACCCGCCTCGATGCCGAACGCTTTGAGTGAGAGGTTCGCCGACTGCAGGCCCCGGACCCCTCGCCGGAGTCTGTCGTACAGACGCTCGTCCCCGGTCTCGTCGTTGGCCTCCAGGAAGCCGCGCAGGGCTCGTACCGAGGAGCGTGCGCGCCAGCCGTGCGCGGCCCGTGCGTGCTCGCACAGATACCGGGCTGCGTGAACAGCGAAGACATATCGCCAGATCAGGGCCTTGGCGGTGTCACCGGAGACTCCCTGGAGCTCGAACCGTCGGATCTCGTCGCCGGCCGCGTCGTCCGGTGTGATCAGGACCGTGGAGCCGGGATGGCCGTCCGGAGCGGCGAGCTGGCGGCAGATCGCGCTCTTGCCGGCGCCCTTGCGGCCGATGATCAGTGACTTGCGGCCGGAGAGCGCTTCCCGGTAGGCGTACGTGGGCCGGAAGACCATGCCGTTGAGCAGACCGTCCGCCAAGTCGTTCTCGGCATCGTCACGGCCGAAGAACAAGTGGCCGACCGGACTGGATTCGTACTCCACGGCGCCCTCCCCCTGGTGATGCATGAATCATCAATACGCCAGGAAGATTAGGCGTGTTGGCGGGGAATGTCTCGGGAATCAGGTCGCGTGAGCATCGGTCGGCATCGGGGGCGTCGTGGACGAACAGAAGGATCTCGAAGAGTTACTCGCGCCGCTGCGCGCGGACTCGGCGGCACTGCACGTCGAGTTGAGGGTGCTGCAGCGTGAACACGAGACGATGGCGAAATCGCTGTCCTCCGCGTGTGACGAGATCGACAGTGTCAAGGAGACGGTGACAGCGACTCACGAAGTGCTGAACGACTTCGTGGAGCGGTACGGCAGACACCAGATCGTGGCCAACGCCCAGGCGGAGCTGACCCAGCTGATCGTCATCTGGAAGGCGGATTACGCCCACCGGCAACGCGTCCGCGGTCTGGCGCGAGGTCTCACGCATGCGTTGACGACCCACGCGGTCGCCGGCGGACTCGTCGACCAGGACACGATCGACGCCTGCGTCAGGCAGCAGTTCCTCGCTGAGCCGACGTACTGGCTCGCCCCGGCGATCATGGCGGTGGCGGCCCAGCACAACGGCGATGCGGTGATTGCCTCCCGGGCCACTGCGCACGCGGTGTACCTCGACTCGGCCAAGGCCAAACTGTTCTTCGCGCTCACCTGTTCGCGCCGTGGCCGGCTCGGTGAGGCGGCGGGCTGGATGGACCGCTACCTCAACTCGCTCGACCGTGACGACCTCGGCTCGGAGTTCGCCGTGGTGCTGGAGGCCATCGCCAACGCCGAACTCGGGTTCGACGCATACACCTACGCCCGTGAGGCCATGGCCCGCTGGTTCCGCGAGGACCGGACCGCCTTCCAGGCCGGGCACGCCCTTCCGTCCGGTCCGTACCTCGCCCCGTGGGGGAGCCGCCTGATGGAACTCGGTGAGGAGGAGGCCACCGGCGACCGCTTCGATGCCCTGCGGAAGCTGACCGGCGTGCAGTGGACCGAGCTGGAGAACGGCTGGCGAACCGCCACGGCCCTTGACGGCACACTGAACTACTTGGAGTCATTCCCGTCGGTCAGTGATCTGCCGGCCCATGGAGGCCACTACGCGGACAGCGCACTGGACCACCTGATCGACCAGTATGAACCGGATGAGGCGGAACTCCAGGACCGCATGACGCGGTTGCGCGCGTTGATCGCTCATGAGGGAAACGTGGAAGCTGCCGCGGCGGCGGACGAAGAGTCGACGCAGGAGAACGAACGACTCGACTTCGTCACCCTGCTGGAGCGGGCCGTCTTCCAGCCCGAGCTGCTCCAACTGGGCGTGCCTGCACGGCGGCTGGCCCTGGACTGCGTCTGGGAGAGTGTGCGTGCGGCGGCGGTGTCCCTGGCCAGAACCTCGCGCTCGCTGCTGCCCGCGACGATCACCCTCGCGGTCGAGGACTGGTCCTGCGAGTACCCCACAGATCCCTCCCGGGGCTTCGACGAGGTCCGTGCGGTGGACGACCTCACCAAGCATGTGGAATCACGGACGCACGAGCAGGTCGAGTCGATCGTGCCGGCCTGGTCGGTCACGGGGGGAGCATGCTTCCTCGCCGCGGTGGACGGAGCGCTCATCGTGCCGTTCGTCAGCGGGGGCTTCATCCTGATGTTCTCGGTCCTGATGGGGGCACTCATCCTTGTGGCGCTGGGCGGCATCGCGCAGGTGCCGTTCCGTAAGCGCAGCCTGCGGGAGGCCGGCTACCGTCGGCGGCTGTACGCGGCGCATGTGCTCGGGCGCGCCGTGGGGGACGTGGAGATCCTTCTGGCCGACTGGCGGCAGGGCCTGCGCTCGTCGGTGGCTCTGGAAGCGTGGGTTCCTGCCCGGGGCGGGGAGGCGGACTCGTGACGGGTGGGCGTCTGCTCGGTGACGGCCGCTACCGTCTGGACGGCCGCCTCGGCAACGGCGGCATGGGGCACGTCTGGCTCGCGTACGACAGGAAGCTCGATCGGCCTGTCGCGGTCAAGCTCCTCGCCATGGACCGCATGCGGCAGCGGAACCGCCGGGTGGCGCTGACGGAGGACATGAGGGCGCGGTTCGAGAAGGAGTGGCAGTCCATGGCACGGATTCAGAGTCCCTACGTGGCTGCCATCCACGACCGAGGAGAGGACCGGGGACAGGTCTACCTGGTGATGGAGTACGTCGACGGCAAGTCGCTGGACGGGTACATGGGGCACGGGAGCTCCCTGACTCTCGAGCAGACCGTGCGTTGGTCCGTGCAGGTGTGTGAGGGGCTCGCGGACGCCAGTGACGTCGATGTCGTGCACCGTGACATCAAGCCGGCCAACATCATGATCAACGAACGAGGCAATGCGAAGGTCGTCGACTTCGGCCTGGCCCGTCTTCTCGACATGTCCGAGACACACAGCGCCGGCGCCACCTGGCAGTACGCAGCACCGGAACGCTGGCAGCGCAGCCCGGGCGACCATCTCAGCGACCTGTACTCACTCGGCTGCGTCATGTACGAGATGCTGACCGGGAACCCGCCCTTCGCCAGCCGGGACGCCGACTTCCTGGAGGTCGGTCGCATGCATCTGCGCCATAACCCCGCACCGCCGCTCAACATCCGTCAGGGCATTCCGGAGAAGCTGAGTCAGTTGGTCATGAAGCTGCTGGCCAAGAAGCCCGAGCAACGGCCGCAGCACGCACGCGCAGTGATACGTCTCATCCGGCAGGTCGAGCACACCCCCGACGCCGGTACGGACGGTCCCGGACAACTCGAACCCGTCGGCAAGCCACACGTGAACACCGACTACGTCGAGCGAATCCGCGAGGCGGAGCAGCGCATTCGCCGCCTGCTGGCTGACAACGGGGAGTACCACTCCTCTGTCATCGAGGCACGTTCCACGCTTGCGGAGTTGACGGGGGAGTCCGGCGACTCCCGTGGTGCGGCCGACCAGTACGAGACGCTCGGCGAGGACTGCAAACGGCTCTTCGGCCCGACCGATCCCAGGGCTCTGAACGCGTTCGCCGCCATGGCTCGCTGGATCGCCTCACCTGCTTGAGGGGCAGGGACAAGGGCAGGGGCAGGGGCAGGAAGCGGGGGTCCGGGCGCGGCAGCCCCGGCCACACCGACGCCGGGTGCCGTCAAGAGCACCGGCGCCCTCAGCCCCGCGGCCCCCCGGAGGACCCCCGCACCATCAACTCGCCCCGGACCGACGCGATGCCCCCGGGCGGCGGCTCCTCCCGGCCCATCGCGATGCGTCCGGCCCGCGCGCCCACCTCCGCGAGCGGCAGCCTCACCGTCGTGAGGGAAGGCACTGTGTCGACGCTGAACGGCAGGTCGTCGAAGCCGGCGACGGACACGTCGTCCGGGATGCGCAGGCCGGAATCCCGGAGCGCGGCGCAGGCTCCCAGCGCGACGGAGTCGTTCGCGGCCACCACCGCCGTCAGGGACGGGTCGCGGCGCAGCAGCTCCAGCGTCGCCTCGTAGCCGGACCGCCGGTCGTAGCGGCCGTGCACCGTCCAGCGCGGGTCCTCCTTGATGCCGTAGGCCTCCAGCGCGGCCCGGTGACCCTCCAGACGGTGCCGGGTCGTCGTCAGCTCCACCGGCCCCGCGATGTAGCCGAGCCGCCGGTGACCCAGCCGGATCAGGTGTTCGGTGAGCTGCCGGGCGCCGCCCCGGTTGTCGAAGGCCAGCGCGATGGCCTGGGTGTCCGGCGCGGGCGGGCGCCCGCACAGCACGATCCGTGTCCCGGCCTCGGCCATCTTCCGCAGCTTGGCCGCCATCGCCGTCGCGTGCGTCGCGTCCTCCACCGCCCCTCCGGTGAGGAGGACGGCGGCGGCCCGCTGCCGCTGGAGCAGCGTGAGATAGGTCAGCTCGCGCTCCGGGGAGCCGCCGGTGTTGCACACGACCGCCAGCCGTTCCCCGCCCGCGCGGCCGCCGGGCCCGCCGATCTCGGACTGGATGGCGCTCGCCATGATCCCGAAGAAGGGGTCGGCGATGTCGTTGACCAGGATGCCGACCAGGTCGGAGGTGGCCGCCGCCAGTGAGCTCGCCGGCCCGTTGAGCACGTAGTCCAGCTCGTCCACGGCCCGCAGCACCCGCTCCCGGGTGGATGCGGCGACGGGGTAGTTCCCGTTCAGTACGCGCGACACCGTCGCAGGGGAGACCTGCGCGCGGGCCGCCACGTCTGCCAGTGTCACCGTCATCTCGTCGTCCTCCGGTCGCGCATCTTGTCGTGCTTCGCCGTACTACGGCCCGGAGCGGCGGTCGTGCATCGCCGGGGGCCGCACGGCCGCGAGGCCGCACGGCGGCGGCCCCACAGCCAAGTGGTTTCGAGCAGACCCTACGGCCACCGACCGCCGTTGTTCGCCCCCTCGAACAACTCAACCCCGTCACGGTCTTGCCCCGCCCGCCGGTCAGGGACCGGCTTCTCCTCGATAGAAAGTGCTTGCTGAAGAGCTCATCGACAAGGGCGTACGCGGCGCACACGGCCGGCTCGGTGACGGTGCCGGCGGAGACGGCGGAACGGTTTACGGCCCACATCATCCGGTGAGCCGGGAAAAATATTCCTCGGACCGTACAACTCTTCCTCCACCTTGCGGGTCGTACGTGGCATCAGGACTTCTGGGGAGGGGATCTGGGGGGATCGCGGGGGTTCTGATACGGAGGGGAAACCCGAGGGGGCCCGGTCGACGGACCGGGCCCCCTCGAAGTTTCTTCACCCGCCCGCGTTGTCGGACCCGGCCTGTAGCGTCGGATCATGTCCAATCAGGCGGGGAGCCGGGCCGAGAGCGGGGAGCGCCGACTGGCCGTGCTCGAAGGCGTCCTGGAGCGGATCACCTACGCCAACGAGGAGAACGGCTACACGGTCGCCCGGGTGGACACCGGCCGCGGCGCCGGCGATCTCCTCACGGTCGTCGGGTCACTGCTCGGCGCCCAGGTGGGCGAGTCCCTGCGCATGGAGGGCCGCTGGGGCTCCCATCCGCAGTACGGAAAACAGTTCACCGTCGAGAACTACACGACCCTCCTTCCCGCCACGGTCCAGGGCATCCGCCGCTATCTCGGCTCCGGTCTGGTCAAGGGCATCGGACCCGTCTTCGCCGACCGCATCACCCAGCACTTCGGCCTGGACACCCTGAAGATCATCGAGGAGGAGCCCAAGCGGCTCATCGAGGTCCCCGGCCTCGGCCCCAAACGCACCAGGAAGATCGCCGACGCCTGGGAGGAACAGAAGGCGATCAAGGAGGTCATGCTCTTCCTCCAGACCGTCGAGGTGTCCACCTCCATCGCGGTCCGTATCTACAAGAAGTACGGCGACGCCTCGATCTCCGTCGTGAAGAACCAGCCCTACCGGCTGGCCGCCGACGTCTGGGGCATCGGCTTCCTCACCGCCGACCGGATCGCCCAGTCCGTCGGCATCCCGCACGACAGCCCGGAGCGCGTCAAGGCGGGCCTGCAGTACGCCCTTTCGCAGTCCACCGACCAGGGCCACTGTTATCTGCCTGAGGAACGGCTCATCGCCGACGCGGTCAAGCTGCTCCAGGTCGACACCGGCCTCGTCATCGAGTGCCTCGCGGAACTCGCGGCGCCGCCGGAGGACGGCGAGGACCCCGGTGTCGTACGGGAGAAGGTCCCCGCCCCGGACGGCGGGGACCCGGTCACGGCCGTCTACCTCGTCCCCTTCCACCGGGCCGAACTCTCCCTCTCCGCCCAGCTGTTGCGGCTCCTGCGCGCCGACGGGGACCGGATGCCCGGCTTCCATGACGTGGCCTGGGACAAGGCGCTGGCCTGGCTGAAGGGGCGTACGGGCGCGGACCTCGCCCCCGAACAGGAGGCCGCCGTCAAACTGGCGCTGACCAGGAAGGTCGCCGTGCTCACCGGCGGCCCCGGCTGCGGCAAGTCCTTCACGGTCCGCTCGATCGTGGAGCTGGCCCGCGCCAAGAAGGCCAAGGTGGTACTGGCCGCCCCGACCGGCCGTGCCGCCAAGCGCCTGGCCGAGCTGACAGGCGCCGAGGCCTCCACAGTCCACCGCCTTCTCGAACTGAAGCCGGGCGGCGACGCGGCCTACGACAAGGACCGCCCGCTGGACGCCGATCTGGTGGTCGTCGACGAGGCGTCCATGCTGGACCTGTTGCTCGCGAACAAGCTGGTCAAGGCGGTGGCCCCGGGTGCCCATCTGCTCTTCGTCGGGGATGTCGACCAGCTGCCCAGCGTCGGCGCCGGCGAGGTTCTGCGCGACCTTCTCGCCGACGGCAGCCCGATCCCGGCCGTGCGCCTCACCCGGGTGTTCCGGCAGGCCCAGCAGTCGGGCGTGGTGACCAACGCGCACCGGATCAACTCCGGGCAGCACCCGCTCACCGACGGTATGAAGGACTTCTTCCTCTTCGTCGAGGACGACACGGAGGCCGCCGGCCGGCTCACCGTGGACGTGGCGGCCCGCCGGATCCCGGCCAGATTCGGCCTCGACCCCCGCCGCGACGTGCAGGTTCTCGCGCCCATGCACCGCGGGCCGGCCGGCGCGGGCACCCTCAACGGACTGCTCCAGCAGGCGATCACGCCCGGCCGCCCGGACCTTCCCGAGAAGCGATTCGGCGGACGGGTCTTCCGAGTCGGCGACAAGGTCACGCAGATTCGCAACAATTACGAGAAGGGGACCAACGGTGTCTTCAACGGCACCGTGGGCGTGGTCACCTCGCTCGACCCGGTCGACCAGCGCCTCACGGTGCTGACGGACGAGGACGAGGAGGTGCCGTACGAATTCGACGAACTGGACGAGCTGGCCCACGCCTACGCGGTCACCATCCACCGTTCGCAGGGAAGTGAATATCCGGCCGTGGTGATCCCGGTCACCACCGGTGCCTGGATGATGCTCCAGCGGAACCTGCTGTACACCGCGGTGACCCGCGCAAAGAAGCTGGTTGTCCTAGTCGGTTCACGCAAAGCGATCGGACAGGCGGTGCGCACGGTGTCCGCGGGACGCCGCTGCACGGCACTCGATTTCCGGCTCTTGAGCCTGTGACCGCACGCTTCAGGCAGGCTCACAAAAAAATGATCGATCAAACGAGTCACCTAGGTCACAGAACTCTTCCGGAAGCGGGCCACGGAGGGGCAGGATGAGCAGGTTGACGGCACTGAGTGCCGCCAACAGGCCCAATGGTCGACCCCGAGTGCACTCTCCTGCGCCAAATGGGGGATGGTAGAGACAGTCAGGGCAACCTCGAAGAAGAGGCACAACGTCGGTGAGGGATGACGTGAGCGACAACTCTGTAGTACTGCGGTACGGCGACGGCGAGTACACCTACCCGGTGATCGACAGCACCGTCGGCGACAAGGGCTTCGACATCGGGAAGCTCCGCGCCCAGACCGGTCTTGTGACCCTGGACAGCGGGTACGGCAACACCGCCGCCTATAAATCCGCCGTCACCTACCTGGACGGTGAGGCGGGCATCCTGCGGTACCGCGGCTACCCGATCGAGCAGCTGGCCGAGCGCTCCACCTTCCTGGAGGTCGCCTACCTGCTGATCAACGGCGAGCTGCCGACCGTCGACGAGCTCACGACGTTCAAGAACGACATCACGCAGCACACGCTGCTGCATGAGGACGTCAAGAACTTCTACAAGGGCTTCCCGCGCGACGCCCACCCGATGGCGATGCTGTCGTCGGTCGTCTCGGCGCTGTCCACCTTCTACCAGGACAGCCACAATCCGTTCGACGAGAAGCAGCGCAACCTCTCGACGATCCGGCTGCTCGCCAAGCTCCCCACGATCGCGGCCTACGCGTACAAGAAGTCGATCGGCCACCCGTTCGTCTACCCGCGCAACGACCTCGGCTACGTCGAGAACTTCCTGCGCATGACCTTCTCGGTGCCGGCGCAGGAGTACGACCTGGACCCGGTCGTCGTCTCCGCCCTCGACAAGCTGCTGATCCTGCACGCGGACCACGAGCAGAACTGTTCGACCTCCACGGTGCGTCTCGTCGGCTCCTCCCAGGCCAACATGTTCGCGTCGATCTCGGCCGGCATCTCCGCCCTGTGGGGCCCGCTGCACGGTGGCGCCAACCAGTCCGTCCTGGAGATGCTGGAGGGCATCCAGGAGACCGGCGGCGACGTCAACGCCTTCATCCGCAAGGTGAAGAACAAGGAGGACGGCGTCCGTCTGATGGGCTTCGGCCACCGGGTCTACAAGAACTTCGACCCGCGCGCCAAGATCATCAAGGCCGCCGCGCACGACGTGCTGTCCGCCCTCGGCAAGTCCGACGAGCTGCTGGACATCGCGCTGAAGCTGGAGGAGCACGCGCTCTCCGACGACTACTTCGTCTCGCGAAGCCTCTACCCGAACGTCGACTTCTACACCGGCCTGATCTACCGCGCCATGGGCTTCCCGACCGAGATGTTCACGGTCCTGTTCGCCCTCGGCCGTCTGCCGGGCTGGATCGCCCAGTGGCACGAGATGATCAAGGAGCCCGGCTCCCGCATCGGGCGCCCGCGCCAGATCTACACGGGCATTGTCGAGCGCGACTTCATTCCGGTCGAGGCCCGCTGAGCTGAGCCCGCACGGCCGGCCCCGCTCCTTTTCTTCCGGGTGCGGGGCCTCGTACGTTCCCTTTCGTATACGGGTTCGTGCGGAACTACGGGTTCGTGCGGAACGGTTCGCATCGAACAACGGAGCGGTCCGCACAGAACAGCGGACAAGCGAAAGGCGCCCCGGCGCCGGTCCCCCCACGGGCCGACGTCCAGGGCGCCTTCCCATGTCCCGGTGCGGATTCCCCCCACGGGATCCGGCCGGGCATCTGTGAGGACAGCGCCTGAATCGCTGTGCTGCGAGTTGAGCAGAACGAGCAAAACTCGACGTACTACTCCTGTGTACGAACTACTGCAGTGTGCGGTCTGCCGGGACAACGCACGTGGGAGGGCCGCTCAAAGCTCCCCGGTGTACGTGCCCCGGCCAACGCAATTCTGAGGAAGTCCCCCAAGACATCCCCAGATGCCAGTCAGCGCCCCCCAAGACGCTCCCTGACATCGTCAACTTAGACCTTCGAACCCCTTCGATGGTTAGGTTCACATCACTGTGATCTGCGTCTCTCGCATATGTCCGTTAGATGCGCAAGAGCCCGAATACAGCGAACGGGACTCAAGCGTAAGGATGATGCGCGAGCCTTGTGAAGAGCTTATGTGAGGGTGGCGTCGGACTCTAGAGGGACTCTTACCTCGAGTTCGGTTAACCACGAGTAACTTTCGGGGAGTTCAGCGGAAGGTCCGCAGCCGCAGGCTGTTCGACACCACGAACACCGAGGAGAAGGCCATCGCCGCCCCCGCGATCATCGGGTTCAGCAGCCCGGCCGCGGCCAGCGGCAGCGCGGCGACGTTGTAGCCGAAGGCCCAGACGAGGTTGCCCTTGATCGTGGACAGGGTCCTGCGGGAGAGCCGGATCGCGTCCGCGGCGACCCGCAGGTCCCCGCGTACCAGCGTCAGATCGCCCGCCTCGATCGCCGCGTCCGTCCCGGTCCCCATCGCGAGCCCCAGATCGGCGACGGCGAGCGCGGCCGCGTCGTTGACCCCGTCCCCGACCATGGCGACGGTCCGGCCCTCGCCCTGCAGCCGCCGTACGACGTCGACCTTGTCCTCGGGCAGCACCTCGGCGATGACCTGGTCGATGCCCACGGCCTGCGCCACGGATTCGGCCACCGCCCGGTTGTCCCCCGTCAGCAGCACCGGCGTGAGCCCCAGCGCGCGCAGCTCGCGGACCGCCTCGGCGCTGGTCTCCTTGACCGCATCGGCCACGGCGAGGACACCCCGTGCCCTGCCGTCCCAGCCGACCACGACGGCCGTACGACCGTGCCTCTCGGCCTCGTCCTTCGCTCGGGCGAGCTCCTTCGGCAGCTCGTCGAAGAGCCGCCCGACGGTCACCTCGTGGCCTTCCACTCGCCCGCGTACGCCCCGCCCGGGCATGCTCTCGAACCCTTCGGCCTCCGGGAGTGTGCCGCCCCGTTCCTCGGCGGCCACGGCGATCGCCCGGGCGACGGGGTGCTCGGAGGCGTGCTCCAGGGCGCCCGCGAGCCGCAGCACCTGCTTCTCGTCGGCGTCCTCGGCGGCGTACACCGCCTGAAGGGTCATCCGGCCGGTGGTGACCGTACCGGTCTTGTCCAGGACGACCGTGTCGACGCGGCGCGTGGACTCCAGTACCTCCGGGCCCCTGATCAGGATGCCGAGCTGCGCGCCGCGCCCGGTGCCGACCATCAGGGCGGTCGGCGTGGCCAGCCCCAGCGCACAGGGACAGGCGATGATCAGCACCGCGACGGCGGCGGTGAAGGCGGCGACCGAGTTGCCGGTGGCGCCCAGCCACACCCCGAAGGTGGCGACCGCGATGAGGATGACCACGGGCACGAAGATCCCGGAGACGCGGTCGGCGAGCCGCTGCACCTCGGCCTTGCCGTTCTGTGCGTCCTCCACCAGCTTCGCCATCCGCGCGAGCTGGGTGTCCGCGCCGACGCGGGTGGCCTCGACGACCAGCCGTCCGCCGGCGTTCACGGTCGCGCCGGTGACCGGGTCGCCGACGCCCACGTCGACCGGGACCGACTCGCCGGTCAGCAGGGAGGCGTCGACCGCGGAGACGCCGTCGACGACGGTGCCGTCGGTGGCGATCTTCTCCCCGGGCCGTACGACGAAACGGTCGCCGGCCGCCAGCCGGGCCACCGGGATCCGCACCTCCCGCCCCTCGCGCAGGACGGCCACGTCCTTCGCGCCGAGCTCCATGAGCGCCCTGAGCGCCGCCCCGGCGCGCCGCTTGGAGCGGGCCTCCAGATAGCGGCCCAGCAGGATGAAGGCGACGACTCCGGCGGCGACCTCCAGATAGATCGTCGAGGCGCCGTCCATACGGGCCGTGAAGCTGAAGCTGTCCTTCATCCCGGGCATACCGGCGTCGCCGAAGAACAGCGCCCACAACGACCAGCCGAACGCGGCAAGCGTGCCGAGCGAGACCAGTGTGTCCATGGTGGCCGCGGCGTGCCGGGCGTTCGTCCAGGCGGACTGGTGGAACGGCCGTCCGCCCCACACCACCACGGGGGCGGCGAGGGTGAGCGCGAGCCACTGCCAGTTGTCGAACTGGAGGGCCGGGATCATGGACATCAGTACGACGGGGGCGGCGAGGAGCGCGGAGACGACGAGACGTTGGCGCAGGGACGTCAGTTCCGGGTCCGCAGGGGTCGCGGACTCCTCGGGGGAGTCGTCGGAGGTGTCCTCGGCGGCCGCCGGCTCGGGCGCCGGCGGCTCCGCCGTGTACCCGGTCTTCACCACGGTGGCGATCAGGTCCTCGACCCGTGTCTCCGGGGAGTAGGTGACTTTGGCCTTCTCCGTCGCGAAGTTGACCGTGGCGGTGACGCCGTCCATGCGGTTGAGCTTCTTCTCGACGCGGGCCGCGCAGGAGGCGCAGGTCATTCCGCCGATGAGCAGCTCGACTTCGGCGTGGGCGGTTATCGCCGTCCCGGTGGTGGTGCTGGTCATGTCGGGGCTCCGGTGCGGGGCGGGGCCGGGGGTCAGACCCTGCCGACGAGCTCGAAGCCCGCCTCGTCGACGGCCGCGCGCACGGCCTCCTCGTCCAGCGGGGCGGCGGAGACGACGGTGACTTCGCCGGTCGAGGCGACCGCCTTCACCGAGCTGACGCCGGGGATCTCGGAGATCTCGCCGGAGACCGAGCCCTCGCAGTGTCCGCAGCTCATCCCGCTGACCTTGTAGACGACGGTGACGGAACCCGGGGTGGTCTCGGTCTGAGTGCTCATGTCGTACTCCTCGCAGAGGCATGTGGGGCCGATGGTGCCCGATTCACACGCCAGAGTATACCCCTAGGGGGTATTCCCCCAAGCGGGGTCACGGTCCCCGCGGGCTCCGGAGGGCGCCATCCTGTCGCCGACCAGCGGTTCGAGATAGCGGAAAAGGATGTTCTTCAGCTCCCGGACGTATGCCTCGCGTTCGGCGCCCTCGTGGGCCAGGACCAGTTCCAGGCCTGCCTTGTACATGCCCACGCAGACCGTCGCGGTGCGGGTGAGGTCGGCGGTCGGTGCGTCGGGCAGGAAGCCTGCGAGCAGCGCTTCGACCCGGCTGACCAGGGTCGCGTGCAGGGCGTCGTGCTCCTCGGTGATCCGGCCCGGGATGTCGGGGCCGTGCATCAGCGCGAAGAACACCGGGTGCTGGCAGTTGAAGTCGACGAAACGGTCGACGGCCGCGCCGACGGCCTCCTTCAGCGGGGTCGCGGGGTCGACCGGGGCGAGTGCCTCGCCGTAGGTCTCCCGCATCTCGTGCATCAGCCGGTCGCCCAGCTCGATCGCGATGGCTTCCTTGTTCGGGAAGAACTGGTACAGCGTGCCGGGCGAGACGCCCGCCTCCCGGGCGATGGCGTTGGTGCTCGCGGCGGTGTAGCCGGTGGAACAGAAGACGGAGGCGGCGGCCTCGAGCAGTTGCGCGACACGGCGCTGGCCGCGGGCCTGGAGGCGGCGCGGCCTGCTCTCGGCCGACTGCTCTTCGTCAGGCTTCCCGGTCTTCTCGGGCATGCGTCATCCCCAGTTCTCCTCACGCGATTGACAAATGCGAGTGGTCGCTCGCATTCTGATGGAAACGCGAGCGAACTCTCGTGTTTGCCAGTCTATGGCAACGGCACCTCCATGCCGCTGCCCGCGCACAGGGTGCCGGGGCGCGGCGACACGGTGAAGTTCCACGGTGAAGTTCCACGGTGAAGGGGACACCGCACGATGACCGAAGTCAACAAGCCACCGCGGATCGGGGGCTGGACCCGTTTCGTCACCGCCCGCCCCAGGTTGTCGCTGCTCGTGGCCCTGGTGCTCACCGCGCTCGCGGTGCTGGCCGGCAGCGGGGTCGCCGACCGTCTGGGCGCCGGCGGCTGGGAGGACCCGGCCGCCGAGTCCACCTACGCGACCAAGGCACTGGAGCGCGAGTTCCCCGATTCCCAGCCCAACCTCCTCCTGCTCGTCGAGTCGGGCCGCTCCTCGGTGGACGACCCGGCGGTCGCCGCGGAGGCGAGGCGGCTCGCCGCGCGTCTGGCCGACGAGCAGGGCGTCATAGGCGTCAGCTCCTACTGGCAGTCCGGCGCACCCGCACTGCGAGCGACGGACGGCCGCGAGGCGCTGATCGCCGCGCGCATCACCGGCGACGAGAAGACCATGGGCGAGACCCTCGACCGCATTGCGCCCTCCTACCGGGGCGGACACGGCCCGGTGGAGGTGACGGTCGGCGGCCCGGTCGCCGTGCGCCACGAGATGCAGACGACCATCCAGGAGGACCTGACCCGCGCCGAGATGATCGCCCTGCCGGTGACCCTTGTGCTGCTGGTCATGGTCTTCGGCAGCGCCGTGGCCGCCCTGCTCCCGCTCGGTATCGGCATAGTCGCGATTCTCGGCACGAACGCGGTGCTGCGCGGCCTGACGGAGTTCACCGACGTCTCCGTCTTCGCGATGAACCTCACCACGGCCCTGGGCCTCGGTCTCGCCATCGACTACGCCCTGTTCATCGTCCGCCGCTTCCGCGAGGAACTGGCCGCCGGAGCAGAGCCGTTGACCGCGATCGGCACCACCCTGCGCACAGCCGGCCGTACGGTCCTGTTCTCCGCGCTCACGGTCGCCGTGTCGCTGGCGGCGATGCTGCTCTTCCCGCAGTACTTCCTGCGGTCCTTCGCCTACGCCGGTATCGCCGTGGTGCTGCTGGCCGCGGCTGCCGCGCTGATCCTGCTCCCGGCGGCCCTGATGCTGCTCGGACACCGCGTCAACGCCCTCGATCTGCGCCGGCTGTTCCGGCGTGGCCGGGCGCCGAAGCCGTCCGGCGAGGAGGGCACGGCCTGGGCGCGCACGGCGACCCTCGTCATGCGCCGCGCCCCGTTCTTCGCGCTCGCCACCACCGCCGTCCTGATCCTGCTCGGGCTGCCCTTCCTGGGCGTGAAGTTCGGCACCGCCGACGACCGTCAGCTGCCCTCCTCCGCCGAGTCCCACGTCGTGCAGCAGCACATCCGGGACGGCTTCCCCGGCAGCCCCGGCGGCGGCCTGGAAGTGCTCGCCGAGGGGCGCGCGACCCAGGCGCAGTACGCCGCCTACAAGGAGCGGATCGCCGCTCTGCCCGAGGTGATGAGGGTCGACGGACCACTGGTCAAGGGCGACGCGGCGTACTTCGCGGTGCTCCCGAAGGGCGAGGCCGTCGACGACCCCGCCCAGCGCCTGGTGGGCGACCTGCGGGCCACGGACGCGCCCTTCGACACCAAGGTGACCGGCACGGCCGCCGTCCTGGTCGACTCCAAGGACGCGATAGCGGAGCAACTGCCCTGGGCGGCCGCCTTCATCGCGGTGGTCACCCTGTTCCTGGTCTTCCTCCTGACCGGCAGTGTGCTGATCCCGGTCCAGGCGGTGCTGCTCAACGCGCTCAGCCTGACGGCGATGTTCGGCGCGGTGGTCTGGGTCTTCCAGGACGGCCATCTCTCCGGCCTCCTCGGTTTCACCAGCCCCGGCTCGATAGAGACGACGCTTCCGGTCCTGATGTTCTGCGTGGCCTTCGGACTCTCCATGGACTACGGCGTGTTCCTGCTCTCCCGCATCAAGGAGGAGCACGACCGCACCGGCGACCACAACGAGGCGGTCCGGCACGGCCTGCAGCGCACGGGCGGGCTGATAACGGCGGCCGCGGTGATCCTCGCCGTAGTGATGGTCGCCATCGGCACCTCCCGGGTGACCAACACCAAGATGCTCGGCCTCGGCATCGCGCTGGCGGTCCTGATGGACGCGATGATCGTCCGCAGCCTGCTGGTCCCTGCGGTGATGCGCCTCACGGGCCGCGCGACCTGGTGGGCCCCGGCCCCGCTGCGCCGCTTCCACGAGCGGTTCGGCCTGAGCGAGGGCGAGGAACCGGCGCCGGCCGTGACACAGGAGCGGGACAAGGTCGGGGCGCACGGTTAGCGTTCCGCCGGAAGGGGTGATCTCCGGGGTGACCCGGGAGCCGGCAGCGGGAGGCACATCGTGCGGGCAGTGGTGTTCGAGCGGTTCGGGGAGCCGGCCGAGGTGCGGGAGGTGCCGGACCCGGAGCCCGCGGAGCACGGCGTCGTGGTGCGTGTCGAGGCCACCGGGCTGTGCCGCAGCGACTGGCACGGCTGGCAGGGCCACGACCCGGATGTCACGCTGCCGCATGTGCCGGGCCATGAACTCGCCGGTGTCGTCCAGGCGGTGGGTGCCCGGGTGACCGGCTCGCGTCCCGGCGACCGGGTCACCGTGCCGTTCGTCTGTGCCTGCGGCAGCTGCGGGGCGTGTGCGGCGGGCGACCAGCAGGTGTGCGAGCGGCAGACCCAGCCCGGGTTCACCCACTGGGGCTCGTTCGCGCAGTACGTCGCGCTGGACCACGCCGATGTCAATCTCGTCGCCGTGCCCGACGGACTGTCCTTCGCCACGGCGGCCTCGCTCGGCTGCCGGTTCGCCACGGCGTTCCGTGCGGTGGTGCAGCAGGGCCGGGTGGCGGCGGGGGAGTGGGTCGCGGTGCACGGCTGCGGGGGCGTGGGCCTGTCCGCGGTGATGATCGCGGCGGCCTCGGGCGCACGGGTCGTCGCCGTCGATGTGTCACCGGCGGCCCTGGACCTGGCGCGGAAGTCCGGGGCCGCCGAGTGCGTGGACGCGGCCCGGACCTCGGACACGGCCGAGGCGGTCCGCGAGCTCACCGGCGGCGGCGCCCAGCTCTCCCTCGACGCCCTGGGCTCGCCCGCCACCTGCGCCGCCTCCGTGAACGGCCTGCGCCGCCGCGGCCGTCATGTCCAGGTCGGCCTCCTGCCCTCGCCCACCGGCACCACCCCCGTCCCCATGGCCCGGGCCGTCGCCCTGGAGCTCGAACTCCTCGGCAGTCACGGCATGGCCGCGCACACCTACCCCCCGATGCTGGAGCTGGTGCGCGCGGGCGTGCTGCGCCCCGATCTGCTGGTGACGTCCGCGATCACCCTCGACGCGGCGCCCGCCGCGCTGGCCGCGATGGAGACGGCGCCGGGGGCCGGCGTGACGGTCATCGCGCCATGGAGCTGACGGCGGCCGTCCCTTCACGGTCGAGGATCGACATCAGCACCTCGTCGACCCACTCAGTCCGCTCTTCGGCCGCGATTGCGCGGACGGGACTCCACCCACGCCTGGACCGTGTCCGCGTACCAGAAGGGTTTGCCGGCCTCCACATGGTCGGGCGGCGGCAGCAGACCGTGTTTGCGGTAGGACCGCACGGTGTCCGGCTGCACCTTGATGTGGGCCGCGATCTCCTTGTACGACCAGAGCATTCGGTCGGTCATGAGCTTCACCTCCGCGCCGGCGATCACAAAGCCTGTGTCCGGTGAACGAGGGAGAGCTGAGGCGGAAAGGATTTGTGGGGCGGGTGTGACGCCTTACGTACACACATGGGACATCTGTTACAGAAACCGGACACAGCAGGGCGGGCCGGGCCCGCTGGATGAGCCTCCAGGGCCCTGAGGGGGCGCTAGTGGGCGCCCCTACGCCCCGCACGATCGAAGGAACGCCCGCGTCCGCTTCGCGATCGGCAACGGAGTGTCCGGGTCGCACGGGTACATGTCCTGCTCGACGATGGCGAACAGGTCGACGTCCAGCTTCTGGGCCGCCTCCAGCACCGGCCCCAACGCAGGCACGCCGGACGGCGGTTCGCACATCACCCCGCGCGCGACGGCGGGCCCGAACGGCACCTCGTTCGCGCGCACATCCGCGAGGATCTCCGGGTCCACCTGCTTGAGGTGCAGGTAACCGATCCGCTCGCCGTACGTCTCGATGAGCTTGACGCTGTCGCCGCCGCAGTACGCGTAGTGCCCGGTGTCCAGGCACAGCGACACCAGCGACGAGTCCGTACCGTCGAGGAAGCGGACGACGTTCTCCTCACTGTCGATATGCGTGTCGGCGTGCGGGTGGACGACGATCCGGAGGCCGTAGCGCTCGCGGACCTCCTGCCCGAGCCGCTCGGTCAGCGAGGTCAGGTTCCGCCACTGCTCGGGCGTGAGCGTGTCCGGCTCCAGCACCTCACCGGTCTTGTCGTCCCGCCAGAAGGACGGGATGACGACCAGATGCCGGGCGCCCATGGCCTGGGCCAGCGCCGCGTTGTCCGCGACATGCGCCCAGGTCTTCTCCCACACGGCCCCGCCGTGATGGAGGCCGGTGAAGACCGTGCCGGCCGACACTTTCAGGCCACGTCGGGCGGTCTCCTCGGCGAGGACGGCCCGGTCGGTCGGCAGATATCCGTAGGGGCCCAGCTCGATCCACTCGTAGCCGGAAGCGGCGACCTCGTCGAGGAAGCGCTGCCAGGGAACCTGCCGAGGGTCGTCCGGGAACCAGACGCCCCAGGAGTCGGGGGCCGATCCGATCCGGATACGGGACAGTGAGGACTGAGGCGGCAACGACGTCATGGCCGCCAGCGTGCGGATCCCGGCCGAGAGTGTCAAGGCCTGGTCCGAATGTCTGGACAAAACATTGACAGGGTCGCGTGCACGGGACTACAAACCGGGGAGAGCCGATACGAGCCGAGAAGACGGCACGAGACGAACGGCACGAAGGGAACTCGATGGCGTACGACCTGATCACCATGGGGCGGATCGGAGTGGATCTCTATCCGCTGCAGACGGGCGTCCCGCTGCCGCAGGTGTCGTCCTTCGGAAAGTTCCTGGGCGGTTCGGCGGCCAACGTCGCGGTCGCCGCGGCCCGCCTGGGACGGCGCTCGGCGGTGATCACCCGCACCGGCGACGACCCGTTCGGCACCTATCTGCACGAGGCGCTGCGGGACTTCGGCGTCGACGACCGCTGGGTGACCCCGGTCCCCGGACTGCCCACCCCGGTCACCTTCTGCGAGGTGTTCCCGCCGGACGACTTCCCGCTGTACTTCTACCGGCAGCCCAAGGCGCCCGACCTGGAGATCGACCCCCATGAGCTCGACCTGGACGCCGTCCGCGACGCCCGTATCTACTGGGTCACCGGCACCGGACTGAGCGAGGAGCCCAGCCGCACCGCGACACTCGCCGCCCTCGCCCACCGGAACAGGACCGGGACGACGGTCTTCGACCTCGACTGGCGGCCGATGTTCTGGACGGACCCGGAGTCCGCCCGCCCGTTCTACACCGAGGCGCTGAAGCACACGACCGTCGCCGTCGGAAACCTCGACGAGGTGGAGGTCGCGACCGGCGTCCGCGAACCCCACGCGGCGGCCCGCGCGCTGCTCGACGCCGGTGTCGAGACCGCCGTCGTGAAGCAGGGCCCCAAGGGTGTCCTCGCCGTCAACAGCAAGGGCGAGTCGGCCGAGGTCCCGCCCCTGCCGGTCGACGTCCTCAACGGCCTCGGCGCCGGTGACGCCTTCGGCGGCTCCCTGTGCCACGGGCTGCTCGAGGGCTGGGACCTGGAGAAGATCATGCGGTACGCCAACGCGGCCGGCGCCATCGTCGCCTCCCGTCTGGAGTGCTCCTCCGCGATGCCGACACCGGACGAGGTGGAAGCGGCGCTGACCGCGGGGGCCGTGCTGTGAGCGTCGACGTCCCGGACCTCGTCCGTGTCCGCACCCAGCACCCCGAGGCGATCGCCGAGGCCGCCGCCCGCCGCATCCGTCGTCCGCTCCTCGGCGACTCGGGCCGGCTGATGATCGTCGCCGCCGACCACCCGGCCCGCGGCGCGCTCGGGGTCGGTGACCGCAAGCTGGCCATGGCCAACCGCGCCGACCTGCTCGAACGCCTCTGCCTTGCGCTGTCCCGGCCCGGCGTCGACGGCGTCCTCGCGACCGCCGACATCCTGGACGACCTGCTGCTGCTCGGCGCCCTCGACCGCAAGGTCGTCATGGGCTCGATGAACCGCGGCGGCCTCCAGGGCGCCCGCTTCGAACTCGACGACCGCTTCACCGGCCACCGTCCCCAGGACATCCAGCGCCTCGGCTTCGACGCCGGCAAGCTGCTGCTGCGCATCGACTACGACGACCCGGGCTCCCTCACCACCCTGGAGTCCACCGCCCGTGCCGTCGACGACATGGCCGCCCGCCGGCTCCCCGTCTTCGTCGAGCCGTTCATCAGCCGCCGCACGCAGGACGGCAGGCTCCGCAACGACCTGTCCGCCGAGGCCGTCACCAGGTCGATCGCCATCGCCTCCGGCCTCGGCGGCAGCTCCGCGTACACCTGGCTGAAGGTCCCGGTCACCGACAACCCCGACGACATGGCCGAGGTCATGGAGACCTCCACGCTGCCCGCCGTGCTGCTCGGCGGCGATGTGGGGGGCTCCGCCGAGGATCAGGCCGCCGCGTACGAGAAGTGGCGCGGGGCGCTTCAACTGCCCACCGTGCGGGGCCTGGTGGTGGGCCGCTCGCTGCTGTACCCGGCCGACGGCGATGTGGCCGCGGCCGTGGACACCGCCGTAGGACTGCTGTGAGGGCCGCATGACGAACACAGAGCCGCACGCCGCCACGTACAGCGGGCTGTACGTCCCGAGGGGCGCGACCGCCGACGCCCGGTACGCCCTCGACATCGGCCCCGAGCGGGCCGGCTGGACCCACAGCAGCCTCCGGATCCTCGAACTCCCGCCGGGCGGCACGCACACCTTCGCGACCGGCGACAGCGAGTGGATCGTCGTTCCGCTGCACGGCGGATGTACCGTGCGCACAGACGCCGAACAGTTCCAACTCCTGGGCAGGGAAAGCGTGTTCGCGTCGGTCACGGACTTCGTGTACGTGCCCCGGGATGCCCAGGCACAGATCGCCTCCGACGCGGGAGGCCGCTTCGCCCTGGCAGGAGCGAGGTGCGGGCGACGACTCCCCGCTCGCTACGGCCCCGCGTCGGAGGTTCCGGTCGAGGAACGCGGCAGCGGCACCTGCGCGCGCCAGGTGCGCAACTTCGCCTCCGCCGACGCCTTCGACTGCGACAAGCTCATCGCGGTCGAGGTGATCACACCCGGCGGCAACTGGTCCTCGTATCCGCCGCACAAGCACGACGAGTACCGGCCGGGCGAGGAAGCGGAGCTGGAGGAGATCTACTACTTCGAGATCGACGGCCCGAACGGGTTCGGCTATCAGCGCGTATTCCCCTCCCGTGAGGGCGGATCGGACGTCCTCGCCGAAGTCCGATCCGGCGACGCCGTCCTCGTCCCCGACGGATGGCACGGCCCGTCCATCGCCCAGCCCGGCCACGCCATGTACTACCTGAACGTCATGGCCGGCCCGGGCGAGACGCGGGAGTGGCGGATCTGCTTCCACCCGGCCCACGTTGACAGCACAGGGGGGTACCGATGACTCCGACGACCTCGACGACCTCGACGACGAGGCTCACGGTCGCCCAGGCGCTCGTCCGCTTCCTGTCCGCCCAGTACACGGAGCGGGACGGGACACGGCAGCGGCTGATCGGCGCGACCTGGGGCATCTTCGGCCACGGCAATGTGGCGGGGCTCGGCCAGGCGCTGATCGAGTACGCCGACGACATGCCGTACCACCAGGGCCGCAACGAGCAGGCCATGGTGCACGCGGCCGTCGGCTACGCCCGTCAGTCGGGCCGCCTGTCCACGCACGCGGTCACCACGTCGATCGGCCCGGGCGCGACGAACCTGGTCACGGGCGCCGCCCTTGCGACGATCAACCATCTCCCGGTCCTGCTGCTGCCGGGCGACGTCTTCGCCACCCGCCCGGCCGACCCGGTCCTCCAGCAGCTCGAAGTCCCGTACGCGGGCGATGTGTCGGTCAACGACTGTCTGCGCCCGGTGTCGAGGTACTTCGACCGCGTCACCCGCCCCGAGGCCCTGATCCCTGCGGCCCTCCAGGCGATGCGGGTGCTCACCGACCCCGTCGAGACCGGCGCCGTGACGCTCGCTCTTCCGCAGGACGTCCAGGCCGAGGCCTACGACTGGCCCGAGGAGTTCTTCGCCGAGCGCACCTGGGCCGTCCGCCGCCCGGGCGCAGACCCGGCCGAACTCGCCGAGGCCGTACGGGCGATCCGCGCGGCCCGCCGCCCGCTGGTGATCGCGGGCGGGGGAGTGCACCACAGCCGCGCCGAGGAGGCCCTCGCCGAGTTCGCCGACGCCACCGGCATCCCGGTCGCCTCCACCCAGGCCGGCAAGGGCTCCCTGCGGTACGACCATCCCCAGGACGTCGGCGGCATCGGCCACACCGGCACGGCGACGGCCGACGAACTCGCCCGCACCGCCGACCTGGTGATCGGCGTCGGCACCCGCTACACCGACTTCACCACGGCCTCCGGCACGCTGTTCACCGGCGAGGGCGTCCGCTTCCTCAACCTCAACATCGCCCCGTACGACGGCCACAAGCTGGCGGGTCTGCCGCTGGTCGCGGACGCCCGCAGCGGCCTCGGGGAGCTGACCGAGGCCCTGGGCATGCACGCCCACCGGGTCGCCGACTCGTACCTCGCCGAGTACACCGAGGACAAGGAGCGCTGGGAGCAGCGCGTCGACGCCTGCTTCGAGGCCGACGAGCCCGATGTACGCCCGACGCAGCCGCAGGTGCTCGGCGCTCTGGACGCCGTCGTCGACGAGACGGACGTGATCATCAACGCGGCCGGTTCGCTCCCCGGCGATCTGCACAAGCTGTGGCGGGCGCGGTCCCGGGACCAGTACCACCTGGAGTACGGCTACTCCTGCATGGGCTACGAGATCCCGGCCGCGATCGGGGTGAAGCTGGCCGCCCCGGACCGGCCCGTGTGGGCGCTGGTCGGCGACGGCACCTACCTGATGATGCCGACGGAGATCGTGACGGCCGTGCAGGAGGGCATAGCGATCAAGATCCTGCTGGTGCAGAACCACGGCTACGCGTCCATCGGCGGCCTGTCCGAGTCGGTGGGCGGCGAGCGGTTCGGCACCGCGTACCGCTACCAGTCCGACGACGGCAGGTACACGGGGGCGCCGCTCCCCGTCGATCTCGCCGCGAACGCGGCCAGTCTGGGCATGCGCGTGCTGCGCGCGAAAACCGTACGTGACCTGCGGGCGGCGCTCGCCGAGGCACGTATCTCCGACACTCCCACTTGTGTCTACGTGGAGACCGAAACGGCAGACACAGTGTCGGGGGCGCCTCCCGCGCAAGCCTGGTGGGATGTACCTGTGGCCGAGACCGCGACCCGCCCGTCGGCGGTCAAAGCACGTGAGCTGTACGAACGGCACGTCTCGACCCGACGCCGCCATCTGTGAAGGAGTACTCGGTCATGACGAAGATCGTCAACCACTGGATCGGCGGCAAGACCGTCGAAGGCGCCTCGGGCACGTACGGGCCGGTCACCGACCCTGCGACCGGCGCGGTCACCACCAAGGTCGCGTTCGCGACGGTCGACGAGGTGGACGCGGCGGTGGCGGCCGCCCAGGACGCCTTCGCGACCTGGGGCCAGTCCTCGCTGGCCCAGCGCACGTCGATCCTGTTCAAGTTCCGTGCGCTGCTCGACGCGCACCGCGACGAGATCGCCGAGCTGATCACCGCCGAGCACGGCAAGGTGCACTCCGACGCGCTCGGCGAGGTCGCCCGCGGTCTGGAGATCGTCGACCTGGCGTGCGGCATCAACGTGCAGCTGAAGGGAGAGCTGTCGACGCAGGTCGCCAGCCGCGTGGACGTGGCCGCGATCCGGCAGCCGCTGGGTGTCGTGGCCGGCATTACGCCGTTCAACTTCCCGGCGATGGTGCCGATGTGGATGTTCCCGCTGGCCATCGCGTGCGGCAACACCTTCGTGCTCAAGCCGAGCGAGAAGGACCCCTCCGCCTCGCTGAAGCTCGCCGAGCTGCTGGCCGAGGCGGGCCTGCCGGACGGCGTCTTCAACGTCGTGCACGGCGACAAGGTGGCCGTCGACCGGCTCCTGGAACACCCGGACGTCAAGGCCGTCTCCTTCGTCGGCTCCACCCCGATCGCCCGCTACATCCACACCACCGCCTCCGCCAATGGCAAGCGTGTGCAGGCGCTGGGCGGTGCCAAGAACCACATGCTGGTGCTGCCGGACGCCGACCTGGACGCGGCGGCGGACGCGGCGGTCTCGGCGGCGTACGGCTCCGCGGGCGAGCGCTGCATGGCCATCTCCGCGGTCGTCGCGGTCGGTGCGATCGGCGACGAACTGGTCGACAAGATCCGTGAGCGCGCCGAGAAGATCAAGATCGGTCCGGGCAACGACCCGACCTCCGAGATGGGCCCGCTCATCACGAAGGTGCACCGCGACAAGGTGGCGTCCTACGTCGCGGGCGCGGCGGCCGAGGGCTCCGAGGTCGTCCTGGACGGCACCGGGTACACCGTGGACGGCTTCGAGGACGGTCACTGGATCGGCATCTCGCTGCTGGACAAGGTGCCCACCACGGCGAAGGCCTACCAGGACGAGATCTTCGGCCCGGTGCTGTGCGTGCTGCGTGTCGACACGTACGAGGACGGCGTGGCCCTGATCAACAGCTCGCCGTTCGGCAACGGCACCGCGATCTTCACCCGGGACGGCGGCGCCGCCCGCCGCTTCCAGCTGGAGATCGAGGCCGGCATGGTCGGCGTGAACGTGCCGATCCCGGTCCCCGTCGGGTACCACTCCTTCGGCGGCTGGAAGGACTCGCTCTTCGGCGACCACCACATCTACGGCAACGACGGGACGCACTTCTACACCCGCGGCAAGGTCGTCACCACCCGCTGGCCCGACCCGGCCGACGCCCCCGCCGGTGTCGACCTCGGCTTCCCGCGCAACCACTGACGTCCGTCAACCACTGACGTCCGTCGCAGGGCCGTCCGCAGAAGCGGACGGCCCTGTTTCTTGTGGACACGGAGTGCGGTTCCCGTAGGGAGCCAAACGCCCGAACGACTGCTCTTTTGTGTCAAGAACGCCACTCCTGCTGTCATGCGACAACGAATTCCGTAGAGAAGTACCCATTGACGCGACGGTTTCCGTCGGGGTTCGATGCACCGCGATCCCTGCTGCCCCCCGTCGATCGGAACCCCGCATGACCGACACGCTCCGCCCTGTCGAGAACGCCGTCATCGAGGCGCCCGGCAGTCCCCAGAAGCTCAAGCGCTCCATCGGGGTCGTGGGCGGCACCCTCCTCACCCTCTCGTGCGTGACGCCCGCCTCGACGCTCTTCGTCGTCGTCCCCGACCTGTTCGGCTCGCTCGGCACCGCCACCGCCCTGACCATCGCCATCGGCTCGCTGCTCTGCATCGCCGTGGCGTTCTGCTACTCGGAGCTGGGCACCCTCATCCCCAGCGCGGGCGGCGAGTACGCCATGGTGTCGACGATGGCCGGGCGGCTCGCGGGCTGGCTGGTCTTCGTGCTCTCCCTGCTGGTCGTCATGATCGTCCCGCCGGTGATCGCGATGGGCACGGCCGACTACCTGGCGCCGGTCGTGCACCTCGACCCGTCGGTCGCGGGCGCCGCGGTCATGCTGCTCGCCACCCTCGCCGGCCTGCTCGATCTGCGCGCCAACGCCTGGATCACCGGCGTCTTCCTGGTCCTCGAAGTCATCGCCGCCGCCGTGGTGGCGGTGCTGGGCTTCGCCCACGGGGAGCGCGGCCCCGGCAGCCTGCTCTCGATGCGGGTGGCGGGCGCCGACGGTCACGCGGACACCGTCACGGCCATGCTGGTGGTCTCCGGTCTCGCGATCGCCCTCTTCGTCACCCAGGGCTTCTCGACCGCCGTCTACCTCTCCGAGGAACTGGAGCACCCGCGCCGCAACGTGGCCCGCACGGTCCTGGCCACCCTCGCCATCTCCTCCGTGATCATCCTGGTCCCGGTCGTCGCCATCACGATGGGCGCCTCCGACCTCACCGAGCTCACCGGCGGCGACATCGGCTCCATGGTCACCGCCTGGTCCAACTCCGCCGTCGGTACCTTCGTCAGCCTCTGCGTCGCCCTCGCGATCATCAACGCGGGCATCGTCATGGTCATCCAGAACTCCCGTGTCCTGTTCGCCTCGGCCCGCGACAAGGCGTGGCCCGAGCCGGTCAACGAGGTCTTCGCCAAGCTCGGCCGCTTCGGCTCCCCGTGGGTCGCCACGCTCGCGGTCGGCGTCCCCGGCGCGCTGCTCTGCTTCGTCAACCTCGACACCCTGTACGGGGTGACGGGCGTCTCCGTGACCGGCATGTACCTGCTCGTGGCGGTCGCCGCGCTGCTCGCCCGCCGCGGCAGCCACCGGCACACGCACGCGTGGCGCATGCCGCTGTGGCCGGTGGTGCCGGTCCTGCTGATCGTGGTCCTCGCGTACATCCTCAGTCAGCAGGAGACGCAGTATCTGCTGTGGACGGGCGGCATCACCGCCGCCGCCACCCTGTACTGGGCGTTCTATCTGCGCCCGCGCCGCGACACCCGCTGGCTGGTCTCGATACCGGAGGACGCGCGGGTCTGAGAGCCCGTGTCCCGTACCGCGCCTGGTGTACGCGACCGAGGTCCCGTACACCCGCGGGAGGGCGGTGAGTTCGGCCTCTGGTCGACATCTCCCCGACAGGTCGACCCCGTACCGTTGAAGCATGGATCTTCGACTGCCCGGTCTGCGAGGACCACGGCGGCCCCGACGGATCGTTTCCGCCGCGGCCGCCGTCGTCGTACTCGCCGGTGCCGGTACGTGGACGGCCGTCGCCTCCGACGACGACACGCCCGCGGTGCGCCGCACCGACCAGGTGATGTCCGTGGACGGCGTGCGCCTGGACACCTCGTACTTCACCTCCGGCTCCGCCGGCCGCCGCCCTGCCGTGCTCCTCGGCCATGGCTTCGGCGGCAGCAAGGACGACGTCCGGCAGCAGGCGGAGGACCTGGCCCGGGACGGATACGCGGTACTGACCTGGTCGGCACGCGGATTCGGGAAGTCGACCGGGAAGGTCGGACTGAACGACCCGAAGGGCGAGGTCGCCGATGTCTCCCGGCTGATCGACTGGCTCGCCGGGCAGCCCCAGGTCCGGCTCGACAGCGCCGGCGACCCGCGGGTGGGCCTCGCGGGCGCCTCGTACGGCGGCGCGATCTCGCTGCTGGCCGCCGGGCACGACGACCGCGTGGACGCCATCGCCCCCGCGATCACCTACTGGAACCTCGCGGACGCCCTGTTCCCGGACGGTGTGTTCAAGAAGCTGTGGGCCGGCATCTTCTTCAACACCGGCGGCGGCTGCGACAAGTTCGAGCCCGCCCTGTGCGCGATGTACGAGCGGATCGCCGAGTCCGGCACCCCGGACGCCGCGGCCCGCGCCCTCCTGGAAGAGCGCTCGCCGTCGGCCGTCGGCGACCGCATCAAGGTGCCGACCCTGCTGGTGCAGGGCCAGGCCGACTCCCTGTTCACCCTGGCCCAGTCCGACGCGGCCGCGAAGGCGATCCGTGCGGGCGGCGCCCCCGTGGACGTCGACTGGATCGCGGGCGGGCACGACGGCGGCAACCTGGAGACCGGCCGTGTGCAGGCACGGGTGACCGCCTGGTTCGACCGCTATCTCAAGGCGGACAAGGGCGTCGACACGGGCCCGGCCTTCCGTGTCACCCGCACCGGAGGCGTCGACTCCACCGACGGCACCGTCCCGCTGCGGGGCGCGAGCGGGGACTCGTACACCGGCCTGGCGAACGCACGGCGGCCGATCCCGCTGACCGGGCGCGAGCAGCGCTTCGACAACCCCGCCGGAGCCGGCCCGCCCGCGCTCTCCGCCCTGCCCGGCTTCGGCGGTTCCAACGGCCTCGCCCAGCTGTCGGCGTTCGGGGTCGGCGTGTCCCTCGACTTCCCCGGCCAGTACGCGGCGTTCGAGTCGGCACCGGTCACGAGCGACCTGCGGATCACCGGATCGCCGGCCGTCACGGTCCATGTGAAGTCCACGAGTGACGACGCCGTGCTCTTCGCCAAGGTGTACGACGTCGGCCCCGGCGGCACCCGGCAGCTGCCCTCCCAGCTGGTCACCCCGATCCGGGTCGAGGGCGCCGGGTCCGGCAAGGACGTGACGATCACGCTCCCGGCGATCGACCACGACATCGACAAGGGCCACCGGCTCCGGCTGGTCCTCGCCTCCACGGACCTCGGCTACGCCTCCCCGACGGCCCCGGCGACGTACACCGTCTCCCTGAAGGGCGATCTGCTGGTGCCGACGGCCCCCGGTGTGACGACCGCGGCCGCCCCGCTCCCCGCGTGGGTGTGGTGGCTGCCGCTCGCGGGCGTCGTGCTCGCCGCGGCGCTGCTGCTGACGGGCCGCCGGCGCACGGCCACGCCCGCGCCCGATCCCGCACTGGCCGAAGTCCCGCTCCAGATCACCGGCCTGAGCAAGAAGTACGCGAAGGGTGACCGCTACAGCGTCCGCGACCTCTCCTTCCGTGTCGAGAAGGGGCAGGTGCTGGGCCTCCTGGGCCCGAACGGCGCGGGCAAGACGACGACCCTGCGCATGTTGATGGGCCTGATCCAGCCGGACGGCGGCGAGGTCCGCGTCTTCGGGCACGCGATCCGCCCCGGCGCCCCGGTGCTGTCGCGGGTCGGCGCCTTCGTCGAGGGCGCAGGCTTCCTGCCGCACCTCTCGGGGCGGGAGAACCTGGAGCTGTACTGGCGGGCCACCGGCCGGCCGCCCGAGGACGCCCACAGGGACGAGGCCCTGGAGATCGCCGGCCTCGGCGATGCGCTGGCCCGCGCCGTGCGCACCTACTCGCAGGGCATGCGCCAGCGCCTCGCCATCGCCCAGGCCATGCTCGGCCTGCCGGACCTGCTCATCCTCGACGAGCCGACCAACGGCCTCGATCCGCCGCAGATCCGTGAGATGCGCGAGGTGATGATCCGGTACGCCGCCGCCGGACGCACGGTGATCGTCTCCAGCCATCTGCTGGCGGAGGTCGAACAGTCCTGCACCCACCTCGTGGTCATGGACCGGGGCCGGCTCATCCAGGCCGGCCCGGTCGGCGAGATCGTCGGCTCCGGCGACACCCTCCTCGTCGGCACCGCCGCGCCCGTCCAGGAGCCCGTCGTGGAGAAGGTCGCCGCGCTGCCGGGCGTGGCCTCGGCCGTGCGCACCGACGACGGACTCCTGGTCCGGCTCGACCCCGACGGCAGCGCCCAGGCCCTGGTCGCCGAGCTCGTACGGCTCGACGTGCCCGTCGCCTCGGTGGGCCCCCACCGCCGCCTGGAAGACGCCTTCCTCACCCTGATCGGAGGCTCCGCATGAGCACCGACGCTCTCGCCGACGTGGCCTCCGGCTACCGGGCGGGCCGCACCCTGCCGCTGCGCGTCGAGCTGGTCCGCCAGCTCAAGCGGCGCCGCACGCTGGTCATGGGCGGCATCCTCGCCGCGCTGCCGTTCGTCCTGCTGGTCGCCTTCGCGATCGGCGGCGAGCCGGGCGGACGCAACGACGCGGTGACCCTGATGGACACGGCCACCGCGTCCGGCGCCAACTTCGCCGCGGTGAACCTGTTCGTCTCCGCGGGCTTCCTCCTGGTGATCCCGGTGGCCCTGTTCTGCGGGGACACCGTCGCCTCGGAGGCGAGCTGGTCCTCCCTGCGCTACCTCCTCGCCGCGCCCGTACCGCGCGCCCGGCTGCTGTCGTCCAAGCTCCTCGTCGGGCTCGGACTCAGCCTGGCCGCGATGGTGCTGCTGCCGGTCGTGGCACTGGCCGTCGGCACGGCGGCCTACGGCTGGGGACCCCTGGAGATCCCGAGCGGCGGCGAACTCGCCGCGGGCACCGCGGCCCAGCGGCTCGTCGTGGTGGTGGGCTACCTCTTCGTGTCCCAACTGGTCACCGCGGGCCTCGCGTTCTGGCTGTCGACGCGGACGGACGCACCCCTGGGCGCGGTCGGCGGCGCGGTCGGGCTGACCATCGTGGGCAATGTCCTCGACGCCGTCACCGCCCTCGGCGACTGGCGCGACTTCCTGCCCGCGCACTGGCAGTTCGCCTGGGCCGACGCCGTACAGCCGCATGTCGAGTGGTCCGGCATGATCCAGGGCGCCGCCGTCTCCATAACGTACGCCCTGGTGCTGTTCGCCCTGGCCTTCCGGGGTTTCGCCCGCAAGGACGTGGTGTCGTAGGTCAACGGAAGATCACCCACCGGTCTCGGCGGGCGCATTTCGTGCCCTCTTCGAGACGCATCCGCAACGCCCCGGAGCGCACGTTCCGGCTCCCTGCAACGTCACAGTCACAGACGTCGACGTCAACGGACACAGGGGGCACGGCAGATGGAGACCCACCGCACACGACGACCGCGCACGGCACGACCACGCGCCGCACTGCTCGCGCTCGTGGCCGCGGCCGGACTGCTCGCCGGCTGCGGCGCGGGCGGCTCCGGCGGCAAGAGCACGGACGTCCCGAACCACTCGGAAGCCCTCCCCGCTCCCGCCCCCGCCCAGAGCCGGGGCAGCGGCGAGGTACGGGAAGGCGAACAGCAGGACGGCGCGGACGGCGCGGCCCGCGAGACGGAACCCTCGCCCGACTACCTCTCCACCTTCGCCCTCGACGTCGACACCGCCTCCTACGGCTACGCGCGCCGCACCCTCGCCGACGGCCGGCGCCCGGACCCCTCCACCATCCGCCCGGAGGAGTTCGTCAACAGCTTCCGCCAGGACTACGAACGCCCCGACGGCAACGGCTTCTCGGTCACCGTCGACGGCGCCCGCACCGACGAGGAGGACTGGTCCCTCGTCCGCGTCGGCCTCGCCACCCGCACCTCCGGGCAGACCGCGGAACGCCCGCCCGCCGCCCTCACCTTCGTCATCGACATCTCCGGCTCGATGGGCGAACCCGGCCGCCTCGATCTCGCCCGGCAGTCCCTCGGCACGATGACGGACCGGCTGCGCGACGACGACTCGGTCGCCATCGTCACCTTCAGCGACGAGGCCGAGACCGTCCTGCCCATGACCCGGCTGGGCGACCACCGGGGCCGCGTCCACGACGCCATCGACGGCCTGGAGCCGACGTACTCCACCAACCTCGGCGCCGGCATCCGGACCGGCTACGCCACCGCCGTCGAGGGCCGGCGCGAGGGCGCCACCAACCGGGTCGTCCTCGTCTCCGACGCGCTCGCCAACGACGGCGACACCGACCCCGACTCGATCCTCGAACGCGTCGACGGCGCCCGTCGCGAGCACGGCATCACCCTCTTCGGGGTCGGCGTCGGCAGCGACTACGGCGACGCCCTGATGGAACGCCTCGCCGACCGGGGCGACGGCCACACCGTGTACGTGTCCGGGGAGGACGACGCCCGCCGGGTCTTCTGCGAGCAACTCCCGCAGAACATCGACCTCGTGGCCCGTGACGCCAAGGCCCAGGTCGCCTTCGACCCCGAGACGGTCGCCGAGTTCCGCCTCGTCGGCTACGACAACCGCCGGGTCGCCGACGACGACTTCCGCGACGACCGCGTCGACGGCGGCGAGATCGGCCCCGGCCACACGGTCACCGCCCTGTACGCCGTACGCACCAGGCCGGGTGCCGACGGCCATCTCGCCACGGCCACCGTCCGCTGGCTCGACCCCGACACCCGGGCCCCGCACGAGGAGTCCGGCCGGCTGGAGGCGGGCTCCCTCGGCGACCGGCTCTGGGACGCGAACCCCCGCCTCCAGGTGACCGCCGTGGCCGCCTATTTCGCGGACGCCCTGCGCTCCGGAGACGACCGCTGGCGCTCCCTGCCCGGCGACCTGGGACTCAGCGACCTGGGCGACCGCGCCGCCGGTCTGGCGAGGACCACCGAGGACAGGGACGTACAGCAGCTCGCCGAGACGATCGACCGGGCGCGGGACATCCGGTACTAGCCCGGCAGCCGCCGCCCCGACCGGGATGTCGCCGGTCATTCCCTTCGGAAAAGCGGATTTCCATGACGGGTCGATCAACAGAATTCCCGTTCACTCCGATGGCCCACCTGGGTGACGTCCCGAAACCAATTCCGTCGCACCGGGTTGATGCGAGGGGGCTGATCTCGGCCCCCCGGTGACCGCTCGGGCCGCCCTCGTTCCTTCCCCGCGTGGGCTGCCCGAGCCTTTCCGTGAAACGAGAATTTCGCCCGGGTGCGGTGCCGGTGCCGGTTGCGGGCGAGGCGTTCGGGTGAATTCCGGGGAAGGCCGCGTTCCGTAGTTGCTTGGGACGTCTATCCCTCGTTTACAGCCTGTAGGTCATGACGCGAGCCGTTCATGCCGTGCTCGCTCGGTTTCCGCCGGTACAGGGGCATGACCGCAGTAAATGGGAAGGAAAAGTTCATGAAGAAGACCGCTGCTGTCGTGGCGGGCGTGGTCATGGCCATGGGAATGGCCGCCCCCGCCTTCGCCGACACGGACGCCGTCGGTTCCGTCGCGAGCTCGCCGGGCGTCCTCTCCGGCAACCTGGTCCAGGTTCCCGTGCATCTCCCCGCCAGCCTGTGCGGCAACTCGCTCAGCGTCATCGGCCTGCTGAACCCGGCGTTCGGCACCGCCTGCCTCAACGACTGACGCTGCAAACCAGCCGGCCCGGCTGCCACGGCCGGCCTTGGGAAGCCCTGAAGGCGCCAAGGCCGGCTTTCCACTTCTCCAAGCAGGAAGACAACGAATAAAAGTGCGACAGACCCTGAGCAGGGGGACGATCGTGGCCGCCGCCGCGACGAGCCTCCTGTCCCTGTACACCGCCGCCGCCTTCGCCGACGCGGACGCGACCGGGGCCACCGCCGACTCGCCCGGTGTCCTCTCGGGCAACAACGTCCAGGTGCCGGTGCACAGTCCCGTGAACCTGTGCGGGAACTCCGTCGACGTGGTCGGCCTCCTCAACCCGGCGTTCGGCAGCGTCTGCCTCAACGACGACTCGGACAGCTCCGGGTCGGACACGTCGCAGGCCACCGCCGTCGCCGACGCCGCGGACTCGCCCGGCGTCCTGTCCGGCAACAGCGTCCAGGCGCCGGTGAGCATCCCGCTGAACGCCTGCGGGAACACCCTCGACGTCGTCGGCGCCCTCAACCCGGCGGCCGCCAACGTCTGCGGCACCGGAGCCGACGCGGCCTCCAGCGTGGACGTCCCCGCGGACGAGGCTCTCCCGGACGCCCCCGCGCTGCCCGAGGTGCCCGACACCTCCACGCTGCCCGACACGCCGGCGGTCCCGGACACGGTCACCCCGGACGCCCCCGCGGTCCCGGCCGGCAGTGACACGCCCGCCACCGAGGTGGACGAGCCGCGTACCGACCCGGCGGTGGGCACCCCGAGCGGTTCGCGTCCCGACGAGGCCGCCCCCGAGACCGAGTTCGAGACGCCGGTCGTGGACGACGCCCCCGTCGTCGAGGACACGCCCACCCTGGCCCACACCGGCAGTGAGGACATGGTCGCCGCCTCGGCCGCCGGTGCCGCGCTGCTCCTCGGCGGAGCGATCCTGTACCGGCGCGGCCGGGTCGCGGCGCGCAGGTAGCACCCCGTCCGGCACTCCGCACCCGCCCCCCGGGGCCCGGCATCCGGGCCGCCCGCGGGGCGGTGTGCGGCCGGTGCCGGACTCCTCGTACGGGCGTGACCGCCGGGTACGAGCATCACCCCATTGGCGGCACAACCCCAGGGCGCACCCCACGGTTGACACAACACCGGGCGTCCCGCCCGGTGTTGTGTCAATTCCAAGGAGCATCTCCTCCATGTTGCGTATCGCGAAGGGCCTGGCCCTGACCACCATCGCCGCCGCGGCCGTTGCGGGCACTGCCGGTGTCGCCGCCGCCGACACCGGCGCCGCGGCCGCCGCCACCGACTCGCCGGGCGCCCTGTCGGGCAACGTCGCCCAGGTCCCGGTCCACGTCCCGGCCAACGTCTGCAGCAACACGGTCAGCGTCATCGGCCTGATGAACCCGGCGCTCGGCAACCTCTGCGGCAACGACTGACGTCGACGCGGGCTTTCCCTCGGCCGCCCTCCCGCTCCGGGAGGGCGGCCGAGGTGCGCCGGGAGGGAACACGAGCGGATGTCCGTCGTCATCCCTCGTTCGTGTGGAGACCCCTCGGGCACTGGCCTGTACGGGTGAGAAGCCGACCGGGCGCCTTCCGGCCCGTCGATAGGGTTCCGCGGTGACCTCGACCTCAAGCGAAACGCGCCCTTTCCGAGCCGCCGATCTGGGCACCCTCGTCGTGCTGGCCTGGAGCGGTGCGGCCCCCGACGGCGACATGCCCTGTCTGCTCGTCTACTCCCTGGGGGACGGCGCCGGCGGACCCGAGGCCTCCTCCGCCGCCGTCGAGCGGCTGCTGCTCAGCACCGGACTGCGGCCCGGCGGAGAACTCGTCGACGCCGCCGCCCGCCCAGGCCTGCCCGTCAGCCTGCTCGTCGAGGCCGGCCGGGCCGTCGTCACCATGCCCCACCTCGACGGCCAGTGCGTGCCGCCGCCGGAGTGGCTCGCCGCCGTCGGCCGGCGCGGACACGCCTACCTCGTGTTCACCACGCGGCCCTGGCCGGAGGCCGGGCCCGGCAGGCCCGTCGATCCCGGCGCCCTGGCCGCCTTCGCGGGCGCGGAGGAGACCCTCCACGCCGCCGCGCACATCCTGCTGCCGGCCCGCGGCCTGCGCGGCTGATGGCCAGGGCCGAAGGCGCGGGCCGGGGGTTCGCCCTGCTGCAGGTCATCATGGGGGCCGCCGGACTGCTCGCTTCATGGGTCATCACGATCGACAAGTTCAAGCTCCTGGAGGACCCGGACTTCACGCCGGGCTGCAGCCTGAACCCGGTGGTCTCCTGCGGCAACATCATGAAGAGCGACCAGGCCTCGGCCTTCGGATTCCCCAATCCGATGCTCGGCCTGGTGTCCTACGGCATCGTGATCTGCGTCGGCATGAGCCTGCTGGCCGGCGCGAGGTTTCCCGGGTGGTACTGGCTGACCTTCGAGGCGGGCGCGCTGTTCGGGATCGGCTTCGTGACGTGGCTTCAGTTCGAGTCGCTGTACACGATCAGCGCCCTGTGCCTGTGGTGCTGTCTGGCGTGGATCGCCACCATCTTCATCTTCTGGTACCTGACCTCCTTCATCGTCCGGAACCGTTTTCTGCCCGCCCCCGAGTGGCTGAGGAAGTTCTTCGACGAGTTCACCCTCTGGCCGCCGCTGCTGCACACCGGTGTCGTCGGGATGCTGATCCTGACGCGCTGGTGGGACTTCTGGACGGGCTGACCACGCCGGGGAGCGCGGTCGTGCGAAGCCGCTCCCCGTCACGCCCTGGGCGCTCCCTCCATCCGGCGAATTCGGTTCCGCCGTATGGCACGGGGCCGCCCGCCCCGCTGCACTGGGCCTGAACGTGCATCCACGTCTGCACACCCTGCCGTGGTTGGTCGGCCCGACCGCCCACGGCCGCACCACCTGGAGGTTCGCGATGGTTTCGGCACGGTGGACGAGGGCGCTGGCCTGGCTGGCCGCCGCGGCGGAGGATCCGCGGGCCTGCCGGTACGACTGGCGCCGCGGCAGTGAGGCCGTCCATCTCCTTGCCGCCGGGCGCCTGTGGGACGTGCTGATCGTCCCCGAACGCCTCGGACTGCGCGCCGTCGGCCTGCTGGACGACCTTCCCGGCGCCCCCGGCCCCATGCTGCTGGACGGCAGAGGCCGTCGCGTCGGGTTCTTCCTGCCGCCCGATCCCGCCGCCATCTGGGTCGGCCCCGGCACCCGCTATGTCACGAAGGGAGGCTGGATCGCCGCCCCCGCGCCCCACTGCCGCTGGGGCACCCTGCGCTGGCTCACCCCGCCCGACGGAGCGGGCACCCTCAACCGGCCCGGCATCCTGGAGCTCGCCCTGCGCCGTGCGATGGAGGAACTGGCCCGCGACCACGGCGGTTCGCACCACCGCCGCCGGCCCCCACGCCGAAGCCTGTTCGGCCCGTCAGCGGTGCGAGGCACCACTTGAGACGGGCGGCGGCTGCGAGGCGTGCACATGGATACGGCCCTTGCCCGCCGCCTTGGCCGCGTACATGGCCAGGTCCGCCTGATGCAGAAGCTCGTCCGGAGTGACCCCCGGGGCGGCCATCGCCATCCCGATCGAGGCGGAGACCACCGCATCCCTGCCGCCGATCCGGTACGGCTTCTTCAGCGCGCTCAGGATCCGCGCGGCGACCTCCCTGGCGCTCGACGGGTGCGTCGCCGCCTCCCATTCCAGCAGGGCCGCGAACTCGTCACCGCCGAGGCGGGCGATCGTGTCCCCCGCCCGTACGGACGCCTGGAGCCGACGGGCGGCGTGCGTCAGAAGGGCATCGCCCGTCGCGTGTCCGGCCGAGTCGTTGACGGCCTTGAAGCCGTCCAGGTCCACGAAGAGCACCACGGGCGGGGCAACTCCCGTGGTCCGCTTCTGCAGGGCATGGGCGACCCTGTCGACGAACAGGGCACGGTTGGGCAGACCGGTGAGCGCGTCGTGGAAGGCGAGGTGTTCCAACTGCGCCTGCTGCGCGACCCGTTCGCTCACATCGCGGCTGATGAAGATCATGCCCTCGGGATGGTGACCGATCGTCGACTCGACATGGCGCCACCGTCCGTCGGCGCTCCGCACCCGGCAGGACACCCGGTGACCCGGCCCCCGGGCCCCCGACCCGGCGTCGTCCACCAGCGTCTGCACGGCCTGCATCAAAGGCGGCACGTCGTCCGGGTGACAGAACAAGGGGACACGAGCGCCCACCAGTTCCTCGGGCCGGTAGCCGAAGACCGGGTGGACCGCCGGACTGACGTAGCGCACCACTCCGTCGTGACCGATGATCGTGATCACGTCGAGGGTGCCGTCGACCAGGGTGCGGTAATGGGCCTCACGGGCCTTGGCCTCCTGAGCGATCCTCAGTTGGTCGGCGTGGGTGACGCCCTGCCGGGCGCCGAGCGCGAGGAGCACCGACCCCGCCAGGGCCGTCATCACGAGGTCGACGCAGCCGCCGGTGACGGCGTGCGCCGAGATGGCGAGCGCGCAGACGGCCATGGGCACGAACGCCGCCACCACCCCGGTGACGGGCATCGAACGCTGGTCGAACCCCACAGTGCTGACACCCCCCGGCAGCCACGGCGCGACGGCGACAAGGGTCAGCCCGGTCATCGAGCACGCCGTGGCGAGGGGAATCCCGGACCAGCCGCCCGGCGCGGGCAGCACGATGCGCAGGACGTCACCCGTGAACAGGACGACGAGGGCCACGGCGCCCACCGTGGTCGCCGTGCGCTCGGAGCGCCTCAGGCAGAAGCGCAGGGCGACGAAGAGCGCCAGCACCAGAATGTCCGTGACGACGCGGGCGAGCGCGAGCAGTGAGGCCGACACGTCCCCGCCCTGGTCGGCGCGGTGCAGCAGCAGTACCCAGCCCGAGGTGAGCAGGGAGCCCGCGATCAGCCAGCTGTCCAGCAGCCGTCGTAGCGAGGTCAGGGTGGTGCCGTTGTCCGCGGCGGCCATCACCAGCGCGATGACGGCGACCCCCATACACGCGGCGATCCCGGCTCCCGCCAGCGGACGGACCACGGACGGGAGACCTCCGGCGGAGTGCGCCCCGGAGGAGTCGATGCGGCCGGCCAGCAGATGGTGCAGGCCGCCTGCCGCGACCGAGACGGCGAACAGGGTGAGGCGAAGACGTACCTTCCGCGGGGCGGTCCGGGAACGTATGAGCAGAGAGACAGCGGCGACACCGTGCGCGGCCGGCACCCCCGTTCCCGCCGGCAGAAGCACGGCTGCCGTCACATCCGCTCCGGCGACGACGGTCAGAACTGCGAACTGAGAACCGGCTCGCCCGGTCCCCCCGTGGATCATGCGAACCCCCGCGTTGGTCGAGCGCAGAAGGGAAATCGACAAGACGTACGAGACTGCTGAAGCCGATAAGAGGCTAGGCAGATCTTCTCGCAATCCGCATGGCCGTCCTGAATGCGCTTCACCTGATATAAGGAAAACGCCGTCCCTGTGACGACACCGGCCCCCGTGAAGCGGTAAGGAGAAACCCCGAGCGAGGTGTGACGGATCGGGCACGCAGCGCGCTGTAGGACATGACCGGTTTCCGAGGGTTGCCGGGCCCGCCATTCCGAGAAGCGGCCGGAGGGCGGGCATGCGCAGGGGCGGAAGGGCTCAGTGTCCCGTACCCGACCGCCCCTGTGCGCAGTTCAGCGAACTTCCGTACTCAGAGCACCTCCACCTGCCGGCCCCGGCAGCGGTTCCGGGTGTCGAGGACGTAGGACGCCGTGCTTTCCACGAGGGAGTAGTCGAAGGTGTCGTGGTCGGTGGCCACGACGACCACGTCCGCCGCACGGATCTCCTCCTCGGTGAGCTCCACGCACATGATGTCCGGCGGCAGCAGATAGGGCTCGGTGTGCGGTTCCACCGCGACGACATGGGCGCCGAGGTGGCACAGCGACTGCGCGAGCATGACGGCGGGCGACTCGCGGATGTCGCCGGTGTTCTTCTTGTAGGCCAGGCCCAGTTGCAGGACCCGGGAGCCCTTGACCGACTTGGCGCGCTCGTTCAGCCCCCGGGTGATCCGCGAGGTCACATAGGCGGGCATCCGGTCGTTCATCTCGTTGGCCAGGGAGATGAAGCGGACGTCCTGCCGCAGCAGCCGCTTGACCTGCCAGGACAGATACGAGGGGTCGACCGGCAGACAGTGCCCGCCCACGCCGGGGCCGGGAGTGAAGGGCATGAAACCGAACGGTTTGGTGGCGGCGGCCTCGATGGCCTCCCAGATGTCCGCCCCCAGCTGCCGCGAGATCATCGCCATCTCGTTGACCATCGCGATATTGACGTGCCGATAGGTGTTCTCCAGCAGTTTCGTCAGTTCGGCGGTGCGGCACGAGCTGACCGGCACGGTGCGTTCGACGAGTTGCGAGTAGAAGCGCTCCACCTTGCGAAGTGACGCGGAGTCGATCCCCGAGGTCACCTTCGGTGTGTTCTCCAGGTGCCAGTCGGGGTTGCCGGGGTCGATGCGCTCGGGGCTGTACCCGAGGTGGAAGTCCACGCCCGCCTTCATTGCGCTGCCCTCCTCCAGCAGCGGACGCAGCAGGCACTCGGTGGTTCCCGGATACGTGGTGGATTCCAGGACCACGGTGGCGCCGGCCGTGATGTGCGGGGCGATGCTCCGGCCCGCACCTTCCACGAAGCTGAGATCGGGCACCCCGTCACGCAGCGGTGTGGGCACGGTGATCACACAGACGTCGAAGCCGGCGATCCGGTCGTAGTCGGTGGTGGGTTCGTAGCGTCCGCTGTCGAGCGCGGCCGTCAGACGGGCGCTGTCCACCCCTTCGACATAGGAATGGCCGGAGGTCAAACGCTTCACGCGGAGTTCGTCGGTGTCCACGCCCACGACATGGAAGCCCGCCTCCACCGCCCGCACAGCGAGCGGGAGTCCCACATATCCCTGACCGACGACAATCAGTTTCTCTTGCTCATGCGGGTCGCGCGCCATCATCACCGTGGCCTCCCGGGCGGTTAGAGTTCTCCGAGTCAATTGAGGCACATACGATGCCCAGTGGACCCATTGCGGCGTCATGTCTCCCGGGCATCACTCCAATCGAGTATCAGGCGGCCTCGTAGAACCGTCGCGAGGCGTGCCGATGTTTCAATTTCCGCTATTTCTCCCATAGGTGAATGTTGGGCTCGGCGTGACGACCGAGCCCTGTGGGAGTTGTCCGACGCTCACCCACCGAACCGGAGTGGCCCGCATGGATCCTTGTTCGAAGTACTTGGTCACCGGTGGAGCCGGTTTCATCGGCTCGCACCTCGTGGACGCGCTGTTGGCCGATGGAAAGGAAGTGGTGGTCCTCGACAACCTCTCCACCGGGCGAATGGCCAATCTCGCCCGGGCGCAGAAGCAGCCGCGCTTCCGCTTCGTCCACGGCTCCGTGCTGGACCCGCTGCTGGTGGACGAGTTGGCGCGCGAGTGCGACACCGTGATCCATCTGGCCGCCGCCGTCGGGGTCAAACTTATCGTCGAGCAACCGCTGAAATCATTCATCACCAACATCAGGGGTACCGAGACCGTCCTCGAGTCGGCCCAGCGCCACTCGCTCAGGGTTCTGGTGGCCAGTACCTCGGAGATCTACGGCAAGAACTCCTCGGGACCTCTGGGTGAAACCTCCGACCGAATCCTTGGCACCCCTTCCGTGGTCCGCTGGTCGTACAGCACCGCCAAGGCGGTCGACGAGATCCTCACGGGTCTCTATCACCGCGAACGGGGCCTGAAGGGGACCATCGTCCGGTTCTTCAACACCGTCGGACCCCGGCAGAGCCCGGCTTACGGGATGGTCATTCCGCGCTTTGCCCGGCAGGCGGTGCGCGGAGAGCCTCTCACCGTCCACGCGGCCGGCGAGCAAAGGCGCTGTTTTCTCCATGTCGCGGACGCCGTCGAGGCCCTGATGCTTCTGCTGGGGAATCCAGCCGCGGAAGGCGATACGTTCAATGTCGGTTCCTCCGAGGAGATCAGCGTCCGGGAACTCGCCGAGCGTGTCATCGCCCAGTCGGGAAGCGCCTCGCCGCTGGAATACGTGCCCTACGCGGAGGCCTATGGCGCCGGCTTCGAAGACATGCAGCGCAGGGTCCCGGACACCACGAAGCTGCGCACGCTGACGGGGTGGCAGCCCCGGCACACCCTCTCCGATGTGCTCACGGACGCCATCGCGGACGCCCGCGACGAGATGAACCGCCTGGCGTCGACCAGCGTTCCCGGTGGCAGGGCGGAGCGTCCTCCGGCGGCCACCGCGAGCGTCGCCGGATCTGCACTGGCGGGCCCGTGCCAGGCATGAGTCCCTTGCCGATGACGGTCGCGGTCGGCTGCGTGGCCCTGTCGCTCGGTGCCCTGCTGACGGAACCGCTGAGGCGTTTCGCCCTGCGGTACGGCGTCACCGACCGGCCCAACGGGCGCAAGGGCCATGCCCGGCCGACGCCGTACCTCGGCGGGATCGCGGTCGCGGTCGTCACGCTCGCCGCGGGAGCCGCCACGGCGTTCGCCGGAGGTTTCGGCAGCCCGGGCCTCGCGGTACTGCTCGGGGGTGCCGCGGTCATGGCGGTGCTGGGGCTGATCGACGATCTGCGCCCGCTGGGCCCGGCGGTGCGGCTCGGCGTGGAGGCGACGGCGGCCACGGCCGTCGTACTCGTCGGCGGACATCCGACGCTGCTCGGCGGCCCGCTCGACGCCGTCATCGCCGTCCTGTGGATCGTGTTCACCACCAACGCCTTCAACCTGCTGGACAACATGGACGGGGCGTCGTCGTCGGTGGGTGCCGTCATCGGCGTCTTCCTGTGCTGGCAGGCGTGGTGGATCGGACAGGCCGGGCTGGGACTGGTCCTCGTGGCCCTGTCCGGCGCGTGCCTGGGCTTCCTGCTGCACAACTGGCACCCTGCGCGGATCTTTCTCGGCGACTCCGGGTCCCTCTTCATCGGCTTCACCGTGGCCTGCGCGGCGGTGCTCCTCCACAAGGACGCGGCCGGCCTCGCCGCGCCCGCCGGGCTGCTGGCCGCGACCCTGGTCGTGACCGTGGACACCGCGCTCGTCATGCTCTCCCGCTACCGGGAGGCAAGGCCGCTGCTTCAGGGAGGGCTGGACCATGCGTCGCACCGGCTGCGCCGGATGGGCCTGACGGTCCGCCAGACCGCTCTTGCCATCGGGACATTCGCCGCGGTTGGCGGTCTGTCCGGGGTGCTGCTGGCCCACGGCGTCCTGCCGTCGGGCGGCCTGCTGCTGGCGGCCACGGTGCTCGGCCTGGCCACGGTGGCGTTGCTGCTCAGAGTTCCGTCCGCTGCCGTTCCCGCGCCGTCCGTCGCGGCCGCGGGCGGTGTCGAACTCTCCGTGGGGCGGCAGATGGCCCGTCAGACGGCCGGCGGGGCCCCGGACCTTCGGAAGGAACCCAGTCGCATCGGCGAGTCCGGCATGGCCGGCTGATGCGTTCGAGTCGATCAAGGGGTGGAGCGAAGCTGCGATGCGCATCGTCCGAGTGAGCTACCGGGTTCCTCCCCTGCCGGGTGGAATGGAACGCCACGTCGAATGCCTCACGCGCGAGCAGGTCGCTCAGGGGCACGAGGTGACCATGGCGTTCCGGCACGGATCGGTCGTCCAGCCGGGGGCCACACGTCTGCCGCTGCGCGGCGGGGCAGTGCCGCGGACGCTGGCGCACGTGTCGGACCGGCTTGCGTTCGCGGCACAAGCCGCTGCCGCCATCCGGCGCCTGTGCGACGATCCGCGGGCGCACGGCGTCGATCTGGTGCATCTGCACGGTGATCATGTCGAGGGTCTGGTGCTCGGCCCCGTGTGCAGACACCTCCGCGTCCCGCTGTTCCTGACCGTGCACGCCTCCCTGACCCACCGCCGGCGCTCTCTGCAACGGCGGGTCTTCAGGGACGTCACCGCGTTCGTCGCGCTCGGATCGGCAACAGCCGCGGACCTCGTCGCCCGTGGTGTGGACGAACGACGTGTCCTCACCATGTCGAGCGGCCTGGAGCTGTCCGCCATGCCGTCCCCGTCCGAGGCCGTGCCCCGCGAGCGCGGACTGATCGTGAGTGTCGGCGCGCTGAATCCGATGAAGAACCACACCCTGCTCGTCGAGGCCTTCGATGAACTGTCCCGCCGCCGGCCGTGGTTGCGGCTGGTCGTCGCCGGGGACGGCCCGGAGCGGGACCGGCTGGCCCGGATGGCCGCGACCCGGCCGGGAGTGGAGCTGGCCGGTCCGCTCTCCCGGGCGGAGGTGTACGAGCTCGTGCGGAGGGCCGAGGTGTTCGTCCTCGCCTCGCGTCGGCTCCGGGGCAAGGGCGAAGGCGTACCGACGGCAGCGCTGGAGGCGCTCGCCCTGGGCGCCCCCGTCGTGGTGTCGTCGGACGCCTCGCTCGATCCGGTGGTTCCTGATCGCGAGGCATGGAGGGTTTTCGAGTCCGGGTCGAAGGCCGATCTCGTACGGGCACTGGGCGCCGTGCTGGACGACGAACCGGCCCGACGGAAGATGAGCGCCCTGGGGGTGAGTGCCGCCGCGGCGCTCGACTGGCCACGGGTCGCGGAGCGTGTGGAGAACTGGTACCGCGTGCAGTTGCGGCAGCGGTACTCCGCCACCTGATGCGCGCTGAACAGGAGCAGAGGATTGCCGACGACGATGCATGGCTTGGTGCGGATGGCCTGGGAGCACCCGGCCAACCGGGGGCGCCGGGCCCGGGCCCTGGCTGCCATGGCCGGATGGCAGGCGTGGAAGCGACTGGTCCGGCGGCCACGGGATCTGTCCGTGTTCGGCGGCATGTCCTTCCGCGCCTACCGCGACAGTACGCAGCCGGGCCGCTTCCTCTATTTCGGCGGGCTTCCGGACTACGAGGAGATGACGTTCATGAAGCGTTATCTCCGTCCCGGAGACGGCTTCATCGACGGCGGCGCCAACGAGGGCATGTTCAGTCTGCTCGCGGCCCAACTCGTCGGGCCGAGCGGGGCGGTGCACGCGTTCGAGGCAGTGCCCACGTATGTGAAGCGGCTGCAGCACAACCTCCGGGCGAACTCCCTCGACTGGGTGACGGTCCATGACATGGCCATCGGAGCCGAGCAGGGCAGCGTCCGCTTCTTCATCAACGGCACCGGTTCCCGGCTCCGGACGGAGGCGGACCCTCCTCAGGCCGGGGTCCAGGTCGGGCTCGGCCGGCTCGACGAGCTTCTGCCCGAACGCGCCTACGCCATGGGAAAGCTCGACGTCGAAGGCACCGAGCACCTCGCGCTCAGCGGCGCCTCCCGGCTGATCGCCCGTGGTGAGCCCGCGGTGTGGATGCTCGAACTCGTCGACAAGTTCCTTCATCGCTTCGGCTCCTCGTCGCGCGAGATCCGTGAGTGGCTGCAGGACCACGGCTACGACGTGGTGATGTACGACCCCGCCCGCAATCAGCTCGTGCCGGCCCCGCAGACGCCCTCCGCGGGGCCCGACGTCCTTGCCGTGCACCGTCGAAGCCGGCAGCTGGTGCAGGCACGCCTGAGCGGTCGGGTCTGACCCTCCCTGCGTGTATGAAACGGTCAATCGTTGCATACAGGTCCAAAATGGGGCTCACTGCTCACTGGTGACGCCCCGTGACCGCGCGGCGCGGCAGGGGCATGCGACGAAAGGAAGTCGTCCATGGGTACAGCCCGACGGGTCGAACACGCCGTGGTGACGGGAGCAGCGGGCTTCATCGGCTCACACCTCGTGGAGTCCCTGCTGCGTCAGGGGGTCACCGTGCTCGGCGTGGACCGGCGTTCGCCCGGTGACAACGCCATCGCGGCCGAGAACCTCGGCGGTCTCCTGGGGCATCCAGGGTTCCGGCTGGTGCAGGGAGACCTGGTCACGGATGAGCTCAAGCCCTGGGTGGACGGAGCGGACACCGTCTTCCATCTCGCCGGTGTACCGGGAGTCCGGCCGTCATGGGGGGACACCTTCGGTGAGTACCTCGAATGCAATGTGCTGGCGACACAGCGGCTGCTGAACACCTGTGTCTCCCTCGGCGTCCAGCGCCTGGTCCTCGCCTCCTCCTCCAGTGTGTACGGCGACTGCACCGGGCCCCTGCGCGAAGACGGCCTCACCGCTCCCGTGTCGCCGTACGGGGTCACCAAACTCGCCGCCGAACGGCTCGCCCTCGCCTACGCACTCGCGCCGGACAGCCCCATCAGCGTGGTGGCGCTGCGCTACTTCACCGTGTACGGCCCGCGGCAGCGGCCGGACATGGCCATCGGGCGCATGCTGCGCGCGGTGCTGACCGGAGAGCCGCTGCATCTGTACGGGGACGGCCGCCAGCGCAGGGACTTCACCTTCGTCGCGGACGCCGTCGCGGCCACCGTCGCCGCCGCGACCGCCGAAGCGACCGCGGAAGCCGTCAACATCGGTGGCGGCGACAGCGTCTCGGTGCTCGATGTGCTGCGCCGGGTCGGCGAGATCACCGGGGCGGAGGTCCCCGTGCGGGACGATGTGTACCAGCCGGGAGATGTGCAGGTCACCGAGGCCGATCTCACGAAGGCCCGGACGCTGCTCGGCTACTGCCCCTCGGTCACGCTGACCCAAGGCATCGAGCACCACTGGAACTGGCTCTCCGCCCGTACCCCGGCCGGCTCCCCGGCGACCGCGACCGCCTAGCGGCGAGAGAGTGGGAAGCATGCGCATCTTCCTCGACGTCGGGGGGCACTACGGCGAGGCCCTGGACGTCGCCCTCGACCCCAGGTGGGGGTTCGAGAGGATCTACTCGTTCGAGCCGGCGCGGCACTGCCAGCGCATCCTCCGTGGTTTCCGCGACTCCCGGGTCCAGGTCGTTCCGGCCGGGCTGTCCAGCCGGTCGGGGGAGGCCACGCTCTTCGGGACCGGTCTGCTGGGCGCGAGCGTGTACGCCGACAAGGACCAGGCGGGCGACCGCGTCGAGTCGGAGACCATCGCCCTGCTGCGGGCCACGGAATGGCTGCTGGCCAACACGTCGGAGCGGGACGAGATCTATCTGAAGCTCAACTGCGAGGGCAGTGAGTGCGATGTGCTCGAGGACATGCTGGACAGCGGCGTGATCGGCCGGCTGCGCAGCATCTACGTCGACTTCGACGTACGGAAGATCCCGAGCCAGGCTCATCGGCGGGCGACCGTGGAGGAGCGGCTGCGGCAGCACCGTCAGCAGTTCGTCACCCCCGAGTCGCTGGCCGATCCTGCCGGAAGCGCCGCGGTGCGGGAGTGGCTGAGCCTGGCCGGCCCGCAGTCGCCCGCTGCCAGGGGCGCGCTGCGCTACCGTCTCGGACTGCACCTGCCCCCCTACATCTGGGCGAGCCGGGCCGCGAAGGCCGCGCTCCCGAGGCCCGCCTACTCGCTGGCGGCGCGGCATCTCGGCGCCCAGGCCCGCCGTCGCACCGACCGCTGATCCGGGATCCGGTCCGCCGGGCCCCGCCCGGCGGACCGTTCCCTTGCCTGCCGCCTTCCCCGTAGCGGGCGGCCGGATCCACCGGGCAGCACCCGTCACAACATCGCGTGAAGCATGGCGGCCACGCGCTCGGGGGAGAACTCCGTCTGCGCGCGCCGCCGCAGCCGCTGCCCCCATGCGCGCCGGTCCGCGTCGGGGACGGACATCAGGGACCGCACATGAGCCACCAGGGCGTCGAGATCCCCCACCTCCGCCACATACGGGTAGTCGCCTCCCACCACGTCGGCGGACCCGCCGGCGTTCGTCGTCACGACCGGTGTGCCCGAGGCCATGGCCTCCAGCAGCACCCGCGGGAACCCCTCCTCGTAGCTCGGCATGACCACGCAGTCGGCCGCCCCGTACAACTCGGGCAGGTCGTGGTTGGGCACAGCGCCGAGCAACTGCATGCGCCCGTTCAGTTCCGGGGCCGCCGCCTCGCCTTCCAGGCGGGACCGCTCGGGTCCGTCCCCGGCGACAACGAGCCGGACCCGCGCTCCGGAGGCCGGACCGTCACCCCGCAGGACCGCCTCCAGCAGAGGCGCGAGGAGACGGGCTCCCTTGCGGTACGACAGACGATGGACGAAGAGAAGGACGTACTCGTCGTCGGCCCACCCGAACCTCGCCCGGGCATCCCGGCGTTCCGTGGTGCCGAGCGGAGCGAACCGTTCGGCGTCGACGTCGTTGTAGAGCAGCCGCATCCTGTGCCGTGGCACTCCCCAGAGCCCCGCCATGATGGGGACCATGGTCTCCGGGCCGGTGACCAGGCAGTGCACCAGCCGCGCCGTGACCCGGTTGACGAACTCATGGGCCACGAGCCGCATCGTCCTCGGCTGCTCCGGTGCCCGGACATCGGGAAGCCCGCTCCGCCACAGCAGGACGCGGTGGCGGTACAGCGGGCGGGTGAGGACCAGGACGATCACGAACAGGGTGGAGTAGCGCAGAAAGTAGGTCCGGTAGCCGGCGCGGGCGCAGCGGTGGACGGTGAGCGCCGTGCCCAGCACCCGTCCCCACCGGCCCCGGCCGGGCACCCGCAGCAGGAGGCGCACACCGGCCAGCCGCGCCGGCGGGCTGCCCCGCTCGACGGCGGCCGCGACATCGACCCGTTTCCCCAGTGCGGCGAGCAGCGCCGGAATGTGGGCGAAGTGCTCCGACTCGTCCTGGGACAGATGGGGGACGACATACACCAGGCGCGGGCGGTCCTGTGGTTCCGCGGAGACCGGCGCGCCGGGTGTTCCGCCATGCAGCGCGCTGCCCATCTAGCCCACCAGCTGGCCTTGCTGGACGCTGCGCGCACCGGGCAGACGCACCGCACCGGTGATCTTCCTGGAGTCGAACAGGAATCGGGGGCGCTGGCCGCGCTCCTGGCAGAAGTCCAGGAAGGCCCTGCTGCAGTTCACGTCGTCGCTGGCGAAGACGCCGCCCTCGGTCATCCTCGGCCATACCTGGCTGTACTCGAACAGCTGGGGCAGATACAGGTGGTCGCTGTCGTGGAAGAACAGATCGATCGGTCCGACGCGCTGCAGGGCATGGGCGAGCGACGCCTCGGGCTCCTTGCGGTCGAGGATCTCCAGCCGCCACTGCGGGTGCTGACCCACCAGCCGGCCGGCGGTGCGGTTGATGTCGAAGCTGTGCAGCCGGCCCTGGCCGTTGCGCTCCAGCGCGGCGAGGATGAGCCACGAGGAACGGCCGTCGGCCACACCGGTCTCCACGACGGACTGCGGCTTCAGCAGCCGGTTGAGTCCGTACAGCACGGCGCTGGTCTCGGCCTCCACACCGTGGGTCCGGGGATAGAACAGTTCGATCTCGGCATAGCGGCGGACCAGGAGCTCGGAGACCTCCCGGTACTCGTGGAGCACCTCTTCGACTTCGGCTGCCGGCCAGCCGAGGTTCTCGAGGAACGCCGCCGCGGACGTGGCGAGCGCTCCGCCGGACCGGGTGAAGTCCATGACGGTCGGGGGTGTGTACCGCCGGATGCCGGTTCCCAGGGTGTGCATGGCGAGATACCCGCCCACCACCGATGCGACTGGCCCCACGCCGGAGTGCCTGACCCATCGACGGACGGTCGACGTTCGGCCCACAGCGACCTCCTCGTTGTGTGACTGTTTTTGTGACGACATGTCAGAACTTATCGCTTCCCATTGGACATGCCGTGCGCAACACGGAATGCTGGTGCGATTACGGTGTGCCGACCGTCCGGAACAGGGCTGCCAGTGCGTCGAGATTGGTGTCGAAGCCGTAGGACGCCAGCACATCGCGGCGTACGGATGCCAGCTGATCCGCGTCGGGCGGCGAGGCCAGAACCCGGCGCACACCGGCGGCGATTGCTGCCGCATCGGGGGTCACCAGCGACACACTGGGCCAGCTCCCCGCGGCCGCGGGAATCCCGCCGACCGTGGTGGCGACGACGGGCACTCCCGAGGCGGTCGCCTCCAGAAGGGTCCTCGGCAGACCCTCGTCCCGTGAGGAGATGACGAAGAGGTCGGCGCGGGAGAGCTCCGAGCGGACCTCGTCGACCCCGCGTGCCCCGAGGAACTCCACATGACCGCGGAGCCCGAGCCGCGCCGCCTCGTTAGTGAGCCGGTCTCGCAACGGCCCGTCGCCCACGATGCGCAGCCGGATGCCGGGAACGGCCGGGACGAGCTCGGCCAGCGCTGTCAGCAGCAGGTCGTAGCCCTTCGACGACACCAGCCGACCGACCGTCAGAAGCTGCGGAGAGGCACCGGCCAGCGGTGGCCGGGCCCGCTCCGGCGGTTTCTCCCAGACCGGCAGCAGCCGTGGCGGGACCAGGACGGAGGGGATGCCGCGCCGGTCCAGCGCCTCCCGCATCGACTGAGCGACGACCCGGCGGGCAGTGGCGCGGCGGGCGAAGGAGACGACGGCCCGCCGGAGCACGGCTCTGCGCCAGCGGCCGAGAGAAGCCACCGGCAGGGCGAGGTAGTCACCGTGAATGTCCATCAGCCAGGGGCGACGGACCAGTCGCGCGACGAGCCAGGCGGAGAGCCATCCCCAGGGTTCGGCACCGTTGAGGACGACCGTCTCGCCCTTGACTGCCGCGGCACGCGCGAGGCGTACCCCGATGCGCACCGATCCGGCCGCCCAGATCAGAGAGCGCGGGCCCGTGCGGCGCGGCCGTCTGAGCACATGCATCGAGCCACGGAAGCATTCCAGGCCGGGGCCCGCCCAGACGCACCGGGCCTGGCCTACGCGGTCGGCCAGCGCCGCCCAGGTGCGGAAGTCCGCCGAGTCGTCGACGTCCGCCTGCCGGGCGCCCGAGATGGTCACCACCGTGAGCTGCGGCCCCGTCGTCGCCGGCACGGAGGCGGGCGTGGCGGTCATGAGGCACCGGTCCGGTAGCCCGCCAGCAGAGGCGGCAGTTCCTCGGGGGCGAGCCGAGCACAGGCGTCGACGGCCGAGAGGCACGGCACGAAATCGTTCTCGCCCTGGCTGTAGACCGGATGTTCGAAGTCGAAGAAGCTCACCTTGATCCCCTGCTCGGTGAACGCCTCCAGGTCCAGGTAGTCACGTCCGGAAGGCCCCGCGAGGTATTCGTCGGCGCCCACCGCCCGGCACAGGTCGACGATCAGTTCTCCCTTGGCTCCCCGGGCGTCGAGCTCGGAGGAGCGGATCCGCGGGACCTTGACGTCGAACTGCGCCAGCAGCCAGTCGGCGAGGTCGAGATTGAGGTCGGCCAGAGAACTGCCGTGCGCCGCCGCATCGACCGACGACAGCAGATCGTCGACCTTGTGGGCGCCCGGCAACCCGGACACCGACTGGCAAAGGCGCCCGCGGTAGCGGCGTCGCCAGTGGGGCACCTCGCAGATCCGCACCTCACTGATCGGGGTGCCGAACGGAGCGGTCACCGGGACGGTCACCCACGTGGGTTTCCCGTCGATCAGGACCCGGTTGCGGTTCTGGAAGTAGTTCTTCCGGTAGGGCACCGAGTCGAGGACGATCCACAACTCCGACGCGGCCACCTTGGCCAGCAGACCGAGCCACGGCAGATGCTCGGGCTGATGGATCGTCACCCTCATGCCAGCAGGCCCTCCAGCCGCGAGACCTCGAACGCCTCGCCGTAGCGGGCGCGCATCTCGTATCCGCGGTAGCGCGATCGTGCCTCGACGCCCTCGATCCACTGCTCGCCGTACTTCTGGTACTCCGACTCGTGCTGCCGCAGGGCCTGGAGTTTCTGCTCGATGGTGTCGTCGATGCTGATGTACAGCTGGGGACGGAAACCGACGTAACTGCGCCCCGAAGGCGTGATGGGCTCGTACATGACGACGGAGTTGTAGTACCGGCCGGCCGCAATGGTGGCCAGGGCGGTGTTCGCGTGCGAGCGGTGCGTGTCGAACGGCCAGTGGGTGAAGATCATGGTGGGACGGAAGTCGTCGACGACCTCGTTGATCGACTCCACGACGGTCGAGTGGTTCTCCACGTCCTTGGCGGGGAAGCGGAGGATGTCGATCTCCTTCACCCCGAGCGTCGCCGCGGCCTCCCTGCCCTCGGCCACCGCCACGTCCGCGTCGCGGAAGTGACTGCCGTTGTAGCTGGTGTACTCGGAGCTGCTCATCACCAGGAAGCGCACCTGCGCTCCCGCATTGACCAGCCGGGCGGCGGTGCCGCCGGCCGCCAGCTCGATGTCGTCGAGATGCGCGCCCACGAAAAGGCTGCGCTCGAACATCGGGTTGCTGCAGAACATCACGTCTTCCTCTCCGGGAACACCTGCTGAGGGGGAGCCGTGCCGGTGGCGAGGGAGAACTTGCCGTCCGGCGTGGTGCCGGTGATGCGAAAACCCGCGCGGTCGTAGAGCGCGAGCGCCGGGCCGTTGCCCGGGTCGCAGACGAGGCTGACGCTGCCGGACGCCTGCGCGAGGACGCGGGTGAGCAGCCGGGAGGCGATGCCCCTGCCCCACTGGCCGGGATCGGTGGCCACGCGGTGGATGTGCGTTCCGTCGGGCTTCCGGGAGGCGATCACAAATCCGACGGGCCGGCCGGAGTCGGTGGCCACGAGGCTCAGCTCCCGCTTTCCGGGGAGCTCCCGGGCGAAGTTCTCGGCCCGCCACGGCTCATCGTCGTAGTGGCTGCTCTTCCGGTGCACGCGGCGCTCCAGTTCGGTGAGCGCGCCCAGCAGGTCGTCCACGACGTCGCCCAGGCGGTGCACGTGCAGGCCGGGCCGACAGTCGGCAGCCCTGTCGTTCGTGCCGTGCATCCAGGGGACCTCAGTTCAGTCGGCGACCGCCCGAGCGTGGCACAGCCGTCCCCGGCGACGGTGCCGACGAGCCGCTTCCGCGATCCGGTGCACCCCGATGGCGTAGCTCCGGCACGGCGGCCCGCGCACCGGAACAGGCCGCCTCGGCGCCGCCGCCACAGCGACGAGAGAGGTCAGCGTCCGCGCACCTCGGCCGTCATGGTCGCGTAGAGCTCGTCGAACCACTCGGCGGTGCCGGCCACGTCCACCTTCGCGGCGTCCGCGCGTGCCCCGGCGGCGAGCACCCGATGGACTTCGGGGCGCATGGCCCGAAGCACGCCCTCCGCGAGGGCGTCCGGCGAGCCGGGGGCGGTGAGAATTCCGTTGCGGTTGTCCTCGATCAGTTCGGGGATACCGCCGACCGCCGTGGACACCACCGGTACGCCGGCCGCGAGTGCCTCCATGACCACGACCGGCAGCCCCTCGCTGTGCGAGGACAGGAGCAGTACGTCCGAAGCCGCCACCAGGCGATGGGCCTGCGGCACCCTGCCCAGGAAGCGGATCCGGTCGCGCAGTCCCCTCCGGTCGATCTCGGCCAGGACCTGCTCACGCAGGGGGCCGTCCCCGGCGAGTACGAAGAGTGCGTCCGGGCGTCGGGCGAGCACCAGTGACGCCGCCTCGATCAGCAGCTGATGGTTCTTGATCGGTCTCAGATTGGCCACGCATGCAAGGACGAACGCGTCCTGCGGAATCCCGAACTCCTGCCGTACCTGGTCCGCTTGCCCGGCCCAGTGGCGCTGCTTGCCGACGTCGATGCCGTGGACATGGGTGCGGACGCGGCGGGCACCCCGCACGCTTCGGGATCTGGCGACCTGCTGGGAGACCGCCACCACGAGGTCGTCGAGGCGCCGGGTGGGACGGTTCAGCAGTATGGCCAGCGAGTTGTAGCACTCCTGATGGACCGTCGAGATCAGCAGGGGCCGGGGCCGCATGAGACGGACGAAGGGGCGCAGCGCCGCCGCGGGCGAGGGCGAGTGCACATTGATCACGTCGGGTGCCAGCCGCCTGACCGCGCCGACGAGCCTGGCGTAGCGGAGCCACGGCGGACAGCCGCGCAGATCCACGACGTTCACCCCGGCGGACAGCAGAGCGTCGCTCAACTCGTCGGTCGCCGCCTGCATGAAGACCACGGTGTACTCGACCCCCGCCCGCCGTGCCCGGCGGAGGCGCTCGACCAGCAGTACCTCTGCGCCGCCGAGGTCGAGCGTCTTGATCACTTCGCAGACCCGCGCCGTGCTCATCGTGCCGCCTCCCGTCGCCTGCCGGAACACCGGGAATCGCAGACCCCCGAGATCGCGGCGTCAGCCCTCAGCGTTGCACGGCCCTGGCCCGCGGCCGTGCCGATCGACCACCACGCGGAGCCGGTGCACACCAACGGCGTAGGCGGCCAGGGCCTGTCCGGAGGCTCTTGCCGCAGACGGCCCTAGTCCTGCCGCAGCGCGCCACGCAGTGCGCCGAGGCCCGCCGACCGGGGTGCGGTCTTCGTGACCGACAAGGGCCCGGCGAGGTGGCGCAGCAGGACGAACCAGCCGGCCGTGCTCAGGCACACGAGGCACAGGGAGCCCCACGAGAAGGCCAGCGCCGTGCGTTCCGCGGTGCTCCAGACCTGGGCGACGACGACCAGCATCCCGAGCTGGCACACGCCCTCGACGGTCAGAAAGGTCAGCCGGACACCCGGGAACCCCAGGGCCGACGGCAGCACCTTGCACCAGACCACCGTGCCACGCAGCGCCGCTCCCGCCAGCAGGACCACCGCCGACGTGGAGAGAATCGTGTAGTCGGGCCCGTACACCAGGCCGATGAGCGCACCGATGATGCCGGCCGCGGTCACCACCGCGACCGCTCCGATGACACCGGTGAGCGCACTGCTGCGCAGGGCGTCACGCATCACCGCCGCACGGCGCCCCGCGGCGCCGTCCCGCGCAATGCGGGGGTAGAGCTGCGTCGCCACCGGGCTGACGAAGCTCGAGAAGAGACGGGCCGGCGCGTTGGCGATCTTCAGATACGTCACCAGCGTGGGCCCGCCGAGGATCCCGGCCAGCACGGAGACGCCGGTGTCCGAGGCCAGGGAGACCGACCCCGTCGCCGAACTCTTCACGAGGAAGGGCAGCAGACCGGTCGGCATCACGGCACGGCCGGCCGCGGGACGGCCGTATTTCTCGCGCACCCGTCGGCAGGCACCGACAGTGAGCACGTAGGTGGAGACCGACGTGGTGACCACGGTCGCCGCGAGGTAGCCGACCGGGCCCGTCACCAGCAGGGCCGTCAGGGTGATCACGCTGCCGACGACGGCGAGGACCAGGCGGACACCGCCCAGCCTGGACAGCTGACCGGCGATCGCGTAACCGGCCGCTGCGCTGCCGGAAGGAGTGGCCGCCCCGGCAGCGAGCACGGCCAGCAGGAACTGCCAGAACCGATCGCCGGAAATCCATCCGATGGCGGCGGCGGCCACGACCGCCACCGCGCCCACCACCGTCGCCAGCACTCCGGCCGCGACGTCCAGCCGGAGCATGCGGACATACAGCCGGGTTCCCTTCCCCTGGCCGCGAAGCTGCTCGGCGGGGACGAACCGCTGCTGCGCGTCCTCGAAGCGCGGATCCCACAGCAGGAACCAGATCGTCGCCATCGACTGCGCGAACAGCACTTCCCCCGCTCCGGCGCTGCCCACCAGCCTGACCAGCACGGCGGTGGTGGCGAACGACAGCGCCGACTCGACCTGGCTGGCAGCGGTCAGCGAGCCGAAGGTCCGCAGATGGCGCCGCCAGGACCTGCGTTGTCCGCCATGCGCCGGGGGCCCCGTCGCGGCATCCGGTGACTTTGCGAATGACGGTGATGTCCCGCCCTGTTGCCGGTGCACCTCGTCGTCCGGTTCAGAGCGAACCGGCACGAGCCGGTTCGCCCGCCGGCTGTGGCGCATACGCCGGAAGCCCACGGAACCACCGCACCGTCTCCGCGAGCCCTTGCTCCAGCGGCACCGGCACGACATCGGGGAAGAGCCCGCGCAGTACGTCGTCGGCGGCCTGGGAGTCACGGACGTCCCCGGCACGGGCCGCCAGGTGGTGCACGGTGGGCGGCGGGCCGCCCACCACCTCGGAGAGACGCTGGATGAGCTCGCGGAGCGAGACCCGCGTGCCGAAGGCCAGATTCACGGGACCCGCGCAGGTGACTTCGCGGAGTGCCGCGTCGGCCAGCACCCGGACGACGGTGCCGACATAGGTGAAGTCACGCGTTTGCAGGCCGTCGCCGAAGACGGTCAGGGGCGCTCCGCGCAGCATGGCGTCGATGAACGCCGGTACGACGGCGGCATAGGCGTGTCCCGCGGGCTGGAGAGGGCCGTACACATTGAAGAAGCGCAGCGCGAGTACGGGAAGGCCGAAGCTGGCTCCATGGGCGAGTACGTACGCCTCCACGGCGAGCTTGCTGGCGGCGTAGGGGCTGAGGGGCCGGGTGGGCAGGTCCTCGTGCTTGGGGAGCGTGGAGACCGATCCGTACACGGACGACGAGGAAGCGGCGATCAGATGAGTGCCCCGGCGGCGGCATGCCTCCAGTACCCGTACGGTGCCGGTGGCGTTGACCTCGTGGCTCGCGAAGGGGTCCGCGAGGGACCGGGGGACGGACGGACGCGCGGCCAGATGGACCACCGCGTCCGCGGACGACACCACGTCGTCCAGCAGCCCGGCGTCGAGGATGCTGCCTTCCACCAGTTCCGCGTCGACGCCCTCGAGGTTGCCCGCGCGGCCGGTGCTGAGGTCGTCCAGGGCGATGATCCGCCCCACACCGGGACGGGCGGAGAGCTCACGGCACAGGTTCGCCCCGATGAATCCGGCTCCGCCGGTGACTACTACGTTCATTTGCTTTGACTCTCTGTCGGAGCGGGCCACCACCCTCGCGCCACGGCGATGGAGGCGTACAGGCGGTGGGTGTCGTCGACCAGGCGCTGCGCGCCGAAGCGGCTGGTGGACCAGGAACGGGCACGCTCGCCCATGTGGCGGCGCAGATGCGGGTCACCGAGAAGCCGCACGGTGTGGTGGGCCAGCTCCGGGGCGTCGGGCGCGCACAGCAGCCCGGTCTCGCCGTCCCGTACGACCTCCGCCACGCTGCCCACGTCGGTGGCGACCACGGGAACTCCCGCCTGGCCCGCCTCGATGAGGCTGACCGGCATGCCCTCGTTGTCGGAAGTGAGCAGGACCACGTCCGCCGCCGCGTACACGGTCTCCACGTCGGTGCGCCAGCCCAGATGGTGCAGGGCGCCGTCCAGGCCGGAGTGCTGCCGCAGCGCCGTTCCCAGGTCCCCTTCCCCGCACATCACGAAATGGGCCCCGGGAACGGCGCGGCGCACCTCCTGTGCGACGGCCAGGAAGCGGTCCGGCCGCTTGATCTGCGTCACCCGGCCGACATAGGCCACGACCGGGGCGTCCTCGGGGAGACCCAGCATCCGCCGGGCCTCGGAACGCTCCGGCGGCGCGGGGAGCACGGTGCCGGGCGGTACCACCGCGTACTGCTGCGTCCGGCCGATCCCGGCGGCGAGGAGTTCGTCGCGCACCTTCGCGCCGACCGCCACCAGCCGGTCGGTGCCCCGCGCCAGCCCTCGCTCGGCGTGTACGACCAGCCTGGTCTTGCGCGGTGAGAAGTAGCCGTGCAGCAGATGCCCGTGAAAGGTGTGCACCCGCGCGGGAACACGGGCCGCCACGGCAGCGACCCGCCCGAGCGCCCCGGCCTTGGCCGTGTGCGTGTGAACGATGTGCGGACGGAAGTGCCGCATCGCCGCGACGAGTTCCCGCAGCGCCCGTACGTCGTCGGCGGGCCGTACCGCTCGCCCCAGGAAGGGCATACGGGTCACCGCCACATCGGTGGCCGACGTTTCCAGGTAGTCGGCCTCGTCCGGGCCCACGGAACCGGCGAACAGCCGATGGTCGAAACGCTCGGTGTCCAGGCCGCGCATCAGGGCCGAGACCTGGAGCGCGGGACCGCCGATGTTCATCCTGGCGATGACTCTCATGATGCGCAGATGCATGGGCGGTCCTGTCGTCGAGGGGCGTGTCGGCCGATGACATGGCGAATCGGAGGGGATGAGCGCCTGCGCGCGTTCGGCGTCAGTCGTCGCAGACGGGCACGGCCTCCAGACGGGCACGCGTCGGCGTGACCAGCGCCTGGTCCAGCAGCACGGGGGCGCGGTTGCTGACCGGCTCATAGAGATGGAACGTCAGCGTGCGGCTGCTCCCTGCGGGCAGTTCCACATCCAGCGTGTAGACGGCGTGGCCGCGTTCGACGGTGCCGGCCACGCTGACCTGGCGGCCGTCCATGCTCACGTCGTTCAGCTGTGCGCCCGCGCTGGCGTAGTAGGACAGGAGCAGCCGGTTGTCTCCCGGCCGGGTGGCGTACGGCGGCTTGTCGACGCGCTGGGTGACATACGGGGGGAGCCCCGACGCGGGGGCCTGGTTGGCGACCGTGACGCGCGCGGTGACCATGCGTCCGCGCCGGGTGCACTGGCCGGGAATCCAGTGCAGCTTCCGTTCCAGGTAGTAGTCGAGCTTGCCGCCCGCGGCGTTGTTGACCACGACGCCGGCGAGGGGTCCGGGCCGGGCCGGCATGGCTCCTGCCAAGGGGTGCTGTTGCAGCAGACCTTGTTCCCGGCGCTCGGCGCTCCACACCTTCAGGCGTCCTTCTTGCGTGATGTCGTAAGCCGCCCTGAGCAGTTCCGGCAGCTGCCGGGGCGTGCTCAGGGCACCGGTGAACGTCGTGGCGGCGGCGCGGGCGACACCTAGGAGGAACTCCTTGCGCTCCCGGCTGTCGGTGAAGCGGGCGTAACCGGTGCGCTCGGTGAGGTCCAGGACGTTGTCCGCCGTGAGCGGAGTTCCGTCGGGCAGGCGGCCCGGGCCCGTCGCCCGCAGCAGCCTCGCCAGGGCGCTGGGATCCACCGCGGCCGCCCCGTCCACCCGCTGTCCGCTGTGCTTGCGCCACACGGCCGTCCAGATACGGGCCGCGTAGGGGAAGTGGGGACTCACATTCGAGTTGGCCCAGGTCCCGGTGGGGTCCATGCGCCCGTACTGGGCCCGGTACTCGGCTCCCAGGTCGACGGTGGGGCGCACATGGGCCAGCATCGTGTCGGTGCCGAAGGTCTCGAAGGACAGCTTTCCCTGATCGGCCGTCAGCACGGCGAAGGCTCCCGGCAGACCTCCGGTGCCTCTCGCTTCGGCGGTGTTCTGGAAGACCACGATGTAGCGCCGCAGACCGTCCGCACCGAGCATGGACGGAAGCACACGGCCCGCCACGGCCATGTCGGCCATGGCGGGTGCCGTCCGTCGCAGCTGGGTCACCAGCCGGGTGCGCGCGCGGTCCACGCCCGGCACCCAGGGGGAACGGGGGAGACCGTCGGCGAGCCTGCGGGTGTCGGCGGCCGCCCGGGCGGCCCGGTCAAAGGCCGGAGCCTTGCCGCGGAGTTCGGACAGCAGAGCCCCGAGCCCCTGGTGGCCGGCATCGTCGATCGGCCGCGCCACGAGTTCCACCATCGGCGGCAGCACGTCCCCGGTCAGCCGGTCGGCGGCCTCGGAGATGCCGCGAACGGTGCTGACGGGCCGGCCCAGATACGGCACCTGCGAGGCCATGAACCAGGCGGGCCCGGTGGTGAGTTGATGGGCCCGGGCGGCATGTGCCGCCGCCTTCCGCATCGTTTCTTCGGGGCTCGCGCCGGGGGTGTTCCCCGCTGGGCTGGTGACGGACTGCTTGAGCGTGGACAGCTCCCGCTGGACGTTCAGCAGCTCGGAGCGGGCGAGCAGCCCGGTGACGCCGATCCAGGCGACACCGGCCAGGCACAGTGCGGCGGAGACCAGCAGCGCGTTCCTGACCGAACGGCGCCGAAGGTATGCGCGCAGGCGTAGGACGCCCTGGGCTGGACCGGGAGGCTCGGGGACGGGGGGCACCTGTCGCTCCGTCATGAGACATGCATACATCGGTGAACGGAGCACCCCGCCGAGGAGCGGACGGGTGTTGCCCGGAAGTCACCCGACTGGTTGGTACCTGGACGGCCGCCACAGGGCTGTTTGTCGGGCCGACATTGGGGGTGGCTCCGTGGATCGAGACGTTCCAGCACCTATGTTCAGCCGGGTACATAGGGAACAAACCTCCCGTTTAGGTGGTTTCCTCGGTTCTCTTGAGGGGTGCAGCTTGGATCTCCACGGATTCCTGAAGGCTCTGTCCAGACGCTGGCTGACCGCGGTGGTCTGCCTGGTTCTCGCGATCGGGGCGGCGGTCGCCGTCACGGCATGGAGCACCCCCGAATACGAGGCCCGGACGCAGCTCTTCGTCGCGGCCCGCACCAGCGAGGACACCACCCAGCTGAATCAGGGGCAGAGTTTCTCGCAGGCGCGTGTGCAGTCGTACGCCGCCATCGTGTCCACCCAACGGGTGACCGGGCCGGTGGTGCGTGAACTGAAGCTGCCCACCACACCGGAGGAACTGGCCTCCCGGATCACGGCCGAGGCCCCGCTCAACACCGTGCTCATCAACATCAGCGTGCGGGACACCGAGCCCGAGCGCGCCGCGCGGATCGCCAATGCCGTCGCCGCGTGTTTCAGCGCCGTCATCGAGCGACTGGAGACCCCCGCGCCGACCGGCCCCCAGCGCAAGCCGGGCACACCTCCCGAGCCCGTCTCACCGGTCTCGCTCGGCGTCACGCAGATGGCGGTCGCGCCCTCCGCCCCCGTCTCGCCCCGGCCGCTGCTCAATCTGGCCGCCGGTGTGCTCGGCGGCCTGCTGCTCGCCGCCGGAATCGTCTTCCTGCTGGAGACCCTCGACACCAGCCTCAAGACGACCCAGGCGCTTGGCGAGCTCACCGAGTTGCCCGGCCTCGGGGCCATTCCGTACGACAAGAACGCCCCCGGACAGCCGCTCGTCACCGCCGCCGGGCACTCCAAACGCGCCGAGGCCTTCCGCAAACTGCGCACGAATCTTCAGTTCGCCCAGGTCGACGACCGGCCGCGGATCATCATGGTGACCAGTTCGGTGCCCGGCGAGGGCAAGACCAACACCTCGGTGAACCTGGCCCTGTCCCTGGCCGAGGCGGGCGTCGCCACCTGTCTGGTCGACGCCGATCTGCGCCGCCCGTGCGTGGCCAGCACCTTCGGTCTCGTCCGGGACGCGGGACTGACCACCGTGCTCATCGGGCAGGCCCGCCCCGAGGACGTGATGCAGAAGGCCGGCAACGGGCTGTCGGTGCTCGCCAGCGGCGCCATTCCGCCGAACCCCACCGAGATGCTCGCCTCGGCCCGTATGAGCGAGGTCCTGCACGACCTGGCGGACACCTACGAGGTGGTGATCGTCGACACCGCACCGCTGCTGCCGGTCGCCGACACCATCGGACTCGCTCCGCTGGCCCAGGGCACGCTGCTCGTCGTCCGCGCCGCCAAGACCAGCCGTGACCAGGTCCGCACCGCCGTCGAGGCGCTGAACCGCGTGGGCGGCCGCATTCTCGGCACCGTCTTCAACATGGCCGCGGCCCCCAAGGGCGACAGCTACGCCGCCTACGGCGACCTGCCCTCGCCGCGTATTTCGGTGGGCCGCCGTGAGATCGCGCCGATGGATCTCGCGGGGGAGAAATGATCCGGCAGCGCACTCCGGCCGATGCCGAGGTGCGCTGCCGAGGGGGTGTGCCCGGGGTGACGGCCGGTCAGAACCCGCCGACCCCGAGGAGACGCTCCTTGACGTTGTCTCCGTCCCCTGTCTGCGTCCAGTTGAGGTTTCCCGCCGCCTGAAGGGCCGCCTTGACGGCCGCCGGTGACGCGGTGGGGTGGGTGGCCAGGTACAGCGCGGCGCCGCCCGCCACATGCGGCGTCGCCATGGACGTACCGGACATGGTGGCGTAGCGGTTGGCGAAGTACGTCGAGAGGATGCACACGCCCGGGGCGATCAGGTCGACGTCGGGGCCGTAGTTGGAGAAGTCGGCGAACGTGTCGTCCTGATCGTCGTAGCAGGTCGCCCGGCCCTGGCGCCCGGGCTTGCCGTCGAAGTCCGCCAGCGCGCTGACGGTGATGACTTCGTCGTAGGCGGCCGGCACGGTGCCCCCAGCGTCCGCGTGGCTGTTGCCGGCTGCCACGGCGTAAGTGACCCCCGCCCTGACCGAGTTGCAGATGGCCCGGTGCATGACGTCGCCGTTGCTGAGGCCGCAGTTGCGGTCGTCGGAGCCGGAACCGCCCAGGCTCATGTTGACCACGTCGATCTCGTCGGCGTGCTGGGTGACGTAGTCGATGCCGCACACCACGCTCGAGGTGGTCCCGGAGCCGGTGGGACCGAGCACCTGGACCGGCCACAGCCGCACCCCGGGCGCCACGCCGACGACCCCGGTGTTGTTGTCCAGGGCGCCGATGGTGCCCGCCACATGCGTGCCGTGGCCGTTCAGGTCGCGGGGCGGCAGGAACGACGACAGGCAGTTCTTGCCGCCGGCCCGGTACACGTTGAGATCCGGGTGGTTCGGATCGATACCGGTGTCGATGACGGCGACATCCGCGTTGACCCGCCTGTCCACACCGTCGATTTTCGCGGTGGGGCTGAGGTCGGCGTCGACCCGGTTCACGCCGGTCGGGACCGGCTGGGCCATGGCACGGATCTTCTGGTCCTTCTGCACCGCCTGGACCTGCGGGTCCTTGGCGAGCTCGGCCGCGGTGGCCGCGGTCATCGTCGCCGAGTAGCCGAGGAGGGCATGGCGATAGACCTGGCGTACGAGGGCGCCCATGTCGGAGGCGTGCGCGGTTGCCGCCGTCAGGACTTCGTCCATGTCCTCCGTCCGGTCGGAGGCGTCCTTGAGCATCACGATGTACTGGCCGGCGATCATGCCCGCCTTGTCGGGGGCGGCGGCCTTGGACGGCGACGCTGCCGAGGCCGAGCCGGTGAGGGCGCTCGGTGTGGCGGCCGCCAGAGCCAGCGCGAGGAGGGTCACACCAAACGTTCTGGATGTTCTGGGCATCCCGGACCTTTCTCGAATGCGTCGAGGGGACGAGGCGGATCAAGGCTTATGCCGTGTATGTCCGGCTCGTTGTGTCCCTAGAGCTTGCAGGTGCGCGAGGGGTGCCCGCACCCCGACGTCCGGCGATGCGGGATTTCCCGACCATCTGTCAGCCGTGTGGCTCTGTGGCCCCCTTGTCGCGACGCCCATGTCACCCGGATGCCTCGCACCCGGTTCACGGCCGGACTCGTTGTGGCGTGTATGACGACCAGGCAGCGGACCGTCGGCTTTCTGATCGCCGCGGTGGGAACCGTCGTCGTCGCCATGGCCGGAGTGTTCGGCGGTGTCGTCGCCTACGACCCGTTGCCCGAGGTGGTGACCGCCGGCCCCGCCCGCTTCGGTGCGGACAACTGGTGGCCGCTGGTGGTGTACGGGCCCTGGATGGTCGCCTCGCTGTCGATCCTGAGGTCCGCCCTGTACCGCGACCCGGCCACGCACGCGTGGTGTGTCGTGCTGTTCTTCTCCGCCCTGGCGGTGGCGCTGTGCGTGGCCCGGGAGCCGAAGACCCTGCACGGCATCTGCGCCGTGGCCCTCCCGGTCGTCGTGGCGCTGACCGTCTTTCAGCTGCTGGTCCGCGGGATCGCGCGGCAGCAGGGACCCTGCTGAGCCCGCCTCGCCCTGTCGATGCGCCAACTTGGCGTGGAGGCAGGGATGTTGCGCGCTTCGGCCGAACGCCGGAGGCCTGACGTCGTTCCGGTGATCTTCATGCGCCAGATGGCCTCTTATCCACCAACAGCCGTTATGGCAGACCTTTTGGCGTCATACATCCATATACCGTACTCGCGGGTCGCGCCATGGCGTCGGCCTGATCCCACTTGAGGAGCGTGAAATGCGATGACGGCGTCATCCAAATGGCGTGCTGCACTCGCGGCCACGGCGGCCTCCGCTGCCCTGGCCGTTGTACCCGTGCTGGGGGCGCAGCCCGCCCTTGCCAATACGTATCCACCCCCGTACCCGCCCCCGGCGGGGAGCTTGACCATCGACCCGACGGAGGTCGAGGCGGGGGGTGAGGTCGACTTCACTGGAACGGGCTTCCAGCCGAACCAGGACGTTGAGGCTGCCCTTGCGTCGAGGATCGTCATTCTGGGCAACTTCGAGGCCGATGGGACCGGGACGGTGGAGGGAACGGTCACCATTCCCGAGAACACCAAGCCGGGCTGGCACCGGTTCCTGCTGAGGGCCGAGGCCCCGGACCTCACCCTGTCGGCCGGACTCCGGGTGCTCGGCGACGGTGACGGTGACGGTGACGGACCGGGCGGTCCCGGCCGTCCGGGCGACGGTCCGGACAGGCCCGACGACCCGACTGACCCCCCGACCGACGACCCCACTGAGGCTCCGGGCTGGCCCGGCAGCGGTGGCGGTTCCGGCAGCGGTGGCGGTTCCGGCAACGGAAGCGGGTCCGGCGACGGAGCCTGGAACGGCGGCGACCACGGCAAGCCGGACCACCACGGCAAGCCGCACCTCGCCGACACCGGTGACGACCACTCGGCCGCCCTGCTGGGCGGGGTCGCCGGGCTGCTTCTGCTCGGTGGCGGGGCGATGGTTCTCACCCGGCGGGTGAAGCGCGGCTGACCGGGGCGGGCCCATAGCGTGGTCCGCGAAGCCGCGGCAGTACCTGTGGTACGACGGCCGGCAGCAACACTTCCTGCGCACGTTTCACGGCGTCGCGTCGGGAGTCCGCTGCCGGCCGTTGCCGTCCGTGCTGAAAAGCGATGACCCGACCGCGACCGGTTATGTGGGATGGAACGGCAGTCATCCGGTTAGTCCCTGTGGGGCGTCTTGTGTCTCTTCCGTCACTGTGCATACATGTCCGCGTTATCCGTGTGCCGCGAATTCGACGATGGAGACAATCATGTGGAACGCCGCTCTGTGGTCATTGCTCGTCTGTGCTTCTGTCTGCACCGTGGGATCCCTTTTGGGGTCGCACCCGCTCGGCCGGATGTGGCGGATCGATGTCATTGAATTGCGTCAGCGCCGCCGGATGATCGAAGTGCTGGAAGAGAATACTCACCCGTTGCACCGTCAGCCGGAGACCGTCGGCGCGGACCGGTCATGACGCGCGGACCGGTCATGCCGTGCTCATAATATGGTTTTCGCACAGCAGTGGAACATGGTCGAATGGCCTCTCGATAAGGTACCTATCCATGCATTCCTTCACCCGTTTGCCGCGCATCCATGGCAAAGAGGCTGCGTTATTCGGGGCATGACTAGGGCAAGGAATATCGGCCTGTTCGCGTATCGAGAGGACCGGAGGGGCCTGACGAGGGCCCATGCGGTGACGATGGGCCCTTACATCTACACTCCGGCCTCGGCGTACTCCGCGCCCAGCGCCAACGGCACCCTCAGCAAGGAGGGACTGCCCGTCGTCCTGCAGGTCACCGAACCGTTGCTGCAGACGTTTCTGGACACCATGGTGCGGCTGGAGGACGACCTCCTCCAACGCTGGGGCACCCTGGAAGGCCGCCGTCCCTGCCCCCGGGCCGAATGATCAAGCTGCGCCATGAACGACGAGCGCACTGACTACCACTCCGGGTTCTACGCCGGTCACCTCGGCCCGTACGACATGGGGGGCACCGGCCGGCACCGTCGCGCGGACGTGTTCCAGGAACCCCTGGTTCCGCCGGACCCCACCTGGGACCCGGCCGAGGAACTCGCCTACCTGCTCCAGGACGCCATGGCGGCCGAGCGGGTCCCCAGCGCACCCCCGGTCCGCGACGAGGCGCCGGCAGGCGCGCCGCCACCGGGCAGTCCCCTGAGGAATCTGCAGGACATCACCGCCGAACTGCCGCCGCTGCGGACGGTGCCCCAGAGCCATCGGAAGCTGCGCGAACCCAGACGCGTCAGCGGGCTGCGCACCCTCAGCTATCTGATCGCCGCGCTGGCCGCCGTCATCACCTCGATGGTGAGCGTCTTCGGCGGCATGGCCACGTATGAACCCCTGCGGCTGGTCGCCGTCTTCCATACGCGGAGCGACTCCGTTTCCTGGTGGCCGCTGCTTGTGTACGGCCCCTGGCTCGTGGCGGCGCTGTCGATCCTCCGTGCCGCGCTGCACCGGTGCCGTGCCATGCACTCCTGGGTGGTGGTGCTGCTCTTCTCCTTCGCCTCGGTGCTGCTGTGTGTCGTCCAGGCGCGCGGAACGCTCACCGACGCCGCGGCGGCCGCCCTGCCGAGCTGTGCGTCGCTGGCCTGCTTCCAGCAACTCGTCCGCCAGATCACCCTGACCCGGCCGCATCGCCGGGGCAGGCCCCGGCACCGGCTGCGGCTCACCGCGATGAACTCTCCTTTCGTGGACCGCAAGCGGTTCCTGCGATGACGGGTGCGATGACGGACGGGTCTGTTTGAGGGCGGGTCGGATCTCCCCGGTACCGCGCGGCTGTGCGCACCGGATCACCCCGGGCGCCCCGCAGCGGCGGTAAATTCCACCAGACCCAACATCCCGTCGAGGCAGG
>NZ_VZRB01000038.1:0-996 GCF_008806595.1 Streptomyces luteolifulvus | reverse complement strand
GTGGGGGGGGGGGGCGCCCCCCCCGGCCCCGGGGGGGGGGGCCCCCCCCCCCCCCCGGGCCCCCCCCCCCGCGGCGATACGTTCCACCAGACCCTCGATCCGTACGAGGCAGTCCCGCACCTCTTCGGGGTGGGCACCCAGGGGATCCTCGATGTCGTCCTCGCCCGGACGGACCCGCTCGCTGCCACGCCGGGCGGCGGCTCCCCGGACGAGGGCCTTGAAGCGCGCGGCCGGATCCGCCACGCCCGAGGCGTCCTCCGCCCGCACCAGCCGGGCGAACTCGGACAGGGTGAAGGCGCGGGTCAGCGCCCATACGGGGGACAGCCGCACAGCGGCCTCGCGATGCTCCGTCGCGGCCCCCAGCACCAGATCGGAGTTCTCGACCAGATCCTTCGTCAGCCGCCGCGAACTCGTCCCCGAGGCGTCCGCGCCGCGTTCGAGGAGGAAGGACGCCGCCGTGGCCGCGATGGGCGTACCCGTGAGGGCCCGTGTGCCCGCACTGCTCAGCCGGATCACCGGCCGGGCATCGAGCAGCCGCTGCCTGAGCAGCCACTCGGCAAGGGGGGAGCGATAGAGGTTGCCGGTGCACACGACGAGCACATGAAACCCGGGTGCACACGTGCCGGGCGGCGCGGAGGGTGAGGGCCCGAGACTCTGGAGCATGCCGCCAGTATTCACGCGCGGGGTCCGCCGGACGGGGAGACGCACGTCCGCCGGGGCCATTCGGGTCAGTGCTCGCCGGATGGTTGGGGACCGCGGGTTCTGACGGGGCGGCCGGGGTGCAGGCCGCCGCGGCGATCAACGCGGACCTGGTGGTTGAGGACACCGATGCCGCCGTGGCCCGCCGCAGGTCGGCCGCCTCCGCTGATGTGTTCGGCGCGGCCTGTGAGGCCGAGGTCTCTGCACGGGTCCTGGGCGGGCGCCGTCACGGTCTCGACTCGCTGCCGCAGTCCGAGGGCACCGCGGCTTCCGTGCAGCCGTAGCGGCGGACCGGGC
>NZ_VZRB01000037.1 GCF_008806595.1 Streptomyces luteolifulvus | reverse complement strand
AGAAGCGCCCAGCCTGACCCTCACCACACAGGCGCAGAGAACTCCGGCGCTGCGCGCCTCCGGGCCGAAGATCGCATTCCCGCCCGGCCTGAAGGCCGGGATTCCCTACGAAGAACAACGGATGGAATGTCTCCCACCCGCGCGGTGTGTCGCCCGGTTCGCGATGAGCGGCGACGCGCCGGCGTCCTCAGCGGTCACCCACTTACTGTTCACCCTGGCACGCAACTGGACCTGATCGCCGCTCAGTCGGGTGATGTCGAACTTCTCCCAGTTCCCGGCACGCGTCCGGTTGGCGACGAGCGGCTCGGAGCCCTCGTTCTCCGCCGTGACGAACATGCCGTTGTTGGCGACGAGGTTGACGGTCGCGGGGTTCTCGGCGATGTTGAGCAGGTTCGTCAGGTGCTGGTCGGGGACGAAGTCGGACTGCAGCGAACTGTTCCCGGCGACGTTCTCCGACTGGAAGCCCCTCGGCTGCGAGGCCGGGGTGCCCGAGCAGTTGCCGGCGGGGGTAGCCGACGTGAGTGGAACGGTCGGCGTTACCGGTGACCGTCCAGTCCCTGACCCCGCTGGCCACGAATCCGTAGCCCATGTGAGCGCCTGTCAGGGTGTTGTCCATGACGGTGGCGCCGTAGTTGACCTCGGAGGAGCCGCATCCCCAGGGCATCGTCCCCATCGCCATGGCGATCTTGATGAAGGAACCCGCCGCGTCGACGGTGTTCCCCGAGACCACGGTCCCGGCGTAGTTGCCGTTCACCGGTTTGAAGTCGACCATGTTGATCCCGCCGAGCAGGACTCTGGTCCGGGCGGTGATCGTGTTGTTCCTGACCTGGGAGCCCGGCGCCCCGAAGATGACGATCCCGCCGTCGGTCGCGTCCGTGACGGTGTTCCCCGAGACCTCGCTGTTGCCGCATGCCAGTGAGATGCCGTCGGCCCAGGCGCCGTTGTCCTCACCGCTCGGGCCGATCGTGTTGTTGAGGATCTTGCTGTTCTGACAGGTCGGGATGTTGTTGGTCACGCCGCCCTCGGTCATGTGCAGCGCCGACCAGCCCCGAGGGTCGGAAAGCGTGGTGTTCTGCACGACCTGGCCCTCGCTCCTGCCTCCCATCTCCAGGAGCGCTTCCCCGTTCGGCACGCGGCCGAGCTCGGAGCGGCGCCCGTCGACGCGGATGTTCTGCACCGTGGCATTCGACTGATCGCCGCCGCGTATCGCTGTGGCAAGGTCCCCGGTGACGCGCAGCAGCGCCTGCGCACTGCCCGTCGGCAGACCCTGCGTCTGGACAGTCTGGCCGGGAGCCGTGAAGACGATCGAGTGGGAAAGGTCGAAGACAGATCCCGCGCACAGCTCTGCCACCGCTCCGGGGCAGCGCCGCCTGGATGGACGCGTCCGTACCGGAGGGAAGGCAGACCCCGTCTGCGGCGTCGGCCTGCGGCGCCAGGAGACCACTGGTCAGCAGGACTGTCGCAGCCAGCCCAGCCGTCCCGGCGACCGCGCCCGCCCCTTCGCCAAGGAGTCCGCGAAACCTCCCCCCGACTCCGGCGACTCGAACTCGAGCGTCCTCGCACGAGCGGCGGGACAGTAGTCGTAGCTTCATCTGCTTCCTTCGACACGAGCCGGATTCACCCCACGCGAAAAGGTGCGGCACGTCAGAGTTCCCTTGCCGACGCTCCGCCGACTTCCCGCGGCCGCATGCTAGAGCCGTAGATCAAATAAGGGCGCACCCGCGCACGCGCCACCGTGCTCGAGGGAAGGATTCCAGGTCCTGCCGGGCACAGTCCGGCCCGACCTGGCCACCGGCCGCGCCAGGACTCCTATGTTCGTGGCGGCGTAACGGCTCATGCCCCTGAACCACAGTGGCGCCATACGCACCCCGGCAAACCGGAACATGCCCCACGCCGGCAAGGGGGATACAGGCGCGCTGCTCGCGGCACGACCAGCCCGCCGGCGTGACCGTCACCGGTCAGGGCCGACAGGCCTCGCGGCGCTGCGGCGCGGCCGCGCGTCCCTGCCGGTCCGGTGCCGCCTGGGGAAAGTGGGATGTGGGTTTCGTGCTGCGGCCGGCCCAAGAGTGGAGCGGACGCGCATGAACGGCACAAGGGCGCTTGCGATCTGGGGCGGGCAACCCGCCCCGGACTCGTCCGGCACCGCCGAAGAGCCACGGCTGACCCGGCTGCCGTTCCACCTCCGCCCGGAGCGCCGCGACAGAGCCACAGCCAAACCGGGTACCTCCGCCCGTCGTCCGCCGCGGTCTGCCACATGGTGCGTCGAGGTGACCGCGCACGACGGCACGGACGGCTGCCCACTGCGGCTCCGGGACTGCCACGGCAACGCCTGGCAGAAGTGGTTGTCCGGTCAGACGGCAGGGTCCGTTCGACGAGCCTGCGCATGGACGTCGCCAACGCCTCGACCGCGAACGGCACGTACGGCCTGCCCAGGTGCACCGGGAAGCCCCGGGTCCGACGATGCTCAGGAAAGGGCGACTTCTGTATGACCGAAACCTCAACAGCCGGGCTCTGTCACCTGACCGTGCGAACCCCCGGCACTTCCATGGACTGGGCGGTGCCGTCGGATGTGCCGGTGGCCGACCTGCTTCCGGCTGTTCTTCGCCATGCCGGTGCCGAGTTGGAGGAAGAGGGGCTGGAACAGGGCGGCTGGGTGCTCCAGCGCCTCGGAGAGACTCCCTTGGAGGGCGAAGGCACGCTTGCCTCGCTGAACGTCAAGCACGGTGAAGTGCTGTATCTGCGCCCTCGCACCCAAGAACTGCCGGCGGTCCGACTGGACGACCTGGTGGACGGCATAGCCAACACCATGCGGGAAAGACTGCACAGTTGGGGGCCGCAGAGCAGTCGGATGCTTCTGCGCGGGCTGACGGGGTTCACCGTGACGATCGGCCTGCTGGTTCTGGCCTGGCCCGGCGGCTCCTCGTTGGTGCGGATGCTGTCACTCGCGGGAGCCGGCGCACTGCTCCTGGCGGGCGCGGCGACGGCGAGCCGCGCCGTGGGCGACCCGCCCTCCGGTGCGGTTCTGGGCGTGCTTGCCGCACCCTGCCTCGCGCTTGCCGGTTGGCTGGTGCCGGGCGGGGAACTCACCGGGGCCTATGCCCAGGAGGTGCTGGGCGCCAGGCTGCTGTCTGCCGGAGCAGCGGGCGCGGGGGGAGCGGTCCTGGCCGTGTCGATGGTGGCGCTCTACACACCGCTGTTCACAGGGATCGCACTGTGCGCCTTGGCCGCCATGGCCGGCGGTGCTCTGATGGCCCTCGCCGGATTCCCGATCGAGGAAGCGGCGCTGATGATTGCGGCCACATGCGCGGCGCTCGGCGCCTTCGTTCCCTCGATCGCGTTCAAACTCGCCGGGATGCGTATGCCGTTCCTGCCGAACAACCCGCAGCAGTTGCAGGAGGACATCGAGCCGTATCCGGAGCGGAGCGTCAGTGCCCGTACGGAGCTCGCCAACTCCTGGATGACGGTGCTCTATGCCTCGACCGGAGTGGTCGCCGCCGTCTGCGTCCTGGCTGTGCCGACGCGCCCGGCACTGCCTGAGGTGGTGACGACGGGCGTCCTGTCGATGCTCCTGCTCCTGCACGGCAGGGGCCTCGGCAATGTCTGGCAGCGCCTTTCCATGGCCCTGCCCGGCGTGTGGGGCCTCACCCTTCTCACCCTCGCACTGGTCGCCACCCTGCGGCCGGAACAGCGGCTGATAGTGGCCGGTGGCACGCTCGCGGTGGCCGCCGTCCTCGCCGTGGCGTCGTGGGTTCTGCCGGGGCGTCGACTTGTCCCGTACTGGGGACGGGCCGCCGAGCTGCTGCACAGTGCTCTCGCCATCAGCCTGCTGCCGCTTGTGCTGTGGGTGGTCGGCGTCTTCGGTGGCCTGCGCGGTCTGTACGGCTGAAAGGAGGGGACGATGCAATCCAAGCGCGACCAGGTTCAGGCGCACATGTTCGTCATGGGCCGGCTCAACTCCGGAATGCTGCTGGGAGAACCCGACGCGCCCGAGAGCCCCTTGGCGCGCACCACCCGTGGCCTGGTGACGGGTGTTGTGATCGCCGTGCTCATCAGCGCGGGTGCGTTCGTCGTCGGGCTGCTCTCGCCCGGTGGCAAGGACTCCTGGCGCAGCGGTGAGGCACTCGTTGTCAACAAGGACACCGGGGCCCGCTATCTCTATCTCGGCGGTCGGCTGCGTCCTGTGCGCAACTACGCGTCGGCGCTGCTGCTGGGCGGCAAGGACCTCGGCACGGTGGACGTGGGCTCGGGCTCCCTGGACGGAACACCGATCGGAGTGTCCGTGGGCATCGACGGAGCGCCCGACAGCGTGCCCGGCATCGATCGGCTGGAGCGCGGTGCCTGGCGGGTGTGTTCCGTCGTAGACCCCCAGAAGGGTGCTGCGCGGACGGTGCTGGTCGTGGGAGGCGGCCACGAGACGGAGACGGACCGCGCGCTGGGCACACGCCAGGCGGTGCTGCTGGTCGGTCCCGACCGCACCACGTACCTGATGTGGCGGGGCAGCCGACTGCGGCTGGACACGTCGAGCGGTGCGGTGAAGTCCCTTGGATACGGCTCCGCCACACCGCGCCCGGTGTCGTCCGCTTTCCTCGACTCCCTGCCCGCCGGGCCTGACCTGGCCTCTCCTGACGTGCCCGGCCGCGGTGAGCTGGGGCCGTCCCTGGCAGGTGCGGCGACGAAGGTGGGGCAGCTCTTTCGGGTTCAGGTGCCGGGCGGTGCACGATCCTGGTATGTGCTGGGGCGCAAGGGCCTTGAGCCTCTCACCGACACGGCGGCAGCTCTGCTGCTCGGCGACCCGCGGACCCGCCAGGCGGCGTACGACGGGCAGGCACCCCGGGTGCCGGTCGTCGGTTCGGATGTGCTCGGACGGTATCTGGCACCCGGCAGCGCCAAGCCCCCGTCGGACGACCTGCCGGCATCGCCGCCGAGCCTGACGGGGGTCCCCGAGGGGCAGACGGCGTGCGCCGTGGTCGAGCCCGGTTCCGATGGCACCCGGGTGTCGAGCGCTCTGGTGCCGGCGTCCGCACTGGCACCGCTGGTCCAGCCCACCGGTGACCGCGTTGCGGCTGCTTGCAGCCCGGTGGACGGGACCGTGGTGCGTGCGGGTCGCGGCGCGCTGGTACGGGCACTGGGTGCGGGCGGCGGCCCCATCGGCGACACCGTCTATCTGGTGACCGAGAGCGGGGTGAAGTACCGGGTGGCGGGAGACGAGGCGCTGACCGCCCTCGGCTACTCGGCGCAGGACGCCAGAGCGCTGCCCTCGCCGCTGCTGGCGATGCTGCCGACCGGCCCTGACCTCAGCCCGGATGCGGCGAGCGGAGCCACGACCCCTCGGATCACCGCTCCCGACTGTTCGCGGGGCTCCGGCCAACCCCGCTTCGCCGACCAGCCGAACGCAAGTTCAACGGCCGGGCGCGGGCAGTGAGCTCAACGGCGTCCTCTGGTCAACTGCCTCAGGGGTAAGCCACCACCCGGGGCGGCGCCGTGCGGCCGTCGGTCACGCCGTACTGATCCATCCCGAGGGCAAGCGTGACTGCCGGGTCGTGGGCTTCGCCGAGGGGCTGGCCCGCGACATCCGCGTCGTGGCCGGCATGCCACGCGGCGCAGTCGAGCGGGACGTCGCCCGTCTGCGGCCGGTCGGGAAGTCCTTGTCTTGCCGACAGGATGCACCGAAGGACTGGACCGCTCCATGCCGATTCCAAGCTGCGGGCGATGATGTCCTTGATGGCGCGGGTGACGCGCCCTGTTCGTCGGACGTCACCACGGAGTTCCAGGCCCGACTCTTGTGCCGTACTGAATATGGGCATCGCTGCCTCGTGCCGGATGAAGTCGGCGTCGGCAGCGGCCTTCACTGCCGCGCGCGGCCTGAGCGAGGCGGTACAGCGTCTCGCCGCGGGCGCGCCACACGGGTCCCATGCGACTGTGTGGGCCCTCCGAGGGAAAGGAACGGCGCGGAAATCGCCCGGATCCTTGGCGTGAGGAAACATCCGGCAGCCGCAGGGGGTGCGGCTGCCGGATGCGGTACATATCAGGTGCTGCCCGATAACCGCAGCAACTCCAATGGACCGAAGGCTAATTGAATGGGACACGATGTCCAACGATCCGTCCAGACAGAGGCCGCATCAGGCGTTGGCTCAGCCGGTCTTCCACTTCTGGTCGCCCGCACCACTGCACGACCACAGTTGCAGCCGGGCACCGTTGCCCGTGGCCTGATCCTTCACATCCACGCACTTGTCCGACTGCGGATTCACGAGGTCATGGGCCGAGTTCAGGCGGAACTGCTGCGCTGGGTTGCCGGTGCAGTCGGCGAGCTGGACGACCGCGCCGTTCTCTCGCGAGCCCCAGGCCACATCCATGCACTTGCCCATGGACCGGATGGTGCCGTCCCCGTAGAACTGCCAACGCTGGTTGGCCGCGCCACCGCAGTCCCAGATCTGCAGCGCTGTGCCGTCCGCGCCGGTGTTGTCGGTCACGTCGATGCAGCGATTGGAGGCGAAGCCGATCAGCAGTTGGCCGACGGGCTCGTTGGACGTGGTCGGCTTGTCTGCGCCCGCGCTTGTTCCACTGGCGGTCGTGCCCGACTGGGTTCGCGTCACGCCGGTTGACCTGGCGCCGGAGTCCGATCCTGAGGCCCTGTTCCCGCCGTCCGGCGAGCCCGACTCGCTACCGCTCGATTTCACAGAGGCCCCTGCCCCGGCCCCGCTCCTGACGCGCGAATCTTCGGCGCTTCCCTCTGTCGGTCGCCCGGAGCCGGGCGCCCTCGGCGGAGCCGAACCGTAGGCGTCGGCGGGTTCGCCGCCGAGAGCGAGAACGGTGCCGTCCTCGGCCACTGTTCGCTTGGCCCCGGAGTCTTTGTCATCGCCGGTCGAGGTGAGCAGCAGGGGAACGGCGATCAGCAGCGTTCCGGCGATCGCCGCGCCGGCCAGCATCGCCTTGCGGGGCAGACCCGGCATGGAGAATTCCTCCGGCTGCGAACCGGTGGCCGCCGCGGCGGCGGTCGCTGCTTCCGCCACTCCCGTTACGGCGGTTACGGCGGACGAGTCAGTGGTGGTCGCCGGCTCGGATGTGGTGGAGGTGTCCTGGTCCGATGCGGAACTCTTACGCGCAGCCTCCTTCTCCGAGTCCTCCCCGGTGGAGGGTTCCGCTTCCGTTTCCGCTTCGGAAGCCGGCTGCTCGCCGTCTGCGGCGACCGGCTTGCCCCTCTCGCCCCTCTCCTCGGGCGCCATCGGCCGTCTCGGATCCCCGGCGTCAGGTTCGGAGAGTGCCGCGGCTATGTCCGCCGCTGGCACCGGGGCGGCGTCCGGTTCTGCAGGGGACGGATCTGTGGCGTTCTGAGCGGTTGCCAGTGCGCTCAGCGTCTGGTTGTTGTCGGTATCGGTCATCCGTGCCTTCCATGGATGGTGGCCAGTGGGGAAGGATTGGTGCGGCAGTGGGTGTCGTGCCCGCCGGGTTACGGCCACCCCGCCCTGTACTACGGCGGAGGGGCTTGTGCGGACGCCGTCGGACGCAAATTCCTCAAGAAAACAGTCGGTCCGCCAACCACCGTCGAAAGCAAGAACCTTGGAGTGGTCGCGTGGGCGATGGCTCAAGGGCTTTCATGGTCGGCTTCACTTCCCGTGGCGGACTCCTGGGCGCCCGGTTCCTCGACATGCGGATCGAGACTCAACCCCATCATTTCCGCCATGGCGCGGTCCCCCAACGAGGCCGCCGGGCCGGGCTTTTGGACCCCTTCGGGGGCACAGCTCTGATCTGGCTCAGTTTCCGCGGTCCGCTTGCCGCCGCGGTCCTCCTGGGCAGAAGCTGCGGGTGCCTGAGGCCGGCTGCTACTCGGTTCCTCAGGCTGCCTGGTCCCATGGGCCAGCGAGTCTGCCGGTGTCTCCGAGGTCCTGGGGCGGGCCAGCAAGTACTCCGCACCGCGCCGGTACAGCGTCACCGTACGCTCCGCGTTGTGCGAAACATGGGTCACAGCACTGCCGTCCTCCGAGACGACCCTGAGCTGGATCCGGTAGGCGGACGCGGCGATTTCGGCGGCCGTTCGGGCGGTCGCGTCGTCCCAGCGACGGGCCGTGCGGAGTTGTGTACGGACCAGTTCACGCGTCTGGCCCTGCGTCAGAGTCAGGTCGTCGGGCAGCCTGCCGCCGGCGAGCCGGAACCGCTCCGCCTGCGCTGCGGTGAGGCTGATTCGGGCGCGCGTCAACTCATCGTGGGTGAAGGGAGCGCCGCGGTCCAGCACGGCGGACGGAGGCAGCGCACGCCCGTGCACGAAGGCGATCGGGTCGCGGTCGCGGCCCGGGTGGAGGGCCGCGGCCAGTGCGGGCCAGAAGCCGTTGCCGCCGCCCGACGGCTCCACGAGGTCGTGGACGGTGCCGTCGGGGGCGGTCAGCGTGGTCCTACCGACCTCGGTGCCGTGGTGCCACACGTCGACGCCTGCGGGGTTCCACGGCGCCTTGTCGTGGGCGGGGCGCGGCGGCCCGGGATCTGCCTGCGGGGGCCGCTCGTTCTTCAACTGCGGGCCGGGCAACAGGGGCTGCCGGACCGGATTCCCCTCTGGGACCGCGAGCCGGTAGTGCCTGCCCTTCTGGCGCAGTACGACATGTGGGAGTTCCTCGTCCTCCGCGATCCCCGGAGGCGTGAAGTCCTGGAAGTCGCCGTCGCCACGTACGACCGTGATCCGTACCCCGAAGCTTCGCGCCGCCAGGGCCGGGAGGAGGTCGGCGGCGCCGTGGTCCCACCCGGCATCGTCCGCGGAGTCGCCGGGCCGGAGGATCTGGGACGCGGCGAGGGCGCCACGCTGGTCGGCGGACAGTACGGCGTGCAGGGGGATGTGGCCGGAATCGTCGAACTCGCGGCGTTCGGGGGAGTCCGGGTCGAGGACGATCCCGGCATGCGCCAATTCGGCCGCGGTGAAGGTGTCCTTGGTGTCCGGGGAGATGAAATCAAGCAGGTCCGCGTTGTCCGGGTGGCGCAGCTGGTCGGCGAGCCGCGTATGAAGCGCGGCCGCGATCTTTCTGCGATCGGGCAGCGTCGCCAGGTCGCCGAGGAGTGCCGGGCCGGCGTGGTGCAGCCCCTCTGCGAGGGCCTGGTAGAAGGCGTCGTCGGCGGGCCCGTCGCGCAGGACGTACACATCTCCGGTGGGTGAGGTGAGTGTCGTCGGGTCGCCTCCCTCGCCCGGGACCTCGGTGAAGCGCTGCCACTCGGGTGTGCGCTTCGCCGGCGGCGCGTTGAAGACGACGGGCGGCGGTTCGAGCAGGCCCGCACGCCGTTCCGGCTCGTCGGGACCGTGGGGCTCGGCGGGCAGCCGGTGCCAGCGGGTGAGCCGGTCGGCCGCGGCCCGTACCCGGTGGAAGTCGGCGGCCGCCCTCTCCGCCCTGCGCAGTTCGGCTTCCATGGCGCCGACCTCCAGGTGCAGTGCGCGGCGGGCCGCCTTCAGCGCGGCGGCGGCGTCGCGTACCGCCTGCCGGGCGATCGCCGTCTCGGCGGACTCGGGCAGTCCGGCATCCGGGGCCGCGCCGTGGCCCGGGTCCGACTGCCGGGTCCGGTCCGCCTCCTGCGCCTGTGTGAGCCGACGCTTGGCGGCGGTCAGGTCGCGCTTGCGGGCGTTGCGGTGATCGCGCAGCTCCGGCACGGCCCGGCGGTGGTCCCAGTACTTCTTGTCCGCGGCCACCCATGCGTCGCTCGCCCGGGTGGTCTTCCCCCACGCGTCCGCGACCCGGGCCGGGAACGTGTCGTCGCCGACGAGCCCCAGTTCCCGCGCGATGTCCTCCCGCACCCAGGCCATGACCTGTGTCCGCGTCTCCACGGCCTGCGGACCGGGCTTGATGTAGCCGAACGGTCCCAGGTGCCGGCCGAGCCAGGAGCCGATCGTGCTGTCCTTGAAGTGCCGGTCCACGTCCGCGACACCGAGCCAACTCGTGGGAATGGCGAACAGGAAGCTCCGGCCGGTCTTGCGTTTGACGTTCACCTGGGCGCCTTCGGCGAGGGCCAGCTTGCTGCCGTCGGTCTCGGCGGTGTTGACGCCGGTGGCCGACACCTGGGGGACGGCGGCACCCGCTGTGTTCGCGGCCAGGACCGGCTGTCCCCCCAGGGAGGAGTCCTGGACGCCACTGCGGGAGACCGAGGTGTCCCGGCTGTCGGTGTGCCGCTCGGCGCTGTCCATGGTGGTGTCCGGGGCCACCGCCAGCAGCCGGGCGCCCGAGAAGTCGGGCCTGGAGTAGAGCCGGTAGTCGCCCTGGGCGCCACCCGCGAAGGTGTCCTCGGTCAGCCCGGCCACCGCATGGCCGTCGGCGGTTGTGCTGTCCCTGAAGAAGGCGGCCAGCGCGGCGTCGTCGGTGCCGTCGTGCAGTGCGAGTGCGGAGGCCGTGCCCGGCAGGGTCAGCCCCGTGCGGCGGGCCTTGGCGACGGCGGCGTCCAACTGTTCGCCCTCCAGATCGCGCTGCCCGCCGGTGGCAGGGGCGACCGTGGTGCCGTATGCCTTGGCGACGGCGAGGTCCCCCGCCGCCCGCAGCATGTCCCGGCCGACGACTCGGCGGGCCATGAAGCCGTTGGCGGGCAGGCGGAAGGGGCGCTGCGTCCCGTCCGGGTGCGGTATCGAGCGCCAGGCGTCGACGGACTGCGGGGTGACGCTGCCCTGCTGCCAGACAGTCACGACGGGATCGGGAGCGTCCAGCACGGGGGTGCCGAGAGGATCGCCCGGATCGCTGTCCGCCCCGGGAACCGTCAGGCTCAGGGGCAGTTGCTCGCGCAGCCGGCCGACTTCGTCCTCGTGCCGGGCGACCGTACGGCCGTCGATTTCCAGCGTCAGCCGCAGCCGGTAGCGGGTGAGGTATTCGGCGTAGGGCTCATTGGCGACGAAGACATGGGTCTTCAGACGCGCGGTGGAGCGGCTCGTGGAGGTGCTCTGTGAGGCGCTGCCCGATTCGCTGTAGGCGGGACCCGCGGCCTTGGCGGTCTGGTCGCCGGTGCGCACCCCCTCCCCGACGTTCACCCCGAGCGCGCCGGTGCGGGTAGTGACCAGTGCCTCCTCGACGGTTTCGGTGGCGACCCGGTTGTCCGGCAGCGTGGCGCTGTGGTCGAAGCCGTCGAACTGCGGCTCGTCCGCGATCAGTTCCACCCGCAGGGATCCGGTCCGGCCCCCGATGCGCAGGTTTCGCCTGCCCCAGCGGCCGACCCGGGTACGGGTCGCGGTCCCGCCGGAGGACATCTGGTTGCGCAGGGCACGCACGGCGCGCGGGGTGACGAGGGAGTGGAGCCGGTCACGGCTCGCGTCGTCGATACCGAGGTCGTGGAGCTGCCGGTCGAAGTCGGCCAGCACCTTGGTGACGTCCAGCGAGTTGACCGGATACGAGCCGAACGGATTGTCCCGAAGCCACTTCGGCTGGCTCCAGACCCGGGCCGTGTAGCGAGGCACCTCCCCCAGCCCGTCCCTGATCAGACCCAGCCGGTGTGCGGCCTTCTCCGGGAGATGGCCGAGCCAGTCGGAGGCGAAGGTGAGCCGCCTGCCCGCCCAGGTGCTGCGGTACCAGGTGACGAGCGAGTGCAGGGGGGCGAGGACACCGTCCGGGCGCACCGAGACGACGATGTCGTGCCGGGTGTCACCCGCCACCAGCACCTTGTGGCCCTCCGCGTTTCGACCGATTCCCGAGGTCACGGTGCGGGTCACGGTGCGCGAGGCGGCGCGGGACCGGTCCAGGCGTCCCAGCACTCCGTACGAGCCGCCGAGTGAGGGCCCGAGGGGATGAGAGCGGGCGAGGGCACCGGTGCCGGCGACGGTGAAGGTCTGGGTCGTGGTGACCGCCCCGGAGGTTTGGAGGTCGCTGCCGACCGTCTGCTCCGTGTCGATCTTGACAGGCTTGGAGACGACGACGGGGTCAACCACCCGCATCCGGTGCACCAGAGCGCCCAGCCGGTTGAGGTAAGGCCCCTTCCCGAAGAGCCCGTTGATCCGCGAGCCCGCAGGTCCGGACGCCTGGTCGAAGCCGCCCGTGAGGTACTGCGGCTGGAACGGCCGCAGCGCGGCGTCGTGCGGCGCCGTCCCGATCTGAGCGAAGTGCCACGACCCGCCCGAGGCGTCCTTCATGACCGCCTCGACGGTGGTGGCGAGTTCCTTGTGCGCGCCCACACTGACGGTCTGGTACGGCTGGTCGCCGAACGGGTCCGGCACGTGGCCCGCGGACACCTCACGTGTGTCGCCGGTCGCCAGGGCTTTGGCCTGAGCCGGGTCCAGTGCCTCGTTCCTCGGCGGTACGGTCGCGGCAGGCGCCGCGTGCGGGTCGGTGTCCGGGGTGTGCTCGTCGGGTACGGAGAGCACCACTCGGCCCACCACCGGCTCCACGAGGAGGTCCGCCTCCGACTCCCGCCGTATCAGGAAGTGCGTACCCAGCAGTCCCAGCGAGCCGATGCCTCGCCACAGGCTGCGAGGCTGCATGTAACCACCGCTCCGTGCGGTCAATTCCAGCCGGTAGCTGTGCAGATGGGAGGGGCCGGTGCCGGCCGCCAGGGACTCGTACGAGACCGTGGCCCCGTAACCGGTCTTGCCGCCCTTCTGCCGGCCCCACTGCGGGCCGACCTGGACGGTGCCGATGTTCAAGGGCGCGCCGCTGTTGTCCTTTTGGGCGTCGCGCACCGACAAGCTGGCGTCGAAGCCGCCCTCCACCGTGCGGACCACATTCCGCTGGCCGTCCAGGCGTTCGGTGCCCGGGGCACTGCCTCGCAGGACGAGGTCGTTCTGGGTGCCCTCGTACCTCCGGTCGGACAGTTTGCCGTCGATCCAGATCCAGCGGTGGGTGCGGGTGAAGCGGCCGGGCTCGATGAGGCCGATCCTTATGCCTGTGGTGATGAGTGCCTCAAGATTGCCTGCGACGCTGTGCTGGGACAGGGTGTTGATGACGGTGAGGGTGTTGTGCAGCACCATGCTGTAGTGCTCGGCGTCCCGCCATCGCTTGTCGGAGGGGTTGCCCAGCTCGTCCAGCGGCGCGATCGTGCCCGGGTATCTGAGGGCGGCTGCCCGGATCACTTGGTCGGTGAAGGCGTCCAGCAGGGTGAGCGGACGGCCCGGGGCGTCGACGTCACCGACCGGGCGGACGGGATCACCGTCGTCGTATGTGAACGCCTCGGGCCGGCTCATACCCAGCACCGCAGGGCTGTCCTTGGTGAGATAGGCGGGGGCGAACGGTTCGTTGTGGTTGCGGCGGCGCAGGGTGGTGCCGTCGTCCCAGCCCGCGTGGCGGCGCGCCTCGGTGCGCGTCATGCGGTCCAGGCTCCATGTGGTGAACGGTGTCGCCTCCTTGTCGCCCGTCTTGCGCACATAGACGGTTTTGCGGACCAGGTAGAGATCCGTCGGGGCCTTCTTGGCCCGACCCACGATCTTGCGGCCGCCGGATCCGCCGAACACACTGCTGTGCGTCGTACTGCGCCCGTATTTGCCGGCGGCCCCGAACAGCGCGCGCAAGTTCGCGGCGGATCCGAAGATGCCCAGCAGGTCGAAGCTGGGGCCGACCGCGGCGTTGACCTCCTGGCTGTAGGTCTTGGACAGTGTCCGCTCGTTCTTGACGGTCTGCTGGATGGTGTTGTGGATCTCGGCGGCGTCCGTCTCGGTCAGCAGGGTCGCCTTCCCGGGCACCACCCGGTCCACGACGAACGCGCCCAGTGGGGAGCGCAAGCCGTCCTCGCCCGACAACGGGCGGCTGGTGACCTTGCCGTGCGCGAGCCGGTCGGCCATCCGGTGGAAGTTCTCCGACGTGAAGAACCCGGCGATCTCGTCGTACGCGGCGCTGCCCGGCTTGGCGCCCACCTGGGAGGCGGCCCACTCGCGGATCTCCTTGACCGGTCCGTAGCCCTCGGTGTGCACAAGCCGGTAGTCGGAGTGCGGACCGAGCGTCATCGTGCGGGGCGCCGGGCCCGGGTCGGCCGGGGTGGTCTCGCTGTCGGACAGCCGTACGGTCAGCCCGTTGCGGACCGCGAAGGTCAGGTGGGTCTCGCCGGGCGAGAACATCCTGGGCAGCCCCGAGGGAGCCAGGCCCGGCGGTGCTCCGCCCAGGGAGACCTCGTACTGCACATCGTCCAGGTGCAGATGGGAGTCGTCGGTCATACGGGTCTCGGCCTGGCTGAGCGTCTGGTCCTGCATGCCGTACTCGAAACCACGGTTGAGGGCGAAGGCACCGCCGACGCGCCCGTACGCCGCCACTCCGGACGGCGGTCCGACGGCGAGGGAAGGGGCCACCTTGAACGTCGTGCTCACGCTCTTGGCCGCACCGCTGGTGACCTGGCTGCTCTGGGCCTCGTCCACCTTCACGGGGGTGCCGTGGGCGTCGGTGAACCGTTCCCAGTTGCCGTGCGGCCGAGTCCTCACCCGCAGCAGCCTCACCCTGCCCTGCGCGTCCCGGAACGGCGGGGACTCGTAGCCCTCGCCGCGGAACACCCATGGCGTGTTGCGCAGCGCCCGTTCCAGATGGGCCAGCGGATCGTTCGGACCGGAGTCCGCCGATCTTGCGAAACCCATCCGGTCGCCGATCTCGCGTAGCACCTCCTCGATGCCGCGCAGGCTGACCTGGCTGTGACCGTAGCTGCCGGCCTGGGCCTCTTCGGTGCCGTCACCGGTGAGATAGACGGGCAGGCGGCTGCCGTCGCTGAAGACAACCGGCCCCCCGGCGCTTGGCGGAGGGACCAGCGAACGGTCCAGGCGGGCCGGGCGGTGGGTGTCGAGCTGCGCCTCGAGCGGCGCCATCGAGGTGTCGGACGGCGTGGCCTTGCCGGTCTTGGTGCCGGAAGAGCCGTCCTTTGCGGGAGGCGCTGGCTGCGCACGGGGGGCGGAGGAATCCGCAGCCGCGGTGAGCGCGACAGCGGAGTAGTGATCGGTGCCGTTGTAGTGGACGTACACCGGGCCGGGGGCACCCTCGGCCAGGTGGTGGTCCCGGGCACCGTCCTGGACCACCACCACGTCCAGACCGATGCTCCGGGCGATCGCCGGCAGTGCCCGGTCGAAGAACGGGGTTCCCCACAGCCGTACGTCGCGGATCGACCGCTCGACCAGGTCACCGGTCGTCGCTGCCCCCATGAACTCGGACAGGGGCGGGGCCGTGTTCGCCCAGCGCGGGTAGGCGGTCTCCAGAAGCCGCTGCCAGTACCCCTGCGCCGTAATGCCGCCGCTGCGCAACTCGGCGGCCAGCCGGGTGCGCAGAAGGTCACCGTAATGCTGGTCGGCCAGCCGCGCCCGCCGTGCTGCGGGGGCAGCATCGATCCGGGCCGGCTGGGCGGGTGTGAGTCCGGGCAGCGGCACCCCGCCCAGGACGTGCCGCAGCGTTTCGGTGTCCAGGTCTCCCAGGAGGACCTCCAGCGGATCCATCCGCATGGGCTCCTCGTCCCGCAGGCCGGATCCGGCGAACCAGTCCGACGCGTGAGCCCTGAGCTGACGGACCGTCATGAACGATACGTCGGACTCCGGACGCTGGCGAGCGGCGCTTGCCAGCAGCGAGGTGAAGAAGCAGTCGCCGTCGCCCGCCACCTGCAGCACGTCCAGTCCGGGCCGGCCGTCGGCCGGGAGGAGGTGCCGCGTCACCGCCCGCTTCGCGGTGGCCTCGGGCGATCTGTCGATGCCACGGTCCCGTCCCGCGAGCGGGTGCAGATCGCTGGCAGAACTGTCCACCGCAGAAGCCGGCGGCATGTCGAAGGGCACCTGCGGCTCTTGCTGGAGGTCGGTCGCCCTGCCTTTCCCCTTGTCCTGCGAGGTCCCGGACGGTTCGGGAGTGGAAGCCTGTTGTTGTCGGGTGGCGATCTGGAGCGCATCCCTGTCCCGCTCCGCCGGCTCGCGAGCAGGAGCGGTCACCGGCTGGTCGGCCTGAGACGGCTTCCTCCGCAGGTCCGTGGCACCCATCCGGGAACCGGTGGCCTTCCCGGACTCATCGGTGTCGCTCGCCGTGTCGCTGGCGCCGGCCTGGCCGTGGAAGTCGCTCCGCGACGGGGGCGGATCGGATTGCTCCGCGGGGACCGCTTCGGGGCCCCGTTGCGGCGGAGTCTGCCCAGGGCTGGCAGCGGGGGTGGTCGTGCCTTGCGCCGGTGTGGGGGCGGTTGTGGGCGCGGTTGTGGGGGGTGCGGGGGTGTGGGGCTGGGGCAGGTGGGTGCCTTCGACCTGGTCCCAGAACGCCCGGTAGCCCTCGTACGGATCGCTCTCCGCCCGCGTACGGTGCACCGGGTTCGGCAGATCCGCGTTCTCGAGGGCATCCCGGTCATGGACCGGTGCCTGCCGTGTCGTGGTCTCCGAGCCCTCGGCGGGCTCGGTCACCGGTACGGAGACCGAATCAGGCGCCCGCTCTTGTAGGGCCTCTGTGTCCAGCACCGCGCTGGTGGGCCGCACGGTATCGGCAAGCGTGTCGCCCGGCTCCGCGCCACGCTGACTGGTCGCAGACGCCGGAACCCCCTCCTGGGTCAGCGCCTCCTCCACGGAAAGACGGGAACTCCCGGCAGCCTGTCGCGCCTGTCCCGCCTGACGGCTGCCGTCTTCGTGCCGGGAGCCGCCCCTTCCCGGGAAGTAGTCGCCCTTCAAGAGGAAATTGGCCACCAGGCCCGCACGACGTGACAACGGCTGCGAATCCCACGACGAGCTCAGCCCATCGAACGCCTCCCGCACCCGGCTGGCGAATTCGGGCTCGTCCACGACTGCAGCAGAGCCGGCGGCACCAGCCAACTGCTCCAGCTCACGCCGGACCAGCTCCTCGAAGTGCGGTTGGCCTGCAGATCCCGACTCGTGATGCGCGCTGCCCCCCAGGCCGTGGAAGTACGTTCCGCCCAGGAGTTGGTCATCCACCTGATTCCCACGCCGATGCACACTCGTCCGCCCCGTGTGGTCACTCGGGGCAGTCTCGCGCTCGGGCTCAGCCTGAGGTGTTGGGCGGGCGGCTCGGAGCGCCTTGTTCAATCGCAAAACGCGTGCGACATCACCCGCCTTTATGGCATTGTCCAGCTCCCGCTCAAGGACCCCCACCCTGTCATCGTCGACGAAGACCGGCATGATCCGCGGTGAATCGACGCCGGCATCCGGACCGGCGTCACCCATGACCTGCGCCGACTGCGCCGTCGTGCCTGAGCGCCGCGGAACGCGCAAGGTCCCGTAGCGGGTTCCCAGCTCGTGGGACAGCTCGGTCGCAGCAACTTCGCCGTGTCTGACATAAACCGACGCCACCATGAAGGCGAACCGCCTGAGCAGTTCCAACTGCTTGAGCTGCAGCGGTGTCTCATCGCCTGCAATCAAAGGCCGTTGGTGGTCGAAAGCCACCCGATTGCTGGACCACGACATGACATGCTCGTACTGCTCCAGCGGGACATTTTGCTGGTTCCGCAAGAATGCATCCGCCGCACGGTACGCTGCATCGTCCTGACGCGTTATATGGACCCGCGCAGCAGGATTGTCAGCCCAATCCCTGGCTCCCTCGCGCTGCATCGCCCGGGCAAGGCGGTACGGAGACGCTACCCAAAGGTCCGCCACCGAGCTGCCGAGCGCCGCAGAAACAAACCGTTGAGCGAACCGGACACAGTTGTAACGCCAGAGGTTGTAGACGGTGTCGAAGTTGTTCAACGCATACCGGTACGCATCGAACAACTGCGCGGCCGTAATCCGGTAAACACCCAGCACCTGGAAGTGCAGCGCCAACGGATATTCGCTGTCATCGACGATTTGGCCTGGCTGGGTAAGCATGTTCGACTCCGGCTGCGGATAGAACCCCAGCGCCACAGGGGCCGGTCTACCCGGCAGCCACACCGCCACCGCAGCATGCCCCACGTCAGGGTCGTGCGCGAACTCCCGCCAGGTCCTGCTACCTGGATTCGCGATGATCGCGACCTCGATGTTCTCAGCAGGATCATGCAGCGAATTCTCCACATGCTCCCGCAGGGGCCGGATCATGCGCACGAACCGCGCGAGACCATCCAGTTCGTCGGTCTCGTCCTCCAGCCCGGCACGAATGTCCACCGAATCGTCGTCGTCTTCGAGCCCGCTCCGCAAAGGCGGCTCCGTCTCGCCACCGGCCACATCATCGACCGGACCGCTGTCCCCCACGCCGGCATTCACCGGCGGCACCGTCGTGCCAGTGAGCCGCGGGACCCGCAACGTCCCGTAGCGGGTGCCCAGCTCGTGGGACAACTCGGCTGCGGCGTCCTCGCCCCGCGCGACATGAGTCCACGCGACCAACAAGGTGAACCGATCCAGCAGCTTCAACTGCTCGTTCTGCACTGGCGTCGGAGCACCCACAATCAAAGGACGCTGGTGGTCGAAAACCACCCGATAACGCGCCCACGACACAGCTTGCCTGAACTGCTGCCGCGTGAGATTCACCGGGTCCGCGAAAAACGCGCCCGCCGCGCCGTGCGCAGCCTCGTCCTCAGCCGTCAGTTCGATCCGCGGAGCAAGACTGTCAGCCCAGTCCCAATTCCAGTCACGCGTCATCGCCTCGACAACTTGACGCGAGTCCGTCCCTCGGTGCACCCATTCCCGCTGCAGTGCCTCGGATACAAACGTTCCAGAAAACCCGAGACCATCAGAGCCCACCAGATCATCGCCAGATTGAAAACTTCTCTCTGCATACTCGTAAGCAACCTCCAACTGCGCCGCTGTGACCCGATGCACGGTCAGCACACGGACATCAGGTCGCAGAAGAGAATCGCTCGCGTCCACAGTCAGGCTGTTTGGGTCGTTCGCGTCAGGCCCCATCGTCACGGGCTTCGACAAGCCGGGCGGCAGAACAGCGACAAGGACACGGCCGCCGGGATGTGCGACCAGGGCCAACTCGACATCCGGGACACGACTGCCGGAGGCCGCCTGAATGTGCTCCAGCAACGGCCGCGTTGCCTCCGCGAACCAGGTCTTCTGCGCCGCCTCCGCTGGATCCGGCGGAGGCGGCGGAGGCGGCGGAGGCGGCGGAGGCGGCGGAGGCGGCGGAGGCGGCGGAGGCGGAGTGGAATGATCCGAGGGGACTGCTGCGGGCCCCGGCAGCGGCAAATCCTTGTTCCGGTCCGGCAGCGGCGGCAGGTCCTCGTTCCGGTCCGGTCCGGAAAGCTCCGGCAGCGCCGTCTCAAGCCCGCCCAGCAGCTCGGCCGCCGGGGGTTTGGCATGGCTGCTCGCCAGGCCCGTCACATCCTGCTGCGCTACCCGCCCCGCCTGGAGTTCCGGGTCGGCCAGAGGGCGCTCCGGAGTTCCGGAGGGTGCCTGATCGGAAGGGCTCACCTGGGCTTCTGTGAACGGCTGTTCACCATGTCCCGGGTTCATGTGGCCCTCGGTCACGGTCGTCGTGGCAGGCGGTGTCGTCTCGGTCTTGACCTGGTGCGGCAGCAGGAGACCGTAGCCCTCCTTGGTGAGGTGGAGGTCGTCGCCCTCCCACATCACCAGGCCCGCATCCCTCAGGGCCTTGTACGCCTTGTCGAAGGCGTTCCTGCCGAGGCCGACCGCCGCGTTGGTCTTGTCGCCCTTCTTGGGGTCGTCAAGCGGCCGGGACCCGCCCGCGTTGGCGAGCACCCGGGCCATCTTCTTCATCTGGTTGGTGGCCTGCGGCACCGCTGCGCTCAGCGCGTCCTCCACGGGTTGCGGCAGCTTCTTCTCCAGGTCTGCCATCAGGGGAGCGGATGTGCCGGCGCCCGCCGTCGAGGCACTGGCCCCCGGAGTATCGGTCGCGGCCCGCCTGGGCCGCGGCTTCGGATCGCTCAGCCGCGTCGTGATGTCGTCCAGAAGTTTCCTGCGCTCGTCGAGCAGGGTCTGTGCCAGCTCCTTGCGGTCGCCGATCGCGGAGGTGTGGAACTCCAGCGTCAGGTCGACCGACTGCTGGGCGTGCAGCTGTGCCTTCCTGAGGTGATAGCCGACGGACTTCTTGGCGTTGTCCGCCTGGCGCACCCGGTCGGACGCCTCGTCGAACTGCTTGCCCGCGGCCCGCGCGCCCGGGTCGACCGTGCCGTCGGGCAGATATCGCCCGTCGCCGTTCTCGTTGACGACCTTGACCGGCATCGGCCACTCGGTACGGACATGGCTCGCGACCGGATTGATGGGCAGCCCGGAGCCGAACTTCGCCTCGGGGCGGTAGAGCTTGGAGACGACCGAGCCCAGCGCCTGAGGATTGTCGAGGTCGCCGGCGAGCTTGTAGACGGCGGTCTTGAAGTCGCCGCCGATCCGGGCGACTTCGCGCACCACCGACAGGGCGAGCGCCTCCCGCGCATGCTCGCCGTGGAAGACTTCCTGCTCGAAGGAGACGTTCCGGATGCTGCCGTCCGAATACTTGTAAGTCCAGCGGGCACGCTTGCCCACCTCGTCGAACCCATCGTCGTACGTGGCGCTGCGGACCGTCTCCCCTTCGTGGTCCAGCTGGCGCATCGTCTTGCGGTCCAGCGGGTGCAGCTGGTCGTGCAGCGAGACCCAACCGCCCTTCTCCTCCAGCACCTTGGCGTCGAAGATCAGCGTGGTCGGACCATAGCGGGAGGCCATCGCCTCGTCGCCGACCTCCATACGGAAGAAGACGAAGTCGTCGTTGCCCAGGTTGGAGGTGTTCTTCACCGAACTCTTGCCGGAAGCGAGGAACCTGACGCCCCGGCGGGCCAGGTCGCCCTGGGAGGACATCACACCGCTGTTGGCGATGGCGTGGTAGGCGGGGGTCGCGTGCTTGATGCGGTACGGCAGGTTCGCCAGCCGGTCCCGCAGGGTCACGAACGCCTCCTGTTCCGCCGGAGACATGCCGTTCAGGAGCGTGCCGACCTCCTTGCGCAGATTCTTGATGTTCTCCTCGGACAGCTTGCGTACGAAGGAGATCTGCTCGGCCTGCGACATCTTGTCGAAGTCCGCGGCCACCGCCTTCCACTGGCCCTCCTCGCCGGGGAGGACTGCCTTCCACTGCTGTCCGGTGGGCACCTCGGCGAACGCCTTGTCGGTGCGATAGCGCCGTGCGACACCGGCGAGTCGGCGAACGTCGGCCACGGAGGCCTTGGTGCCCCGGAAGCCCTTGAGCACGATGGGAGTGCTCGGTTCCGCGACCTGGGCGGCCTCGTCGACCCGTTTGGCGAGCTGCCGGGCGACGACGGCGACTGGGGCGTGCTGGTTGCGCAGGGTGTACGTGCCGCCGAACCGGGCGGCGTCTTTGACGAAGCCCTGCAGCATCGCGTCGAGCTCGTCGGCGGACCGGATGAGGTCGCCCGCCAGGCTGCGGAGTTCCTCCGGGGTCTTCTCACCCGTCTTCACCAGGGCTTCGAGTTCCTGGGCTTTTTGTTGCACATCGTGTGACCGGACATCGATCTCCTCGCCGGTCCAGATGACCTGGTCCGGACGGCCGGAACCATCGGTCAGGCCGCGGGTCTGTTCGTTCAGCTTCCGTGCGTGCTCCTGCAGAGTCCGGGCCCGCTCGATGTCGCCGGCGCCTGCGAACTGGTCGACCAGCTGGTTCAGTTCGCGCTGGGACAGGTGGCCGGTGGTGACGTCGCGGCGCAGGGCGTCGTCCAGCGCGGTGGCGGCATCCGTCACCCGCCGCTCGGCCGCCTTCATGTCGGCCTCCGCCGCCGTGATGGCCCCCTCGGACTTGCCCACCTGGGATCGGCTGGCCTCCAGCCGCTGGAGGTCGCGCAAGGCCTGGGTGTGTTCGGCCAGGGTCTCGTCCAGCCGCTTGGGCGGCGCTGCGGCGGCGGTCGTCTCCGTCGTGCCGTGAGCGGCCGTGGGGGGCGAGGTCTGGGAGGCGGCGGCCGGGGGCGGGGCCGGCTGCTCGTTGTCCGGCCGGTGTGACTCCTCGGTCTCCTGAATTCCGTCATCCGGGAGGGCCGAATGCGACGCGGAGTCGGCGGGCACGCTCGCGAGGTGCGGACCCGCGGAGGATGCCGCCTGTCGCAGCTCGTCCACACCCCGCTCATCGGGAATCGCCGGCATCGACGCGTGCTCGTCGGACGCCTCCCTACTGGGATGCGCTCGCTCAAGGGGGGCCGTCACCTCCGCCAGATCCGGCGGAGGCGGAGCGGAATGATCCGCGGAGACCGCTTCGGATCCCAGTGGTGAAGGCGATGGCTGGCCGGGGGTCGCGTCGGGGCTGGTCGTGCCTTGCGCCCGTGTGGGGGAGGTTGTGGGGGGTGCCGGGGTGTGGGGCTCGGGCCGGTGGGTGCCCTCGACCTGGTCCCAGAACGCCCGGTAGCCCTCGTACAGGTCGTTCTCCGCCTGCGTACGGTTTACCGGGTTCGCCTGGCCGGGATGGACCGCCTGCGGGTCCGGACCGTACAGCCGCTCCATGATCGGCAGCAACGCCGGCTCGTGCGCCCGCACCCAGTCCGCCCCGTTGTTGCGCCGCCGGCCGGTGTACGGGTCGGTGCCCGCGTTCGTCCCCAGGTACGCGTTGGTCACCTGCGCGAAGTACTCCAACTCGTCCCTGGAGGCGTAGTTGTCGACCTCGTTGCCCAGGGTGTCCCGGCGCGGCCCGTCGGCCCACTGCGCATCCGGACCCTGGTAACGCTTCGCCAGGTACGCGTCCGCGACCACCTTCTTGTCCGCATCACTCAGCCCGTGCTGGTGGATCGTGTGCGCGAACTCGTGCGTCGTCGTGGAGTACCCGTCCGCATAATGCGGCGACGAACCCACGCTGGTGTGCTCACCCAGCAGGTTCTCCTCCGTCACCGCGGTCTGCCGGCCACCCGAACCCCGCACCCCGTCCCAGGACCGGCCACCACCCGACGCCCCACCCGCCGTGCCGCCCGCCAGATACCGGAACGGGTCCAGCGACGTCATCGCCTCGTCCTTGGGCACCACCACCACCCGCGAACCACCCTTCAGCAGCCTCGCCGCCACCTCCGGATCACCCAGCATCCGCTCTACCTGCGCCCGCACCTCATGCCGCGCCGACACCGGACGATCCACACCCGACGGCACCCGCACCATCAACCACGCAGCCACACCAGCGAACTCCGACGCCGGCAACCCGGCCCGCAACCCATCCACCAGCACCGCATCCGACGCCAACCGCTCACGATCCGCCGACGACAACAGCTCCAGCGCCGACGCCCGCTCATCCGCCGACATCCCCGGCAACCGCCCCGCCAGATCCACCAACGGATCACCCGACGAGGACACCACAACCGGCGACACTCCCTGCGGCCCGCCGTGCGACACCGATGACGCACCGATTAGGCTCAGTTGGTGTGGCGTCGACACCACGCCATGTGTGCTGGATCCGGCTTGCCCGGAGGCCAGGTCCTCCAGTTCCGGGCCCGGGGGCGGGGGCGACGTTGGGGCCGGGGCCGTGGGCTCGCCCGGCAGGGTGCCCACGTCTGGGGTGGACATCCAGGAGTCTGCCTCGGCTTGCAGGTCATCGATCCAGGTGGCCCAGGTGCCTTCGAAGCTACGGAGGATTCCCTCGGCGGTTGTCACGCGGCGGGCGACCTCGCCTTTGAGGTTTTCTGCGCTTGTACGGGTGAGGTACCAGATCGACTGGGATGCCGCACTATTGCCTTTGTCCTTGGCCTTTGCTATGTGCAACCGGGCCATGTCGCCAAGCACCACGCGACTCCGTTGGAAATTGCGCGCGGCAGTGGCGAGGAGAGCGAAAGTTTCACGCACGCTTCCCTGGTGAGGCGAATCTGCATTTGTTATCTCCGCAAGCTTCTTGACCTCACCTTCCAGCTGGCTTGCGAGGAGGTTCTTGAAACTCTCCCATATGTCACGCTCATCCTTCCAGAGGTTACTTCCGGGAACCTTTATCCGGGCGAGATCCTGGCGAAGTGTGCCGAGATAGTAGTTCACCATTCCGCGGTAGATCCGGGCGGTGTTGACGGCTTCCTTCCCCGGATTCGCGATCAAAGGCCGGGAGTAGACCTTTGTTTGCAACACATCGGCCATGGAGAAGTTGTTCACGACGTTATCCTGGCTGATGAACTGCCAGTTCCCGTCGGGGTGGTCACGCCAGAGGAAGTTGACTGCTTCAGGCAGTCCCGCAGGAGCCGGCGTCATGTATTCGTCGTCGCCGAACCAGTCGATCGGGCGGTTGTGCCGACGGAAGCTGGAGGCTGCCTGGATGTTGGAGGTAGGGGATTGGAAGTGCCATGCGGTGAAAATTTCGTCGGTCACGTCAGTCACGGCGAACGCGCAACCGTTCATGGTGTCCGTGAAAACGAAATCGGGATTGAAGTTGCTGTTGTCCCGGTTTCGGTGGACCCGTGTGTGGCCCACATCCTGCTGCATGTCACTCGGGCGGCCAGTCTTGTATTGGACGTAGCCGGCCTCGATGTAACGGGGCGCATTCACGAGCGGAAGCTTGTTACGCAAATCGTCAAAGAACCCGTGAGCCTCTTGCGGTACCCGATCGGGCTGCGCGGCTGCGTATTCGGCGTACTTTTCCAGGGCTGGTGTGAGATAGAAAGCGTTACGTTGCCGGTGGCACCCCTGACGGCGTGGGTCCACGACCAAGGTGAACCAGTGCTGCTCGAAGTGCGGCATCAGGTGTTTTACGAAACGGCCGGCTTGCTCACCCGACAAACCAGTCGTGCGCGCCCTGATGCCGTCCACAAAATCAGCGGACAAAAGGAAATGATGTGCGAAAACAACCGGGTCGCCGATAAACTGGCCCACCGCATCGTCCAGCGACATTCCGACAGGCGCCTGGGGCATCTGGGTGGACAGCAGTGTCGAGGCATCGGCGGGACGCGAGGTTCCGACGAAGCCGACGCCGCCGAGCGGGGCATGCTCTGCCGGGAACTCGCCCGCCTCGACCTGCCGTTGCAGCGGGAATCCGGGGATGCCGTCCGTGGTCGGCAGGAAGGACACCGCGCCGGCCGGCACCGGAGCCAGGGCACCCGTCTGCCCGTCCAGGAACACCACACCGTTGTGATCGCGCGTCACATTGATCACATGGGCGATCCCACCGTTGCCGTCCTCGACCACCACCATGCCCCGCGCACCCAGCGGTGCCCCGGACATCGCCTCCACCACGGCCGCCGGACCATCCACCGGATCCGGATCCCGGTCCAGGTAACGCGTCAGATAGTTCCGCAGGCCGTCAACCTCACCCTCCGGCCGACCACGAGAACCCAATTCCGAAGGAGGCGCCTGATGCGGTACACCATCCGCCAACGACATGTCTACGACAATGGCCGCCAACACACAGTTGGTCGCGAACTCGCCGCCCTGCCCCCGCAACGGGTTGATCTGGGACAGCCACGCGTATCCGGAGCGCACCACCGGATCAGGCTCATCAGCGGACACCACCCGCACACCCGAAGCAGTCTGCGTGAAGGTCAGCGCTGCCGCGGCGTCGGGAAACAGATCCGGGCGGCGCAACACCAGCCGGGCGGTGTCCAGCGCGCTCAGCCGCAGCTCCCCCACCGGCAGGTCACCGCTCAGTTCCCAGGCGACGTCGAGCCCGGGCTCATGGCACAGGCCCGTCACATCCTGGCGCGCCACCCGCCCCGTCTGGACCTCCGGAGCGGTCAGCAGCGCTGTCATCTCGGGAGTGAGGTCCTGATCGGTCACATTGTGTTCGGTCAGGGGGCCCTTCGGAGGCCCGGAGCGTGCCTGATGGGACCCTGCCGGTACCGCAGTGAGTACGCCGGAGTCGGTGCCGGCGCCGGTCCCGGCGCCGTGGATTGCAGTGGCCGGGTCCTCGGTCCGGGCGGGGCCCGTGTTCGACGAGGTCGTGATCGGCGTCGACAACGACGTGTCCGGGGCACTGTCGGGAGCGGAAGACGGCTCGGGGGTGTTCGTGGCATCCCGGTTCCCCGAGGTCGCGTCGGCGGAGGGTTCCGGAGGTGGGGGCGCCGTGTCCGCAGTGCCGGTACGGCCGAGTCGGGGGCTTTGAGTGTCCGAGGTTGGAGCGGCGGGCGGGGCTGGCGTGCCGGGGCTTGGCGTGGCACCGGCGGCCGGTGCCGAGACGGTGGGTGGGGCCGAGGCGAGGCCGAGGCCGATCGGTGCGGCGAAGGTGTCCTGGCCGGTGTCCCGCGCGCCGCTGTCCTGGCTCCCCGGGGCGGTCGTCCCGGTGTCCGGTGTCGTCGCAGGCGTCGGCAGGGCGCCGACCGTGTCGGCGGCGAGCAGGTCCGAGCCGGGAGTCGGGGCGTGCGTCGCGTCGGGGGTGCCATCCTCCGTGTCCGGAGCGTTGGTGTTGGTGTTCGTGTCGGTTCCGGTGACGGCGTTGCGGTTGCCGGTGTCGCCCGCGAGGGCCGGATTGCCGTCGCCCTGGGCACCCGGTGTCTGCGTGGGGGTGCTGGGGGAAGCCGTGGCGCCGTTGGCCCCTGACGGCGGAACCTGGTGCAGGTCGGCGCCGGGCGGGCTGCCGGGCCCTGACCGCATGAGTGGTGCGCCGGGCGGCGGCAATGCGCTGATGGACGGCGCGCCTTCCGGGTCGTTCCCGGACATCTCTTCCTCGAGGTCCGAGGTATTGCCGGTGGCGGGGCTGTGGCTGCCCGTGTCCCGGCTCTGGGTCGGCACGGAGGCGCCGGGCCCGTTGCCGGTGTCTGCACCGGTCGTATCAAAGGGCCGGCCGTTCGGGTAAGCCGCCCCGGGGTTCGAAGCGTCCCTCTGGCTGTCCAGGGCCGGGACGGTGATCCCGTTCGACTCCGCGGTCGGGGCGTCGGTGACCGTCGGGTTCCTGCCGACGGTGTTGATGCCGCGCGGCCCACCCGCGGCTGAGCCGCCTCCCCCGGCAACGCCGCCAGTTCCGCTGGGCGAACCTTCGCCGGTGTTGCTGGCGCCGCGAACACCGTCACCATCGCCGCCACCGGCTTGGGGTGCCGGGAAGCCGGCGTCGAATCCGCCTTGGTCACGGAAGGACTCGCCCACGTTCACCGCACCGGCATTGAGACTGCCTTCGTTCACGGAACTGATGCCCGCGCCCACGAACGTGTCCCAATTCCACTGCCACTTGCCGTCGAAGAGCCCGTTGACGACCACTTCGGACGCAGCCTCGGAGAGCCCCGCGACGGCGAACGTCCCGGCGTCACCAGCGAGTGCGTCACCCGTCCTCGACAGGAAGGAAAGCGGTTCTGTCTTGGCCCCGATGCCCTTCGCAGCGTCCCCGCCGACGCCGATGCCGGCCCTACTCCCCAAGCCGGTGCTGTGGTTGTTGAAAACGCCGTCCCCGAATGCGCTGTTGTTCTTGAAACCCTTCGTGAAGGCGTTTCCAATCTGGGAACCTACACCTGACAGAATACCGCCGAACAGCCCGTTAAACGCGCCGAAGGCAGCTGCCTTGAAGACGTTCAACCAGTCGACGCCGTCGGGGCGCCGCCCATCCGGACCGAAGCTCATCATCGCCAGGCGGACGATCAGCTCCATGAACGCCTCACTGACCGCACCGGTCAGGATCCCCATCAAGGAGCCCGTATGCATGAACAGCGCGTCCAGGATGGTGAGAATGAGGACCGTGCTCCGCGCCCGTGAGACGGCCATGCCGCCTACAGCGGTGCCGCCGCTGAACGCTGACAGAATCAACGTCACCATAAGCTCGATGAGCAGGCGGATGAGTTCCGCGATGATCTGCCACTTGGACTCGATGATGTTCGAGGATGTTACTGCCCGGCCTTCGGCGATCTGGTCCAACTGGTCGGCGAACGCCTTGAGGTGGTTGGTTCCGCCGTCGTCGTAGAACGACCGTATCGCCTTGAGGTAGTTCTGGCCCACAGCCGGGGGCAGTGCTCGTGCCGAGTTCAGCCCCGACTGCTCAATGAGGTCCGACAGATCCCTGAGCCGGCGGGCCATCCCCGCGTAGGCGAGCCGGCTCTCGTACGCCATGTCCTCGTTCGCCTGAAGAAGCTTCTCGCCGATCAATGCGAAGAGAAGGGCGTCGAGTTGGGGCGTACTCTGGATTGCCATGTCTACCGGCCGGGCCGACCCCGGTGCAGCTCGGCCTGGATGCCTTCCAGCGCACCGAGCTGGGTGCCTTCAATGTTGTCCAGATTTTCGAGGGTGCTCAATGCGATCTGCTCGCCGGCCCCGGCGATGTTCTCACCGGTTTCCAGTGCGGACTCCCGCTCCTTGCGCTCACTCGGCAGGACCTCTCGCGCAAAGCTGTCGTCTCTTCCGGGCCAGCCCTGGGTCCGGGCGACCTCGCCGGCGAAGTCACGGACGATGTCGCGCGCCATCTCGCTGATCTCCTCGATCTGACGGATCGCGGTACGCAGGCGGTTGGGGTCCGCGATGTACCCGTTCGAGTCGGCCATGGCTCTACTCCTCCCCGTCCTCATTGATCTCGTCCCGCAGCCTCCGCTGGGAAGGCGGTATCGCGGTGTCGTCCGACTCCTCCATGACGCCGGGACCGAAGATCTTGACCCAGTCGACGGCGACTCCCGAAAGTTCCGGCACCGCTTGGCTCGCTTGGGTCAGCGGGCCAAGGACCTGCATCACCTGACGCGCCATCGTGGTACGCGCCCGTTCCGCCGCTTCCAGCACACTGGCGGCCAGTTCGGCCGGGCCCATGTCCCGGTAGGCGCTGTCGAGGAAGCGGAGGGCGACCAGCCCGCCCTGGGCGTCGACCGTGACCTCCACCGAACGGTCCCTGGACTTGACCGTGCAGGAGGAACCGCGTAGCTCACGCTCGGCCTCGGCCACGGCGGCCTCGGTCGCCTTCAGCTCCTCCATGGCCTGGGCCAGGCGCTGCTTTATGGTGCCGTCCATCAGTTCCTCCTCGTCCGCGCCGCTGTGCAGCCGTTCGGACCGCGAGTGGCGTTCATCGGCCGATCACGGCGGGAGCGCCGCCCTCTTCCGTACCCCAGGTGTCCTCGTCCTCCGTGACCCAGCTGGTGCGAGCCTGGGAGGCGCTCTCGGTGCGCTGCTTGCCGGCTTCAGAGGTACCGGCCGGAGCAAACGCCGTGGCGGAACTCGTGGCGGTACGACCCCTGGTGATCACCACGTCCTCGTCGTCCAGAGCGGCAGGCCGGTTGTTGCGCCGGGACGTGATGGACGCTCCGCCGGAACCGGTGAAGACGTTACGGGTCCGTTCGGAGTTGCCGCCTTGGCCCCCGCCCCCTCCCATGCCCGGCATTCCCATCCCCGGGCCCATGGGATATCCCCCCAAGCCCTGATTGAGCGGCACACCAGCGGGCGCCGCGGCGGCCGGGGAGCCGATGCCGCGCCCGGCCTGACCGGGGTCCTGCTCGCCGTCGAAGTACGGATCTTCGTAGCCGTTGCCTGCGCCGTCGGCATCCAGCCCGTCGTTCAGCGATCCGTAGCCGCCATCGCCCGTATCGGGGACGCCGCCTCCGGTGAAGTCCGGGAGTTCGGTGTTGAGGTCACTGGGCAGATGCAGACCGTCGTTGAGCCCTGACGGATCACCGGTGCCCGTGTCGGTGGACGGCAGAGAGGGGCCGTTGAGGTCGGTGGTGACCGTGGACCCGTCGGGCTTGGTGGTGGTGAGGGTGCCGGTGTCGGGGTTCAGGGTGGTGACGGTGCCGTCGGGATGTGTGGTGGTGAGGGTCCCGGTATGGGGATCGAGGGTGGCGGAACTGCCGTCGGGATACGAGGTGGTGAGGGCGCCCGTGTCCGGGTCGAGGGTGATGGTGCTGCCGTCCGGCGCGTGCAGCGGACCGTTGTGGAGATCGGCGGTGGTGGTCGAGCCGTCCGGGCCGGTGGTGGTGGCGAGCCCCGTGTCGGGGTCGACCGTGGTGGAACCGCCGTCCGGGTAGGTGGCGGTGAGGGTGCCGTCCGGGTTCAGAGCGGTCAGGACACCTGTGTCGGGGTCAAGCGAGGTGACGGTCCCATCGGGGTGGGTGGTGGTGACGGTCCCGTCGGGATGCGCGACGGTGACGCTTCCGTCGGGGTTCACCAGCGATCCGTCGGCGAGATCGGTGGTCGTGGCCGACCCGCCCGGCCTGGTGGTGGTGACCGTTCCGAGGGACGGGTTCAGCGTGGTGACGGTGCCGTCCGGGTAGGTGGTCGTCAGAGAGCCGTCCGGGTTGAGTTCCGTCACGCTCCCGTCCCGGTTGGTCAGCCCGCCGGTCAGCCGGCCCGTGTCGGGGTTGAGTGGTGACCCCACGCCGGGCATCAAGGGCAAGTCGCCGCCGGGGTTGAGGAGACCGCCCGGTGAATTACCGAGGCCGTCGTTGAGATTGGTACCCAAGCCGCCGAGACCGTCATTGAGGCTGGTACCCAAGCCGCCGAGACCGTCATTAAGACTCGTGCCCAAGCCATCGAGGCCGTCGTTGAGGCCGGTACCCAGAGAACTGACGTTCTCGTTGAGGTTGTCAAAACCGTCGCCAATGTTCTGCAGGTTTTTGTTCATAGCCTCGGCATCGGCCGTCGCAGCATCCGCCTCGTCCTGCTGAAGGAAATCGGAGGGAGTGTCCCTGTTGACGGTTCGCAGTGGACCGTCAAAGTCGTCCCCGGCGCTCACCCAGTCGGTCTTGAGGCCGACAATCACATCCCTTGCCGCAGTTCCCAACACGACGTCGGCCCTGTCGTACCACCCCTGAACGGCTTCCTCTCCGACCTTCTTCCAGGTTCCCATGCTCCCGAGCTCGCCGTAATGGGGATGGTTCTGGGAGAAGCCCAGCCCAAAGACGTAGCTATCGGGTCCATCCATATTCGCACCGGTGCCGCTCACGACGGTTTGTCCATTAACCGTAAGAATCTGGGTTGCGTTGTTACTGATGACCCAATTGGCAATATTCACCAGTGACTCCAGCAAGACACGGTGCGGGTCATGGAAGTACTTCCTCGTCCAGTCGTACCATGCCGTCCGGAGGCTTTCGAGGTGCGTGACAAGGACGGATTGCGCGTGAGCCAGCGCAGCCCCGGGCTCGGAGACAGGGGTGTAGCCGCCGAGCATCGAATGGCTGGCATGGTAGTCACTGCCACCCATCTGCTCGGCATAGCTGTCGTAGTTCCTCCGGAGCTGATGGATCAGCTCCCAGACAACGCCGGCCGCCTGCCCTCTCCACGGCGCCTGTTCCCCGCCCATGCGGTCTTCCCAATCGGCAAGCACAGTGGCTTGATCCACGAAGAACTGCTTAGCGCGGTCGAATGCCTCAGCGCTCCTCCGGAAAGAATTGAGGTCGACTGCCTGCGCGTCGGGCACGGGGAGTCCGTTGGATTGGAATCCCCGTGTCGAGAACGACGGCGGACTCAACAGGGCGTCAAGAGTATTGATGGGACCCGCGACGTACTGGTCCAACGGCCAGTCTGCCCCCATTCGTTCGTTGGGGTCCAGGAGGTCGGCGCGACCAACCCCACCATCGGTGCGGATGAAGTCGAATTTCGCCTTGCGCATGATGACTTCCCGGCCCTGGCCGGAGCGCTCGTAGAAGACGATGTCGAAGTCGCTGTCGCCGCTCACCTGCCAGCCGTACTCTCCCGGCAGCACTGCGCGCACTGGAGATATCTGCTCGATCCGGACGCTGAACAGCTTGATGTCGTCGTTCCCTTTGAGATTGTCGAACAGCTTGCTGCGTGCCGGCAAGGGGAATCCAGTCATCAAGGTGATGACCTGGCCCCAGTAGTCATCGGCATCGTAGGTACCGGCAGTTGCTTGTTCGGGCATCGCGAGGCTCTCGGTGAGACGTTGGCGGGGTATGGGAAATCGCTGGCGAGAATCTCTTAGTCGGAGCCGGTATCACCGGCGTTGGACAGCGTGTCCTCCACCTCGCCGAAGGCATCGAGAAGCTGCTGCCCTTCGATCGCTTCCAGGCTGCTCCCCTGGGTTTTGAGCAGGGTGTCGATGGTCTCCTGCATGTTGCTGTCGAAATCGTTGAACAGCTGTTGCTGGAATTCGAGGACGTCGTCGATGGACTTCGCCTGGTCGGTCACAGTTGTGACGAGCCCACTACCGCCGACCACTTCGCTCGTAGCCATCAGGCCGATGGCCAGGAACGGGTTCTGTTGAAGCGATTCCGTCGTAGTGATGCCGTCCAGCATGCTTTTGAGCGCCGGTGCGGACTCGTTGTCTCGCCGGATCTTCCTGAGTTCTTCGCTGAACCCGGCGACGTCGTGGTCAAGGAATGCCTGCAGCGTGCCGGCGTCGAGGTGGGTGAGATCGGGCATGGCTTACTCCTTTCAGCCGGCCACCGCCGTCACGCCGGTCGGCCTTGTGGCGGCGGCCGGGGGTCGCGCTAGCGGCCGATCTGGACCTCGGACCACATCTGGGCGAGCATTCTCTCGCTGTACTGGTACTGATCGGAGATGTCCGTGAGCAGGACGCGATTATTGTCGAGTAGATGCTGCATGTTCCTTGCGGCCGTGTCCCACTCGTTCTGCTTCGTCACGTAGACGCTGCTGTCTTCGCCCTCCCAGGACTTCTTGAGCTCGTTCAGCTCCATTTCGAGCGATTCCAGGGTCTCGCCAATTGCCTTGGTCTGGAAGACCATGTCGTCGGCGGCGTTCGCCATGTGGTTGTATTCCACATAGATTTGTCCGTCGGTAAAGTCGGGCATCAGGCGCCTCCTTGTATCGATGCTCTGGTGGGTGGTTCAGGCGCGGGCCGGAACCCGGGCAGAACCATTTCCGTGGGCGTCAGACCAGTTGGGTGTATGCCGCGTTGGCCTGGTTGATGGCGTCCTGGTTGGCCTGCTGAAGTTTCGCTTTCTGAGTCCCTGTGTTCTCGAGCTCGTTGATCATGTCCTGGAGGCTCTTGAGGATCACTTCGCAGTGCCCATTCCACTGTGTCAGCAGGTTTTGGTACGCATGGCCGTCACCGCCCCTGTAACCCGCCGAGAGATTTTCACCGGTTCCGAGCACGTCCGACTGAGCCCTCTTGACACCGGCGAGCGCCTGCTGCAGCGCAAGGATCCCGTTGCGCGTAGCCTGCGCGTTTGACATCTGGCCAGGCATAAGCCCACCTCTCCATTGACGACGGAAACGCCGATTATCCGCAACAGCCGTTAGGGGACGGAACCACGATCGTGATTCCGGTTCAGACGATCTCGCTCGTGCCCAATACGGGCCTCGGCCAGTTCGACTTGGCCTTCCGGCATCTGGGGATCTTCGGTACTTGTTGAGCGCTTCGCTACCTCAGCGCTCAGCGTGCTCCCTTTCTGATCTTTACTTGTCCTGGGGATCGACAGTAGGGAGGCGACCGCGCACCCTCCCGGAACCCGGACCCTGATCTGCCCCAGCGGACAACAAAGAGTGATCGAACGGGCAGCACGACCGCGTCCCGGCAGATATCGGCGCGGCATGAAGCGCGTGAACAGCACCATGTAGGTGTCCGCGACATGCACCAACCGGCTGCCGAAGGTCCGATCGGCAGCGTCTTGCCCCGCACCTGCTCCACCTCACGCGAAGCGACGGTGCCCCCGAAGGAGGTCCCCGCACGTGTCACGCCAGGTACTCCACGTCGACCCTTCACGACCGGGCGTCTGCCGCACCATCGGCGAAGCGTTGAGCCGGGCACGCAGCGGCGCCGTGATCAGCGTCGGACCGGGCCAGTACCCGGAGAACCTGGTCGTCACCTCGCGAGTGACCATCGTCGCCGAACAGGCGCGGGGTACCGTGCACATCTGCCCGCACGAAGGCAGCGCGGTGGTACTGAAGGCCGACGCCATGATGTTGACCGACCTGGTCCTGCGCGGACGGGACGAGGACGTGCCCGTGGTGGCCGCCGTGCGAGGGCAACTGGCCATGGATGGCTGTGAGATAGCCGGCGCGGCCTGGACGGCGGTGCTGGCCAGGGACAATGGCACGCTGGCCATGCGGGACTGCCGGGTGAGCAACCCGCGGGGAGCCGGGGTGGTCGACACCTCGGGCGAGGCGTCCTCCGTGGAGGCGTGCGTCATCGAGCACCTGGGCACCAGCGGCATCGTGCTGGGTGAGCAGAGCCGTATCACCGTGCGGGGGTGCAGTATCAGAGACGCCCGGGGCAACGGGGTACTGGCTAGCGGCACGGCCCAGGGCTCGGTGGAGGACTGCGACATCTCGTCGACCGACAAGCCGGCGATCGCGTTCGAGGAGAACAGCACCACCCGGGTGCTGCGCACCGTGGTGCACGACACAAGCGTTGGTGTGCAGCTGTCGAGCGCGGCCCGTAACGAGCTGGAGGAGGTACGGATCACCGGCACCAGCGGCGCGGGCATCGTCCTCTCCGGCGGCACCGATCCGCGGGTGCGGCGCTGCCGCACCGCGCGCACCAAGGGGCCGGGGCTGTTGGTGACCGACCGCTCCCGAGGCACCTTCGAGGACTGCTGGCTGGAGTCGGCCGAGGTCGCCGCGCTGGACGTGTCGGGCTCGGCGGCGCCGGTCCTGATCGGTCTCACGGTGCGCGACAGCGCCGCCGGGGCCGCCTTCGCCGGGGGCGCGGTCGCCGAAGTGGACCGGCTGGAGGTGCTGGATGCCGGGGGCACAGCCGTCACCATCCGCGACGGCGCCAACCCGCTGATACGGCGGGCCGGGATCCGTTCGTGCCGCGGTCACGCCGTGGAGGTCGTGGACTCCGGTCGCGGGCGATGGGAGGACTGCGTGGTGGAGCGTACCGGCGAGGCGGCGGTCCACGTCGCGGACGGCGGCAGCCTCTACATCGGCGGTGGCACGCTCGTCGAATCGCAGTCGCAGGGGCTGCTGGTGGACACCGGCGGGACGGTCACGGTGCGGGGCTGTGCGGTCACCGGGACGAAGGGCACCGGCGTGCAGGTCGAACAGGGCGGTGAACTGACCGCGATCCGGCTGCGGGTGCGCGGCGCCGGCGACCACGGCGTCCTGGTCGGCGAGGGTGCCCGCGCCTCGTTCAACTCCTGCGAGGTCGGTGCCTGTGCCGGCGACGGCTTCCGGGTGGACAGCACCGAGTCCGTCTCGCTGGCCGGCTGTTCCACCCGGGAGAACGGCGGGGCCGGTCTGGTTCAGACCAGGCCCGGCGACCGGCTGGCCGTCGAAGACCTGACCAGCGGCGGCAACGGCGCTCCGGACGCCTGGGGCGAAGCAGCCCTGGACGGCCTCGACGCGTCGCGAGGGAACGCGGGCTTTGAACCTCTCGCCGCACTCGAGCGGCTGATCGGTCTGGACAACGTCAAGCACCAGGTGAGAACGCTCGTGAGTCTCGCCCAGTTGGCCCGGCGCCGTGCCGAACTGGGCATGTCCGCACCACCGATGAGCCGTCATCTGGTCTTCGCCGGCCCGCCGGGCACGGGCAAGACCACCGTGGCCCGGCTGTACGGCTCGGTGCTGGCGAACCTGGGCGCGCTGCCCACGGGGCATCTCGTGGAGGTCTCCCGCGCGGACCTGGTCGCCCAGGTGATCGGTGGCACCGCCATCAAGACCACCGAGGTCTTCCAACGGGCCCTGGGCGGCGTTCTCTTCATCGACGAGGCGTACGCCCTGTTGTCGGACGGCGGGCGCTCGGGTGCGGACTTCGGCCGCGAGGCGGTGGACACCCTGCTGAAACTGATGGAGGACCACCGCGAGGACGTGGTCGTCGTGGTGGCGGGCTATTCGGACCGCATGGAGGAGTTCCTCGCCTCCAACCCCGGCCTGCAGTCCCGCTTCTCCCGCACGATCGAGTTCGAGAACTACAGCGTGCCGGAGCTCGTATCGATCATGGAAAGCATCTGCACATCGCACCAGTACGAACTGGGCGACGGAACGCGTGAGGCGCTGGTCCTGCACTTCGAGCGGATGCCCCGCGACGCGGGCTTCGGCAACGGCCGTGCGGCACGTCAGGTGTTCGAGGAGATGGTGGACCGGCAGGCGTTCCGTCTGTCCACCATGGGGAGCCCCGAACAGAAGGACCTGACCCTGCTGCTTCCGGTCGACGTCGGCGAGCGTGAGGCAGCCGAGGTCGCCGGTGCCGTCGGGACCGCAGAGTCCGGCACTCCGCTGGAGCGGCTGAACGAGATGATCGGGCTCTCCGAGGTGAAACGCGACGTCACCGACCTGGGCAACCTGCTGGCCACGGCGCGGCGCCGGGAGGCCGCCGGACTGCCCGCTCCGCACATCGGCCACCACCTGGTCTTCACCGGGCCGCCCGGTACCGGAAAGACGACGGTGGCGCGCCTCTACGCGGAGCTGCTGGTCTCGCTCGGGGTGCTGCCCCGCGGCCAGCTGGTCGAGGTGGCCCGTGCCGATCTGGTGGGCCGGTTCATCGGTCACACCGCGCAGCTGACCCGGGCGGTGTTCGAACGGGCCCGGGGCGGCGTGCTGTTCGTCGACGAGGCGTACACCCTGACGCCGGCGCACGCCTCCGGTTCCGACTTCGGCCGCGAGGCGGTGGACACCTTGCTGAAACTGATGGAGGACCACCGTGACGAGGTGGTGGTCATCGTCGCCGGCTATACCAGGGAGATGGACGGCTTCCTGGCGTCCAACCCCGGTCTGGCGTCGAGGTTCTCGCGCCGGGTGGAGTTCGGGCACTACTCCTCCGACGAGCTGGTCACCATCGTGCGGCAACAGGCCGCTGCCGCTCACTACGACTGCGCACCCGGCACGTCCGCGGTGCTGAGGGCGTACTTCGACTCCGTACCCAGGGACCGCGCCTTCGGCAACGCCCGGCTCGCGCGTCGTGTCCTGGAAGGAATGATCACCCGCCAGGCACGAAGGCTCAGCGCGCTGTCGGCGCCCTCTCTGGAGGAGCTGCGCACCCTGCTTCCCGAGGACTTGGCCAGTCTGGAGGTGGCGGCGGGATGACAGCGCGCGATCACGGCCGGGGCCCGCGTTCCGCACAGCGGGCCGTTTCCCTCCTCAGCGGCCCCGCTGTGTGCCCGATCATGACAGGCCTGCTCGCCCTGTCTCTCGTGTGCGCGGCGGCGGCCGTCCCGTTCGCGGCCTCGACCGGCGCCGCCGCTGCCGAGGCAGGGGTCCGGCAGGCGGACCCGCAGAAGCTCCCGGTCATACCGTCCGCGCTCGCCGACGGGGCACCTTGCACGGCGGCTTCGTCGAAGGTCGCGGTGGCCGAGCCGCCGTACCAGGAATCGCTGGCGCTCTCCCGGGCCTGGCGCTTCAGCCGGGGCGCCGGGGTGAAGGTGGCGGTGGTGGACAGCGGCGTCGCCCGCGGTACCGCCCGTCTGAACGGCCGGGTGGCCACGGTCCTCGGCACCGGCGACTGCGTGGGACACGGGACTTTCGTGGCCTCACTGATCGCCGCCGCGCCGACGTCGGGTACGGACTTCAGTGGGGTGGCTCCGGAGGCCAGGATTCTCGCGGTGCGCGGAACCGACGAGCGCGGTGTGCCGAGCGCTGCCTCGGTGGCGGCGGGGGTGCGGGCGGCGGCCGACGCGGGCGCCGAGGTGATCGTGGTCGGCCCGGCGCTGGCCGGCGGATCGCGGGAGCTGACTGGGGCGGTGGAACACGCCATCGCCCGTGACGCTCTCGTGGTGGCCGCCGCGGCGCCCGAGTCGAAGCCCCGCAAGGGTGCGGACAAGGATCCCGGACCGGCCAAGGACTACTGGCCCGCCGCGCAGAAGGGAGTCCTGTCCGTCGTCGGGATCTCCTCGGACGGTTCTCTCCCCGACGGCGCGGCCGCCCCCCGGCGCGCCGACCTGGCCGCGCCCGGCAGCGGTGTGATCGGTGTCGGCCCGCGCGGCGCAGGGCATTTCATCGGCAGCGGTTCCTCACTCGCGGCCGGTTTCGTCGCGGGAGCGGCGGCGCTGGTGCGCGATCGGCATCCGGAGCTGTCCGCGGCGGAAACCGCGGAGCGGCTGACCATGATGGCCTATCCCGCCGATGTGCCGCGGCTCGACGTCTACGCCGCGCTGACCTCCACGGGCCGAACCACCACGGTCGCCTCGGGCCCCGCCACGGAGCCCGCCCGGCTGCCCTCCGACGCAGTCGCCGCGGAGGCCACCCGGCGGGCAGGGGCGCTGGGCGTCGTGGCGGCAGCCGTTGTGGGGGCGGTGGTCTGGTTGGCCGTGGTGGTACGCGCCCGGGGCCGGCGCCGTGAGGACCCCTCCGGCTGACCCGTGGTGATGTCCCCCGGGTGCGCCCTGGTGGCGGACGCCGGAGGGCGCGGAGACAGGGCGCCGGTTGCCGGGTGAGGGCTCACACCTCACCGGCAGCCGGGCGTCCGCTCACTCCGTTGGTGTCAGGCCGGGGTTTCCCCGTCCACGACGGCCGTCTGCATCAGCAGGGGCTTGCGGCGCAGGACGTACTTGGCGCGGCCGGGCGGCAGGTTCTGCGCCTTGATGTTGCCGAAGACGAAACCCTCCGAGGGCGGGCACGACATCAGCAGCCCTGGTGTGTTGACCTCGTCGAGCCGCCGCATCAGCGGGTCGCCCAGACCACGTCCCACACCGGTGGCCGACCGGGCCACCACCATGTTCAGACCGACCTCGTGGCCGAGCGCCAGGAACTCGAAGAGCGCCGCGAAAGGGTGGTCCACGGCTGAGACTCCGCCGACCATGTCGTAGTCGTCGGCGAGGACGAACAATCGCGGCCCCTGCCACCAGTCGGCCAGCCGCATCCGGGCGGGAGCGATCTCCTCGCCGGGTATCCGCAGTTTCAGGGCGCGGGCCGCTCCGCCCACCAGCTCGCGCAGCGTGTCCGCCGACACCGCGTGTCCCAGCCGGTACTCGGCGGGCACCGCGTCCGCGAGACTGCGCCGGTAGTCGACGGGGAGGATGCGCGCCTCCTTCGGCGAGTAGTGCTCGGTGATGGCCCGGGCGAACAGTTTGAGCAGATTGGTCTTGCCGCTTTCGGAGTCCCCGACCGCCATCAGGTGCGGTGTGCGGCCGAAGTCGTGCCACACCGGAGACAGAGTCTCCTCTTCCAGGCCGAAGGCCACCTTGAGCGCGGCCTGCTCGAGCCGCGAAGCCGGCAAGTCCTCCACCGGCAGCCTGGACGGCAGCGTTCGCACCGCTGGGGCGGACGGCCCCTGCCATGCGGCGGAGACCCGGGTGACCAGGTCCGCGACGCCCTCGGCGAGGTCATCAGTGGTGTGTCGTCCGTCGATGCGGGGCAGCGCGGCCAGGAAATGCAGCTTGCCCTCGGACGTCAGGCCCCGTCCGCCGGTGCTGGGCACCGTCCTCGCCTTGCGCGTGTCGACGCTGGAGTCCATGCTGTCGCCGAGGCGCAGTTCCAGCTTGGTCGCCGACTGATCGCGTACCTGCGCCGACAGTTCCACCCATCGGGTGGTGGTCACGACGAGGTGCACCCCGTAGTTCAGGCCCTGAGCGGCGAACCGGTTGAACACCGGCAGGAACTGGTCGAAGTCCTGCCGGATGGACTGCCAACCGTCGACGACGAGGAAGACGTCGCCGTGCTTCTCGTCGGCGAAGTCACCCTGGGCACGGCGCCGCCGGTAGGTGGCCATGGAGTCGATGCCGTGGTCGACGAAGAACTGTTCGCGGTGCGTGAGTACGGCGCTGACCTCGGCGACCGTACGGCTGATCCGCTCGGTGTGCAGCCGGGCGGCCACTCCGCCGACATGGGGCAGTCCGGCCAGCTGCGCAAGCGTTCCACCGCCCAGGTCCAGGCAGTAGAACTGGACTTCACGCGGTGTGTGGGTGAGGGCGAGCGCGGTCACCAGCGTGCGCACCAGCGTGGACTTGCCGCTCTGGGAACCGCCCGCGATCGCCACGTGCCCACCGGCGCCGGACAGGTCCACCAGCAGTGGGTCGCGACGCTGCTCGAAGGGCTTGTCCACGATCCCGACCGGCACCCGGAGCTTGCTGGCGTCCGGCCGGCCCTCCGCGGCCAGACCCCGCTCCTGGTCGGTCCTCAGCGGGGGCAGCAGAGTGTCGATCCCCGACGGCTCGCCCAGCGGCGGCAGCCACACCTGATGGGCCGGCGGTCCCGCGTCCCGCAGCCGCTCCACGGCGACGGAGAGCAGGGACTCGGAGCCCTCCTCCGGCTCCACGGGGTCCGGATCCGGCACCTGGACGGGGTCTCTCGGCACCACCCAGCTCGAGGTCCAGGGCACGATCTGGCTGGCCACCCGGGCCTGGACGGCAGCCTGGCGCTGTTGCCGGTAGGCGCCGGACACATAGGCGGCACGGAACCGCAGGAGCGACTCGGTGCCGTGTTTGAGATATCCGCTGCCGGGCTGCGGCGGCAGCTCGTAGGCGTCCGGCACGCCCAGCACACCGCGGCTCTCGATGGCGGAGAAGGTACGCAGTCCGATCCGGTACGACAGATGGCTCTCCAACTGGTGCATCCGGCCCTCGTCCAGCCGCTGCGAAGCCAGCAGCAGATGCACGCCGAGGGACCGTCCGAGCCGGCCGATCATCACGAACAGTTCCATGAACTCGCGTTGTGCGGCAAGCAGTTCGCTGAACTCGTCGACCACGACGAAGAGGCTGGGGAGCGGCCGGAGGCCGGCGCCCTGAGCGCGGGCCTTCTCGTACTCCAGTGCCGAGGTGTAGTTGCCCGCCGCGCGCAGGAGTTCCTGGCGACGGATCAGCTCGCCGTGCAGGGCGTCCTGCATACGGGAGACCAGCGCCACCTCGTCGGCCAGGTTGGTGATGACCGCGGAGGTGTGCGGCAGTGCGTCCAGACCCAGGAAGGTCGCGCCACCCTTGAAGTCCACCAGAACGAAGTTCAGCGTCTCCGAGGAGTTGGTCAGCGCCAGGGCGAGCACCAGGGTGCGCAGCAGTTCGCTCTTGCCGGAGCCGGTCGCGCCGATGAGCATTCCGTGCGGACCCATGCCGCCCTCGGCGGACTCCTTGATGTCGAGTTCCACCGGCTGGCCGTCGGCGCCCACCGCGACCGGCACGCGCAGGCGGGCGGCGCCCGTTGAGCGCCGCCACAAAGTCGACGGGTCGTGCCGGCGCAGGTCGGGAATGGACAGCAGGGTGCTCAACTGGACGTCCGTGGCCAGGGGCTCCGCGGTATCGGCGCCGAGGCTCATCCGGTACGGAGCGAGGGTCCTCGCCAGCGACTCGGCCATGACGGGACCGATCGCGTCCGGCCGGCCGAGGACCGTGCTCTGCTCCTTGCGGCTCTTGTCGGTGCGTACCAGGGCGACCCGGTCCGGCCGCACGTCGAGCCGCAGCGTGGTCCGGCCGGGCCGCCAGACCAGGCCGCCGGACAGGTCGATCACCACCACGTTGCGGTATCCGGCGCCCTCCAGCCGGTGGTCCGCGCTGAGCGGCACCCCGTCGACCACGACGACGGTCAGGGGCTCGTCCCGGCCCGGGAGGGCCTCCGGGTCGAAGACGGGACGTTCGAAGGCATCGGCGCCCAGCAGATCGTCCAGGTCACCGAAGGCGGAGACGATCATCCGGACGTGCCCCGCACCGTCCTGCTCATGCGGATGCAGGTGGTGTGGCAGCCACTTGGCCCACTCCCACTCCGGGCGCCGCTCGTCCGACACGCACACGGCGATCCACAGCTCTTCCGGCGGATGGAACACCGCCAGCTGGCACAGGGCGGCACGGATCATGGCGCGGCCCGCGGCCTCGTCGCCACGCAGCAGGACCCTAGACCAGGAACGCAGATACAGCGCGATCGGCTGGTCGGGCACCGTCGTGTAGGCACGGACGAAGCGTCGCAGCGCGTGCGCGCTCAGCGGTTCCAGATCCTCCACCGGTTTCGTGGCCAGCGGAGCCATCCGCAGCGCGAGCTGCTGGTCGCCGACGGCTATCCGGGCCTCGCCGAAGTCCTCGTCGGCGGGGCGGCGTTCCCACAGCCGGGTGCTGCGGACCATGCTGCGCAGCGCGGCCGGCTCCGGGTGACGCCAGGCCAGCGCGAGTTGCTGCTGCAGGACGGCGGATCGGGCCCGCTGGCGAATCTGGGTCAGATAACGCAGGTAGTCGCGGCGCTCACCCCGCAGCCGCTGCTTGCGCTCGCCGCTGCGCCGCATCCACTGGCCCACCAGCATGGCGCCGGAGGCCAGGACCATCACGCCGATCGCCAGGTAGCTGAAGACCCCGTTGCCGCCTCCGGGGCGCAGGAACATCAGCATCATCGACACCGACATCATCGCCATCGGCAGATAAGTCCACACCGCGGAGGTGTCCGGGACGACTTCGGGCAGGGTCGGCGGCTCCTGCAGGCTCAGCTCGCCGTCCGGCATCTCAGGACCCCGACGACGAGCCGGACGTCGGAAGAGAAGCACGCTCAACGCATTGTCTCCTTGTCGCGGTCACGGAAAGGCACCGCCATGATGGGGAACCGGCCCCTGAATGGGCACGGGTCAGGAATCTCCGTGCATTCCAACGCCCAGAGGGAAGGCGCAGGACACGCTCCTGCCATCCGAACCGTGGTCTGCCCTGGCGCACAGCGAACCCTGACCTGAAGGGCAATGAGGCTGTTGCAGGCATCGGCCAAGTCTCGGGGCCACCTCGTAACCGAACTCATCGGCACGCGGCTGTCGGCTCAGCGCAGGTACCACTTCTGGTTCGAGGTACTCGCACAGTCCCACAGTTGCAGTCGTGCGCCATTGCCGGTGGCCGCGTCGGTGACGTCAACACACTTGGCGATCCGAGTGTTGACCAGATGGTGTGCTCCGTCGAGGGTGAACTCCTGAGCCCATCCGCCGTTGCATCGGGCCAACTGAATCGTGGTGCCGTTCGTCGCCGAGGCCTCGGCGACGTCCATGCACAGGCCCATGGAACGGATGCTCCCGTCCGACCGGAACACCCACTTCTGCCAGTCATCACCGCCGCAGTCCCAGAGCCGCAACGGGGAACCGTCCGTGCCGCTCCGCGCGGCCGCCTCTATGCACCGTGACGACCCGTAGCCGACAATCATGCGGTCGGCCGCGACTGACGACACAGTGGCTGACGTACTCCGCTCGGCGGTGACACCGGCCGACGCTCCTGTCACGTCCCCAGTCCCGACGGATGCGACCGTGCCCGGCGCTCCGGTTCTCCGCGCGGTGGCCGTGCCGTTCGGCCCGGCAGGCCCCCGCGCCGAACGCTTCGCCCCGGCCCTCTCGGCGGTGGGGTCGCTCGTGGCGGACGCTGAACCGCCCAGCATCCCCTCGGCGGTGAGATCGCCGACCGAGGCAACGGTCGACTGCCCGGAAGGGCGTGCCTGTGTCTCGCTCGTGCCGGAGAACGCAAGGAACGACAAGGCGCCGAGTGCGAGGACCACCAGTACGCAGGCGGCGACCACCGGCCCGGAGATCCTGGCGTTCCGCTCCGGCTCGCCTTCGTACGCCCCGCCGCGCAGCGCCGGTGCTCCTCCAGGTTCCGCCGGCGTCTCGCCGCTCAACGAGGCGCCGTCCGCGGGCAGTAGTCTGGCAAGCCACCCTGGTCCGCCCTCCGGGCCCTCGATACCAGGGCGCCGCTCAGGGACAAAGCCGTACCCCACGTCTGCTGCGGGCTGCCCCGAGAGCAGGTCGGCGGAGTGGAGCGGGGCCGGTTCCGCCTGGGTTGCGCGTTCGGGGCGGCCGGCGCGGCGGACATTCCAGAGCGGCCGCCGCTCCCGGAAGCCTTCGCTCGCGCTGTGCCCGGCGGTTGGCGTCGGCGACGACTCCCTCGGCCTTGCGACGTTGCCGAACAAATCCACAACGGGTTCCTCGCCCCCCGCTGCCGGCCTCGTTGTGCGTTCCATGTGTGTTGCTCCACTCCTCGTGCGGCGGCAGCCCGAACCCTCGTTCCCAACCGCGACCGCAGGCCGAGCGTGGCCGGCCCTCGGCGAATCACGCGTGCGGTGTTTGCCGTCCGCGACGCGTGATGGCGACCGCCGACGACGGCTGCGGGTCCAGTGCCGGGGAGCACAGGGGGGAGCGTGCTCCCCGGCCTGCACGGCGACATGCCTCCGGTCCGCCCGTGCGGCGGATGCCGGCGACGGTGACCCGAAGCTCCGGGACGCCGTGTAGCCATGACCGTAGAAGGTCACAGCGCGACAGGCGGCTCGGTCGCGCCGGACTCTGCCCGGGCGGACCTGGAAACGTTCCCTCGAGTACCGTTCCGGTCGGCGTCCGTCAGCAACAGCACGCTGCCGGCTGGGCACTCTCTGCACGGCGCTCCAGTCTGTGGACCTCACACGGCCCCGGAACGCAGTGCGAAGGCGACCGCGTGGGTGCGGTTGCGTAGTCCGAGGCGGTTCATCACCCCGCTGATGATGTTCTTGATAGTGCGCTCCGAGTAGTTCAGCTTCTGGGCAATCTCTGTTGTGTCCAGGCCGTCCGCGAGCAACCGCAGCACGTCCACCTCACGGGCCTCCAGTCCGGAAGCGGTAAGTCCCATCGGACCCAACACGTCACGGTGGACCGCCCCGATGTGGTTGATCAGCCAGCCCTGGACGGAAGCGGGCAGGACGCCGCATCCGTCGGCGACACTGCGGATGGCCTTGGCGATTCTGTCGAAACCGGCATCCTGTCGCCATATCACACTGCGCAGGCCGAACTGCACGGCCCTCACCACCTGGCTTTCGGCCATGCTTCCGGTGACCAGCACAATTCCCATTCCCGGATTGACTGAGCGCGCGGCGACCGCCTCCATGAGCCGCATCGTCTCCTCGACGACGTCCACCGTCAGCATCAGAACCACGTCCGCCCGTTCGTGCTCCTGCTGAGGCAGCAGCCCCAGTCCCCGCTGTCTCTGCAGGCAGGAGGCGGCCCCTTCCCCAGTAACCGGGTCGCTGGCGAGAATTGCGATCGAGATCATCCTCAAGCGTCTTTCCTGGGGCGCATTGCCCTGGCGGCTGCGGCCGGGAACCGTGGCGTACCCCTCCTGAAGGCCGAGGAGGCTCCCGCCTCTTGGGCGTAGAGCGAGAAGTCGCCGGACATACCGGCCGTACTCACGAGCGTGTGCGCGACATCACCGACCGGAACTTCCGGCTCCGAGTCGCAGTGGGCCTTGTGGGTGTGTGGTTCGTCATGGGTGGTGAAGAGCAGTCGCACAGTGAGACTCCAAGAGAACGAGTGCACCGGATCAGCCCGGAGGACGGCACCTGATTGGCCTCTCTGTCCACTACGACCCGCTGTCGTTCGGGGTTCTCCCGCCCGCTGTGCCAGTCCCCGACCTCCGCCCGGCCGGGCAGGCCGCGGTGCGCTGCACCCCAGCCCCCGCTTTCGCCCGGACGGCCGACCCGCGCAACCCCGCTCCCGCGAGGCGCGGGTGTGTCAACTTAACGGCTGATCTTGGTTGTTGAGTTATCGCTGGTCAGTGGGGGTCAGACGGCCGTCGAAGGCGATCTGGAAGGCATTCAGTGGCGCCTTCCAGCGCATCGTCCAGCGGCGCCGGCCCTTGCCGGTCGGATCCAGGCTCATCAGCGCCATGTACACGCACTTCAACGCGGCGGCCTCCGACGGGAAGTGTCCGCGGGCCCGCACGGCCTTGCGGATGCGGGCGTTCACGCTCTCAATGGCATTCGTGCTGCAGATGACCTTGCGGATCTCAACGTCGAAGACAAGAAGGGCACCATCTCGGCCCAGGCGTCGGACCACAGCTTGATCACAGCCGGATACTTACTGCCCCACTTCTCGGAGAACTCCAGGAACCGCTCGGTCGCGGCGGCCTCACTCGGGGCGGTGCAGACGGGCTTCAAGTCCTTGGCGACCTTGTCCCAGTCCTGGCGAGCGCAGTAGCGGATGCTGTTGCGAATCAAGTGAACAATGCACGTCTGCACCACAGTTCGGGGCCAGACCGTCTCCACCGCGTCCGGCAGACCCTTCAGCCCGTCGCAGACGAGCATGAGGACATCTTCAACTCCGCGATTCTTCAGCTCAGCGAAGACCTGAAGCCAGTGCTTGGCACCCTCGCCGCCGTCTCCGGCCCAGATGCCGAGGATGTCGCGGGTGCCGTCGACGGTCACAGCCATCGCGACGTAGATGGGCCGGTTAGCGACCTTGCCATCGCGAATCTTCACGTTGATAGCGTCCACGAAGACGACGGGGTAGACGCGATCGAGCGGCCGGGCCTGCCATTCGGCCATGCCCTCCATCACCTTGTCCGTGATCGTGGTGATGGTCTGCTTGGACACCTCCGCGCCGTACACCTCGGCCAGGTGAGCCGATATCTCCCCGTGCGTGAGGCCCTTCGCGGACAGGGAGAGCACCATCTCGTCGACGCCGGTCAGACGGCGCTGCCGCTTGCGGACGATCTGCGGCTCGAAGGTGCCGGCGGTGTCGCGGGGCACCTTCACCTCGACGGGGCCGACGTCGGTCAGCACGGTCTTCGACCGGGTGCCGTTTCGGCTGTTGCCGCTGTTCCGGCCGGTCGCGTCGTGCTTGTCGTAGCCGACGTGATCGGTGATCTCGCCCTCCAGGGCGGACTCCAGCACCCGCTTCGTCAGCTGCTGCAGCAGCCCGCCCTCTCCGGTCAGCTGCAGTCCGTCGGAGCGGGCACGGTCGACCAGCATCGCGATCAACTGCTCGTCCGACACTGCCTTCGCGGCCGACTCAACGACTGCCTCCTCCACGGCCTCGTGCTCGGTGATGGTCTCGCTCATCAGGCGTCTCCTTGATCATCGGATCCGCCGTCTATTGGACACTCCCGGTGGGCCCCCTGGCCTACGGCTCGGATTATGCTCTCCGGCCATGGCTCCCCACGTGTCCTGACGTTTCAGGCTCCCTCGCCCCGCGGCAGCCCGGTTCACCATGGATGTCCTTCGGTGGTGGATGCGGTTGTCAGTGCCCGTACAGTGCTGCGACCGCCTCGGCAGTTGTCCATGTTGCGCTGGCCAGGAAGCGGAAGTTGATGAGTGCGGAGAGGTATCCGTCGCCTTCGGGGAGCCGGGGTCCGGCCGTGGCGTCACGGACGACCACGACCTCGAAGCCCTGCTCGACCAGTTCGCGCAAGTGCCCCTCGACACACAGATTGGCGGCCATTCCGGCGAGGAGGACCTGTGAGACCCCGCGCTTGCGAAGCTGAAGGACGAGGTCGTTCGACTCGGGCCCCACGATCTTGTGCGGCGAGGCGATGACGGTTGTGCCGTCGAGTATGTGCTCACGGTAGGCCGGCAGGAAATCAGCCCCTGAGTCGGCAAAGCCATCGAGAACGAGGGGACCTCGGCGGCTGAACATGCCCACCTTCTGCATGTACCGCTCCAGAGGTCCGCCGAACTGCCAGGCGTCGTCGGAGGGGTAGTAGTAGTGAGGGGAGATCGCGACGGTGATGTCAGAAGCCTTGGCGGCTTCAAGTAACTGCCCTATGTGAAGAACGGTGTCGTTGTCGGTCACGCTGCCACCGAAGATCTCCCAGGTGGCACCGGCCGGGCTGAGGAAATCGATCTGCGGGTCGGTGACGACGAGAGCCGTGCGCGCCGGATCGAGCCGGATACCGGTGACCGGAAGCGCGGGCGCGGACGGCTCGGCAAAGAAGTCAGTTCGGGCGGACGTCATGGATGGACTCCTGACGGGAGCTTGAAGGTGCAAGGGGCCAATAATAACTGTCCAGTCGTCTATGTATGGGGGCGGCTCCGTACAGACCTGTCCGTTACGCCTTCTTCGTCTGTGATGCTCAGCCGGTGGTCGAGAAAAGGACGGGCAGGGCGGCCAGGGCTCGGTGGAAGGGGCCAGGGCGCCAAGTCACGTCGTCGGGGCGGCAGGTGAGGTCCATGTCGGGCAGCGCGTCCAGCAGGCGCACGGGGCGCATTGACGGGTCCACTCGGCAGTACCGCTCTGTCTGCCCGACGTGCACCTGTGCTCTCGGCCTACGTACTGGCGCGCTTCGAGTTCCGCACCAAGTCCGCCCTGCTGATGACCGACCTGAAGCTGGTCGACAACCGCCTCGGACTGATCCTCGTCTACATCGCCGTGTGCATCCCCTTCTGCACGGTGATGCTGCGCGGCTTCTTCGAGAACATCCCGGACGCGCTGGAGGAGGCCGCCATGATCGACGGACTGTCCCGGTTCGGGGCACTGTTCCGGGTGCTGCTGCCGGTGATGCGTCCAGGGATCGTGGCCGCGTTCATCTTCAACTTCGTCAACTGCTGGAACGAACTGTTCCCGTCGGTGACGCTGATGAACAGCGACAGCAACAAGACCGTCCCCACGGCCCTGAACGGCTTCATCTCGAGCTTCAACATCGACTGGGGCTCGATGTCCGCGGCGGCCCGTGCTCACCATCCTGCCCACGATGCTTCTGTTCGCCTTCGCCGGCAGGCACATCGTCCAGGGCCTCACGTCCGGAGCGGTGAAGGGCTGAGAGGGGACGTGGTCTCGTCGAGCGACGGAATACGACAGGCTTCGTCACCAAGTGCCAAAGACGGCGCCCAGGTGTGTCCCCGCGCAGTGTTCGGGCCCGGGCTCGATGCCGGCTATCAGGCAGGCGATCTCGACCGGTGGCGGAAGGAGATCTCCGGTGTCCTGGCGGTACACGCCCAGGCCGATCTGCCGCATGAACGGCACCATTGCGTCCGGGGCGGCGCCTTCGGGCGCAGGCGCGCCGCTGTCCAAGAGGTCGGAGTCGTCGTCCTGGTACACGGCGACCGGTTCGTTGTCCTGGTACCAGGCGAAGACGCGTTCACCGTCGAAGCCTTCATGGAAAACGATGGCCTGGGTCCGCGCCGACATCTCCCGCGCACGTTCTAGGCCTTCGACCCCGTTCGGCTCGATCACCATGACCCATTTGCCGACCGGCACGGCCAGCGCGCACTCCATCAATTCGCCGCTGTCGGGGAACGCGGCATCGACGGCTTCGTCGTAGGTCATCGGTCTGATCGTCTCAGGGCCGGCGCCCAGCCGGAGCAGGGCCTCCCTCTCGTCGACCTGCTCCAGCCACGTGATGGTGTAGGGCCCGTCAAGGTCCAGTAGGTCGAACCAGCCCGTCGCTGTTCCGCTGCCGGCCGGGCGGGCCGGCCGGGCTTTCTCCTCTGCCTCCCGGCGGGCGTACTCCCGTTCGAGTTCGGCGAGCCGGGCTTCCTCGGCAGCGGTTCTGCTGTCATAGATCTCGGAGCCGTCCTCGTCCAGGAGCACCACGTCGCCCTGGTTGCGCACAACGACCGCGGAAACCACGAACGACGTGTGGTCCAGGAGAAAGCGGCCGGTCCACCTCTGCAGGACCGTGGAGTCGGTACCCGCGCGCAGCACGCCGTCCGGTCCGAGGGAGATCGCCGCACCGGGCTTTCCCACCTTGCGCGACCACACGCGCCTGTCCCCGCCGTCATTGGACTTCGTATGGAGCATTGTCTCGCCCAGCGCCGTATGGGTCAGCGTGTACCGGCCGTCCGACGACACGATCGAATCCGCCAGGATCTCACCCCGCTGCAGCCGGTCACCGCTCGCCGGCCGATAGGCGGCCAGATCCTCCGCGCTCAGGGCGTCTCTGCTCCAGCGGGGGTAACCGTCGGGATCCACCAGGACAAGACGTCCGTCGTCCCTGACCATCGCGGCGACCACCCGGCGATCAGTGTGTCCCGACGACCACGCAGGAATCCCCGAGGTCCCCTCCAGCACCAGAAAGCCCTCAGGGAGAAGGGTGAGCCGCCCTGGCGCCGAGACCGGGGTGCCGATGTGCCAGACGTTCCGGCCGGCGCGGTTGTCCCGCAACACCAGCGTCCCGTCAGCGCGATGTTGCAAAGCGTATGCGCCGTTGGGCGAGCGGAGGGACTGCAGATACAGAGACTCCCCCGACTGCAACACAACCTTGTCGTCATTGTGCATTGTTATCTCCGGTCGGTGTGAACGGGTTGTTCATCGGAGCGACCACCGCTGCCGTCACTGCTGACGGGCCTGGTGGAATTCCGGCTCGGCGTCAGGGCAGTTCTCGCAACGGGGCATAGCCCCGCTCGTACAGGGCCTTGGCCCCGTAGCGGAAGGCGATGTTGCGCACGGCGAGCGGCAGGGACCGGGTCCGGTTGCGCCGGTGGGTCTGCCGCTGCACCCATTGGGTGCGAGGCAGCCTGCGCTGGCCGTATTGCCGTACAAGGTCGTCGGTGTCTCCCCCCATGGCCAGCACCTCGGCTAGGACCTGAGCGTCCTCCACCGCCATGGCGACACCCTGGGCCATGTTGGGCGAGCTGGCGTGAGCGGCATCCCCGACGAGGACGACGCGTCCGTGCGCCCACATCCCGTCCCTGACCTCCTCCACCGGTGAGAAGTACGCCTTCTCGGCGGCGGGCGCGGCCAGCAGGTCCCGTACGCGCCGGTCATAGCCCGAGAAGAGCTTGAGCAGGCCGGCGGCGGCGGTCGGGTCCTCCGGTGAGGCGGCCGCCACGTCGGCATAGCAGCACACCCGGCCCCCGCCGACGGGGTAGGCCAGGAAGGCCGTCCCCGAGCCCAGCCACACGCTCCACCGGTCGATGTCCGGGGCCTCATCGGTCAGGAAACGCCAGCAGACCTGCCCCAGGAAACGGGCACCGGCCGCCGGATCGACCGACTCCCGCAGGCTCGACCGTATGCCGTCCGCTCCCACGACAACGTCGTACCGGCCGCGCCCGCCGTCGCTGAATTCCACGTGCACACCGTCGTCGGACTGCTTGAGCGAGCTCAGGGTGACCCCGTGGCGGACAGGCACCCGCACGATGTCCCGCAGGGACGCATGCAGGCCGGCGCGGGTGATGCCGACGCAATCGGCCGTGCCTCTCCACAGTTCGGCCATGTCGATGTCGGCCAGCACCCGGCCCCGGCGGTCCATCAGCCGCTGACCGGGCACAGGGGATCCCAGTGCCTTGAGCTGCTCTCCCAGCCCCAGCGCGGTCAGCGCGCGGACGCTGTTACCGGGCAGGAAGAGCCCGGCTCCCGTGGAGCGGGGCTCGGGGTGACGCTCGATGACGTCGACGAACATTCCCTTGCGGTCGAGCGCCGCGGCGGTCGCCAGGCCGGCGATTCCGGCTCCGACTACAAGGACTTCAAGGTGACTGGACACAAGGTCTCCCGTACTGCTTGCGGAGGTACGCTCTGCACTACGTCCTGTTCCGCAGCAGGGTTCTTGGTCACTTGCTTCCGGTGCATCGCTGGCGACGTTGAGGCGCCTGGTCTGTCCCAAGCGCCGGGATCACCGGCAGGATGGGACGACGTCGGCGGGATGCGGAGCCGAGGGAACTTCGGCGATCTTCTCGGTCAGCTCGGCATCGCTGACCGCCCGCGGACCGATGCGGATTCCGGGGCGGTGGACTGCGGCAAGGATGCGGGATGACGCAGTGCTGTGAGAGCGAGGACGACCGCGGCGAGCAAGGTCGTGGTGCTGATCCAGCCGAGGCTGGACGGGCCCCAGGCCCCCAAGGCTGCTCCGCCGACCGCGCCTCCGATGCCCATCCCGAGGTACTGGGCGGAGGCGTTCAGGCCCAGCAGCAAAGGCGTGGCTTGTGGGACGAGCTCCACGAGAAGTTTCAGATGTGAGACGTACTGGATCGCACCGGGCACGCCGAGGAGCGCAACCCACACCAGGGCCCCGACGAACCAATGACGCCCCACAGGAACCATGGCCAGGACAGCGGCGAAGCAAGCCAGAGCGGTGAAGCGGACCTTGCTCGGGTCGCGGGTGTCGGCGAGTCTGCCGCCGATGGTATTGCCGACAACGGCCATGCTGCCGTACACGCACAGGAGCACGGAGAGCTTGGTGGCGTTGCCGCCAGTGGCCGGGTTCAGCACCGGCCCCAGGTAGGTGTAGAGGGCGTAGAAGCTGCTGAAGACGAGCATCACCAGAGCCAATGCAGCTACCACGCGTCGATCGCCCAGCGGGGCGAGACGATCACGCAGCTTGATCGGAACGGGCAGCTGGATATGCGGGATAACGAGAGTCACGCCGACCAGAGCGATGGCACCAAGTGCGGCGACCAGCCACATGGTGCCGCGCCAGTTCACATTGCCACCGATGAAGGAACCGATGGGGACGCCAAGGGCTGTGGCCACGGTGAGACCGCCCATGACGGTGGCGATGGCCCGCCCCGTGCTTTCGGGCGGAGCGATGGCTGCTGCTGCGGCCGAGGCGTTGGGGGTGTAGAGCGATGCGCCGGCGGCAGCTACGACCCGAGAGACCATGACGAGGGCGTAGGTGGGGGCGAGCGCAGTGGCCACGTTGCCGAGGACGAACAGGGTCAGGGCGGCCAGCAGCACGTGCTTACGAGACGCCCGGGCGGTCAGGGCCGCCAGGAGCGGGGACAGGATCGCGTAGGAGAGGGCGAAGACCGTGACGAGCTGACCTGCGGCGGACTCCGAGACCTGGAGGTCCCTGGACATGGGAGCGACGAGGCCGGCGGTCACGAGCACGTCGATGCCGATGGCGAACGTCCCCACCGCCAAGGTGATCAAACAGGTCCTCATCCGAGAGCCTCCTCGAGCATGCCTTCGGCATGCTGCTCTTGGCCGTCTGGTCCGGGTGCCGTGCGAAGCACGTCGACAATCTGGACCTACGGCACTTGGCCGTGCATGGCTCGCGCCTGGGTCAGTGCTCGGAGATGTGAGGGTCTGTGAGCTGCTGCATGAGCGCGCCGCCGGACGGGGGCGCCGACCTGGTCCGCCGTACTCTCGACGGCGGCTGCGCCGCTCCGGCGAGCACACCTCCCGCTGCTGCGTGGATGCGAGTGATCGGGCCCTCCACGGGCCTGGCTGTGGGTGCGGCACTCGATGGGCTGACCGCGACCGGCGTACGGCCACCATCCGCCGTACGCCGGTCGCGGTCGGCGCCGGGTCAGGAGTGCAGCGGCAGGCGGTCCTCGGGCCGGCCCTGACCCCAGTCGGGATAGGGGTCCGGTACTGCGCTGACCGCGTCCAGTTCGGCGAGGTCCTCCTCGGTGAGGACCAGGTCGACGGCAGCCAGGTTCTCGGTGAGCTGGTCGGGGCGCTTCGCGCCGACGATCACGCTGGTGACTCCCGGCCGGGCGAGCACCCAGGCGAGGGCGACGCGGGGCACACCCACGCCATGCCTTGCAGCGACCTCACGCAGCACATCCACGATGCCCCAGCCGCGGACCCGGTCCACGGGCGGGTAGTCGGCGAGGGCGCGGCGCGCGGTCTCGTCGCTGGCGCCGTTGCGGTCGAACTTGCCGGACAGGAACCCCCCGGCGAGCGGGCTCCACACCAGCGTGGCCAGCTTCTGGTCCACAGCCATCGGCAGGATCTCCCGCTCGATGTCCCGTCCGGCCAGCGAGTAGTACACCTGCTGGGACACGAACCGCTCCAGGCCGCGCGACTGCGAGGTGCCGAGGAACTTCATCATCTGCCACGCCGCCAGATTCGACGCGCCGATGTAGCGGACCTTGCCCTGCCGGACAGCGTCGTCCAGAGCGGCCAGCGTCTCCTCCACCGGGGTCAGCGGATCGAAACTGTGGATCTGGTACAGGTCGATGTGGTCGGTACGCAGTCGGCGCAGGCTGTCCTCCAGCGCCCGGGTGACCCACAGCCGCGACAGGCCGAGGTCGTTGGGGCCGGTGCCCATGCGGGCGAACAGCTTGGTGGCGAGCAGCACGTCACGGCGCCTTGAGCCCAGCACCCGGCCAAGGATCTCCTCGCACTCCCCCGCCGCGTACATGTCGGCGGTGTCAACGAGGTTGACACCGGCATCGAGAGCCAGGCCCACAAGCTCATCCGCGGCCTTGTCATCCAAACCGCCGACGACGCTCCACGGCGGCGTCCCGGCCCCGCCGAACGTCATCGCACCCAAAGCGATCCGGGACACGAAAACCCCCGTGGCGCCCAACTGCTCGTACTGCATGTTCCGCCTTCCGATGATCCGTGCGCTGGTCGTTGACGGCGCTGCGGCCCTCCGCACGGCTGCCTGCCACGCTAGGGGCGGCCGGCCTGGCTGACCATGATCAAGCGTCCCGAGAACTTGCGCATTCGTCCATGGCGGCCGACAGACGCCTAAAACTGGCCAAGGAGTTTGCCCCGCACCGACGTAGCCCAGCGCACATGGCGGTGTTCGCGCCAACTGGCGTACAGGTGTGGAACAGCGCAACGCAGGGTCGCGATGTTCAGCGCGCGGTGCTCGGCGACGACGGCAGGCTTCTCCTGCTCGGCCCTGACGGCGGCGAAGTCTGGTCGTCCGAGCCACCACATTCGCAGCCGATCTAGGGACGCCGGTTTTCGGCCCGGCTGCCAAGTACACTCCCCCGCCTGCGGGCTTGGCCGCAGGCGGGGGACCGCGGTCCCTTGATCATGGCGGGGCTCGTCGTCCTACCGATCCGCGGGACGGGATCGGGCCGCACCGCCCGGAAGTTATTTGTCCATAGGTGCTCAGTAGGCGTAGAGGGAGAACTTTTCCCAGCCGTTGTTGGCGGGTCGGTCTGCGATCAGGGGCGCCGTGCCGTTGTTGGACGTCACGTACATGTTGTTCACCGTGGCAATCAGACTGACGGTCCCGTTGGAATTCTTGATCATGCGGAATGTCTCCCAGCCCTTGGCGACAGCCCGGTTGGCGATCAGCGACTCCGTTCCGGCGTTCTCTGCTGTGACGAACAGGCCGTTGACTTGCGCCCGCAGTTGAACCTGGTCCCCCTCGAGATAGGTCACGTCGAACGCCTCCCAGGGGCCGACCTGCGTGCGGTTGGCGATGAGCGGGTCTTTCCCGGCGTTCTCCGCCGTGACGAACTTGCCGTTGTTCGCCTTGAAGCTCACGGTGGTGGGGCGTTCCGTCAGCCCGAGCAGGCTCGTCAGGGACTGGTTGGGGGTGAAGTCCGACTGCAGCGTGCTGTTGGTGACGGATGCGGACTGGAATCCACTCGGTGCTGAGGCGATGGAGCCGGAGCAGTTGGAGCCCTTCACATGGCCCACATGCGTGGAGCTGTCGGTGTTGCCGGTCACCGTCCAGTCCCGGACGCCGTTGGCGACGAACCCGTAGCCCATGTGTGCGCCCTTGAGCGTGTTACCCGTCACGGTGGCGCCGTAGTTGACGACGGTGGCACCACATCCCCAGGGCAGCGGGCCCATGGGCACGGCAATCTTGATCAGGGAACCCGCGGCGTCGATCGTGTTGCCCGACACCACGGTGTCCGTGTAGTTGCCTCCGTTCGGTCCGTAGTCGACCATGTTGATACCGCCGAGCAGCACCTTGGTTGCGGCGATGATGGTGTTGTTCCGGACAGTCGAGCCGGGAGCACCGAAGATCACGATGCCGCCGTCGGTGGCATCCCGGATGGTGTTGTTCTCAACCAGGGTGTGACCGCAGTCCAGGGAGATGCCGTCCGCCCATGTGTCCTGAGCGTCCGAGCCCGCGTCGGTGAGCAGATTGCCGGACAACGTGGCCTGCTGGCACCCGGGTACGCCGCCGGTCGAGTCGCCGCCGAACAGGTGGAGGTCCGACCAGCCGCGCGTGTGGTGGGCGTAGACGTCGCGCACGGCCTGGCCGGTGCTGTTGCCACCCATCTCGATCAGCGCGTCAGAGTTGGGAATCCGTCCGTACTGCGGGAGGGAACCATCCACTTCGACGTTCTGCAGAACCGCGCCGGACTGGTCGTGCCCGAAGACGGCCATCGCCAGGGTGGGGCTGTCGACCCGCAGAATCGCGCGGGTCCCGTCGGTGGGCAGCCCCTGGGTCTCGATGCGCTGCTGCGCGGCAGTGAAATAGATGGTCTTGCTGAGGTTGAAGACAGCGCCCGGGCAGAGTTCCGCCACGTCGCCAGGGCCTACGAGTGCAGCGGTGATGTCAGCGTCCGTCCCAGACGTTATGCAACCGGCCGCGGAGGCCGGAGAGGTGGCCGGGCCAACCCAGGTGAGGGCCGTGACGACCATGCCCAGAACGGTTCCGATCACCCGCGCCGAACGCCGCCGAGTGCGGGGCGCGCCGGCAGAACCCAGACGTCCCTCTCGCCTCCCGCTGACTGCGGTTCTGACTCCGGCGTCTCGGCCTTGAGCGGCCTCGCGTGATCGGCGGGACAGTGGTCGTAGCTTCATCTGTGTCCTTCGACATGAGCAGGATGCAGTGCACGCGAAAGGTGCGGCTCGTCAGGATTCCCTGGCCGACGCATCGTCAACTCTCGCGGCCGCAGGCTAGGGCCGTGGTGCAGAGAATGACGCTTCCGCGCCCGCGCCTCCGTACGCGAGGGAAGCAATCCGCGTCCTGCCGGGCAGAACCCGGGCGCAGCCGCACCGCTGCCGCGCCGGGGACTTTATGGTCGTGGTTGCACAGCGCTCAGGACCTCGGGTCACCGTGGACGGCACCCGCACGCCGCACCCCGGAGAACCGGAGGCGTGTCGCCGTGCCTGCCGGGGGGACACCACACGGGGTGCTCCCCCGGCACTGGCCCCTCCCGCAGTCGTCGGCGGAGAATCGGCGTCAGGCCCCCCGCTGACGGGGTAGCCAGCAAGGGGGCGTCCCCGAGCCCAGCCACACGCTCCACCGGCAATGTCCGGGGTGTCATCGGTCAGGGAACGCCGGCAGACCTGTCCCAGGAAACGGGCACCGGCCGCCGGATCGACCGACTCCCGCAGGCTCGAGCGTATGCCGTCCGCTCCCACGGCCACGTCGTGCCGACCGCTCCCGCCGTCACAGAATTCTCGGGTGATGCCGACGCAATCGGCCGTGCCTCTCCACAGTTCGGCCATGTCGATGTCGGCCGGCACCCGGCCCCGGCGGTCCATCCCCCGCTGAGACCTTGCAGTCTCAGTGCGACTCCGGTCGAGTGCACCGGGCGTAGGCCCGGGCTGCGCGGACGCGATCGCCGCAACGGGTGGAGCACCAGTGGCGGCGCCCGTGGCGCAGCAGGTAGCGAATGCAGGGGCTGGAGCCGCAGGCGGCAAGGCGTTCCGCGTCGGGGCCGGTGAGCAGATCGGCGGCGTTGTCGGCGACGGCGGCCAGGGCGTGGTCGACGATCTGGGTGATCGGGTGCGAGGCGGCCCGGAACAGGCCCCTTCGCCGGCGGCGGAAGGACGCGTAGACGCGGCCCAGCGCGAGACGTGGGCCGGCATCACGCCTTGACCGGCGATTTCGGACACGGGCCATGCGGCTGGGGTCAAGGTAGTTGATGTTGTTTCGAGTGCGGTCTCGTAGGCGATGGGACTGAGTTGTCCGAGGCTGAAGTGGCGGCATCGGGTGTTGAAGCGGTGCAGCCGGCGGAACAGGTTGAGGCGGGCGTCGCGCTCGCCGGCCCAGGCATTGCCGCCCTGGAGCACGATCGGCAGAACCCCGGCCGACCACGGGCCGTAGTGCACAACGAAGCCGACCATGCAGAGCTGCTGTGCCATCCCGTCAGCTGCGTCCTCACGTGAAGAAGTGCTGGACCATCCCGCCCGCTGCGAATGCGGCCTTCGCCGCGGCGATGGAGGACGTCTTGGCGGTCTACCGCCGCCCCCTCGACCCGGCCCGCCCGGTGGTGTGCATGGACGAGAAGCCGTACCAGCTGCTCGGCCACGTCCGCGATCCGCTTCCCGCGCGGCCGGGCCGTGACCGGCGCGAGGACAACGAGTACGTCCGCTCGGGGACCTGCTCGATCTTCTGCTGGGTCGAGCCGCTGCGCGGATGGCGGCGCGTGGACGCCCAGCCCCGCCGGACCAGGGTCGACTGGGCGCACCAGGTCGAGCACCTGCTGACCGTGGACTATCCCGACGCCGCCACGGTCGTGCTGGTGATGGACAACCTCAACACCCACACCACCGCCTCGCTCTACGAGGCGTTCGACCCGGCAAAGGCCTTCGCGCTGGCCCAGCGCCTGGAGATCCACCACACCCCCAAACACGGGTCCTGGCTCAACATCGCCGAGATCGAGCTCTCCGCCCTCACCCGCCAGTGCCTGGACCGCCGCATCGACGACCTCGCCGTGCTCAACACCGAACTCGCCGCCTGGCAGCAGCACACCAACAGCAACCAGCGCCAAGTCGACTGGCACTTCACCACCGACGACGCACGCGTGAAACTGCGCCACCTCTACCCAACTGGATGTCGGCGAAAGCCTGTGACGAAAGCGGGGTGGCGAACCGTTCCCTCCACCTACATCATCTGCGAGCAGGACCAGGCTCTGCCGCCCCAGGAACAGGAGAAGCTCGCCGCGGGCCCGTGCCGACTCCGTCCGCCCGGGTTTTTCGCCTCAGAACCATGGCATAGAACCCTTCCGTGCGGCTGGCCGTTGTGGGTGTAGAGGCCCCACTCGCTTTGGCACGGCAAGCCGAGCCGGGGCGGGAAGGACATGTCGGCAAGCGGACGACCGGCACCTGGCGGGCACACGCCCGGCGGCTGTGCTTGACCCGCTCTGGGACTTTGAGTCGCTTCGGTCGCTGAGAGGAGGAGAAATGCCCTCTGAACTGGGGAATTCTCGCAGCGACCCACCGCCGTGTGCAGCGACCGACGGTACATCGGCCGCTCATGCCGGGCTGCGGACGGCTCTGTGGTGCGCAGCTCAGGGCTGGCCTATGCATCCGCTTGCACCGTTCCGGAACACTCCCGCGGTGAGCTGCCGCCGCTGTCAGGAGCAGCGCCATCGGCTCAGCGACTGTCCCTGCATTGCTTCGGGACGCTGGTGCCACGGTCTCCACGCCGCGACCACCGATGTGATCCGGATCCGTGACTGGTGGACCGCCCAGCCCCGCTTCGGGGTCGGGGTTGTGTGCGGCCCGGCGGGGCTGGTGGTGATCGACGTGTACGCACGCGGCTGCGCTGCCTGCGCGGGATCGGCTGCTGCCCGGCGTCAGCATCCCCGAGTCGGTGTCGCTGGCGGGACTGAGGCACGAGTTCCACTCACTGGCGCTGCCGGCGGCGCTGCGCGGCGCCGAGGACCCGGCTGCGGACAGCACCACGCTGCGGGTGCGTACACCGGAGGGCGGCATGCGCACCTGGTACGCGACCTCTCCGGAACAGGGGTGGCGGTGTTCGTCCGGCTCCGGCACGGGGCAGGCGCTGTCATGGCACATCGATGTCCACGCACACGGCGGGTACGTCGTCGCTCCCGGCACGAGGACCGCAGCAGGCGCTTACCGTGCCGTTGGTCCGGCCCGGCGTCCGGCCGAGCTGCCGATGTGGCTCGCGGCGGAGCCGGCCCGGACCGGGCACCGGCCCTCAACTGCACTCCCCTGGCAGGCCGGTGTGCCGTGGCGAGCCCGCCGGGCTGCGGGAGAGCGAACGTGAGGCGCTTTGCCGGCCCGGATGACGAGGCCCTGTTCGACCTGGCGGAAGTCGCACAGCAGATCCTGCGCGCGCATTCGACCGCCCTGCCCCGCCAGGCCGCCGGCGAGCCGTCGAAGCATGCGGTGGATGCCGCGACCGAGCACGGCCTGATCCCGGACGGCCTCAGCGACCGCGGCAACGCCAAACTGTTCGTCTCCCTCTACGGCCGCGACTTCCGGTACGTGCCAGGCCTGGGCTGGTACCGGTGGTGCGGCTACCGGTGGGAGATCGACGACGACACCGTGCTGTGGGCGGCCGGAGAACTGGCAGAGTCGCTTGCCGAGGTCGCCTCCACCGGCCGTCATACGACCACCGCGCTGCGCCGACACCGCCACAGGGCCCTGTCCACGCCCGGGATAAAGGCGATGCTGACGCAGGCCAAAGCAACTCCCGGCATGATCCTCAGCGCTGCCCTGCTGGATGCCGACCCCTATGCGTTGTGCACGCCGGCCGGAGTGGTCGAGTTGCACACCGGCACCCTGGCACCGCCGGACCCTGAAAGGCACTACCACGCCCGTTCCACCACGGTCGCGCCCCAGCTCATGCCCATCCCGCGCTGGCAGCGCTTTCTGACCGATACCTTCGGCGAGGACGCCGAGGGCGCGGAAATGATCTCATTCCTGCACGAATTGTTCGGTTACTCCATCACCGGTGACGTCGGCCCGCAGATCATGCCGTTCCTGTACGGGGTGGGAAAGAACGGCAAGAGCGTGCTGCTGGACGTCATGGTCAAGCTCCTCGGTGACTACGCCGACGCGGCTCCACCCGGATTCCTCATGGCCCGGCCCTTCGAAGGCCACCCCGCCGATCTCGCGGAACTTCATGGCCGCCGCATCGTCGTCTGTTCCGAACTCAAGCCGGGCGACCGCTTCGACGAGGCGCGGTCAAGCTGCTCACCGGCGGCGACCGTATCAAGGCGCGCCGCATGCGGCAGGACTTCTTCAGCTTCCACCCCACCCACAAGCTCTGGCTGCTGGGCAACCATCGTCCCGAAGTGGGCCTGGGCGGCTACGCGTTCTGGCGGCGGATGAAACTCATCCCGTTCGACCGCATCGTCACCGACGACCGCAAGGTGGACAACCTCGCTGACGTCCTGGTCACCGAGGAAGGACCCGGCATCCTGAACTGGCTGATCGACGGCGCCCGGCGCTACCTCAGCGGGTCGCGCGACCCACCAGCCCCCAGCGCGTGCAGACCGCGAGGAACACCTACGCCGAGACCGAGGACCATACCGGCCGCTTCATCGGCGAGTGCTGCACCCTCGGCCCCGCCAGGCGAGCCGAGCAAGCCCGCCTGTATGACGCGTACGAGGACTGGTGCCGCTCGGAGGACGCCGTGCCGCTCTCGTCCCGGGCCTTCGCCACGCGGGTCCGCGAGGCGGTGGGCATTGCTAGTTCGCAAGAATTGATCCGGTCGAACCAGCGCAGGTTCTATCCCGGTATTGCACTAATGGCCGAGGTCGGAGCAGACGAATGAGCGCCCTCATTGAACCTTCCCAGCTCGCCCACGAGACCGGCCTGGTGTGGCTCGAGGACATCGCCGACCTGGAGTACGTCCGCCAGAGCCTGGACCGCCTGCCCACGCGCGGCGGCATGCCGACCTATCACCGCGACGGCCGGATGGTCGGCTACGCCATCCTCGGCCCCACCGCCCGCGCCTCCCGCGCCCCCCGCGCCTCCGGCACGTTCCTGCGCCGAGTCTTCTGGCTCCTCCCCCATGACCGGGACGGACAGCCCGAGGGCCTGTACGCGTCCGGCGCACCCTCCGAGGCCATCGACCCCCGCACCCTCGCTCCCGGCGTCAAGGGCTACAAGACCCAGCGCTCCGAGGGCGGGCCTCCCTCTGATGCCATGCGCGAACTCGGGAAGACACTCCCCAAATTCTGACCGGCCGCGGTGCACCACCACCCGCCAGCAGAACTGACTGACTATCACAAAGCAATGTGACTTCTATCGCGGGCCAGCAGCATGCGAGACGTTCTCGGGGGCCTCCCGACGCGGTGCTCGTTCCCGGGGACTTCCCAGTCGCCACCCGTGCGCCGTCCCGCCGTTGGGGCCTCGGCGTGCACCGAAAGGCTCGGTAGATCCCTCATGCACACCACGTCGCCCGCGATCGCTGCGAAGAAGGACGAGAACCCTTACGAAGGTGCCGCCTCACACCCCAGCACTTCGCAGCACGCTACGGCCTCCGGGAAAGCGGCCGCGCACAAGGGTCAAGCCTTCATGCAAGCGATCAGTGCGGCCGAGGACGTTCACCTGCTGCGCTTCGCCAATACACTCACCCTGGGTGACTTCCACAGTGCAGAGGACCTTGTCCAGGAGGCATTTCTGCGGGCCTGGCGGCATGCGGACCGGCTCGTCTCCACTGAAGGCCTGGCGCGTCCGTGGCTCTTCACCGTCGTCCGGCGGCTGGCCATCGACGCGCTCCGGGCCCGTCGTGCGCGTCCTGTCGAGGTGTCCCCGTCGGCCCTGGACACCGACGTGGTGTTCGACCCCGGAGAACACTCACTGACCGCGCACGTACTGAAGCAGGCGATGGCCGAGCTGGCCCCGTTCCACCGTGAGGTACTCGTGTACAGGTACTACCTCGATCAGAGTGTCGAGGACACCGCGGCAGCACTGGCCCTGCCGATCGGCACGGTGAAGTCCCGCACCAGCCACGCGCTGAACGCCCTGCGCCGAGCCTTGGCGTCCCAAGGAGTTCAGTCATACCGGTGAGAAGCCCCGCAGGTGCTCACCACGGTCCCTGGTATGGCACCGTTGCGGCATCGATGCGTGGAACAGCCCTGCGGGGGTGGGCCGCCGGAAGCGTGAGCGTGATCTCGAACTGCCCCGGGCCGCCGTTCCGGTCAGCACGCCCCTCGGTCACGCTTCCGTGGAAGTCAGCGCCGTCGGCTCTGGTCCCAGACCGTGGGAGCAGTGAATGCCCCTTCGCGAGCCAGACTCATCCGATGGAACCGGCCGTCTGGTCGTCCGTGTCCACGAAGGCACGGGCGACGGAGGACAGGAACCGGCTGACGCCCTCCAGACCCTGAAGAGCGTCCCTTGTTCCGGTGTTGTACTCGTTCCAGTACGGCCTGAACCTGGTTTCCGAGCCGGGCGCACTGTACGCGGCGGCGACGACATCGGCCATCTTGGTGTCGGCCTCCAGGAGCCCCTGCCGGAGCGTCTCCTTCTGGTTGCGCAGCCAGTTCGCCGCCTCCTCGATGTCCTCTGGATCCATCTTTCTCGGAACGGCCATTGGGGTTCCTTCCGCGTTGGGCTCGCGACAGCTTCCACTGCCGTCACGCCCCTGACTACGCGGTGGCTTATTGACGGGTTCTCCGCACCTGTTGGAAGGTCCGCGGCGTTCGATACGGGTCACGGTTGTGTCTCGGAGCCATGTGCTGAGAACCCCTCAAGAGCCGGGTCCGTAGCAGGGGCTGATCGCTTCGGAACGTCCGGAGCGGAACGATCAGCAATTTTCGGGGGTATCTCTCGATGTTCCGTACACGAGCCGCAGCGCTCGCTTCTGTCGCGGCAGTAGGTGTTCTTCTGCTTTCCGCCTGCGGCGGAAACGACGCCAACGACGCGGGCGCATCCGCATCGTCCTCCGCATCCGGGGCCGGCGAACTGTCCTTCCAGAACGGCACGGCACGGCAGAACAACGCGCCCGCAAATACCGGTGACTTGTCACCCGACGCGGCACCCGCTGTGGCGGCGAAGAAGCCGGTGGCCCGCAAGTGGGTGCAGCTGTCGGCCGGACGCGCCGGACAACTGGATCCGGTCGTGGTCAATGGGGCCGGCTTCACGCTGTACCGGTTCGACAAGGACACCGCAGACCCGTCGAAGTCCAACTGCAGCGGGGAGTGCGCCACCACTTGGCCGCCGTATCTGGTCGCGCGTGGCGGGAAGGTCTTCCTCGACGGGATCGACAAGTCGGCGATCGGCTTCATCGAGCGCGACGGCGCGTTCCAGGTCACCATCGGCGGCTGGCCCGTCTACCTCTTCAGCAAGGACACGAAGGCCGGGGACACCAACGGCCAGGGCGTGGGAGGCACCTGGTTCGGCGTCACGCCGGACGGTGAGAAGGCCGGTGGCGGTCAGTCCGGTGGCGGTGCTGGTGCCAGCGTCGATCCGCAGGCCTCGCCCGCGAGCAGCGCCACCTTCTTCCAGGGCCCGAACTTCGCCGACCCCTCCCAGGGAGTGGCAGGCCCCGGCTGCCGGAACGTCCGCTTCTCCGGCTCGCTCCAGGTCAGCGGCGCCCTCAAGATCTGGGACGGACCCGACTGCACGGGCAACGTAAAGGTCGTCAGTGGGAACGTCCAGGATCTCTCCGCCATCGGATTCGGCACGGTGAAGTCCGTTCGCTTCCTCGGCTGAAACGCTCGGTGCCGAACGCCGGCCCGCCTGGTCCGAATCCTCGGGCGGGCGGGCCCGCGCATTCGCCTGAGAGTCCGAACTCGCCCGTCCCGGTGTACGGCAAGCTCGCGCGAGCCATCTCCGACACGGCCTGGACAGACCTCCGCATGATGCTGGGGTACAAGTGCGCCTGGTGAAGCTGCCGCCTTCAGCCGGAGGAGGAAGTCAACAGGTCGTCTCTCACACGTGGGGCACGCCCATACCGGGCATCTGTTCACACCAGATCGTCTTGCCTTTGGTGGTCTGCCGGGTACCCCAGTTCTCAGTGAGCTGGCGACCAGCAACAGGCCGCGTCCGCCCTCGTCGAACACGCGGGCGTGCCGCAGGTGGGGTGCGGTGCTCGATCCGTCTGAGACTTCACAGGTGAGCGTACGGTCGCGGATGAGGCGTAGCTGGATCGGTGGAGCGCCGTACCGGATGGCATTGGTGACCAGCTCGCTCACCACGAGTTCGGTGACGAACTCCTCCTCCGTCAGGCCCCATTTCCGCAGCTGCTGGATTGCCCACTTCCGGGCGCGTTGAACCGTGCTGGGATCCGGTGGGATGTCGCAGGTGGCGACCTGCCCCGGGGACAGTACGCGGGTGCGAGCGATCAGCAGCGCGACGTCATCAACGGGCCGTCCGCCCACAAGCGCTCCGACAACGGCGTCGCAGAGGGCTTCCAGGTTCTCCATCGGTTGTACGAGAAGGTGGCACAGGTCCCTCATCCCGTGATCGATGTCGTGGTGGTGGGACTCGATCAGACCGTCACTGAACAGGACCAGGATGCTCCCTTGGGACAGTTCCAGCTCGGTGACTTCGAAGGGCAGGCCCCCGATACCGAGGGGTGGTCCGACGGCCCCCGAGACGGGTGTCACGCTGCCATCGGGCGTGACGAGGACGGGCAGCGGATGGCCGGCGGTGGCCATCGCGCAGTGGCTGGTGACAGGGTCGTACACTGCATACAGCTGACGGAAGCCGGCCCCCCGCCAGACACGGTCAGGAAGGCGCCCAGCGGACGCCCGCCGCGGTCCTCGCACGGGTGAGCGGTCAACTCGGCATTCACCACCGTGCCGTTCTTGGCCTGGACGGTCAGTCGGACGGGGTTGAGCTCCTCATCGAGAACCCGGCTGAGTGCCCTTGAGAAACCCACGCCGAACAGCTCGTCCGCCGATCGGCTGACAGCCTCCTCAGCGCTCCATCCCAGCAGGATCTGGGCGCCCTGGCTCCAGCCCGCAACAGTGCCGCTCGGGTTGATGAGAACTGTGGCGGCGGCCCCGCTCGCATGCACGCAGTCAGTCTAGTACTGCGGCCTGCACCCCACCGGTATGGCCGATGTACAGAGAGTAACCGTTGGAAGATCCGGCCCGGCGAGCCTGCGGCCACGGGGGCCTGCCGGCGCCAGTGCCCCGGCCGCATGCGCGTGCGCGTCACGACTTCAGGGGCATCCGGTCGGAGGCATCGATCTGGCACCAGTCGGGACAGGGGTCCGGCTGTGCGCTGACCGCGTCCGCTCGTCGTTGACGGCGCCGCGGCCCTCCGCGCGGCTGCCTGCCACGCCACGGGCCGCCCGCCTGGCAGACCGTGATCAAGCGTCCGGAGAACCTGCGCGCGTTTCTGATGCGGTCGGGACGCGGAAGGGGACCGCGGGCCAGCCGACCCGCGTCGCGATCACGGCTTCCGCCGGGGCGCTTCGGTACTGGGCTGGGGAGATGCCCGTGATCCGTTTGAAGGCGGTGCTCAAAGCACTCTCAGAGGAGTATCCCCACTGAGCAGCCACCGAGGCCACGGTCCGCTCGCCGCGTCGCAGTTCCTGGCCGGCGGCCAGTATCCGCCAGCGTTGGAGATAGACGAGCGGCGGCAGTCCGACGAGTTCCTTGAACCGGGCGGCAAAGCTCGCCCGGCCCATGCCCACCTGGGCGCCGAGCGCGGAGACCGTCCATGGATGGCCGGCCTTCTGGTGCATCAGCAGCAGCACACGGCTGATGCGCGGGTCATTGAGGGCCCCCAGCCAGCCCGGCAGCGATGTACCGTCCGGCATGTCCGCCGCCACGACAGCTCGCAGCGCCTGGATGAAGAGGATCTCGGTGAGCCGGTCCGACATCACGGAGGTGCCCGCGCGCACGGCGCTCACCTCGTCGAGGAAGACCCCCAGCAGCGGCTGGATCGCCTGCGCCTGGGGCGTTCCGGCGCGGATGTGGACCATGGGCGGCAGGCCGCCGAGCAGCAGGGCGACCGTGGTGTCGAGAAAGTCGATGCTGCTGCCGACGACAAGTGTCCGCTCCTGGGCTCCAGTCGCGAGGTTGTGCCCGAGCTGCACAATGCGGCTGTCTGCCGCCCGGTAGAGCTCCTCGGCGCTGCGGTGCGGCGTTCTTCTGTCACTGGAGATGGTGAAGGATTCTCGCGCAGCGAGGAGAAAGCAGTCGCCGGCCTCGAGGCGTACCGGCTCGGCGTTGTCGACGCTCAGCCAGCAGCTCCCGTCGAGTACGGCCCCGATCTTGATGTGCTCGTGGACCTGGAAGCGAAGTGCCCAGCTGCCCCGTGCCTCCAGCCCGGACAGTGATCCGGCCCTTATGTGCAACGAGGCGAGGACATCGGACAGTGGGTCAGCCGATGGTGTCATGTCGCGCAAGGTAGCGGAGTCTCGACCGGGCCGCTCGTCGCGTTGCGGAACAGTGGTCGCGGCCCGTCGCCGCCGCGGCGGGCCGGGCCGATTGAGGTCCGCACCTGGCCGACACCGCCTGATCGTTTATCACGGTTGTGTATCGGTCGGCTGCGGGAGAACCCGGCCGGGGCCGGCTCCGTAGAGGGGGTTGTCGGCTCCGCTTCGGACGCCAAGCAGCACGCCGTGTCGGCCCCGTGGGCTTCGCAGGACGGGCCAGACAGAACAACGCGCAGCAGAAAGCGAGCGATCGGGCGGGCCATGTGGGCGCCGTGTCCGACCGCAACCCCTGATCTCCGGGGCGGGTGGGGCGGTTCCCCCCCCCCGTTTAGTTCCACCCGCCCCGGGCTCCGCCCGAGTTGAAGGATGCCCTTGACCCTCCGTACACGCGTCGCTGATGGCGTCACCGCGCCGTTGCTCGTCGCGGTGAGGACCGGTTGCGATTCCTCAGAACGGCTGTCGGCCTTCACCAACCCCGTTGTGGAAGGGCTGTGGAGCATCCGGCGCATGGCACAGGCCCGGTCCGCGGACACCGGTGTGCCGAACGGCATCGGCGAGGACTCCGGCACAACGGACCCTGAGCCCGGCCCGGTGCCCGCACAGCAGCACAAGGCGACGTACCACGCCACCGGGCTCCTCCGGGGGCGGCTGGTTCGCCCGCAGCCCGGCCGGCGAGTTGGCGCTTGGTGAGCAACACATCTGTTGGGTGGACCAACAACACCTGGCTGGCCGGGCCTCTTCTGGGCGAGTCGGCGGAGGAGCCCTACCGGCGCGTCAGCGACAAGGTGGGTTCGTCGTGAGGGCTTTGAGCTGGGCTCGGACGGCCTCCTTGTCGGCATGGTCGAGTCGTTCCAGAACGGCGAGGGCCTGCGTCCATGCCGCACGGGCCTGTTCCAGGCGGCCCGACGAGAGGTGGGTGTCCCCCAGGCGGCGCAGCGTGTCGGCCTCGGCATAAGGGACGCCGACTGTGCGGTAGAGAGCGAGGGCCTGTTCGTAGCCGGCGACGGCCTCGGGATGCCGTCCCAGGTGGTGCTGGGCGAGGCCGATGCTGTCCCAGATGTCCGCTGCGAGGTAGGGACGGTGGTGAACCACCGCTATGGCCAGGGCTTCCTGACAGTGATCGAGCGCCTGTTGGTGCTGTCCGAGCAGGGCGTGGCACCAGCCGACGGCGTTGAGCGCCGCAGCGGTGCGCGGGCCCTCCTCGTCGGTCGCCCGATGCCGAGCGAGGGACTGCTGGGCGTGGGACAGCGCAGCCTCCAGGTCGCCCTGCTGCTCGGCCACCCAGCTCAGCGCCCGGTGGCTGTCTGCGCAGGCGCTGATCTCGTCTGCGGCGGTGAAGAGTTCCACGGCACGCTCCATGTGGTTGCGTGCCTCCTCGACCCGGCCGAGAGGGGCCGCGGCCCGTGCGAGGTTCTGGTGGACGTGCGCCTGGGCGCAGGGGTCTTCAAGGCGCTTGGCTGCCTCCATCGCCATGTGCTGGGTCGCTTCTAGGTCGTGCCAGTGAGCCTTCCGGTCCAGATGGTGGCCGATGGCCCAGGCGAGTTGCCAGGTGTGCGTGTCACACCCGTGGACGGCCGCTGTTCTGATGGCCGCCATCAGTACGGCTTGTTCGGTGTCGAACCAGGCTGCGGCCGACCCGGCGCGTTCTGGACCCGCGGGGAATTCCTCGGCCTGGACACCCTGAGAGGGTGCGGGCAGCGCGATGGCGTGCCGGTCGGGCGAGTACGCCCGCCCTGCGTGGTGCGCACTGTGCAGATAGTGGTCCAGCGCGCGGAGGCGGGCGGCATGCTGCTCGTCCGGTGCGTCGGTGGCGTGGGTCAGCTCGTCGGCGTATGCGCGCAGCAGATCGTGAATGGCGTACCGGCCGGGCACGGACTCGTCCACGAGGTGGGCCTCTGTCAGTTCGGTCAGCAGCTGGTGCGTGTGCGGGACGGTGAGGCCGGCGAGGCTCGCCGCGGCGGCGAGCGAGGTGTCCGGGCCCGGGTGCAGGGCGATCAGCCGGAACAGGCGTGCGGAGGCGGGGGTGAGGGCGTGATACGACCATGAGAAGACGGCGCGTACGTCGGCTGCCGCGTCGCGGTCGCTCAGGGTGTTCAGGCGGCTTTGGCCGTCGCCCAGTTCACCGGCGAGAGTCGCGAGGGGAAAGGCCGAACGGGCCAGCGCGCGTGCGGCCGCGATGGACAGGGCGAGTGGCAGGCGGGCGCAGTGTTCGATGATCTCGTCGAGGGCTGCGGGCTCGGCGGCTGCCCGGTTGGCGCTCAGTCTGCGTGCGAGGAAGTCGCGCCCCTCCGTGACGGTGAGCACGTCGAGGTGGACGGGGCGGGCCCCGTCGGTGGCGATCAGGCTGGACAGCCGGTTCCTGCTGGTGACGATCACCATGCAGCCCGGGTTCGCGGGAAGCAGCGGGCGCACTTGCTGGGCGTCGCGGGCGTTGTCCAGCAGGAGCAGCACTTGCCGCCCGGCGAGTTGCGTGCGGTAGCAGGCCGCGAGTGCGTCGGCATCCTGCGGCAGGCTGATCGGTTCGGTGCCGAATGACTCAAGAACGGTGCGCAGTGCCCGGTCCGGGGAGACCGGGAGTCCGGCCGGGTCGAAACCCCTGAGGTTGATGTACAGCTGGCCGTCGGGGAAGCGCGAGGCGACGCGGTGAGCCCAGTGGACTGCGAACGTGCTCTTGCCGACTCCGGCCATGCCGGAGATGACCGCGACGCCGACGTGGGCGGGTAGTCCGTCGTCGCCGTCGAGCATCATGTCGACCTGGGCGAGCTCGGCCGCGCGCCCGACAAAGGCCGGCAGATCGGCGGGGAGCTGTGCGGGCGTCGCATGTCGGGGCGCCTGCTTTGGTTGGTGTGGTGGTGTGGGTGCCGGTGGGGTGGTCAGCGCGACGTCCGCCCGCAGGATGCGCTCGTACATGGCGCGGAGTTCAGGTCCCGGGTCGATTCCCAACTCGTCGGCGAGAAGCGAGCGGGCCTCGCCGTAGGTCATGAGCGCCTCGGCCTGGCGTCCCGACCGGTACAGGGCGAGCATCAGCATCTCCCGGAACCGTTCGTCCATCGGGTGCTCGGCCACCAGTGAGGCCAGTTCCCTTGCGATGTCGGTGTGCTCGCCCAGGTCGAGCCGGACCGCGAAGCTTGCCTCCATGGCCGAAAGCCGCAGTCGTTCGAGCCGGTCGCGCTGTGCCTGGGCGTACTCGCCGCGGATTCCGGTCAGCGCTGTCCCCTGCCAGTGAGCGAGGGCGTCGTTCAGGTACCGGGCGGCGGTCTTGCCGTCGTTGTCGCATCGGGCCTGCTCCGCCCGGCCGACGAGGTGGCGGAAGGCGGTCAGGTCGAGTGAGTCGGGACAGGTGGACATCTGGTAGCCGTCGCCCACTGAAAGGATTGCGGGGGCCCCGAGCAGTTGACGCAGCCGATACACGTAGGTGCGCAGCGAACTCAGCGCGGACCCCGGTGATTCGGTGCCCCAGATGGCGTCGACCAGCGTCTGGACCGAGACCTGTGCGCCTTCGCCGAGCAGCAGTATGGCGAGGACGGCACGCTGCTTCGGGGGTCCGAGATCAACCTCGTCCGGCCCCCGCCAGCCACGGACGGGTCCCAGAACAGCGAAGCGAAGTTGCTCCCCCACTCACGTTCTCCCCTGCTCGTACCGCGTGCTGTGCCTTCCACCGGTGCGTGTTCTGGACGTGGATGACGTCGCTGCGGCCGTCGGCGCGGCTGTCTGCGACGCTACGATCCGCCGCCCGGATGGTCCATGATCGGGCGTCTGGAGAATCTGCGCGATCGTCCACGGTGTCGTCATCGGCTGCCCCGCAGCGCCGTGACGGCCTCGGCGGTCGACCAGGTGGCACTCACCAGCATGCCGGCGCCGAAGATCTCCCAGGTGACCCCTTCCGGACTGAGGAAGTCGATCTGCGGGTCGGTGACGACCAGGGTCGTGTGAGCAAGGTCCAGCTGCAGGCCCCCGGCCGGAAGCGCGGGCGTGGAGTGTTCCGCATAGAGGCTGGTCCGGGCGGACGTCATGGTCGGACTCCTGGTCGGGATCGATTCGGGAGACGGATGAAGCCTCCCAGATAATAAGTGACCAGTCGTCTGTCAATGAAGCCGGTTCTTTGCGCCGAACCGTGACGAGGTCGAGTGGGCCGCCGCCCGTGCCGACTGCGACGAGCATCTACTGGCCCAGCTGCCGGCGCTGAAGTCGTACCAGCGCATGGGGTGTTGTGTTCTGCAAGCGGGTCGCGTTGCAGGTCAAGCGGGCAAAGGCGGAGCTGGGGAGCATCCGGGAACAACTGCAGGCCATCATCGAGGCGTTGATCGGGAACGACCGCACGGTGCTCCAGCGCGTCGATGCCGACCCTCCCGTCCAGGCCACGCGGGAGAAGGCAGCCGCGCTGACCGCCGGGATCCTGGCGGCGGTCGGAGAAGTCGACCAGGACGCCGCCCCGTGACACCGTCGCGGCCCGGCTCGGCGACGGACTCGCCCCCGCCCTGCACACCAGGTCCTCGTCGGCCTCGGTGAGCAGTCCGCCCCACCACCGGGCGTTCGGCGGGGGGACGGCGCCGTAGGCGTAGCCGACGGCCTGGTCGTCGCCGTAGCCGATGACACAGCTCCGGCCCGGCCGGGCGCTCGAGTTGTCGAGGCCGTTGGCGAACCGGTCGACGCCGGTTAAGGGGTCGTCCTCGATGGCGTCGGCGTAGACCTCGGCGGGCCCCTCCAACGCTGTCGCGCGGAACCCGGGGCGCGTCTCCCTGGGCGACCTGCAGCTCGGCCGGCTGGACCGAGTAGTACGAGGTAGTACGAGCTCGGTGGCGCCCAACCCGCTGACACCACCCCACCCACTCACATGGGAGGAGCAGCATCCCGAACAACTTGGCTGTTGCACAACCAGGGTTCCGCTCCGTTCGCTGCGCTCCCCCGCCCTCACGGCCCCCCACCCCCACCGCCCTCACAATTGATCACAACCCGATACGCGCCCTGACAACGGTCAGACGGCACCTTGCTCGCCGGGGCGCTGCTTCTCGGCGTCGACGACGGCCCGCTGCAGCACGGCGGTACGTTGGATGACTGTGCCGGGCTTGATGTCTTCGAACTGCTTGACCTGGACACCTCGGCTGCCGAGATAGGCGTATGTCTTGCGGTCGAAGATCCACTCGGTGCGTTCGCCGCTCTGCTGGTCCACGCGGGCCAGGGCGATGCCGTCGCGTCCAGCGGCGTCCTTGGCATGGTCCACCACCACAACCCCCGGGATCTTGGCCGCGGCCCGGTAGAGGGCGGCGGAGGTACCGGCAGGAACCAGCTGCTCGATGACGATGTCGCCGATGGCGGTGAAGGCCTGCTGGTCCCGGTCGCTCTCGTCGTTCGTGCGGGCGTAGATCTTCTTCAGCAGTGCCGCGGGATCGGTGGGCAGCGTCTTGGTCTCGTTGTACGAGTCGCGGGTGACGTCACTGTCGAGGGTGACGCCTCCCTTGGGCTGGTAGCCGGGTTCATCGAGCCATCCCTTGCGTCCGTCGGGGGAACGCCAGGACTCACGGATGTGCACGGGCTGGACCATTGCCTTGGACGGGTTGGTGTCGGTGTGCGAAACGGACAGGTAGGAGACCTCGCTCTTGATGTAGATGTACTGGCCCGGGCCGGGCTCGGGCGTCTTGCGGGCCAAGGCGGCGGCGGCGATGCGCTGGACGGTGGAGGCGAGCTGGGCGGTGCTGCCGGGCTCGATACGGACGACTGGTGCCTCGACCGGAGGCGGGGTGGCCGCGGTCGTGGCACCCCGGGAACCGGTCAGCATGGTGAAGGCGAATACGCCGGCCAAGGCAGCGGCGGTGACCGGGACACCAATCAGCAGGGCACGGCGTGGGCGGCGGGACGCCGCAGGGGCGGGGGCCGGTGCAGTGCACTGGATCTCGTTCATCAGGTGCTCCTCCAGAAGAAGGTGACGGTCGAGCGACAGCTGCGGGTCTCCCGGCGCCGGCAGCAACCGGGCCAGCTCCGCGTGGTCCAGCGACTCCTCGCGCCGTGACTTCTTGCGGATCATTCGGAGCTCTCCTCGTGCGACTCGTGTGACCTGGCCGCAGAAGTGCGGCCACCCTGTACTTGTCCGTTGCGTGGTAGCGGTTCCGTACGTTTTCTCAGTTCTTCGTCGGCACGCCTGCTCAGCTGTTTGCGGGCGCGGGACAGGCGGGAGCGAACGGTGCCGACCGGGACGCCGAGCACGGCCGCCGTCTCCGCGTAGCTGAGCCCGGACCACACACAGAGTGTGAAGACCTCGCGCTCGCTCCGGCGCAGCTTCTTCAGCGCCCGCTGGGCGGCGGCCAGTTGGTCGGCATCGGCGATGCGGCCGACCAGTTCGTCGGCGAAGTCCGGGACCGTCTCCTTTGCCGGCAGGCGCTCCAGGGCCCGCTGGTGGCGGCGCGCGGCGCGGGTGGTGTTGCGCAGCACGTTCACGGCGATGCCCATCAGCCAGGGGCGCAGGCTGTCGCCCTCGTTCCGCAGCTTGGCGCGCAGCCGCCACGCCTCCAGGAAGGTCAGCGAGACGACGTCCTCGGCGACGGCCCAGTCCCCGGTCACGCGCACCGCGTGCCGGTGCACCAGTCGGGCGTGGTCTTGGAAGAGCTCGCGGAACGCCTCGGGGTCGCCTGCCCGTATCCGGGTGTGCAATGGGTAGTCCACGTCCGGCAATTGTCCGCGCGGCAGGGCAGGTTCCCATGACATACGTCACACGGTCAGGAGACATGTGGCTCCCGGGCCGGGCGGTGCGTTTGGAAGACGTCGGCGAGTTCATTGCCTGGCTGCGGCTGCCGCCCGCGGCCCGGGCCGGGGCGGGGCGGGGCGGTCACCGTGCTGCCGTCGGTCGAGCACCGCTGCGAGGAGAGCACGGCGAACCGGAAGCTCGCGGCAGTCAGCGACGTCCGACCGCTTGTGGTACCGGCATCTGACTTCCCTCATGACCTGCCGGACAGGATCTTGGGCGTCGAACCTAAGGGCACCAAGGGGTTCGTGGTTCTGTCACGCCGGTGGGAAAAGGTCGCTCGCGTGGCTGCTGCATGCGCGCCGGAACCGCGTGTCGAAGCGGGCGCGCGAAAAAGCAGGTCAGCAGAAGCGGTCGGCGCTAGACAGACACCCGGGCCGTGTCCAGCAGACGGGGTAGCGACACGGTAAGGAATCGATCGAACGGAACGCGGCTCCGGTCGACGCGGCCGCGCATGACAGCTCCCTCCCAGCACTCGATGATCATCGATGCCAGCTCCGTCGTCGTGGTGGTCTCGGTGACGTCGACCTCGCTTCTAGCCTGTTCCAGACACGCACCGATGAGCGCCGACCACTGGTCCATGACGTCCGCCAGCCGGTGCCGTGCTTCCCCGTTGTCATCGGTCAGTTCGAGAGCGAGATTGCCGAGGAGACACCCGAGCTCGAATCCCCGCTCGGCATGTTCCTGAGCCAGAGCCTCGAAGAATGCCAGGAGGCGGCTCACGGCCGGGGTCGACGTGTCGGTGAGGAGAAGGCCGTGATCACCGATGACTCCGGACCAGCAGTGGTCGATGACCGCAGCCACGAAGGCGTTCTTGCTGTCGTAGTAGCTGTAGAACGATCCCTTCGGGACGCCGGCCGTGTCCGTGATCTCCTTGATGCCCACCGCGTTGATGCCGCGAGCATGGAAAAGGGTCAGTCCGGCGTCGAGGAGTCTCTCGCGTACGAGAGGATTGGCAGGTCGGGGCACAAGCACAGCCTAACGCTGGGCGACGGATCCGTTCAGTGAGTCACGGTTGTGCATCGGGCCGCCGCGTGAGAACCCCTCCGGGACCGGCTGCGTAGCAGGGAGTGAACTCCCCCGTATCGTGCGTGACGGAAAGCAGCGGATCCATGGGCAACCACAAGGGCAGAGGGCTTCAGGCCAACGCCCTCGGTACGTTCGACACCGTCGTGATGGCGGTCGCCGGCAGCGCCCCGGCGTACTCGCTGACCGCGACCAGCGCGGTCTGGTCGGCGCGGTGGGCCTGGCCAGCCCTGCCGCCCTGCTGTACTGCGCGATACCCATGCTGGGCATCGCGCTCGCGTTCAGCTACCTCGGCCGGATCGACGTGAACGCGGGCGCCAGTTACTCGTGGGTGGGCGCACGCTCCACCCCTTCCTGGGCTTCATCAGCGGCTGGGCACTGGTGGTGTCCGCGACGATCTTCTTGGTCGCCGGTTCGCTGCCCGCCGGGGCGATGACCCTCTCGCTCTTCGCCCCCTCGCTGGCCGACAACACCGCTGTGACCACCGTCGTCGGCGCCGGCTGGTTCCTGATCATGCTGCTCGTCGTGCTGGGCGGGGCACGGCTCACTGTCCGCGCACAACTGATCATGTCCGGCGTGGAACTGGGCATTCTGGCCCTCTTCGCGATCGGTGCCCTCGTGCACAGCGGCCACGCCCGGCCCTTCGACTGGTCCTGGCTCGGCGTCGGGCACTTCGACGGGATGAACGGATTCGCCTCCGGCGCACTGATCGCCGCGTTCTACTACTGGGGCTGGGACGTCACGAGCAATCTCAGTGAGGAGACCCGCGACAGCCGCCGCACCACGGGCCTCGCGGGGCTGATCGGCGTGGGTATCGTCTTCCTCCTGTTCGAGGGGTTCACCATCGCCGTGAACGTCATCCTCACTTCGGAGCAGATCCAGGCGAACGACACCAACGTCCTGGCCGCGCTGGGTGAGGAGATCTGGCCCGGCTGGGGCGGCCAACTGATGGTCCTCTCCGTCATGCTGTCCACGATCGCCACTGGAGACCACCCTCCTCCAGGTCACCCGGTCGCTGTTCGCCATGGGCCGCGACCGCACCATGCCCGCCGCACTGGGCAAGGTGCACCGCAGGTGGAACACCCCGTGGGTGGCCATCACTGTGGCCGGCGCAGTGGCTTTGGTGCTGTTCGTCGCCTCCAATTCCCTGGGCACGGTCGGCGACGTCCTCTCGGACGCCATCTCCGCCATCGGCCTGCAGATCGCCGTCTACTACAGGCTGACCGGCCTGGCCGTAGTCGTCGCCTACCGCAAGATGCTGCTGGCGTCCCCGGCCAACTTCCTCTTCGGCGGGCTATGGCCGTTCCTGGGCGCCCTGTTCATGTTCTGGATCTTCATCGAGTCTCTCGGTGAGCTCAGCGCCGCCTCGATCGCCATCGGCATCGGCGGTCTCGCCGTCGGCCTGTTCCCAATGGTCTAGTGCTGCTCCGCGCAAGTTCGTGGAGGGGTGTTGGGGCATCAGGAAGTTTTGAGCGGGGTGCCGTCGTAGGTCCAGCGGTAGGGCTTGGCGGTGGTGTTGTGGTTGATCACGTAGGTGTCTAGTTTGTCGATGAGGTCGTCGCGGCTGGAGAAGTCGCCGTGCCGCAGCACCCGGCGGGTCGTCGCTGAGAAGAACAGCTCGTCGGGTAGCGGGGACGCATTGCTGCGTCCCCGCCCCCTAAGAACCG
>NZ_VZRB01000036.1 GCF_008806595.1 Streptomyces luteolifulvus | reverse complement strand
CCAAACGCCTGTGGAGCGCCGGTAAGACGGGCACCCGTGCCCGCACAGCGCGGTGAAGCAGGAAGCCCCGGAAGGGTCAGGCGACCCAGGCCGGAATCCCTGGACTTTAGGCCAGGGAGCACGTCAATCGTCTGGTTCCGCGTTCGGCGAGCCGCTGCGCATGGTCATCCAGCCATTCCTGCGCCCAGTTCTTTAGCTCAGTGATGTCTGCGGCGTCCAGTCCGTAAGCCTCGAATTCCGCGTCGCTGATCCATTCCAGGCTTTCCAGCCGGTCGTGGAGCTCTTGCAGATCGAACTCCTCAGGCCGCCGCGCGGCCAGGCCTTCCAGTTCTCCAGTGCTGTAGAGGTGGCGCGCTGCGTGGACGTCAATGGCGTCACGAGCCAGACCGCGATCTCCCAACGCTCGCACCTTGGTGCCGATCAGGTCGTCCAGGGCGAGTACCGGCCCGCCGTCCAGCAGAACAGGGCGGCGCCAGAGCACCTCCTTGAGTAGATCCACCTCGCATGCAGCCCCGGTCGCCGGATCGGTGGCGAGGAAACGGGCCTTCAGCGGAGCGACGTCGATAACCGTGACCTGCCAGCCCTGCTCGCTCAGGCCGCGCGTCAGGTGCTCGATGATCTCGCCCATCGCTGCCGGATGTTCCGTGGCAAAGTCGAGGTCCTGGCTGGGCCTGTGGATGATGCCGTGTGCCTGAACCGCGTAGCCTCCCATCAGTGCGAGCCCAAACGGGCGCCCGACCGTGAGTGCGTCAGCGAGCAGGCGGCGATGGTGGTCGGGCAGGCCGGGCACCGTCACGCGGCAGCCGCCGGCCGCAACTGTGCGAAGCGGTTCTCCCACGCGGTACGCACACCGCGGCCCAGCATTTTGCGCAGGATCGGCCAATGCGCGATCAGTTGCGCAGCGTCGAGATAGCGGGTGTAGTCCTCGCGTCTGCCGTTCAGAAGAACCATCCGGTACATCCCCAGCAGCAGCTTCTCGTCACCGAGATCGAATGCGCGTAGCCCTGACCACGCCAGGTGAAGAGGGAGGACAACCGTGCCGTTGGTGGGGCCCATGAGCTCGGCGAGGTCATCAGGCAGCTGATCTGGCGCCGGAGCCCAGCGGGATTGCCCGGCGCTGCCCGATGCCTCGTCCGAGTAATCCTTCATCGCCATCGGCGGTGTTCTCGCTTCCTCCGGATCAAGCAGATCCAGTATCAGCGTGTCCACCACTCAGGGGGAGGCCCCCTCATCGGCTCCCAGGAGGCGATGGCCATCGGGCGGGTCGGATCCGGGCTTGATGCGTACTGGTTGGGTGGCTTGGTCGTGTGGTTTCTCTCGAAGTGGCGTGTGCGGTGGTCACGGTGCGTTGTCGTCGGGGGCGGTGTGGATGCGGTGGCCCGGCCCGCCGGGCGGGTTGAGTGCGTCGGGATCGACGCGGCCGAGGACTGCGCCGTCATCGGGATCGTTTTCTGCGTTGTTTCGTCCTGCGGCTGGTGGTTGATCCCCCGGGGGGCGGGTCGCTTCTTCCCGCTGTCCCGGGCGGCACGGTCGGCGCCGGGGATGTCGGCCGCCCGCAGGGATGGTGAGTTGACGATCGCCGCCGGTCGGTGTGTGGTGGCTGGCGCTACACTGCTGGGCAAATCACCCTTTTAGTCATTTTGGTCCTGTAATTCTGGCAGGAGCATCGTCGGGGGCGCCGGATCCGGCGTCCGATGTGCCCGGAAGGTCCGTAGCGAGTGGTCGTCGGTGGCCAGGGGCGTGGGCGGATCGCACGGGTGCCAGGAGGGAGATTTCTCGATGGCCCGGCCCGATGATCCGTGTACCGCGGTGGCCCGGATGTTCGCCAAGGCCGGCGCGTTCGGTGAGCTTTTGGCCGGGATCGACTGGGCGGCGACGCCGCTGGGGCTGCCCGAGTCCTGGCCGGGGCCGCTGGTGGAGTCCCTGCGCCTCATGCTCACCTCTGAGCACGGGATGGCTCTGTACTGGGGTGCCGAATTCGCCACGCTGTACAACGCGGGCTCCGCACCCATTGTCGGCGCCAAACACCCCTGGGCGCTCGGCAGGCCCTATAAGGAGGTGTTCCCCGAGGTGTGGGACCACCCCGTGAGCTCCCACTTCCACTATGTGACCGACACCCGCAAGCCCCTGCTGGTCCCCGAGGAGCCGCTGATCATGGAGCGCCACGGCTTTCCGGAACAGTGCTACTTCGACTCCGCCTTCCAGCCGGTGCTACTGGATGACGGCACCTCCGGCGGCGTGCTGCAGATCATCACCGAGACCACCGGCCGGGTCTTGGGCGAGCGGCGGCTGCGCCTGCTGAGCGAGACTGGCGCCCGCACCGCCGGGCTGCCCACCCCGGGTGAGGTCGCCCGCGTTGTCTCCTCGGTGCTGGGCTCCTATCCCGAGGACATCCCGTTTGTGAGCCTGTACCTGGCTTCCGAGCCGGGGATGCTGCGGCCGGCGGCCTCCACGGGGCTGCGGCCGGCGCCCCAGGCCGTCTCGCTGAGTGCGGCCGACGGGTCACATCTCGCGGCCCGGCTGGCGCAGGTGGTCGCCGACGGTGCCCCCGCCACGCTGCCGGCCGTCGCGCTCACCGGCGGCAACGCGGCCGGGCAGCACGTCGCGGCCACCCGGCTCCCCATCGAGCAGGCGCTGGCCCTGCCGCTGCACTGCGCGGGCCGGGTGGAGGGCGTCCTGGTGGTGGGCGTCAACCCCTGCTTCCCGCCGGGCGGGGCCTACCGGGACTTTTTGGAGGTGCTCGCCTCCGCCGTGGCCGGGGCGCTGACGGCCGCGCTCGCCCACGACGAGCAGCGTCGGCGGGCGGAGGCGCTGGCCGAGCTGGACCGGGCCAAGACCGCCTTCTTCGCCAACGTCAGCCACGAGTTCCGCACCCCGCTCACCCTGCTGCTGGGCCCGCTCCAGCAGGCCCTGGCAGACGAGGACCGGCCTGAGCGGCGCGAGCAGCTGGAGCTGGCCGAGCGCGGCGCCCTGCGCCTGCTGAAGCAGGTCAACACCCTCCTGGACGTCGCCCGGGCCGAGGCCGGGCAGATGCGCCCGGCCCTCGAGCCGGTCGACCTCGCCGCTGCCACGGCCGAGCTGGCCGGGGTGTTCCGCTCCGCCTTCGAGGCGGCCGGGTTGACGCTTCAGGTGGATTGCCCGCCGCTGCCGGGCCCGGTGTCCCTGGACCGGGAGATGTGGGAGAAGATCATCCTCAACCTGCTCAGCAACGCCCTGAAGTTCACCTTCACCGGCGGCGCCCGGGTGCACGTGGCCGCGGTCGGCGACCGGGCCCGGCTGACCGTGACCGACACCGGCACCGGCATCCCCGGCGATGAGCTGCCGCGCCTGTTCGAGCGATTCCACCGGGTCCGCGGCGCCCGCTCCCGCTCCCACGAGGGCAGCGGCCTCGGCCTGGTGCTGGTGAAGGACCTGGTGGAAGCGCACGGCGGCACCGTCGGCGTGGCAAGCCGGCCCGGCCGGGGCACCACCGTCACCGTTGACCTCCCCTTCGCCGCCGCCCACCGGATGCGCCCCAACCCGCCCGCGGCCGGCACCGGACCTGCCGGACAAACCCCCAGGGAAGGCGGAAGCGGCCGACCCGGCCGCGCCGCGGCCTATGTGGACGAGGCGCTGGGCTGGCTGGCGGCCGCCCCCGCCCCTGCCACGTCCACCCCCGCGGCACGCACCCCCGACGCCCCCGCGACCCACGATGCCCACCACCGGCCCGGCCCGCACGAAACCGGCCGCCCCCACCGGGCCCGCCTGCTGGTCGTCGACGACAACGCAGACATGCGCGCCTACCTCACCCAGCTCCTGCAGCCCGACTACGACGTGCTGCTCGCCGCCGACGGCCTGGCCGCCCTTAAGACGGCCCTGGCGCAGCCGGTGGAGCTGGTGCTCAGCGACGTGATGATGCCCCGCATGGACGGCTTGGAGCTGGTTAGGGCGCTGCGCGCCGATGCGCGCACCGCCCGCCTGCCCATCGTCTTGCTCACCGCCCGCGCCGGCGAGGAGGAATCCGTGCAGGGCCGGCATGCCGGCGCCGACGACTACCTGGCCAAACCCTTCTCCGCGCGCCAGCTGCTGGCGCGCGTCCGCACCGGGTTGGAACTGTCCCGGCTGCGCGAACAGGTCCTGACCGAGACCCGCAACCAGCTGGCCTCCCTGGCCTCCCTGGCCGAGGCGGGCCTGCGGCTGTCCGCCACCCTCGACCCGGACCGGATACTGCAGACGGCCGGCCAGATCCTGCTGCCCGACTTCGCCGACCAGATCAGCATCCACCTCAACCCCGCGGCACCCGCCCCGGCACAGTCGCCCCCGGCATACATCGCCGGCACCCCCCTTCTGGCCCGCGAGGCCCTGGCCACCGCCGCCACCCACGCGATCAACCCCGCCGCCCCAGCCCCAGCCGGCCCACACCCGCCGCCCGCCGCCGTGCTGGCCCTGCCGCTGCACGCCCACGACCAGACACTGGGTGCCCTGGTACTGGTGAGGCACGCCGACTACTCCGCGGTCGAACACAAGTACCTGGAGAACCTCGCCCACCGCCTGGCCCTGGCCTACGACAACGCCATCCGCTACCACAACGAGCGCCGCCTCGCCCTGACCCTGCAGCGCGCCCTGCTGCCCCACCGCCTGCCCCAGCTGCCCGGGGTGCGCCTGGCCTCTCACTACCGGGCCGGCAACCGCGGCGCCGAGGTCGGCGGCGACTGGTACGACGTGCTCGCACTGCCCGACGGTGCCGTGGGGCTGGCCATCGGCGACGTCATGGGCCACGACGTGGAAGCCGCCACCATCATGGGCCAACTCCGCTCCGCCCTGCACAGCCTCGCGATGGAGGGCGCCGGCCCGGCCCAGGTGCTGGCCAGGCTGGACGCCTACCTGCAGTCCCTCGCCACCGAACGCTTCGCCACCTGCCTGTACGCGGTCTACAACCCACGCCACCACCGCCTGCGCTACGCCGCCAGCGGGCACCTGCCGCCCCTGCTGGTAGCCGCCGACACCGCATACCTGGAGCTGCCCCTTGCGCTGCCGCTGGGACTGGGCAGCACCCCGGCCGACCGCGAGGTGGCGTTCCCGCCCGGCACCAGCCTGCTCCTCTACACCGACGGCCTGGTGGAAAGCCGGGTACTGTCCCTGGACGACCGCCTGGCGGCCCTGCGCCAGACCTGCGGCGCGCTGCCCGCCACCGCCCGCACCGACCCCCAGCAGATCACCGAACGGGCCCTGGAGCTGCTGGACACCCCCGACCGGGTCGATGACGACACCGCCCTGCTCGCCGCCACCGCGTCGAAGTAGAGCCGTCGCCAGACGAAGGCCTCGTTACTGGCCGGCAGCCACTGTTCGGCTTCGGTTCCCTTGTGTCGGACCTGGACGAGCTGGTCACCCCAGTCGACGTCGCCGCACCGAATGCCGAGGACTTCGGCGGCGCGGCTGGCGTTGCTGGTGACCAGCGAGGCCAGGGCCCGGTCACGGTCCGAGCGCAGGGCCGCGAACAAGGCGTCCCACTGCTCACCGGGCGTCGCTCGCGGACGGCGTTTGGGCAGGGGCGGGTTGTAGCGCGGCCGGCCTTCAGGCCGCAACGGCTCCAGCGGGTTGTGGTGCGCGTTCGGCCGCCGTCCCCCGCGGCGTTCCTGGGGCACCGGGTTGACCAGCCGACCGGCAGCGCTCGATTCCAGAACTCGTGAAGCTGCGGATCACCGCGTTGCTGTGGCGGATCGTGCGGAGGGCGTACTGGTCTCCCGGGTGCTGCGCCGGGGTTGACGTATCCCGCGCGGCTGCAGGCGGACCGCTCGTCCACGGCTGGGCCGATCAGCGGTGGACGCTGGCGCGGGTCAAGATGCTGATCGGTCGACTGTTCCACGTTTCGTACACGGTGGAGGGCACGTGGCGGCAGCTGAAGCGGCACGGCTGGTCGTGGCAGCAGCCCACCCGGCGGGCGATCGAGCGCAACGATGCGGCGGTTGAGCTGTGGAAGAAGGAGGTCTGGCCGCGGGTAAAAGCTGTGCGGCGGCGTGCAACGGCTGGATCGTCTTCGAGGATGAGGCCGGCCAGTCGATGACGCCGCCGCGCTCTAGAACCTGGGGGCGGATCGGCCAGACCCCGGTCGTCCGGGTTCGCGGCCGGGGCTCCGGACGGGTGTCGATGGCAGGTATGACCTGCTACAAGCCGGGCGAGCGGTCCCGGCTGATCTACGCCATCCGTGAGTACCGAGGGCGCAAGGGCGAGCCGAAGGGCTTCGGCTGGCGGGATTTCCGCGACCTCTTGGCGCGTGCCCGCATCCAGCTCGGTGGACCGATCGTGCTGGTCTGGGACAACGTCCGCCTCCACCTGACCGCTGGGATGCGGGAGTTCATCGCCGCGAATGCCGCGTGGCTCACCGTGTTCCAGCTGCCCACCTACGCGCCGGACCTGAACCCGCAGGAGGGCATCTGGTCGCTGGTCAAGCGCGACATCGGCAACCTCGCCGCAGCCGACCTGGGCCAGATCACCAGGGCCGTGAAGCGCAGGCTCAAGCAGATCCAGTACCGCCCGGACTTCGTCGACAGCTGCCTTGCGGGCACTGGCCTCATCACGGCCGACTGAGCGGCGCTGCGCTGCAGAATCGTCAGTCGCCGTAGTACCGGTCGTAGGAGGCGGAGCGCTCCTCCACTGAGAAGCTCTCGAATTCACCGTCCGCCTCGAGCTCGCGCAGTCGATCCAGCGCCGCCGCCGCAGCGGGTGCACGGTTGGCCGAGAGGCGGGCCTTCGTCGCGTCGAGCCCGTGCCCAAGCAGGAATTCGATGTCGATCGAGCACGCTGCGTCGAAGCTGGCTTGCTTCGCACTCCAGACCAGGAGCACGTCGTCGACGTCGCCGCTGTTGAACAGCTGGAAGCAGCAGAGCCTCATCAGCTCGGTGTCGCCCTCGCCCTGGGCGCGTCGCTCACGCGCCGTGTGCTCTCTGAGGAGTGCGCGGACCTCGTCGAGATCCGCGCCGACGGGGCGAAGCCCGTAGCGGCGCAAGCTTTCGTTGACATCCATCGTTGGTCTCCTTGATCGTCCGGCCCGGCCCGTGGCCTATCGGCCCCGCCCATCGCCGTTCAGTCGGACGACAGCCTCTCAGCCGGTCACAGCATGCACACCGAGGGCCGGCCCATATGGGTCGGCGGCCACCGGCGCAGGTGACCGGGCCCACGCTACCCGACATCACCCAATCAAGTTGAGGTAACGGTCGGCCCGGACATCCACATCAAGGTGGGCCGCACCCTCTACTCAGTGCCCTGGAAACTCATTGGTGTTGTCCAACCTGAAGTTGCAGGTCGCGGGGCTGGCGTGGGGTGAGGCCGGGGTGCTCGTGCCGGTCGGGGCGTGGGGCCGCAGTCGGTGGCAGGCGGCTGCGGCAGGGCGGTGAAGCGGCCGGCGTGAGGGCCGCGGTGAGTGCTCTGAGTCTTCGCTGCCCTGTGCGCATTGGTGATCCTCCCGGTGTCCGTGGGGCTGGGTGCGTTGTTCGTGGGACATGGGGGGCAGACGGCCACCGGATGACGCTCCGGCAGCTAAGAGCCGTCTGCTGGTAGGAAGGGGTGGGCGAGGCGTCGGTGTTGCCGCCACGCGTGGCGGCGCGTGGCGGCAATGCGGGGGCGCGTCAGCAGGCGCCGTCGTCGCGCCAGACGGCCCAGGACGTCGGGTCGTTGGGGACCGCGCCGGTGGAGTAGTAGGTGGCGGTGTACTTGTGGCCCGCGTACGAGACCACGTCACCTGGCACGTACGACTGGGTGGAGGACCACGCCGTGGGGCAGATCCCCCCGCCGGCGGCGTCGGTCGTCACCGACACGCTGGTGGAAGAGGCGGACACATTGCCCGCCGCGTCACGGGCCTTCACCGTGAAGGAGTAGCCCGTGCTCGCCGACAGCCCGCTCACCGTCGCACTCGTCCCGGTCACGGTGCTGACCTTGGTGGTACCGCGGTACACGTCGTAACCGGTGACACCGACGTTGTCCGAGGAGGCGTTCCAGGCCAGGGACACACTGGAGGACGTCTTGCTCGGGGAGTACAGGCCACTGGGCGCGCTGGGCGCCTGCGTGTCAGTCCCGCCGCTGCCGGCGCTGGTCGTCACTGGCAGGCTGTTGGAGGCGGCGGAGACATTGCCGGCGGCGTCACGGGCCCTGACCGTGAAGGAGTAGCTCGTGCTCGCGGCCAGCCCGCTCACCGTCGCGCTGGTCCCACTCACCGTGCTGGCCTTGGTGCCGTCGCGGTAGACGTCGTAGCCGGTGACGCCGGTGTCGTCGGAGGACGCGTTCCAGGCCAGGGAGACGCTGGAGGCAGTGGTGCCGGTCGAGCGCAGACCGTCCGGGACCGTGGGCGCCTGGGTGTCGCCCGGGGTGCCGGCGGTGAGCTCGTACGCGCGCATGTTGCGCAGCAGCAGGTATGTGTCGCGCAGGGAGCCGGAGGTGTCGCCGAGGGAGCGGTAGATGCCCCACTTGGGGCGGACCCGGTCGGCGAGGAAGGTGTCGACGCCGGTCTTGGTCGCGTCGACGATCGTGGTCCCGGCGCTCTTGACGACCCAGCGGACGGAGCCCGCCGTGCCGTCGCCGATCTTCATCTCGTACTCGATGTCGATCCACTTGTTCTGCAGCGGTTCGAGGTTGGTCCGGCCGACCGTGACGTCGCCCGCGATGACCTTGTGCTCGATGGTCTGCACGCCGTTCACGCGGCGCAGCGAGGTCACGGTGATCGGGGACGTGCCGGGGCCCGGCTGCTTGGTCTGCATGATGTGCGTGAATGTGGTCGTGGCCATCAGGGAGCTGGGGATGTACATCGAGTACGTGACCCGCCAGGTCTCCCCGAGCTTCCACTGGAGGTAGGAGGAGGACGAGGTCCGGTTGCCGGTGACCTCGTGGCGCTGCCGGTCGGTGGAGGTGTCCCGGTCGACCATGTGCATGTCGAACCGGTAGGCGTCGCCCGCCACCTTGATGTGCGGCCCGAAACTCGTGTGCGAGTCGGCGCGGTCGTCTTCCAGGGTCTCGAAGGCACCGAGACCCTGGACCGTCGGATCGGGCGCCCAGCGCAGCGTCCAGGTCGGAGCCGCCTCGGCGGGGGTGGAGGGCACGCCCAGGCCGAGCAGGCCCAGGCCGAATGCGGCCGCGAGAGCCGCCAACCTACGTCTGTATTTCATGTGTCAGTCCCTTCGCGAGGCTGTCAGGTGCAGGTGATGTTGCTGGGAGGGGAGGAGGTTTCTGGGGCGGGGGTGTGTCAGCAGGCGCCGTCGTCGCGCCAGACGGCCCAGGACGTCGGGTCGTTGGGGACCGTGCCGGTGGAGTAGTAGGTGGCGGTGTACTTGTGGCCCGCGTACGAGACCACGTCACCTGGCACGTACGACTGGGTGGAGGTCCACGCCGTGGGGCAGGGTCCCCCCGCCGCCGCTGCCGGCGTCATGGGCCTTCACCGTGAAGGCGTAGCTCGTGCTCGGGGACAGGCCGCTCACCGTCGCGGTGGTCCCGGTTACGGTGCTGACCTTGGTGGTGCCGCGGTACACGTCGTAGCCGGTGACACCGATGTTGTCGGAGGAGGCGTTCCAGGCCAGGGACACACTGGAGGACGTCCTGCTCGGGGAGTACAGGCCACTTGGTGCGCTGGGCCCCTGCGTGTCGTTGCCACCACCGCTGGTGGAGACGAACTTCCAGGTGATCCCGTTGACCACACCGACATCGAGGGGGGCGAGCTTCTGGAAGGCCGACTTGCTGAGGTCGATGTGCTCGAGGGGACCCCGGGCACTTGTCCTTCACCGCCACGGTGATCGTCCGGCCGTTGTAGGTGACCTGGACGGAGATGCCGTTGCACAGCGGGTCCGCGTTGGGGTTGGCGGTGGTCCACCACGCGTACGACACGGCGACCAGGTCCTCGGTGGTGGCGTTGATCTGCGTGCCGCACACGCCGTAGCCCGTGTCGTCGTACCAGGTCATCTTGCCCGTCCGGGACTCGCCGATCGGGACCGCGGAGGCGGGCCCGGTGCCGGACACGAACAGGAGCATGGCGCCGATCGCCGGGGTGACCCAGCGCAGCGTGTGTTGTGGTGTGAGACGCACGTGTTCTCCTCGGGCACGGGGGATCTCGTCCCGGCTTCGGGGATGACGGCACAACAGGGGAGAGGAACGACCGTCTGCGGGCAACGTGGCCTGGCAGTGGGGGAGGCGTGCAGGGTCCGTGCCACCCGGGCCGTCCGAGCGGGGCGTATGGGACGGACGGCCAGGGTGGCCGTGACTGCGCGGGCGGCGGGGAGGGGAGGGCGCCCCCGGGCGGACTGGAAGGCGCGTAGCTGTCAGGAGGTGATGGAGTAGGAGTCCCCGTAGACGCTCCAGTACAGCGGGGTGTTGAGGTGGAGGTTGCCCTCGTTCAGGAACCTGCGCTGCGCGGTGCTGACCCGTGTGGTGTCGCTGTGCGCCTCCTCCTTGCGCATCTCCTCCTCCCGCTCGTCGAGGAAGGCGTGCAGGAACGTGACCTCGTTGCCGCCCTGCGACGGCGGCCTCACCCGGGAGGCAGCCCGCGAACGGATCGCGCGGAAGCCCTCCTCGCCGTGCATGACCGCGGCGTCGTAGTAGGCGAACTGGCCCAGCGCCTTCAGGCCGTCCGTCTTGGCCTGGCCGACCGCCGGGTTGAAGTAGACCCGGTCACGCTCCTCCTCCTGCGTCTTGGTGAAGACGGAGTCCTGGGCGGCGGTGCGCCAGGCATTCTCGAAGGACGTGCCCAACCCGTCATGCGAATCGGTGCCGTTGACCTCGCGCAGCGCCGGCAGGTAGGGCGCCAGCGGGTTACTGGGCTTCTTCTGGGTGTAGCGCTCGACGAGGTCGAGCATGTCGCCGGTGCCGGAACAGAAGCCGATGATCCCAGCGGTGTAGCCGCGTCCGTCACCGATGTCCTCGATGTAGGCGAACTGCGCCCGCCAGTCCAGGGATGAGTTCTCGAAGGAGGACACCAGTTTCATGGCGTTCTCCTTCTTGTACGGGTCATCCAGGTTCGCGGTGCTGGACGGCGGTGGTGTGGTGGGGCTGGGGCTCGTGGTCGACCCGCCGTAGACCTCGACCTCGTAGAGGGAGTAGCCGTACGCGGTTGCACGCTGGATGCCGTAGACACGCACGTAGCGCCCCGAGCCGCTGACCGTGAGGTCGTCGGTGCCGCCGTCGCCGGTGGTCGTGCTGTACACCTGACGCCAGGTGGAGCCGTCGTCGGACAGCTCCACTCGGTAGGACTTCGCGTACGCCGCCTCCCACTTGAGAACGACCCGGCCGACGGTTTTCGTACTGCCCATGTCGACGCGGAGCCACTGCGGGTCGACTCCTTCGGCACTGGCCCAGCGGGTGCTGGTCGAGCCGTCGACGGCCTTGCCGCCCTCGAAGCCGGCGCCCTCGACCGAGGAGACCGACGTCGGCCGCCCGGCGAGCAGGTTGGTCGTACTGTCCGGCGGCGTGGTGGGGCTGGGACTCGTGGCCGACCCGCCGTAGACCTCGACCTCGTAGAGGGAGTAGCCGTATGCGGTTGCGCGCTGGGTGCCGTACACGCGCAGGTAGCGCCCGGAGCCGGTGACGGTGAGGTTGTCCGTGCCACCGTCACCGGTGGTCGTGCTGTAGACCTGGCGCCAGGTGGAGGCGTCGTCGGACACCTCGACGCGGTAGGACTTGGCGTAGGCGGCCTCCCACTTGAGCACAACCTGGCCGACGTCGGTCACCGAGCCCAGGTCGATCTGGATCCACTGGTTGTCGACTCCTTCGAGGCTGGCCCAGCGGGTGGAGGTGGAACCGTCGACGGCCTTGGTGGGCTCGAAGCCGGCGCCCTCTGTCGAGGAGGCCGTGACGGTCTTGCCGAGGGCGAGGTTCGTACCGGCGGCGGACGCGGGCGTGAGCCCGACGTAGCCGGCGACCAGACCACCAGTGAGGACGGTCGCGGTGATCGCCTGCCAGAGCATGATGTTTCTACGCATGGCTGTGCCCTTTCCGTTCAGGAAGCAGTCCAGGAGGAGGGGAAGGGGGCAACGGCGCGGCGGGCGCCCGTACGGCGCCGCACGGGGACGGCTGCGGGAACTCCCGGCTCGGTCCGAACCGGTGACGATGTGCGTGGACGGCTCGGTCTGAGCCGGTGACGCTGCAAAGAGATGGTTAGGAAAGTTTCCTAACAAGCTGGCGGGTGCGTGAGACAGTAGGGCTGCCGTCATGCAGGGCGCAACCCCTACTGGCTGGTAAGACAGTAGGGTTGCGTCGCGCAGCACGTAACAGCCCTACATAGCAAGGACGTTGGTACTGCCATCCATGTGGGCCTGGCTGCTCCTGCCGGAGACGGCACGGGGGCAATGACGTGCTGCGGGGCGGCAATCCGACGGCATTCTGGAGCGGAAGAACAGAGCCAGGATGATCACACCTACGCCTACGACCCCAACGGCAACAAGGCGCAGGACGTGGCGAAGAAAGCCTTGTGTCCAGGGCGTACGACCCGCACCTGGACGTCGACTTCAGCCCGCTGCGAGGAGACGTCCAGCCGGGGCCGACGCTCGGCGAGCCGCCCCGGCCTCCCCCTCGCGGTCGACGGTGCCGTGCGAACTCCTCTGGCATCGCGATCACGCCGGCACCCTACGCGCCGGTCCGCCGCAGCCACCTGTCAGCCGTCGTCTTCGACGTCCACATGGTCGATGTTCCGGCCCGGGGGCAACGAAGCCATCCCCTATTCGATCACGCCGCAAGATGCGATGCACAGGCCTCCCCAGTCTGAGATCTCTATGGAACCCGGGGCGGTTCACCTCGTGGCGCACTGACACGATTGCGACCAGCACCCCGAGTTGCAGTGGCGCTCGGCGAGCTCCGGTGAGGTGATGCCGTATCCCACACGCAGAGCCGCGAGGCCGTACGCTTTCGAGAAGGTGCGCAGCACCACCAGGTGTGGGTATTCGTGAATCCAATTCAGCGTGTCAGGGTGCTCGGAGTGCCGGACGAATTTGATGTATGCCTCGTCGAGCAGGACCACCGCCCGGGCAGGCACCGAGGCGAGGTCGTCGGGCGGGGTGGCTGAACCAGCCACCCGTTGCGCCCCCACCCACCTGGCCCGACCTCGCCGCCCGCACTGAACGCCGCCGTTGCTTCCATTCGGCGTCCATCGGGACCAGGTGAGGGCCGGTTTCAGAGGCATCCGAAACCGGCCCTTGATCATTCTTGGGGACCAGCCGGGGACCGGCGCGCTTGACTGGGGTCAGCGGGTCACGGCGATCGGGTTTAGCGAGCGCAGGACGCTGAAGAGCGCGGCGAGCGCTGCTCCGGCTGCCGTAATCTTGTGTATGTCTGAGTGGAGGTGGCTGGGTGGGGCCTCCGGAGGGCTCTACCAGGGGCTGCTGCTCGTCGTTGTCGCGCCCCAGGAGGTTGCGGGCGGGGCGCCGAGGACGGAGCCGCTCGAGGAGGACCGGGTGGGGGCGGGGGCGGAGCCGACGGCCGCGCGGCGGGCGGGGGTGTCTGCCGCCGACTGCGTGACCGCCCGGGCCGGCGCCTCCCGGACCGTCTCGCGAGGACGCTCGGCCTCTTCTCCGACCCACTCCAGGCGCAGTACCAGATTGCGCTCGTGCCGATTGCCCCCCGGCCAGTCCACGTCCTTGCTGGTGATCGTCTGCGTACGGACGCCGCCCACCGTCTCCCAGCGGCTCCTGACCGCGCGGACGTTGGGCCGCCACCGGCCCTCGTACAGGTGCTCCACCTCCAGGTGCCAGCTCGGCGCGTCCACGTGCTGGACCGTCCCCACCTCGCCGGGGACCTCGATCCGCGCCCCGCGCGCACCGGACACGGTGACCACGGCACGTTGTGGCCAGTCCGCGTCGAGACCGATGACGGTGATGCGGCAGGGGCCCTCGTACCAGGCCATGGGTGCTCTCCAATGTTCTCGGGGAAGGGGTGGGGGAGGGCGGCGTCAGCCGCCGGGGAAGTGCTGGGCGACGAGAGCCGCGAGTTCGTAGTACGCGGCCCGGGTCCGGCCCCGCATCGACGCCGGGTCGACCTCGTCGCCACGGGCCAGATGCGGGTCGTACGGGACGGTCACCACCGCCCGGCAGTGTCGGCGGAAGTGGGCCACGGCCTCGTCCCCCAGGGCCAGCCGTCGCGAGGACGACCGCACGCCCGAGATGACCGTCACCGCCTGGCGCGCCTTCTCCTCGTGGCCGAGGGCGGTCAGCCGGTCGAGGACGAGACCGGCGCCGCTCAGGCCGTCCGCGCCCGACGAGGCCATGACGACCAGCTGATCCGACAGCTCCAGAACCGCGCGCAGCGTGTCGTGCGGCATGCCGGTCCCGGAGTCGGTGAGGACGATCGGGTACTGGCCGCTGAGCAGGTCGACGACCTGCCGGTAGTCCCGCTCGCCGAACGTCCGAGGGTCCGCCGGGTTCGGGTCGTGAGCCACGACCTCCAGGCCGCTGGGGGTCTGTGAGGTGAACGCGCGGATGTCCATGTAGGTGCGCAGCCGGGGGAGCGCGGCCACCAAGTCGCGCACGGTGGCTCCGGACTGCCGCCGCACCCGGCGGCCCAGGGCGCCCGAGTCGGGGCTCGCGTCCACGGCGACGACCCGGTCGGCCCGTTCCCGCGCCAGCACCGCACCGAGCGCCAGGGCGGTCGTTGTCTTCCCGGCCCCGCCGTTCAGGCCAATCACCGCGATGCGGTGGCTGCGCAGCAGCGGGACCCGCAGGGTGTCGGAGACACCGCCCGGCACCCTGCGCCGCCCGATCCGGAAGAGCGGACGAGGAGCACGCCGGGACGGTCGCGCCTGCGCCACGGGCTCCGCCGGGCCGGCCGGGACCGGCGGGAGCGTGTCCGCGCCCTCCACCTCGATGTCGGCCTCCGCCTCGGTCTCCGCCTGGGTCTCCGACGGGTGCTTCCGAGTCGGGTCCGCAGGCACCGCCGCCGGGAAGGGCTCCGCCGGTGCCGGTGCCGGTGCCGGTGCCGGTGCCGGGTCGGTGGGCGGGGGCTCCACAGGCGCGGGCTCCGCCGGCACGGCTTCGGCAGCCGGTTCGGGCGGCGCCCCGTCGGGTGCCTCCGGCAGGACTTCGCTCCGCCTCGTGCGCCAGTGCCCGGGGCTGTAGTCGGGCGCGTCCGTCCAGTGCTCGGGCGCGGCCATGTCGTTCCTGGCTACGACGCTGACCACCTCGGTCCCCTCTCGTCGGTCGCCCGGAGGAACGGCCCGGAGGGCGCGGCCGGTTCAGCAGACACGGACCCGGACGATCATCCTGGGGCGAGACCGCGCCGTTCCAGGACGGGACGCAGCGCCCTTACCGCGTAGAAGTTGCGGGACTTGACGGTGCCCGGCGGGATCCCGAGCGCCGCGGCCGCGTCCGTGGTCGAGCGGTCGTTGAGGTGCAGTTCCACCAGCACCGCCCGGTGGTGCTCGGGCAGTTCGGCGAGGGCGTCGCCGACGGCGTGTGCGGTCACGACCTCCTCGTACGGGTCGTCCGGGGCCGCCCGGTCCTCCGGCGTCTCATCGCCCAACTCCTTCGCCCGGGCGGACTGCGCCCGGAAGTGGTCGATGGCGATCCGGCGGGCGACGGTGAAGAGCCAGGGACGACCGTGCTCCGGGCCCCGGGTCAGCGCCTGCGGGTGCTGCCAGGCGCGCAGGAACGTCTCCTGGAGCATGTCCTCGGCCCTGCCCCGGTCCCCGCTGGTCAGCCGGAGAAGGGCGCGCATCAGGGCGGAGGCGTGCAGCCGGTGCAGCTCCGCCAGGGTGTCGCGGTCCATAGTGCGGACGGGGCGTGCCTCCGCGCGGACGCCCGATCCTGATCCATCGCGGACCCTGCTGTCGGCATCGTGTTCGTGCGTTCCCACCCAGGTCGTTCCTCCCCCGCCGCGCGTCGACGACTCTGGGGCGGCGGACGGCGGCATCGATCGGCCGACGGCTCAGGGCACGTCGGACTGGTCGGGGACGACCTTGGCAACCTCGACTCACGCTTAGTTATTGCTCGGCTAATGCTTCGTTATCGCCCGGGTGCGATGGCACCGACTCGGGCCGTCGGAGATCTCGGATTGTGGCTGTGGGCTGCGGTTTCGTGGTTGCCCGGCAGTGGGTTGACTTGGTGTTCGGCGGGCGGGATGTGCCCTATCTCACCGTGGAGTCGGGTCGCATCCATTGCCTTCAGATGGGTCCGGGCCACGCCCCCTCGCCGCTTCCGGAGCGCGGTAGTTGCCCGGCCGCCACTGCCGTCGGCGGCCTCGCGGCACCACGGCGGCGGCCACCGCCACCCCTGCCAGCACCGCCAGGGAACCGGCCGCCACCCAACAGGCGGACCCGGCGGCGGACGGCCCCGGCACGGGCGGCATCGCCACCCCGGGTGCCGCCGCCCGCCCTCTCGGGGCCGCAGCGCCGCGCCGCTCCTCGGGGAGCACGGCCGTGACGGCGGCGATCGGGTCGACGGAGCCGTATCCCCGTATCCGGTCCGGCACCGGTTCGCCCGGTCCCGATGTGGTGGAACGGAGCCGGTGGACCAGGGCCTGAGCGCTCAGCTCCGGACGGCGGCTCAGGACGAGGGCCGCCGTCCCGGCCACCAGCGCGGTCGCGCAACTCGGACCGGAGGCCGTGAAAAAGCCCCGGCCACCCGGCCCCGAACCCGTCACCGCCTCTCCCGGCGCCGTCAGGTCAACCCGCCCCTCGGGAGCCTGCCCGGACGCCTTCCCGCCGGGGCCGGTCGCCGCCACCGACAGCACCTGCGGGAGGGACGCCGGGTACGCCACGTCCTTCTCCCCGTCCGGTGAGACCGGGGCGATCACGACCGAGCCCTCGGCGACCGCGTACCGCACGGCGCTCCTCAGCGCCGGGCTGTCCGAACCGGTCACCGCCACCACGGCGATCACCCGGGCGCCGCCGCCGACCGCCGCCCGGATGCCCTGGGCGAGAAGCTCGGGGGTGGTGTTCCCCCGGCGGTCGGTGACCGGGACGTCGAGGATCCGCGCGCGGGGCGCGATCCCCGCGAATCCCGTCCCCGGGGTGCGGGCCGCCGCGATCAGTCCGGCCGTGAAGGTGCCGTGACCGGCGCAGTCCTCGGCCGGGCCGGCGTCGAACCGGCGCGGCGTCCGCATCAGCCGGTCGCCCAGCAGCCCAGCGATGTCGTCCACCCCCGAACCCACCACGGCCACCGTAACCCCGGCCCCCTCGGACAGCGGCCAGACCGCATCCGGGCGCAACAGGGCCTGGGGCCACGGGAGTCCGGTCACCTTGCGGTTCGACGCCTTGCGGCAGGTGTCGTCGGAGAGCCGCTGTGTGATGGCGGGCAGCGAGACGGGATCCGTACCTGCCGCCCCGGCCTCGGTTCCGGTCCCGGCCTCGGTTCCGGGCGAGCCGGTCCCGCCGTCCGGGCCGGGCACGGCCGCCGCGCCTCCCGGCAGCAGGGTCAGGGTCCCGCACAGCAGGGCCGCCGCGAGGACCGCCGCCCCGCCCCGCGCACCCCGGCTCACGCAACACCGTCCGGCACCCGGTCCCCGGGCACGTCCTGCGGCAGCAGCAGGCTGAGCTCGGCCACGTCGTCGACGTCGAGCCTGCTGAGCCGGCCCGCCTGCCTGGTGATCATCGTTTCCAGGACCTGGCGGGCGAAGCGGCCGTTGCCGAAGCTCCGGTCGCGCGGCACCGCCGCGAACAGCTCGCCGAGCGCGGACAGCGTCTCGGGCGGGCACACGTAACCGGCCTTGTCGGACAACGACCCGACGATCCGCACCAGTTCCTCGTCGGTGTAGTGCTCGAAGACGACGGAGCGTGAGAAGCGGGAGGCCAGGCCCGGGTTGGAGTCCAGGAAGCCCTGCATCTCGTCGGCGTACCCGGCGACGATCACCACGACCTCGTCGCGGTGGTCCTCCATCAGCTTCATGAGGGTGTCCACCGCTTCCTGCCCGAAGTCGTTGCCCGTGCCGCCGCGTGGCGTCAGCGTGTACGCCTCGTCGATGAACAGCACGCCGCCGCGAGCCCGTTCGAAGGCATCCTTCGTCAACTGCGCGGTGTGGCCCACGAACCGGCCCACCAGGTCGGCCCGCGCGGTCTCCACCAGCTGGCCGCCCGGCAGCACGCCGAGTTCGGCGAGCAGCTGCCCGTAGAGCCGGGCCACCGTCGTCTTGCCGGTGCCGGGCGGGCCGGAGAACACCACGTGGTGGCTGATCGTCGCCGTCGGGAGACCGGCCTCCTTGCGCCGGTTGACCTGCTTGATCAGATTGACCAGGTCCTCGACCTGCTCCTTGGCGGCGGGCAGGCCGATCATCGCCCGCAGTTCGTCGAGGAGTTCCGTCCTGCGCTCCACCGGCTCGCCGGAGGGCGCCGCGGCCGCTGCGGCGGCCTCCGCCCCCACATCCTGCGGCATCAGCAGCGCCAGATCGGTGTTGCCGATCTCGGGCAGTGCGGCCAGTCGGGACGCCTGCCGGTCCACCATCTCCTCGAAGACCTTGCGCGCGGCCCGGCCGTTGCCGAAGTCGGGGCCCTTCGGCATGGTCTCGAAGTGCAGGGTCAGCGCCTCGCGGGTGCCGTCGGCGAGCTGGTAGCCGTGCCAGGCGGCGGACATCGCCACGATCGTGGTCAGTTCGTCCTCCGCGTAGTTCTCGAACTCCACCGTGCGGCTGAACCGGGACGCCAGACCGGGGTTGGAGTCCAGGAAGCCCCGCATCTCCTCCGAGTACCCGGCCACGATGACGACCACCTCGTCGCGGTGGTCCTCCATCAGCTTCACCAGCGTGTCGATGGCCTCCCGGCCGAAGTCCGGCCCGCTGCCGCCGGTCCCCTGCGACAGGGTGTAGGCCTCGTCGATGAACAGCACGCCGCCCAGCGCCTGCTGGAACACCTCCGTCGTCTTGATCGCCGTGCCGCCGATGATCGATGCCACCAGGTCGGCCCGCGCCACCTCCACCAGGTGCCCCGACGGCAGCACGTCCAGCTCGGCGAGGATCGAGCCGTAGAGCCGGGCCACCGTCGTCTTGCCGGTGCCGGGCGGCCCCGCGAAGATCAGGTGGCGGCTCATCGGCAGCGCGGGCATCCCCGCCAGCTCCCGGCGCCTGGCCAGCTTGTTGAGGTTGACCAGGGTGGCGACCTGCTCCTTCACCCCGTCCAGGCCGACCAGCGCGTTCAGCGCCTCCAGCGGTCCGTCCGGCTTGCGCGACGCGGCGGGCGCCGCCGACTGCGCACCCTCGCGGGAGGAGCTGCCCGCCTTCCCCTCGCGGTCCTCCTCCCCACGCGGTCCGTACGCCGTCGCCCCCGGCCCGCCGGACGCCGCGGTCAACTCCCCGTACGAGTCCGGCAGGTCGTTCTCCGCGCTCGTCAGGTTCTCCACCGCGAGCCGGGCCGACGGCTTGAGCTGGCGCAGCCCCGAGCCCCCGTTCCCCGAGACCGCGCAGTCGTGCACCCGCACCGCCTCCGCGGAGTCGACGCGGATGCCGTCACCGGTGTTGTCCACCGCCTCGCACCGGTTCAGCGCGGCCCGCCCGCCCTGCGCGATCCGGAAGCCGTACCGCCGGCAGGACCGCGCCCGGGTGCGGGCCGCTGTCAGCTCACCGCCGTCCTCGACGAGCACGCCCTCCTGCGGCGAGTCGGCGACCTCGCAGTCCCGCAGCGTGGCCACCCCGCCCCCGCCGACCGACACGCAGGCCGCGCCGGTCTCCCGGACCGTGGTGGTGCCGACGTACGCGTCGCCGCCGTCGGCGATCCGCACCCCGGCCTGCCCGGTGGCGGAGATCTCCGAATGCTCCACGCGGCCCCGGCCGCCCCGGGTCACCTCCACCCCGGCCCCGGCCACATCCGACACGTTCAGCCGCCGCAGCATAGGGTTCGCGCCCTCCAGCGCGCGCACTCCCGCCGCGGCGCCGCCGCGCACCTCCAGCCGGTCGAAGTCCGGCGCGCTGTCCCCGGTCAGCTGGACCGCTGCTTCCTTCGCGTCCCGTACCGAGCAGCGCTTGAACGAGGGACCCGAGGACTCCTCCACCCAGATGCCGGTGCCCGTGGGCGCGCTGACCTCGCACTCCTCGAAGGCGCCGCGTGAACGCCCCGTCACATGGATGCCGTTGCCCTCGGTCCGGGAGACACGGCAGCGGCTCAGCACCGGGTCGGTGCCCTCGGCGAGCGCGATGCCGTGCGCCTTCGTGGCGGACACCGAGCACTCCTCCAGGACCACCCGCTCCTGGGAGCTGATGTACACGCCCAGAGGGCAGTCCCGCACCGAGGTCCGCACCACCCGGGTGGAGCTGTTCTGCTCCAGGGCGATGGCGGGCTTGTCGGTGGCCGAGATCTCGCAGTCCTCGATCAGCCCCCGGCCCTCGCCGTTGGCGCACACGCCGTTGCCCCGGGCGTCGCGCAGTACGCAGTTGCGGAAGGTCGGATTGGCCCGCTCGCCGATGACCACGGCCGAGGTTCCCAGGTGCTCCACGACACAGCCGTCGATCACGCTGGTGCCGGTGGACGTCTCCACGATCCCCGCGCCGCCGGGGTTGGTCACCCGGCAGCCCCGCATCGCCAGCGAACCCTGCTGCCGGGTGAGTACGGCCGTCCAGGCGTTGCCCACCACCTCGCAGTCCTGGAGCGCCGCCTGCCCGCGCGGCACGTCCACGGCGGGCAGCTCGTCGTCCTGCCCCTGGAGCACCAGACCCGTCAGCTGTACCGCCTCGGCCACCACCTGCACCACCGTCCCTCTGGGCGGCACGATCCGCACGGTCCCGTGCGGGTCCTCGGCGGTGATCGTCACCATCTTGGTGATGACCAGGTTCTCCTCGTACCGGCCCGGACGCACCGAGATCACCACACCGCTGCGCGCGGCCTCCAGGGCCGCCCCGATCGTGCGGTAGGGGCTGCCGGCGGACGGGTGGTCGCTCTGCGCCTCGGCGCTCACGGTCAGCACATGGCGCGACATGCGTGGATGTTCCCTTCGTGGTGGGCCTTGGAGACGGGCATCGGGGGCGTGGGCCTCAGGAGCGGCCCGGCCGGGGACGGCCGGGCCGCCTCAGTCGGCGGTGCACTGGACGCGGGCGGCGTCGCCCGCGTGGTGGGCGTAGGTCTTCCGCGACCCGGACCAGTCGAGGCCCCGGTCGTGAAGCTTCACCGTCAGCACCCCGCCGGTGATGTGGACGCCGCCCGCGCTCACCCACTGGCCCCGCAGGGACGGCTGGTCGAGGTTGAAGGTCCGCAGGATCGGGTCGTTCCCCGTGGTACCCGCGTGCACCGTGTAGTACGACGGTTTGCCGCCGACCGCCTTGATGTCGGTGTTGCTGGGGATGTGCACCGAGACCTGACAGGTGCCGGAGGTGACGGCGCCGGTGCGGAAGATCCAGCGCAGCGAGTTCCCGGCGTCCGAGCCCGCCTTCCCGGACATCGGCAGAGAGAAGAAGCCGCCGTTGCAGCCGCTGCCCGCGTAGCCGCCGGAGCCGTACTTCTGCCAGCCCTCCTTGCCGTCCGTGTACCAGCCGCTGTAGGTGAAACTCGCGCCCGTGCTTGCGCAGTTCGGCCCTGCCACGGCCGAGTACTTCGGCTTCGCCGGAGCAGCCGGCGCCTGGGTGGCCGGCGTCTTGGGGGTGGAGGTGGTTTCCCCGGGCCCGGCGGGGGCTGTTGTGGGCGCGGAGCCGCCGTGAGCGGCGCCCCGGCCGGTGCCGGGCGCCTGGGAGGAGGTCGGCGTCAGGCCGGCGGGGACACTCACGCCCACCCCGGCGCCGACGCCGGACCGGGGGCCCTTCCCGGCGGCCGAGGAGCCCTTTTCCGGCGTGTCGGCCCTGGGCACGAAGCCGCCGGGACCGCCGTCGGCCCGGTTGTACCCGGCGGGGCGCGGCGGCACGGGACCCGGTCCGGAACCGCCGCTGAGGTGCGAGAGCACAAGCGGCACGCCCATCAGGACCACGCCCGAGGTGGCCGCCGCCGCGATCATCGGCTTCGAGAGCCGTCGAGCGGACCGGGACTCGGCCTGCGCCGCCGGCGCGGCGGCCGCCGCGAGGCCGTCCGCGTCGGATGACGCCTGCGTCCCGCTGCCGGGGATGCTCTCCGGAGCGTCCTCGCCCTCGGAGTCGGTTCCGGCATCGGCCCCGGTGTCGGTCCCGGTCTCGCCGTGGGCGGCGGGCACGGCCGGGACGGAGCCGGAGGGTACGGCCGAGGGCTCCGGCTCGGCGGCGGCCTCCGGGGCCGGTCCCGGCGCCACGGCACCTTCGGCCGGCCTGCCTTCGGACTCCTCCTGGGACTTCCCCTGAGGCTCCGGTTCCTCGGCCGCCTGCTGCCAGGCGACCGCCGGCAGGCTGATGGCCGCCGCGGCCTGCCCTGCGGCGTTCCCGGCCCGCACCTCGTTCTCGTCCACCGTCATTCCCCTTGGTCCTCTCGATCGTCGCGAACCCTCCGCGCACGTACGAACGGACCTGCGGAGCCCCGTGGTTCACTGCCCTGGTCAGCCGAGCGGAAGGATTTCCGTCCCTTCCGGCGCCGGGGTCAGGACGAAGGCGGCGGCCCGCTCGACGACGTCCTGCCCGAGGGGGCCCGGAGCTGTGTAGCCGGGCTCGCTCAGGTGCGCGATCAGGTCGGGGTCGGGGGCGAGCGCGTAGTGCTCCAGGTAGTACTGGACGGTGTCCGTCCACACCCATCGCCCGTCTGTACGGAAGGTGAGCGGCACCTCCGCGACCCGGGAGGGGGTCAGCACGTCGTCCATCAGCACCGGCGTTGCGAGCACGGGTGTCCCAGCGGCCAGCCGCTCCAGCAGCAGGGCGCGCAGCTCCGGGTCCTCGACCACCGGGTGGTCCGGGGCGAAGCCCGGACCCGTCACCGGGTCCGCGTGGTCGAAGACGGAGGCGAGCCGGAACTCCGGCTGAGGCTCGGGATCGGTCATGACGGGATCCTGTTCTGGGTCGGGGCGGCCCGGCGGCCGTACGCTCCCGGGGGAACGCACGGAACGCCGGGCACGGTTCAGACCGGGCGCGGGCGGATCAGAACGACCAGTCCACGGACGGCAGGGTGGCGGCGGGCGGTCGGCCGAGGCGCAGCTGCCAGTCGTCCTCAGGGGACCCGTACCCGTCCGTGGCCGCTGCCGCGAAGGCCCGCACCGCCTCGGCCTCGGCCCGCGCCAGGGCGGCCGGGTCGGCCCCGTTTTCTCGCAACCGGTGCAGGTCGGCGAGGGCGCGCGCCAGCGCCGTGCGGGGCTCGGCGCGCCCGGGGTGGTCGCGCTCCAGTGCCTCCGCGATCGCCTCCAGATCCGGCCCGTAGTGGGCGAGGTTCTGGTTCACGGCGTGCCGCAGGTCGGCGTCCCGCCGGTCGCGCCCGGCGTCATGGAGCGTGACGTGATGTCCGTCGGCGTCGCCCGCGAGCACTAGGGGGACGGAGCCGGGGTCGCGACCCGACACGGTGACCCGTAGCAAGGTGTGCTCGACGCCGTCCACGATGAAGCGGACGTACGACTCCGGGTCGGCCTCCAGCAGCGTCCCGGCGGGCAGCAGCCGGGCCCGCGCTTCCGCGACGGCGTCCGCCGTGGCGTAGAACTCCTGGGCGCCGCCCCGCTGGTCCGGTACCGCGAACCGGCGGTCGTCGGACACCTGGAGGGCGGGGCGCCCCTCCGCCGTACCAACCGGCCGCTCGAGCCGGTACACGGGGAAGGACTCGGCGTCCCTCGGCGGTCCGTTCAGGGTGAGCGCGATCTGTTCGAGCCCCTCCGGCACGGCCATGCGCGTCTCTCCGACCCGGCGGGGACGCGACACCGTCCCCACCGCCTCGTACTCGGTGACCCGGAGAACGGGGGCGGGCGACACGAGGGGAGTGTGGGTGGTCGGGGTAATGGTCACGGTGGGTACGGATGCGGGGGGTGCCGGGCGGGTGGGGTCGAGAGGGGTGGTGGATGTGTCGGTGTCGATGTCGGCGGCCAGGGTGACGACGACGGACGGCCGACCCGCCTCCGTCCCGTCCTCGTCGTCGGTTTCGTATCCGTCGTCGTCGGGGTTCTGGTCGTCGTGCTGGTTTTGGGTCTCGGTCTCGTCCTGGTGCCGGTTCTCGCCGTGGTCCTCGCCGTCGCTGTCGCCTTCGTCCTCGTCGTCGGCCTCGTACCCGTCGTCGTCGGGGTTCCGGTCGTCGCGCTGGTCCTGGTTCTCGCCCGCGCCCTCGTCCTGGTCCTCGGCCTCGTCCGCCTCCCGGTTCTCGCCGGGGTCCTGGTCCAGTTCGTCGTCGCCCTGGTCCTGGTTCTCGTCCTGGTGCTCGCCCCGGTTCTCGTCCTGGTCCTGGTTCTCGTCCTGGTTCTCGTGCCGGTCCTTGCCCTGGTCCTCGCCCCGGTTCTCGTCCCGGTCCTCGCCCTGGTCCTGGTCCTGTTCCTGGCCCTCGGTCCGGACATCCGGGTCCGTCTCGGTGTCGGTCTTCGGGGCTGTCTCGCCCTCGCCCTCCCTTTCGCCCTCGCCTGCCGGCTCCGGCGTCGGCTCCGGCGTCGGCTCCGGCGTCGGCTCCGGGTCAGGCTTCCGCTCGAACAAGCCCTCGTGCTTGTCCGCCAGGCCGTCGGCCGGCTCGTCCTGGAGCAGCCCGATCAGGCCGCCGTCGACCTCGATCTCGACCGTGGTTCTCCGACTGCCCGTGAGGACCCAGGTGACGTCGGCCTTGTAGTAGTGCTGAGTGCCCTTCTTCTTGTCCCGTTCGTCGACGGTCTCGCTCCGGCTCGTGCTGAGGCTGTGCCCGTGCTCGCCCCCGATGCCCAAGGACCCGCCCAGGGTCGTGGTGACGCCGGCGACGCCGGGCCCCTCCGGCGTGCCGGAGCCCATGGTGTGCACGGGGCCGTCCGGGACGACCGAGCCGGACCAGGCGAGCGTGGTCCTCTCCCGTTCCCGTTCCGTCTCCTGCTCCCGCACCTCCGTCTCCACGTTCGAGTCGAACTCTGCGGAGGCGAGGTGCCGGGTCCGGCGGACAACCATCCGGACGGTGACCTCCTCACCGTCCGCCACCGGCACGGTGTAGCCGCCGTCGAGGAGCTGCCGGATGTTGGCGCGCAGGTTCTGTTCGGTCGTCAGCAGATCGGTCCGCAGACCCGCCAGGGTCGCCGGGGCAAGGTCCTCGCGGGTGAGCGTCCCGGTGTCGTTCTCCGCGACCCGGCGCGGGAGGGCCGCGGCGGTGGGCAGCCACTTCACGATCCCGCCGAGTCCGGGCAGGGAGAGGGCCTGCACTGCCGGGGCCAGGTCCTTGGTGAGCCTCTGGACCTCCGGGGTCACGGCCGTGGGGCCCTGCGGGCGGACGCGGCCGACCGGCACCACCGGGGCGGGGGCCGTCGCGCCCGCGCGGGTCAGGTGGTCGGGCACCAGTAGCCGGACCTCGCGGTCCTCGATCGTCTTCGTCCCCGCCGGCTTGTGGCCCGAGGGGAAGACCTTCTCCCACTGGCCTCCCCACTGCTCGGCGAACCACCGTCCGGCCCGGCCGTCCGTGGCCCGGTCGATGAGCTGGACGGGGGCATTGAGCGCGGCCCCCGCCAGCCGTATGAGCTGGTGCGGTTCGGAGCCTTCGAAGATCTGCACGGTGTACGAGACCGGGTGGCTGAACTCCTGCGCCGTGCCGGTGACCTCGAAGCTGTGCTGGTCGCGTTCCGAGACGGTGACGGTCTTGGTGCGCCCGACGGACGTGTCCGCCCCGGCGCCGATCTTGGCCCCGCCGCGCGACAGGCCGTTCGCGTCGGTCGCCTTGAGGGCGAGGGAGAGCTGCCCGCCTCCCTTGTCCGACACCGCGGACGCGGACGCGGTCGACCGCGTGGCGGTGTCGCCCATGGCGAGCGTGACCTGGTCGCGGGGGCCCTCGTACCTCGGGTCCCCGACCTCGGCGGTGACCCGGATGCCGATCATCCGGGTGCCGCCCCCGGGCTGCCGCAGCTTGACCACCTGGCGTACCGAAGTGGTGCTGAGCGCGGCGAAGTTGGCGCGCAGGGCCTCCGGGGAGAACACGGTCTCCAGAGCGAGGGAGAAGTCTGTGGGGACGTCGTCGCCGAGGTGGTCCGGGATGCCCTTCAGCGTGCCGAGCAGGTTCTTGATCTCGGTCAGCACAATGTCCGCGCCGAGCTTCTCCACGTGCGAGACGGCCTTTGCCAGGTCGGCGTCGACGTACGTGCGGGGTCCGTGCGGCACGGCGGGCCGCGGGCCGGTGTCGGGCATGCCCAGGACACGGGCCTGGTGGTCGGGGACCGTCAGCTCCACGCCGCCCTCCACCTTCACGTACCGCTTCCCCGTGGAGTGGCCCGACGGGGTGGTCGAGAAGGTGCCGTCGGGCTGCCAGGTGTGGTGGGTGATCTCGTAGTAGGCGTCGGCGCGGTAACGGTGGCTCGTGCCCTTGTACGTGGCCGTCGAGGTCCCGGTGCCGGCCGAGGCGACGGTCCGCGCCTTCGTGTGCGTCCGGGAGGCTTCCGCGGACACGCTCGCGCTGACCGACTTCCCGGCGAGGGAGGCGTAGCCGCCGACGCTGAGGCCGCCGCCGTAGCCGAACGAACGGGTGCTGCCCGTACTGGACTTGGTGCCGGTCTCCGCCGTGTACGTGAGGTTGGTCCCGGTACCGGTCCCCTCGTGCACGGGCTCGCCGAGCCGCAGCCGGACCGTGAGGGCCTGTGCGCGGCCGGAGGAGTCCGGCGGCAGCGGGAACACCGCGCCGTGCGGGCTCGTGAGCTGCTCGAATCGGGACTGGAGGAAGTGTGGGGCGAGCGCGTCCTCGATCTCGGGGGTGAGGCCCCGGCGCAGGGCGCCGACCGTGTCCCCGGAGTGCCGGTCGAACTCCTCGTCCCCGGGCTTCGGCGTTCTCGCGCCGCCGTGCTCGGCGACCAGCGCGACCACGGAGTGGGTGAGCAGACGGGCGCTCAGAAACTCGGGATGGATGCCGCCGAGGCCGTCGCGGGGAAGGACGAACTCCGTGGCGCCGGCCCTGCCGAGCCAGTCCGGGTCGTCGCTCAGGAGGAACTCCGTCACCAAGCCCGTGGATATTCGGTGAGCGGTCGTGTCGTTGGCGAGGTGGTCGTCGCCGACGCGCACGACGGCGGACACGTCGTCGCCCTCGATGCGCAGCGACGAACCGGACACCTGGTTGCCCTTGGCGTCGTGGACCGTGGCAGTCAGGTGGTGGACGGCCGTGTAGGTGAACACGGTGTGCGGTCCGCTGGTCTCCTTTTCGCGGGAGGCCTTCACGGTTGTGGCCACGGAGTTCTTCACGTTGGAAGGCGTGACAGTGAGGCCGACCTTGCTCCCGGGTTCGAACCGCTGCTTCTCGCGGGTGTCGACCCGGACGGTGGCGCCGGCGGTGGCCGAGACGGACACCTGGTCGCCGACGCCGACGGTCTGGTTGGCGCTCCGCGTCACCGAGCGGGTCAGCGACAGGTCGCTCTTCACGGGCTCGCCCCGCAGACCGAGCAACTCGGAGCGCAGGTGCAGCCGGAGCTCCTGGTTGCCCGCCTTCAGGACGAGCGGGACGCCGGAGCCGAGGAGCTTGGGGAAGCGGGCCCGCATGCCGGTCGTGCCGAAGGCTGCCGTGAGCTCCCGGTGGAACTGCGCGTACTCCTCCTCGCTCAGCCGCTTCTTCAGGCCGGTCCGCTCCAGGTGCCGGTCGAGCCAGTCGAGCGCGGTCTTCAACACCTGCTCCGAGCCGGGGAGTTCGCCGACCACACCGGGGCCGAGGCCGTTGCGCGAGGCGAGGGCGGGCGGTTCGAGGGGATCGCTGCCGAAGTCCCGCTGGCGGAAGGGGCCGAGCAGGGCGCCGTTCTCGTCCACCCTCATCAGGTACGCGGCCGGCTGCCGGGGGTCGTCGCCGTCCCGGATGCTCAGGTAGGCATTGCCGGCGAGACGTTCGGTGAGCGCGTCGCGATCACGGTACCTCGCGTCGATCCGTACCTCCACTAGGCGGCGGCGGGCGGCGAAGTCCTCCAGTTCGCTCACGAGGTCGGTGAGCACCTGCATGGGCTGCTCCGCCGCCGCGGCGTCGGTGGCGGCGAGGTTGCGGACAGTCTGCTCGACCGGGTGGCGCAGAGCGCCCTGGACGTCGAGAGCTCCGCCGCCGCCCTTGAGGACGGTCAGTACCGGGCCGCCCTCGCGAGGGGGATCGGGGATGTGAAGCGGGACTTCCGAGTCGTCGAGCACAGCGAAGCCGAGCCAGGGCCGGTCGGCGCTGAGCCGGGTGAGCCGTGCGATGCCTGCGTCCCCCGGTTCCAGCGGTCCGAACAGCTCGGTGAAGGTGGAGGTGCGCAGGCGCTGGGCCGCGGTGACCTCCCCGGCGGCGTTCACGTGGTAGCGGAAGGCCGGTTCCGGCGCGGTCGCGTCCGCGAGACAGTATTCATCCGTACCGGGGACGACCGTCACCCGGGAGTGGTCGCGCAGCCTCGTCCACACGGGCCCGTCGGGGAGCGTGCCGGTCGAGGTCGCGATCTCGATCGGATGCCGACCGGCGATCTTCAGAAGACCCGCCGGGTCCGGCATCCCGCCGCTCGGGAACGGCCGGGCCGCGCCGACGTCGAAGTTCGCCGAGGGTTCCTGGCGGGCGAGCCGCAGCAGCGCGCGCACGGCCTGGCCCATGAGCCGCAGGCGAGACGGGGTCGGGGTCGCGGGGGCGTCCGGGCGCGGCCGGTCCGGCACGAACTCCGTCGGCACGGGGCCGAGCAGCCCAGCCTCGAAGGTGCCGGCCTGGGAGGCGGGCACGCCCACGGCGAGCTCCAAGGTCGAGTCGAACGAGAGCGGCGTCCGCGTCGACGACGACATGAACTCCACGTGGAACCGGGCGGTCGCGTGGTACTCGACCTGCTTCTCCTCGGCGTGCTTGACCTTCACCTTGGTCTTGTCCGAGCCGCCCACGTCGGAGTTGTGCGAGCGCGCCACGTTGAGAGCCAGCTCCACGCTCGGAACGACCATGGGACCGTCGGGGTTTGTCAGAAAGGACGCGCCCAGCGTGAGGCCCGACTTGTCGCCGAACTTGCTGCTCGACTTGACGCCGAACGCGTCGGAGAAGTCCTCCCGCACCTGCAGTTTCCCGCTCGTCAGGCCCATTCGCCGCAGGCCGGTCAGCTCGGCGCCGACCACGAAGTGCCCCACCGTCGACTTCTTCGGGAACCCGCCCGCGGAGAACACCCCGGAGGTCAGGCTCCCGGTGCTCCACCACTGGTTGGCGTCCTTGAGCGCCTTCTCGTTGAAGAGGTCCGTGGCGACCGTCGAGACGAACGCCGCGGAGACGTCCGGGGCGTACCCCGCCTTGGTCATGGCCGAGGCGAGATCGGTCAGCAGGGGGCCCGGCGCGATCGCGTTGACGGTGGAGGGCACGGACTTGAGCGCCTCGGGGGCCACGACCTTCCAGGTCCTGCCGTCGCCCGAGCGGTCGGTCCCCTCCGGGAGGGCGAGCCGCAGCCGCAGGGGGAAGGCGAACTCCGCCTTGCGCGTCGTGTCCTTGTCGAGCACGTGCACCTGGACGCGTACGTCTCCGTCGAACTCGTGCATCTCCTTGAGCAGGGTCCGCCCGGCGCCCTGGGTGTCGGCCGTGGCGGTCCGGGACGTGGCGTACGTGGTGCCCGCCTGGACCTTGACGGACGGGACCGTCCCGGTCACGTTCGTCATGTTCGCCAGCTTCACCGCGGCGTCCACGGCGCCTGCCGCCGAGAGGTTGCCGCCGGCAGACACCGCGCGGTTGGTGACGGCCTGGTTGCGCGAGGCGTACGGGGCGAGCTGCTCCTTGGGCTGGGCCGCGTGGTGCGTGAGGTCGTCCGGCCGGGCGGTCACGATCACGACCTTGCCGCGTGTGTGGAAGACCGCCCCGTTGCGAAGGAAGTCGTTCCAGTCTCCGGCGTCGGTGCTGGAGAGGACCGGGGTCAGCCGCTTCATGACCTTGGCGGCCGTCTCCGCGCCCATCCCGGCGTTCCTCAGCTCGGCCCCGGCCAGCTTCAGGTCCCTCTCCATCTGGGCGTGACCGGACACAGACACGACCCGCCCGTCGCCGAGCGCCTTGCCTTCGCCGACGTACCAGGGCGCACGCGGGGTCGGGGCAGTGGAGCTCACCGGCGAGGGTTCGAGCGGCTCTTGTTGCTGTTGAGACGTCGAAGGGCCCTCGCCGTTGCCGGTTTGCCCGAACGGCACGGCCTCGGAGAAGTCCCTGGACGTGTCGCCGCCGTCGGTGAGGTAGCCGTTGGGCGCCGCAGTCGTCGTCGGCCCGTCGTCGGGCGACAGTTGGCCGTCGGGCGGCATGTGGGCGCCGAGGAGCGTCGTCTCGACGGCGGCGTCCCTGCCCGGCGGCAGGAACAGCCTGACCCAGTGGTCGGGGACGAGGCGGGGCGTACCGTCGGTGCCCCAGACGACCTTCCGGGCCACGGCCGTGTGGCCGGGACCGGTGGTGTCCGTGGTGAACGGCCCGGTCACCGACGGCACGAACCACAGGGTGGACCGGGGCGCGTACGCGGTGAGCGGCAGGTCGGGCCGCAGCTCCCGCAGCGCACGCAGCGTGTCTGCGGCGTACGACCTTTCCATGTTCTCGCCCAGACCGCAGGCGGCGAACTGCAGCGGCCTGGTGGTGTCCCACACCCCGTCGTCGGCGAGCCGGGACAGCACGACGGCCAGTTCATGGGCGGTGACCCGCTCCCCGCGCCAGGTGGGCGCGCCGTCGGTGCCCGCGACGTGACTGGCGAGCGTGAAGAACCGGTCGTCCCGGGGGAACCGCCCGACGGCGCCGCGGATCCGGTCCGCCTCGGCCGGGTCGGTGTCGGGGTCGACGAGGTGGTGGGTGCCGTTGTCCTGGTGGGAGAGGGTGAGCGACGCGACGAGTTCGTCGATCCGCTCGGCGGAGGACTGGGGAGTGCCGGGGACGGGGACCTTGCCGTTCCCGAGCTCCATGAAGCCCAGCAGGTTGTCGTCCCCGTCGTCCAGCAGGTCGACGGGCGCGCCCTTGTTCCCCTCCTGATCTGCCGGCGTGGTGTTGTCGTTTCCGGGGGGCACCGCGTCGGGTGCCGGTGCCTTCGCGTTCGCCTCGTCGCCGAGCGCCTTCGCGTCGGAGCGCATGCGCTCTCCGCCGACGCGCCGGAAGTTGACCCGGACGTCCTCGTCGCTGGCGAACATCTTCGCGATCTCGGCGTACATGGTCTCGTACTTCGTGTCGAAGACGAACCGCAGACCGTGCGTCTCGCCCACCGGGGAGGTCTCGGCCATCTTGGGACCGGTGCCGTAGCGGTTCCCCGGGTCCAGGGGATCCTGGTCCTCGTCGGAGACGAACTGCTGGGTGAACGTCTCCTTGCCGGTCGCCTCCTTGGCGGGTTGCCGGGGAGCGGCCTCGAAGACGCCGGGGTTCTCCGGGCTCAGGGTCTGCCCCTGCCTCGACTTCTCCGGGGCCTCGTAGTCGTGGTAGCCGCTGTACTTCGTGTAGGAGGAGAAGTCCGCCTGGTAGTACTGGTGGAACTCGTGGAACAGCCTCCGGATGCCCTCGGTGTCCGCGTCGTCCAGAGTGGCCAGGTAGCGCGTGGTGCCGTCGGACGTCACCAGGGGCTTGCCCTGCAGCCGCATGTACGCCGAGACGATCCAGTGGAACGCCGCGTCGCGGTTGGGGCCGGGGTCCTTGGCGTGGAACTTCTTCCGGTAGTAGAAGCCGAGGGGGTCGGAGTCGACCATCATGACGGCCGCCCTGTACGTGCGCGCCAGATCCTTGTCGTTGTCGACGTCGCCCCACAGGTGGCGGTACCGGCTCATGAGGTCGACGGCGCCGCGGTGCTCGGCCTCGTAGTCGTGCTGCTCCTTCTTCTTCGGGCCCTTCTTCGGCTTCTTCTCCTCGGGATCCGGCTCTTGGTCCGGGTCCTTGTCGTCCCCGTACATCACCTTGGAGTTCGCCTTCTCGATGTCGTGGAAGAGGATCGCCTTGACGATCGCGTCCACGGGCACCACGCGGCGGTCGTCGTCCATGTCGCGGTGGGCGAGCTTGAGGTACTGGCCCAGGACCATCTGCGCGTGCTGGAAGAAGGTGTACCTCTCGCTCGGCGCGCAGATCTCCCCGTACAGGAGGGAGAGTTCGGGGTAGTCCCGGATCAGGCGGTTGATCAGCCGGTGGGTCGGCTCGCCCGCCCGCCAGAGCCGGGTGAGGTCCTCGCCCGCCCTGAGCTGAACGCGGACGTCCTCCTTCCGCCGCCGGCGCATCTCGTCGAAGTCGTGCATCAGCGGCGCGTCACTGACGTTCCGGTCGCCCTTGACCTCCTGGTGCTGACGGGAGAGGAGGTAGCCGATCTCGGCGTGGGAGGCCCAAGTCAGGACCGTGTCCACCATGAACTGCTCCACGGTGTCCTTGGCGGCGGCCTCGGCGGGGGACATGGCGTCGTGGTCGGGCACGCGGAGGAACTCGAAGGTGAGGTCGGCGCCGTTCTCGTCCCGCAGGTACTCGTTGTGGTCCTTGAGGAACTTCTCCAGGGCGTCCAGACGCTTGTCGTAGGCCAGTACGGTCGCGTCCGGGTCCACGAGGAGGCTCGGCCTGCGGTCGGCCGGCTGCTGCCGGGACTGCTGCCACGTGGAATAGAACTGCCGTAGCTGGTTGGAGATGTTCCTCAGCTTGTCGGAGCTGTTGACGTGCTTCTTGTTCTGGACCCAGGGGTTGTAGTCGGACTTCAGCTGGGGCGCGCCGACGCCCGGGATGCCGAGACGGTCGCGCAGGCTGTCGACGTGGAGGATCGTGCCGTTCTTGGAGTGCGCCGCGCCCTCGTCCTCCGGCGTCAGGTCCTGCCTGTCCTCCCGCTCGTAGTACGTGATCAGGGAGTTCGGCAGGATGCTCTCGCGCAGCAGGGCAAGGTGGCTGCCCCGGATGCCGAACTGGTTGCGCTCGCCGGGCTGGTCGGTGTTGATGGTCCGGTCGGTGAGTGGCGTGGGGCCGTCGATCGGGTCGGGGGCGGAGCCCTTCTCCCGCGCCTCCCACCTCTTGCGGTAGGCCGCCTCCGCGGAGGTGGACGGCACGGCGAGGGGGTCACGCAGTCCCTGGGGAACGAGCGACTCGCTGCCGCGGTAGACGTCGCCGAGCGAGTTGACGTCGCCCTCGGGGATCGCCGTCGAGGTGATCTGGTGGTAGACGTGCAGGGGGACGAGGTAGGAGCGGATGAGCGGCCTGTTGGCGTCCGGGTTCTCCGCCTTGTACTTCATGGCCCAGGCGACGGCGCGCGCCGGGGTGCCGATGCCGGTCCACAGGGTTCCCCCCATGTTCGGGCCGGTCGCCACGACGACCTCGCCGGTATCCGGATCCTGTTGGATGTCCTTGTACCTTTCGGCGGTGACGTTTCCCGACTCCCTGTCGATCACCAGGGGCGTCTGGTTGGTGACCGCGGTGTAGAAGCGGACGCGCGGCCCCTTTTCCGTCATCTCCACCTCCACCTCACCGCGGTGGATGTAGAGCGCCTTGCGGAACTCGTAACGGCTGTCGATCTTGGTCCTGGTCTCGACCGTGACCTCGCCCGTGGTCTCGCCCGTGGTCTCGTCCGTGACCTCCTCCGTGACCTCCTCCGTGAACTCCGTCTCGTCCTTGCGGTGGACCAGGGTGGAGTCGAAGGGGCGGCTCGGCCCCGCGTAGGCGACGCCGGGCAGACCGAGGACCGGAGCGTCCCGCGGCGGCCCGTCGAGCGGCCCGTCCTCGCGGTCGTCGGGCAGCACTTCGCGCAGGGTCACCAGGCTGCGTCCCGATTCCGTCGACTCGAACGAGACGACCTCGACCCGGGTGTCGGAAGTGAAGGTCACCAGGCCCGAGGCCCAGTCCCGCCTGGTGCTCCGGTCCGCCTCCTGGGTCTCCAGCCGGAAGACCACGTTGTGCTCGTCCAGGGGAGTCGCCGCGGAGGTCTCGTAGACCCGCGAGCCGACCAGTTCGTCGAGCGAGAACGTCATGCGGTGGGAGTCCGTGAGGTCCGCCAGCTGCTGGAACACCGCCAGTTCGTTGAGGTTCATCGTGTCGGATCGTTCGAGAACCCTTTGGAGCGGGTGGAGTTCGGCCAGGATGGTTCCCCGGCGGCGCAGGACCGACGGGGACGCGTCGCCCGTCAGGTCGAGCCCCGTGATGTCACGGCCGCGTGTGGTCGGGGTGAACATGGCCAGGCTCTCCACGTGCGCAAGGTCCCGCTCGACGGCAAGCTCCCGGATCTCCGCCGCCAGCGCGTCGGAGACGGCGCGGGCGCGTTCCATGCCCACCTTGTCCGCGGCTCCCGGGAAGCGGTTGTTGCCGCCCGCGGTGACCCGGATGTCCAGCGCGTCCCAGGACGTGCTGTTGGCGCGGCGGACGAGTTCGGGGAACAGCTCCCTCGCGAGGTCGCGGATGACCGTCCGGCCCTCCTCGGTGAGCGTCTTCTCGCCCTTGCCGAAATCAATGGTCCATTGTCGGCTGGCGAGACCGTCCGAGGTCAGGCTGAACGACGAGGACTCCGTGTCCCCGTCCTCGCCGCCGAACTTGACGGCATCCCCGTGAGCGGGACCTTCGTGCTGTGTGAGGTGTACGGCGCCGACAGGGGCACCGCTGTCGCCGACCGCGGTGCCCCCGTCGGCGGTGTGGTCGCGCGTGCCGGTGTCTGTGTAGAGGCGCCAGTCCGCGGAGCCGCCGACGACGGTGACCCTGCCGTCGGTGGTGACGCCCACGTGGTGCGCCGTGAACAGCCCGTCGCCGCCGGGCACGTACCAGACGGGGGCGTTGGCGGCGAGCGCGGTGAGGGGGGCGGGGCTGTCGGGGTCCGTGCTTCCCTTGGCGCGGTGCTTCCACAGGCCGCTCATGACTGTCTGGACGGTGGCCTCGTGGTCGGGGGTGGCGAGGTTGCAGGCGGTGAACCGGATCTTGGTGATGCCGTCGAGCCGACCTTGGTCGTGGGCGTCGGTGAGGGCCTTGAGGATGACGTCCGGGTTGTGCGGGGCGTCCGGGTCGGTGTGCAGGCCGACGACGAAGACGCCGGGGCTCGGCGGCAGGGAGGCGAGCGCCCTGGACTGGGCGGCGTTCATGGGGCCGACGGCGACGCCGGTGGGGGTCTGCCGCACGGGCTGGTGGCGGGTGAAATCGCCGATGGCCGTTTCGAGCTTCCGCACCAGCGAGGCAGCGTCGTCAGGCCAGAAGCCCGGGGCGCCGACGTCCTCGCGCCAGAGCGCGGGCGGATAGCCCTGGTCCACCAGGAGGCGCTGGGTCACGATCCCGAGGGCGGTGGAGACATGGGTGTTCGACGACGGAGGGATCTCGGTCCGGAGCTTCAGGACGAGTTCGGCCACGGCCGTCAGGCGCGTTCCGTGGCCCGGGTCGCCGGCCAGGGCGGCGTAGTAGTCGTCGAAGGCGCGGTCGAATCTGTCCCGCACGTCGTCGGGCTGGGGAACGTACGGCTCGGCCACTTCGTGCAAGCGCTCCAAGATGGAGCCGAGTTCGTCCCACACGCCGGTCTGCGGGTCCTGGACCCTGTCGTCCGGCCGGGTGACACGCTCGATCAGGTGCAGGTAGGAGTCGGCGTGCAGCCGGAGCCAGTCGCGGTTGGCGTTCCCGCCGTCGCCGAGCGCCTCCCGCAGCAGCCCGGCCGCACGATCGGTCAGACCGGGCGTCCCTTCCAGGAGCGGCGTCAGCTCGCTGTCGGGGAGCGCGCGCAGAGTGCGTGGCACCGACGGCAGGAGGGCAAGCGCGTCCGGCGTCCGCTCGTGGGCTTCGAGCCCCAGGGCGACCTCGTCCGGGAACCTTCCGCCGGGCATGGCCTCCCGCAGCGTGTTCTCGGTCAGCGGCGGGAGTGAGCGGAACCTTCCCCAGTCGTCGGTGTACGACAGGACATGTGCGTACGGCGGGGCGCCGGTGGGCCGCTGCTCCTTGGCCAGCACGTCCTGCTCGAACGCCGCGGACGCCGTCATGATCTCGTGGAAGGTGTGGTGGCCGATCGGGAGCATGTCCGCCATGAGGGCGAGCCGCACCAGCCGGAAGTCGACCTTGACCCCCCACTGCTTGGCCATCTCGTGGACGACCGTCAGCGTGAAGTACGTCGTGTTGGACGTGCCAGCGCTCATCAGGCCGCCGGTCGTCTCGGCCGTCACCTGGCTCTCGGTTTTCAGGGCGATCTGTCGGTGCCGCTCGCCCGGTTCCCACGTCAGCCGGCCGTTGTCCAGTGCGTGGTCGCGCTCGCGCCTGCTGAGAGGCGGAACGGTCTCCTCGGGCCGCAACTCGGTGCGCCTGCGGTGGTCCTGGTCGCGCAGCAGCTCGCCCAGGCGGGGGTTGTTCGCCTCCTCGCTCTGCAACCGCGCCTTTTCCCGCTCGAGGTTCTGGACGACGTCGGCCTGCTGCTGGATCTTCTTGGCCTGTTCCGTGCCCTCCGCGCTCCGCTCGCGCTTGAGGATCCGCGGTGCGGGCTTGGTCAGCTTCAGCTTGTCCAGGAGGGGGCCGTGGACCCCGGTGACGAGCATGTGCATCTGCTCGCGGATGTTCCCGTTCTTGACGACGGCCTCCAGCGTCGTCAGTTTGTTGCCGACGGAGCCGCTGCCGGTATTCGCTGCGGTGCCGAGCGCGATGCGGTCTTTGTCCGACAGCTTTTCCCAGGCCGTCTCCACCAGCGCCTGCACCTGCCGCTGGACGTCCGGCACGTGGGTGAGGTACTCGCCGAGGGCACGCTCGGCGTCGCGCGACGCCTCCGCGTACGCCAGGCGGCTCGCCGTCCAGACGGCGGTGTGGTGCTCGTCGTGGCCCGGGTTGGCGTAGAGCGCCTGCCCGACGCGGCTCAGCACGGCGAGCGGGAGAGGTTGTTCCGGGCTGCCCGGACCCCGCAGACCCCGTTCGAAATCCTGGAGGGAGGCGATCGTGTCGGCCGGGCCGGTGAGCGTCACCGTCGCCAGCCGGTCCTTGCCGACGAGGAGTCGTCCGTCCCCCGTGTCGACGGCGTCCCCGGCCGGGACCCGCACCGTCAGCCAGTGCTCCGTGCCGGGCGGCAGCTCCATGACGAGGGTGGTGTACGGCCGGTCGTCGGTGCGCAGGAGCCGGTCCGCCCGGCCCACCATGGAGAGCGGGGACTCCGGAAGCACCAGATAGGCGGTGGTTTCCTCCGCCGTGCGCGTGCCGAGAGCGTCCAGCTCCGCCCGCCAGTCCCTCGGTTCGGGCGCGTCGTCTCCGTCCCCGTGGTGTTCGGGGCTGTCGTGGGGCGCGGGGTTTTCGGTACTGGTGCTGGTGTCGGGCGCTTGGTGGTTCGGCGGTGTGACGTCGAGCGGCGTGATGTCGGGCGGCGTGACGTCGGGCGTGCCGCCCTCCTCGGGAGCGGAGGTGAGCGGGCGGGCCCAGGAGGGATGGGCGGCCATGACGGCCTCGGCGACGGAGGTCGCGAAGGTCCGGAGGCGGTTGCTCCTCTTCCCGGGGTTCGCGGGCTTCGTCCAGGCCGACTCGATGTGGAGCTTGTTCGGCAGCGGTATCGGAGTGATGCCGAGGTCCAGCAGCATGCGCGGCACCAGGAACCGGGAGAGGACGGTCAGGGCCGTCTCGGACGACCCGATGGGGAGGGGCTTCTCGTAGAGCGACAGGAGCGCGTCGGCGACGGCCCTCAGCTGGTCCACGCGCGTGGTGGCCGTCGCCAGGGTTTCCCTGTACTTCCCGAAGACCTGGTCGACGGCCTCGCGTACCTCCGTGCCGGGAACTTCCAGCGGGTTGCCCTCGACCCGGGAGCGCAGGCCGAAGTACGAGTGGCCGTCCAGGGTGTGCAAGGGACTGCCCTGGAGGCGCGCGCTGTCCAGCAACTCGCGGAGCAGGGACTTCTGACGCTCGTCCGGGCCCCCCGGGAGCAGTTCCGACAGGGCCTCGTCGGACGGCGTCGCCGCTGGTGCGACCGTGGGCTCGCCAGTGAGGGGGGCGTTCCCGGCGTCCAGGACGCCGGCCATGCCGAGGGTCAGCTCGGCCGTCAGGACTACGGTGTCGTTGTCCCGCCAGAACGCCGTGGTGCGGGCCTTGTCGTACAGCAAGGTCGGGGGGAAGCCCTCGTCCAGGAGCAGGCGCTGCAACAGGATCTCGACGTCAGGCCTCAGCAGCTCGCCCTCCGCGTCGGTGTGGAGGTTCTGCATCAGGTCCGCGACGGCTCTGATGCGTTCGTCGGCGCTGTCGGCGGCGGAGAATTCGGACTGGTAGAGCGAGAACGCATCGTCGACGGTCGCCTTCGGCAGGTCGCTCCGCGCCTCGGCCGGCAGCTGGTTCCGCAGTTTCCGGTACGTGTCCGCGTTCATCGTGTGCCAGATGTCGCCCCGGGAGCGCCGGGTCTCCGTCACCTCGGCGAGCAGATCCGCCGACGCGGGATCGGACAGCAGCGCCGGCCACCGCTCCCGGGGCAGGTGGCGGGACAGAAGGTTTGGAGGTCCGTCGTCCTGGCCGAACTTGACGGCCTCGGGGTGTGGTGCGGTGAGGGCGGGTGTGGGGAAGCGGACTGTGCTGTCGGGGAGGGTGTCGGCGTCGGGGGTGATGCGGGTGGGTGTGTGGTCGGGGTCGCCGCTGTCGCTGTAGATGTGCCAGGCGCCTTGGTCGACGACGGCGATCTTGCCGTCGGGGGTGAGTCCGATGTGCTGGGCGGTGAGGAGGTGGCCGCCACCCTCTGTGTCGCCGTTCGTGGTGGGGATGTACCAGACGGGGGTGTCGGCGGCGCGGGCGGTGAGCGGGTCGGGGGTCGTGGTGCCGGTCGTGGCGCGGTGTTTCCACAGGCCGCTCATGACGGTTCGGACGGTGTTCTCGTGGTCGGGGGTGGCGAGGTTGCAGGCGGTGAACTGGATTTCGGTGATGTTGTCGAGCCGGCCCTCGTCGTGGGCGTCGGTGAGGGCTTTGAGGACGGCGTCGGGGTCGTGCGGGGTGCGGGGGTCGGTGTGCATGCCGACGACGAAGACGCCGGGGCGTCGGGGGACGGCCTGGAGCGCGGTGGTCTGAGCGGGTGTGAGGACGCCGACGGCGATGCCGGAGGGGATGTCCCGGACCGAGGCCTCGGGCGGCGAGGTGATCCATGTGCCGGGACCGGTGTTGTCGTGGAGGACGGAACCGGACTCCGTGACGTCCTCGATGGCCTCCAGGTAGCGGTGGGGCAGGGTGCCGTCGGGGAGTGCGGTCGTCGCCATGACCCCGGACGCGTCGGCCCGGTCGGGCGTGTGCCGGAACAGCGTCTCGGCGTCGTGGTAACGGTCGGGCAGCCCCGCGTAGTGCAGCAGTTCGTGCAGCAGCATGGCGTCGTCGCGGCTGCGCACGTCCGGATCCGTGTCGTCGGCGTGGAGACGGAAGTGCAGCTGGTCGGACCTGTTCCCGGTGCCGGCGTCCCGGCTCACCGTGACCCAGTCCTCACCCTTGACGCCGTCCTGGGTCGGGGCCACGGGGTCGAGCCGCACCTCCATGTGGAGCTGGTCCCGGCTGCGGGGCAGTTGGAAGCCCAGGTTCACATGGGTGTCGAGCAGGTCCTGGAGCCGGTCTCGCAGCGCGGCGACGTCGGAGGCCGAGTGGGAGTCGTCGACGACCACCGGAAGGGTGATCTGCACCAGACGCACGGCCCCGCCAGGCGCATTGTCCCCGTCCGGCGGCACGTTGAAGCGTTGGACGTCGGCGCTGATCAGCGTGCGCCGGCCCGCGAGTGTTCCGTCGCCGATTCGCCGGTCCGCCGTGCCCGGGAACGGACCGGTGGCGTCCGGGTTCGCCGAGGGGTCGAAGCGTTCGGTGCGGATCCGGGCGGGCGGCGGCACGTCCTGGCGGCCCGGTGTCCACCTCCACGCCGACCACCGGTCCGCCGGAATCGGTCGGTCCGCCGGGTTGACCTCCTGGGGCAGCTGCTGCCCCGGCAGGGTGTGGGGGGAGTCCTCGGGGACGGCGGGGCTGCCGTCGTCGCGTGGGTACTTCGTGGTCCTGTCGTCGTCATCGTCGAGAGCACGCTTGTTTCCGGAGGACGTCCTGGGCCGGGGGTCCCCGCTGTCGATGTCCATGGCGTCGGAGTCGGAGTCGTCCGAGGACTGTGCCTCCGCGTACTCCTGGAACAGCTGGAGCCGGTACTGTTCGGCGATCTCGTCGGGGAACAGGCCGTTCTCCGCGACATGGGCGCGCAGCACCTCCTCCGGCAGGACACCGAGGGCGCGGTAATGGTCCCGGCCCGGGGCCTGTGGCGGGGCGGGCATACGAAGGGCCTCGATGTCCTGCCGTGTGCCGCCGCCGTAGTTCTCGGCGAAGGCGGACGAACCCGCGAACACCTCGGGCAGGGAGTGATGGCCCTGTCCGACGAAGGTGGCGATGATCGCGAGCCGCAGCGTCTGGTGGTCGATGGGGATGTTCCATCGGTCGGCCATCAACTGGGCGTACCGGTGGAAGGAGTAGGCCGAGCCCGATGTGCCGGCCATGACCAGGCGTCCCCGCTCCTCGCTCTCGTGCTGCACCGGCGTGTCCATCTTGAGAGTGAAACGGCTTCCGCCGGGGATCCACCGCAGCTTCCCGCTCGAATTCACGGCGAGCGCCTGTTCCGGCCCGCTCAGCGGGGGCACGGCGTCCGCTTTCTTGAAGGGCCGCAGGACGGAGTCCAGCGCCTGCCATTTCTCGTTGAGCTTGCCCAACTCCTGCGGATCCGCTCCGGTCCTCTGTAGTTCCTTGATCTTCGTCTCGGCCTTGCGGTAGTCGCCGAGGTCAGGATTGTCGATTCGCTGCGGACGCTCTCTCGCGATGGATTCCGGGTAGCTCGGTTTCTGCTGGACCCTCTGGGGGAGGGCCTGTGAGGCGATGGAGTTGAAGAACATGGTCATGCGTTCGCGCAGGTTGCCCGCGTCCACGACCTGTTTCAGCGCTCCCCGGTCCGCGCCCACGGCGCCGGGCATCTCGATGCTCTTCGTGCCCAGTTCGTGGTGGACGTTCGGCCTGTCCTTGAGCTTGTCCCAGACGGTCCGGGACAACACCCGCGCCACCTCCTGGACGTCCGCCAGCGTCGACAGGTAGTCGGCGAGACGTCTTTCGTACGTCTGCGACGCCTCCATGTAGCGGATGCGGACCAGGTCTTCGGTCGAGGCGGGCAGGCCGTCGCCGGGCGGCGCCTGGTTCGACGGGTTGTTGGAACTGGTGCCGGAGCCGGAACGCGAACCGGAACTGGAACCGTCGCCGTTGCCGCCCTGGCCGAACTTGACGGCGTCGGGATGTTCCGTGTCGACCGCGGGCGTGCGGAAGAGGAAGCGGACCGCGTCGTCGGGGAGGGTGTCGGCTTGGGGGGTGATGCGGGTGGGTGTGTGGTCGGGGGCGCCGCTGTCGCTGTAGACGTGCCAGGCGCCTTGGTCGACGACGGCGATCTTTCCGTCGGGGGTGAGTCCGATGTGCTGGGCGGTGAGGAGGTGGCCGTCTGCGGTGTCGCTGTTCGTGGTGGGGATGTACCAGACGGGGGCGTCGGCGGCGCGGGCGGTGAGTGGGTCGGGGGTTGTTGTGTCCGTTGTGGTGCGGTGTTTCCACAGGCCGCTCATAACGGACTTGACGGTGGACTCGTGGACAGGGGTGGCGAGGTTGCAGGCGGTGAACTGGATTTCGGTGACACCGTCGAGTCGGCCGTCGTCGTGGGCGTCGGTGAGGGCTTTGAGGACGGCGTCGGGGTTGTGGGGGGTGCGGGGGTCGGTGTGCATGCCAACGACGAAGACGCCGGGGCGCTGGGGGATGGCCTGGAGTGCGGTGGTCTGGGCGGGGGAGAGGACACCGACGGCGATGCCGGAGGGGATGTCCTGGACCGGGGCTTCGACCGGCAGGGTGGTGCCGTCGCCTTGGTCGTCGCCGATACCGCGGTCGTCATCGGGGTGGCGGTTGCCGTCGTCGTCACCGCCGCCGTCGCCGACGGGGAGCAGGGTGTCGTCGTCCGCGCCGTCGTGGGGGATGAGGTAGTCGAGCCCGTTCGCGGCGGCCTCGTCTATTTCGGTCTGGAGCGGGTGGGGCAGGGGGCCCGTCGTCGGCTCGGCCTGCGCCGGCATCTCCGTATGCGCCGGAGGGATCGTCTGCGGCGTTACGGGGGTGGTGAACGGGTTGCCGCTGCTCTGTGTCATGGGGCGGGCTGTGGCCCGGTCCTGGTGCTGGTCCGTCAGGTCCGGGGTCAGGCTCTCCCTGTCGCCGCCCAGCAGGGAGGAGAGGTCCGACGAGACGGTGACCTGGGCCGGCTCGGCGGCCGTGTCGGGGTCCTTCTCACCCTCCTTCTTCCCGCCTGCGTCGGTGGACGAGTCACCGTCCGGCTCGTTCAGGAACAGTGGGTCCTTGGCGATCTGGTCGCCGAACGACGGACCCAGGTCCAGATCGAGGGGCGTGAAGGCGCCGTCACCGTCGCTCTCGACCGTGACGTCCGGCCGCTGGGGCAGGTCGGCGAAGAAGGGCGTGCCGGTGATGGGGTTGGAGAAGACCCACTTCACCATGTCCTTCATGTCACGGGTGAAGCTCTGGTCCTGCGCCTCGGATGTGGGGCGCGGGACCGGCCACGGTGCCGGGTTGCCCGTCATGTTCGCCACGAACGAGGCGATGTTGATGGGATGCAGCAGCCCGAAGTACTTGCTGTCGTGCGGGTTGTCGGCGTGCTGGTGGGTGAGGACCCAGTTCTGGTACCTCACCGTGATCGGTTCGAACGCCCGGTGCAGGCCGTGACTCAGCGCTCCCATGGCCACGCCGGAGGCGAACGGGCCGCCGCTGACCTTGAACGTCCCGTCTCCGAAGATCAGGTTGTAGAAGCCCTCGCTCAGCATTTCGTTCGTGCCCTCGTTGAGGAGGGACGAGATGGCTCCGCCGAGCTGGTACATCGGGCTGCCTTGAAGCGGGTTCTCCTGCTTGAAGATGCGGGCCAGGGCGTTGCTGTGCTCGGAGCGGGCGAACAGGTTCGGCATCGAGTCGGCGAGGTTCTTCAGCGGGGCCAACCGGCCGAAGTCCCCCATCGCCTTGGTGAGGAGCTCGGGCAGGTCGGTGTGGTCCGCGCCGAGCCGTACCCACTTGCGGGTCAGCATCTCGCCGAACTCCTCGCCCGCCTCCCTGGCACCTGCCTGCCCGAGATGCTTGGAGAAGACGTCGCCCATCTTCTTGGAGAACGAGTCCGCGATGGTGCCCTCGCCGAGCCGCATGAACCCGGTCTCCAGATTGCGGCTGACGCCGCCGAGGAGGTCACCGACGTCCTTGGCGAAGGCCGACCGCGCCTCCTTGGTGACGAGGAGATCGTCCAGCCGGGTCCCGGCGTCGCCTGCCACCCGGCCGACGGCCGACGTGTCGGGGGCCTTGGCGGGTGTCCCCACTGTCGGCGTGTCCCCGGCTGCGGCCTTGCCCGTGCCGGGAGCGTCGTGGCCGCCGATGGTCTCCGTCCGGTTCGCGGCCGGAATATCGGGCTTGTCCGTGGAGGGGGTTGCCGTCTTGCCTGGGGTGGGGACGTCGCCCTCGCTCGTGGTGGGCACGCCGCCCTTGCCCTTGGCGGGAGCCCCCGTCGCCCCCGACGCCGGCGCGTTCGGCTTCTCCTTGGGCGTGGTGCCGCCCGGCGTCTCCGTCCTGGGCCGGCTGGTGGTGGTCGTGGGCGGGACACCGTCGCCGACGGTCTTCGGCGGGACCGGGGGAGGAGTTACTTCGTTCGGTGTCTTGTTGGGCGGGATCGGCGGCAGGTCCTTGTCCGTCTTGGACGCGATGTCGTCCAGGTTCGACTTCAGCCCCGTTCCGGCCGTGCGGATGTCGGGCTTCGGGTTCGGCACGATGTCGTCCAGCGTGTCGTCGACCTTGTTCAGCACGTCGTCGACCCGCTTGCTAATGATCGACTCGGGGGTCTTGCCGCCGAGGAGCCTGCCGAGCAGCTTGCCGCCGTAGTGCGCGAGGATCTCCAGCGGACCGGCGACCACGCCGGTCAGCGCGCCCTGCTTGATGGAGTCGATCAGCGACTCCGTGTTCCAGCTCGTGGTGTGGCCCGCGCCGAGCTGGTAGAGCTGGATCACCGTGTCCTGGAAGATGCCGCCGACGATGCCGATGAAGGTCTGGCTGATGATCGTCTGGAGCAGCCACCGGAAGAGCTGGTGGACGCCCTCGCGTGTCGCCAGGAACGCCGCCGAAACCGGGCCCCACGACGCGCCGAAGGTGAAGGGGGAGAAGATCGTGGCGAACAGGATCTCGGCCAGCAGTTGCACCAGCTGGAGGATCGCCATGATCTTCGTGTACTCGACCTGGTTGGCAACCTTCAGTGCCACTGCGGACAGCTGACGGGACAGCTCCGCCGTCTGCTCCAGCTGGTTCGCGCCCGCCGTCTGGCCCGTCAGGTCGTTCATGGCGACGAGGAACGCATCGGCGGCCTCGCCGTCGAAGTCGTTCTTGACGATCGGGATGAGTTCGATGACGTACCCGGACAGCGTCTCCAGGTCCCGCGCGATGGAAGCGTAGTGCTCCGACACCCGCCGCATGAGGTCCTCGTCGGCCTGGGGCCACTCCATGCCCGACACGAAGCCGAGGAAGTCGGCGATCCCTTCCGGCGGGTTGATGGCCATGGTGTGGAGGTCCTCTGATCGGGCGGACGGCTGTGCCCGGAGGAACGGGGACGACGGTCCGCGCGGTTCAGTGGGGGTGTGACCGCGCGGACGCGGGCCGGGTGGTGGGGGCCGCCCGGCCTCAGAAGCCGTTCGACTGGTTTCCGGCCTCCTCGTCCGCGTTGGCCATGATGTCGGCTGTCTTGTGCCCGGCGTCCACGACCAAGCCCAGCCGCTTGTTGACGTAGTCCAGGGTCTCGGTCAGGCTCACGGTGGGCTTGTCGACCTGCTGGTGGTAGGTCTTGCCGATCTCGTCCTGACCCGCGGACTCCTTGTTGATCTTGTTGATCTGGATGATCGCCCGGCTGAGGTCGGTGAGGCAGCGCTGGTAGTCGTCGTAGTGGGCGAACTTGTTCTTGAGGTCGCTCAGGACCTTCAGGTCGTCAGCCACTGAACTGCTCCTGCTTTCCGGTGGGGATGCGGCTCTCGGCCTCGGCCGCGAACTCCTCCTGCTTCGTTTTCTGTTCACCGGCGCGGCCGACCGTCGTGTCCTCCTCGGCGGCGAACTCCTCCTGCTTGGCCGCCTTGAACTCGCCCAGGGTCTCCTCCAGGTCGAAGGACGGGGCCATCGACCGCAGCGGCTTGAGGAGTTCGTCCATCTCGACGGGGGTGCCGGCGAGCCCTGTCACGCTGCGCAGGTGTCCGCTGAAGTCCTGGAACCCCTTGATGTGTTCGATGACCTGGCGGCCCATCGCGGCCCGCGCCTCGTTGAGGACGGTGACGAGGGCGGTGGCCAGTTCCGCCGGCGCCATCGACTGGTACGCCTTGGTGTGGAAGGTCATCGAGACCACCTGGCCCTGGGGGCCGACCGTCACCGACACCATGTGGTCCTTGGAGGTGGCGGACGCGGTCGCCGCGTCCAGTTCGCGTTTGGCCGCGAGCATCTTGTCCCGCTGGTCGTGCAGGGCCGACATCGCGTCGTTGATGATGCCGTCGAAGTCGATGGCCATGGGCCGCCTTTCGTGAGAGGGGAAGAGGTGTGTCGCACGCGGGTGGGTGTCAGCGGCCGATGACCCCGCTGACGGAGCCGGTGTCGGTGCCCCAGGTGTCCTCGTCCTCGGTGAGCCAGGTGGTGCGCTGCCGGTCCTTGCCCTGGTTGGGCTGGGCGCCGCCGGCCGCGCCGGGGTTCATCGGCGGCATCATGGGGGGATACGCGCTCTGCGTGCCGCCGCCCGTACCGCCGGACGCGTGCGTCCCGCCGGTGTCCCCGCCGGCCGAGGCGGTGGCGCCGGCGGCCGTCTCGGGAAGCCCGGCGGAGCGCGCCGCCCGGTCGCCGAACAGGGTGGTGCCGCCGGTCCCCGAGCCGGTGAAGTTCTTCGAGCCGCTCCCCGTGCCGCCGCTTCCGCGTCCGAAGTGGTCCAGGAGTCTGCCGTCGGTGCCGGCCGGACCGCCGCTGGTCGTGGTGTGCGGTGTGGGGCGGGAGGTGAGGGCGTGCTCGGAGTTCGTCAGCAGCTGGTACGCGCGGCTGAGGGGCTTGCCGTTCGCGTCGACGACGACGCCGTCCTTGATCGTGGCGCCCTTGGGCAGCGCGTACGGGTTGCCGTTGGAGTCGAGTACCGGCTTGCCCTTGGCGTCGACCACGGTGCCGTCCGGGAGGATCTTCGCATCCTCGGGGAGCAGGATCTGGTCGTAGTTGGACCCCGGCAGACCCTTGCCCGGCAGGTCGTCGGGGGTGGGCTGCGGCTGTCCCACCTTGGCGCCGGGCGGGGCGACGACCTGCTTGCCGTTCGACCCCAGGACCGGCTTGCCGTTCTTGTCGTAGACCTTGCCGTCCTTGCCGATGCGGGAGCCCGGCGGCAGCAGGACGGGCTGGCCGTCCGCGCCCAGGACCGGCTTGCCGTTCTTGTCGAGCAGCGGGGCGCCGCCGCCCGACGAGCCGGACCCGGGCAGGGTGCTCGGCGGCTGGTACCCCGGCCCGCCGCCCTTCCCGCTGCCGGGGAGGAAGTCGGGAAGCCCGGACTTCGGACCGCCCGTGCCGCCGCCGGTCCCCCCTCCGATGCCGCCGTCGCCGTCCGACCCGCCCTTTCCGATGCCTTCGATGTCTCCGGCACCTCCACCCGTGCCGCCCCCGCCCTTTCCGGGGGGAGCTTCGGGGTCCGGGCCCGCGCCGCCGCCGGTAGGCATCTGGAAACGGGGCTGATAGACGCCCTCGCGCAGTGATCCTCCGAGCGCCAGGTACGCGGTGTCCAGCGCGCTCATGTATTTCTGCGCCGCGTCGTCGAGTGTCTTCAGTTTCTCCAGCCACGTCTTCTTGGCGGCGATTTCGACGCCGTCGAGCCAGAATTTCTGGGTGACGTCGGATCCACTGTTGTCGACGACCTTCGGGTTCTCGGGGTAGTAGTAGCCTGTGCCGTTGTTGCCGGCACTCTGGTACCTCCACGTGAAGGTGCACGTGGCGCTGGACATGACCGCTTCGAACGCGTCACGCATGCGCCACACCGGGCTGGCGTCGTGGCCCATCTCCTGTGAGCCCGGCGGCCACCACCACTGGTCAAGCGCGTTGTACATCCCGAGGAGAGAGGTGCTGAGCTGCTGCTTGGCGTCGGCGATGAGCTTCTCGTAGCCACTCTTGCCAGAGAAGTCGAACGTGTCCGGATAGCCGGTGGCGTCCGCCGCGGGTATGGGCTGGGCAAGGTCGAGCTGGACCTTGCTCATCTCTATGTGGACGATGTCGAGGAACTTCCTGAAAGCTCCGGCCGCGCTGCCCTTCCACTCGCTCTCGTCGGCGTCGACCCCCTCCTCCCAGCGCTTGAGGATTGGGACCCACTTCGCCAGCCAGGAGTGGGCACCGTGGATCACGTCCGCCGCGGAGTCGAAGGAGGGGAGGCTGACGGCTCCCGAACTGTGCGTGCTAGAGAACAGCAGGTTCCCGATGGCCCTGCGGGAGTCGGCCTGGAACAGGTTGTACTTGGACTGGGTGTTGTCCAGGACGTTCTTCCAGTCCAGGTTGAACCCGATCACGCAGGAAAGGTCCGACCAGCCGTGCGGGTTTTCCCCGTGGGTGAGGGGGATGATGTGAGAGACGTCGTACTTTGCGGCCAGGGACGTGCCGTCGCCGGTCACGATCTCGACGTGGACGGTGTCTTGGGACACCCACTTCTCGGACGTTGCCGCCTCGCGGGTCGTCAGCGTGTTGGTGTCGGGCAGAAGGACCTTGATGGCCTGTTCCCAGGTGAAGGTTGCCATGGGTGCTCGGGAATCCCTTCCGGAGGCGTCGGCGTTCGCGCTACTTGCCGGTCGGGGCGGGGTTGCCGGTGCCCGTGCCGGTGCCCGAGCCGGCGTTCCGCTGGATGTCGTTGAGGATCTCCCACATCTCGGTGACGTCGACGGACTCGTCGTCGGAGTTCTGGAAGGTCTGCTTGACGAACATCAGGTCGAGGTTGGCCGACTTGGCGATCTTGCGGAATGCTTCCAGCGCGCTGTTCAGCTCCTTGCACAGCGACGCGAACCCCTCCTGCACGGACAGGGCGCTGGGCAGTTCCTTGACGTTCCCCACCAGGAGCTTGCTGTCGCCGGTGCCCTTCTCCCAGGAGAGCAGGGCCATCACGGACGGGTCCTGGAAGTCCCTGAGCAGCGTGTCGAACTTCCACGCGTAGTCGCGCAGCACGTCGTCCGTGATCGACGTGACCTTCTCGTCCTTCTGGGTCCCCATGAGTGCTCTCCTGCCGAAATCTCGGTCGTCCGTCGTCCGGGTCGTCCGCCACGGAGAACGGAAGCCCCCCACACCGGGGTTCAGACCGGCCCGGGAACCACGGAACCCGGCGCACCGGCGAAGGGCGGCGGGCCGGGTTCCGGGGAAGTGCTCAGCGCTGGAAGTGGTAGGCGCTTCTGCGGTCGCCGTTGCGGATGATGTTGTGGGCGTCCGCCAGCAGGTCCGCGCCCTTGTCGAACTGATGCGACAGGTTGGCGTCCAGACTGTGCACGGCCTGCTTGAACTCCGCGAACTCCTTGGCCGCCTCACCGGTGAACTCGGACCGGATGGCTTCGAGGCGCGCCATGACGGCGTCCAGGGCCGAGTCCATGGTGGCGGCGACCTGCTTCATATGGGCATTGGCGTCTTCGAGTTCGCCATGCTTGATGTCCATGTCCATGTCGCTCATGCGCGTTCCTTACGGAGGAGAGGAAGAAGGGGGAGGCGGGGGAGAGGGGAGCCGTCGCCCGGGGTCACTTGCCGAGAATGTCGTAGACGTCGCCGGTCCACAGGTCCATGTTGGCGTCCGCCTCACCGGCGGTGTCCGTCATGACCTTGCTGGTGATGCCGACGGCCTCCAGGAGGTCCTTGTACTCGGCCATCACCGTGCGGTAACCGCGCTGCCAGTTCTCGATCTTCGCGATGAACTTGGTTCCGGCGGTGGACCGCATGCTCTGCGCGACCTGCCGCGCGATGTCCTCGGACTCGGTGTAGGCCCGCTCCATCGTGCTGAGGTGCTCATCCAGTTCGTTGATGGTCCTGGTGAGTACCGCTGACGAAACCTTGAGGCCGGGGGAAGTGTCGGACACCTGATCTCCTTGGATCGTACGGTCGGTTGGGTTCCCGACAGAGGGAACGGGCCGTTCACGGCGCGGGGTTCACCGCCGCTCGGCGGCCGTCGCGGTTCTTCGCGTTCTACGACTTCGCACCGGGGCAGACCGGAGCCGGAACGCCCACCGTCGCGTCGACCACCCCCGCCGCCGCCAGCGCCGACGGATCCAGGGCCGGCCCCGACGGCAGCATGGTCAGCAGCGTCGCGGGCACCCCCATCGCCGTCGCGCCCGCGTAGCCGAGGGCTTTCACGGACTCCGGTGTCGGCAGCGGGTACTTCACACCGTTGTCCGCGACCAGGTATGTCGCCCCGGCCGCGCCCGCCCCGGACAGCGCCCGCACCAGCGCGCCGCCCCCGGGTCGCACCGAGACCAGGTCCGCCATGCCGCACGCCGCCGTCACGCCCGGCTGGGGCGTCACCGGCCGGCCCGCGACCGCCGCCGCGTCGGTCACGGTCACCAGGGTGCCGGGCCCGCCGTCCGCCGAGGGCCGCACCGCCGTGCACACGCCCTGCCCGGCACCCGGCTCCACCAGCTTCGGCGGCGTCGCCGGAAGGCCCGCGTTCGGCAGAGTCCCGGCCGGCGCCGAGTGGGCGGCCAGATCGGCGGCGCCCACCGCCACGGCGGTCGCCGGCGCCCCTGCGTAAGCCTCGCGCTGCGTGCGCGGGTCGCCGCGCAGCAGCTCGAAATGGGTGCGGTCGAGCGCCGCCAGGCCCTTGAGGGTCAGGACGTACGGTTCGCCGTCCGGGCCCGTGAAGAGCTGGCCGATCCTGGTCTCCCGCCCGGCCAGAGCGGGACCGGCCGTGCCACGCCCCGCGATCTCCGGCAGGGCCAGATCGGGGCCCGCGGGAAGGGAATTGAGGTAGGACGCCGCCACCGGGAACGGGGTGGCCCTGCCGTAGCCGAGCGCCGTACCCGTGCCCGCGCCCAACCGGAGCCGCCTCCCCTGCCACAGCACGTGCTCGGTGCCGTCCGAGTCGGTCACCAGGACCCCCTGACCGGGGCCCAGCGCCCGACCCGCGCCCGCCGAGCCGACGGCCACCGCGACCACCGGGCCGGGCCGCCCCGACGCCGTGGCCTGGATCAGACCGCACACCAGCCAGTCGTCCCGGTCCAGCGCGGACGCGGCCGGAAGCCCGTCCGGCGCGCCCACGATCCCCACCGGCCCGCCGCGCGGCACCGCCCCGAGCGAGCTCAGGCCGACCTGCGTGACGGTCATCTTGTCCCCGGCCACGAGCCGGGCACTGGCCTGGTTGAGCACCGGCCGCAGCTCCCCGCCGACGAACAGGTACCGGGCGCCCGTCTCCTTGACGACCACCAGGGTCCCCGGCTTGGCCCAGCCCGTCGCGCCGCCCGGCTTGATCGCTCCGTACAGGCCCATGACCAGGGCGATGATCACGGCGATGAACAGTCCGGAACGCACCCCTCGGGTGGTCCGCCGGGGCGCGAGGTCCAGCGCGTCGGGCTCGCCCCGCAGCATCCCGGCCCCGAGCCTGCTCATCACGAACAGGTGGGCCTGTACCTGGTCGCGTCTGGACTGCATGTGAACTCCTCGGTGGGAAAGGTACGTCGGGGGCCGGGCGTGTTCGCGGGCGCGCCGCTCAACCGTTGAGCGCGCGCGCCCACGCGAACACCCCGGCCTCGGTCAGCGCCAGCGGGATCAGGCTGAGCGCCAGCGCACTGTGCAGCAGGTCGGCGGCCCGCCCCCAGTACGGCAGCAGTCGCCGCCCCGGCAACGTCCACGAGATGATCGCGAGCGCCGCGGCGGCCGCCACCAGGCCCGTCAGCAGACCCAGCCGGCCCGTCGGGCCGAAAGAGAGCGCCCACCCGGTCGCGAGCAGGGTGAGCCCGTACACGCCAGGCAGGATCAGGGCCAGGCGCTGCCACCGGGAGCCGACCTCCCGGACGTGCAGGATCAGCAGCAGCGACAGCACGGCGGCCAGCGCCGCCGCGGCCCAGCCGGGCGCGGGCGCCAGCAGCGTGAGGCAGGCGGCGCACACCGCGCCGGTCACCCCATGGAAGGCGGTCAGATAGCCGTCGGCCACGGCGCTGCGGTCCACGACGTCCTGCGCCGGGTACGGCTCGATGTCCTCCTGCAACTCCGCGGCCCGGCGCGGCAGTGCGGGGAGCTTCAGCCCCGAGAGCCGAAAGGCGAAGCCGGGCAGGAACGCCCCGAACGCCACCACGAGCACGGCCAGCGCCCCCGCCGTCTCCGAGGCCGAGAGCCCCGCCAGGACGAGCGCCCCCGCCGCCGACGCGGTGACCGAGGTGACGAGCAGCCCGAGGAACAAGGGCGTCGAACAGGCCACGGACGCCAGCGCCAGGACCGACGCACCGGCCGCCGCCGAACCGCCCGCGAGCAGCCGGGCGGCCGTCAGGTCGCTCCCCCCGGCCGGCAGCAGCGCCCCGCTCAGCGCCAGATAGGGCACCGCCGCCGTACCGAGCGCCGTACCCGCCCCCGCGTCGCCCACAGCCCGTGCGGCGCTGCCCGCGCCGAGCAGCAGCAGGCCCCCGATGCCGGCCGCCGCGACCACCCGCAGCGAACCGAGCCCGCCGGAGAGGGCCAGGAGGGCGAAACCGCCCGCCAGCGCGAGCAGCGCGACGCCGAGGGCCATGTGGTGGGTGAGGGCGGGGTGCCAGCCGCCGCCGCGCCGCTCCAGCCCGGACGCCACGCCGTCGACGATGTCGTCGAAGTGCACCTCCGGCAGCGCCTCGCGGCGCATCCGCAGGTAGAGACGCTCGCCGTCGCGCAGCCCCAGGGCCTCCGCCGCCCGCTCCTCGTCCAGCGGCTCCTCACCGAGCCGCTGGAGCACCCATCCGCCCGCCTCGACGGCCCTCTCGTCCAGGTCGTCGCCGCAGTAGCCGACGATGGTCGGCAACAGATCCGCCAGGGGCACGTCGGCCGGTACGGAGAGCTCCACCACCTTGTGCGGCCCGTGGAACCTCAACCGGCACAGCCCCGCCGCCGCGCTACCGCTCACTGTCCGCGTGTCCTTCCTGCTGTCCCGCCGAGGCCGGAACGCCCTCGGCGGACAGGGGAACGGAAGCGCCCCGGCAGCGGGTTCAGCCGCCCGCACGCGGCTCGCCCCGCAGCTCCCGCACGAGCGCCTCGACGCCCTCCTCGCCGTACCGCGCCACGAGCACGGCCGCCAGCTCGGCCACCGACCGCCGCTCGCTCCCGCTCCAGCGGGCCGCCGACGGATGCTCGTCGACCACGAGCGTGCGTGCGATCAGCCGTGCCTCCGGTTCCGGCGCGTCGGCCCCGCAAACGGGCCCGAGCAGCCGGGCGAGCACGTCCGCCACCTCGGACGCGGGGGCCTCCGGCACGTCCAGCCCGGTGATGGCCCCGCCGAGTGGATCCCCGTCCTCAGGGCAGACGTCCGACAGCCACCCGCGCAGCAGCGCCCGCATCTCGCACCCCTCATCGTCCTCGTCGTTCTCGTAGTACACGCGCACGCCGTTCCCCGTTCCCTGTTCCTCGGCTCCCTCCTCGCCGCTGTGGTCAACGCGCCTGCCCGCCGCCGGGGTTCACCCGAAGTCACCGTACGGACGCGGTGAACCGTTCCGTACCTCCCATCCGTTCCCGACTGACGAGGAAACCGCACGGAATCGGCCGCCAGGCGTGAGGAGCGTTGTTCGTTGACCGTGGTGCAAGTCAACCGCCCGCCGCGGCGGCCGGGTCCCGAGATGCCGGACGGCGAGATCCAGCTCCAGGAGCCCCCCGGCCTGCCCGAGAAGCAGAACGGCCTGGGCACCATCATCACCATGGTGCCGATGGCGCTGTCCTCGCTCTCCATGGTCTTCATCTTCCTGCGCCCCAACGGCGGCTTGATGACGTACATCGCCATGGGCACCATGGCCGTGTCCGCGATCGGCATGGTCGTCACCCAGATCATGCGCGGCAACGCCGACCGCAAGCAGGAACTGACCGGCGAACGCCGCGACTACCTGCGCTACCTGTCACAGATGCGGCAGCAGGTGCGCAAGGAGATCCTCCGCCAGCAGGAGGCTCTGGCCTGGCGCCACCCCGACCCGGCCGAACTGCCCTTCCTGGTACGGACCTCGCGCCTGTGGGAACGACGCTCCTCCCACCCCGACTTCAGCGACGTACGGATCGCGCTGGGCTCCCAGCGCCTCGCCGTGCGCCTCGCCCCGCTCGCCACCAAACCGGTCGAGGACCTCGAACCGCTCAGCGCCCACGCGCTGCGCCGCTTCATCCACGCGTACGGCTCCGTCGCCGACCAGCCCGTCGCCATCCATCTGCGCGGCTTCGCCCACGTCCTGATCCGCACCGGCGCTGACGCCGGCTCCTCGGCCGCCGCTGAGACCACCCGGACCGAGGGCGAGGCCGGGGCCGGCCCCGACGACGACCGGTCCCGCGCCCTGGTCCGCGCGATCCTCGCCCAGATGGCCACCTTCCACGCCCCCGACGAACTGCGTATCGCGGTCGTCGCAGCGCCCGACCGGCGCACCCACTGGGAATGGACCAAGTGGCTCCCGCACGCCCTGCACCCCCACGAGACCGACGGCGCCGGGCCGCTGCGGCTCGTCGCCGGAACCATCGGCGAACTGGAGCAGCTGCTCGGTGAGGAGTTCGGCGCCCGGCCGCCCTACGAGCCCGACGCCACCCCCAGCCGCGACGAGCCGTACACCGTCGTCGTACTCGACGGGGCCGTCTTCACCGCCCCCCATCGCGCCGCGCTCGGCGGCTACCGCAATGCCACCGTCATCGACGTCGGCTCCACCCTGGAGTGGAAACACGGCCGACTCACCCTCCGGCTGCGGATCACCGGCACCCCCGACGACCCCGGCACCCTGGAGATGGTCGGCGCCGACCGCAACCGCAAGGACGAGATCACCCGGCTCGGTGTCCCCGACGGCCTCACCCCCGCCGCCACCACCCGGCTGGCCGCCGCCATGGCCCCGTACCGGCTCGGCGACAGTGTCGACGCGGGTGAACCCCTGGAGACCGACTTCGATCTGGCCGGCCTGCTCGGCATCCCCGACCTGTACGGCTTCGACGCCAAGGAGCAATGGGCGCGGCGCAACCAGTCCAACAAGCTCCGGGTTCCGCTCGGCCTCGGCCCCGACGGCACCCCCATCGACCTCGACATCAAGGAATCCGCCCAGGGCGGCATGGGCCCGCACGGCATGCTGATCGGTGCCACCGGCTCCGGCAAGTCCGAACTGCTGCGCACCCTCGTCCTCGCCCTGGCCCTGACCCACTCCTCGGAGATCCTCAACTTCGTCCTCGTCGACTTCAAGGGCGGCGCCACCTTCCTCGGCCTGGACGGCCTGCCCCACACCTCCGCCGTCATCACCAACCTCGCCGACGAGGCCGACCTGGTCGACCGCATGCGCGACGCGCTGCACGGCGAGATGATCCGCCGCCAGGAACTGCTGCGCGCCGCCGGGAACTACGCCTCCCTCCTGGAGTACGAGAGCGCCCGTGCCACCGGCACTCCGCTGGACCCGCTGCCCACCCTCTTCGTCGTCGTCGACGAGTTCTCCGAACTGCTCTCGGCCCACCGCGACTTCATGGATCTGTTCGTCATGATCGGCCGACTCGGCCGCTCCCTCGGCGTCCACCTGCTGCTCGCCTCCCAACGCCTCGACGAAGGACGCGTGCACCAGCTGGAGTCCCACCTGTCGTACCGGATCGGTCTGCGGACCTTCTCCGCCATGGAGTCCAGGGGTGTTCTGGGCGTCCCCGACGCCTACCAGCTCCCCTCCCAGCCCGGCAACGGCTACCTGCGCAGCGACATCTCCACCCTCACCCGCTTCAAGGCCGCCTACGTCTCCGGCACCTACCGGCCCAAGCGCCGCCCGGCCGCCCGGCGTTCGGTGATCGAGGGCCAGGTCGTCGCCCTCGGCACCGACTACGTGGCCCCGCGCGTGCTGCCCGCCGCCCCCGACCCGGACGAGGAGACCGCGGCCGAGGAGACTCGGACGCTCCTCGACATCGCCGCCGAACGCCTGGTCGACGCCGGTCCCCCCGCATACCAGGTGTGGCTGCCGCCCCTCGACGTGCCGCCGACCCTGGACGAACTGCTGCCCCCGATCGGACCCGACCCCGAACACGGCTTCACCGCCGGGGGCGAGGAGCGCGGCACGCTCAAAGTCCCCGTCGGTGTCGTGGACAAGCCATTCCAGCAGGTCCGCGACCTGCTCGTGGCCGACCTCGGCGGCGCCGACGGCCACATCGGCATCGCCGGCGCCCCGCAGTCCGGCAAGTCCACCCTCATCCGCACCCTGATGACGGCGCTCTCCCTCACCCACACCCCGGCCGAAGTGCAGTTCTACTGCCTGGACTTCGGCGGCGGCGCCCTGTCGAGCCTGCGCAGCCTGCCGCACGTCGGCGGGGTCACCGGCCGGCACGACCCGGACCGGGTCGTCCGGACCGTCGCCGAGGTCAACGCGGTCATCACCCGCCGCGAGAAGTACTTCGCCGAACTCGGCGTCGACTCCGTCGCCGCCTTCCGTCGCAAGAAGGCGGCGGGCGAACTCCCCGACGACCCGCATGGAGACGTGTTCCTGGTCATCGACGGCTGGAACACGCTGCGCCAGGATTTCATGGACCTGGTCCAGCCCCTCACCCTCATTTCCCAGCGCGGACTCAACTACGGCGTCCATCTGTTCGTCGGCACCACCCGCTGGGGCGAGATCACCGGCGCCCTCCGCGACCAGCTGCAGACCCGCTTCGAACTGCGCCTGGGCGACGCCGTGGACTCGGTCGTCAACATGCGGGCGGCGGCCAAAGTCCCCAAGATGCCCGGCCGCGGCCTGACCGCCGACCAGATGCACTTCCTGTGCGCGCTGCCCCGCATGGACGGCGTCGGCTCCGTCCACGACCTCGGCGAGGGCGTCGCCGACCTGGTCGACGTCGTCGCCGACCACTGGACCGGCCCGCGCGCCCCCGAGGTCCGGATGCTTCCCCTCGTCCTCGACGCCGCCGACCTCCCCGAGCCCCACGGCTCCCTGCGGATCCCGCTCGGTCTGGAGGAGAACGACGTCCAGCCGCTGTGGCACGACTTCTCCCAGGACCCGCACCTGATCGTCGTCGGCGACAGCGAGACCGGCAAGACCAACCTGCTCAAGCACATCGCCACCCAGATCATGCGCGCCTACACCTCCGACCAGGGCCGCCTGATGCTGGCCGACTTCCGCCGCGAGATGTACGAGACCGTGCCTGAGGAGTACCGCCTCGGCTACGCGGTCTCCGCGGACCCGCTGCGCCAGATGATCACCGGCGCGGGCAAAGCGATCGCCAACCGCGTCCCGGCCGCCGACATCACCCCGGACCGGCTCCGGCTGCGCGATTGGTGGAGCGGCCCGGAACTCTTCGTACTCGTAGACGACTACGACCTGGTCAACGGCTCGCTGTCGGCCCACCCCTTCGCGGCCGTCCTCGACAACCTTGCCCAGGGCGCGGAGATCGGCCTGCACATCATCGTCGCCCGCTCCGCCAACGGCGCCGGCCGCGGGCTGTCCGACCCGCTCCTGCGCAAGCTCCAGGACGTCAACACTCCGGCCGTCCTGCTGTCCTGCCCGCCCACCGAGGGTCATCTCTTCGGCAGCACGAAGCCGAAGGTGCTGCCCACCGGACGCGCGCTGCACATCACCCGCCGCCGCACGGTGCAACTCCAGACCCCGCTGCTCGACCCCGACGGCCGCACCGCGCAGAACGGACACCCCGGATGACCACGTCCGCCCCCGCATCGGGCACGCACCCCGTCGGCCCGCACATGGTGATCGCGTCCGAGGAGACGGCTGCCGCCCTGACGCCCGTGCTGAGCGGGCTGCCCCCGCTGCCCGGTGCGCTCCTGGTGCTGGCCGCAGCGCCGGACGCAGCACCGGTCCTCCGCCGCGCCCTGCCGGACCTGGTGGCCCTCGCCGGGGAGCGCGGCGCGACCCGCCTGGTGCTCGCCGCTTCGGGCCTGGCCGCGCGGGGCCCCGGCGGCGGCCGCCCGGTGCAGGGGGTCGCCAAGGCGGCGGACTTCACGGTGGTCGCCCCGGACGGCGTGGTCAGCGTCGAACCGGACGGCACGCTGCGCCTCGCGGAAACGGGCACCTGGTGGCTTTCGGAACCTGGGGAGGAACCGTACGAACTGGGCCCGGGGTGGCCTCCGGCGGAACCGCAGGCCCAGGAGCCGTGGGAGTCGGAGGAGCGGGAAGAAGAGGAGCAGGAAGAAGAGGACCCGGAGGCGGAGGCCCCGGAGGCGGAGGAGCCGCTCCCACCCCCCGCGCCGCCCGTTCCCGTTGTGGCGGAGTCCCAGGGCGGCGCGCACGCAATCGGAGCGACGCCGACCGGGGAGCCGGGGGAGGATCCGGCGGAGGACAGCCGCGCGGTTCCGGGTGGAATCTGGCTGGGAGAACCGCCCAAGGCGGTCGAGCCGCTGATCGGCGTCGGCCCGGACACCTTCCTCCTGGGTGTGGGAACACCGGCCCGCCCCGCGCTGCCCGCCGCCGAACTCCTGGACCGGGTACCGGCGGATGCCGCCGGCGCGCGACACCTCCTCCTGGCCGCGCCGTGGGCCGACCCGTCCGACCTCGTCGTCATGGCGGTGGCCCTCGCGGACCGCCTCGACCGTACGGTGCGGGCGGCGATCGGCCTGCCCGTACGGACGATCGACGACCACGCCACCACGTTCCTCGACGGACAGGGCACGCCAACCTGGCAGCCCCTCCTGGTGGAACTCGCTGCCTCGCCCGTACACGACCGCGTGGTGCCGTCCGCGTGGCTGCGGCTGTCCGGCCCGGAGGCGACGGCCCCGGCGTCGTACGCGTGCGCGGACCTGGAGGGCTGGCGCATCGAACTCGTCCCGGCGGGACTCTGGCTGCGCCCGGCGGACCGGGCTCCGGACGCGCGCCCCCGTACGGTGCGCCCCGACCCGGCCGGCCCGATCCTGATCGTGGGCGACGGGGAACGACCCGTCGGTCCCGAGGTCCGGCGGGCACTGCCCGGAGTACTGGCCGCGCTGCCGGACCTGGGCGCGACGGAGCCGTGCGGACTGCTGCTCCACGGTTACGCGTCCGAAGAGGAGCAGCCCCGTTCCTGGGCGGGGGAACTGGACCTGCGCTGGCTGGGCCGTACGAACTCCCGCCCGGCGCCGGCGCCCGAGCCCGCCCCCCAACCCCGTACCGGACCGGTCCCGCCCCGGACCGCGAACGAAGCGATCACCGAGGCGCAGGCTCCGACCCCGGCACGCGTTGCGACTCCCACCTTGTCCCCGAGTCCGGCCCCGGCTCCGCAGGAGGCGCAGCCCGCGATGAGGGAGGCTCCCGGCACCTCACCGATGCCCGTCCCCCCGTCGAAACCGGGCGGCGGCAGCGGCCCGGACGATCGAGCGGCTCTCCGGGAACTCCTGGGCGAGAAGTACCACATCCTCGCCAGCAAGGCGGAGCTGCTGGCCTCCCGGCTGCCTTCGCTGCGCTCCACGGCGCAGGACGGCCTCAAGCCGGACATGGTCGCCATCGCCCTGTACCAGGCCGACGCTCCCGACTTGGGGTCCCGCTCGGGACTGGCCGAGGCCGCGCGGGCGGCCGCGCCCGGCCCCTTCACCCCGCTACTGCGCTGCCTGGAATCAGGTCTGCGCCGCCTGCCGGGGCACTACGGGGCGGTCATGCTCGCGGCCCCGGCAGAGCGGGTGCCGCTGGACCGGTACGTGCCGGGCACGGTTCTCGTCGAGCCCGCAGCGGTGGCGGCCGTCCCGGCGTGCGACGCGGAGCTGGAGGGCGCGGTCGAATTCGGAATCTGGTCCACCACCGGCCGCCGCACGTCCGTCTTCCTCGGGACGGACGACGAACCGGAGGTGGTGTTCCCTCCGGGCACGGCCTTCTCCGTCCTGGCTCTCCACTTGGCGGAGGACGAAACGGCGCCGATCCGCGTCCTGCTCCGCGAGATCTCGTCCGCGGAGACCGACGGCGCGGACGACCGCTTCCGCAAACGCGACGAGCAGGCCCGTACCCGCCTGAGCGAATGGTTCGAGCGCAGGGACATGCTGGAATCCCACGACCGCCGCGCCCTCCCGGACGCGACCCGCTTTCATGTGGCCCCCGGAGCGGTCCTGGAGTGAGGCGAATCTCCGGTTCTGTGGAGAGGATGTGCTCATGGGTACCTGGGCCAAGGGAGTGCTGACTACGGGACGGGCGGCCACCGGAGGACGGCTCCCAGGTACGGGCGGGTTGGGGATGGCGACTCGGCGGGCAGTGGGGGTGCACCCAGGCTCTGCTCGGCGGCCTGCCCGCCTCGGTCGCGCTTGGCTACGGATGCGGGGGCCGTACTCGTGCTCCACACAGGTTCACCGCAGGTTGAGCCGTTTGGCTGCCGCTGCGCTGACATCCGGTCAACGTCATGCTGCCGACGTATCGCCGGTCTGCTGGAGCACGGCCTCCACCCGGCGTACGCCTTCCTCGTACCCGTGAGCCGACGCCAGTTGCCTGGCCCGTGCAAGCATGGCCTTGCCCGCGACGGTCTTCCCAAGGGCCATCAGTGCCGCTCCAGCGGTGGCGGCCAGCATGCTCTGCCGGATGCCCACGAGGCCGTTGACCGTGTCTCCGTCGAGGGCGAGCCCCTCGCGTGCGCAGATGAGCGCGCCGGAGTGATCGCCCACGGCGATCAGCTGACGCGCGCGGTGCTCAAGGGCCAGCAACTCGGTCATCACATCCCCGGTACCCCGGACGAGCGCGGCCGCCCTGGCGGTGTGGGCCAGGGACTCCTCGCTCACGTCGAACCTGTCCAGCGCTACTGCGAGGTTGACCAGGGCAGTCGCCTCGCTGGACACTTCGCCGGCCTGTGCGGCGAGCGAGGGGGCGAGACGCAGGTGCACCAGCGCCTCCGGGAGCCGATTCTCCTGGGTGAGCACCCAGCCGATGAGCGCGCGGGCCTTGGACTCGGCACCGGGGTCGGAGACCCGGGCGGCCGAGTCGACCGCGTCCTCCAGGAGCGGCGCCCAGCAGTCGTGCGCGTTCCACAGGATGTACGGCCACTGGAGGATGCCCAGTCGCCAGGCGCGGTCGTGGTGTCCTGCGGCGCGGGCCGCCGCGACGGCGGCGGCGAGGTTGTCGCGTTCGGCCGCGTACCACAGGAGCGCGGAGTCCCGGCCCGCGAAGAGCGGCGCGCCCCCGCGAGGCAGGCGGGCGTTGGACGGCATGGTGCAGCACGGCTGGTCGTCCGGCTCGGCGGCGCGGGCGGCGGCCAGTGCGGTGAGCGTGTAGTGGTCCAGCAGACGCAGCAGCGCGTCGTCGTCGGCGCCGAGACCTCGGGTGTAGAGCCGGACGAGGTCGTGGAGCGTGTGGCGGCCGGGTGCGTACTCGCTGAGCAGGTGTGCGTCGCAGAGCCGGTCCAGTGCTTCGGCGGCGACTGTGGGTGCGCGGTCGAGCAGGGCGGCCGCCGCGTGCCGGTCCAGGTCCCGGCCGGGTAGCACGCCCAGCTGGCGGAAAAGCCGTGCGGCTTCCTCCGGGAGCCTCTCGACGGTGAGGTGCAGGGCGGCCGCGACGCCCTGGGCGCCGGCGCCCTCGGAGCCGTCCACGGAGAGCAGCGCGAGCCTGCGCTGCTCGTCGGCGAGTTCCGTGGCCAGGTCGGAAAGGCGCCAGTGGGGCCGGACGGCGAGTTGCGCGGCGGTGACGCGCAGGGCGAGTGGGAGACCGTCGCAGAGGGCGGCGAGGCGCCGGGCGGCGGACGGCTCCGCATCGACCCGGGTGTCGCCCACGGCCGTAGCGAGCACAGCGGTGGACGCGTCGACTCCGAGGACGTCGAGCGGGACCGGACGGGCGAGTTCGGTGACGACGAGGCCGCCGAGCCGGAGCCGGGACGTGACCAGGCCGGCGCTGTCGGGACCGGCGGGCAGCAGCGGGCGGGCCAGGTCCGCGCTGCGGACGTTGTCCAGGACCACGAGCAGGGCGAGGTTCGCGGTGACGGAGCGGTACAGCGCGGCGGCTGCGGTGGGCGACTCCGGGATGCGGCAGGACGGTACTCCGAGCGCCGACAGGAACTCGCGCAGCACGTCGCACGGTTCGACTCCGTCGTGCGGGCTGAAACCTCGCAGATCGGCATAGAGCACGCCGTCCGGGTAGGCCGCGGCGCGCTCGTGCGCCCAGTGCAGCGCGAGCGCGGTCTTGCCGACCCCGGCGGGCCCGGTGACCAGGGCGAGCCTGGCCGCTTCGACCGCCGCGTCGAGAGCGGCGAACTCCGGCGCGCGCCCCACGAATCCGCGCGGCGCCCGAGGAAGCAGATCCGGGGCCGGGAGAGCCACGGTAAGGGGGCCGGAGGCGTCCTCTGCCGCGGCCGGGTCGGAGGCCCGCTCCATGGCCACGCCCTCGGTCGACGCGGTGACGGGTCCGTCCATGAGCAGGCCCGCGCCACAGGGGCCGCCCGGCTGCCTGGACCGGACGGCACTCCCCTCATGCAGGGGGAGGATCTGCTCGGTCGGTCGCACGCCGCGCAGCAGGGCCTCGTACGCTGCCCGCAGTTCCGGACCCGGATCCACTCCCAGTTCTTCCCCGAGATGTGCTCGCGTCCGGTGATAGCACTCCATCGCCTCCGACTGACGGCCCGACCGGTTCAGGGCCAGCATCAGCGCCGCCACCAGCGACTCGCGCAGCGGATGCGCCACGGACTCCGCACGCAGCAGCGTCGTCGCCGCGACGTGGTCACCGAGCCGTCCGTATGCCGCGGCGAGGTGCTCGACCACGGCAATGCGGGTCTCCTCCAGGGCATGGGCGGCGACTGTGAGGGGGGCGCTGGCCACCGTCCCCGTCAGCGCGGGGCCGCGCCACAGGCCCAGTGCCTGACGGAACATCGGCACGGCGTCTGCGGGGTGCTTGTGACCTCTGGCGCCCTGCACGAGCTCCTCGAAGCGGAACACATCCAGCAGCGGCTGGGGCACACGGAGCTTGTACGCCTGCCCATGCGTGGCCAGTTCCACACCGTGGTCCGCAGCGGCGTATTCGTCGAAGAGCGCGCGCAGTCGTGAGACATGGCCCTGGATGACCGTGCGGGCGCTCGCCGGAGGCTCCTCCTCCCAGACCGCGTCGATCAGCCGGCTCATCGGCACGGCGGAGTTCGCCCGCAGCAGGAGCGCGGCGAGGACGCTGCGCCGCTTGACCGGTCCGATCGGTATCTCGGCCCCCTCGCTCATGACGGACACCGTCCCGAGCAGCTTGAACTCCACCCCGTCCCCACCCTCTTCTGCTGTGACACCGCCGGATGTCTGTTCGCCGGGATGCCGTCCGGAGCCCCGCGTCAGACGGTAGACGACGCTCGCACCCACGAGTTTGGGGTGGAGCGTGGACCACGGAGTCTGAGACGAAGCGCACATCGGCCAGATGCCTCCGATCACGGTCAGGAGAAGCCCTGGTGCTCCACCCCGTACGGCGCTGCGGCACGGCCCTTCACTGCCCGCGCCGCACGGTGATCTGGCACGGCGCCATTGCGGGCGCCACACACGCCCATGAGTACGAGCAGGGCAAAGGGAGGTGCCCGCGCCGTGGCCTTTCCGCACCGCGGAGTGCGCCGGCGTCCCGCGTGATCTCGGCGCAGCGTTCGCCGCGTCGCTCAGCTCGACCGTGCCGGTGCTGGTGTGCCGCAGGGCTGGTTCAGGAGCCGGGGTGTTTGATCTCCATGTAGTACACGAAGGCGATCAGGGCTCCGATCGAGGAGAACCTGTGTCCGGCGACCTCCAGGTCGGGGCGGGTGGGGTTCTGGAGTTCTCCGCGTACCCATTCCGACATGCGGCTCCAGTTGTTCTCCAGGGCGAGGCCGGTACTGCCGAGCTGCGTCGGCTGGTTGTTGCGGATGCTGTCGCCGGCCAGTCGTTCGATGTATCCGAAGCGGGCGGCCTCGGAGGTGACCGCGATGGTCTGCAGGATTCCCGCGGCCACGTCACGGTGGTCCTGGGGGAGGAGCTGGTGCGAGCGCATCAGACGGTTCAGCGCGGTCCAGATGCCCTGCGGGCCGAGGTTGAAGCTGCCCCGGTTGCTGCCGCCGGGCAGCTCTGAGTAGTTGGAGCCCCACGGCAGCATGTGTACGTCGTCGGGGCTGCCCAGGATGCGCTGCATCTGGTCGGGCCACAGGTCACTGAAGAGGTAGTGGCCGCCGTGCGGTTCCCAGTAGCCGCCCAGGTACAGGTTGTCCGCCCAGAAGTACAGGGACAGCAGGTGGTGCCCGGCAGTCAGGACCCGTACTTCGATCACGCGGGCCGGCTGTGTGGTCGTCTCCATGAGGTTGTTGCCCAGGCGGTGGCCGCTGACGTCACGAAGCCGCCCGACCATGCCGTGGTAGGCGGAGGCCGCGGCGTCACCCCCCTCGTCCAGGTTGGTGATGTTCCAGTCGATCTGCGTGAGGTCCCGGTGGGGGTCGGCCTGGGCCGGCGAGGCAGCCAGACCGGCCATGACAGCTGTGCAGACCAGGGCGGCGAACAGCGTCAGGATCTTTCTCAGTGTGCGGTGCAAGACCACGGATCTGTTTCCTTGTCTCGTCGGAGCGCGCCGGGCGGCGGACACCCGCCTGACCGGCACACGGTCGTCGGACACGTAGAGAGGCAGCAGGCCGCACAGGTTCACTGACCGGCTGCTGTTCTTGTCTCGTTCACGCCTCAACTTCCCTGATGGAGAGGGGAGTTGGCGATGCAGTCCGATGCAGGGCGCACGGGCGCCGATGAGCGGACGGCCCGTACGGGTTGCCCCGCCCTGTACGTCGCCGCCTGTGACTCTTGCCACGGCGTGCCGCCGGAAGGGGCGCGCGGAGCGCGACGTGTTTCCCCACGACACGACACACCAGTAACTCGGGTAAATTTCCTGCGAGTTCGCATGACCGCCGCCGCTGCAGTCATGCTCGTCGCCGGATTCGGCCTCACCGCCTGCCAGGGAGGCGAGGACAAGGCAGCAGGCGGCTCGTCCGCCTCTGTCTGCCGCTGGCACGCCGGGGGCGTCCACGGACACCGCAGCGGGAGGGAAGGCCGGAGCAGGCACGGTCACCGCAGTCCCGCTGGCAAGAGCGCGCCGCACGGGGCGCGCGGCTCCGGCAGAGCGGACGGGGTTGACAAGGCGACCGCGGCCTGCACCGTGGAATCGACCACGGCTTCGTTCGTGGCAGCGGCCGCGCATGCCTCCGAGTCCGAGCCTGCGGCCGCCACCGTGAAGATCACCAACGCGCCCGACAAGCCGTGCACCATCGTCGGCGCCACCACCCTCACCGCCAAGGACGACCACGGCAAGAGCGCCCCCGTCGAGACGGACAACTCCGCCGGCGGAACCGAAGCCGTCGACCTCGCCCCCCGCGCAACGGCCACCGCCGAAGTGCTCTACACCGACCTCAATTTCGAAGGCAGCCAGTCCGCCCGCGACGTGTGCGCTCTCCAGGCGTCGGAGGTCGACATCGCCCTGCCCGATGACACCGCCGGCACTGTTGTCGTCGTCAACGCCGCCGCGTCCCCCACCACCTTCAACGTCTGCGGAACCGATGTGAAGTTCGGTGCATTCCACCTCTGACAGGCGCTGCTGACCCAGTACACGGTTGGCCGTGGTCCGCCGAGGTGGCGGAGCTGAGAGTGCTCACGTTTGAAGGCCGCGGGTCGGCCACCTCACCCGGGCCACCGTCAAGGCGGGCGCACCACTGCATCTGGCCAAGACCCACCCCCTGAAGTCCGCCGGCACGGCCGCCCTCGCCCGGGCAGGGCGCACCTGCCGAGTGGTCCGGTGCACGACAGAGGCGTTTTGACCCGGTTCACATTGCCTTCGGCCTTGCCGGAGCTCCATTCGTCGAGGTCCTGGCGGAGGAAGCCGGCGAACGAGCGCATCGGCGCGGGGGCGTCCTGCTCGTCCTGGCGGATCCAGTCGTGCCCCAGCTCTGCACCAGGGATGTGGCGCCGGCTGCGCTTATCTCGGGTTCGGATTGAGTCTCAGGCATGTGAGACAAGTGGCCTGCATGCGGCGTGCCTGACGGGTATCTGGGGGCTGTTCAGGCACGTACGGGATGTTCGTGCTGTACGCGCCGACCTCTTCGGTTCGGATGTTTCGACTCGAACACCTTTCGGGACGCGACGACCTGGAACGGGAGTTCTCCATCAGTGGTGCGGTACTGGGTGCGGGCTTTGGGCCGTCGGTCTTGCGGCGGTGGGCTGGTTCAGGCGAAGAGGGCGGCGAGGGCGCCCGCCACCGCAGCGGCGAGGGTGATGACCGCGGCGAAGGCGGTGGTGGCTCGGGTGAGGGCGGCCGGGTAGGTGGCGCCGTCCAGGCGCGCGAGTTTGCCCGCGCCGGCGGCGGCCAGCAGCGCGATGACGATCACGAGTGCGGTGGTGAGGAGGGCGACGGCGACGGTCACGGCAGGCTCCCGGTTCACGAGGTGGGGTGTCGTGGTCGAAAGTCGCGGAAACCCTGTTCACCGGGGTTCGCCGGGAGAAGATTGAACACGGCGAACACGGTTTTGCGGGGGCGAGCGGGTGCAGTACGAGCGGAACGGTAACGGCGACAATCCGGCACTCGCACAGCTGCGCGGGAAGCTGAGCGACGGGCTGGCCCGCAACCGGATCAACAAGACGGAACTCGCCCGCCGGTCGGGGCTGGGGCGTACGACCGTGTCGGAGGCCTTCCAGGTCGGCGGGCCGGTGCCCTCGGCGCACACGGTGGAGGCACTGGCCCGCGCGTTTAAGCTGCCTGTCGGGGAGTTGCTGGCTTTACAGCGGGATGTGGACGGAGGCTGGGGAGGAAAGCGGCCGGTCCCGGGCCGTCCGATCGGGCTGTGGGAGCCGCACGCTCTGGAAGTCCATCCGGCGGGGCCCAACAGCATCGTTCCCGGCAGGGATGCGCCGGGGGCGCGGGTGCTGCCGGGGTACGTCGAGCGCGGGCATGACCTGCTGCTGGCGGAAGCGGTGCGGGACGCTGCGGCCGGCCGCAGCCGGATGGTGGTCCTGGTGAGCGGTTCGTCGACGGGCAAGACACGGGCGTGCTGGGAGGCTGTGCAGCCGCTCGCGGACATGGGGTGGAGGCTTTGGCATCCCTTCGATCCCACCCGCGCCGAGGCCGCTCTCGATGACCTGCACCGTGTCGCTCCTAAAACCGTGGTGTGGCTGAACGAAGCCCAGCACTACCTCGGCGACCGGGAGGCCGGTGAGCGCATCGCCGCCGTACTCCATGGCCTGCTCACCACCCCGGAGCGTGGTCCGGTGCTGGTACTCGGCACCCTCTGGCCCGAGTACGCCGCCCGCTACGCCGCCATGCCCTCCCCAGAGAGGAAAGACCCGCACAGCCGGGTGCGGGAACTCTTGTCCGGCCGCACGCTGACCGTCCCCGAAGCGTTCGACGCCCAGGCGCTGGCCACCGCGGCAGCCCTCGCCCGGGAGGGTGACCGGCTACTGGCCGATGCCCTGACCCGCGCCGACGCCGACGGGCGAGTGACTCAGGACCTGGCCGGTGCCCCCGAGCTGCTCAACCGCTACGAACGAGCGACCCCTGCGGCCAGAGCTGTGCTGGAGGCGGCGATGGACGCGCGCCGCCTCGGTGTTGGCCTCTACCTGCCGCAGGCATTTCTCATCGACGCTGCCGCCGACTATCTCACCGAAACCGACTACGACCAGCTCACCGAGGACTGGGCCGAACAGGCCTTTGCCGAACTCGCTGAGCTGGTCCACGGCAAACAGGCCCCGCTGCGCAACACCACTCCCCGGCCCCGACGACGACCGCCCATGCCCTCCCCGCCTGCCGACATCCCGCCCCCGGCGACTGCGGGGCCGATGTTCCGGCTCGCCGACTACCTCGAACAACACGGCCGCACCGCCCGCAGACCGCTGTGTCCGCCCGCTTCCTTCTGGCACGCCGCCCTCACCCACCTCACCCACCCCGACGCCCTGAACAACCTCGCCCAGGCAGCCCAGGCCCGGCACCGCCTGCAATGGGCCCACCACCTCCGACACCGCGCCGCCGACCACGGCAGCGGCGACGCCCTGTTCCGCCTGGCCCTGCTGCGGGAGGAGGCCGGGGACCGGGAGGGTGCCGAGCACCTCGCCCGGCGGGCCGCCGACCACGGCGACTCCGACGCCCTGGACCGCCTGGCCCTAATGCGGGAGCGGGCCGGGGACTGGGAGGGCGCCGAGCACCTCTACCGGCAGGCTGCCGACCACGGCAGCACCAATGCCCTGTCCTGCCTGGCCACGATGCGGGAGGAGGCCGGCGACTGGGAAGGTGCTGAGCACCTCTACCGGCAGGCTGCCGACCTTCGTACGGACGACCCTTTAGAGACATTCAATTTCGGGCGGACCTTCGCAACGAGGTGGCCCGACGGCCTAGACCCAGATGGCACGCCCACGCGGCCATGGCAATGTTCCACGTGCCACTCACCGCTTGACCGCTATCTGGCACCACATGGTGAAGACGTGTGGTGAGCGGCGACCCGCAGACCTACTCAGCCTCGTTGCTTTCCGCGTGGCGCACCGCCGCGCTCGAACGAGCGTCCACGAAGTGGTTCGAGCGAACCACTTTCCGTACGTGCCTAACATGCCTGCACACGCCAAAGGCCGCCTGAACTGCGCAGATCAACCGATACCCCTAGATAAGCGAGGAGGCTGCCGCGAGGGCGTGTGGCGCTGCCTGGCCTCGGCCGGGGCGAAATAGCCGAAGACCTTGTGATAGAGATCGAGTGTCCAAGATCACGTGGAAACTTGGTCAGCCCGGAGGCGATCGACGTCGACGTCGAGCGGAACATGCTGACCGTCAGGGCCGAGCGTCGGCCCGTGGCGAAGGCCGACGACGTGCAGATGGAACTCTCCGAGCGACCGCTTTGCGTCTTCTCCCGCCAGATCGTGCTGGCCGACACGCTCGACACCGACCGCATCAAGGCCGACTACGACGCCGGGGTGCTCACCCTGCGCATCCCGATCGCCGAGCGCGCCAAGCCCCGCAAGATCGCCATCGGCGGGGAATCCTCCCGCAAGGAGATCTCCGGCTGAGCCCGGCGCCCCGGGTCGGTCAACGGCGGAGGGCGGGCATGATCTCCCCCCTCACCCCGCCCTCCGCACCCACGGAGCACAGCAGCCGAAGAAGGGCGGCGGCCGAGGTGACCCTGCGCATCGAAGCGTTCCTCGACCAGGTCAAGGAGCGCGGCGAGTACCAAAGTGAGCAGGAAACAGAACGCGCGACCCGCGTGGTCCTCGCCCTGCTGGGCGCCCACCTGGCTGGCGAGGTCCGCGCCCAGCTGGCGGCGCGCCTGCCGGAAGCCTTCGCCCTGATCCTGCTCAACCCGCTGCAAAGCGCCGAACCGCTGCCCCGGGAGCGGTTCATCAGGGCGACGGCAGCCTGGCTCGAGGGGGCCACCGAGCAGACCGCTACCTGGGACGTCAGCGCCGGCCTCAGCACGGTCGCCGACGCCGCCGCTGACGACCTGCTGGGGCACATCCTGCTCCAGCTCCCCGCAGGCTACGACCTGCTCTTCGGCCGCCCCAGCCCACCTGACCACCCCCACACCCGGTACCCGCACACCTGCGGGCACCGGCACCACCGCGAGAAAAGGGCAACCACCGCAGTGATGGCCGACCGACGTGCATCGATCCAGCACCTGCCTGTGATGACGTTCGAGCAGATGCTGGGCAAGGTCCATTACGACGGCGCCTATCCCACCCGGGAACGGGCCGAGCAAGCCATCCGACTCGTCCTTTCCGGCCTCGGACGCCAGGTGACGGGCGAGGAACGCGTCGAACTGGCCGCCCGCCTGCCCCTCCAGGCCGCACGCCTTTTCACCGAACAGATCCCCGACAGCCAGCCCCTGACCGGCTGGGCCTTCGTCAAAGACCTCGCGACCCGCAGCGACGCCACCCTGGCCACCACCCGCTGGGACACCGGCTCCGTCCTCGCCGCCGTCGCCGCCCTGGCCGGCCCCGACCTGCTCACCCGCATCCTGCGCCAGCTCCCCGGCGGCTACGCGCTGCTGTTCGGCCGCGCCGAACCCACCCAAGTGGCCTGAGCGCGTGCCATCGCACTGTGTTGACTTCTCCCCCAGCTGAAGCAGGGGGATTCGACCCTCGCGGGTTCCCAGACAGCAGCTGCCCCGAACGAACGGCAAGGGACGTGGGTACGCCCAGCAGTCTTGCGCCGGCTCCACAGACCTGACATCCCGCCAGCCCGGCGGTAGACCCGGCCAGCTTGGTTTCCACTGCCCGGACGGCACACAAACTACCACTCGCCTGCGGGCGGTTGGCGGTGAACGCCGATCCGCCCTGGCGGCGCATCGGCTTTCCCTGCCCTGCTTCGCAGGAGTCCGTTTCCTCCCCCGCCTGAAGGCGGGGGTATCCACGGAGGAACCGTGTTGAAGGCGGCTTCGCTCGCCGGCGGTCGGTGTGGTCCGCCTGCCGCCCGGCATGGTGATCAGGCCGTGGTCTTCGGCTGTGCCTCGCCGCCCTGGGTGCGCAGTTGCTCGTTGATGCGCTGGGCTTCTTCGAGCTGGTCTTCGAGGATGACGATGCGGCAGGCGGCCTCGATGGGGGTGCCCTGGTCGACGAGTTCGCGGGCGCGGGCGGCAATGCGCAGCTGGTAGCGGGAATAGCGGCGGTGGCCGCCTTCGGAGCGCAGCGGGGCGATCAGGCGGTGCTCGCCCAGGGCGCGGAGGAAGGCGGGGGTGGTGCCGAGCATCTCGGCGGCCCGGCCCATGGTGTAGGCGGGGTAGTCGTCGTCGTCGAGATTGTCGACGGGACGGGGACTGGCAGGGGGCATAGACCTCTTCTTTCAGGGGACACGTCGGGGGGCCCGGGGCGCCGTACTGGCGCCTCGGGCCCCGAGCTTTCAACACCATCTACCGGCCGACTGCGCCGGGCTTCTGTGTCCGCAGAGCCTGCCTGGGAGGGCGGGGCTGCGGGGATCGCGGATGCGTGACCGGGGACCACCTTCCAATCCGGGGCCTTGCGGTACCCGGGCGGACTTCTTCCTCGCCCGGGCGATCCTGATGGCGTCTGCTCCTTACCTCATTCGGTTACACGGTCGTACTGCTGGATACCGCGGGTACTGCTCGCAACCCCTGGGGGAGGGGCCGCGTCCTGCTTGACCTGCATGCACGGCAGTTCATCTCTGCTGTGCCCTCATCGACTTCCTGGGTACGCCAGAAACAATAACCCTGCGACGAGGAAATGTCTACTGTGACCACGACAGGTTTTCTTGCGAGCCCATGCTCGGGCTTCTGCCGCAAGTACGCCCGTAAGAGTGCCGTCCCGGTTGAAGCCCCGGCGGGCGGGCACACGCTGAGCCTGACGGCACAACCGAGCCAACGGCGAGGTGGCAGCGCATGACTGGCACGCAGACGAACGCACGCGAATCCCCAGGGCCTCTGTGGTTGTCGAAGGCGACAGCCCCGCCGCTCTCGCTCACGCGCGTGACATCGCCCGCGCCTTCGCCGACCAGCTGGACCCGGCCGCGGCCCCCTGGACGGCGGAAACCCCCGCACTCGTGGTCTCCGAGCTCACCACCAACGCCCCGCGCCACGGCGGCGGCAGATAGGCCAGCCCCTGCTGGCCGCGCGAGTGCCGTGCACAGACCGCGCCACGCTGCGGGATGTCGCCGTTGCCAGCGAGTGAGAGGTAGTCCGAGGTCAGCGCAAGGCGGCGGGGGCCAGGCGGACCGCCTGCGTCTGCTGCATCCGGATGCGGATGGCACACCGTCGGGCGGGGCGAGCGCGAAGGACGAGACCAGAGCAGGCTTGCCGGCCCACGGGCCCGCCTGCCACCACAGATAGGAGTCCGGGTCCGAGCAGAACTCGGTGAGCTCCGCCAGCTCGGCGTCCCGGTCGACCAGGCGCAGGGGGGCGATGGACGCGACCTCGGCCTGGTGCGCCTCCCGTTCCAAGGACCGGCTCACCGGCGGCAGGACGTCGAGGGTGTCCTCGGCCCGGGGCGGCAGCCCGAGGATGTCGCGGAACTCGCGGGCGCTGCGGCGATACAGGACGGCGATACGGTGTGCCTCCAGCCTGCCCGCGCCTTTCGAGAGCGTGATGCGCGTTGACGACGGCGACGAGGCGGCCCGCCGCAAAGACCGGCGCGCCCGACATGCCCTCCCAGGCCGACCGTGCCGGATCGGGGTCGGGCTCCGGCGGGCTCGCAACCGTGATCTCCAGGGTGCCGCTGCGTCGGTTCGACAGCACCGGCGCGGAACCGACCAGATGGCACACATCCCGGTAGGTCCCCGACGCGTCGCCGCGGAACGTGAACCGGGGAAAACCGAGACCGGTACAGGCAATCACGGCGTCCCGCTCCAGAACACGGCCGAAGCGGACGGGGGTCAGCTCGTCGGCCCGGTCGACGGCCAGGAGAGCGAGGTCGCCGTCCGCGGCGAGCACACGCGCGTCCCGCGTCGACTCCTCGGGAGTGTCGGCGTTGCAGCGCACCCGCACCACCGCCGCTCCGGCAACCACATGGCAGGCGGTCCCTACCGTGCCGCCAGTGATCCGGTAGCCGGAGCCCCGGCGTCCGGGCTCCCCGGCAGGCTCGACGATGACTCGACCGCGCGAGTGACCTCGAGCCCCTCAGCGCTCCTGAGCACCGGCCTGCCCGGACACCTCGGGGTGACGGCCCCTGGACACCAGCTTCGGCACCAGGCGTCCCAGATCTGGGTGCGGAGTCTGCCGCGCGGTGGTACGTCCATGCCCTGTTCGCGGGCTCAGGCCCGTACCTCGGCCACGTTCGGCGCCGGAGCCACGGACCGGGGCGCCGAGCAATGGGGACAGACGCCCGGGACGGCGTGGGCGGCAGGTTCTCTGAAGTGGTGGGGTGAAGCCGCGGCGTTTCGAGGATGCGGCGGCGTTTAGGGTGCATGCGCTCCAGGAGGGGGACGTCTGCGTCGAGGCAGTCATGGATCTCGACGTGTCACTCGCGCGCTTCGGTGTTGCGCATGACCGGGACGGCTTCACCATCGCCCTCCAGACCGCCCGCGACCAGGTCGTCATCGCCGCCAGCATCACTCTCGCCGACGCTCCCGGACGACCTCGGCGCCATCGGACAGCCCGTCCTGCGCGAACCGAATGCCCACCCGCCGCCCCGCACGACTGCCCGCACGGCGACGCCATGTCGCCCTACGCCGCCCAGTCGCACGAACCGTACCCACCACGCAGCGAGCGGCTGGTATCGCCGTCAGAGCCGCGAGTCCCTTCGCTCATCGTGCTCCTCTGGCTAACGACACCTGGCCTTGCCTGATCAGTGGCCACGCTGACAGAACCAGCAAGCACTCTGGCGCTGAACGGTTGCTGGGGGCCGCGAGCGCCGCTTGTGGCATCCGTCGCGGGGCCGCGTGCGTTATTCGCAGTCTGATGGCGGAGTGAAGATCGCCGCAGAACGCGGGTGCACCGGATTCTCCTCAGCTACGGTAGGGCTCGAAGCTGAAGGCAAGGAGACGTCCATGAGCACCCCAGCATGGGATGCACTGCCTCCCTGGATGCAGCCCCCTAGGCCCAGCGGGTGGGAGGCCGATGATCTCGATCAGGTCCCTGACCTACCACGCCATACTGAGCTGATTGACGGAGCCCTGATCTTCATGATGTCCCCGCAGCGGTCCTGGCACTCCCGGGTCGTCGAAAACTTGGCGGTGACCCTTCGCCAGCTGGCTCCGGAGGGCTTCGATGTCGACCGCGAGATGACGATCAAACTTGACAAGATCAACCGGCCCGAGCCTGACGTCCTTGCTGTGCGAGTGCCCTTCGAGCCCGATCGCACGCGGTACCTGCCGGAAGAAGTCAGCCTTGTCGTGGAAGTGGTTTCTGCAGAGTCAGCCGGACGGGACCGGGTACTGAAGCCGTTCAAATATGCACAAGCCGGGATCCCGTTCTACTGGCGTGTGGAAGATGAAAAGGGCTTGCCAGTCGTGCATACCTACGAGCTGGACGAGACCACCAGAGCGTATGTCGCCACCGGCATCCACCGCGACCAGCTGACCGTTTCTGTCCCATACGACATTGGTATGGATCTGACAAGCCTGGTGCCACGCACCCGCTGATGTCCAAAGGATCATGAGCAGACGGAACAGCCTGCTGAGCTGGCTTGAGCCGTGTCGGGGTAGGGCGACCACACGCACGGACATCCGCCGCGCGGAGAACCTCGCCGCCGGCCCGTTGGGTGTCGGCAACAGCCACCTTCGCCGGGGGCCCTTGCTCACAAGGCCATCGACCAGGGCATGCGGGTCGCCTGGTTCGGGATGGAATCTCTGACGGCCTACGTCGCGGCTCTCATAGACCAAGTGCCCGCACGTCGTCGCCGACGCGTACTTGCCCCAATAGTGGGTCATGCCGCGTACCGACCGAACGTCCCGCCACGGCTTCGACTCCACGAAATCGGCCAACCGCAGCTGCCGGAACGGTACTTCACATACCGACGCGTCCTCGTACCGGATCGACGCCGTAGGAACCTTGTGCGTACGGCGGGCACCGCCCGCGGTCCGGCGAAAGATCCCGACGAGGACCGCCACTGAGCGTAGCCATTGTCAATGGGATTGCGGATTTGCTAATCCGTTCTCAATGAGACGCCCTCATTGTCGATGAATCCGCGGATCCTGATATGTAGGGCGTTTTGTCAAGTGGGCAGGGGTATTCGGGCTCGTCGAGGCGGGCCTGGGATGGTGCTGTGGGACCGGCGGGAGGCCGGGGTGCGACTCCTCATCTCGGTGTCACCTGTGGTTCTCATCTGAATGTCATGCATCTCTCCTGGTCAGAGCATAGGAGTGGTGACATCGGGTGAGGAGTCCTGATGACACTGTGTGAGAATCCCCAGCGCACTGAAATGAGAAGGCCATAGGAGTGGCCATCTGGTACTACAGCCTCAGATCTTGATGTTGTGATCGGTTCTGCTCGGGTTGTCGCCAGGGGCGGAGGCGGGCGGGCAAAGGGTCGCCGCGCCGTTTGTAGTGGCTGACGGTGGCCCGGGTCTGGTGCAGGGCTCGCCAGTGATGCTGTTTGAGGTGGTAGGCGTCGCTGTGGTGGGCGGTCAGAGCGGTGGCCGCGAGAAGACAGGCGAGGGCCAGGACGGTCAGCCGGATCAGCGGAACGTGCTCCCTCCCGCCGTCTCCTGCGCTTTTCCCTCGTCTGCCGGGTCCGGACGGGTGGGCTCGTCCGCGGGTTCTGGTTCCGGGGCGGGGTGGCGGGCGCGCTGGACGGTCAGGAAGGCCAGGGCGAGCATCGCGCAGGTCACGTGCCGGTGCCATGAGATCCAGCGGCGGACCTGGTACTGGCCCAGCCCGGTGATCTGCTTGGCAAGCTCGTTGTTCTCCTCGATCTTCCAGCGGACTCCGGCCTTCACGATCGCCTCGGTGACCGGGTCGGTGGCGGGGGCGTGGACGAGGAAGTACGCGTACTCGAAGTCCACGCGGCCGCCGGCCAGTTGCTTCTTCTGGGTGCTGCGGCGGATCAGCAGCCAGTGGGCAAAGCCGTCGGCCGGCGTCTGTCCGGGCAGGGCGACATTGAACCAGGCCCAGCCATAACTGCGCTGCCCTTTGGAGCCCTCGCCCTGGCTGCGGCACTCCCACTGCTCGCGCACCGTGGCGTAGTGCAGCAGATCACCGGCCGCCGCGACCTTCGGCAGGCGCGGCTTGCCCGGCGGGCCATGAACCGGCAGGGTGACCGGCACCGCGAGCACATAGCGGATCTGCTGATCGTGCAGCCAGGACCTGAGGGCGGGGTCCTTGCCGTAGTCCGCGTCCGCGGCCACCCAGGAAAACGGCAGCCCGCCGGCCACCGCACCGGCCAGCATGGCGATGCCCAGCCGCGGCTTGGTAGCGAAGACGACCTCGTCGGGCACCCCGGCCGCCCGGCACCGCTCACGATCACTCGTCCAGGACTCCGGCAGGTACAGGCGCCGGTCGTAGAAGGTGTGGCCGCTCGCGGCGGCGTAGGTGAGCATCACCATGACCTGGCAGTTGCGGACGTCCGGTCGTCCCACAGTGCTGGTAGGCGACCCCGACGGACTGGTTCCCCTTCTTGACCACCTGGGTGTCGTCCAGCACCAGCGTCGCGCCCCGGTCTCCCAACTCCCGTGCCACATAAGCCTGCACCTCGGCCAGCAGCGCGTCCGCACTCCAGGAGGCCTCACCAAGGAACTTCTGGATCCGGTGAGGGGTGGCATGCCCGGCCCGACCGGCCATCGTCCAGCCGTTCTTCCGGCCCAGGTCCGACAGCAGCCCCTCGATAAGATCGGCGAAAACCTCCCGCGGCTCCGGCCGGGCGAACAGATGCCCCAACCCGCCCGTCAAGACAGCCAGTTCCTCTGCCCAGCCCTCAACGTGCTCCGCACTCACATCCATCAGCATGACTGGACAACGATCAGCACCGATCACCAGTCACAAGATCTGAGGCTGAGTACAAGCCCCTATGACCAGTTGAGTAGCGGACCTTCAGCCACGCCATTCAACACGCCTCGTCGGGTGAAGGGTCGGCGAATTGGGCAACGGGCCCGATGAGACTGCGCGGCCCGCCGCTCCGGAGAGAGTCGCGCATCCGAGCGTGGTGAATTCCCCATCGCCAAGGGACGCAGCAGTCACGGACAGTCACAGGAATCCAAGGCGAGGCGGGGAATACGCGACAGTTTGGTACACGACTCCGCCAGTCCCGAGGCCCGACCGGGCCGCGCATGCCCGTTGTGATCCCGGTAAAGGCTACCCTGCGCCAGAGGTGACCGGGTTTGGGGAGTGGTGAGTGGCTGACACCGTCGTCTTCGGGGGCCCGACGCGAGTCGCGGGGATCGGTGAGGGCCTGTGGCGGGTGGGGTGTTCGTTCCTCATCGGCGCGTTGCCGTCCGCGCACCTCGTGGCGAAATGCGCCTCAGGGGTCGACCTTCGTGCAGTCCATCCGGAATCCGTGTCGGCGACCGGGGCGTATCGGGCTGCGGGTTTGGCACCGTTTCTGATCGTGTCGGCGCTGGACGTTGCCAAGGGCTACGTCGCCATCAGGCTGGCCGGGCGTGGCCGGCGCTCGCCGGCCCTGCACGCGGCTCTCGTCGTCGCCGGGCACAACTGGTCGCCCTTCCTTCAGGGAGCGGGGGGCCGCGGCATCACGCCGGCCATCGGAGCGTTGCTGTGCACCGACTGGAAGGGGGCCGTGGTGATCCTCAGTGGTCCCGGTCTCGGGTACGCCTGCCGGGAGACCGGGCTGGGATCCTTTGCCTCCCAGCTCCTGCTGCTTTCGGTCGCCTTGGTCTCGCGGAAGCGCCGTTCGGCCCTGCCCTCGGTCGCGGCCGTCCTGGTACCCATCTGGGCCAAGAGGATCCTCGGCAACGAACTGGAGGTCCACGCGGACCTGCCCGTGGCTCGCTACGTGGAACGCCTCCTGTACGACAGGGACTCCGCGGGCACCGGTTGAGGCCGCTCGGCCATCATCGCGGCGAGCGAGCGGACGAACTCCGTCATGCGGCCGGTTGCGTCAAGGCCGCCGGACGACAGGGCCGCGACGTCCCGTTCGATGTCGGCTGCGCTGTCCTGGATCTCCTCCTCGAGGAGGGCGGCGACGGAACAGGCGGTCATGAGGTCCAGGATCCACTGCGGACCGTCGCCGTCGGGCTTCCTCAACCGGGACGCCACGCGTTCGGCGACGCCCTCTCGGCCGTCCGCGCACAGCAGTCCGATCAGGATCGCGACAGGTCTGGTGAACTTCCCCTCCTGCAGGTCGCTCGGTACGGCGGCCTGGTCGTGCAGGAACATGTCGTTGTAGTCGTCGACCAGTTGGTACAGCATGCCGACCCGGTAGCCGAGTCGTTCCATCCCAGCGTGCGTTCCGCTGTCCTTGCCGCTGGTTACGGCGGCGCCGGCTGCGACACAGGCGAAGGGTGCGCCGGTCTTCAGGCGGATCAGCTCCTCGTAGGGTACGGACCTGAAGTCGTACCAGCCCTGGTGCCAGCCGATGTCCATGCTCTGCCCGAGAGGCACCAGTGTCGCCATCGTGTCCAGCCGACGCCGCACTCCGTCCTTCTCCGCCAGGGTGAGATCGCTGCCGTGGAGGGGATAGTGCGAGAACGACCGTACGATGCATGCCAGGTTGATCGCATTGCTGACGTTCTCGCTGACGTGCACGGCCTGGTCGCGGTCACGAAATACGGCGTTGTCCTGGACGTCGTCGAGCACCAGCGACGCGGCGTGGTACAGCTCGACGGCCGCCGCGAGCGGCTGTGCCTTCTCCGGCGTACCGCCCAGAAGTTCGCCGCAGAGCAAGGCGAACAACGAGCGAAGTCGCTTTCCTTTCCGGGCCAGTTGCCGTTCCACCAGAACGCGCATCCGGTCTCGGTGCCCCCAGGGCCAGAACTCGAAGCCGGCCCGCATGCGGTCGTCGATTCCGCGCAGCTGGTCGGCGAAGTGGATGTGCAGTCCGGTACTCATGCGGCCGCCTTGTCTCTGGCTGGATGAGGCCAGCCCCTGGCTAGCCGTGAGCGGTAGGCCGCGTAGTGGACGAAGCCGAGGATGATCAGTGAGAGCCAGCTCATCAACGGCTGTTTCATCAGCACCATCGACAGAGCGGTCAGGTTGATCGCGGCGACCGCGCTCCTGGCGGCCGCCTTGCGTGCCACGATGCGCCCGCTACACACCTGCGGAAAGTAGGTGACCGCGAAGATCCCCACGATGCCGGCCATGACGAGCCAGTGGAACGCCAGCACGGCCCCCAGCGAGGTGGCGATGCCCATTCCTCCCCTGAACCCCATCTGTGCCGGCCAGATGTGCCCGGAGACTACGGCGACGATCGCCAGGGTGACGACGCCATCCCCCAGTCCCATGTGGACACCGCCGAGGACGACGACGTAGCCCTTCAGCATGTCCAGCAACAGGATGGCCACGAACCATGGGCGGCCGAGCACCTTTCCCACGTTCTGCGCGCCGGCGTTGCCGCTGCCGAGGTCGCGGATGTCCTTTCCGGTGCGCGTCTTCGTCACGTAGTAGCTGGTCGAGATGCAGCCGATGAAGTAGCTCAGGACGACATAGCCCGTCACCAGTGCGATGTGACTCGTATTCATCTGGTATCCATCACCATCTCATTTCAACAGGGTCAGGGAGAACAGGCCTGGAAACCAGGCCAGTCGAAGGATGAGCAGTGATCGTGCCGTCGACCTGTCCCGGTCCGGCCAGGACCAGAGGATGTAGGCGCACGAGCACACTGGCGCGATCAGGAAGGGAGCGACGCAGACGAGAAACAGTGACGGCTCCGAGCTGACCGGGGCGCCCATGCCGCAAACGGCGGCACACAGAACTGCGGCCACGGCGATGTAGGCGGCGACGCTAGTACCGGGCTCGAACACGGTGGCGAGCGTGCGCAGGCCGGCTTTGCTGTCGGCGTCGCGGTCCTGCAGCGTCTTGACGATCTCGTAGCCGACCACGAACAGCAGGACGGTCCCTGCGGCGACCCACGATCTCAGCGGCATTCCGCCGCAGACCAGGGCGCCGAACAGGAGAGTGCCGCAGCTGACGACGGCGACGACGAGGTTGCCGACCAGGATGGTGTCCTTCAGCCGGTAGGAATAAGCGAAGGCCAGGGACAGGAGCGCAGAGGCGAAGAGTGTCTCGGCCGGGCCCAGCGCAGCGGCGATCGTCAGTGTGAGCACCACCAATGCCAGTACCACGAGCCGGGCGGTACGGACATCAACCCGCCCCGAGGCGATCGGCCGCCAGGGCTTGCCGATCCTGTCGGCGGGCAGGTCGGCGATGTCGTTGACCGCGTTCGCGACACCCATCACCCCTGCCATGCACACCATGGCGAGGACCCCGCGGCCCCGGCCCACGCCCGGCGAGTCCGCCGCGATGTAGCCGCCGCACGCCGCGGACAGTGCGGCCAGCGCGCAGGTGATCGGCCGTACGATGCTGCAGGCGGCCACGATCCGCTGCCCCGTTCCGCTGTGTGAAGCGCTGTGCACCATGGATGGAATACCGTCTCCTCGCCCGCTGCCCTATCGGACGGGTCCGCGTCGATGGACACGGCCCGTCGTGCCGTCCACGGTGATGACATCGCCGTCCTGAACGGCCTGCGTCACCGAGTGCAGTGCGACAACGGCGGGTACGCCGTACTCGCGTGCGATGACCGACATGTGTGCGGCCACACTCCCCACGTCGGCGGCGACGGCTCCGGCTCGTGCGATCAGTGGAGCCAGTGCGGGGACGAGGGAGCGGACGACGAGGATGTCACCGGCCGCCACTTCCGCTCCCGCCGGGTGATCGACGAGCCGGGCCCTGCCGGTTGCCCTTCCGGGGCTCACACCGATCCCCTCGAGCACGTCAGGAGAAATCCGTCCGTCCGTCTCCACGACCGGACGGCCTAGCAGCAGCGGCAGCAGGTACGCCGCGGTACCGAGACTCAGAGGCGGCCGAAGAGCCCGTTGTCGTGCCCAGGTTGAGGTCCGGTGGGCGATCAGCTCCTGCCTGCGGGCGGGAGAGCCGTGGGACAGTGCCGTCCTCAGTTCCTGATAGGTCAGGAAGTGCACGTGCTCCGGGCAGTCGATCACGCCCCTCTCCTTGAGCACGGTGCCCAGCCGTAGGAGCGCCTGGCGCAGAGCCGGCCACGGTTCGGTCAGGTTCCCCGTGTACCGCCGCCGCATGCGCGCCGTGTCCCGGGCAAGGGTGAGCAGGCGGTTGAACCTTGCCGGGTCCGTCCTGCGCCGAGAGAGGACCGCGAGGCACAACTCCTTGAGCCTGTCGGCGTCGTCTTCGGACACCACGGGTCGTGGCTGCGGGCCAGAGCCGTCAGCGACCTCGCCCAGGGTCGGTCGGTACCAGTCGAGCGTTGACACCGCGTGCGGGGCGACGGCTTCGGCCTGCTCCCGGTCGACCAGCAACCCGTGATACGGCTCGTCCAGCTCAGGGAGGATCGCCTTCTCGTAGTAGCTGGCCAGCGCCTCCTCCGCCCGCCAGGCAGTGCCGCCCACCAAGAACATCGGCCAGAGGCAGTCTCCCACGAGCGCGATCACACGGTTGACGAAGTCGACCACGACACGCTCGGACATCGCGGCGAAGCCTGCCGTCACCGTGCCCAGCAGCGCACGACAGCTCAGCCTGTGGTTCTCCAGGGCGGCCGTCTGCTTCGCGACGACGATCCGGTTCGTGATCGACGGCCGGTGTCTGCTGACCAGCATGGCGCAGGCGAAGCCGGGATGCGCGAGCATCCCCTCGAGGAGCGCTGAGGAGCGGCGGTCGCCCAGCGGCGAGTGGTAGTACCAGCCATGGAGGAGCCGGTACGACGGCTTCGGCACCAGGACACCACTGCGTTGCCACTGCGCTCGCCGGAATCGTAGATCCACCGTGGGCAGAAACCATGTGGCGAACAGCGGGGTCACCGGTTCGGGCAGCCATTCGCCGAGGCGGATGTCCCGCCGCCACTCGCCGCGCGGGGGCGCCGGCCAGGCGACCGCGTGTTCGTCGCCGGCGGCTGTCGGCCGAGCCTGCAACAGCGTGATCCTGCCGTCCAGGAGGGCCCACTCGACCTCGGCGCGGCAGGACAGGTGGGCGGAGACCTGCCGGGTCAGCTCGGCGATCGCGACCGCCTGGTCGGGCGTGATCGCGTCGTATGAGTTACGCACACAGGTGGCGGCAGAGACCGTCACCGTCCACTCGTCGGCGGCCGTCTCGCCCTGCATCAGCCGGTCCGCGCGGCCTCGCACAGCGGAAACGGACACGGCCGTGGTGTCACCATCCTTCGGGTCGGTGGCGAACGCGGCGCCGGCGGCGTCGGGTTCAAGCATGCGTTGCACCAGGACGGCCATTAGCGGTGCTTCGGTGACTCTCTCGCGCTGAGGCAGAGCCACGTTCTCCGCGGACCCCCAGCACTTCAGTACGGCGGCTCGCAGGGCGGTGGCTCCCCTGACGTCCAGCACACTCGTGAAGAGGCCGGCGCAGGACGCCTCGTTCGTGTCCTCCACGGTGCTGGAGGAGCGGACGGCGAGCAGGTCCGAGTGATGAACGTCCGTGATCTCGTCCAGGGCGCGTTCAAGATGTGCCGACGTTTCACCGTCGTCCGAACCGGTCTTGCCACGCTCCTGGAAGTGCTGGTGGATCCAAGCCGGAATCACCATGCCGTCGGCGCAGGGAAAACCCGACCTCAGCAACTGTGCCAGCATCGCCGCCTTGCGCCCGCTCACCCGGGTGTCGGTTGCCCGGTCGTCGGTGAGTGCCACGGTCGTCGGTGGCGCGTCCGACGGTCTGTCCATGCGGAATTCCCTCTCTAAGCCCGAGCAGCCGTCACACCATCGGCCGTGGCACGATGACCGCTGCGGCCCGGCTCCATCATCAAGTCGGCGGCGATGCGCAGGGTTTTCGAGCGAATGCGCGCGTAGTGCTCCTCGTAAAGACGCGTGAACTCGGCGAACGCCGTGGGACACAGCCGACACCATTGTTTCTCGTTCATCCGGGTCCTCGGCTTCTGTGCGTCCGTGAGTCGTCGAGCCTCATTCGGGTGCCGGGCAAGGGTGGAGAGGAGAATGTTTCCAGCGCCTGTCTCGCTGTCCTTCTGCCAGTCCCTCAGATCGTCGGCAAACCTGCAGGCAAGGCCGAGCGCACAGAAGTCGTCCAAAGCGGCCTTCGGGGCGTCGACACCCTGGAACAGGCCCGTGATCTCGGCGAGTTGCCTCATCACGGCACCGCAGTCCACGCCAGCGTCCTCCAGAAGATCGTCCACCGATGGAGCGGCCCGCCGATTCTCGATCGACGTCGCGTAGCGCCGGTACTCCGTGTCGACGGTCTGACGCAGTGCCTGCCGGATCAGGTCGCACCGGGAAGGGTCGCAGGTGCTGCCCAAGTACGCCCGCAGGTCCGCAATAGCACGTTCGACGTTCGCAGCCGTGGCCAGATCGTCGAAGTGAACGGATTCCCTCCCGATCCGGCGCTCGAATTCGTCATCCATTAGGAATGCGATCCTGTTGACCAGGATGAGCAGTTGTGCCGTTCCTTGCCGCACCGGCCGTCCAGTGAACTCGGCGAAGCCCGACAGCAGAAGGTTGAGGAAGAGGTCGTAGGCGGCGATCTCCCGGCCCCGGCCACCTGCCGCGGGGGGCAGATCCGTCCGGTAGGGGCGGAACAGCAAGTGCCGCCCGTAGACGGGAAGCAACCGGAGTGCGGTACGCGCGCGACCGCCAGTCCGCGGTAGCGCGGTCATCGGATCGCCCAATGCGCAGGCACGTGTGGCGACATGGTACTGACGACGACCCGTCTGCTCTCGGGGAACATCGCATGCGAGCAGGTCGCCATGTGCTCCGGATGGGTGGCGAACAGTTGGGTCAGGTAAGCCCTCGTCCGGCGATCGGCTCCGGCGTGCTGAGCGACGAAGTGCTCACACGCTGCCGAAACCGTCTCTCGGTCACCGAGTTCGGCCCCGAAGAGCGTCAGGGAATGACACATATACCGCCAGTAGCGGCGGCAGTCGTCGACGTCGAGAACCAGCTTCAAGGCACTTCCGGTCCGCAGACATGACAGGGCGATGATGCCGGCGAAAAAGTCGAGATACTCGCCGCGCATGCCGTGCAGATCTCGGTGAAGCTCGCCGAGATCGGTGAGCAGTCGGCGAACCATGGGATTCGCTATGCCGCCGTCCGGTACGGTCTCGTCACCGATACCCAGGAGACCCACCAAGAATTCCTTTTCCCGCCCACCGTCGACGATCCTGCGTAACATCAGGGCTTCCCCATGCCCATCGACCGATCCCACACGGGAAAGCAAGGGAAGGGTCGCATAGGTGGTGAAGATGAACATGCCTGCGCCACCCAGCATCCTCGGGGCCGCCCAGATCTTGCGGACAGCACGTAGGTCTTTCGCATACTCCGGTGACTCTACGTACCGAATAACCCTCTCGGGCATGCTTGCAGCCCCCGATCCCCCTCACGGATAAGGAGGGTCCCGCCCATCGCCCACCGCGGTCAATAGGTTGAACGACTCGAAGATTCGTTCTATGCAAATGTCGCGGAGCATCACTGCGATATGCGCCGCCATACCCACGCCAGCCAGTACCGGACGCCGCGACGCCGCCGGCGACCCGCGGTGCGGAAGCCTGGAGCCATGCGTGACCTGGGTGCATTGCTTCGGATCCGAGCGATTGCGAGCCTGCCTTTTCGGGCCACAGGGTGTGTTCTCTGCCCGATTCCCTGTGCCAGGAGTCGGTGTGCGAGATGGAGGCGGCGCTGGGAGCCGGGTGAGGCAACGGACGACACACAGATGGCCGTTCTGGTAGGCGAGTCAATCCTGCTGTCGGCCTGGTACTGCAGCCGCAGATCTTCGAGTTCGTGATAGAACCTGATCGTTTCCCGCTCGGCGACCGTGTCCGGAAGGGGTCAGATGTGCCCCGCAGGCCGCCGCTCCCTGCCGCGCTCCGAGGCAGTGACCGCTTCCGATCGTATGCGATCGACTGCCCAGGAAGTGAGGCTGTAGTACTGGCCTGGTGTTTCTTGCTACGCGGTGAAGATCTGTGCGCGATGGCCGATCCCGAATGGGTGCGGCTCGGCTTGAGGGACGGTGATCACGCCGTGAGTGCGAGGCCGTCGCCGGTAGCGGATGGTATGAACCCGCAGGTGCTCGCGTTGCGTGCGGTGCTCCCAGTACTCCTCGAAGTCGCCGTTGCTGATCACCGCGCGGAGCTTGAGGACGGCGTCGGCCCCGGGCAGGCCCCAGCGGGCACCGGTGATGTCCATCCGGTCTTTGACCAGATGCCGGCACGCGCCCTCGATCACGCCTGTGGCGATCGGCCAGCCCTCGGCGAGGGCGATGTCGTAGCCGAGGTAGGGGAGTTTGGCCCGCAGATAGCCGACCGCCTTGTCCACCCCCAGGCGCCGGGCGTCGAGGTCGTCGGCGACCTGCTCGGCCCGGCCCTTAAGGATCTCCGTCGCGATATCGCCGACCCACGTCTCGGCGGCGGGGTCGGTCCTGGCGAAGAAGCACAAGGCTGCGCCCCATGTGTACTCCAGCACGTGAACGAAGTCGATGAAGATGCGCACCTCCGCACCGCGCGCGTCGCACTGATCATGGATCAGGTCCAGTTGGTGGCGGGCACCGTCGACCAGCATCACCCATTCCCGCTCCCGGTCAGGATCACGGCGCTCGGCCTCGTCGAACACCGTGCCGATGACCTGTTCAGCGTCGCGTTCGACGGAGGCGGTCAGCCACTTCGCCTGCGCCCTGGGGCGTTCGGGGCGATCCGTGCGATCTGTGTTGTCGCCACCTCTGATCACATCGCCGGGTTCACGCGGCATCGGCGCGAGGTCGTAGACCGCGCCGACGGTCGCCATCCGTTTGCGCCCGTTCTTCTCCCCGCCGGCCAGGCGCGTGGCGAACGGCCCGCACCCACAAGCCGCCTTCTTCGCGGCGGACCGCCTGGTCTCCTCACGCAGTGTTTCCGGCCGCATGACGATCCCCTTGCCGTCCGCCGATGGCACCAGCAGCATCTCCTCGGAGTCGGAGTCGGAGTCGGAGTCGGAGTCGGAGCCGGAGCCAACCGGGGTTCCCTGGCCCGCCGCGATGAATCACTGTCCTGCACCCAGTACTAGTGCTGCTCCGCGTTAGTTCGTGGAGGGTGGTGTGGTCCAGGCGGTGGGGTCGTTGAGGTAGAGGCCGCAGGCACAGTCGAGGGCTTCTTCGGGTGAGCCGAATGGCAGGCCGGTGGGCAGGAA
>NZ_VZRB01000035.1 GCF_008806595.1 Streptomyces luteolifulvus | reverse complement strand
CTACTGGGACGACCACTACGACTGCTACTTCATCATCAAGCACCACAAGAAGTGGTACTTCTGGGACTCCTACAACGACTACTACTTCTGGAAGAAGCACCGGCACCACGAGGAGCACTGGGACAAGTACCAGGACCACTGGAAGGACGAGCACGAGGTCCAGCAGCACGAGCACAACGAGAAGCCCGATCACGGTAAGCCGGACCCCGCGAAGCCCGACCCGGCCAAGCCCGACCCCGCAAAGCCGGACCCCGCGAAGCCCGACCCGGCCAAGCCCGACCCCGCAAAGCCGGACCCGGCCAAGCCCGACCCGGCCAAGCCCGACCCGGCCAAGCCCGACCCGGCGAAGCCCGATCCGGCCGCCCCGGCGCCCGCCGACCCGGCCCCCGCTCCGGCCGACCCGGCACCTGCCGACCCGGCGCCCGCCCCGGCCGACCCGGCCCCGCCGGCCCCGCCGGCACCGGCGCCCGCTGAGCCGGCCCCGGCCGCACCCGCCCCGGCGGTATAAGGCAACGCCCGGATCACCACCCCCAGTGCGACGGGGTGAAGGCTCCCACGGCCTTCACCCCGTCGCCGTCTTCGGACCCACCCTTGCCCCGAAAGGAACCGCACTCATGTCCCCGACGCATTGCCGACGCCACGCCGCTGCGACCACCAGCCCGCAGGCGATCGAGACCAGCGCCTCACCCTCACCCACGTCACGGGCGCGGGAGTGCCCGCCCGCTCCGTCAGAGTGCGGGGGACGTCAAGAGTGCGGGGCACGTCGGCGTACCCGGTGCGGAGAGCAGGCCGCCGGCCGGTGCTCTGCCGGCCCTGATACGGGGGAGCAGGGCCCGTGAACAGCAGCCCGCGGCCGTCCGACAACTCCGCCGGCGGCCCTCCCACCAGTCCTCCACCCGCCATTCCCCTTCCCCCGGGTCCTCCCGCAGGTCCCCTGTCGGGCGGCGGCACCCGCCCGCCGGACCCCGAGGACGCGAACGGGACGGGCCACGGCGAACCGGGCGGCCGGTCACGGCGCCGACGGGGCACGCCCACACCGCGGACGGCCCTGATCACCACCGCCGTCGTGGCGGCGCTCGCTCTGGCCCTGGGCCTCGTCCTCACCCATCCCACCGGCGCCCCGCAACAACGGGGCGAGGTCTTTCTTCAGGCCGCCGGCGCCACCGGCCCGGATCCCTTCACCGAGCCGGTCGTACAGGAGGACGCCGCACCGGCGGCCCCGGCCGCGGGCACGGTGACGCGCAGCGTGAACGGCGACGCGCCCGGCCTGTACGGCGGAACGCGCCAGGCCGCCCGCTGCAATGTGAACCGGCAGATCACCACGCTCGGGGCCCATGCGCCGAAGAACCGGGCCTTTGCTTCGACGCTCGGGCTCAAGCCGTCCCGCGTCCCCTCCTACCTGCGCACCCTCACTCCCCTCAAGCTCACCACCGACACCCTTGTCACCAATCACGGCTACCGGAACGGGAGAGCCACCAGCTACCCGGCCGTCCTGCAGGCCGGCACCTCGGTCCTGGTGGACCGCCACGGCACACCCCGGGTGCGCTGCGCCTGCGGCAACCCGCTGACACCCCCCGCTCCGCGGCAGGCCCCGCCTCGCGATACACACAACGCATGGCCCGGCTACCGGCCCTCCGACGTCATCACCGTCACCCCCACACCCCGCCCGGTACAGACATTCGTCACGACCAGCCCCACGCAGGAAGACCACCCCACCCGGAGGGCCCACCCGCACGACCCGACGACCTCACCACCGCCCGAGCACCAACCGCCCGCGCCGGAGACGACGACCAGCCGGCCGAAGGACAAGACCGCGAAGGACGCCTCCTCACCCGGGCCCGGCCAGCCGCCCACCTCCTCCCCCGCGGCGCCCCCGGCCAACCCGGACCCTGCCCCGGCCGACCCGGCACCTGCCCCGGCCGACCCGGCCCCAGCCGACCCGGCACCTGCCGACCCACCCTCGCCACCGGAACCGGAACCGGCGGCACCCGAGAAGGCAGCCCCGGACGACGCCACCTCCGCACCCCCGGCAAGCCGACCGCAGCAACCGGCCGCGCCTGGTAGTCCACCCGCCCCGTGACCTGCACGGTCGGACCACCGGGCACTGCCACCCGCTCGTCGGCCGCCGCGCCGGTCCCGTCAGTCCGGTAAGTCCGCTCAGTCGGGGGTCAGTCCGGGTCAAGGAATTGCTCCGCCCACACGGTCTTCCCGGCGACGGTGTGCCGTGAGCCCCAGCGCTGGGCGAGCTGGCCGACCAGCAGCAGGCCCCGGCCTCCCTCGTCGAAGACGCGGGCACGGCGCATGTGGGGGGCGGTGCCGGCGGAGTCGTAGACCTCGCAGATGAGGGTGGTGCCGGCGTGGATCAGGCGCAGCCGGACCGGCGGGCGGCCGTAGCGGATGGCGTTGGTGACGAGTTCGCTGACCACGAGCTCGGTGATGAACGAGGCCTCGTCCAGCTGCCAGGCGGTGAGCTGCTCGGTGGCCTGCTGGCGTGCCCGGGCAACTGCGGAGGGGTCGAAGGCCACGTCCCAGGTCGCGACGCGGCCCGAGTCGAGGGAGCGGGTGCGGGCGACGAGCAGGGCGATGTCGTCGTCGGGCCGGTGGGCGAGCATGGAGGTCAGGATCCGGTCGCAGACCGCGTCCAGTGTGCCCGCGGGGCGGGCCAGTGCCCTGAACATCTGGTCCAGTGCCTCGTCGATGTCGTGCTCGCGGGCCGCGAGCAGACCGTCGGTGTACAGCGCGAGCAGGCTGCCGGCGGGCAGTTCGGTCTCGAACGTCTCGAACGGCAGTCCGCCCAGGCCCAGCGGCGGGCCGGGCGGCACATCCAGGAAGCGGACCGCACCGTCCGGGGTCACCACCGCGGGCGGGGGATGCCCGGCCCGGGCCAGGCTCAGGCCCCGGGAGACGGGGTCGTAGACCGCGTACAGGCAGGTCGTGCCGATGCCCCCGGCGCTCTCGGCCGCGCCTTCCGCGCCGCTTTCCTCCGCCGACAGGTGGATGACCAGGTCGTCGAGGTGGGTGAGCAGTTCGTCCGGCGGCAGATCGACATCGGCCAGGGTCCGCACCGCGGTCCGTACCCGGCCCATGGTGGCCGACGCCCGGATACCGTGACCGACGACGTCGCCCACCACCAGAGCAACCCGCGTCCCCGACAGCGGGATGACGTCGAACCAGTCACCGCCCACCCCGGCGCGTCCGCCGGCCGGCAGATAGCGGGTGGCGATGTCCAACGCCTGCTGGTCCGGCAGCGTCTGCGGCAGCAGACTGCGCTGGAGCGTCATCGTCGTGGTGTGCTCCCGGGCCGGACGGCGCGCGGCGTGCATGGCGACGCCCGCACGGAAGGTCAGTTCCTCCGCCGCGGCCAGGTCCCCGGCATCGAAGGGCTCCCGGCGCCGGTGGCGGCCCAGCAGCGCCGTACCGAGCGTGACGCCGTCCTGGCCCCGCACGGGCACCACCATCACCGAATGCACCTCCGACTCGCGCAGCCAGACGGCCTGACGGTCCTGCTCCGCCCAGGCGGCAACGGCCGGATCGCCCGCCCCGTACACCGCGCCGCGGCCCTCGGCCACGCACCGGGTCACCGGCGAGAGGGCCGGATAGCGCAGCGACTCCCCCACCTCGGGGCCCGCCCCGACGACCGAGGCGACGGCGGTGCGGCGCAGTGTGAGCGGCACGGCCGCGGGGACGGAAGGCTCGTCATCGCCTCGCCGGGGGACGTCCGGCAGCAGGTCCACGGCGGCGAAGTCCGCAAGACGGGGTACGGCGACGTCGGTCAGCTCCTGCGCGGTGCGCTGCACGTCCGAAGTGGTGCCGATACGGGTTTTCGCCTCGTCCAGCCACTGCATCCGCTGCCCCGCGAGCTGGCCGGGGAGCGGATGATGCGCCGCCAGACACACCGCTCGCACCCGCCCGCCGGCATCCTTCAGGGGAGCGAGCGACGCCGGCCAGCCGTACTCCGCACCGACACCCGCGGGGCCGACGCACGCCTCCATTTCCTGCACCTCGTTGCCGGCCACCACCAGACGCATGGCCGCCTCGGCCTGATCGCTCACCGGATCGGGTGCGATCTCCGGCAGCCGCAGCCCTCGCATCTCCTCCTCGGACAGCGACAAGGCCCGTTGCATGCCCGCATTCGCCCGCACCAGCCGCAGGCCTGTGTCGAAGACCGCCAGCAGGCTGGGCGACTGACGGAACACCCACTCCCCCAGCCCCTCGGCAGTCAGCGATCCCGCACCACCGGCGGGCGGGTCCGGCTCGCCCGCCACGGCGGACACCACCAGCCACTCCGTGTGGCGGCCGCCCGGCCTGCGGCGGTGTGCGAGCAGCCGGCGCTCCAGGCGGCGACCGTCCCGGTGCCGCAGCACCACGGTGCCGCTCCACCGCCGTCCCCCGGCCGCACCCCGCCACATGCCCTCGCCCGCATCCGCGATCCCCTCGGCCAGCAGCCGCGCGGCCGGATGCCCCACCACCTGGGAGGACACATAGCCCAGAAGCCGACGGGCCCCCTCGCTCCATCCCGTCACCATGCCGCGTTCGTCGACCATCGCCGAAGCCGTGTACGCCGGCCCCGTCGCGGCGCCCGTCGGCGCCTGCTCACCGGGAGGAGAGGGAAAACGGTCCATCATCACTCATCAGCCCTTCGCCAACCCGCACGGCCGGGCCCCCCTCACCAGCATGATCCTCACGAGCGCCGAGCACCAACCCGACGTCCCCCTGGCCGGCTCGCGCCCTGAACGCGCATCGGGGTGCCCGTTCTCACGAACCGCAACCGGCTGATCTTGGCCTGTGACAGGCCTGTGACAGTCGGCGGACACGGGCATGACGTCACCCAGACAGCATTCTTAAAAGCGGACAAACAGCCTCAATACGGCATTTGCCCTCTGCTTCCGACGGTGTGAGCAGTGACGACCGAGCCGATCCGGCGGAGACATCCCATGAGCCTCACTCCCACCCCCACCACGCACACCGAAGCTCCCACCCCCGCACTGGCCCCCCGCGAGTTGGAAACCCTCCACCACATCGCCTCCGGCTGCACCTACCTCCAGGCCGCCCGCCAGATGGGGCTCTCCCCGCACACGATCGACGCCTACCTCCGCCGTATCCGCACCAAGCTCAACATCAACACCACCGCCGAACTCACCCGATGGGCCATCTCCGTCGGTCTCTGACACCCCCAACTCCCCAGCAGACCATCGGCCACCGTGACAGGCGGCTCCTAGGGTGGGGGTATGGCCGAGGGCGTGGTGACGCTGTTCGTCTGCGGCGATGTGATGCTCGGGCGCGGTGTCGATCAGATCCTGGAGCGGCCCGGGGATCCGGCGCTGCGGGAGGGCTACGTCCGGGACGCCCTGACCTACGTGCGTCTGGCGGAGTCGGCCAACGGGCCGATTCCGGCGCCGGTCGCTCCGTCCTGGCCGTGGGGCGACGCGCTGCGGGTGCTGGAGGAAGCCGCCCCGGACGTCCGTATCGTCAATCTGGAGACGGCCGTGACACGCAGCGGCGCGTTCGCTCCCGCCAAGGCGGTCCACTACCGCATGCACCCGGCCAACCTCCCCGCTCTGGCGGTGGCCGGTCCCGACGTCTGCGTCCTGGCCAACAACCATGTGCTGGACTTCGGCCGCGCGGGTCTGGAGGAGACGCTGGATGCGCTGAACGGCGCGGGGCTGCGGGCAGCGGGTGCGGGACGGAGCGCCGACGAGGCGTGTGCACCCATCGCGGTTCCCCTCCCGGCCGGGGGCCGCGTACTGGTCTTCGCCCTCGGGACACCGTCCAGTGGCGTCCCGCACGGCTGGGCGGCGAGCGCCGATCTGCCGGGGGTCGCGTACGTTCCCGACCTGTCGGCCGATTCCGCCGCCACGGTGGTCCGGCGTGTGCGGCAGCAGAGGCGGCCGGGCGACATCGTGGTCGTGTCCGTCCACTGGGGGTCCAACTGGGGCTACCGCGTTCCCCAGGATCAACTCCGCTTCGGACACACCCTGGTGGACGGCGGAGTCGACATCGTCCACGGGCACTCCTCGCACCATCCACGCCCCGTCGAGGTCTACCGGGACCGGCTGATCCTCCACGGCTGCGGCGACTTCATCGACGACTACGAGGGCATCGCGGGCTACGCCGAGTACCGCGACGACCTCCGGATCGCCTACCTCGTCACGGTGGCGGCGGACTCGGGCCGCCTGGTCGGCCTGGACATGGTTCCGCTCCAGGCCCGCCGTATGCGCCTGGAGCCCGCCCCGGACGAGGACCGTGCGTGGCTGTGCACCACCCTCGACCGCATCAGCGACGGTGTGCGCGTCGGCCAGAAGCCCGACGGGACGCTCTCGTGCGAGAAGTCCGCCGCCGCCGACACCTACGAATGAGCTGCCCGGCAGGCCCGCTCACCGATCGTCGTGCAGCGCCTCCAGGACATCGGTGTCCGTCAGCTGAGCGAAATCCTCGTACCACTCGCCGACGGCCATGAACCCCCTCGGCCGGTGGAGGCAGACCACCTCGTCAGCCTCTTCCCTCATCAGATCGGCCGCCTCCGGTGAGCTGACCGGCACGGCCAGGACCACCCGCTCGGGTGCCTGATGCCGTACGGCGCGCAAGGCGGCCCGTGCCGTGGAACCGGTCGCCAGTCCGTCGTCGACGACGATCACGGTCCGGCCGCGCAACTCCGGCGCCGGCCGCCCCTGCCGGTAGTGCTCCTCGCGGCGCCGCAGTTCCTTCCGTTCGCGTTCCACCACGTCCGCGAGGGACGCCACGCTCATGCCCAGCCGGTCCAGGGTCCGCTCGTCGAAGAGGGGAGGATCGTCACCCGCGATCGCGCCGACACCGAACTCCTCATGGAAGGGGGCGCCGATCTTCCGTACGACCAGCACATCGAGGGGGGCCTGAAGCACCGACGCGACTTCGCGGGCGACCGCGACTCCGCCGCGGGGCAGGGCGAGCACCACGGGATGCGGAAGCGCCCCTTTCTCCTGCAGGATCCGCAGCCGTTCCGCCAGTTCCTGTCCCGCCTGCTTGCGGTCACGGAACTGCATGTGCTTCTTCTTTCTCACGGCACCGGGCAGAAGACGGTGCGGCGTGCATCTCACGTGCCACCGCGTACCCCGATGGGCCGGCGTCCACACCACCGCCCTCTGCCCGCCCGGCCGAGCGCTCACTCCCGTTGTGGTCCGCGCCCGGTCAATGCTCCCGCGTGCCCTGATAGCGCGCCGCGAGCCGCGCGAGGGCGACCGCACCGAGGAGCAGACCGAAGTCGCGCAGCGCGATGTCGTAATAGTCGGGGATCGTCAGGAGGTTGATGATGATGCCCGCCAGCCAGCCGGCCACCAGCCAGGCTCCGAAGCGCGGAGCGAGGGCCACGGCGACGCCTGCCACGATTTCGATCACGCCGACCACGTACATGGCCGTCTGGGCGCTGCCGGGGACGATGTCGTTGATCCACGGCGCGAGGTAGGCGGGCCAGTCCACGAGCAGGTTGGCGAACTTGTCCAGCCCGAAGAGGATCGGCGCCACGGCGAAGCCGGTGCGCAGGATCAGGAACGCCTGGTAGCCGGGATCGCCGAGCAGCGTATGCCTGGAGTCCGCGGACGTGGCGCGTGTGGTCACTGAGGACATGGCCGACCTCTCCTTCTATCGACAACTCTCATTAACGATAGAAGCGCGGATTTCTTCTTTAGTCAATGGCCATGGGTTTTACACTGGTGCCGTGGACGCCACGAACGAAGCACGCGACACCGACGTCTCCGCCATCGCAGCCCTGGACGAGCCGACGCGCAGACGGCTGTACGACCATGTGGTGCGCCAGCCGGCACCCGTCAGCCGGGACGAGGCGGCCGCCGCCCTGGGCCTGGCTCGCCAGACCGCGGCGTTCCATCTCGACCGGCTCGCCGAGGAATCACTGCTCGACGTCGTCTACGAGCGTCGCAGCGGACGGGCGGGCCCGGGGGCCGGCAGGCCGGCCAAGCTGTACCGGCGCTCGACGAAGCAGGTCGCGGTCAGCCTCCCGGACCGCCGCTACGAGCTGGCCGGACAGCTCCTTGCCCGGGCCGTGGAGGAGTCCGGCGCAACCGGTGCGCCGGTGCGGGACGTGCTGCACCGCACGGCCGAAGAGCTCGGCACTCGGCTGGGCGGCCAGCGGGACGCGAACCTGTTCGGTGTGCTTGAGCTGTACGGCTTCGAGCCGCGGCACGAGGAAGGCGTCATCGTGCTGGTCAACTGCCCCTTCCACGCTCTGGCCCGGGAGCACACCGAGACCGTGTGCGGGATGAACCTGCATCTGCTGCGCGGTGTCCTCCACGGGCTGGGCGAGACCGGGCTTGCGGCGTCTTTGGCCCCTACGCCCGGCCGGTGCTGCGTACGACTGGAGCCTCTCGCCTGATCAAGGCGGCAGCGTCGCCGTACGCGCCGTGACAGGGTGGTGCCATGACCATCGAAGTGCGGCCGGCTTCGGTCTTCGACGACGTCCACGCCCTGCTCGGTCCGAAGTCGCCCGACTCCAACGTCTGCTGGTGCCTGAGCTACCGGATCCCGTCGAAGCTCAACAACGAGCTCCGGGGCCCGGCCCGTGGTGAGTACGTCGCCGAACTGTGCCGGTCGCAACCCCCTCCGGGGGTCCTTGCCTACGACGGCGACGAGCCGGTCGGCTGGGCCGCCGTGGCTCCGCGCTCGGACACCTCCTTCGCGCACAGCCGCAAGATCCCGCACATCGACGACCTCCCGGTCTGGTCCCTGTGGTGCATCCGCGTACGGCCCGGTCACCGCAAGCAGGGCATCTCGCACGCTCTCATCGCCGGTGCGGTCGAGTTCGCCCGCGCCCACGGCGCACCGGTGATCGAGGCGTACCCCCTCGACAACGGAGACGCGCGGGTCGACATGACGATGGCGTACGCCGGGATCCGGAAGAACTTCGAACGCGCCGGATTCACCCACGCCGCCGACACCACCTCGGTGCTGGCCGGCCACCCCGGATCCTGATGCGGCTCGATCTGGGCTGACCCTCGGGCCTGGTGCTCAGGTCAGGTTCAGCCCGCCGTCGAGCATGATGACCTCTCCGGTGAGATAGGTGTGGGCGATCAGCGACGCCACCACGTCGGCCACGTCCGCGGGTTGGGCGGGGCGGCGCATGGGCGCGCGGTTTCGCCACACTTCGTGCGCGTGGGCCCAGTCCTTGGTCATGGGTGTGTCCACCAGCCCCGGGGCCACCGCGTTGACCCGCACCTCGGGCGCGAGCGCGGCGGCGAGCAGCCGGGTCACGTGGTTCAGCGCGGCCTTGCTCGCCGCATACGGCACCGACGAGCCCTTGGGCCGCACCCCGGCATGGCTGGTGATGTTCACGATGCTTCCGCCCACGGGGGATTGACGCAGCGTCGGCAGTGCCGCCGTGCACAGCACCCATGGCGCGATCAGGTTCACCTCCAGCAGCTGTCGCCAGTCCGCCGGTGTCGCCGCGGCCAGATCGTCGTGCGGGATCGGCCGGCTGATGCCCGCGTTGTTCACGAGCACGTCCAGCCGCCCGTACCGGCCGAGCGCCGCCTCGACCAGCCCGCGGGCCTCGTCCTCCACCGCCAGGTCGGCCCGCACATACGCCCCGCCGAGCTCCGCCGCCAGCGCCTCCCCGGCCTGCGCACTGCGTCGCGAGTGCACCACGACCCGCATGCCGTCCGCCGCCAGCCTCCGGGCGACGGCCTCCCCGATCCCGGAGGTGGACCCGGTGACCAGCGCGACGGGCCGGTCCGCTTGTTCACTCCTCATGGACGCGGATCTTGCCATGGCTGCTCACTGTCACAGGCCGGCCGACCAGGGGGTGTCGTTTGGACCATGCCGGCGTCGCGGGGTGTGGCACGCACATCTGCCGCGTTGTCGTCGGTTGCCACCGCTCCGCGTTGACGCCCTCCTCCGCCTTGCAGCTGCACGCACCACACCCCGCTCGACTTGGCTGATAGGCGCCGCTTCTCACGGCCAGCCTGATCCAAACGACACCCCCTAGGGACGGATCCCGTCGCAGGCGATGGGCAGATGCCGGGGCCCGCGCAGTACGGCGTTCTGCCGGTAGGGGGGCGGGTCCTCCAGCAGACGGGGGTTCTCCATCCGCCGGGCCAGCTCCGACAGGGCGGTCTGGGCCTCCAGCCGGGCGAGCGGTGCGCCGAAACAGCTGTGGATGCCGCTGCCCAGGCCGAGGTGCTGGATGTCCCGGCGGTCCGGGTCGAAGCGGTCCGGGTTCTCGAAGCGCTGCGGGTCGCGGTTGCCGGACGCCAGGACCAGCCAGAGCGAGGCGCCCTTCGGGATGGTGACGCCACGGACCTCGATGTCGGCGAGAGTGGTGCGCTGGGGCAGGAGTTGTACCGGCGGCTCGAAGCGCAGGAGCTCTTCGACGAGGGGCACGGCCAGCTTCGGATCCTCGCGCAGCCGTTGCAGGACGTCGGGACGGCGCAGCAGGGTCAGCATTCCGTTGGTGATGAGGTTGACGGTGGTCTCGTGCCCCGCGATCAGCAGCAGCGCCGCGGTGCTGAGCAGTTCCATCGTGCTCATCGGACCGTCCCCGCCCTTGGCCGTCGCCAGCTGGGAGAGCATGTCCTCGCCGGGGTTCTTGCGGCGCTCCTCGATCAGGCCGGCCAGATACATGCCCAGTTCCATACGGGCGTCGTGCGCCTCCTTCCCCCGCCCGGCGGGATCCGCGTCCGGGTCGGGGTCCAGGCTCGCGGCGAGGGTGTCCGCCCAGGTGTGGAAGCGCGCCTCGTCCTCGCGGGGCACCCCGAGCAGCCGGCAGATCACCGTCACCGGGAAGGGATACGAGAACTGTTCCACCAGGTCGATGCGGCCCGTGTCGCCGATGCCGTCGATGAGGCCGGAGACGATGTCATGGAGCTCTTCGCGCATTCCGTCGACCCGGTGGGGGGAGTGCGGCGGGCCGAAGGGCCGGTTCGTCATGCGTCGCAGCCGGTCGTGTTCCGGCGGGTCGAGCTTCAGGAAGCCCGGCGGCAGGGCGCTCTCCTCCTGGGGCGGCTCGGCCGGCCCGCCGCCGGTGGTCGAGGTCAGATTGCGGGCGTCGGAGCTGATCCGGGGATCGTGCAGCAGGCTGCGGATCTCGTAGTAGGTGCTGATGACGTACGGCCCGTCGTCCTCGTGGAACACCGGCGTCTTCCGCAGCTCTTCGTAGATCGGGTACGGATTCGGGCGGTTGGCGTAGTCCAGGATCTGGTGCAGTGCGGATTGCGTCATGGCGAGTCCTCGTGGCCGTGCGGGTCAGTGCGCGGGGGTGAACGTCATCCGGCGGTCGGCCGGCGAGTATCCGCTAAGGGTCACAGTGGGCCCGTGGGTGGGAATCGACGGGTCGGGGAAGTCCGCGTCGAGCGGCCGCGCTCCGTCCGAGTGCCGGTCGACCGTGGGGAACGGCGGCGGGAACGGCGCGGTGGTCTCGATCAGCTCCTGGTAGAACGGCAGCCACCGGGCCTGGTCGAAGGCGACCGCCCCGATGACGCGCCCCTGGTAGCCGTAGACGCCGACGAACCGGTGATCCTTGAGCGAGCCCTGCGCGATGAGGATCTCCGTCCCCAGCGACGGCACCCCGACGGACTTGATGTTGACTCCGAACTGCGAGGACCAGAAGGCCGGCACCTCCATGTGCGGGATCCGGTCGATGCTCTCGCTGAGCATGTTGTGCGCCGCGATCCGAGCCTGCGTGACGGCGTTGCCCCAGTGCTCCAGGGACAGGAACTGGTAGCCGAACAGGGGGTGCGGGCAGCGGGCGACGTCGCCGGCCGCGTAGATGTCGTCGGTCACAATGCCGCGGACGTCGAAGGCGCGGCAGCCCGCGTCGCAGGCGATGCCGCGGGGGCCGGCCCCCAGCCCGGACCCGGCGAGCCACTCGGTGTTGCGGGTGGCACCGAGAGAGATGATCACCAGGTCGGTCTCCACGGTGGAGCCGTCGGACAGGTGCGCCGCGCGCACCCGTCCCGAGGCATCGCCCTCCAGAGCGGTCACCATGACCCCGGTCCGCAGGTCCACACCGTGCTCGCGCTGCATCTCGGCGGAGACCGCGCCGACCACCCCGCCGAGCGCGCCGACCAGGGGCGCCGAGCCGCGCTCGGCGACGGTGACGGCGAGGCCGCGCTCGCGGCAGGCGGAGGCGATCTCCGAGCCGGTGAACCCGGCGCCGATGACCAGAACCCGCTTGGGCCCCGCGGCGAGCCGCCGTGCGAGCGCTGCGCCGTCGTTGCGGGTCCGCAGCACGAAGACCCCGTCGAGTTCCGCCTCGGCCTCGCGCGGCCACGGGCGCGCCCGCACTCCGGTGGCGATCAGCAGGCGGTCGTACGGCACCTCGTCGCCGTCGGCCAGCCGCACCCGTCTGCCGGCCATGTCCAGGCCGGCGGCGGCGACACCGAGCCGCCAGGTCGCGTCGACCGACCGCAGCCTGGGCAGCGCCGTACGGTCGGCGACCGCCTTGCCCAGCAGTACCTGTTTGGACAGCGGAGGCCGGTCGTACGGCTCGTGGGGCTCGTCACCGATCACCGTCAGAGAACCCGCGAAACCCTTGTCGCGCAGGGCTTCCGCAGCCCGCAGGCCCGCCAGCGAGGCGCCGACCACGACAATGCGGCCCTCGCGCTTGAACCGTTCCAGGGAGCCGTCACCGATCACCGGACACCGCCTCGGCCCCAGCGCCCACGGCATCGACCAGGATGGCCTGGACGGGGCAGGCCGCGGCGGCCTGGGCCAGCTTGTCGCGCTGTGCCTCGTCGGCATCCGGGTTGTACAGCAGCGCCTCCTCGCCGTGCATGACGAAGATCTCGGGAGCGAGGAACGCGCACTGCGCGTACCCCTGACAGCGGTTCAGATCGACGGCAATCCTTACCACGTGATCGGTCCTCTCCATCGGCCCGGTCGACCCCCTCCGACCAGCCTCGGTGCCCGGAGGGCAGACGGCGACGAGGGGAAGACCGTTCGAGTGATCGGTTGGACCGGCTCAGGTCGGGGTCGCCGGCTGCGGGCCTGCGCGGCGTCCTCGCAGGATGTGCAGGCTGACGACCAGCGCCCAGGCCGGGAAGACCAGTTCGGACCAGGGCACGCTCGATCCCACCACCAGCAGCGTCAGACCGGCCAGCAGGCCGAAGGCGACGAGCGGGCGCGGGAGGGCGCCGAGCCGGCGGGCGATGGTCGAGGCCGTGAGGATGAACACCGCGGCCATCCGCATCGCGTACGTGGTCAGCAAGGTGTAGGCGAAGTGGCGGCCGAAGGTCGCGTCGTTCTGGCTCTCGTCGAGCACAGTACCGACCGCCGCGCCGCTGACGAACAGGATGGCCGCGAAGATCAGGCCGCTGCCGAGGAACACGGTGGAGACGAACCGGTCCTCTCCCTCACCGGCCTGCTCGCGCACCGCGCCCATGAACCACAGGAAGGCGATCCCGGCGAACGGAAGCAGCTCCAGCGCCGTCTGCACGGCGTTGAGCTGTGCGCCGGTCACGTCGATCTCGTCCCCGCCGCCCCCGCTGGGCAGAGCGGTACGCACCAGGATGATCGTCGTGGCCATCAGGACCGCGAACACGACCCCGGCTGTCCCGGCGGCCCGGGGTGTCCCGAGGCGCCCGCGCTTCAGTTGCATCGCTTCTCGCTCTCTGTCCGGCCTTCTGTACCCAGACACCAGCGATCCGGGGGTTCGTGCCACCGGGGCCACTCGGGAGGAAGAACGCGCTACGCCGTACAGGCCAGGGCCACCCGCCGGGCGGCAGGGGCTTCAGCATGATCTAGCGCGGAATGCCGGGCGTTCACGCCCGGGAGGAAGCGCTTCTTTGGACTGCTCTGACTCGTGTGGGTGCACGGGTCCGTACTGTTGACGTCAGGCGGGACGTTTCTGGTTCTCGATGTACTCCTTGATGATGCTGAGTGGTGGGCCGCCGCAGGATGCGGCGAAGTAGGACGGCGACCAGAAGTGATCACCCCGCAGGTACTTTCGGATGTGGGCGGGAAACTCCTGGCGAAGCCTTCGGGCGGAGACGCCTTTGAGGGAGCCGACCAAGCGCGAGATGGCGACCTTGGGCGGGTAGTGCACGAGGAGGTGGACGTGATCGCGTTCGCCGTTGAACTCGACCAGTTCGGTTTCGAAGTCGGCGCAGACGTCCCGCATGATCTCTTCGCAGCGGCGAAGGATCTCGTCCGTGAACGGGCCGCGCCGGTACTTGGGCGTGAAGACCAAATGTGCATGGAGGGTGTAGGTGACGGTTCGGCCCCTGCGGATGTTGGGGTTTGGCTCCCAGCGTGGTGACATAGATCAATGCTACGATCTTGCTCGTGAAGGTCGTGACGCAGGTCAAGCTGATACCGGATGCCGCACAGGCATCGGCGATTGCTGCGACCATGCACACGTTCAACTCGGAGGCCAACTGGGTCTCCGAGGTCGCGTTCATGAACGGTGTGCCGCGTGAGTACGCGCTGCGGAAGCTGGCCTATGCGCAGCTCAAGGAACGCGGGCTCGGCGCTCAGGTCGCGCAGCACGTCATCAAGAAGGTGCGCGACGCCTACACCACGCTGCACGCCGGCCTGCGGGCCCAGAACCTCGGCAGGCCGGGCTCGAAGCGCCGGCGCACGGCGCAGGCGAAGCCGGTCGTCTTCCGGCCCCAGGCCGCGCAGCCGTATGACGACCGGTGTCTGAGCTGGCAGTACGACGCGCAGGCGGTGTCCATCTGGACCACCGCAGGCCGCCTCAAGAACGTGCGCTTCGCCTGCTCCGCCGATGCGCTCAAGATGCTCCAGCAGTACCGCAAGGGCGAATCCGACCTGATCGAACGCGACGGCGTGTTCTACCTCCTCGCCGTGTGCGAGGTCCCCGAGGCGGAGCAGTACGAGCCGGACGGCTTCATCGGCGTTGATCTCGGGATCGCGAACATCGCCACCACGTCCACCGGCTACCAGGCCGCCGGGCGCGGCCTGAACCGGTACCGCAAGCGTCAGCTCGCCTTGCGGGCCAAGCTCCAGAAGAAGCGCACCAAGTCCGCCAAGCGACGTCTCAAAGAGCGCTCCCGCCGCGAAGCGCGGCACGTCACGAACACGAACCACATCATCGCCAAGACGATCGTGACCGAGGCTGAACGCACCTCGGCCGGTATCTCCCTGGAAGAACTCAAGGGAATCCGGCAGAGGGTACGGCTCCGCAAGCCCCAACGGGTCACGCTCCACTCCTGGGCCTTCGCCCAGCTCGCAGACTTCATCGTCTACAAGGCCCGCAGGGCCGGCGTGCCCGTGGTCCATGTCGATCCCGCCTACACCTCGCGGCAGTGCTGCGAGTGCGGCCACATCGACAAGAAGAACCGGGCAAGCCAAGCACTGTTCATCTGCCTGAACTGCGGGGTCGTTGCCCACGCGGACCGGAACGCTTCTCACAACATCGCCCGCAAGGGCGACGCTGTGTGGATCGCGGGGCGTGAGTCACGCGTCCCTGCCACCCCATAGGGTGTCTGGACGGAGGAGCCCACCCAGCAGCCAGCTGGGGCGCTACCTCCAAGCCCGGCCGTTCACGGCCAGGTCAAGTTGACGCATCCCCTCCGGTCTGCTCACCCGGCAGGAACGTGCGCCGAGCCCACAGGCCCACCAGCACCGTCGCGCCGACCCAGAGCGGCACCGGATCGGGGGCGAGCGGAGCCAATGCGTAGCCCAGCGCCATGACCGTGAAGACGGTCAGGGCAATGAACGCCGCGGCGCCCTCCATGCCCAACCGCAGCGCCGGCCGGCCGGCTCCCAGGACGCTCGCGCCGCCGGGCACCCAGGGGCCGGCGGCGACCACCAGCAGTCCCGCGGTGGCGAAGGCGTCGGCCAGTTGGGAGGGCATCGGCGCAGGGTTTTCCGGGCCGACCACCCACAGCCGCAGGGTGTCGCCGACGAGGGTGAGGGTCAGCCCGGCGACCGCCACCCACACGGTGGCCCGCTGGTCGCCCCGTACCAGACGGCGCAGGGCGAACAGAAAGCTGAGGAACACGACTTCCGCGGTCCACAGGACGCCCACCATCCCTGTCTCCAGCCGCCAGCCGTCGCCGGCTCCCCGCAGCAGGACCCATCCCGTCATATACACGGCGCCTGCTGTGACGAGCCCGTCCAGCAGGCGCCGTAGCCACATGTGCCGACCGGTTCCGGCATCGGCAGCGACGACCAGACCGGCCAGGCCCAGGCCGACCGCCATCGTCACCGCGGTGATCACCACCGCACCGAGCAAACGACGCGTGTCCAGGACCCACGCCAAAGGGTGAGCCGACAGCACGGTGACAGCGGTCCGGTACGCGCTCCCGGCGGCCGCCGAACCCGCCGACAGCAGCAGCCGCGTGCGCACCCGCCCGCGCGTCCCCACTGCGCGCAGCATCACGGAGACCGTCAAGGCCCAGCAGCCGACGGCAGGCCCGAAACCAGTCATCGGCGCGGCCCGGGGCTCCACCACCCACCATCCGGCGACCGGCGGCACTGCCCCGACGAGAGACGCCGCACCCACCGCGACCCAGGCCCCCGGCCCGGTCCAGCGGCGGCCCGCCGGGCCCCTGGGCGCGCCTCGTGACTTCCACATCCCCACCATCAGGTGCGCCCTTCAACCGGCGCCCGCCCTCGGGACCTCCCCTGCAGCGGCCGAACCCAGTGCAGACGGTAAGGGACTCACGACCGGCGTCAAACGGAAAGGCCGGCTCATTCACTCGTACTGCGTAAGACCGCTCCACGCCCCGCGGCGCAGGTCAGAGCCGGCGCATGACGCTCACGACCTTGCCGAGGATCTGCGCCTGGTCACCGGGGATCGGGTCGTACGCGGAGTTGCGCGGCATGAGCCACACCTCGCCCCGCTGCCGGCGCAGCTGTTTGACCGTGGCCTCGTCCTCCAGGAGCGCGGCGACCAGGTCGCCGTGGTCGGCGCTGTCCTGGCGGCGGACGATCACGATGTCGCCGTCACAGATCGCCGCGTCGATCATGCTGTCACCGGACACCGACAAGGCGAACAGCTCACCTTCGCCGACGAGCTGACGCGGCAGCGCGTAGACGTCCTCGACCATCTCCTCGGCGAGCAGGGGCGCGCCGGCGGCGATCCGGCCGACGAGCGGTACCTCCACCGCCTTTGCGGTCCTGCGGCCCAGCTCGGGTGCCCAGGAGGAGCGGACCCGGTAGGCGCGTGGCCGGTGGGGGTCGCGGTACAGGATGCCCTTGCTCTCCAGTGCCATCAGCTGGTGTGCGACCGACGAGGTGCTGGCCAGGTCGACGGCCTCGCCGATCTCCCGCATCGACGGCGGGTAGCCCTTGCGCGCCACCTCGTCGGTGATGAACCGGACGATGGCCTTCTGGCGGGCGGTCAGTTCCCCTTTGACGGTCCGGGTCCCCGGAGGCCGGCCCCGGCCTCGTGGCACGCTGTTCTCCATACCGTCACCTCCGTGCAAGATCCTCTCTCAGCGCGACCTTACACAGTGACCGCTGCGACGACAGGCGCCGGTTGGGAGCCGGCGACGACCAGGCGGCCCGTGGTGGCGGCGCGGGCGGCGCGGACCAGGTCGAGGGGGTCGGCCTCGGTGGCCCGGTGGGCGAGCAGGTCGACGCCCGCGCAGCCGGCCGCCTCGGCTGGGTGGCAGTCGGGGGCGATGCGGTCGAGGGGCCGTACTTCTGCACACCGGCACAAGGCCGGGGGCCTGGAACGACGCACCCTTCGGCTTCGTCCCGGACGGAACCTGCTCCCACCTCCTCAGCCGCCGACCGCCCCAGCAGGACCCGCGCGTCGGCCGTCTCGCTTCCTGGCTGCGGGCCCGGACGAGGGAGCTGACCAGTCGGGCGGCAACCTGCATTCCATCTGGTCGGAGGCGTCCGCCGGTGCGACGCTGGAGGGGAGAGGTGTCCGAGGAGGGCAACCCGGGAGGGCCGATGGGACGCGACGTCCCGGCGCTGGTCTTCACCCGCGAGGATCGCCGCCGGTATCGGATCAAGATGCAGGAGTGCCTCGATGCGTTCGCGCAGATGCTGCGCGAGTCACGCTTCGAGTCCGAGCGGCCTCAGGTGGGGCTGGAGATAGAGCTGAACCTGGTCGACGAGCGGGCCGAGCCGGCGATGCGCAACCTGGAGGTGCTCGAGGCGGTCGCGGACCCCGCCTGGTCCACCGAGCTGGGCCGGTTCAACCTGGAGATCAACGTTCCGCCCCGGCGTCTGACCGAGGGCGGCCCCGATGCCTGGGAGTCCGAGATCCGCGCCGCGCTCAATCACGCCGAGGAACGCGCCGCGACGGTCGGCGCACATCTGATCATGATCGGCATCCTGCCCACGCTGCGGCAGAAGGACGTCGGCGAGACGGCGCTGTCGGAGAACCCGCGCTACCGGCTGCTCAACGACCAGGTCTTCGCCGCCCGGGGCGAGGACCTGCGGATCGAAATGGACGGCACCGACCGGCTGCGGACCTACGCGGACACGATCACCCCGGAGGCCGCGTGCACCAGCACCCAGTTCCACCTCCAGGTCTCGCCCGAGGAGTTCGCCGGCTACTGGAACGCGGCGCAGGCGATCGCCGGGGTCCAGGTGGCCCTGGCCGCCAACTCGCCCTTCCTGTTCGGCAAGGAGCTGTGGCACGAGACCCGCATCCCGCTGTTCGAGCAGGCCACCGACACCCGGCCACAGGAGATCAAGGTCCAGGGAGTACGGCCCCGGGTGTGGTTCGGAGAGCGGTGGATCAACAGCGTCTTCGACCTGTTCGAGGAGAATCTGCGCTACTTCCCCGCGCTGCTGCCGCTGTGCGACGAGCAGGACCCGGGGCAGACCCTGGACCAAGGGGACATCCCCGAGCTGGGCGAGCTCACCCTGCACAACGGCACGATCTACCGCTGGAACCGGCCGGTGTACGCCATCGCCCATGACAAGCCACATGTGAGAGTGGAGAACCGCGGGCTGCCGGCGGGCCCGACCGTCGCCGACACCCTCGCCAACGGTGCCTTCTACTACGGGCTCACCCGCGCCCTCGTGGAGGAGGACCGGCCGGTGTGGTCACGGATGTCGTTCCAGGCGGCCGAGGACAATCTGCACACTGCGGCGCGCCATGGCATCGAGGCCCGACTGTACTGGCCCGGAATGGGCGAGGTGCCGGTGCCCGAACTGGTCCTGCGCCGACTGCTGCCGCTGGCGCACAAGGGGCTGGAGCGCTCCGGCATGGACGAGGCCTGGCGCGAGCCGCTGCTCGGCATCATCGAGCAGCGGTGCGTCACCGGCCGTAACGGAGCCATCTGGCAGAAGGAGATGTTCCACCACGTCGTCTCGACGACCCACACCGGTCGCCACGAAGCCCTGCGGCGGATGACGCAGCAGTACATCGCCTACATGCACCTCAACGCCCCAGTCCACACCTGGCCGGTCGACTGACATCGACACGGCACCACACGACACGGCTACGCGAGCCAGAGCGCGTTGCGCCGGTGACGCGCTGGGCGCGGTCCGGCAGTGGGAAGTGGGAAGGGGGAACGTGGTGGGCGGTGCGTGCCTATGAGGACTCCGTGCGCAGCACCGCCAGGTATTGTCAAAGCCGTTTCACCTCGGTGAGCGTCGCGTAGGCCACCACGTTGCCCAGGTATCCGGTCTTCTTGGCGTAACCGCCGCCGCAGGTGATCACCCGCAGTTCGGGCCGGTCGGAGCTGCCGTAGACCTTCTCGCTCGGGAATCCTGACTTCTTGTAGACCTCCACGGCGTTGACGGTGAACACGGCCGTACGCCGGTCCGCCCGGCTGACCTCGATCGTGTCACCCTTGCTCAGGGAGCCGAGCTCGAAGAAGACGCCGGGACGGCCGCCGGGCAGGTCCACATGGCCCGCGATGAGGGCTGTGCCCTTCGAGCCGGGTGCCGTGCCCTTGCCGTACCAGCCGGCGAGGTTGGGTTTGTCGGCGGACGGGGGGCGCAGCGCTCCTTCACGGTCGAGGGCCAGCTTGGTCATGGGCGCGTTCACGCGGATGGCGGGGATCCGAATCCGGTCCGGCTCGGCAGGAGGCAGCGGCCGGACGGCGGGCGCGCTCGGTGCGGCGGAACGGCTGGGCGTCGGCCCCGCCACGGGGGTGGAGAAGGCCTGGCCGGCGGAGGGTTGCGGTGGTTGCGAGTCGTGCACCGCGCCGATCACCAGCACGGCGCCCACCACCAGGACCCAGGCCAGAAACATGGTCGAGGGGACGAAGGGAGGTGCGGCATCGCCGGTCCTGTGCCCGGGTTCCATCGCGGTTTAGCCCCTTGCCTGCAGCGGGGTGGGTACGTTCCGTGCGGCCCCCGGGGTGAGGCACGGTGCCGGGGGCCGCACGGCGGGAGGGAGAGGTCAGGTCCGGTCGGCGGCCGAGCGGCGGCGCATCCTGACGAGACACCCGGCGCTGGCTGCGGCGAGCAGTGCACCGCCCACGGCCAGCTGTGTGTCCCGGTCCTTGGCGTCGCCGAATCCGGCCTCGACGGCGCCGTTCGGCCGGCCAGCGGTGATCTGGTACGTCTCCGTGAGCTTGATCCGGGGCGGGCACTTGAGGGTGACCGTGTCGGTGGTGGGGTCGGTCCCTTCCGGGATCACGAACTCGCCGGTGAGCACGCCCTTGCGGTCGCCTGCGAAGAGGTGGAACTTGCCGGCCACCGCCGACTCGCCCTTGCCGTACGTCTCCGCGCCGCATGCCGTGGTGCTGACGGTGACCGTAGAGCCGGGCGTGGCCTTCCACGGGCGGATGAATACCTCTGAGTCCTCGGCGGCCGCGGCAGCCGGACTCTGCAGTGCCAGGACACCGGCAATCAGGCCGATGCCAACGCCAACGTGTGAGTTTCGCAAGGGAATCCTCCAACGGAGCAGTGGCCGGCCTGTCTGCGCGGCGCCCCTGTACTGCTCCATTGACGAGACAACCGACGGTCCGTCAGATCCGCAACCTGACGCATCGACACATGGGCAGCCCGGCCAGGCCTATTGGCAATCTCATGTGATCATTTACGCAGGTCACTGGAGCGGAGACCGACGCAATGGAGGAATTTGAGAAGGCAACAGCGAATGGGTTAACGACCGGAAGGTCTGCAATACGGGCAGGCCCGGCAGAGCGTGGCCGTGCAGCCGAGGGCCTGCACATACGATCGGCTCATGAGTGCGTGGAACACGAGCCTGGACGCGGCGGGGATACGAGAGCGTCAGCTGCGGAGCGACTACAACGCCCAGCGCACATTGGTGGCGCGGTACCGCCGCACGTCGTACTTCGCGGCCCGTGCGCTGCTGCCGCGGCCGGTACTGCCCCATGTGGTGGCGGTCACGGCCGTGATGCACCACGGGGACAACCTCCTCGACACCGGTCCGAAACCGCAGCGGGTCGCGGCATGGGCGTCCTGGGAGCAACAGGTGCGCAAGGCGCTGGAGACAGGGCTGAGCGCCGATCCGCTGATCCGCGCTCTGCTGCACACCATTGCGGCCTGTCCACGGCTGCGGCAGGTGGTGGAGGACTATCTGTCCACAGCCACTGCCGAGCTGGAGTTCAGCGGATTTACCGACGAGAGTGACTATCAAGCTTATCTGGACGCCTATTCGCTGCCGGCATTCATGCTCGTCGGCGTGTTGCTCGGGCCGGAGAAGGACGACGGGCGATTCCGGGCGGCGTGCCGGACGCTCATCGACGGCAGTCAGCGGCTGGACTTCGTCAACGACCTTGCCGAAGACGTGCGGGACGGGCGGCTGGGCATACCCGCACAGACGCTGGAGCATTTCTCGGTCACGGTGGAGGACATGGCGGCAGGCTGCGAGTCCCTGACGCTGCGTCACCTGATTGCCCACCAGGTGACCGCGGCCCGGGCATCTTTGGAGGCGGCCCGGGATATGGCGGCGTTGGCTGCGCCGCAAGCTCGACCGCTGCTGTCCGCGGTCGTCGAGATAGAACTGTTGACGGCGGACGCGACACTGGTGCGCGGCACTGGGCTGCTGCACGGTTCCGCGAAGCCTCCGCTGATGGGCGCGCTACGGGTGGTACGGGACGCCCGACGAAAGGCACGCAGCGGGTGCTGAGCAGGTGTACCAGGCGGCCGGCGCGCCCGGGTGCCTGAACCTGGTCTCGGCTAGCCTTGTGGGCAGGACAGTGCCGCCCGTACAGGTCGGTGTCGAGTCCATGGCGGGGCTCGACGGCCCGAGCGGAAGGAGTCGTCATGGACCGTCAGCATGATCAGGTTCTCGTCGTCACTCCTGGTGACAGAAGGCCGGGGCCCGGTACTCCGGGGATGGACCGGCAGGAGGCCTTCGCCACGGAGGGAACATGGTCGGGGTTCGTCCGCACCGAGGCCGGAATGGTCTCCGCGTGGCATCACCACGGCGCGTACGAATCGGTGATCTACGTCCTCACCGGAGCCCTGAAGATGGAGTTCGGCCCGGACGGCTCCCATACGGTGGACGCCGGTCCCGGCGACTTCATCTACGTGCCCAAGGGCGCCGTGCACCGGGAGAGCAACCCCACGGGGGTGCCCGCGGACATCATCGTCGTGAGGGCCGGGTCGGGGCAGTCGACGTTCAATGTCGGGGGGCCGGCAGCCGGCTGAGAGCCGGCTCGTAGCGGACATCAGGAGCGAAGGGCCGAGAGATCCGTGCCCGGCAGATGGATCCACCCCTCCAGCCGGGCGGCCGTGTGCTCGTCCGGAGAGCTCGGCCGACGGGTGTCCCCGACCAGCACGGCCCGGGCGACCAGCGCACAGACCAAGGCGTCGAGATGATCGTGGCTGTCCACGCACTTCGCCCGCACCTGCTCGGGCAGGGCCACGCCCAAGCCCGTCTCGACCGAGTGGACGATCTGTTCTCGGACAACGCGCGCTTCCGGCGTGGCGCTCTTGTAGCTGCGGGTGAGGCGGATCCCCCATCGCCGTAGCGCGGCAGCGGGATAGACCTCGGCGACCGGGCCGGAGCCGTCCCGGGGCACAGCGACTCCCGTCGCTTCGAGGGCGTCCAGGAGATAGGCCGCTCGCAGGGCCACTACGCCCAGGAGATCGGTGGACACCGACAGCGGAGGCCGCCTCGAGGTCTCCTTCCAGGTGAGGTCGTCGGTCAGCCGGAACCGCAGCGCATTCAGCCCGGGCCGGCCGTCCGCACGCCCCTCGAACCGGGCGGGAGGCGGCAGTCGCTCACCCCGGTGGTGGGCCAGGACCGTGGCCACGAAGCTCGATGGCCAGCCGAGCGGGCAGTCGAGGCCCGTCTTGCCGGCCGCCCGGATCATCGCCAGCAGATCCTCGTCCCGTTCCGGCACGACGAACTCCACCGCCATGCCGCCCGCCTCGTCCCAGGCCACCCGGCACACGGCGGTACGCCGCGCACTCGCGGCCAGATCGACACCGACCGTCACCGTCTGCCGTTGCTTCATACAGAGATCCTCTCCCAGCCGACCCAGTGCCCCTGCAGCTCGGTGTCTCCCAGCAGCACGCCGTTGTACTTCAAAGAGATGCCGGTGCCCGCACCCCGCCGGCAAAACAACGGCGGCCGACGGCCAAGCTCCGTCCCCGATCGATCAAAAGGCCGCACATCGCTGAGCTTTCCGAAGTTCCGTGTGCCAGTCCCAAACCATCCCGCGTCTCGGGCGAATCCGCTCCGTACGGTTCCTTCTCGAACCGGACCCGCCAAGCCAGGTCCACAGCCGAGAAAAAGGAACGCCATGGCGAATGTCGAAGTCTCCCTGAAGGAAATGATGACCGCGGTCGAAGGGGCGATGGGGGCCGCCATCGTCGACTACACGAGCGGCATGGCCCTGGGTACGCTCGGCGGCGGCAAGGACCTCGACCTGATCGTCGCCGCCGCCGGCAACACCGACGTCATCCGCGCCAAGGTCCGCACGATGGAACAAGTCGGTCTGAAGGGCGAGATCGAGGACATCCTCATCACCCTCGGCAGCCAGTACCACCTCATCCGGCTGGTGAAAGGCCGTCACGGCGCCGGACTTTTCCTCTACGTCGTCCTCGACCGCGCCAGGTCCAACCTGGCCATGGCGCGCCATCAACTCAAGCGCGTCGAAGCAGACCTCGAGGTGTAGGACGTCGCACGCCCCTCGGCTCCGCGTGCCCGCTCATTGAAGACTTCTTCAACTCGCGAGATCCATATCACCACAACTCGGGGTGACGCGGAGCCCTGAGCAGCGAAGATCGGTGTGCATGACGCGCGCGGCGGCACACGCAGGCCGCCGCATCACCGAGAGAACGCCCTTGAATGCGGCAGGGAGCGAGCCATCACCATGCAAGTGCCCCTCTACCAGGCCAAGGCCGAGTTCTTCCGCATGCTCGGCCACCCGGTGCGTATCAGGGTCCTCGAACTGCTGCAGAACGGTCCCGTCCCGGTGCGGGACCTTCTCACCGACATCGACATCGAACCGTCCAGCCTTTCCCAGCAGTTGGCCGTACTGCGCCGTTCCGGAATCGTGGTCTCCGTACGGGAAGGCTCAACGGTCAGCTATGCCCTCGCCGGCGGCGATGTCGCCGAACTCCTGCGCGCCGCACGCCGGATTCTCACGGAACTCCTGGTGGGACGGAACGAACTCCTCGCGGAGCTGCGCCGAACCGACCCGCCTCTCCCCCATCCCCGCACGGGTACGAAGACCGGCACGAGTCCGTGAACCGTCCTACACAGCCGTGTCGGTCCCGGCCAGCGAGGTCGACCAGAGATGGAACAGGATGCCGCACACCTCGTCCATGACCTCCTGGGCCTCCGCCTCGTCCGCGCAGTCGCCCAGTTCCCGCGCCGCTCCTCCGATGATCGTGGTCAGCACGATCACCCGTACCCGGCCGGCGCGGCGCCGCTCGTCCACCTCCAGGAGCCGGGCGTTGCGCCGCACCCATGCGCGGTCCCATTGGCGCCGCAGGGTGTCGAAGCCTGCGGGGCCGTCCTCCTCCACGAGCCGTCTGCCGATACGGCGGTTCTCCCAGGCTCCCTCCAGGTAGGCCCGCGCTCCCTCGACGAAGAGGGTGATCGGGTCTTCCACCCCGCGGCTCCGGGCCTCGGCCAGCATCCGTGCGGTCCGGCGTTCCTGTTCCTCGCGGAAGTCCTCCCACAGTTCCAGGTACAGCCCCTTCTTTCCGCCGTAGTGCTGGAACAGGCTGCCCACGTCGATGCCGGAGCGGGCCGCGATCTCGGCGAGGCTGGCGTCGTTGTAGCCGCGCTCGGTGAATACTTCGAGGGCCGCGTCCAGCAGCGCTCGGCGGGCTTGCGGGCGGTCCGCGGCAGGGGTCTCCTGCGCGGCCGGCTGCTGTGTGTCGTGGGTCAACCGCTCTACGGTCTCGCTCACCGTTTGTCCTCGCCTTCCTGGGTCCCGTCGCGGAGGGCGAGGGCCACCAGCAGTTCCATCAGGTCCGCGATCCGGCGCGGATTGCGCCCGGTGCGTTCCTCGATCCGGCGCAATCGGTAGTGCGCCGTGTTGTGATGCACACGCAGCCGGTCGGCGGCCAGCCGCAGGTTCAGGTCGGCGTCGGCGAACGCCCGCACCGTGGCCGCCAGTGGGGCGCCGCGCCTGCGGTCGTCGTCCAGGAGTTCGCTCACCCGAGGGTCGATCAGCTGACGGGCGATGTCGTCGGCGCGCATGGCCAGATAGTCGAACGGGGACAGCCGGGGCAGCGCCGCCACCCCGCCCTCGTCCGGAACGAGTTCGAGCGCCGCCCGTGCCTCCTGGTAGGCGCGCGGCAGTTCGGACGCGCCGCGGGCGACCGTGCTGACACCGACGCAGAGCAGGGTCCCCTCCTTGGCGAGGCGCCGTTGCACGGCGTCGAAGTGTGCGCACACGTCTTCCTCGTCCATACCGGCGCGCACCACGGGCACGGCCACCACCTCGCCGTGGCGGACGACCACCAGGGTTCTGCTGGCCCAGTACCCCGCGACGGTGATCGCCGCGCTGGTGGCGTAACCGCTTTCCTCCAGGGCCGTGTCCCCGGTGCGGGTGTCGCGGACACAGGACGCCACGACCACCATCATCGGAGAGTGGGGCCCGATGCCGTACGCCTGTGCCGCGGCGAGCAGGGGGCCGCGTGTCGGCCCCGCACCGGCCAGGAGCTGCTCCAGAAGGTCCCTGCGCTCCCGGTCCGCGTCCGCCACGATGTGCTGCTGATACTCCACGTAGGCCTGCGCCGCGTGGGTGCTGGCGAAGTCCACGTATCGCATCATCGGTGTGACGAGGGACAGCGCGGCCTGCTGGGCCGTGGGTGAGGTGCCCGCGCATTCCGTCAGCGCGTTCCAGAAGACCTGCCGGCCGACACGGAAGGCGCTCATCCAGTCCTCCAGGGCGAACCCCGCCCGTGCCCTGCGCATGGCCGCCGCACGGCTGAAGACCAGGTCCTCCGAGGCGATGTCCCGGGTCCCCGCCAGCACCGTCAGCTGGATCCTGTAGTGCGAGAGCACCTGGTCCCGTACGTCCTGGAAGAAGCGCTCGTCCTGCACCCCGTACGACGGGATCTCCTCACGCATCACCGCCACGGCGGTGTCCGCCACCTCCTCGACCCGGTCCTGCACGGCGCGCAGGATCCGCCGCCGCTCCTGGCGGAGCGGTTCGGGCAGAGTGGGAGTGCCCACGACGAGTGCACCAGACATGGCGCAGATGGTTCATGCCAGCTCGTGCCGCGTCAACAGGTCCGGCGGCGGAGATTTCGGCGGCACTGTGCGCGGCGCACAAGTCGTCGGATCTGAAGTTGGGTTTCCGCACCCAATGTGCGTCCGGAACCCGCCCCCCTACGGTGACGCTCTCCCATCCCTCAGGGATCTCGGAAAGGGCGTCACTCATGCTCACGGTCGACGGCATTACCGTGCGCTTCGGCGGGATCACGGCCCTGGACGGCGTCGCGTTCGCCGTCGAGGCCGGCTCCGCCGTCGGGCTCATCGGGCCCAATGGAGCCGGAAAGACCACATTGTTCAACTGCCTCACCCGGCGCTGCACACCCGATGCCGGAACGGTGCGGTACGAAGGTGAGGACCTGCTCGGCCTCGCGCCGCACGCCGTGGCCCGCCGCGGCATCGCCCGCACCTTTCAGAATCTGGGCCTGTTCCCGCGCCTCACGGTCCGCGAGAACGTCATGGTCGGCGCCCACACAAGGGGCCGTGCGGGACACCTGGCCGCGGCACTGCGGCTCCCTCGCGTCCGGCAGGAGGAGGCGCGGCTGCGCGACCAGGCCGATGAGCTGCTGCGGCGGCTGGACCTCTCGGACGTCGCCGACCGCCCTGCCTCCGGGCTGCCGTTCGGCACGCTCAAACGCGTGGAACTGGCCAGAGCGCTGGCCGTCCGGCCCCGGCTGCTGCTGCTCGACGAACCCGTCAACGGCCTCAGCCACGGCGAGGTCGACGACTTCGCCGACCTGGTGCGCGCCATCCGCCAGGACTTCGACCTCACGCTGGTGGTGGTCGAGCACCACATGGGGTTCGTGATGGGCCTGTGCGATCGGGTGGTGTGTCTCGATTTCGGCCGCAAGATCGCCGAGGGCCCGCCGGAACAGGTCCAGCGCGATCCCGCGGTCATCGAGGCGTATCTGGGGGTCGCGGCATGAGCGATCACACCACCGACCGGCCCGAGGACAACCTCCCGGGGACGGATCCGACTGCGCAGGACCCTGCGGATCCCGACTTCCTGCGAGTGTCGGATCTGCACGCCGGATACGGTCAGGCCCGCGTCTTGCAGGGTCTGGACTTCTCGGTCGCGCGCGGAGAGGTGTGCGCCGTGCTGGGGCCGAACGGGGCGGGCAAGACGACCACCCTTCGGGCCCTGTGCGGCATGGTCCGCGGCCGCGGCTCGGTGACGCTGGACGGTACGCAGTTGCTGGGCCGCTCCCCCGAGCAGGCCGCCAGGCTCGGTGTGGCGCACGTGCCCGAGGGACGGGGCACGTTCAGCGACCTGACCGTCGAGGAGAACCTGCGCGTCGGGGCCCATCTGCGCACCGGGGTCCTGCGCCGCGGTCGGAGCGAGCGTGCCGCCGTGGCGGCCGACCTGGAGCGCGTCTACGGCCACTTCCCCCGGCTTCGTCAGCGCGCCCGTCAGACGGCGGGCAGTCTCAGCGGCGGCGAGCAGCAGATGCTCGCCATCGGCAGGGCGCTGATGCTGCGTCCCGCCCTGCTGCTCCTCGACGAGCCGTCCCTGGGACTCGCTCCGCTGGTCACCCGAGAGTTGTTCGAGATCGTCCGTGCCGTGAACGAGGAGGAACGCACCACCGTGGTCGTCGTCGAGCAGAACGCCCAGCTCGCGCTGGACATCGCACACCGCGCGCATGTGCTGGAGGCCGGCCGGCTGGTGCTGTCCGGCCCGGCCGCGCAGATCCGCGAGGACGGGCAGGTCGCCGAGGTGTACCTCGGGGTCTCCGTCCGCTCCCGGAAGGCCGGGTGAGCGCCGTGACCGAACTTCTCCAGCAGACGGTCGAGGGCGTCGGGGCCGGCGCGGTGTACGCCAGCCTGGCGCTCGCCCTGGTGCTGATCCACCGGTTCACCGGGATCGTCAACTTCGCGCAGGGCGAGCTCGCGATGCTCTCCACATACGTGGCATGGCAGCTGATGGCGTCGGGCATGCCGTTCTGGCTGGCGCTGCCGGTCACCCTGGCGGTGTCCTTCGTCGGCGGCATGCTGGTGGAGCGGGTGGTCATCCGGCCCGTGGAGGGCGCGCCCGAGCTGACCCTCGTCATCGTGACGGTGGGCCTGTTCATCTTCGTCAACGCGGCGGCCGGACTGATCTGGTCGTTCACGGTCAAGGACTTCCCGCAGCCGTTCCCGGACGGCGGCATCGACCTGGCCGGGGTGAGTGTCGGCTGGTCCACGCTCGGGATCATCGGAGTGGTGGCCGCCGTGATGGGGCTGCTGTATCTGCTGTTCCAGCACACCTCGGTGGGCCTGGTCATGCGGGCGGTCGCCGCCAATCCCACCTCGGCGCGGCTCTCGGGCATCCGTGTGGGCAGGGTGCTGATGCTGGGCTGGGGCCTCGCCGCCACGGTCGGCGCGGTGTCGGGCGTGCTCGTCGCCCCGCTGCTGTTCCTGGAGCCCAACATGATGGGCGGGGTCCTGATCTACGCGTTCGCCGCGGCCACCCTCGGCGGCTTCGACAGCCCGGTGGGCGCGGTCGTCGGCGGCCTGCTGGTGGGCATCGCCGAGACGCTGGCCGGGGCGTACGTGGACGTCGTCGGAGCCGACCTCAAGATCGGCGTACCACTGGTGATCATCCTGGTGGTGCTGCTGGTGCGGCCCCAGGGCCTGTTCGGACGAGCGGCGGTGGAGCGGGCATGAGCACGATCACCGGAATCCTCCGAGCCGACGGCGCCCGCGCCGGACGCACGCGGGCCGCCCTCATCGCCTTGGCCGCGACGGTCGCCGTCGTCGGCGCTCCGTTCTACTTCGCGCCCTTCCAGGTGTTCCAGCTGACCATGGTGCTGGTGTACGCGGTGGCGCTCGCCGGACTGAACCTGCTGGTCGGCCACGGCGGGCAGATCTCCCTCGGGCACGGCGCGTTCTTCGCGGCCGGGGCGTACACGGCCGCGGTCATGCTGGACCGGTTCGACACCGGCCATCTGGCCACGCTCCCCGTGGCCGCCGCCGGATGCTTCCTGCTCGGCCTGGGCTTCGGCGTGCCCGCCCTGCGGCTGCGCGGGCTGTATCTCGCCCTGGTCACCCTCTCGTTCGCGGTGTTCCTGCCGCTGCTGCTGAAGCGGCTCGAACCGTGGACGGGCGGCTCCATGGGCCTGACGGTGGACAAACCGCAGCCGCCCGCCTGGAGCGGACTGGCCGAGGACCAATGGCTGTACTTCCTCGTCCTCGCCGTCACCGCGTTCGCACTGCTGGTCGCCCGCAATCTGCTGCGGTCCCGGGTCGGCCGGGCGCTGCTCGCCGTACGGGACCACGAGAGCGCGGCGGAGGTGATGGGGGTGCGGCTGTCGCTGCACAAGACCCTCGCCTTCGCGTGGAGCGGGATGTTCGCTGGCGTTGCCGGCTGCCTGTACACGTGGGTGATCGGCTTCGTCTCGCCCGACTCCTTCAGCTTCGTCCTGTCCATCACGCTGCTGGCGGGTCTGGTGGTCGGCGGACTGGCCTCGCTGTACGGGCCGCTGCTGGGGGCGGCGTTCGTGATGTACGTGCCGAATGTGGCGCAGGACCTCAGCGAGGCCGCACCCGGTGTGGTGTTCGGGCTGCTGATCATCGCGGTGATGTACGTGGCCCCGGCGGGACTCGCCGGCCTGGCGGGCCGTATCGGGAGTGCGGCCGCTCGTCGTCTCCCCCGTACCCGCACCCCCGACGGGACGCACACGGCCCGCCCCACACCGTCCGGGACATCCGCGACGTCCGCGGATCCCACACCCCCTGAAGCCGAAGTCCAAGCCCAAGCCGAACCCGTGGGCGCACCGCCCCGCACGGAAGAGGAATGAATCGCATGCGCAAGAAGACCGTTCTGCGGGCGGCCGCCGCCGCGACCGCAGCCCTGCTCACCGCCACGGCCTGTGCCACCCAGCGAGGCCAGGAGGACAAGGGCACCGCCGCCGACGGCGCGTGCAAGGGCCAGCAGACCACCGGGATCACCGACAAGACCATCAAGCTGGGCGGGATCTACCCGCTGTCCGGGCCGGCCTCCGCGTACGGCACGATCAGCAAGGGCGTGGCCGCTTACTTCAAGTACGTCAACGACAAGGGCGGTATCGACGGCCGCACGGTGGAGTTCGTCGTCCGCGACGACGGCTACCAGCCGCCCAAGGCTGTCGAGGAGGCCCGGAGACTGGTCGAGCGGGAGAAGGTCTTCGCCGTCTTCCAGACCCTGGGCACCCCTTCCACAGCGGCTGTGTGGGACTACCTCAACCAGCAGAAGGTGCCGCAGCCGTTCGTCGCCACGGGCGCCTCCGTGTGGGGGACGGACGAGGCGCACCCCTGGACCACCGGCTGGCAGCCCAATTATGTGGCGGAGGCACGGATCTACGCCAAGTACCTCAAGGACACCAAGCCCAAGGCGAAGGTCGCGGTCCTGTACCAGAACGACGACTTCGGCAAGGACCTGCTCGGCGGGTTCCAGGAGGCGCTGGCCGGCAGCGGCATCAAGGTCGTCGCCAAGGAGAGCTACGAGGTCACCGACCCGTCCGTCTCCGCGCAGATGGCCAGCCTCGCCCGGTCGAAGGCGGATGTGCTGCTGAACATCACCACACCCAAGTTCGGCAGCCAGGCCCTCGCGGCCGACGCCAAGATCACCAAGTGGAACCCGCTGCACATCGTGAACAGCGTGTCGTCGTCCGCCGCCGTGCTCAAGCCGGTCGGGTTCAAGAACGTCCAGGGCGTGGTCTCGGCCACCTACTTCAAGGACCCGGCCGATCCGCAGTGGGCCAGTGACCCGGAGATGAAGGCGTATCGGCAGGCACTCGGGAAGTTCGCGTCGGACGCCGATCCCGCCAACCAGTTCAACGCCTACGGCTGGGCCGTCGCCTCGACCATGCACCAGGCTCTCGCGGCGATGAAGTGCCCGACCCGGGAGGGTCTGCGGGATGCGGTGCGCAACCTGAAGGACGTCAAGGTGGGCATGCTGCTGCCCGGCGTCACCTTGAACACCGGGCCCGATGACGCCTTCCCGATCGAGACGATGCAACTGATGCGGTTCAAGGGTGAGCGGTGGTCGCTCTTCGGCGAACCGGTGGACACGCGCAAGGAGTTCGGCCCGGTCACCGGCTGATGTGACGTGAGACGGCCGCCGCCCGGAACCGGGCGGCGGCCGTCATGATCCGGTCCGCGCGGGTGCTCAGACGCCGACGGGCTTGCCGGGGCCGGGGACGCTGCGGAAGCGGAACGGCTCCGGTTCCCGGCCGGGCTGGATGAACCAGCACTCCCCGGTGCCGTCACCGGTGACGATCCGCAGCACCGTGTCCGCCACCACTTCCGCCGGGATGACGGGCAGTTGCTGTGCGGAGAGCATCTCGCGCAGCGGGTCGATGATCCGTGACTCGGCGAACCCCGGGCAGACGGCGTTGAAGCGCACGTTCTCCTGCGCGAGAGCCGGTCCGAGGGAGCGGGTGAGGCCCACGACCGCGTGCTTGTTGGCCCCGTACAGGGGATCGAGCGGTACCGCCGCCAGCCCCGCCAGCGACGCGGTCGCCACGATGGACCCTCCGCCGCGGGCCCGCAGCGCCGGCAGCACCGCGTGGGTGCCGAAGACCACACCGTCGAGGTTGGCGCCCATCGCCCGCCGGTAGCGCGCTGGATCGAAGTCCTCACCGACGCCGCATCCGGTCGCCACACCGGCGTTGAGCAAGGCGATGTCGACGCCGCCGAACTGCTCCTGGGCGAAGTCCACCAGTGCGCGGTTGGCGTCGAGGTCGGAGACGTCGCAGGCGCGGAAGTGGCCGCCGACCAGGTCGGCCACCTCCCGGCCGCCGCGCGCGTCGAGGTCCGCGACGACCACGCGGGCGCCCGCCTCGGCCAGTGCCAGCGCCGAGGCGCGGCCCAGTCCGCTGGCACCCCCGGTGACGATCGCCACCTTGCCCCGGAGCGGGGCGCCGTCCGTGTGTTCTCCCCGCGGGGCGGCGACCCCGCTCTCGGCGGCGCTCACGCCAGCTCCAGTACGAGCTTGCCGACGTTGTCGCCACGGAAGAGCATCTGGAGGGTCTCGGGGAAGTCGTCCACGGTGCCCCTGACCACGTGTTCCTTGACCTTGATGCGGCCGTCGCCGATCCAGCCGGCGATCTCCTGCGCGGCCTGCGCGTAGCGCTTGGCGTAGTCGAAGACGACGAAGCCCTCCATGCGGGCGCGGCGCACCAGCAGTGTGAGGTAGTTCGAGGGGCCGTTGACCGGTGTGGCGTTGTTGTACTGGCTGATCGCGCCGCAGATGACGACGCGTGCGTGCATCGCCAGCCGGGTCAGGGCGGCGTCGAGGATGTCGCCTCCGACATTGTCGAAGTAGACGTCGATGCCGTCGGGGGCGTGCTTGCGCAGGGCCTTCTTGACGTCGTCGGCGCGGTAGTCGATCGCCGCGTCGAATCCGAGTTCGTCGGTGAGCAGCGCGCACTTCTCCGGCCCTCCGGCGATGCCCACGACCCGGCAGCCCTTGGCCTTCGCGATCTGGCCGGCGATGGTGCCGACGGCGCCGGCCGCTCCCGACACCACGACGGTTTCGCCGTCCTTCAGGGCCCCGACGTCCAGCAGGCCGAAGTAGGCGGTCATGCCGGGCATGCCGAGCGCCCCGAGATAGGTCGAGGCCGGGGCGAGGGAGGTGTCGACCTTCAGGGCGCCCTTGCCGTCGGAGACGACGTACTCCTGGACCCCGAACGTGCCGACCACATGGTCGCCGGGCCGGAAGTCGGGGTGGTTGGACGCGGTGACCTCGATGACCGAGCCGGCGCGCATCACCTCGCCGATGCCCACCGGCGGCAGGTAGGAGGGGCGGTCGTCCAGCCAGCCCCTCATGGCCGGGTCCAGGGAGATGACGCGCGTCCGGCCCGCGAACCGGCCCGGGCCCGGATCCTCGACGGGCCCCGAGAAGTGCTCCCAGTCGTCGGGCTTCACCTGGCCCACGGGGCGGGCGGCCAGACGGATCTGGCGGTTGGTCGCAGTCATTGCGCCTCCTGTCGTTCGCGGCTTCCGCGACCATACCGACCAGTAGGTACGCAGCGTGGCGTGATGTTCACCACAGGCAGTCCGGCTCACTGCGGATGGGGCGCCGCACCGAGCCCGAAACGTAACGTCCAACGGGCTTACCAGGCATTCCTACCAGTCGGTAGTGTTCGCCGCCGCAGCCGTCCCTCCGACCCCCTGCACGGATCAGCGCCACAGTGAAAGGCCCAGGCGATGACATACGCCGACGAAGACTGGTATCCGCCCTCACCACCGGGGTGGCAGCAGCCGGGGACCGCGCCCCAGGGGCACACCTCCCGACACCAGCCGTACGGCAGAGATCTGTGGCAGGAGCCGTACGGGTACACCTCCCGGCACGACGCGTACGGGCACACGCCCCGCCACGACCCGTACGAGAACTACCGGAACGGTGCCGACCTCGCCGCCCTCCGCTCGGCCTACCGCCTGCTCCGCCGGGTCTCCACGCTCACCGCACTCGGCTCCTTCGTGGTGTACGTGGTGCTGTCCTGCGCCACCCCGGATCTGATGGGCTCCAAGATCGCCGGAGAGCTGAGCCTGGGCATGGTCCTCGGGGTCCTGCAGCTCGTCGTCACCTTCGCGGCGGTCTTCTGGTACGGCCGCAGCGCGGAGCGCTCGGTCGACCCGTTGGCACAGGTCGTCAGGGAGCAGGCGGGCACGAACAGCGGAGCGGCGCGATGACCGACTTCAATTCCGGAACCCAGGCCACCGTCCTGATCCTGTTCACCACCCTGGTCACGCTCACGCTGCTGATGTGCGTGATGGCGGGACCGGAGCGCGACGACCTCGCGAACTTCTACACCGGCTACCTCTCGCTCACCCCGCTCAAGAACGGGCTGGCGATCGCGGGCGACTACATCTCCGCGGCCACGGTGCTGAGCACCACCGGCATCGTCGCCCTCGCCGGATACGACGGCTATGTCCTGGCGGTCAGCACGGCCCTGTCGCTGGTGCTGCTGATGTTCCTGCTGGCCGAACCGCTGCGCAACGCGGGCAGCTTCACCATGGGCGACGTCCTCGCCCGCACCATGCCCGGGCGGGCCGTCCGCATCGCCGCCTGTGTGGTGACGCTCGCGGCGACCCTGCCCTTCCTGGTCGTCCAGCTCTCCGGGGCCGGATCGCTGCTCACCTTCATCCTGGACATCCCGCACGGAGCGGGCGCCCGGACGATCTGCATCACCCTCGTCGGCAGCCTGATGATCGTTTACGCGGCGATCGGCGGCATGCGGGGCACGGCGCTGATTCAGATGATCAAGATCGTGCTTCTGCTGGGCACCAGCTTCGTCGTCGCCGTCCTGGTACTCAACCGCTTCGACTGGAGCCCGGGTGAGGTGCTCAGGGCCGCCCAGCAGGGCAGCGGCGCCGGCCCCACCTTCCTCCAGCAGGGCCTGCAACTGGGCACCTCGGCCGGTGAGCGGCTGGACTTCGTCGGTCTCCAGATCACCGTGATCCTCGGCGTGGCCTGTCTGCCGCACATCACGATGCGCCTGTACTCCGCGCGGGACGTCCCGGCCGTGCGCCGCTCCATGTCCTGGGCGGTCAGCACCGTCACCACGTTCTGCCTGCTCGTGATCATCATGGGCACCGGCGCGGCGGCGCTGGTGGGATCGCAGTACATCACCGCCGCCGACCCGCAGGGCAGGACGTCGATACTCATGCTGTCCCGGGTCCTCGGCGGGGACGCCTCCTCCGTCGGTGCGACGGTGCTCTACGCCGCCGTGGCGGGCGTCGTGTTCATCACCCTGCTGTCCTCGGTCGCGGGAATGACCCTGGCCGCGGCCTCCTCCCTCGCCCACGACCTGTTCGCCCACGCGGCACAGCGGGGCAAGGCGGAGCCGCGCACGGAGATGGCGGTGGCGACCTGGGCGAGCGTGGGCGTGGGAACCCTGGCCATCGTTCTGGCCACCCTCGCCCAGAACTGGAACGTCGGCGTGCTGACCACGCTGGCCATCTGCATCGGGGCGTCGGCGGTGGCGCCCGCGCTGACCTACTCCCTGTTCTGGCGGGGATTCACCCGCACCGGCATGCTCGCCACCCTCTACGGCGGCGCGGGCTCGGCGCTGATACTGATGGTCTTCTCCCAGGCGGTCTCGGGCACACCGGCCGCCGTCTTCCCGAACGCCGACTTCGACCTGTTTCCGATGCAGTCCGCCGGCCTGGTCTCCATCCCGTTCGGCTATCTGGCGGGCTGGCTGGGCAGCCGCCGCGACCACCGGCGCCGCGCCGCCGAGAGCCGCGAGAACCTGCGACTGTACGAGGAGAACGAGCCACGGCTGCTCGCCGCGGCCGAATGACCACGGCCGGGCCCGGCGCGGGCCGGATCAGGGACCGGCAGGTGCCTTGTCTCAGACCGCGCTGAGCCCGCCGTCCACCACCAGACTCTGTCCCGTGATGTAGGAGGCCCGATCGGAGAGCAGGAAGGTGACGGCCTCGGCGACTTCCCACGCCGTGCCCTGGCGGCCCAGCGGGATCCGTTCGAACGAGACGGTCCGCGAGGCTCGCGCTGCGGAAGCGACGCGGCCCATCGGAGTGTCGATCAGACCGGGGACGACGAGGTTGGCACGGATGGCCCGCGGTGCGCCCTCCTTGGCGACATGACGGACGAGACCGAACAGCGCCGCCTTGGAACTGTCGTATGCAGGGGAGTTGGTGGCGGCACGGAGTCCGGCGACCGAGCCGGTCAGCACCATCGCGCCGCCGTCGGCCAGTTCGGGCAGGCCGTACTTCGCCGCCAGGAAGGGAGCACGCAGATTGAGCGCCATCACATGCTCCCAGTCCTCGGGCGAGGTGTCCGCCAGACCGGAGCCGAGGCCGGCACCCACGTTGACCACGATGGCGTCCAGACCGCCGAGGCGGCGGCGCGCCTCGGCGATCACCGCGGAGGACTGATCCGGGTCGGTGGCATCGCCCACGACGGTGATGGCGTCGGCACCCTCCGCGCGCACGAGCGCGGCGGTGGCCGCGGCCGTGTCGGCGGAAATGTCGGCGCAGGCGACAGCCGCGCCTTCGCGCGCAGCGAGGACGGCAATGGCCCGGCCGTTGCCCACCGGAGCTTCGGGATCGTCGCTGGGCCGGGTACCCGCGCCGATGACCAGCACCGAGCGGTCGGCCAAGCGGCGGGCGGCGGTGATCGGCGGCTGCGGAACGTCGCTCACGGCCTCATGTCCCTTCGGTGGAGCCTGTCGCAGTGGACCCCGTCGTGCCCGCGGCAGCCGGGGAAAAAGGGGGCGGGTCGAAGCCCGGATCGAGTGGTGTGCCGGCCGAGTTCAGGAAGAACGCCACCATGTGGTACTGACCTATGAGCAGGGTGATTTCCAGCAGGTCGGCATCGTCATGCAGCGCGGCGAGAGCCTCCCAGGTGGCTGCGGAGAGCCGTGCGTCGAAGTGGAGCTCATCGGCGGCGCGCAGCAGGTGCCGTTCGTACTCCGCCCATCCGTCGGCATCCGGCCCCTGGAGAATCCGTTCGATCTCGGCCTCGGTGAGGCCGACCGCCTTCGCCAGCGGTACGTGGCGGCCCCATTCATAGATGGCCCCCGTGTGCAACGCGGTACGAAGGATCAGCAGTTCACGGACCCGGCCCGGAAGCCTGCCGCTGCGCAGCAGATGGGCGCCGAACGGCATGAAGCGCTCGTAGAGATCGGGATGGCGTACGAGGGTGGTGAAGATGTTGGGGACCCGGCCTCCCGGATCCCGTGGGGCCAGGGCGAGCAGGTGGCGGATCCGGGTGTCCCAGCGGTCCTCGGCGAGCGGGGTGAGGCGAGGGCCGGCCCCGGTGGCATCGCCGCGCCGTGGGTCATCCTGCGTGGTCATGGCAGCCTCCAAGTTGAGACACGCGTTCCGTCTGTCGGCCGTCACCGGCGGTCACGTCACTGTGCTTGTCCCGCGGGCCTGATGTCGATGGCTCGTCAGCAAACGATGACCGGGGGCATATTGTTCGCTCCTACAACGCGCGGGCGACAACAGAGGTGAAGTCCATGACCGGACCGCAGGGCGGCGCACAGACGCTGGAGGCGGTGATCGACGCCATGCGCGGCAAGGAGGCCGAGGTCGGCGACCGACTGTGCACGAGGCTGGCCGACCGCATTCCGTCCTACCGCGCCGTGCCCGGCGAACTGGTCGAGGAAGCGTGGTCCCGGCACTTCAGGCGTGCGCTCACCGTGCTGCGCGACGGCTCGGTGCCCGCGCCCGAGGACATCGACGAGGCGGATGTCGCCAGGGACCGAGTGACCCGGGGAGTACCGCTGGGCGACGGCCTGCGCGCCTTCAGGGGGGCACTGGGCGCAATACGCGACCTGTTCATCTCGGAAGCGACCCACCGAGGACTCGACCCGCTCCTGATGGTCGAGCGCACCAAGGCCCTGTGGCAACTCGCCGACACCGAAAGCCTGCAGATCGCCTCGGTTCACCGCCAGGCAGAAGTCGATGCGGCCCTGTGGGACGCCCGTCGTCGCGCGGACTTCCTGCGCGGCCTGCTCTACGGGGCGCACAGCGCGGCGGAGATCAACAGCGGCGCCGCGATCTACGGGCTGGATCCGCAGCGTCGCTATCAGGCCATCAGAGCCGTGCCGAGGGGCGGTCTCGGCCTCGACCGGTCGGAGCGGGTGCTGGAGACGCTGTGCCGTGCACACGGCCGCACCGCGATGCTCGCCGTGCTGGACGGGACGATCGCGGGGGTCACGGAGAGCAGGCCCGTCATCGGGGAGCTGGAGTTCACTGCGGGACTCGGTCCCCCGACGCACCTCGGCGAGGTCCACCGGTCCTTCCTGACCGCCGGCCGCATGCTGGACGCGGCCCGTGCCTATGACCGGACAGGCGTGTACGACCTGGGTGACCTGTCCTGGAGAGCGGCGGTCCTCGGCGAGCCGGAACTCTCCGCTGTGCTCGTTGCCCGCTATCTGACGCCGCTCGAAGCGGAAGGCGCTTTCGGCGAGCTCATCGAGGAGTCCGTACGGCTGTACCTGGAGACAGGGCGGCACATCGCCGACGTCTCGAGGAGTCTGCACATCCACGTCAACACCGTCCGCTACCGTCTGCGGCGCTTCGAGGAACTGACCGGCGCCCGCCTCGACTCGCCGGATACGACGGTGGAGATCAGCTGGGCACTGGCGGCACGCGAGCTTCGGACATCGGGGTCCGCGTGATCACGGCCCGAGCAACGGCTGCTCGGTCCAGACGGTCTTTCCCTCGCGCGTGTAGCGGGTACCCCAGCGCTCGGTCAGCTGGGCCACCAGGAACAGGCCGCGCCCGCCCTCGTCGGTGGTCCGGGCGCGACGCAGGTGCGGTGCGGTGTGGCTGGCGTCGGCGACCTCGCACACCAGAGAGCGTTCACGGATCAGTCGCAGGGTCACCGGCTCACTGCCGTAGCGGTAGGCGTTGGTCACCAACTCACTGGCGATCAGTTCCGTGGAGAACGACAGGTGTTCCAGCCCCCAGCGGGCAAGCTGGGTGGTGATGAGCGTTCTGGCGTGAGCGGCGGCGGTCGGTTGCAGCGGCAGGTGCCAGGAGGCGACGTTCTCCGGGGGCAGGACACGGGTACGCGCAACGAGCAGGGCGATGTCGTCGGCGGGCTGCGCGGCCACGAGGGACTCGACCACTGCCTGGCACGTCTGCTCCAAGGGGTCCGCGGGATGTGTGAGCGCCGCGCGCAGCCGTTGCAGGCCCGTGTCGACGTCGATGTGTGCTTCACCGATGAGTCCGTTGGTGTAGAGCGTGAGCAGACTGCCCTCGGCCAGTTCGATCTCCCGGGACTCGAACGGCAGGCCGCCCAGCCCGAGCGGCGGGCCCGGGGGCAGGTCCAGCATGGTGACCTGCCCATCGGCTCCGGTCACCACGGGCAGGGGGTGGCCGGCGCGCGCCGCGACGCACTGCCGGGAGACGGGGTCGTAGACGGCGTACAGGCAGGTGGCACCGACGACTTGTTCGACCGCGGACAGTTGGCCGGCTGTCTCCTGTTCCGCAGCAAGGATGTTGACCAGGTCGTCCAGCCGGGAGAGGACCTCGTCCGGCTCCAGGTCGAGGGTGGCGAGGGTGTGGACGGCGGTACGCAGCCGGCCCATCGTGGCAGCGGCGTGCAGTCCGTGGCCCGCCACGTCGCCGACGACGAGGGCCACCCTGGCCCCGGACAGAGGGATGACGTCGAACCAGTCACCACCGGGCCCGGGGGCCGTGCTGGCCGGGAGGTAGCGGTGGGCCACATCGACGGCCGACTGGTGCGGAACCGTCCTCGGCAACAGCGCGCGTTGCAGAGTGGACGCGGTCTGCTGCTGCTGGGTGAAGCGCCGGGCGTTGTCGATGCTGACGGCGGCACGCGAGGCGAGCTCCTGGGCGAGGGTCAGATCGTCGACCTCGAACGGCTCCGGGTGCCGCGCTCGCCACAGGCTCATCACGCCCAGCACCAAGCCACGGGCGGCCAGCGGCACCACGATCAGGGAATGGGCCGAGAGATCCGGTGCAGGCTCGCCCCGGCGTGGATCCGCCCAGAACCAGTCGGGCGACAGGACCGGCTCCAGGACGGGACGCCCATCGGCGAGGCATCTGGCCTGTGGCGTGCCGGGTGCGAAATGCACCCGCTCCCCCTGCGGGTTCCTCGCGTCGGGCTGCTGGGCCACGACGCTGCGGACCGCAACCCGTGCGACCGGGACCGTCAGGGCGTGCGCCGGCTCCTCGCCGCGCATCACGGGCTGCGACAGGTCCACCGACACGAAGTCGGCCAGGTGAGGGACCATCACATCCGCGAGTTCCCTGGCCGTCTCTCCCACATCGAGCGTCGATCCCATGCGGGCCCCGGCCTTGTCGAGGAGCGCCAGACGCAACCGGGCGCGATGGCGTTCGGTGACGTCCTCGACCGTCTCGGCCACTCCCAGGACCCGGCCGGCGGGATCTTCCAGCCGAAAGGCCGACACGGACGCGGCACGGACGCGCGTCGGATCCCGCTCCAGACGGGCGTACTGCTCGGTGGAGACGAGTGATCTTCCGCTCTCCATCACCTGGCGCACCCGGTCCACCGACCTCCGGGCATCCTCGGAGACCAGCAGCGTGCCCGTGGGCATCCCCCGGAATTCGGCGGCCGGGACTCCGGCGAACTGCTCGATGGCCCGGTTCACCCGCAGAACCGTCAGGTCGGGACTGTGCACGACCAGACCGATCGGGCACCGGCGGAACAACCCGTCGAGGACGGCTCGGTCCCTTTGCTGCTCCAAGACCTCCGCCGCGGGTGCACCGACGAGGAGCCACTCGCGGACATCGTCACGGCGCTGCAGCGCGCCCACCCTCACACCCATCTCGACGAGACGCCCGCTGCGATGCCGCACCGCCAGTACGCCGAACCAGCCTCCGTCCCTCCTGCACGTCGCCCGCGCGGCCTTGGCGGCCGTCAGGTCGCCGGGGTCGATCAGGACGTCGAGCGCCGGACGGCCGATCACCTCGGGCCCGGCGAAGCCGAGCAGTTCTTCGGCACGCCTGCTCCAGGCAACGACGTTCCCCCGGTCGTCGAGCACCGCCGAAGCGGCGTTGTGCAGAGCGAACGGATCGTCGTCGCTCTCACTGAGCACCGTGATCCGCTTCTCCACCTCGGACACCACCTCGTACTCGGCTCCGACGACCGGTGCGCCGGCCGGACTGATGCCACGTGCCGTATTGAACCCGGTCGGGCCGGCAGTCCGCCCGGCGCCGTGGCACGGCACAGCGTCCATCACCCGCACGGTCCCACACGGGATCCGCCCGCCCCTCCCACGTTGGCGCGGCACGCCCGGGGCGAGGCCTTGCCGTCAGGTCAGGTTCGACGGGACGATCCCGTAGCGGCGCATCTTGCGGTACATCGTGGCGCGGGAGATCCCGAGGTCCTGCGCGGTGCGCTGGACGTTGGAGTTACGGTTCAGCAGCCCGCGCAGAATGGCGTCGCGTTCCAGCGCTTCGATGGTGGTCAGGACCTTGTGCGAGGACACCCGGCATTCCGGCGGAAGGTCCTCCGCGTGGATCATCCGGTCGGAGGGCCGCCGCGCCAGGCCACGGATCACCGACTCGAGCTGCCGTACGTTCTCCGGCCACGGACATCGCTGCAGCATGGACAGCGCATCCATCGAGAATCCGCTCTCGCCGCTCGCTCGGTACTTGCGCAGGAAGAACCGCATCAGGTGCTCGATGTCCCCATGACGATGGCGCAGCGGCGGTATCTCCACCGAGATGCCGCAGAGCCGGTCGAGCTCATCGTCGGTGCTGACCATCGACGGCTGACGGGTCATCACCAGTTGCCCGGTCGCGGTGCCGTCCAGGTCCGTCAACAGGCTTGTCAGCTGCTGCCGCAGTGGGTCGCTCAACAGGTGGACGTCGTGCAGGACGAGCACGTGGGACGGCTCGACCAGCAGCCTTTGGATGTCATGCAGCCAGCGCTCGATGACGGCCGGTGCATCCGACGCCGGTGGCTGTGTCATCACCAGGCTGCGTCCGCCACCGTGGGCCCGGTGCAGGGCCTCGACCAGCGTCTTCTTGCCCACGCCGGCTTCGCCCAGGAGACGCAGCCACGTCCCGGCGACGAAGGCCGCTTCGCTGTCGGCGACCGCACGCAGCCAGTGCGGACAGGAACCGACCAGTCCCAGGTTCGACCGGGCGGGCACGGCCGCAGGGCCGGGCTGGGGGCGCCCGATCAGCCGTACGCGGAAGACGGCGCCCGCGTCGCTGTCCTCGCGGCGGCAGCGACTGACCCTGAGTTCGGCGACCCGTCCGGAGGGCAGGGCGATGCTGCGGGTCCCCTCCCACCGGGGGTCTTCGCCGACCTCCCTGGCATGGTCGAGCAGCGCGTAGTGGTCCGGCCCGGTCACGGCCGCTCTGAACTGCTCGTTCATCATGACGACATCGCGGTTGAGGGCCAGTACGGGCCCCGGGCGCACCGAGGAGCATGCCTCCATGTAGTCCTGGAACAGGGCCCGTTCACGCCGCGAGGTGATCGCCGCGATCTCGGCCTCGATCTGGGCCGCGACCGAGCGGGCGAAGGCCATCAGCATGCCGTCGGAGCCCGGCTGGATGGTGGTGAGGTTGAAGGCTCCCAGCAGGGTGCGCCGGGTGGGATGCAGGATCGGTACGGCCGCGCAGCGGAAGTCCCGCAGTGCCTCGACGTAGTGCTCACTTCCCGCGATCATGACCGTGCGGCCGCTGGCCAGAGCGGTCCCGATGCCGTTGGTGCCCACGTAGCGCTCGGCGAACACATGGCCCGGCGCCAAATGCACACGGTTGAGGTTCGTCGTCAGACCCTCGTGAGACACCTGCCGGGACAGCACCACGCCGTTGCGGTCTGTGATCATCGTGGACACGGGGTCGTCGGCGAGCTGCTCGTGCAGCCTGTCCAGGATCGGCAGCGCCGCCCGGGCGAGGGGGGTGTCGAGGTTGGGGTTGTCCAGGTAGGGGGCGTCGAGGCTGCCGGACTTCACCTTGTATTCCATCGAGCGGTGCCACGAGGCCACCACGAGCGGCCGGGCGCTCGGATCCTTGGTGACTTGCATGTAGAGCTCTCTGGCTGCTCGCAGCGAGCTCCCGGATGGGTGTCGGGGCATTTAACACTCCCGTACGGCGTGCGTCACAGTCCCTCGGTGCAGTGATTGGAACAGCTCGACGGCGCCACGCCTACGTTCTGTATCACATTGAGACATACGCGGACGGTTTCTGAGACATCGACGGGCGAACGGCGACCTGTGTAATCGGCGCACCACCCACCCGCCGACTCGCAGGGAGCCGCGATGAAAGCCGTGCAGGTCATCGAGTACGACGAGCCGCCCGTGCTCATGGACGTGAGGGACCCGCAGATCACCGGTCCGCTGGATGTGATCGTGAGGATCGGGGGCGCCGGGGTCTGCCGGACCGATCTGCACATCCTCGAAGGACAGTGGAAGCAGAAGAGCGGGGTCGCCCTGCCCTACACGATCGGTCATGAGAACGCCGGCTGGGTCGAAGAGGTCGGGCAGGCCGTCACCCACGTCCAGGTCGGCGATCCGGTCATCCTGCACCCGCTGGTGACCTGCGGCCTGTGCCGCGCCTGCCGGGCGGGCGACGATGTGCACTGCATGGACTCGGCCTTCCCCGGAATCGACACCGACGGGGGCTACGCCGAGTACCTGAAGACCACGGCCCGCTCGGTGGTGCGCCTCGCCCCTTCCCTGGAGCCTGCCGCGGTGGCCGCCCTGGCCGACGCCGGACTCACCGCGTACCACGCCGTCGCCAAAGCGGCCCGGGTGCTGCGGCCCGGCGACAAGGCCGTGGTCATCGGTGCCGGCGGCCTCGGGCACATCGGCATTCAGGTGCTGCGGGCCCTGTCGCCGGTCGAGATGATCGTCATCGACCGCAGCCCCGAGGCGCTCGCGCTGGCCAAGGAACTGGGCGCCGACCACACGATCGTCGCGGACGGAAGCGAGGCCGAACGCGTACGGGAGCTCACCGCAGGGCACGGGGCGGAGGCGGTCCTCGACTTCGTCGGCGAGGGGGGCGCCGTGGAGACGGGCGTGGCATGCCTGCGCCGCCATGGCGACTACTACGTCATCGGCTACGGCGGCCGGCTGAACGTTCCGACGATCGACGTCATCTCCACGGAGATCAACTTCATCGGAAACCTCGTCGGGTCCTACAACGACCTCTCCGAGCTGATGGTCCTCGCGGCCCAGGGCAAGGTCACCCTGCACACGCAGCGGTACCCCCTCGCCTCCTTCCAGCAGGCCCTTGACGACCTGGACGCCGGCACCGTACGCGGCCGAGCGATCTTGATCCCCTGACGCGACAGGAGAAGCCTCATGCGCAGCAGACCGTACACAGCCCTGGCCGCCGCCGCGGCCGTCGCGGCCCTGACCGCCACCGCATGCACCGCCCCGACGCAGGAACAGGACAAGCCCAAGGAGAAGGCCGCACTCTTCAAGCCCGGATCGGAGATCAGCTACAAGAAGTACGGCAAGGACTACCCGGCCACGACGGTCAAGGACACTCCCGGCCCCTGCAGCTACGAGTCGATCAGCCGCAAGGACTACTCCGGGCAGACCCTGAAGATCATCAGCCATGCCGTCCCCGTCATCGGTGAGCCGACGCAACTGCATGCCAAGCAGTTCGAGGAGATCACCGGCGGGAAGGTGGAGGTGGTCAACGTCCCCTTCGGCGAGCTGCACCAGAAGATCCTCACACCCCTGCAGGCGGGACAGCCCGCCTACGACGTCATGTTCTACCCGTCCCTGTGGATCGGCGACATGGCCCCCTACCTGGCACCGGTGCCGGAGAAGTACCTCAACACCCCCGGCATGAAGGACGTCACCAAGGCCTACATGGACGTGGCGACCTGGAACGGGAAGGTGGTGCAGTACCCGGTGGACGGTGACCGGCACTACCTCAAGGTCCGCACCGATGTGCTGAAGGACCCCGAGCGGCAGGCGGCGTACAAGAAGGCCACGGGCAAGGACCTGCAGGTGCCAAGGACGTGGGCCGAATACCAGGAGATAGCCGGGTTCTTCAGCGGCAAGGACCTCGACGGCGACGGCAAGCGCAACTACGGCAGTGCCGAGGTGACCAAGCGCGACGACCTGACGTTCTCCGCGTTCATCAGCCGGGCGGCGCCGTATGTGAAGAACCCGGACGTCAAGGGCGGTGTCTTCTTCGACATCGAGACCATGAAGCCGCTGATCAACACCCCCGGCTTCGTCCGTGCCCTGGAGGACATGGTGAAGGCCAAGGCCACCTGGGCACCCGGCGGCGCCAATTTCGGCCTGGGAGACGAGATCTTCTCCTTCGGCGGCGGCCAGACGCTGATGTCCTACTCCTGGGACGACGCGTTCATCCAGGCCCAGCAGCCGGACAGCAGGATCCGTAACAAGGTCCAGGCGGCGCCGCTGCCGGGGTCCTCGGAGGTCTACAACCGCACCACGAAGTCGTGGGACAGCAAGCCCAACCAGGCGCCTTACTTCACCTGGGGTTGGACCTCCGCGGTGGCCAAGGCCTCCAGCCACCAGCAGATGGCCTTCGACTACCTGTGCTTCTTCAGCAACGAGGCCAACACCGGCCTCGACCTGACCATCGGCCGTTTCGGTGTCAACCCCTACCGCAACACCCACTTCAACCCGGCGTTCTGGGAGGTCCAGGGCTGGGACAAGGACGTCGCCACCTCGTACGCGCGAACGCTCTCCGACATGGAGAAGAGCCCCAACCGCGTCTTCGACCTGCGCGTTCCGGGTGTCAACCAGTACATGTCCGCGCTGGCCAACGGTGTCGCGGCTGCCCTGGCGGGCCAGGACAATCCGCAGCAGGCACTGGACGACGTGGCCCGGGAATGGTCCAAGATCACCGACCAGATCGGCAAGGACAAGGTCCAAAGCGCCTACCGCAACGTGGTCGCGCTCGAGGACAACTCCTGATCCGACCGCAGGACGCCCCGGTGGCCGGACCCGACCGGCCACCGGGGCCGCCCGCCCCCTTCCGCAAGGAGAACCATGGACGGCCTGCGCCGGCACAAGAGCATGTTCCTGCTGCCGGGACTGCTCACACTCTTTCTGATCATCATTTTCCCGCTGCTGTTCACCATCCGCGTCAGCTTCTCCGGATGGAACGTCAGCCACCCTCAGATGGACTTCATCGGAGGGGCCAACTACACCGCGATGCTGCACGACAGCCGCTTCTGGACCTCCATCACCCGGCTGATACTGCTGGCCGGCGGGTCGGTCGTGATCCAGTACGTCATCGGGTTCGGTATGGCCCTGCTGGTCTGGCGCGAGGTGCGCGGCCGCCGGTTCTGGCGGGTGCTGTTCCTCGTCCCCATGATGACCACGCCCGTGGTGATGGCCGCCATCTGGCAGACGATCTTCCACGAGTCGCTGGGGCCGGTGAACGATCTCCTGGGGATGCTGGGCCTGAGCAGCGTTCCCTGGCTCACCGAGTCCGGGCCGGCGCTGGTCGCGCTGATGACGGTCGAGGTCTGGCAGTGGACGCCCTTCCTGTTCCTGCTGCTGCTCGCCGGCCTGCTCAGCCTGCCGAAGGAACCGTTCATGGCCGCAGCGATCGACGGCGCCGGCACCTGGCGCACCTTCTGGAAGGTGACGTTCCCGCTGATGGCTCCGGTGTCCGTCGCGGCGGTCGTCATCCGGCTGATCGAGGCGTCCAAGCTCTCCGACAGCGTCTACGTCCTGACCTCCGGCGGGCCCGGCTCCTCCACGGAGACGCCGGGCTACTACCTCTACATCCAGGGGCTGAGGGACCAGCAGACCGGCTACAGCGGGGCGATGTCCCTGACCTACCTCGTCCTGATGATCGTGACGCTCACGGTCGTCGCCGCCCTGCTCACCAGGGCCTTCAAGCTGAAGGGGGACTCATGAGGTCGCGCCTTTATCCCATGTTCAAATACACCGTGATCGCCCTGTGGGCCTGCTTCGTCGCGGGACCGTTCTTCTGGGCCATGACGACGAGCTTCAAGAACGCCAACGCGGTCCAGGGCGGTCCCACCTACCTTCCATGGGCACAGTACGAGCCCACCCTGACCGGCTGGCGCAACATCTTCGGCGGAGCCGGCGGTGTCGATGTGATCGATCCCTTCATCGACAGCGCGATCGTCACCGTCGCAGCGTCCGCCATCAGCCTGGCCCTGGGGTCGCTGGCCGCCTACGCCCTGTCCCGCTACCGGTTCCGGCTGGGCTTCATCAAGAACAGCGACATCGTCTTCTTCTTCGTCTCCCAACGGATCATGCCGCCGGTCGTCCTGGTGATTCCCTTCTTCTATCTCCTGCAGTGGGGCGGCCTGCTGGACAGCATCGCGGGCCTGGTCATCGTGACGGTCGCTCTGCTGCTGCCGATCGCGGTCTGGGTGATGGTGGACTTCTTCAACGGCATCCCGCGGGAGATCGACGAGATGGCGATGCTGGACGGCTGCGGCCCGTTCCAGACCTTCGTACGGGCGATCCTGCCGAACTCCCTGCCCGGGCTGACCGTGGCGGCGATGTTCTGCGCCGTGTTCGGCTGGAACGACTTCTTCTTCGCCTTCCGGCTGACCTTCACCGAGGTGCAGACCCTGCCCCAGGCGGTCGTTGCCCTCAACTCCTCGATTCCGCCGTGGTGGACGCTGTCCGCCGCCGCGCTCTTCGGCGTGGCGCCACTGATACTGCTCGCCCTGTGGGTGGAGCGCCTGTTGTCCAAGGGGAACCTGTCGGGAGCCGTCCGATGAACCTGAGTGCCACCGATCTGTGTCTGACCGTCGACGGCGTCGACCACCTCACCAACGTGACCGCAGCCTTCCAGCCGGGGCGGCTCCATACCGTCATCGGCCGGACGATGGCCGGAAAGACAACGCTGCTGCGGGTCCTGGCCGGCCTGCAGAAAGTGGATTCCGGCTCCCTGACCCGGGCGGGAGCGGACTTCCTCGGGACACCGGTGTGGCAGCGCGACATCGCCATGGTCTACCAGCAGTTCATCAATTACCCGCATCTCAGTGTGTTCCACAACGTGGCCTTCCCGCTGAAGCGGGCCGGGCTGTCCCGCGAGGAGATCCAGCGCCGGGTTCGGCAGAGCCTGGCGAGTGTGGGGCTCACGGACTTCGAGAAGCGCAAGCCGTCCCAGCTCTCCGGCGGCCAGCAGCAGCGCGTCGCCATGGCCCGCGCCCTGGCACGCGGCACCGGCATCCTCCTGCTCGACGAGCCGCTGGCGAACCTGGACTACAAGCTGCGTGAGCAGTTGCGCGACGAGTTCAAGACCCTCTTCTCGGACCGGGGCGAGACGATCGTCATCTACACGACCACGGAACCCGCCGAGGCCATGATGCTCGGGGACGTGGTGCTGGTCATGCACGAGGGACGAATCCTGCAGACCGGCACTCCGCAGGAGGTGTACGAACGCCCGGCGACCACCACGGTGGCGTCCATCATCAACGACCCGCCCATGAACATCTTCACGGGCCGGCTCGAGAGCGGCCAGGTCACGGTGGCCGGCTTCCAGGCCACACATGTGTCCGCGCACCTGGCCGATCTGCCCGACGGCACCTACCAGTTCGGCCTGCGCGCCACGGACGTCAGCCTGGCCGTCGCCGGGGTCGAAGGGGTGGTCGCCTTCGTGGAGATCTCCGGATCCGAGACCTTCGTTCACGTGGCTGTCGGCCAGAGCCCTTTCGTCGTGCAGATCGAGGGGATCCACGACGTCGCCCTCGGCGATCTGGTCCGGCTGCGGCTGCGTCCCGACCGGCTGTTCGCCTTCGACGAAGAGGGGACGCTCGTGCGGACACCTTCATACGATCTCGCTTCAGTGGAAGGGCGTTGACATGGCGCAGTTGGACATCGTCGACGTCGCGCACGCCTACGAACCGGATGCCGAGGAGGAGCGGTGGGCCCTCAAACCGCTGAACCTGACCTTCGAGTCGGGCAAGACCTATGCCCTGGTCGGGCCCTCGGGCTGTGGCAAGACGACGCTGCTGAACATCCTGTCCGGCCTGGTCACACCGTCCCGGGGACAGGTGCTGTTCGACGGCGTCGACGTCACCGCCCTGCCCACGAAGGCTCGTAACATCGCCCAGGTCTTCCAGTTCCCCGTCATCTACAAGTCGATGACGGTCTACGAGAACCTCGCCTTTCCGCTGCAGTGCCGACGCTGGGACAGGGCGAGGATCGACGCCAAGGTCCAGCAGGTCGCCGCGGCCCTGGATCTGCGCGACCGGTTGGGACAGCCCGCCCGCGGACTCACCGCCGACGACAAGCAGCTGATCTCGCTCGGCCGCGGGCTGGTCCGCGACGACGTGGCGGCCGTGCTGATGGACGAGCCGCTCACCGTCATCGATCCGCAGCTGAAACACATGCTGCGGCGCAAGATCCGGGAGATCACCGAGCAGTTCAGGCCCACGGTGATCTACGTGACGCACGACCAGTACGAGGCGATGAGCTTCGCGCAGGAAGTGCTGGTCATGAAGGACGGCCGCGCCGTGCAGCAAGGCACCCCGGAGCAGCTCTTCGAGGCGCCCTCGTCCACCTACGTCGGCTACTTCATCGGCTCACCGGCGATGAACTTCCTCACCGTGGACAACAACGACGGGCCCTTCGCACTGGGCGGCAGGACGTTGTCCGTTGCCTGGGACATCCCGCGGAGCACGACCGAGGTCCAGGTGGGGGTCCGGCCGGAGTACGTCAAGGTCGTCACGGACCCCGGTCACAACACCTTCCCCGGCAGACTGCTCGGGGTGAGGGACCACGGGGCGCAGCGCGTACTCGAGGTCGAGGTCGCCGGACAGCTGGTCAGGGCCAAGACGCCGCGGGAGGAGGGAGTGCCGGCGGGCGAGGAGGTCCTGGTCCATCTGCCGCGCGCCAAGGTCCTTCCGTACACCGAGGGCCGGCTGATACTTCAGCCGTAACCGTCCGTCGGGGTGCCCGGCGCCACCGTCTGCTTGATGCGGGCGGCTGCGCCGCGCAGCGCACAGACATCAGCGAAGGAATCACATGATCTTCATCACCGCAAAATTCCGGGTCCGCCCCGAACACGCCGATCGTTGGCCCGAGATCACTGCTGACTTCACCCGGGCCACACGTGCCGAGCCCGGCTGCCTGTGGTTCGACTGGTCGCGCAGCCTTGCGGACCCGACGGAGTACGTCCTGGTCGAAGCCTTCCGCGACGACGAGGCCGGAGTCAGGCATGTGCAGTCCGCGCACTTCAAGGCAGCGCAGCAGACGCTGCCGCCCCATCTGGTCGAGACGCCGCGTGTCATGAACGTGACCGTTCCGCAGGAGGACTGGTCGCTCCTCGGGGAAATGGCCGTGACCGGTCGGGAGTAGTCCTGCTGGTGATCACCGGACGCACCGACTCCGGTGATCACCAGCAGCGGCCCCGAGCTCGTTCTCCGTACCACACCATCTCCTGAAGCGCTTCGTCGCCGGGGCCACTGTGCCTCTGCTCACACCGCTGCCCGCTCGCGGCAATTTACTAGGACGTCCTACTATCTATCTCAGTCAGCGTTCTCCTGCCCTGCCTGGGAAGGCCCCCATGAGCGATCTGCACCGTCCCGTGCACCCTGTCCGCCTGGTCACCGCGTCGGCCCTGTTCGACGGGCACGACGCGTCGATCAACATCATGCGACGGATCTTCCAGTCCCAGGGCGCCGAGGTGATCCACCTCGGGCACAACCGGTCGGTTCAGGAGGTCGTGGACGCGGCGCTCGAGGAGGACGCCCACGGCGTGGCCGTCTCGTCCTACCAGGGCGGGCACGTCGAGTACTTCGAGTACCTCGTCCAGTCGCTGCGCGAGCGGGGCGCGGACCACATCCGGGTGGTGGGCGGCGGAGGCGGCGTCATCGTGCCCGAGGAGATCGCCCGGCTGCGCCGGAGCGGCGTGACCATCTTCTCCCCCGAGGACGGTCAGCGCATGGGCCTGGCCGGAATGGTCAACTCGGTGGTGAAGGACTGCGACTTCGACCTCTGGGACAGCAAGCAGGCCGACGCAGCAGCCGTACTGGCCGGGGACCGGTTCGCCATCGCCCGCGCCATCACCGGTGCGGAGCTCGGCAAGCTGTCCCCCGATCTCCTGGAGCAGCTGCGTGCCGCCGCGGCCGCACGGCCCCGGCCGGTGCTCGGCATCACCGGAACCGGCGGCTCGGGCAAGTCCTCGCTGACCGACGAGCTGGTGCGCCGCTTCCGTGTCGACCAGCAGGACAAGCTGCGCATCGCGGTGATCGCCGTCGACCCGACCCGGCGCCGTGGCGGCGGCGCGCTGCTCGGTGACCGGATCCGTATGAACTCCCTGGACGGGAACCGGGTCTTCTTCCGGAGCCTGGCCACTCGTGGCAGCCATGAGCTGCCCGAGCATCTCTCCGATGTGATCGACGTCGTCAAGGCCGCCGGGTTCGACCTGATCGTCGTGGAGACGCCGGGCATCGGCCAGGGCGACGCGGCGATCGTGCCGTTTGTGGACACGTCGATGTATGTGATGACGCCGGAGTTCGGCGCCGCCTCGCAGCTGGAGAAGATCGACATGCTCGACTTCGCCGACGTCGTGGCGATCAACAAGTTCGAGCGGCGCGGCGCCAAGGACGCCCTGCGCGACGTGGGCCGCCAACTGGTCCGCAACCGCGAGGCGTTCGGTAGGAAACCCGAGGACATGCCGGTGTTCGGATCCTCGGCGGCGACGTTCAACGACGACGGTGTCACCGCGCTCTACCAGCACGTCAGGTCGGCCCTGGCCGAGCAGGGACTGCCGCTGTCCGAGGGCACGCTGCCGACCGTCGATGTACGTCACTCCTCCGGTATCCGCCAGGTCGTGCCCACGGACCGGGTGCGCTATCTCGCCGAGATCACCGAGACGGTCCGCAGGTACCACACCGAGACCGACCGGCTGGCCGAAGGCGCCCGGCGCGTGCAGCGCCTGGACCTGGTCCGGGGTGAGCTCGTCGGGGCCGGCTCCGACGCCGCGAACGTGGAGGCGCTGCTCGACGACGCCCGCAGGCAGCTCCCGCACGTCGTCGCGGAACAGATCGAGAAGTGGCCCTCGATCGTCGCCTCCTACTCCGGCGACGAGCAGGTCGTGAAGGTCCGGGACAGGGAGATCCGTACGAAGCTGACGCGTGAGTCGCTGTCCGGCAACAAGGTCGCCCGTGTCGCCCTGCCCCGGTACACCGACCACGGCGAACTGGTGCGGTTCTGGCGCCGGGAGAACCTGCCCGGCTCCTTCCCCTTCACCGCCGGGGTGTTCCCCTTCAAGCGCGACGGAGAGGACCCGGCGCGGATGTTCGCCGGCGAGGGCGATCCGTTCCGCACCAACCGGCGCTTCAAGCTGCTGTCCGAGGGCCAGCCGGCCACCCGTCTGTCGACCGCCTTCGACTCGGTCACGCTCTACGGCCGCGACCCGGACGAGCGTCCCGACATCTACGGCAAGGTCGGCACCTCCGGTGTGTCGGTGGCCACGCTGGACGACATGAAGGCGCTCTACGACGGCTTCGACCTGGTCGCGCCGACGACCTCGGTCTCCATGACGATCAACGGACCGGCGCCGACCATCCTGGCGTTCTTCCTCAACACCGTCATCGACCAGCAGACCGGGAAGTTCCGTGCCGCCGAGGGCCGCGATCCGTCGCCAGACGAGGCGGCCGAGCTGCGCGCGCACGCGCTGGCGAGCGTCCGCGGCACGGTGCAGGCCGACATCCTCAAGGAGGACCAGGGCCAGAACACGTGTCTGTTCTCCACCGAGTTCTCCCTGCGGATGATGGCCGACATCCAGGAGTGGTTCATCGCGAACAAGGTCCGCAACTTCTACTCGGTGTCCATCTCCGGCTACCACATCGCCGAAGCCGGCGCGAACCCCATCAGCCAGCTGGCCTTCACCCTGGCCAACGGCTTCACCTACGTCGAGGCCTATCTGGCGCGGGGCATGCACATCGACGACTTCGCCCCGAACCTGTCCTTCTTCTTCTCCAACGGCATGGACCCGGAGTACACGGTGCTGGGCCGGGTCGCCCGCCGTATCTGGGCCGTGGCGATGCGGGAGCGCTACGGCGCGGGCGAGCGCAGCCAGAAGCTGAAGTACCACGTCCAGACCTCGGGCCGCTCCCTGCACGCCCAGGAGATGGACTTCAACGACATCCGTACGACGCTGCAGGCGCTCATCGCCATCTACGACAACTGCAACAGCCTGCACACCAACGCCTACGACGAGGCGGTCACCACACCCACCGAGGAATCCGTCCGCCGGGCCCTGGCCATCCAGCTGATCATCAATCGGGAGTGGGGCCTCGCGATGAACGAGAACCCGCTCCAGGGCTCGTTCATCATCGACGAACTCACCGACCTGGTCGAGGAGGCGGTGCTCCAGGAGTTCGAGCGGATCAGCGAGCGCGGCGGTGTGCTCGGTGCCATGGAGACCGGCTATCAGCGCGGCCGTATCCAGGACGAGTCGATGCTCTACGAGCAGCGCAAGCACGACGGCTCCCTGCCTGTCATCGGCGTCAACACCTTCCGCAACCCGCATGCGGACACCGCCGAGCCCGGCGCCATCGAGCTGGCACGCGCCACCGAGGAGGAGAAGGGGTCCCAGTTGCTGCGCGTGCGCGACTTCCATGGCGGCCATCGCGACGAGGCCCACGCCGCCGTGGCTGCCCTGAAGGAGGCGGCGGTCAGCGGCCGTAACGTCTTCGCGGTCCTCATGGACGCCGCCCGGGTCTGCTCGCTTCAGCAGATCACCGAGGCCTTCTTCGAGGTCGGCGGCCAGTACCGGCGCAACGTCTGACACGGCCCCACCGGTCCCCGGTCCGGCGACGAGTTCGCCCGGACCGGGGACCTCGCGCGTCAGCGCGGCGCGTCGTCAGAGCCGCCCCCGTGCGGGGTGCTTTCGTCGGTGCCCAGGCCGGCGGGCGCTCCCGCGCATCCTCCTGGTGCCAGAGCGCTCCGTTCAGAAGGGCAGAAGGAGAGATCGTGGCGACCAACGTCGACAAGAGTCGGCCCGGGCCCCTGCAGTTGCTCAGGGGCCAGAAGGCGTGTGTGACCGGTGCCAACTCCGGCATCGGTCTGGCGACCGCCGTGGCCATGGGCCGGGCCGGAGCGGACGTGGTGGTGAACTACGTCGTCGGCGCGGACGAGGCCGACAAGGTCGTGGAGCAGATCGAGGCCTTCGGGGTACGGGCCTACGCCCACGAGGCCGACGTGTCCGACGAGCAGCAGGTGGCCGACATGGTGGCCCGGATGGTCAAGGAGTTCGGCACCATCGACATCATGGTGGCCAATGCCGGCCTCCAGCGGGACTCCGCCCTGACCGAGATGACACTCGCCGAGTGGCAGAAGGTCATCGACGTCAATCTGACCGGCCAGTTCCTCTGCGCTCGTGAGGCCGCCAAGGAGTTCGTGCGGCGCGGCGTCGTGGAAGAGGTGTCCCGCTCGGCCGGGAAGATCATCTGCATGAGCTCGGTCCACCAGATCATCCCCTGGTCGGGACACGTGAACTACGCCTCCTCCAAGGGCGGGGTCGGCATGCTGATGCAGACGCTCGCCCAGGAGCTGGCACCCCACAAGATCAGGGTCAATGCCATCGGTCCCGGCGCCATCCGCACCCCCATCAACCGCGACGCCTGGTCCACCCCACAGGCGGAGGCCAGCCTGCTGCAGTTGATCCCCTACGGCCGTGTCGGCGACCCGGACGACATCGCCAACGCCGTCGTCGCCATGGCCTCCGACCTCCTCGACTATGTCGTGGGCACCACGCTCTACGTCGACGGCGGGATGACCCTCTTCCCCGGCTTCGCCACCGGAGGCTGAGCTCCGGTGCGCAGACCGCTGAGGTCCACATGCTCGGTTCAGTGACCTACCTGGCGGACACACCGCCCCAACTGCTGCCGGCCCGTGAGCTGATGGCCTTCACTCTGGGGTCGCACATCCTGCTCGTACCCTTCGGAGTGGCGCTCCCGTTCATCACGCTGTTGATGCACTACCGGGGGCTGCGCCGCAATGACGCCGTCGCCCTCAAGCTGGCCCGGCGCTGGTCGGCGGTGATGGCTGTCCAGTTCGCCATCGGTGTCGTCACCGGCACGGTGCTGTCGTTCGAGCTCGGTCTGCTGTGGCCCGGCATGCTGGGGCGCTGGGGTGATGTCTTCGGGCTCGGTTTCGGCGTCGAGGCGTGGGCGTTCTTCCTGGAGGCCGTCCTGATCGCGGTCTATCTCTACGGTTGGCGCCGTCTGAAGCCGTGGACCCATTTCTGGCTGGGTGCTCCGCTGCCGCTGGCAGCCCTGCTGGGGGCGTTCGGCATCATCGCCGCCAACTCGTGGATGAACACCCCGCAGGGCTTCGGCCTGGACGCCCAGGGCGAGCCCACCGATGTCGACGTCCGGCAGGCGATCTTCACCCCCATGTTCGGCCCGCAGTACTGGCACTTCGCTGTCGCGATGTTCATGACCGCCGGCTACGTGGTCGCCGGGGTGTATGCCGTGGGGTGGCTGCGCGGGCGCCGCGACCGGTACCACCGACTCGGTTTCACGGTGCCGTTCACCGTGGCCGCGATCCTCACGCCCATCCAGTTCATGATCGGCGACGCCACCGCCCGTGCCGTGTTCCACAAGCAGCCGATCAAGTTCGCGGCCATGGAAATCGTCTGGAAGACCGACACACACGTGCCGGAGTATCTGTTCGGGCGGCTGAACAGTGACGGGACGATCTCCGGTGGCATCAAGATCCCTCAGCTGGACTCGATCCTCGCCGGCTTCAAGCCGAGTACCAAGGTGACCGGACTGACGTCGGTGCCCGCCTCGGACCGGCCGACCGCGGTTCAGGCCACCATCGCCCACTGGGCCTTCGACATCATGGTCACCGTCGGGAGTCTGCTGATCCTGCTCGCGCTGTGGTACGGCTGGTGCTGGCTCAGACGCCGGGATCTGCCGCACAGCAAGTGGTTCTTCCGCAGCGCCGCCGTCGCCGGTGCCGCCTGCCTGGTCACGGTCGAATGCGGCTGGATCACCACGGAGGTGGGCCGTCAGCCGTGGATCGTCTACAACCGGATGAGGGTCTCCGAGGCGGTGACCGACACCGGCGCCGGAGCCCTGTGGGCGATGCTCGGCCTCGTCATGGCCGTGTACCTGATGGTGTTCGCCGCGTTCCTCGCGATCATCCTGAAGATGCGCACCCGGTGGCGCATCGCCGACGAGACTCCCACCGCGGGCGGCGCGGGTGACCCGGAAGCGGACACCCCGTACGGCCCCCGGGCCGAGCACGGGCCGGCTCCCACCGGAGCCTCGCCCCGGGGCGGCCCGGACCGGCACGGGGACGGTGCTCCATGATGGCGGACTTCATCGCCTGGGTGCTGGTCGTCGTCATCGCCGCCTACGCCTGCGGTGGGGGCACGGACTACGGTGCGGGCTTCTGGGACCTGCTGGCCGGCGGCGCGGAGCGCGGCAAACGGCCCCGCTGGCTGATCGACCACGCGATGGCGCCGGTCTGGGAGGTCAACAACGTCTGGTTGATCTTCGTGTTCGTCATCATGTGGACGGGTTTCCCGACGATGTTCCAGGCCGTCTTCGAGGCCATGTGGCTGCCGCTCGCGCTCGCGGCCGTCGGTCTGGTGCTCCGGGGGGCCGGGTTCGCCCTGCGCAAGCCGTCCCGTCGGCTGGCCCAACGGCGACTCTACGGCGCCGCGTTCGCCATCGCCTCGCTCGTCACACCCTTCTTTCTCGGGGCGGCGCTCGGCGGTATCGCCTCGGGGCGGGTCGAGGTCGGAACCACCGCCTCTGCCCACGCCTGGGCCAACCCGACCTCGGTCATCACCGGGCTGCTGGTCATCGCCGCCAGCGCCTTCCTCGGCGCGGTCTACCTCTGCTCCGACGCCCGGAGGTTCGGCGAGGACCGGCTCGTCGACTACTTCCGGCTGCGGGCTCTGCTGGCCTTCGCGGCCATCGTCGTCCTCGCGCTCATCGCGCTGCCCGTCACCCATGACGACGCCCGCTATGTCTGGGAGGGCCTCACCAGGGGCCTGGGACTGCTGATGGTTGTCCTGGCCGCGGTCTGCGGGCTGGCCACGGCGCTACTCCTGGTGCGCCGGTCGTACGGCTGGACCCGCTACACCTCGGCGGCGAGTGTCGCCCTCACCGTCGGCGCCTGGGGTTTCGCGCAGCGGCCCTATGTGCTGCCCACCACGCTGACGGTGGCCGACGCGGCAGGCGCCGCCCATACGCTGCGCTGGCTGGCGTTCGTCACGGTTGTCGCGGTGGTCCTGGTCGGGCCGGCGCTGGTGCTGCTGTACCGGCTCGACACGCTGGGCCGGCTGGAGCCGCTCACCGACGCCGACACGCAGGCGTCCGGCGCGTCCGAGACGGACGGGTGACGGACCCCCGGCTCGGCCGCGACGGAGCCGGGGGGCAGGGCCACCCGCCGCCGGCTCCGCCTCGCCCGCCTTGTCAGCGGATCCGCTCGGCGAGGTGGTCGCCCACCCGCAGGGCGTTGGCGATGGCCGTCAGCGACGGGTTCACCGCGCCGATGCTGGGGAAGAAGCTCGTGTCGACGACGTAGAGATTGTCGAGGTCATGGGCCTTGCACTCGATGTCGAGGGCGGAGCTGCGGGGATCGGTGCCGAACCGGACCGTACCGGCCTGGTGGGCGGTCGCCCCGATGGGCATCCCCTTGTGGAGGTAGATGCTGTGCGACAGCAGGTGGTGCCTGTGCATGCCCAGGTGTTCGAGCATCCCCTTGAGCTTGTGCTGGAGGCGTTTGAGGCCCGCGATGTTGTTCTTCTCGTCGAGGGCGAGATGGATGTCCCCGTTGCTGTCGAGGGTGACGCGGCTCTCGGGCAGGGGAAGGTCCTCCCCGCACAGCCAGAAGTCGACGGCATGATGGGCGAGCATCTCGAACGGCATGTCCGGGGTGACCGCACCGGCCCAGCGCGGGGCCTCGCCGTGGATCTGTTCGGCGTCCGACTTGCCCAGCATCTGGATGCCGCCGAGCGGGAAGTCCCAGTCGTCCGCCCCCAGGTACCAGTCGTTCAGGGCCAGTGTCTTCTGGAACTTGGTGGGGTTCGGTTCCCTCGACACCGCCATCAGGGCCAGGTTGTTGTGCCGCATGTAGTGTCGGCCCACCACGTCCGAGCTGTTGGCCAGACCGCCCGGATGCTTGTCGTTGGCCGAACGCAGCAGCAGTGCGGCCGAGTTGACCGCTCCACACGCGACGACGACGATGTCGGCGCTGAATCCCTCCGTCGTACCGTCGTCGAGCTCGGTCACCACGCGGGTCACCGTGCGGCCCGTCGGGTCGGTCTCCAGACGTCTGACATGGGCGCCCGTCACCATCGTGACGTTGTCGTGTTCCAGCGCCGGATCGACGCAGATCACCTGGGAGTCGGACTTGGCGCCGATCAGGCAGGGGAAGCCGTCCACCCGGTCGCAGCGGATGCAGACGCTGTCATGGGTCGCCCTGCCGTTCTCGTCCTGGGTGAGGTTCACCCCCATGGGCAGATGGAAGGGATGGAGCCCCTGCTTCTCCAGGTCGTCGCTGAGCTGCTGGATACGCGGCTCGTGTTCCACCGGCGGGTGGGGGTATTCGCCGGAGGCGAACCCTTCCGTCGGGTCCTCGCCGTGCCGGCCGTGGACGAGGTAGAGCTGCTCCGCCTGGGTGTAGTACGGCTCCAGGACGTCGTAACCGATCGGCCAGGCGGGCGAGATGCCGTCGTGGTGGCGCAGTTCGCCGAAGTCCTCGGGGCGCAGCCGGAAGAGCGCGGCGCCGTAGAACTTGGTGTTGCCTCCGACGTAGTAGTTCACTTCCGGAGGAAAGGAGTTGCCGTGCTTGTCGTACCAGAACTCGGGGGCGCGGTAGATGCCCTTGACGAAGACGGCGGTGGAGTCCCAGTTGTCCCGCTCCCGGGGCAGATAGCCGCCGCGTTCCAGGATCAGGATCTGCTTGCCGGTGGGAGCGAGCCGGTGGGCGAGTGTGCCGCCGCCGGCTCCCGTGCCGATGATGATGACGTCGTAGTGCTGCTCGTCGGCCATGCGATGCCCCGTTCTAGGAGTCGTCGGCTGCTTTCGCACATGCGCGCGACACCTCGTCGACGATGCTCCGAGGGTCGGCCGTGGCATCCACGGTCACGCCGGGCTCGTCCGGTCGCAGCGGTTCGAGGGCGGCGTACTGGGAGTCCACCATCCGGGCGGGCATGAAGTGCCCGCGGCGGTTCTCGACGCGTCGTCGGGCGGCGGCCCGATCGAGCGCGAGATACAGAAAGAGGACAGGTCCGGCCCCACGGAACGCGTCCCGGTAGGCGCGTTTGAGGGCCGAGCAGGCGATGACCCCGCCCCTGCCGGACGTGGTCGCCCGCCGGATCCAGTCGGCGACCGACTGCAGCCACGGCCCGCGGTCCTCGTCGTCGAGCGGCCGGCCGGCGGCCATCTTGGCGCGGTTCGCGGCCGAATGGAGACCGTCCGCCTCCACGAAGGGAACCGCGAGCCGTTCCGCGAGCAGCCGGCCCACCGTGGACTTCCCCGATCCCGACACACCCATCACGACCACGACCGGCGGCGCCGGAGACGCTGCTCCCACGGCCTTCCTCGCGGGTTCCTCCGTCCGGCTCGATTCGCGCCGGGGCGGGGACGGGGTGCCGCCCGGTGAACCGGCCGAGGGTCCGCCGGCCTCTACATTCGCGCCATGAGCCCTATGAGCCCCATGAGCCCGAGGGACCGTCCCGCCGGCGTTGACGCCGCGAGATTCCTGCTCCCGTACCCGGCGTCGCAGATCGGGGAGTTGCCGGGGGATCTGCCCGTCGCGGTCTGGGACGGGACCGGCGTCCGGCCCGGCATCGAGAGCCTGGCGGCGGTGGAGTTCTTCGTCGTCCCCTACACCTTCACGCACGCGGCCCTGCCGCTGCTCCCCCGTCTGCCGGCACTTAGGGTCGTGCAGTCGCTGTCCGCGGGTGTCGAGGAGCTCGGCCGGCACATCCCCGACGGCGTGGTGCTGTGCAACGCGGCCGGGGTGCACGACGCGAGCACCGCCGAGCTGGCGGTGACGCTCACGCTCGCGGCGCTGCGTGGTGTTCCCGAATCCGTCCGCCATCAGGACCGGGCACAGTGGCTGACGGGTTTTCGGCCGGCGCTCGCCGATCGCACCGTCCTGCTCGTGGGCTACGGCTCCATCGGTTCCGCGGTCGAGGCGCGGCTCGGCGCCTTCGAATGCGAGGTGCTGCGGGTGGCCCGCAGCGCCCGCGAGAGTACGCACGGTCCCGTGCACTCCGTCTCCCGCCTGCCCGAGCTGCTGCCCCGCGCCGACGTCGTGGTGCTCACCGTCCCGCTGACCGCCGACACCCGCGGCTTGGCCGACGCGGACTTCCTCGCTCTGATGCGGGAAGGGGCGCTGCTGGTGAACGTGTCCCGGGGACCGGTGGTCGACACTCAGGCGCTGCTCGCCGAACTCGGCACCGGACGGCTGAGTGCGGCCCTGGATGTCACCGACCCGGAACCGCTCCCCGCCGGGCATCCGCTCTGGCGCGCCCCCAACACGCTCATCACCCCGCACGTCGGCGGCACCACCTCGGCGTTCCTGCCGCGTGCGCTGCGCCTGATCCGGGCTCAGCTGCTGCGCTACCTCCAGGGCGAACCACTGGCCAACACGGTCCCGCCGCGGGTGCCATGACGCGGGCCTCGCGCCCCACGCCGGTTCTCGGATCGGGGAGTTCATGGGTCCTCAGAACACCGCGATCGGGTTGACCGGCGAGCCGGTGCCGCCCGGCAGTCTCAAGGGGGCGATCACACAGAGGAACGACCAGCGCTGCTCCTCCTCACAGGCCGCGGCCAGGTCCTCGAACTGCAGGTAGTCCAGCAGATGGACGCCCATCGCATGGACGGCCAGCACATGGACGGGGAACGCGACGCCCTCGGTGCAGCTCGGGGCGGTGTCGTTGTTGCCGTCGCCGCCCAGCACCGCGATCCGCCGGTCCGCCAGGAACTCCAGCGCGGAGGGGTGAAGACCGGCGCGCTCGTCCGCCGTGTGCCACGCCCCCAGCTCGGCACGGCGTCGGCGATGGCCGACCCGGACGAAGAGCAGATCGCCCTCGCCGACCTGGACGCCGTGGAATCGTTCGGCCTCGGCGAGGTCGTCGGGGGTCACGTGGTCGCCCGGTTCGAGCCACGGCACCCCGCGCAGCAGCGGGATGTCCAGCAGCACGCCCCGTCCGACGATTCCGTCGCGGGCCACCTCGACGGACAGGGCCGTGGCCCCGGCCGTCGTGACGGTGTCGGCGTCGACGCCACCGTGCAGCGTGCCGTCGTAGATCACATGACACAGCGCGTCGAGATGGCTGTCGGCGTCGCCGTGCACGTTCATCGTGAAGCGGTCCCTCGCGAACCCAAGTCCGCTCCGCTTCATCGCCCCCCGTACGGCGCCGGTCATGACGTGCACACACGGCTCGGGATCGTCGGGACCGGGCTCCGTCTGCACCTGCGCCGCCATCGTCACCGTACGGCCCGACCTCACCTCCGCCGCGGCCGCGAGCACATGACCCGGTCTGATGGTGTCGAGGGCGCCGCGCGAGACCTCGTGGGCGCCGTCGCCGGACTCGCGGCGGACGCGTGCGCAGAGTGCGGCGAAGTCTTCGGCGCTCAGCCGCGGCGCGGGGGCCGCCGGGGTGGGCACCACGCTCACTTTCCTTCCCGGTCGAGCGCTTCGTCCAGAGTGACGGCCGCCATGATCAGCGACAGATGGGTGAACGCCTGGGGGAAGTTGCCCAGTTGCTCCCCCTTCGGCCCCACTTCTTCGGCGAAGAGACCGACGTGGTTGGCGTAGGTCTGCATCTTCTCGAACGTGTAGCGGGCCAGCGGCAGCCGGCCGGCCCGGGCCAACGCGTCCACGTAGAGGAAGGTGCACAGGCTGAAGGTGCCCTCCGAGCCGCGCAGGCCGTCCGGTGATGCCGAAGGGTCGTAGCGGTAGACGAGACTGTCGGAGACGAGCCTGCGTTCCATCGCGTCGAGCGTGGACAGCCATGCCGGGTCCTGCGGTGCGAGGAACCTGACCCTGGGCATGATCAGGAGAGACGCGTCGAGGACGTCGCCGTCGTAGTGCTGGACGAAGGCGCGCTCCCGCTCGCTCCATCCACGTCGCATCACCTGGTCGAAGACGGCGTCCCGCGCGGTGCGCCACTTCTCCAGATCGGCGGGCCTGCGGAAGCGCTCCGCCAGCTGCAGCCCCTGGTCGAAGGCCACCCAGGACATCAGCCTGCTGTAGGTGAAGTCCTTGCGGCCCCCACGGGTCTCCCAGATGCCCTCGTCCGGCCGGTCCCAGGCGTCGGCGTACCAGTCCAGCGTTCTGGCCAGCGTCCTCCACCCCTCGTAACTGGCCTGGTGGGCGAGCTCACGGCCCTGGGATATCGCGTAGAGCGCCTCGCCGTAGATGTCGAGCTGGAGCTGGTCCGCGGCACCGTTGCCGATACGCACCGGGGAGGAGCCCCGGTAGCCCTCGAAGTGGTCGAGAATCTCCTCCGGCAGATCGGGGTTGCCGTCGATCCGGTACATCGTCTGCAGCGGCTCGCCCTCCTTGCCCTCGCGCTCGCGCAGCCGCTGCACCAGCCAGTGGACGAAGGCGGTGGCCTCCTCGGCGAAGCCGAGGTCCAGCAGGGCCCGCACGGACAGGGCGCCGTCGCGCACCCAGGTGAACCGGTAGTCCCAGTTGCGCTCCCCGCCGACCTGCTCGGGCAGCCCCATGGTGGCCGCGGCGACCAGGGCGCCGGTGGGGGCGTAGGTGAGGAGCTTGATGGTGATCACCGAGCGGTGCACCAGCTCCGGCCAGCGGCCGCGGTAGCGGGACTTGCGCAGCCACGCGTGCCAGTAGTCGACGACGTCCCAGAACTGTTTGGTGACACCTTCGACCGTGAGGGGTTCCGGCGTCTTTCCGGGGGCGCACACCGTGAAGACGGCGCCGCCGAACTCTCCGGCGCGCAGGGTCACCCGGCCGCGTACGTCACGGCCGTTCCGCTCCAGCGGGAACGTGGTCTGCAGATGCGCGTCGATTCCGGGAGCCCGGAACACGGCCTTCCTGTCGTCGACTTCGAGCGCGTGCTCGGCCCGGCCGTAGTCGAAGCGCGGCCGGCAGTCGAGCCGGAGGTCGACGGTCCCGCGTACGACGCGCACCACCCGGATCAGGGTGTGCGTGTCGGTGGCGATGCCGGTCCGGTCGGGAGGCATGAAGTCGATCACCTCGCCCACGCCATCGGGCGACATGAAGCGTGTCATCAGAACGGCCGTGTCGGGGTAGTAGAGCTGCTTGCAGGTGACGTCCGGGTGCTCGGGCGCCAGTTGGAAGTAGCCGCCGCGGTCGTGGTCGAGCAGGGCGGCGAAGATGCTGGGGGAATCGAACCGGGGAGCGGCGAACCAGTCGACGACGCCCTCGGACGAGACGAGGGCCGCCGTCTGCAGGTCGCCCACCAGGCCGTGCTCGGCGATGGGAGGGTAGCGGTCCATGGCCACTCCTCCAGGCTCGGAGATGCTCCTGGGAACCACCATCGCTCACCCCAGTGGTCCTCGCCATGCCGGAGCGATCGACGACGGGTCGGTCCTGGTCACAGGCGGTGCGCACCGGCGGAAAGCGGGGTGCCGGTTTGCCGACCGTCCGCCGGTCGGGCGTTACTGACTGATGTCGGCCCAGCGCGCGCCGAGCGACGGAGGTTGCCCATGGAGATGATCCACGTCCGGCTGGTGAGCCCTCCTGACCTCACTTCCCGAGCCGTGGAACTGCTGGCCGACGACCGCTAGGTCTTCAACCTCGTCGTGCATCGCGGACTGGCCCGCAATCCCGACGGCGACACGGTGGCGTGCGACATCCTGGCCGGAGCGGCCAACGCCATGCTGCGCGGCCTGCGCGACCTGGAACTCGACCGCCGCGGATCCATCGTCGTCGAGCCGGTCGACATGGCCTTCTCCACCACGGCCGCCCGGGCGGAGCAGCAGCACCTGGGGGCGCTCGCCCATGCGCCGGTCTGGGAGGAGTTCGAGGCACGCGTCCGCGCCGAGGGCACCTACCTGCCCAGCTTCTATCTGTATCTGGCGATCGCCGGAATCATCGGCTCGGTCGGGATTCTGACGAACTCTCAGATCCTGATCGTCGCGGCGATGGTCGTGGGACCCGAGTACGGCGCCATCACCAGCATCGCGCTGGGCCTGCACCACCACAACCACGAGAGGATCCGTCGGGGCCTGTTCGCCCTGACGCTGGGATTCTCCCTGGCCGTCGTGGTGACGTTCCTCTTCTCCTGGGCCATCCGGGGCCTCGACCTGCAGCCCAGAGCGTTCGAGCTGGGCATCAGACCGGTCTCCACGCTCATCGACGCCCCCAACGTCTTCTCCGTCGTCGTCGCGGTACTGGCGGGAATCGTCGGGATCGTGTCGCTCACCCAGGCCAGAACCAGCGCGCTCCTCGGCGTCTTCATCTCCGTCACCACCATCCCGGCCGCCGCCGACGTCGGAGTGTCCTGCGCGTTCTCCAGCTGGAGCCAGGCGCGCGGGTCACTGATGCAGCTCCTGCTGAACATCGTCCTGCTGATCGTGGTGGGCGTGCTGACGCTCCGCTGCCAACGCGCCTTCTGGCAACGCGTCGGACGGCGCTCCGCGCGCTTGCGCGGCGGGTGACGCGGAACGGGCGGGCCGCCAGGGTGCTGCGGCAGGCAGTCACCGGCGGACAGCCCCACCGGGTGAAGACGTCGGAGTACCCAGGCGGTGCGCCAGGAACGGCTCCTGGGCCAGGACCGCGCCCACGCTGATGCCGATCGCGACGGCCACGCACACCACGATGAGCCAGGAGAGCAGGACGAACACCGAACCCGCGGAACCGTACTCGGTCAAGGCCCGGTTGAGAGCCCGCGGCATATAGAAATGTGCCGTCAGCGACAGGCACGTCGACGCGATCGCCGTGATGACGGCACCCGGCAGGAGGGGCCGCCAGCCGATGAGGCCGCCCAGCAGGAGGTGCTGGGTCCACCACCACAGCGACGTCAGAGTCACCAGGGTGAGCGGAACCCCCAGCCATGCCCCGAGGCCGAACCCCTTGCGCAGCGGCTCCTGCATGACCAGCACTCCGAGCCAGAGGCCGATCCACGCGACCCACCGCCACGGAGCGATCTTCGTCCCCGCCCGGGGTATCTGCCAGGCCCGTTTGCACAACCGCTGCATCGCGCGGCTCACGGCGGTGGCCGACAGCAGCACCATCAGTCCGCCGACCACGCCGGTGGCCTGTTTCAGTTCGTTGCTCGTGGGACTGAACGCCTGCTCCAGTTGGGCCTTCGACGCCCCGCTCAGACCGAAGACGGCACTCACCGATCCCACGAGTTGATCCCGCACCGCCGTCGGGGCGTAGGCGGCGATCACGAAGATCAAGGGGATCGCGGTCAGGAAGCACTGAGCCGCGAGGCGGGTGGCGGAGTCGAAGATGTTCACCGACAGCATGCGGTCCACGAGGCGGGTGATGACCGGAAACCGGGTCTCGAGCCCCGCGTGGAATGCCTTCGCCCACGCCGCCAGCGCACCGGCCCGGCCGCTCCACCACGACGCACGCAGCACCGAACGGGTCCGTCGGCGCGCACCGGCCTCGGGGCCGGCCTCGTCGGGCCCGCCGCGCGGCTGTCCTCGGCCGTTCCCGGTGTCTCCGGGCGGCATCAGCCGCCGATGGGGGCGACGCCCGGCCACGGCAACCCGCTCCCATCCGCCGGCAGCACCCGTGCGGAGGTGTTCATTGAGCCGCTCCTTCCTACGTCCAGAGTGCGCGACGGCGCGTGCCCCGGCACCCCGGAAGACCGCCTCGCGCAAGGGCACCGGGCAGGAGATGCGGCCGATGAGCTCCGTGCATAGGCTCGACGTGTTCCGTGCACGATGGGATCACCCCATGGTCCTCGACCTGCTGCTCATCGCCCTCGCCATCACGCTCGACCCCCTTCCCGTCATGGCCTTCGTGCTGGTGGTCGCATCGGCCAGAGGGGTGTGGAAAGGGCTGACCTTCATCCTGGGGTGGCTGGCGTGCTTCGTCGCGGTGATCGCTCTGGTCCTGGCACTGACCGGCGGCCAGCCCCCGGCACCCAAGTCCCCGCCCTCCACGGCGGCCCTCGCCATCAAGCTCACCATCGGCGTGGCGCTGGTGCTCTACGGCGCCCACCGGCACCGGCGCCGACAACTCGTCAGGGACCGGACGCCGAGCGCAGCCACCACGGCGACGTCCGAGGCCGGCCACCCGGACACGTCCGAGCCGGACGTTTCGTCGCGCCGGGGGTCCTCCTCGTCCATCGGATCCCGGCTGGACCGCGGCTCCGTGGGGGCGTCCGCGGGCCTCGCCGTACTCCTACAGCCCTGGGGCCTGGTGGCCGCAGGCGCGGTCACGGTCGTGGAAGCCAACACGTCCCATTTCTCGACCTGGCTGGCGCTGTTCTCCTTCTGTTTGCTCGCCACCGCTACGCTGCTGGCCGCCGAGCTGTATGTGGTCTTCGCGCCGGAATCGGCCCAGCCCCGGCTGCTCAGGATGCGCGCCTGGATGGAGGGCCACCAGCAGCAGGCGATCGTGGCCGGATGTCTGCTGATCGGCCTGTATCTGACCGGAAAGAGCATCTATCAGCTGACCAGTTGAAGCCGTGGCGAGCGTCTGCAGGACCGGCCATTGCGCCGGCACGGCTGATTCATACGCGAGACTGTGACGGCATCGTGCCGCTCGGCGGCACGGTGGCGACAGGCACTGACCGGGGAGGGACCCACATGATCATCTTTGGCACCAAGGGCTACCTGTACCAGCTCGCGATACTGACGCTCGTGTGCGGCGGCTGCGGCAATCCGTCCGCGCACACGCTCAGGAAGCGCGTCACCAAGTTCACGCTGTTCTTCGTGCCGCTGTTCCCCGTCTCGACGAAGTACGCGACCCAGTGCACATTCTGCGGCGCGGAGCAGAAGGTGACCAAGGAGCAGGCGGAGCAGCTCCAGGCCCAGGCCGCGGGTGGCCCCGGCGCTCAGACCTACGGGCAGCCGCAGCAGCAGCCGTACCGGTCCTGAACGGATACCGGACTTGTGGCGCGAGGCCGACGTCCGGTTGGGCATCTCTGCACCGTCAAGTCCCGTGCCCCGCTCGGGATGAGCGGGGCACGGGACTTGGGTGGGATGCTGCGCTGCGGGCCGGGGGTACGACCCGTCAGGCGGCCGGCCGGGAGGAGGTGCCGCCGGCTTCGGTACGTACGGCCTCGACCGCTTCCCACTGCTCGGTGCTGAGGATCGCGAGCGCGGCCGGGAAGACGCCGTCCTGTTCCTTGAGGATGTGGTCGCGCAGCACGGCCATCGCCTCCATCAGCCGGTCCGGCCAGGCCGGGTCCGACGGCGTGGCGCCGTCGGCGGCCTCGTCGAGCACGGCCTCGATGCGGCGGTGCTCGGCCTCCAGGGCGGCGATCTGCTCGGGGAAGTCCTCGGCCATGGCCGGGAACAGTCCGTGCTCCTCCACCCGGGTGTGCGGGCCGAGCACTCTCGCGATCTCCCGGGCGGTCTCCGTCATCCGGGACAGGTCACCGTCCCGGTGGGCGGGGCGAAGGAGGCTGATCAGCCGGACGACCTCGTCGTGCTCGCGGGTCAGTTCGTCGATCGTCTCCACGGCCTGGCAGCCGCAGTACTCGCACACGGTGCTGCTCCCTTGTCCCTCTCGGATTTCCTCAGGTCCCGTCGTAGTGGTCCGCTCGCCTCTTACGCTGTCGTCTCGACCGTACGGGTCTCGGGCCGGCCGCCGGTGCGCGGCTTGCCCCCGCGGCCTTCGACCGCGGCGCGGACACTGGTGAGGGTGTAGGCCAGCGCGGCGGCGGCCACGATCGCGAGCAGGGCGAGGCCGGCCGCGTAGGTGCCGTACTCCCCGTACAGCGAGCCCATGACCAGCGGCGGGACGAAGCCGCCGAGTCCGCCCGCGGCGCCGACGACGCCGGTGACCGAGCCGACCTTGTTCGCCGGGGTCAGCAGGGCGACCAGGGCGAAGGTCGCGCCGCTGCCCGCGCCGAGCGCGGCTGCCATGGACAGGAAGGCGACGGTGCCCAGCGGGGCCAGCGGCGGGGTGAACGACTGGATCAGCGCTCCGGCCACCACCACGGTCAGGGAGCCGGCCAGCACGCGCGCGGGGTCCAGACGGTCAGACAGCCAGCCGCCGATCGGACGCATCGCGACCGCGAGCAGCACGAACCCGGCCATCCGGTTGGCGGCGTCGGCCTGGGTGAGGCCGTAGCCGGTCTTGAGGTAGGTGGGCAGGTAGACGGAGAAGGCGACGTAGCCGCCGAAGGCCACGGCGTACAGGGCGGCCGCCTGCCAGGTGATGCTCAGTCGGGCGGTGGCGGCCAGCCGGCGTCCCAGCGGTTCGGTCGGCACGATCCGGCCGGGGGCGTCACGCAGCAGCAGCGCGGCCACGACTGCGTAGGCAGCCAGGACGACCGCGGTGATCACGAAGGGGGTGGACATGCTGTTGGCGTCGACCAGCTTCACGGTGGTCAGGGCGCTGATCGCGGTGCCGCCCATGCCGGCGCCGAAGACGCCGATCGCCATGCCGCGCCGCTCGGGCGGGAACCATGCGTTGACCAGCGGCACACCGACGGCGAACGCGGTACCGCCGATCCCGAGGAAGAACCCGCCGATCAGAAGCTGAGTCAGCGAGGAGTGCCCGGCGAGGCCCAGATAGAGCACGGGCACGATGGTGGCCGCCGACACGATCGGGAACATCACCCGTCCGCCGAAGCGGTCGGTCAGCGCGCCCACCGGGATCCGGCCCAGGGAGCCGACCACGACGGGCACCGCCACCAGCAGCGACTGCTGGAAAGAGGTCAGATCGAGGCTGTCCTTGAACCGCGGGCCGAGCGGGCTCAGCAGCGCCCACGCCCAGAAGTTCACGGCGAAACCGACGGTGGCCAGCGCCAGCATCAGCCAGGCCCGGCCGGATACCGGCGCCCCTGACGGTGAGCTGTCGCTCTTCGACTTCGACTGCTGGACCATTTTCTCCGTCCCTTTCCAGTGCGTGGTGGTACGGCGCCACCCGGTTCGCACGTGCACAGCAGGCCTCTTGCCTGCACTGCGGCGACCCGTAACCACTGTCCGCATCCGGACCCACGCGCCCCAGGGGCCATCAGTCCCTACCGATCGAGCAGAGGGCCCGGCGTTCGGGCCCGGTCGTCCCTTCGCGCTCCCCCTCCCGTCCGTCGCCGTCCCCACCAGGGCCGATTCGCCACCGTTCCCGCCAGGGCCGACCGGCCCCGTCAGTAGGGCCGAACCGCCCACGGTGCACGACCGCGCGCCCGTCTAACGTCCCGCCCTACGGATGTCCCCGTACGACGCGCTCCGCGAGTGACGGAGGCGGGTTTGCGGGGTGGGGAACCTTGGCCGGTGCCGGGGCGTCTACCTGTGTGGATGGGTGAGCAGGCCCGCCCGGTGAAAGGAACGGGGACGACGAGATGAGCGACAAGGCCCGGAAGCTGTTCGAGGAACTCGACCTCGACCACAACGGGACCCTGACCCGTGACGAGGTGATCATCGCCATGCGGACCAAGGGCCCCTCGCTGGCCGCGTCGGGTGATCTGCCGTTCTGGGCGTTGGGAGACGCCGACGCGTCCTCGGCGTTCTTCGACGCCGCCGACCAGAACGGGGACGCGGTACTGACCCTGGAGGAGTTCTCGGCGGTGGTGGACCGCCGTTTCGGCTGGCACTGACCCCGCAGGGGCCACCCCACGGCACGGCCGCAAGGCGGCCGGTCCCGGCCGCCGGCAGCCGCACGATGCCGACTGAGCCGTCGTGCTCCGCGCCCACGCGTGTGCACACGGCCGCAGCACTCGTCGGCACGGGCCCGGCAGGACGGAGGAGCGGTGGAACTGCGCTGGCTGGAGTCGTTCGTCACCGTCGCGGAGGAACTGCACTTCGCGCGGGCGGCGGATCGTCTGCATCTTGCTCCCTCGGCGCTCAGCGCCCAGATCAGAGCGCTGGAGTCGCATCTCGGTGTGCGGCTGATCGACCGTGGGCGGCGCGCCCGCCCGGCGCTCACCGGCGCCGGGCAGCTGTTCCTCGAGGAGGCGCGGCTGACCCTGGCCCAGGTCGCCCGGGCCGAGTCGGTGGGCCGGCGCGCCGGGCGCGGGGAGCTGGGGCATGCCCAGATCGCCTACGTCGCCTCGGCCGCGTTCTCCGGAGTGCTGACCGATGTCCTCACCCGCTGCGCGGCCCTCGGCACCGAGGTGACGGTGCAGGTGCGCGAGCTGGAGACACCGGCCCAGCTGGAGGCGCTGGCCTGCGGGGACATCGACGTCGGCTTTCTGCGCTGGAGACCCGGGTACCCGCCGGAGGTCGTGGCGACCTGCCTGCTCACCGAGGAGGTCGTCGTGGCCCTGCCGGCCGGCGCGCCGCTGGCGGCGTACGAGGCGGTACCGGCAGCGGAGCTGCGCGACGAGTGGTTCGTGGCCCCGCACTTCGACGAGGAGTACGGCTGCCGCGACCAGATCCTGGAAGTCGCCGAGCTGGGCGGCTTCACTGCGCGGTGCGCTTCGCCGGTACGGGACTTCATCGCCGCGCTCACGCTGGTGGGCGGCGGGCTTGCCGTGGCCCTGGTCCCGGCCTCGCTGCGCCGCGTGCAGATACCGGGAGTCGTCTACCGCCCCCTGGCGGACGTACCACTGACCACCCGGCTGGTGGGCGCCTACCGCAGGGGCGAGACCTCGCCCGCGGTGCTCGGGGTGATCCGGCATCTGCGGGAGGCGGCCGCCGCCGGGAACAGCCACCGGCCTGAGCTGTTGGAACCCCGTTAGGCTCTGAGGGCCCGTCACCACAGCGGCGTCCGGCGCGTGCGGGCGGCGGACGCCGTGGGCGATCAGCGGAACGCCTCCTGGCCCGTGATCGCCTGGCCGATGACCAGTGTGTGCATCTCGCTGGTGCCCTCATAGGTCAGGACGGACTCCAGGTTGTTGGCGTGCCGCAGCGGCGAGTACTCCAGGGAGATCCCGTTGGCGCCGAGGACGGTGCGGCACTCGCGGGCGATGGCGAGCGCTTCCCGGACGTTGTTGAGCTTGCCGGCGCTGATCTGCTCGGGCCGGATGCGGTGCTGGTCCTTCAGCCGGCCCAGGTGCACGGCGAGCAGAGCGGCACCGCACAGGGACACGGTCATGTCGGCGAGCTTCTTCTGGGTGAGCTGGAAGGCGCTGATGGGCTTGCCGAACTGCACCCGGGAGTCGGCGTATTCGATGGCCGCCTGGAGCGAGTCGCGCGCCGCGCCGACCGCGCCGAACAGGATGCCGAAGCGGGCCTCGTTCAGACAGGACAGCGGTCCGCGCAGGCCCTCCGCGTGCGGCAGCCGCGCCGAGTCGGGCAGTCGTACGTTGTCGAAGTACAGCTCCGAAGTGACGGAGGCGCGCAGCGACATCTTGTGCTTGATGTCCTGCGTGGTGAATCCGGGCGTTCCGCGGGGCACGAGGAAGCCGCGGATGCCGTCCTCGGTCTGCGCCCACACGGTCGCCACATCGGCGATGCCGCCGTTGGTGATCCACATCTTGGAGCCGTTCAGGATCCAGTCGCCGCCGTCGCGGACGGCCCGGGTGCGCATGCCGGCGGGGTTGCTGCCGAAGTCGGGCTCGGTCAGGCCGAAGCAGCCGATCGCCTCACCGGCGGCGAGCCGGGGCAGCCACTCCTGCTTCTGCTCCTCGGAGCCCCACTTCCAGATGGAGAACATCGACAGCGAGCCCTGTACGGAGACGAAGCTGCGGAAGCCGGAGTCCGCCGCCTCCAGTTCCAGACAGGCAAGGCCGTAGCCGACCGCGTTCGTCCCGGCGCAGCCGTATCCGTCGAGGTGCATGCCGAGTACTCCCAACTTGCCCAGTTCGGGGGCAAGTTCACGCGCGAAGTGCGCGTTCTCGAACCACTCGCCGAGGTGCGGGCGCACCCGGTCGGCGAGGAACTTGGCGACGGTGGCCTGGATCTGGCGTTCCTCGTCGGTGAGGGTGGAGGGGAGGTCCAGCAGGTCGAGGGGGTCCTTGATCGGCTTGCGGCTCATGGTGTGCTCCTGGTGGTGACGGTGTGGTCGAAAGGTCAGCGGACGATGTCCGCGGTGTGCCGGCCCAGGCCCGGTGGCGGCAGGCGGTACTGGGCGGGTGTCGCGCTCAGCGCGATGGGGTTCGCGACCTGCCGGGAGGGCCTTTGCTCCGCTGTGTCGCCGGGCGTGGCGGGAATGTCGACGATGCCGGGAAGGCCGAGCTTCCGGGCCAGGTCGAATGCCTCGTCCATGGTGTTGACGGGTCCGGCGGGCACTCCCGCGGCCAGCAGGACGGCCGACCAGTGGTCCGCGCCTTGGGCGCGCAGGCGTTCGGTCAGGATGTCGCGGAGGGCGGCGCGGTGAGCGACCCGGTCGGCGTTGGTGCGGAAGCGGTCGTCGCGGGCGAGTCGGGGATCCCCGACGGCTTCGGCGAGCACCGCGAACTGCCGGTCGTTGCCCACCGCGATCGCGAGGGGACGATCGGCGCAGGCGAAGGTCTCGTACGGGGCGATGCTCGGGTGCGCGTTGCCCAGGCGGCCCGGAACCACACCGGCGACGGCGAACGCCGAGGCCTGGTTGACCATGGCGGACAGCAGTGAGCCGAGCAGGTTGACCTCGACACGCTGGCCCTCTCCCGTGGTGTCCCGGTGCCGGACGGCCGCGAGGATGCCGAGCGCGGCATGCAGCCCGGTGATCACGTCGACCAGGGCCACGCCCGTCTTCATGGGCTCCCCTGCCGCGTCCCCGGTCACGCTCATCAGGCCGCCCATGGCCTGCACGAGCAGGTCGTATCCGGGGATCGCCGCGCCCGCGCCACTGCCGAAGCCGCTGATCGAGCAGAAGATGAGTCCCGGGTGCCGGGCGCGGAGTTCGCGGTGGCCGAGCCCCAGCCGTTCCATGGTGTTGGGACGGAAGTTCTCCACCAGCACGTCGGACCGGGCGATGAGGGCGCGGGCCTGTGCGAGGCCGTCCTCGGTCGTGAGGTCCAGGGCGACGGACCTCTTGTTCCGGTTGACGCCGAGGAAGTACGTCGAGGTGCCGTTCTGGTCGGCCGGGGGGTACCAGGCCCGGGTGTCGTCCCCGATGCCCGGCCGCTCCACCTTCACCACGTCGGCGCCGAGGTCGGCGAGAAGCATGGTGGCATAGGGACCGGCGAGAACCCGGGAGAAGTCGGCGATACGCAGACCGTCGAGCGCACCGCGCCCGCCCGCGTCGGGACCACCGGCCCGTTGGTCCGGCGTGTCGTGCTGGGTGCCCACGCACCCTCCTCTCTGATCCGAACCGTTCTCCGTCACCACGAGCGCTCCAACGGCGTTGACGGGCCGGTGAGTTCGACGACGGGAAGAGTTCGGTGACCGGAAACGGGTGATCGGAATCCGAAGTGTCTCCACCACCCTGGCCCGGCCGCAGATCGCGGTCAACGACGACCTGACGCATCTTTGTGCGCGGAACGCGTGCAATACACCCAGGTCGGAGCCGGTGGCCTCGCGCTACTCTCAGGCCGTCGGGTCCGCCGGGCGTCAGGCGATCGGCGGAGCCGGCCGGCCGCGCAGTCGGCGTGTCCTGAGGACCAGTTCGAGTTCGAAGCGGCGGTCGGGGTCGTCCAGTTCCTCGCCCCACAGGTCCCGGATCTGCCGCAGCCGGTACCGGACGGTCTGGGCGTGGACGCCGAGCCGGGTCGCCACCGCGGGTGCGCTGCCCTGGGTCTCCAGCCAGGCGAGCAGCGTCTCGGCCAACCGGTCGGCCTGTCCGGGGCCGAGGTCGGCCAGCGGGGCGAGCCGTCGGCGCGCGAGGTCGTCGAGCAGGTCGTCGGCGGGAAGCAGCACGAGGGCCTCGGCGTGCTCGCTGCAGTGCAGAAGGCGGCCCTGGGGAAGCAGGTCGTCCTGGATCATCCTGGCGGCCAGTGCCGCCCAGCGCAGTGAGGTGGCGGCCCGGGCCACCGGCACGGTTGGGCCGAGGGCACCGGACCAGCCTGCTGTGGCGCGGTGCAGTTGTTCCAGGCGGCCGGGTGTGTCGGGATCCGGGAGGATCAGGCGCGGCTGTTCGTCGTCCGTGTCCAGCAGGGCACCGTCACCGAGGGCGGGGCTGACCGACTCGTGGGAGGGGCGCAGCAGTACGGCCACCGCAACCTCGTCGGGCAGATCCCAGTCGACGGCGGCGGCGCGTTGCGCGAGGGCGGCGGACGGGTCGGTGTGGTGCTCGGTGAGGAGGAGATCCATCAGCAGGCGCTGGCGGCGGATCCGTTCCCCCGCCTGGCCCGCGGCCGCTTCGGCGTAGCCGCGCACCGAGTGGGACACGAGTTCGTCGAGGTACTCGAACGCGGATTCGGCGAGTTCGTACATCGCGGGCGGGGGAATCCCGGTCTGCTGTCCGATCTCGGCGAGGCTGCGCCAGGCCAGGCGTACGTTCAGCCGGTAGATCGCCTGCAGGGAGTCGAGACTGCGCCCCCTGAGTGCCGCATTGCCTCCGAACTCCTTGAAGATTTCGGGGAGTTCGCTGGGCCGCTCGGTGGTCTCGGTCAGCTGTTGCACAAAGTTCTCGAGCGCGAGACTGATCGCCAGGATCGCCTTCGGCCGGCCCGTCTCGTCGGCCGTGAAGTCGAGGTTCGGGTACTCCTGGCCCATGGCTCGCAGGATGTCCTTCACGATGTCCGGCAGCCGCTCCATGGCCAGGTCGGCGAAGCGCCGCACCTGTTCCGGCGGTACGTCGTGCCAGGCGGGGGGCGCGGGCATCAGCAGCCACCTCCTAGCGATCGGTGGTGGGTGCCCGCGACGCGGGCGCCTTCCCGGCACCCGCAGGGTCGGGGAACGTGACGAGCGGTGTGTTCGGCTGCTCGGGAGCGGCGTTCAGCGCGGCGACGAGGCCGAAGGCGGCACCTGCGGCCAGGGCGGCGGAGAGTACGCAGGTCAGAAGGGCGGTGAGGATTCTGTGCATGGGGACGGGGAGCCTCTCGTTCCATGAGGTTGTCACCCAGCGTTCCGGCCCGGTCCGGCACGATCAGTATGAGTTCACGGTTGACAGCGGGTCAAGAGCGACCTAGTTTCGCCGCTCACAGCTGCTACTCCCCGGTAGGCCAACCGTCGCCCCGGGAGATCCGGACTGCCCGCGCAGCGCCGCGCAGTCCGCCCTTTCCGCTGCCACCGGAGTCCCCTCATGCGTCGCACAGCTTCCGCCCTGCCGTTTGTTTTGCTCGGTTTGGGCGTTTTCGTCCTAGTTCTCAGTCAGCTGCTCGCCGGGTACGTGGAACCACGCGTCAAACGCACCCCGGTGAACATCGAGTCGACCTCGGTCCTCACCGGGACCGGCAGCTATTTCGACACATCCGCCGTGTCCACCGTGCGCGGCAAGCGCCTCACGGTCACCCGCCGGATCGTGGGGGACGTCACCGCCAGTGAGCGCAGCGGGAACGCGGTGTGGAACGTCTCCACGCAGATCGACAGCCCGGGAACGCTGGCCCTGCGCGACCCGCGCAAGTCGCTGCAGTGGACGACGGAGCGCTGGGTCACGGACCGGCGCACCAACCGGCCGGTGCACTGCTGCGGCGAGCAGCCGTCGTTCGCGGGCGACGCCTACCTGAAGTTCCCGTTCGACGTGCAAAAACGCACCTACACCTGGTGGGACGGCGTCCTGGGCGCGGCCGTGCCGCTGAAGTTCTCCGGGACCACGCAGGTGCTCGGTCACGAGGGTTACCTGTTCACCGGAGCCGTGGCTCCACGGCGGACGGACGTCGCCCGTCAGGTGCCCGGAGCACTGGTGGGACGGCCGGGCCAGAGCCAGGTGAAGGCCGAGCAGTGGTACGCCAACGCCAGGATCGAGCTGGTGGTGGAGCGCCGTACGGGCCGGATCATGAACGCGCGCATCGCGCCGAAGATCACGCTCCGGGCTCCCGGCGCGCAGCGTGACGCGGTCACCCTGCTGGCGAGCAACCGTCTGGAGTTCACCGACGCGACCCGCCGCGCCCAGGTGGCACAGAGCTCTGCCGACAGCAGTCGGCTGGAAGCCCTCGGCGAGACCGCGCCCGCGTACGGCACGGTCGCGGGCGGCGTCCTCGCGGCCGCGGGCCTGACCCTCCTGGTCCGAGGGCGGCGGCGCCCGGCTGTCGACGAGGCCTCACAGAGAGTGGACAGGACTCACACAGGTGACTGATCGGAGGAGGCGCGCAACCCGGAATTGTCACGTGGGTGCGTAGCCAGACACAGCGTCCACTCCGAAAACTTACGTTACTTCCCAGTAGAGCCGCACCCTCCCCGGATCCGGCGCAAGCTCCACACACCCCACACCCCACACCCCCACCCAGCGTGTCTCCCCGGACGCCCCACTCCCCACTCCCCACTCCCCACTCCTCCCCCCTCCCCCCCGCACCCGACGAGTTGGAGCACCGATGCCCCAGCACGTTTCCCCCCTGGTCCCCGGCCAGGCGGAGATCGTCCCCACTCATCCCAGAACCGCCGCAGCCGCGGCCGACGGGTCCCCCGCCGTCACCGCGCGCGCCGTATCCGGACCGCCCCCGGTCCCGCGGCGGATCGTCTTCCTGGCCCGCCGCGATCTGGACAACCCCGCGGCCGGCGGCTCCGAACTGCTCATCGACCGCATCGCCGACGGGCTCACCGCCGCGGGCCACCAGGTCACTCTGCTGTGCGGAGGCCCGGCCGCGTACCGCGACTACCGCGTGGTGTCGGCGGGCGGCGACGCAGGTCACTTCCTGCGCGCCAAGCGGGCGTTCGCCAACCAGGTCGGCGACTGCGACCTGCTGGTGGAGGTGTGCAACGGCATGCCCTACCTGGCTCCGCTGTGGCACAAGGGTCCGACGCTGTGCCTGGTCAACCATGTGCACACCGACCTGTGGGACATGCGCTACCCGGGCCCTTTCGCCCGGCTCGGCCGCAGGCTGGAGCACTGGGCACTCGCTAGCACGCACCGCGCCAATCTGCTGGTCGCCGTCTCCGACTCCACCGCGTCGGCCCTGCGTGGCATCGGCGTGGCACCCGAGCGGATCAGGGTGGTCCACAACGGCGTCGAGGAGCCCGGACCGCTTCTGCCCGAGGACCCCGACCCGCTGTTCGTCGCCGTCGGACGACTCGTCGAGTACAAGCGGATCGAACTGCTGCTACGGCTGTGGGAGCGGGTGCGTCCGGTCACCGGCGGGCGGCTCGTCATCGTCGGCGACGGTCCCGAACGGGAACGCCTGGAGGCCATGGCCGGACCGGACGTGGTGTTCACCGGCCGGGTCTCGGAGGCGGAGAAGCACCGGCTGCTGTGCCGGGCGTGGCTACTGCTGCATCCGTCCCTGGTGGAGGGCTGGGGCCTGGTGGTCACCGAGGCGGCCGCCCGCGCCACCCCGGCCGTCGGCTTCGACATCCCCGGCCTGCGCGACTCCGTCGTGAACGGGGTGACGGGTGTACTGGCCGGGGGTGAGAGCTCGTTCGCCGCCGCCTGGTGCACCCTCGCGCTGAGCGGGCAGCGCCGTCTGGCCATGGGCCGAGCAGCCGCGGCACGCGCCGAGAACTTCCGCTGGAGCAGCACCGTCCGGCAGTTCCGCGACGTGGCCGCCGAGGCCTTCCATGCGGCCCGGCACACACCTGCCGACCCGCCTGTGCCGCCCGTCCGCCGTCGTCGCCCTCGCCCCCCGGAGCCGCGCCCGGCGACAAGACCCACCGTGCCGGTGGCGCGCAAGGGCACCGACCATGGCTGAGCTCGTCGAACGACCCATCAAAGACCCCTCCTTGAGCCGGTCGCTCGCCCTGTTCCGGGCCTTCCTGCGGGAACAGACCGACCCCGACCACTGCTACACCCTGCTCGCACGCGACGCGGTCGACCAAGTGGCCCGCCATACGGACCTGGAGGCCCGGATCGTCCTCGATGTCGGCGGCGGCTGCGGCCACTTCACCGAGGAGTTCCGCCGCCGGGGCGCCCACGGTTACCTCTTCGAGCCCGACCCCGGCGAGCTGGGGTCACGAGGCCGCCCGCCCGAGGGCGCCGTGGTCGCCGACGGATATCTGCTGCCGGTGCCCGACGGTGTCGCGGACGTGTGCTTCTCCTCCAACGTCCTGGAGCACGTCGCGGATCCGGAGACCTTCCTCAGCGAGATGGTCCGGGTGACCAGGCCGGGCGGACTGATCTACCTCTCGTTCACCAACTGGTTCTCCCCGTGGGGCGGTCATGAGACCGCGCCCTGGCACTACCTCGGGGCACGCCGGGCCCGCGAGCGCTACCGGCGGCGGACCGGGCGCGAGGCCAAACACACCGTCGGCGAGAACCTCTTCCCCGTCCATATCGGCCCCACCCTGAAGCACGTACGCGGCCGCGAGGACGTCGACATCGTCTCGGCGCGTTCCCGCTACTGGCCCTTCCTGCCCGGCGCGATCACCCGCATCCCGGGACTGAGAGAAGTCGCCACCTGGAATCTCCTGCTGATCCTGCGCCGTACCGGATCTCATCCGGCGCCGGACGGCGACCGGGGCGAGACACGTTCAAGCGAGGCACGTTCATGAGCACCACGGTCCAGGCCCCCGCGCACGCCACCCCCGCACCTCCGCCGGCCTCCCCTCCCGAGCACCGACGCGGACGACGCACGCTGTTCGGGTTCTGGGCAGCCGTGCTGACGGCGTTCATCATGGCGGCCCCGGGAAGGACGACCTTCGAGACGAAGCTCGCGGTGGCCGTCGATCCGCTGGGATTCCTCGGCGACCTCGGCCAACTCTGGCACGACCAGGCCGGTTTCGGCGGCATCGCCAACCAGAACGTCGGCTACGCCTTCCCGATGCTGCCGTACTACGCCCTGATGCACCTCGTGCACATGCCGGTGTGGCTCGCCGAGCGGCTGTGGCTGTCGATCGTCGTGACCGCGGCGTTCTGGGGCGCGCTGAGGCTGGCCGAACGGCTGCGGGTGGGCACGCCCACCACCCGGCTGCTCGGCGCGACGGCCTACGCCCTGTGGCCCACCTTCACCATCGTCGTCGGCTCCACCTCGGCCGCCGCGCTGCCCGGGGCCCTGCTGCCGTGGGTGCTGCTGCCCCTGACCTCCGCGACGTCGAGTCCGCGGACCGCCGCCGCCCGCTCGGCCCTGCTCGTCGCGTTCATGGGCGGGGTCAACGCCGCCTCGACGCTCGCCTCGCTGCTGCCGGTGGCCCTGTATCTGCTCAGCCGGCCTGCCGGCCGCCGGCGCCGTGCGCTGCTCGCCTGGTGGCTGCCGGGTGTGGTGCTGGCCACCGCCTGGTGGGTGGTGCCGCTGATGCTGCTGCGCGTGTACGGCGAGGACTTCATGCCGTACGTCGAACAGGCCGACACCACGACCGCCACCATGTCCGCGACCGAACTGCTGCGCGGAGCGGGCAACTGGGTGGCGTATCTGAACTTCGGCGAGGCCTGGCTGCCGGCGGGCTGGACCGTCGCCGCCTCCGTCGTCACCGTGCTCGGCTCGGCGTTCGCCGCGGCCCTGGGGCTGGCGGGTCTGGCCCGCCGGGACGTCCCCGAGCGGCGCTGGCTGCTGCTGACCGTGCTGGCCGTCGCACTGATCACCCTCGCCGGATACGGCGGAGCGCTCGGCGCCCCCTTCCACGACACCGTGCAGGCATGGCTGGACGGCTGGCTCAAGCCCTTCCGCAACATCTACAAGTTCCAGCCTGGGCTCGCCCTCGCGCTGGCCCTCGGCCTGGCGCATCTGACGGCCGCCGTCTCCCTGCGCCGGGGCCCTGCGACACCGCGCGGCCGGCGGTGGGTGCCGGCGGTCGCCGCGCTGCTCGTCCTGCCGGGTCTGGCATGGCCGTACGTGAACGGGACCGTCCTCCAGCCCGGAGGATTCACCAAGCTGCCCACCCACTGGGAGCAGGCCGCCGACTGGCTGGACGCACACGCGGCGGACAGCCGTGCCCTCGTCGTACCGGCCACCGCCCACGGCATCTACACCTGGGGCTCACCGATCGACCAGCCCTTCGACGTCCTGGCCAAGACCCCTTGGGCACAGCGCGACTTCGTGCCGTTCGGCACGCCCGGCGCACGCCGTGCGACGGACGCGGTCGAGCAGGCGCTGCTGTCCGGCAGTGAGGTGCCGGGCCTGCGGTCGTACCTGGCACGGGCGGGACTTGCCGACGTGGTCGTGCGCAACGACCTCGACCCCGACCAGATCGGCTATGTGCCCCCGCAGACGGTCCGGCAGACCCTGATGGCCTCCGGCTACCGCAAGGCCGCCGGCTTCGGGCCGCTCATGACCGGCGGACGCATCGCCTCCGGCACGCCCGTCCAGGTGCAGGGCCTCTACCCGCGCCTCCAGGCGGTCGAGATCTACGAACCCGTGGGCAGCGCCGATCGTCCCGGACGCGTCGGGGTCAGCGCGGCCGGCGACACCGCCGTCGTGAGCGGCGGTCCCGAGGCGCTGCTCCAGTTGTCCGCCGACCCGGCGCTGCGCGACCGTCCGGCCGTCCTGGCCTCAGACGCCCATCCGGGAGTCGACGCACCCGCGATCACGGCCGTGGCCGACGGACTGCGCCGCACCGACACCCGCTTCGGCCTGGTCAACTCCAACACCTCGTACACCTACACCGTGAACGAGCGGAACCCCTCCGGCAGCCTCCAGAACCCGGGCGGGCGCCCGAAGCAGATCCTGCCCACCGGCGGCACCGGACACCAGACGACGGCCGTGCTGCGCGGCGCGGCCTCGGTGACCGCGTCGACCAGTGGCAACTGGCTGTTCCATCTGCCGCAGTACGACCCGGTGAACGCCTTCGACGGCGATCCGGACACCGCGTGGGCCGAAGGCAGCCCGGGCAAGGCGGCCGGCCAGTGGCTGCGGGTGGACTTCACCGAGCCCACCGAGCTGCCGTCCTCGCTCCGGCTGACCCCGCTGCCCGCGGACGCCACCCGCCCCGCGCCCACCCGGGTACGTATCGAGACGGACCGCGGTTCGGCCGACAGCGCGCTGCGCCCGGACGGCACCCCGCAGTCGGTCCGTGCGCCCGAGGGCAGGGCGACATGGCTGAAGATAAAGATCCTTGACGCCCGTTCGGCACGCCCCGGGCTGTCCGGTGCCGGGTTCTCCGAGGTGTCGGTACCCGGTGTGAAGGTGACCCGACTGCTGGCCCTGCCCACCGACGCCGAGCGCACTCGGACAGGCGCACGGGTGTACTCGCTGCACCGCGGCACCGACCCGGGCGGGCTGGCCCCGGCCTCCTCGGAAGCGGGCTTGCACCGGCAGTTCCACACCCCGGACCCGGGCGCCTACGCCGTGTCGGGGCGGGCCGTGGCCGTACCCGGCGACGAACTGGACCGGCTGCTCGACCGGGTGGCACCAGGACAGCGCAACAGGATCGCCGCATCCGCCGACTCCACCAGCCGCACCGGCACCTCGCTCAGCGCCCGCAACCTGGTCGACGGCGACCTGACGACGGCCTGGATCGCCGGTGACCGCCCTGTCGTCCATCTGCGCTGGCCGGGCAAGAGGAAGATCGACGAGATCGTCCTCGGGGCCGCGGGCGGCCTGTCCGCCCGTCCCCGGGAGGTGCGGATCAGTTCGTCCGACGGTGCGACGACGGCCGCGGTGAACGCCGACGGGCTCGCCCGGTTCGGGGCGATGACGACGGACCGCCTCGACATCACCGTCACCGGGACCGCACCGCTGACCGTCTACAACCCCGTGGCCGACGCGCGGCTCCAACTGCCCGTGGGCCTCAGCGAGGTGTACGTGCCGGCGCTGGACGATCTGCGGGTGCCCCGGCCGAAGCCGGACGCACGGTTCTCGCTGCCGTGCGGTCAGGGCCCGGTGATCGACATCGACGGCACACTCCACCCGACACAGGCGTCCGGCCTGGTCCGCGACTTGACGGAACGTCGGCCGGTGACGGTGGAACTCTGCACGGGCAAGGCCAAGGACGCCGGCGTGGAGCTGGCATTCGGTAGGCACCGCGTGGAGACCGGCGGGGCCGGACCGCTGGCGGTCACGGACGTCACCCTGTCCCGCGGCGAGCCACGGCCGGCCTCCGGAGCGGCGGGCCGCGAGGTCGCCGTGCGGGAGTGGACCGGCGACAGCCGGACGGTCTCCGTGACCGCGGGGTCGGGCGAGGCGTCGTATCTGCGGACGTACGAGAACTTCAACGACGGCTGGAAGGCCACGCTGAACGGCGAGACCCTCACCCCGGTCCGGCTCGACGGCTGGCAGCAGGCCTGGCTGATCCCGGCCGGGAGCTCGGGCACCGTGCGCCTGGAGTACGAGCCCACCGGGCTGTACCGGGCCGGACTGGCCGGCGGAGCGGTCGGCGTCGCCGCGCTCGCGGTACTCGCCTTCCTGGGACGCAGGCGGGCCGTTCAGGGCGCTCACGCCCTGGACGACCGTACAAACACCGCCGTTGCCCCGGCGCCCGGTCGGGTCCTGGGAACGGTGGCGCTGACCGCCGTCGTGGCGGTGGCGGCGGGACCGCTCGCCCTGGTGGTCCCCGCGCTCGCGGTGGTCGCCCGGCTGCGGCCCGGCGCCCTGGTCCCGACCGCCGCCGCGGCCATGGCCGGGGCGGGCATCGTGGCGGCCACGGGCGCGGGCGGACCGGTCTCCGCGGAGCGCGGCGCGTTCGGCGCGATCGCCCAGGTGCTGGCGCTCGTGGCCCTGTCCGCGGCCGTCGTCACGACCGGACGCCCGGCACAGGCCCCTCGCGAGGAGAAGCCGGAGCCGGGCGACGAGTCGGGCGAGGAACGATGACCTCGATCGAGGCCGCGACCCACGACGGACGCGGCAGAACCCGCCCGGTCCTGGCGCGGATACCCTTCCCCACCGTGGACGAGGTCTCCCGGCACTGTCTCAGCGACGACGAGCCGGAGACCGTGCACATCGAAGTCCATCTGCCCGGGCGCCCGGACCCGGTACGGCTGCGGGAGGCATTCCACCGGGCGCTGCTCCTCCACCCGCGGATCCTGGTACGCCAGGCACCGCACCGCTGGTACCGGCGGTCCTACGAGTGGGAGCTGACCGCCGCGCCGGACACGGACCCGGTGAGCTTCACCCGGCCCGGACCCGATGCCCTGGCCCGGGCCCGCGCCCGCGCGCTCACCCTGTGCCCGCCCCTGTCCCAGTCGCCGCCCGTACGTCTGGAGGTGGTCACCGTGGAGGCGGCGCGGACCGTCCTGCTGCTGACCCTCCACCACACCGCGCTCGACGCACCGGCCGGACTACGGGTACTCGCCACGACCGCAGCGCTCTACAACGGCGAGGACGCTCCTGGGCCGGGACGGCCCGCGCCCGTTCGGCACGCGGGTTTCGCGGGTCCGGTGCCGTCCGCGGGGCGGTTCCGGCCCGTACGGCTGGCGGCCGGTCCCACCGCTGAGCGGCCACGGACCGGATCCTCCGGGAACGGCCTGCTGCTGATGGAACTTCCGGTGCCGCCGCGTACCGTACCCACCGGCGCCGACCACCCGCACCCGGCCGCATGGACCGTCAACGACCAACTCCTGGTCGCCGCCTCGCTGATGGTGGGCCGCTGGAACCGTTTCCACGGCGTACCCTACGGCCCCGTGCGGATCACCATGCCCGTGGACGACCGTACCCGCGACATGGCCATGCCCATCGGAAACGGGACACGACTGGTCGAGGTGCCCGTCGCGCCCGAGGACCCGTGCGAGGAACGGCTGCTCCTCGCACCTCGTCCCGATCCGGCGGCCGTGGCCAGGTTGCTGCACACCACTGCCCGGCGCACCCGAGCACTCAAGTCGCTGCCGCGCACTCCGCTCGGACCGGGAGCGGCGCTGCTGACGGCTCCCGTGCTTCCGGTCGGCGTACGCGGCGCGCTCACCCGCCACATGCGCCGGGCCGCGGCCCGCTGGACGTCGACCCTGCTGCTCAGCAACATCGGGCGCGTGCCGTACCCGATGGACTTCGGCGACGCCGGGCGGGCCCACGCCGTGTGGTTCTCGGCGCCGGCCCGTATGCCCCGCGGACTGAGCGTGGCGGCGGCCTCCACCGACAGACGGCTGCATGTGTCGCTGCGCTGGTCGCGCGATCTCCTCGACGACGCAGGGGGCGCCACCCTGGCCCGGCTCTTCGAGGAGTGCCTCTCCACGACATACAGCCCGTGCAGCCCGTCCAGCCCCCGGAGCACGTCATGACCTCCACTCCCCCGACCACGGCGGCGCCCGCCGCCCCGCCCACCGGGCTGCGCGCCTTCTACGAGGATCCCGCCGTCCCGGTCGCCTCCGGCGCGGACCGCAGCCACCGGCAGGCACGGATGCTCGCCCGCGCGCTCGGGCCCGTACGGCCCGACCGGCCGGCCGCGACCGTACTCGACGTCGGCTGCGGGGACGGCACGGCCGCGGCCGTCGCCGCGCGCGTCCTGGCAGGGCACCGGATCGTGGGCGTCGACTGGTCGCAGGACGCACTGCGCCGGGCGGCGCGGCGAGTACCGCAGGTGGTGCGGGGCGAACTGTCCGACGGCAGGCTGCCGTTCGCCTCCGGGGCCGCGGACGCGGTGCTGTTCAGCGAGGTCGTCGAGCACCTGGTCGACCCCGACAGCGCCCTCGACGAACTGCACCGGGTGCTGCGGCCGGGCGGCCATCTGATGCTCTCCACCCCCAACCTCGCCGCCTGGTACAACCGCGCCCTGCTGCTCGCCGGTGTCCAGCCCGTCTTCTCGGAGGTGAGCCTGCGCCGTATCCACGGCAGACCGGGCGACCAAGTGGTGGGCCATCTCAGGCTGTTCACGGCTCGCGCACTGAGGGAGTTCGTGGCCGCATCCGGATTCGATGTCGTACGAGTGGAAGGCGCTCGCTTCCACGGAGTACCGCGGCCGCTGCGCCCGCTCGACCGTCTGGCCTGCCGGCTGCCGTCCCTCGCCTCCATCCTCCTCGTGCACGCGCGAAGGAAGTAGGCGCGATGGTCTGGGGAGTGACCGCGGCACTGGCGGCGAACGTCCTCTACAGCACCGGATTCGTGCTGGAGAAGCGGGCGCTGGCCGGTCTGCCCCCACTGCACGCGGGACGCCCCGGCCGCGCACTGCGCCTGCTGGCGGGCAGCCCGCTGTGGATCGGCGGTGCGCTCGCTCTCGCCCTCGGCTTCGCCGCCCAGCTCGCCGTCTACCGAACCCTGCCGATCGCAGCCGCCCAAGGGCTGTTCGTCTCCGGGCTGGTGCTGTTGCTGCTGCTCTCCTCGGCAGTGCTCGGCGAGCGGCCGACGGCCGCGGAACGGCGCGGTGTCGCCCTCATCGGCCTGGCTCTGCTGATGACGGTGGCCTCGCTGCACAGCGACTCCCAGCCGATCGGCCGCACCGCCCCGGCGGTCACCCTGCTCACCGTGTGCCTACCGGCGCTCGGCCTGGGCCTGTGGCTGTACGCCGCGGCCGAGCGCCGGGCCCGGCACCGCCACCGCCCGTCACCGACAGGGGTGGCGTACGGCGTGGCGATCGGCCTGCTGTACGGGGTGAGCTCACTCGCGATCAAGGGCGTGTCGGGACAGCTGGCGACAACGGACTTCGGTGACTTCGGCGAAGCGGCACCAACCCTCCTCGCCTCCCCCTACCCCTACCTCCTGCTCCTCACCGCGCCCTTCGGCCTCCTGCTCTCCCAGACCGCGCTGCAACGCTGCCGAGCTTCCCTCATCGTGCCCGTGTGCACCACGGTCACCTGCGTGTTCAGCGTGGCCGGCGGAACGATCACCTTCGGTGAACCGCTCCCCCAGGACCTGCCCCGGCTCGCCCTGCGTCTGGGCGGCATCGCGCTCGCCCTGACCGTCCTGCTGACCCTGCCGCGCCACGACACGCACCCACCCACCCCCTGAAGGAACCGATCATGAATCCTGACGACCCGCTGCTGAAGATCCTCGCCTGTCCGCTCGACAAGGGACCGCTGATCCTGGACGGGCCGGGCTCGGCGCTCTACAACCCTCGACTCGGCCGCCGCTATCCCGTGATCGACGGCATCCCCCAGCTTCTTCCGGACTCCGGTGAGCCCGCGTCGGAGGAGGAACTGACACGGCTGAGGAGTCCGGGGTACGGGACGGGACCCAGCTGAAGCGGGAGCAGGAAGCGCGGGCGCAGCTCTTTCCGTGGTCGGAGAAGCGATCACTTCCCTTCCGCCTGTGTGAGCTGCCCCCCTCGCACGCCCCGCTGGAACCGCCCGCCTCCTGTGGTCGTCTTGTGGGCTGGCTGTGTTCGAGGCGGGGATGCGGGGGGACGTTGTGAAGCGGAACGTGACGAAGGCCGGTCTCGTGGCGGTGGTCATGGCGACGGTGCTCGGGGCCTCGGCCTGCGGCGGGGGAAGCGGCGCGGCGGCCGGCGGAGGGAAGGGGCAGACGCAGGCGACGCAGGAATCCGCGGCGTCCCCCGGCGACGAGGCGTCGTCCGCTTCGGCGCTGACGTCCTCCGCCACCGGGGGGCAGTTGTCCGGGATCGCGCAGACCCAGGCGTCGCCCCTCACCCGGCGCGTGCCGTGGAACCTGGACATCCTGGACCAGCGGTCGCGCCCGCTGAACGGCAAGCTCACCACGACCGCGACGGGCAAGGGCGTTCACGTCTACGTGATCGACACCGGGATGGAGATCGCCCACAGGGAGTTCGGCGGACGGGCCCACCTCGGCGCCGACTTCGTGGGCCGACAGGACTCCGGGGACTGCTTCGACGAAGGGGGGACGGGTCACGGCACCTTCGTCGCGGGCATCATCGGCGGCGCGAAGTACGGTGTGGCGCCCAAGGCCGAGCTCGTACGGGTCCAGGGCATCCTGTGCGAGAGCGATGGCGCCGGCGCCCCCGGGGCGGCCGAGGCGGCCCTGGTGAAGTCGGTCAAGTGGGTCACCGCGCACGCGCAGAAGCCGGCGGTGGTGAACATGTCGCTCAACATGGACCACCCGTCGGCGGCTCTGGACGCTGCCGTCAAGAAGATGGTCCGTGCGGGGATCCCGACCGTCGTGTCGGCCGGCAACTTCAACGACGACGCCTGCAAGCACTCCCCGGCCGGCGTCCCCGGCACGATCGTCGTGGCGGCCTCCACCTCGAACGACCGCGTGTGGAAGGACTCGGGCTCCTACGGATCCGGTTATGGACGGTGCGTGGACCTGTACGCTCCGGGCCAGAAGGTGACCGCCGCCCTCCTGGGCGGTGGCACGTTCACCGAGGACGCCGGCGCGACGTCCTGGGCCGCGCCGCACGCGACGGGCGTGATCGCGCTCTACCTGTCGGCACACCCCCACGCCAGCGCGAACCAGGTCCATGTCTGGCTCGACCGCACGGCCACCCGCGGTGTCGTGCGCGGCGTCCGCGCGGACACCCCGAACCGGCTACTCAACACCGGCGGCCTCTGACGGGTCCCGGCCGCCCGCGGTCCATGGGAGCCCTGGCCGAACTTGATCGTGCGATCACGCCACTGGCGGAAGGCGGCGTCCGCAGGGATCCCTCTGTGCGAGTGCCTCCCCCGAGTCGAGTACATCCGGGATCATCAAGCATGCTCCCGGACGACTGGCAACTCACCGAAGACGTCGACGACTTCCTCGCCCGAGCCGGCAACTTCCTGCGCTCGCGCCCTGCCCTGCACAACACGCCGCTGACGGACATCGAGAAACTGCGAACACGCAGGGCGGACGCACACGGTCCCGAAGCCGCCGTCTTCGGCCGACTGGAGTCAGGAGGCGAGGTCCGCGCAGTCTTTTATCGCACTCCACGCGGCCGCCTGAGCCTCACGCCCCTCTCTGACGAACAGGCCGGCACCCTCGCCGCTCACCTGGCCGGCCTCGGCCACTCCCCCTCCGACGTCATCGCGGACCACGACACCGCCACCGCTTTCGCCGAGGCATGGCAGCGGCACACGGGCGCAGCGCCGGTACCTTTCTGGCGGACTCACCTTCACCGTCTCGGCACGCTCACCCCACCGCAGCCGCGTCCAGAGGGCCGGGGCCGCGTCGCGGGCGAGAAGGACCATGAGCAAGTCGTGCGCTGGTGCCGTGAGTTCTGCGTCGATGTCGGTGAGCACGTCTCCGTGACTCCTCCCCCGGCTGAAGCCGGGGGCTTCTCGTTACGCCGGGTTGGCGTCGCGAAGGACCAGCCCGGCCCGTAGAACGTTGAGAGCGCCTACCGTGTCAGCGTGCGCGTGGTGGCCGCACGAGATGCAGTGGAACTTTTCCTGT
>NZ_VZRB01000034.1 GCF_008806595.1 Streptomyces luteolifulvus | reverse complement strand
TTCGCGGGCCCAGGCCCGCACCTCGGCCACGTTCGGCGCCGCAGCTACGGACCGGGGCCGCCGGGCGGTGGGGACAGGTATGCGGGCCGGTGTGGGCGGCAGGTGCTCTGGCGTGGTGGCTGTGAAGCCGCGGCGTTCGAGGATGCGGCGGCGCTTGTGGTGCATGCGTTCCAGGAGGGGGACGTCGGCGTCGAGGTAGTCGTGGGTCTCGACGTGGGACTTCCGTGCTTCGGTGTTGCGCATGATTCGGCCGACCTGCTGGATGACGCGTCCCTTGAACGAGATGGGGCTGGTCAGGAAGAGGGTGTCGAGGCGTGGTGCGTCGAAGCCCTCGCCGGCGAGTTTGTCGATCGCCAGGAGCACCAGCGGTTCGTCGTGCTCCTGGGCCAGGGCAGAACGGACCCGGGCGCGCTCGGCCGGCGGCATGCCGCCGTGCAGGATCAGCGGGGTGATGCCGTGCGGTTGGAGGGCTTCGGTGAGCTGGTGGAGGTGTTCGACGCGGTTGGTCAGGGCCAGGCTGCAGCGGCCGCGTCGGGCGGCGTCGGCGATGTCCGCCGCGATCAGCTGATTGCGGGCGTCGTGGTGGGCGAGTTCGTTGTAGATGGTCTGGATGGAGGCGCCGTCGGTGCCTGGCTCGTCGGTGGTGAAGGTCGTGGGGTGCACGATGAGGTGCTTGACGAACGTGGTGGTGTCGTCGATCTCGTGGCGGATCGGGCCGCACTGCATCGTGATCACCGGGTCCATCTGGTCCGCCCGGTAGGGGGTGGCGGACAGCCCGATGAAGCGCGGTGCCTTCGCTCGGCGGATCGCCGCCTCGGCGCCTGGTGCGCCGACGGCATGGCACTCATCCACGATGACCAGGCCGTACCCGTCGAGCAGGTCGTCGGGAGCGTCGCGGTGGGACAGGGTCTGCAGCATGATCAAGTCGACGGTGTGGCCGCGGCGGTCCTTGCCTCCGCCGAGCGAGCCGACGTGCCGGTCGTCGAGGTCGAGGAAGGCGGCCAGACGCTCATGCCACTGAGTCAGCAGTTCTGCCCGGTTGACGATCACCGCGGTGGGGGTGTGGTGGTGGGCGATCAGGGCGCAGGCCATGACGGTCTTGCCGGAGCCGGGCGGCGCGACCAGGATGCCCGCCGGGTGGCCGCCCATCGCCTCGACGGCGGTGCGCTGGGTGGTGGTCAGCTGGCCTGTGAAGTGGGCGGTGATCGCGGGGGGTTCGGGCAGTTCGCTCGTGACGTCGAGGGTACCGTCAGCGGCGGCGATGAGCTGGGCGGCTTCGTCCACCAGGCCGCGGGGCAGTTTGAGCCAGTCGGGGTCGGATGCGTCGAAACAGCAGACGAGACGCGGGGTGGCCCAGGTGGAGAAGCGCTGGTTCTGTTTGCGGTAGAACTCCGGGTTGTGGAACGACGCCGTGTGCTTGAGCGCGGCCAGCAGTTGCGGCGGCAGCCCGGTCGTGGAGATCGCCAGCATCGCCGAGTGCCGGGCCTGAACGCGCGCGGGTGCCTTGCCGAGGGCCTTGCGGCGGGGCTTGGGCCCCAGCTCCGGGGCGGTCGGGGACGGGCCGGCCTTGACCGGGCCGAGCTTGTCGACGAGCACGTCGACGTCGGCCGGGGTCAGTCTCTCGATGCCTGCGAGGTGGGCGAACTGGTCGGGGTAGGGCTGCCAGGTGTCCGGGTCTACGAAGATGGTGGTGCCCTTGCCGCGGGAGATGCCGTGCAGCGGCAGTGCGATCAGGCTGCCGAACCGGAAGCTGCCCCTGGCCTTGGTTGGCAGGAAGTCCTGGGCGGGAAAGAGCCGGTCGTAGCTGGACAGCGCCATCTGCCCGCGGGCGTCGATCGCCCTGCGCAGCAGCGCCATCCCCAGGGCGCGGGCGGTGGCCGCCGCGACGGGCGCGGTGAAGAACGTCCACACATGCGCGCCCTTCCCGGACCGGGAGATCTCCAGGACGGCGGGAACGCCCGCCTCGTGGCAGGCCGTGACGTACGCGCTCGCGTCGGCGCGCCAGTCGCTGCCGTCCTTGCCGTCGAAATCGCACGCCAGCAGGCGGCAGGTGTCGTCGGCCAGCAGCGGATACAGCCCGATATGCAGCTCGCTGCGGCCCTGACGGGTCGGATCAAGATGGCGGTAGACGGACTCGTAGGTCAGTGGCCAGAACACCCGGTCCTCGTCGGCCTTGTTCTTGTCGAACGGGTTGTCCTCGGCCGGACTCCAGCCGGTCCTGCCCGACTTGGCGCTGACCCACCGCTTTGCGTAGACGTCCTCGCGGCCTGCGAACAGGGCCCTGAACAGGACGATCTTCGCCTCGGCGCTGGAGGAGGCATCCGCATACGGCAGCCCACCGGCCCCGGCTGGTGTCGGGGCCGGGACGGGCTCGGAAACGGGCGGCATGCCAACAGGTACGGTCTGGGCTTCTCGGCTCAGGAGGCTGCACAGCCGGGTGTTGTCCGCTCTCAGCCGGGCAATCTCCTCGCGCAGCTCTGCGTTCTCCTCCAGCGCCACGTCGAGACGGATGCGCAACTCGTCGGGATCGAGGCAGTCAGACCAATCCTCCACACCCCCATGATCCAGACTGTGCGTGCGTCACGCAGCGAAAGCAGTCAGGTTTCAGTCTCCTGGCGCTCTGTTCCATGGGGGTTACTGGCATTTCGGACGGGTCTGGTCGGCGAGGCGGAGGACTTCAGCGGCTTCGCGGAGGAAGTCGTGTCCGCGTGGGGTCGGTGCGAGAGGGCGGGTGGAGCGGTCGATGATGCAGAACCCGGCAGCCTTTTCGACTTTCGTGATGCGTTGTCTGAGGGCGCTGTCGCGTCCGTCGTAAATGGCGCGTGCGGCGGCGGCGAGGCTGGTGTGGCCCGGGATTTGGACGATGGTTCGCAGCCGGTCGAGTGCGGTGGGGGATGCGGTCACAGCCTGCATGGCCGGGGACGGGGTGCAGGGCAGATCGAGGTGGCCGATGGCGTTGTAGCGGCGCTCGGTGCTGCGGATCGGGAGGTCCCATCCTCTGGCCAGGGTGGTCAGGTGGTAGTGGCTGACGCGGCGTTCGCGGGCGAGTTCGGCCATGGTGCGCCGCTTTTCGACGTACTCGCGGTGGAGCCATGCGCGGGTGATGTCGGGACGTGGTGACAGCCGGTCGGGCCGGGGGCGGAGCGGGACTTCGTCGTGGGCCAGCAGTGCGCGGACGGTGTCGGGGTTGCAGGAGGCCAGCTGGGCGATGTGTGTGAGTTCCAGTCGTTGGTTTTCGTAGAGGTCACGGAGCTCTTCTGGGGCGAGAATGCCCTGACGGACCTCGACAGTTTCGGGCGTGAGCTGGTTCGACAGGTTGCCGATCGCGTTACTGGGGGTGGTCGTGCTGATGTCCGCGAGGTCGCAGTAGAGGCGGATGTGCTCGGCGCTCCCGCCGAGGGCGTTGCCGGCTTCGTGGACGGAGGTGACCGTGCTCAGGAGGTCACGGACGGCGCCTGGGGCGAGGCTTGTTGGGGTGATGCCGGGCCATGTCGCACCGGTCACCCAGGAGTTGGGGGGTTCCCAGGTCAGAGGTTCGTCGATGCTATGGCGGGCGAGGTTGTCCTCGGCCTGCTGGCGGAGGAATGCGCGAAGCGCTGGGGGCGCGCGGAAACGGAATTCGGTGCAGTTGAAGGCGAATCGAGTGTTGGCGCCGCTGGGCGGCGGGTGAATTTCACCTGTCAGCAGCATCAGCAGATACCACTGCAGCAGGGCAGCGCGGTGCCCTTGTCCGCTTCTCCAGCCGTGCTGGGCGCATAACCGTTTGTAGCCGCTGTGATCGAGGCTGACGGAGGCGTAGGTAAACGTGGCTCGCCGACGTGCGTAGTCGATCGGGGCGCCGTTGGCGTCCAGGGCGTAGGCGAGTTGGGCCAGCGTCGAGGCCAGCGGCGTGAGGTCAGTATCGCAGTAGAGGCGTCGCTCGACGCTGTCGCGATCGGTGTGGATCTGGCCGTTGTCCAGCAGCGGGCCGACGCGTTCGAAGTTCAGTTCTGGCGGTCCGCCGGGCAGCAGAAGGAAACTGCTGCAGCCGCGCCGGAAGGCGCCGACGCGCAGCTTGGCCCTATCTTTCAGCCGCGGCAGCAGGCGCATGGTCCACCCCGGCCAGAGCATCGAGGGGATGAACGCCGCCCGCTGGATGATGGTGTCAGCCTGCAGCGTGGGCCAGCGCGGCCTGGGGCTGGCGCTGGCGTAGCGCAGCCGGGCGTGCAGGGTGGCCTGGGAGTCGAGTCTGGCCAGGGTCCGCTCGACGAGTGCGGGGCCGCTCCAGGACCATCTGCCCGCTCGTTTGCCGATGTTGGCTCTCGGGGTCTGCTGGAGCGACTGGTCGGCCTCGAGGATCCAGTCGAAGAGGGCGTCGTGGTCGCGATGGCCGGGGTGGAGAGCGACGTGCGCCAGGGTGGTGCCGAGGGCCGCGTTGTGGGCGTCGTGTCCGACATCCTTGTCGGTCAGGTGCGGTAGTACACCGCCGCACTCGATCAGCGCGGCGCGTACCACGTCCGGTGCCTGATCGGCGAGGGTGTGCAGGCCCCGCAGGACCCGCCAGGCCAGGGCGTAGAGCTGCTTGAGCTCCGCCAGCGCCGTCGGCCGTGCGTAGGCGTCGCCGGCCAGAAGGGAGAGGATGCGCTGCTGCGCAGGGAGCACCAGACCTGCTTCGGGCAGTTTGAGGGCGGGAGCCTGCGACAGGTCGGCTCCGCACGGCCGACGGCCGGGGCGATCTTGGGGGCCGGCCAGGCTGTCGCGGGTGCAGACGCCGGCGACACGTGGACCCAGTCGGCGTGCTGTCCATGGGTGTGGCGCCCGGTGGCAGTTGGGGCAGAAGTCGAGCAGCAGCGCGCGGTGGGTGAGGCAGGCGAAGGCCCAGGGAAGGCGCCAGAACACCGGGCCCCGGCCGGTGTTCTCGGCGAGACATGCGGGGCAATAACGGGTACGGGCGGCGCTGAATCTCCATGCGGGAGGCCGCATCAGTCGGCGTCGGTCGGGATGGATCGTCACGGCCAGCCCGTCGTAGGGCTCGAGCGTCATCGCCCTCAGCGCCTGCTGCGGGACGCCGGTGGCGCGATGGAGGGCATCGGCCTCGGCGGCCGTGAGCCGCACGGCCATCTGGGTCATGCGGGCCCCGGCCAGGCCGATGGCGTCGAGGAACGCGCTGTTCGTGGCGTGCAGGCGCCGAGCGTAGGCGCCGATCCAGCTCTGAAGCGCTTCGCCGGGCAGCGGCATCAGCGAGATCGGGAGCGAGCCGCCCCTCCAAGTCATCACGCACTCTTCCTGCTTCGGCGGGTCTGGGGGCGGGATGTCAGCAGTCCGGCGTCGAGGGCGGCGGCGAGTTCGCGACGGGCTTCCTCGGCGGCTGCGTCATTGTTCACCTGGTCCATCAGCCCGGCATCCAGCCGTTCGTGGCGTGTGCGAACCGCCCGCAGGCATCCGCGGTTGATCAGCGCCATGAGCGAGGCGAAGTGGCCGCTGGAGCGGGCCAGGAGGTAGTCGGAGAGATCGTCCGCGAGCATGCCGGGATACTTCTCGGCCAGCACCAGCCTGTGCTCGATGGTCAGCAGCAGGCGCCGCCACTCCAGGCGCCTTTCTTCGGTGTCGACCTGGAAGGGACGCAGCGACAGAGCGGTGGTGCGACGGCCGAACTGCGCGTGCAGGGTTTGGTCGGGCGACAGCCCCTCGGTCAGGATGCCGCGCGCGCGAACCCCGACCCCGATGTAGACCAAGGTGACGGGGAACGTGTTGGCCAGGAACTTCAGGTGGTTGGCCATGGCCGCGGTCGCCCGAGCCGAGGCGTCCAGGAAGTGGATGTCGTCGATGATGAAGACGGCCGTCTTCAAGCTCAGCACCGCGTCCTTGGCCCGCTCGGCCAAGGCATCGGCATCTCCTCGGGTGGGCAGCCCGTAAAACCGGCAGATCGCCGCGTTCAGGCCGCGGATACGGGTGTTTCCGCTCAAGGCGATGTAGAGGACCGGGACCCGGCGATGGCCCTGCGGGGTGGTCTCTCCACGCAGGGCGATCTGCGCGCGGTGGAAGTCCCGCCCGTACTCGAGCACTGCCGTGCTCTTGCCCAGCCCGGGATAGGCGTCGACCAGGGCCGCGGGCTTGGCCTTGTCCCCGTCATGCCGGTTGGACTCGACGATCTCGGCCAGCTCGTCGTGCAGGTGCAGCAGCTGAGGAGTCTTGATCGGCCCAAGATTCGCGTGCCAGACCGCCCGCCGGTCGTTGTGCCGCAGCAGCGCCGCCGGAGACAGGGCCGCCAGCTGCGAGCGCGAGAGCTTCTCCGGCTGGCTTCGCTCGGGGCCGTTCGCGAACGCCAGCCAGCCCTCCAGCCGCGTGGGCGAGTACTGCCGGTCGTCGCCCTCGAAGACACCGGCTTCCTCGGCCCTGCTCACCGGCTGTCCATCATGTCGGCGTAGAACTCGTCCTCCGCCAGCAAGACTTCTTCGTCGCCGGGGAATGCGGCTGCGCCCTCATCGTCCTCGTCATCGTCCCCGCTCAGATCCGCCTCAGCAGGCTCAACCACCTGCAGATCCGGCCCTTCCGCGACCTCAGACCCACCGGAGGGCGAGGCCACCGCTGCCAATCGGCGCACCGACGGCAACTGGGTGACGTCGTTTGCCGGGGCGTCGTCCTCGCCGACCAGCCGCAGCCGTTCCTGCGCGAGCCGCACCGCCATGCGCCGCTCGACCCGGTCGGCCGTCAGCCCCGCGCCCCACCGCTCTAGCAGCTCGATCAGGGCGCGTTTGGTGTCGGGGAAGCGGTGGGTGCGGGCCGCGAGCCGACGGGCATAGACCAACGCCTCACGGCTCACGGGACCGTTCAACGCGGCAGCGTGTTCCCAGTCCAGGGTATGCCACCGGTGCGTCTGGAGATCTTGGAAGTAGACCTTGGTGATGTCGCCGCGGTCCACCGCGATCGGCCACTTGCCCGCGTTCACTCCGCGATACGGGCTGGGCCGGTTGCGGTACTTGTCGAGCGCCTTGCCGTTGTAGCGCAGGCCGTGGATCTCCACGCCATAGTGCTGGATCGTGGTCCGCTCCTCCTCCAAGAATTCCAAGGCCAGATGAGGACGGGCCGGGATCCGCAACGGGCCGGCGCGGGTGACGCCGTGCTCGAACATCTCCAGCGGGCTCAGCTCCAGCCCCGCCACCTCCGGGACAGCGAGCCCGCGGTGGCGGCGCCGGTGATAGATCCGGGTGATCCACTCCCGGATGACCGCCTCGAGCTCGTCGAGGAAGAAGAACGCCTCTTCCTCCACGGCCTCACCCCGGCTGTGCACGTCGGAGCCCTTGTAGCCGGGCAGAGCCGCGAGAAGGCCCTGATTCAGGGTCCTGAACCAGCGCTCCACCGGCTTGTCGGTCGGGGTGTAAGGGCGGGCCGGCTGCAGTGAGATGCCCAGCTTGGTGCAGACACTCTGGATGTGGTTCGAGACATAGATCTTGCCGTGGTCGAAGATGATGGACTCCGCGGCCACCGAGGGCAGTACCGGCTGACCGTCGCGGTCGACCAACTGCTCGGCGTCCACCACGACGGTGGACGGCACTCCGCAATACGGCAGCGGCTCACACCCGTCTCCCGGCGTCTCACGCGGACGGACCGTCTCGAACAGCACGCTGGCCACGTCCACCGACTGCGTGGACACCGGCGTCAGCCGCAGCCCGGTGATGACCCTGCTGTACAAGTCCATTGCGACCGTGAGCTCGCACTGCACCCAGCGGCAGGTCACCGGCTCCATCGCGAACACGTCCAGCCGGTTGGTGTCGAGCACCACGTATTCACCCGGACGCGTCGCCCGCAGCCGGCCGTAGACACCCTGCGGCCGGTTCGCGATCGAGCGCTTGCCCTTCGTGCTGCCCTCGAAGGCGTTGGTGCCCTTCTCCAACTCGCGCAGCAACTCGTAACCGGTCGTCTTTGCCGGGATCGGCACCGCACCGCAGCCATGCTCCCTGGCCAGGCGCTCCTCGATCTCCAGCAGGACCAGTTTGCGTACCGGTCGACTGGATGTCACATGCCCTGCCAGCACCGAGCGGGCCATCTCCACCCAGCGCGGATCCGCCCGGTCCAGCACATTGCGCACCCGGCGCTCGCTCACCAGACCGGCCGGCCCGGACTTCCTCACCGCCGCCACCCAGCGGCGGACCGTACTTTCCCCCACCCCGAGTTCCGCAGCCTTGGCCGCGTACCGGTGCAGCAGCGCAGTCCCCAGAGCGTAGTCCGGCCGCGGCTCGCCCTCCAGCGCCAACTCCGAGGAGCCGAGCTGGTAGCCGGTGAGGACTTCTTGGACATGGCGGACCCGGACCGTCAGCTCATCGTCCTCCTCATCGCTCAGCCCGCCCAGCCGCGCGGCGGCCGCAGGCTCCTCTACGGGGACCGCCGTCAGGATCTGCGTCGAGGGATGAGACAGCAGCATCGAGACATCGACTTGCCGCCAAGCCGGGGCCTTTTCGCCCGAGGCCTGCTGCAGCAACACCCGGCGTCCGGTGACCTCGACGACCGTGAACCGCTCGCCGTCGAAACTCAGTGGCAGACCCGGCCGCAACGTCGCCGTCCACGCGCTCATGCACACCTCCGCAACACCGAATCGCCCGAGATCGGACGGGAGAGATCGGTGACCAGCCGCCCGGACCACAACAACGCCATCAGGGCAGGCCGCACCTCATGGGCCGGGCGTCCGCCCGCCAGCCGTCGCTCGGCCACCGCAAGCTCATCCCCATCCCGCACGCTCTGCCAGGCGGCGCGGACATCTTCTTCCGGCACCACGCCCGGCCGCCGGTAGGCCGCCAGGAACCGCACGTTCGCCAGCACCACAGGATCCGCGCCCGACCAGACCTCGTACTCCCAACCACACCGCTCGACCAGCTCACCCGGCCACGCCAGCGCCTCCGATACCTTCGGCTCGCCCAGCCGGTCTGCCGACTTGGCGATCACCACCCGTGCCGTTCCCGACCGCATCACCAGCAAGAAGTCCGGAACATGCCGCCGCACGCGGTCGCCGATCCGGGCCATCAGACGGCACGGCTGGCCATAGATCCCCCGCACCGCAGGATCGAAGTCGGCCAGCAGCAACCGGGCCAGTTCCAGTCGGCTCTCATGCACGACCGGCCCCGCTGTGGTGGCCGACATGTACGTGCCGGAATAGTGCCGTTGGCCGCGCACCGAACGGAACTGCCGCCACGGCACCGAGTCCGCGAAGTCGGCCAGCCGCAACACAGAGAACGGCACTGTACGGACCGAATCGTCGACGTACCGGATCGACGCAGAGGGCACCTCACCCTCGTCGCCGACCCTGCTCATGCTGTGTACGGCCATGGCACCAGACGGTATGGAGCGCTGGTGCGCAACCGCTGCGAAAGATCACATCAGCCCGACAAACGGCAACTACTGACCGTAGTCAGTGCTCATGATCGCCTGGAAATGCTCAGACGGTGCTCATGGTCACCCGGAATTGCTCACGCTTGTGCGGAACCTACATGCGCACTGCCGGGCCCGAGCGGTTGAGGAGTTCGTTGATGAGTTGCTCAGTCTCAATCTCAAGTGAACAGTCCAACGTCCGGTTGACCTGTTGTACGCGGGTGATGGCGGTGTGCAGTCCCTGCCGATTCCCCGCCGCATACTCAAGCCTGCACCACGCCCGATAAAGGAGCTCAGCGGTGTCGTCGACGTCGAGACCGGTTGCGACGGCCTGACGGGCCGCGCTGAGGTCGTGGTGCGGGCCCGCGGGGGTGCGGTAGGTGGCCACGGTGTGCGCGACGTCGATGATCCGCGTGATCATCTCCTGCTGGTAGGGCTCGGCCCAGGGCGGCGGCGTGCCTCCGAACGGCTTGCCGCGGACGAGGGTGAGGGCCTTCTCCAGTTCGGGCAGGCCGGACGGGCCCAGCGGTAGAGCGTGTTCGACGAGTTGAAGGAAGCGGCTCCAGTCGCACCGCACGCCGGGGGAGAGCCGGTAGGGGTCCTCGCCGGACTTGCGGCGCGGCACGTATGGGTTGCCGGCCAGATCGCTGCCCAGGGAACGGCGTAGGCCCTGCATCCGAGCGTTGAGGGTACTCAGTCCCCACGGACTGGCGGGATCCATGTCGGAGCACACGGCGTCCGCACTCCGCCCGGGCCGGAAGAACAACAAAGCGGCGAGCTGCGCCATCCGCGGGCCGTGGCCGGTGCTGTCCACGCCCGTCACCTCAACCGGTCCCAGCACCCGGATCTCCGGGGCATGCAGATCCTGCGCCTCACACTCTTCCAACTCCGGCACCGCAGGTTCCTCGACGGCGGCCCCCGGGCCATCCCCCTCCGCTGACTCTGCCGCGTCGGTGAAGTCAGCAGCCGGGGACGCCGGGGCCGAAGACACCGCTGCTTCGGTGGCCGGTCGGGTTTCGTCCTCGAGTCCGGTCGAGGACGTGGTGGGGAGACGGAGCCCAGACGGATCGGTGCTGGCGGTGAGCAGGGCCGGGAAGACCTCGCCGCTCACATCCGGTGCCGCCGCCGGAGACGGGATCGAGGCGGCGGCTGCGGGCATGGTCGGCTCTTCCGGCTGTGCCTGCTCGGTCTCCTGCATGCTGTCGAGCTCATCGGGAACGTCCTGCCAAGGCCCCTCGGCTGGGTGGGGAGGCTGCCCGGACACCTTCAACGCGGTAGTGATCTGCAAGTAGGCGGCGTGCTCCAGGCGCTGCACCGTGATGTCGGCGTCGGCGTAGTCGAGGTGCTGCGCTTCGCCGAGGGAGGCATCGAGGATCTCCGCCTCGGGGAAGTGAGTGGCCGCCGTACTTGCCGGGGCGATCAGCGTGACGGGCACCGTCCCGGCCCGGTCGATCAGGTCGTCGGCGAACCGCCAGGCCGTGTCCTCGTCCAGGGGGGACGCGCACAGCAACAGGTAGGGCTGGTGCTGGGTTTCGGGCATCTGGTGCGCTTCCAGCAGGCGTTCGGTCAGATCGCGCAGCGCGTGCGTGGCGTGGCGCATGTGAGCGATCCGCGTGGTGGGCAGCAGTTGCGGCAGGTCCTCGCCGAACCCCACGGTGACGACCTCGACTTCGGCCGCCCACGGACTCATCCCGAGTTCCAGGGCGAGTGACGTGCACACCTCGGTGATGTGGACGGGGTTGCCTTCCAGCAGCAGCGCGGGCAGCCCGGCGAGGTTGAGCAGCAGCAGGTCGCCCCCCTTGGTGCTGCCGATCGTGACCAGCCCCGGATACGGCGCCTGAACGTCCCGGGCGGCCTCGTCGTCCAGGAGGACGGCGTCAGCGGACAGGACCCACCAGCCGCCCCGCCCAGCAGTGAAGGGCGCCACCGCCTCCTGGTCGAGGTCCTCGGGTAGCACCTCCACCGCGCGGGTCCCGATCCTGGCGGCCCGCAGCCGCGGCAGCACCGTGTCGGCATCCTCCTGCTGGGCCACGTGGTGAGCCAGGGTACGCAGCGCCACGTCCAGACGGGCAGCACCGTCGGGCTCGGCGGCCGCCGCCAACTGGGCCTCCGCGGCGGAAGTCTCCGACGCGATGGCGATCTTCTCGCCCGGCTTGCGTCGTCGGCGCTGCAGCGTCCTGCGCAGGGCGAGCGCACCGGTGATCGCGGCGGCCAGGAGCGCGCCGGCGCCGAGCACGATGCGCAGGTTCAACCGGCTGCTGGCCGGAGCCGTCGCCGGGACCTCAGGCACATCCGTGGCGGGGGAGGAGGCAGCGGAGCTGGACGGCTCGGCCGACGCCGACGGGGAGGAGGCAGAAGCCGAGTCACTGGGCTCGGGCGTCGCGGACGCCGCTGCGGACGGAGAGGACTGCTCCTGCTCGGCCGGGCGACTGGCCGGTGCGCTGGGCGCCGACGACTGCGATGGAGGCGTTGCGGTCTGGCTGGGGGCGGGTGGCTGTGCATCCCCCGTGCCGTCGCCCGGCGTCTGCGTGCCGTCGGGGCTCTGGGTGGCCGGGGGAGTGGTCTCCTGACTGCCCGGCTCCTCACCTCGGTCGCCGTCTCGGGGTCGCTGGTCGGTCCGGGCACCGGGCACGGTGACCTGCTGTCCCGCGTAGACGACGTCGGGGTCGGCGATCCTGGGCAGGCCGTGCGGCTGCGGCTTGCCCAGGCTTGCTTCGAACAGCCGCGGCCATTCGTTACCGTCGCCGAGCTCTTCCTCCGCGATCTTCGACAGGTAGTCGCCCGAGTGGACCGTGACGACGTGCGCGCCCTTCTCGTCGGCAGCCGGGGCGCTGTCACCCAGCTGCGGACGGACGCCTCCAGCGGCAGCGGAGGCATCGGCTTGGGAGACCCTGTCGCCTTCGCCGTCGTTGGCGGTCGGCGTGCTGGGGCGGGCGTCGAGGGGCAACTTGATGACGGCCTTGGTGGGCAGGTATTTGTCGCCGGCGGCCAACTCGGGGATGTCCGGGTTGAGAGCAGCGATGTCGCGCCACCGCTGCCCGTTGCCGAGGTACTCCTCGGCAAGGTCCCACGGGGTTTCGGTGGCGGAGGCGACGGTGTGGGTGGGGAAGTCGGTGTTCGGTGCTGCCGTGCTGGTCGGCGTGGCGCTCGCCGCCGCATTGGGGCCGCTCACGGTCTGGGTGACCGCGACGGCCGGCGTGGCGGTCGCGGCCGAGGCGGCGGTCGGGGCCAGCAGGACGATGCCGCCAACGAGGAAGCTGGCCAGGGACTGCATGCCGCCCAGTACGCGTATGCGGGGGGCGGAGCGGCGGCGGGCCACGGCAACGACTTCGACAACGACGCTGACCGTGAACGCTGCCCAGGCGGCCCAGCCGATGCAGGTGAGCGCGACCAGCCACAGGGTGCCGTCGTCCTGCTCGAGCAGCAGGTTGAGCCCGCCGGACAGTTCCGTGGGCTGGTGACCGAAGGTGAGCAGCGCGAGCGGGACACCACCGACCAGGGCGATCAGGAGGACGAGGCCGGTGAGGGCACGCAGCAGCGCGCCGGCGGCGCGGAGCGGCTTGATGGTGCGGTGGGCCATGGGCGGCTCAGCCTCCAGCTGCTTGGGTTTGCAGGTGGGCGGTTGCGGTGCCGTCCACGTGGATCGTGCCCACACCGAGCAGGGATGCAAAATGCGTGGCGTAGGTGTCGCGGACGGTCACGGACAAGGTCTGCCCACCGTCGGTGATCTGCACGTCCCCTCCGACGCCCGCCGCGGCGAGGTAGTCCAAGGCAGCCGCGCGAGCGGCTTCGGGGTCGATGGTGATGGCCGTGCCTTCGATGGCCTGAGCGGGATCCAGCTGCTGGCCGGCGGTACGGGCGGCTTCCTGCGCAAGGGAGGTGGCCCGGTTGCTGGCGTTGAGGGCACCGCCGCCATCGACGAGCAATCCCATGACCATGAGGATGGCGAGCGCGGACATCGCCAGGAACAGGGACATGGAGCCGCGGTCCTCCCGGGCGGCCGCTTCAGCGCGGGCGCGGGCGACCAGGCCCCGTACGGCGTGGATCATTGCCGCCCCCGGTAGGTGTCGATCGGGCTGGTGAAGGTCGCGGTGAGCGTCTTGGCTCCGGGTAGGCCCGGCAGTCCGATGTCCGACAGCCGCGCCGTGCAGGAGATCGTGGCGGTCACGGTGGCTGCCTGCCCGACGTCGAGGGAGTAGCCGGAGGTGTCGACGACGACGTCGGTGTTCTGGCAGGTGATGCCGTCGCCGCTGAGGCTGTCCTCGGCGGCCGCGCGGGCCCGGGACTGTGCGCTGGTGGCGTCCCGCTCGAGGGAGGCGGCGCGGGCCGCGGCGTGGGCGGCTGCGTCGACGGCCCCGTCGGCGTCGATGACGCGTCCGAAGGCGATCATGAGGCAGAGGAGGGCGATGATGGCCGGGGCGATCACCGCGACTTCCACCGAGGCGCTTCCCCGGTCCCGGCCCGCTCGGCGTCGGCGCCCGGATCTGTGGAGGCGGATCACGGGTTTGTCCAGAGTTCGATGGGGCCGTGGGCGTCCTGGGTGACTGTCAGCTCAAGGCCGGGAACGAGGGTGGCCACCTGCCCAGTGACGGAGATGTGTATCTCCTGGGCGGTGCTGCCGGCGGAGGAGACGGACGCCCCGCGCACACTGCCGCCGAACTTGGCGAGGAACTCCTGGGCCTGGGCGACGCCGTCGCCGGGGCTGGAGCCGAACTGCCGTCCGGTGTCGACGCCTTGCCGTGCCGCGGACTGCGCGACTTTGCGGGCGTGGTAGAAGAGGCCGACCTGGATGATGGTGAAGACGAGCGTCAGTACCACGACAGCCAGGACCGCGACCTCGACGCTGCCGACGCCGCGATCGGCGCGCAACCGGGCGGCGAGGTTCCGCAAGCGGCCACTGCTCTGCGCCTTCACCTGTTTTCCTCTCCGGTAGTGCGTGCGGCGGTCACCCGCCGTTGATGATGCCGATCTTCTCGAGGACCTTGGTTCTGATGGCGGCGACCACGAGTCCGGCCACCACGATCAAGACGGCTGCCATGACGGCGAGTTCGGTGGTCGACTGGCCGGCGTCGCTGGCGTTCTTCAGCTGCTGCCAGCGGGCGCGCAGCAGGGTGGTGAGGTAGGTGAGGGCCACAGTGTTTTTCCTTTGGGTCAGCTGCCGAGAATGGTGATCGTCAGGGGGATCATCACGAAGGTGATCATGAGGATGACACCGAAGGTGACCGGAAGGATCATGGCGGCGGAGGCCTCGTTGGCCTTGGCCTTCTGATCGGACAGCAGGGCGATGCGCAGCTGCCTTGCCTGGGCCTGCAGGGTGGTGTAGACGGCGGCGCCGTCTCCGGCCAGGGCGAGGGTGTCGGCGGGGCGGGTGAGTTCCGGGATGTCGAGCTCCTCGCCGAGTTGCTTCAGGGCGTCCCACGGTGTGACGCCGGCGAGGTCGGCCTGGTGGAACGTTTGCCGCATGCGCTCGAAGATGAAGTTCTCGCCGACCCGGGCAGTGTCGGTCAGGGCTTGGGCGGCACCGGAGTTGGCGACCCGGGCCAGGGCGACGCGCTCGAGGTAGGAGGCGGCGGCGTGCCGGACGATGAGGCGGGCCTCGGCGGCCTGCTTGGCCACTTCGCGGCCGGGCCAGAGCCAGAACAGCACAGCCAGCCCGAGGGACAGCCCCGCCGGGACGACGTACGGAAACGGTGCGCCACCAAGGGCGAGCACCGCCTGCAGCAGCAGGGGGACGACCAGACCGTAGAGCGCGAACAGGACCCTCTTACCGAGGTGTTCGGCCGGGCTGATGCGCAGCAGGTTCAAGTCGCGCCGCGGCAGGGCGATGCGGTCACCGAGATCGGCGAGGAGCCTGTTGCCGACCCGCTCCGGGAGCGATCCAGTAGGGGCGAGCCCGTCGCTCGACAGGCTGGCGGGGACCTTGCTCGCGTCCAGCCTGTCCAAGGCGCTGGTCAGGTCGGGCCGGGCAGGCCAGGCGGCGCGCACGCCCAGGCCGATGAGAACGCCCGCGGCGGCCGCAGGCGCGATGACGTTAAAGGGGATCATCGTGGGTCCTCCTTCCGCGCAGGTGCGGCGGCCGCCGTGGCCCAGGCCTGCGGACGGGTGTCACCTGCGCCGAAGGCGTAGCCGAGGACGAGGTCCCGTGTGCGGTGCTTGTCGATCTCGATCAGGCGCGGGTCGGGGGTGGTGCGGGCGATGCGGCGCAGCATCATCAGCGTCCAGGCGAAGCCGCCGCCGAGAAGGGCGAGCACGACCTGCCCGGCCGGGGTCTGGTACCAGTCAGACCAGGCCTCGTTGAGCATGCAACCGAGAACGACGATGAGGACGACGATGGACACCATGCGGGCGGACTTGCGGACCTTGGCCCGGTCGGCTTCGACGTCGCGGGCGTCGGCGGCCTGCTGATGGATGGTGACGGCCATGGCCTCAAGCGCGTCCGCGAGGCCGGGGCCCTTGTAGACGGCGTGCGACTGGAAGAGCAGCACCACGTGGTCAAAGACGCCATCGGCCATCTCGTCGGCGAACAGGTCGAAGGCGTCGTGGGCCTCCATGCCGGAGCGCAGCCGCTCGGACAGCGCGCGGACGCTCGCGGCGATCGGCGCGGGAGCGTTCTTCGCTGAGGAGCGGATCGTGGCCGGCAGGCCGATACCCGCGGTGTGCACGCCGGCGAGGTGGTTGAGCCACTGCGCGAGGGCTTCGAGGCGTTCGATGCGCGCCTGCCCGGACGTGCCGGGGTTGAGCACGAAGGGCAGGCCGAGGACGGCGGTTCCGGCGAGCAGGCCGTGGATGGGCCAGCCCGTGTATGCCCACACTGCGAGGGTGACGATGGCGGCGGTGGAGACCAGGTAGCGCCAGCGGGCCTGCCACTTCTCCGGCAGTTCGGCCCGTGCGTGCTGGACTCGCACGGCGAACTGGCGGCGCGGTTTGAGCGGATCGGGCACCCGGCCGCGGATCTCGCGCACGAGCACAATGAGGGCGACGACGGCAAGAACGGCGAACAGGGCCGCGATCAGGGCAAGTTCGGAGATGGTCACCTTGCCTCCCCCGCGTCTGCCCGAGGGGTAGGGGCGGGTGGCGTCATGACGAGGGGCCCTTTCGCTGCAGGGGCCCGCCCCACGCGCCCAGGGGATTGTCGGTGAGCCAGGCGCGGTTGAAAGAAGGGGCGCCCTCGAGGTCGGGAAAACGGGACTTGTTCTCCAGCTCGCCGATGAAGGAGGGCATGTTCTTGAACACCGCACGCGGCTCTCGCGGGCCGGCGGGGCCGAAAATCTCGGTGGTGGTGGGGCGGCCGCCCTCGCCAACGACGTCGTGGACCTCGTAGACGTGGCTGATGTAGCGGTGCTTACGGCCGCCGTACTTCACGTCGTCCCAGTCGTAAGCGATGTAGACGACCACGTCGACGGAGGCGGCAATGAGATGGTGGGCCGCCTCGGTGGCCATGCTGGCCTCCGTGCACAGCTGCACCAGGCGACTGATGATGGCGTGCGGGCGGCGCACGTGCATGGTGCACATCGACCCGGAACCGCCAGCGGACATGGCCTGCAGCATCGGCACGATCTCCGTGGAGCGGACCTCGCCGACGACGACGCGGGTGGCGTTGTAGCGCAGGGCGGTGGCGAACATGTCGGCGATGGTGACCTCGCCGGCCTTCTTGTCACCGAGGATCTCACCGTTGCTCTGCCTCGCCTCGAACGCGTAGGTGAGGGGGCCGGGCCTGCCGGAGGCGGCCGGTTCGTCCAGATACAGCTCGCGGTCGGACTCCAGGGTGACGAGGCGTTCATCAGCGGGGATTTCCCGGCCGAGCGCGCGCAGCAGGGAGGTCTTGCCGGCGCCCATATCGCCGACGACGAGCAGGTTCATCCGCGCCTGGACGCAGGCCCGCAGGAAGTACTGCAGCAGCGGGTTGAGGGTGCCCCACCGGCGCAGCTCGTCCAGCCCGGTGTCGCGCAGCCGGTGCTTACGGATGACGACCGACGGGCGGCTGGTGAGCATGGAGGCGGTCACGCGGGAGCCGTCGGGCATGCGGAAGCCCACCATCGGGGTGGACTGGGTCAAACCGCGTTCGCCGTGGCCGGACAGGCGGGCCATCCGGTTGACCCAGGAGATGAGTTCCTCGTGGGAGTCGGCAACCCGTTCGATGGTGCGGCGCGGCCGGTCCAGGTATTCAACGTGGGCGCGCAGGCCATCGACCATGACGTCCTCGACGCCGTCCTCATCCAGCAGGCTCTGCAGGCGGCCGCCCCGGTACATGGAGTTGAACACCGCGATGGCGATGGCCTGTTCCTGCGCCTCGGTGAGCGGCACGTTGGCCTGGGCATACTTGGCGGCCCAGTCCGCGACGGCGGTGGTGACCAGGGAGCGTGCGAGTGCCCGCCGGTCGGCTTCCTCCATGAGCCGCTGCGGGTCGCGTGCGGTGAGCTGCTTGGAGATCTCTGCCTGCAGTGTCTCGATGACTTCCCAGTCCACCGGCAGCTCACCGGGAAGGTCGGCCAGGCGAGGCACCGCAGCGGGGTCGGTCCGCGTCGACGGGACCGCGGCCGCTGGGACTGGCTGTGCAGCGGGGGCGGGCCGCGCCTCGGGCGCGCGGCGCTGGGTGAGGTGTCCAGCGAGGAGACCGACGATGTCTTCGCGGCCCATGGCCGGCTGGTGCCCGTTGACGCCGGGACGCTGGTGGGTGTCAGCCATGCTTCACTCCCCCTTCGCTGTGCTGCTGGGTCAGCCGCTGCAGGATCCCGGCCAGGTGGGGAGCGGCAGGCGCGTATTGCTGCTGGAGCTGGCGGCGGGACGCCGCGGCCTCGATCTGCTCGGCGGCCGTACGGGCATACCGCAGCAGCGGACTACGGCCGTAGCCGCGAGGAGGACTGCCGCCGGCGGTGAGGTAGTGGGCCACGTCCGCGGCATAGGGCAGAGCGGCGATCACCGGCACCTCGAGGGCTGCACCGACCTGGTGGGCACGGAAGTCACCTTCCTCGATCAGCAACAAGCCGAGCGCATCCGCGCCGGAGCCCTGCTCGTGCAGGGCGGTGCGCAGCGAGGGAATGACGTGCCGGGCCAGGGCGAGGGACTGCTCGGTTCCCCGCACGACGAGGAGAACCAGGTCGGCCCGGTACAGGAGCGGGGCCGGAGTGAGGGTCGGGTGAAGGCGTCCGGCCTCCAGGGCGAGGCGGCCGCCGTCGATGTAGACATCGTGGCCGGCTTGGTGGGCCATGACGTGCAGGACGTCGGCGAGCGCGGGCCAGGTGCGGGCCAAGGCGGCGGCCTGGGCCGGGTCGGTCAGGCCGAGCAGCAGTTTCCGGTGGCCGGCCTCGTCGAGGTCATAAAGATGGGAGGCGAAGGCGTGAGCGAGGGCCTCGGTGCCGGTACGTTCGGCACGGGCCAGGTAGTAGATGCCGATGCCGGCGTTGGCCTTGGGCTGGCCCCCGAGCAGGCCAGCGCGGATGGTGCCGCCCGCCGGGTCGCACTCGACGAGCAGGGAAGGTCGCTTGGAGGCGAGGGTGAGGGCGAGCGCCGTGGCGGTGACGCCGGAGGACTTCGCGGAGACGAGTGCGGTGACGGGCATGGGCTAGTTGCTCCGCGGTTCCCGGACGAGGGCGACACGGCCCAGGGCGGCGCGGGTGGCCAGGATGGCGCCTTCGTCCGTTCCGACGGCGAGGTTGACCACGACGGTGCCGGAGGCGTCGGGCCTGGAGACGGAGACGACCGTGGCGTCGATCGTCTCCGGGGCTACGCCGCCGCCCTTGGGCAGTTCGTCTCCCTGGGCGGGGGTCGTCACCGCCTTGACCTTGTCGCCGGGGGCGAGGGTCCCAGCCGGGCCCATGCCGCGCTTGATCTGGACGCCGACCTGCTCTTGCTCGTCCCCCAGACCGGTGCCGGGGGCCAGCTGCGAGGCGAGCAACAGCCCACCCCTGCGCAGGTCGACGGCCGTCCGCTTGCCGATCACCGAGGTCTTGTCGGCGGCTGGCAGCGGCGAGAGCGCAGCGTCGGCGGAGACCTCCGCGACGGTGATGTCGGACGCTGTGAGGGCCTGGCCGGCCGGCACGTCGCGGGCGACGGCGAGGACCTTCGTACGATCGCTGGCGGAGTTGACCGCCCAGGCTGCTGTCAGGGCGCAGATCACCGCGAGCACGATGCACAAGGCGACCACCGACCACCGGCGTTCCCGCTTGACGGGCGCCGTGGTGGTGATCGGCAGCTCGGAGCGGTCTGAGCCGGTCGGGCGCGGCACGGCTGGCGCAGTGGCTTCCATGTCGGACAGGAACCTTTCGGGAGTTCTCTGGTGCGCGGTGAGCGCGATCAGTTGAGGACCTGCACCTCGGCAACGGTGATGTCCACCGCACTGTTGCGGATCTCGGTGAGCTGCCCGGTCTGCCCGCCTCCACCGGTCACCTGCCAGTCGATCGTCCACGTCGACGTAGCGGTGACGTGGTACTTCCCGGTCGAGGTGGTCGACGAGGGCTCGGTGTAGCGGTAACCGCAGTCAGGAGAGGGCTGCTTGCCGTAGGCGGCCTTGTAGGGGGTACCGGCGGTGGTGCAGGTAACGGCCTGGCCGTCGCCCATCCTCCACACGATCTTCTTGACCTTGGCGATGGCGGTGACGGTGAGTCCGCCGGCGGAGGCACTGGCGGTGTTGGGGCCGTAGGTCTCAGGGCCCTTCTCGGTCCACATGTACACCGGCATGCCGACGACGCCCTTGCCGCCGGGCTTGGGGGTGATGCCGATGTCGGGGCCGAGCAGGGTCATCTTGTCCACGGCTTGCTGCGCGAGGACGGCCGGATCGATGGTCTCCTGCTCGGGCGGCTCGGGTAACCAGACCATCCGAGCGATGGTGTTGGTGAAGTCACCTATGCCGCATTCCTGTTCGTACACTGCCCCGTCGCCGGGTTCGTGGCCATGCCAGTCCAGGCTGCCTGCGGGTGGTTGCGGATCTGCGAGTGTGTATCTGCAGACCTTCTTGAAGGCGTCGTCATCACCGTCAGATGAACTGCTTCGGCCTGGTCCGCTTGTGCCGTCGGTGCCTCCTGCTTGGCCACCGCCCTGGCCGGGGACGTCGACCTCGACCTGGCAGGTGAACAGGGAGCAGTCGGTGCTGCCGTCTCCCTGAGGGTCGTCTTCCGCGTATGCGCTGACGGGGGCGGCGAGCGTGGCCACTAAGGTCGCTGCGGTGATGACGATGCTGCGTTTCAGCATGACTTCCCCTGAGGCTCGTCGCGGGTGACGCGCCACCCTTCCGGATACTTCTCGACTGTGCTGACGATCAGGTACTTCAGCAGCCGGTTGTCGGGGAGATCTGCCGGCTTCTTGGTCTTGGCATCGACGGTCTGCCACTTCGAGATGTCGAGGCAGTTCGAGAGGGCGACGTTGGGAATCTTCGCCGTCGCGTCAGCCTTTGTGACGGTCGATTCGGTGATCGTCACGTCGCCGACGATGACGTTGCCGCCGTCATGGGCCCGCTTGGAGTCAGCCTGGGCATTCTTCAGGGCGGCGGAGGCTGCGTACTGGTCCAGGTGGGCGCTCTTGCCGGTCTGGTCGGCATAGAGCTTCTCCATCTCCCGCCAGTAGGCCCCGTACGCTGCGATCGCTTCCTTCTTCGCCGTCTCCTTCGGGTCAGCGGCGGCGGACTCTGTGGGGGACTGTGAGGCTGTCGGGGACTTCTCGGTTGCCTCGTCCTTCCCGTCGGGCGAACTGCACGCGGTCAAGGCGAGCAGGGCGCACAGCGTGAGGGACGCGCCGACAGGGTTACGGAAGTGAACAGCGGAATGGTGTGCGCGGCGTTTCACGGTGCCTCCCCGTAAGGCGCGGTGTGACGTGACCGCTGCCTGAGCCGCCGACAGACGGCAGTCCAGTTCCGCGGCCTGGTCCAGCTGCGGTAATGCGTTTGCGTGACTGCAAGATTACGCATATGCCTGTCAACTTCCCAGCAAGATAGTTGAGTTGACGCGTACAACTCGGGACGTAACTGGTCACTTGCGGAACCTGAAGTCGATTTGTCGGTCAATTCCTTCGCTCATCACAGCCTCCCCCGCAGGTAGGTTGAAACAGCCTGTACACCTGGCCAACGACACACCCGGGGGAGGGATGCAGGAACTGCAACCGGGCGATCCCGAATGGTTTGGTGCCTTCATCGTTGTGGGCCGTCTCGGCGCCGGCGGCATGGGCACGTCTACCTCGCCCAGTCGCCCGGAGGCCGCCGTGTCGCGGTCAAGACGATCCGCGCCGATCAGGCCGGGCGACCCCCCAGTCCGGGAGCGCTTCCGACGCGAGGTCGACGCCGCCCGCCGCGTCAGCGGGTTCTGGACCGCGCCGGTCGTCGACGCTGACCCGGACGCGGCCACACCGGGGGTCGCCATCGCCTATTTGGACGCCCCCGAACTCGGCCAGCATGTCCAGCGGCGAGGACGGCTGCCCGCCGGCGAGCTGCAGCGGTGGTCGCCATGCGGTGCTGCCCCAGCACGGCCAGGCGCTGACTGCGACTGCGACTCGACCGGACTCGGAGTGCGACCGGACGATACGGCCTGTGGTCGTGCGGCTGGGAGGTGATCACTCGTATTCCTCCTTCGCTAGAGACACGGTGGCGGCGCCGGCGGGGTAGCGCTCGGCGAGGAAGGCGGCGACTCGGCCGAGCTGCTCGGCTGCGAGGTCGGTGAGCTGATCCAGTGGGAGCGCTCCGGCGTTGGCGAGGGCGGCCCGCTCCAGCGCGGGAACCTGCCGCGGACGGGCCTGAGCGGCGAAGACCGCGTCGAGATGGGGCCCACGCAGCTGCACCGGACCCACCCGACGCCCGTGCACGTTCATGGACACGTAGTGCTCGAACCGCTCCATGGTGGCCACCCGGTCCGGGCTGGGGTCATCGCCCCACTCCGCGGTGATCGGTGCGATCGCGGACTTCGACCCGGCGGTGGTGGCCAGCGTGGACGCGTTCTGCACCAGCGACAGCCGAACTGGCGAAGGCAGGCGGGCCAACAGCTGGGTCATGCCGTGGACTTGGCACTTGTACTTGCGGAAGTCCTCGAACATCGCGGCGATGGTCTCCGGCGCCGCGCCGGTCAGTGTGATCAGCTCGTCGAAGTATGGGCGGAACGGCACCCGCCCGGTTTCCGGGGTGTCACGCCGCGAGCGCACGGCCCGCAGCAGGTCACGAGCAAGCAGCGCGGTCACCAGCCGGTCGGTGGGCCCGTTGCCGCCCGGGCACACCCACAGGACCATCTTCGAGTCCATCGCCGCGCGGATGTTGTAGACCCCGACCGGCTGGCCGAGGAAGGCACGGGTGACCGGGTTGGCGGCGAGCCGGGCGATCGGGTTGAGGACCACCGTGAATGCGTCCGGCGGCAAGGCCGGGAACACCACCTGCCACCAGGAACGGGTCTCCTCGTCCAGACGGCCGCCCACCGTGGCGAGCGCCGTCTTGCGGAAGGCGGGATCGGTGAGTAGCGCCCGCACGTGGAAGATCGTGGCCTGGTCCTCGGGACGGCCGGCCTGGCAGGCCGCCTCATTGACGGCGACCAGGACGGCCAGTGCGGTGGTCAGGACGGTGATCGCACGCGGTGCGGTCGCGTCGTCCCAGGCCAGCGCGGAGGCGTAGGCGTCGGTGATGGCCTCGACGACCTCGTGCGCCGTCTGACCCTGGTGCATGCCGAGCGGATTCCACGAACTCACCCGCGGGTTGGCGCCCAGGCCGTTGAGGTCGACGAGCGCGATCCGCCGCATCAGGTGGTCGTGCGCGAGGAACGTGGTGGCCCGCGGCCAGGAGTCGCGGTGCGGGTCGACGAACAGCAGCCCGCCCCCGGTATGCGCCCAGCCGATCGCCTGCGCCAAAGCTCGCTCGGTCTTGCCGCCGCCGGCCTTGCCCACCCCGACCTCGAACAGGGTCTCCTCGGCGTAGGTGGCGACCATGCGCTCCCGGCCGTCCGGTCCCCGGTAGATGCCCTGCAGCAGCAGCTCCGGATTACCGAACTCGAACGACGGCAGGTCAGCGGCGAGCACCGGCAGACGGCAGTTGGTGGTGGGCGGCTTGAGCAGGCCGGTCAGCTCTTCCAGCCGGACCCAGTTGGCGCGGGGCGGCTGGCAGTGCCCCAGGTTCCAGCGGCGCTCGAATCCGTGGCGCGTGGGCCAGTGGTCGGCGCCGATCCGCCACGGACCCAGGCGCCAGCCGCGCATGGCCCACCGGGAGCGGCCGCCGAACACGTCCAGGGCGGCCTGGAGTTGGGCGAGCCGGGCTTGGGCGCGGCCCTCGGTGTTCGAGGCGCACATCACGAGCAGCTGGACTCGGACCAGGTGGTCGTCGTCGGCGAGCTTGCCCAGCGCCTCGGCCGGCTCGACCCGGCGGGGCACGGGTGGCATGACCAGCCGACGTCCGCCGCCCGAGGCAGGCTTGTCGCTGAGGAGCTGCTGCAGCTGCCAGCCCATCGAGTCCTCGATGCCGCTGGCGTCCTGGCGCAGCCAGCGCGCGGCCCGCTGGGCCTCCCGGCGTTCGGACCGGCGCGCGTTGCCCATCAGCTGCAGGCGGCGCGCCCGCAGCGCCCACTTGGGGGCGCGCTGGATGTCGAGCCGTATCTCGGCGAGGTCGCCGAGCTCGAAGCGGAGGTCGGCCACGGCGTCGACAAGCGGCTGGAGCGGATCGGGGGCCAGAGGCACCTCGCGCAAGGGTGCGGTGGGCTGGCCGCGCAGGATGAACTCGGCCCGTACGGTGTGCGTCCGCGGCTCGTCGGCGATCGGCCTCGCCCGGCTGACGGCGACGTCCGGCCCGAACGGGGTGATGGACAGCAGCCGCTGGCCCCCGGCCGGGCCTTCGATGCGGTAGCGCAGCGGGCTGGAGCCGTCCGCGCGCAGCCGGATCTGCACCGTCTTTGCCCGGCGGGGCGCCCACCAGGGCATGGCCGTGGAGGCGCGGGCGAGCTGGACGCCCCGGCGGAAGATCTCCTCCAGACTCGGAGCGAAGTGCCGGTTGGGCACCAGCTCCAGGGCCATCCGCTCGGCCGAGGCGCGCGCCGCGAGCCGCCGCGCCACGATCTCGCCCACCCCCCAGCTCGCGGCGATGACCAGGGCGGGCAGGTACCAGTGGTTGTAGAGCCAGTCGGCGGCGTCGACCAGGCCGGACAGCAGACCGAGGACCTGACCGGCCGCTGTGTCGTCGGCCTGATCGGTCACGGATGGGGCTGCGGCGTCCACGTGGTGGATCCCTTCGTCGAAGTGCGGGTGAAGTACCAGTCGGTGATGCGGCGGTCGGTGTAGGTGCCGCCGCGGTCGGCCCCGGCCCACACGAGGTGCACCACCGCCCGATCCGGCTTTTGGTCGCGGCGGGCGATCGCGGCCTGGACGCGGAGCCGGCTGAACGCCGGCGCGATCGCTTGGTCCTGGTTGCCGAAGACCTGCGGCCACTTGCTGCGGCCGATCCCGGTGGCGTCGGCCGTCAGCAAGGAGCGGCCGGCCGCGACCAGCTGGGCGTCATCGCGGGCGGGGAGGTCGGCGGGCCAGGCGGCCTCCAGTGACTGCTGGATGATCCGGTCGCCGGCCACCCCTTCCCCATGGGGCGGGAGTTGTGACGCAAGTGCGCTCTGCGTCGGTGTGGCGGCCGCCGTCGTGACCGTCTCGGACGGGCCGCGTTGCCTGCTGGGGGAGGTGGCAGCCGGACGGGAAGCCTCGGCGGTCACGGCCGGCGCGGACGACTGGGGTGATCCGGTCGGCATTTCGAGCAGGACCAGCCCTGTCACGGCCAGGACCACGGTGGCGATCAGAAGCAGGCGCGGTGAGCGCGAGCGGCGGGATGCGGTCATAGCAGGCGGGCCCCTCCCGCAAAGCCAGACATGGTGTTGACCGCGTCCAGCCGTACGACGGCGTTTGGCCGTGGCGCGTTGACCATCTGGCCGTCACCGAGGTAGATCCCGACGTGGTAGATCGTGGAGTCTCGGCCGGGGACATCGGCGAAGAAGACCAGGTCACCGGGCTTCAACGCGCTTGCGTCGAGGCCGGCGGGAATCCGCTTGCCCACCCCGGCCTGTGCGGCTGCGGTGCGCGGGAGTCGGACGCCGGCCTTGGCGAACGCGTACACCGCCAGCCCCGAGCAGTCGAAACCCTTGATGCTCGCGCCGCTGCTCCCGTTCGGCGAGCAGCAGAAGCCGTACGACTTGCCGCGCGCGTTTCCCCCACCCCACGAGTACGGGACACCCCGCTGGGAGAGCGCGGCCTCGATCGCTGTGCGGACCTTCCCGGAGACGTTCTTCAGGTCCGGGTCCTTGGCGGCCGCCGTGTACTGGTCGATCCAGCCCAGCACGTTCGCCACGTACTCGCTTGAGTGGTTGTACTGCAGGATCGCGGCTTTCAGCTGCGAACGTTTTGTCAGGTCACGGCCGTTGCCGCACAGGTAGATGGCGGCACCGAGGGCGGCGTCGTCGGCATTGTGCGGGTCGGCGATCTCGTCGCCGTTTGCGTCCTTGCCGGTCGACTCCCAGGTGGAAGGTATGAACTGGAACGGTCCGACGGCGCGTTCCCCGTTTGCGGTGCCGTCCCATTTGCCGCCGTCGGTGTCCGGGAAGACGGTGGTGTTGCCGCCGGCGCCGGAGCCGTTGAGGAGCACCCCGTAGATCTTCGGGCGGATGTCGCCGCCCGCGGCGATGCTGTGGCCGATGGCGTGGTTGGACTCGACTTTGGCGATCCCGGCCAGGATCGGCCAGCGCACGCCCCGGCACTTGGGCACATGCCGGTCGACCTGCTGGACGGCCTTCTTGTAGGCGGTGAGCATCCGGAGAGGGATGTCCGCGGCGCTGCCCCCCTCGGCGATCCCGCCGTCGTCCTGTGCACCCGTCTTCAGCGCGACGTACGCGCTGATCGCGTTCGACACCGGCGCGGCACAGCACACGGCGGCGAACAGCAGCAGCGCCGCCACACCTGCCCACCGCCGGACGCGGCGTCCGGGAGGCCTCACTCGTCCTCACCGTCCGTGTCCCGCCGCCGGGCCCGCTCCTGTCGCCGGGTCCGTTCCTGGCGCAGGCGGTCGGCCTCGGGCGCGGTCCGGCGCATCAGCTCCTGCATCCGGGCCGCCGCCTCGTCGCGCGCCCTGCTGCGCGCGCTCCCGACGCCGGGAAGAACCGGCCTGTCCGGTACGCTGCTCGCCGGGGGCCGCGGTGCACCGCCTTGCGGCCGTGCGGAGGGTGCCGGAGCAGGCGGCGTTGCCGCGGTGCCCCCGCCTGCAGAAGCTGGTGAACTGGTCCGCGAGGAGGTCGGGACCGCACCGCCGAAGGAGCCGCCGGACCGGGCAGGCCGTGGTGGGGTCGGCGGGCGGGTGGGCGCGGCGGGTGACGTTGGGGTTGGCAGGCGGCGGCCGCCAAACGGGGCTGCTCCGCCGCTGTCGTCGGTGTGCTCTTGCAGGACAGGGGAGACGTGCCGCCCCGTGTCACCCCAGGCCCGGCCGTCCTCGCGCCAGGTGTTGCCCCACACCCGCACCTGCTGGCGGGCGTCCTGGGAGTAGCTCGAGCGCCCCGACCGGGCCCGGCGGACGTTCGCCGGCAGGCCGACCGTCGCCCCGTAGGCGGCCCGGCCGCCCCGGTTGAGGATGCGGTAACCGCGGAAGCGGACAAGCCGGTTGTGGGCGCGGGTCGACAGCAGGGTGCGGTCGGTGTTCTGGTCGTGCAGCACACGGTCGCGGTGGTTGAGGACCTTGCCGTCGTCGTTGCGGTACCGGTCGGGCGGACCGCCGGGACGGCGCGGCCCCCCACCGCCCGTACCGCCGGGCCCGCCGGACGGGCCGCCCGTGTGCGGGTCGCCGTCGGCGGTCGGCTTGCGCCACTTGGCCAGCTGTTCCTTGTCCGGCCGCCGGCCGATCAGTAGCCAGCCAGCGCCCTTCACACCCAGCCGCGCCCCCACCCCGCCCACGGCGGCCGCTGCGGTGAGCGGGGCGAGCCCGCGCCCCGCTTCGGCGCCTGCGTCGGCGAGCACACGGCCGGTGTCCACCGGCATGCCCGCGCCATCGAACAACGAGGTGAGCGCGCCCATCAGCCGCTGCCGGGTGCCGAGCAGCCCGAACCGGCCGCCACCCCCGCCGGTGAAGGCACGCAGCCCGCCGCCGTAACCGCCCAGCGCGGCAGGCGAGTTCATGGCGAGCGCTGCGCCGAGCTCGGAGGAGTCGCCCGGCATGTGGGTGCCGCCGACCTTGGCGTAGCGCATCCGGAGGGCCATGCGCCGGCTGAAGGAGGTGATCCCGGTCAGCAGTCTGCGGTGTCCGGCTGCTCCGGCGATGGCGAGGACGTCGATGAGGAGGATCCGCTCCACCATCAGGTCGGGCCCGTTGGTGATGGTGGCGTCGATGGCGATCCCAAAGAAGGGGATGAACGCGCAGATCCCGATCACGGCCAGGACCGCGATCCCCCACAGGGACAGCCACTTCCACACGCTCTGGCGGGCGGGCCCGGGCAGCATGCCCGCGACGAAGGTGACGCCGCCGGCGGCCGCCGCGGCCGCGCAGATGCCCTGGGTGCCGAGCAGAACGATCGCGCTGGAAAGCAGCATGCCGCAGATGAACAGCGCGGCGATCAGCAGCAGGAACGCGCCGCCGACCCGCCACCAGGTGGGCTTCTCGGCGTAGGCGGCGCACGACTTGCCGACCGGCCCGGCCTCCTTCATGTCGCCGAGGAACGCGGCGAAGGCCTGGTCTTCGTCGGTGACGATCGCGTTGGAGGCGTCGAGGAGTTCGCCTCCGGGCGTGAACTCAGGGAGATCGTCGCTGCCGCTCGGCGTGCCGTCGACGTTGCCCTCGCAGTAGTCCTTGAGCGGCCCGATGATCAGGCTGCAGGCGTCCTTCGCCTCGTCCGAGGGCGTTGATCTGGGCATGTACCCGCCGGTGATCCACTTCAGGTGGACGGCGTACGCCTTGCGGTCGGAATCCTTGGCCGGGTCCAGGATGCGCCCGTACTGAAGGAGCATGTACGGCTTCACAATCAAGGCGTTCGTGATCGAATCCTGGACGGGCCGGGCCACCTCCGTTGAGGAGACCGGTCCGTCGCCCTGCTGCTCCTCGCACTTGATCTCGGCATTGCCGGCCATGCTGGCGCACGGGTCATAGCTGGCGATCTTGCCGCCCCAGTCGTAGGAGTTGACGCTCTGCTGGGCGACCTCGGCAGCCACCTGCTGGGACTGCCCCAGCGGCCCGTCCGGGCCGAGCAGGGTGTCGGGACGGATGAGCGCCGAGGCGGCGATCGCCCCGATGAGCAGGGTGAGGAAGATTTCGCCCAGACCGCGGCCGACCCGACCACGCACGATCATGAACCCCGCGAACACAAACGCCCAAGCCAGCAAGAGCCCCTTCAACCCCAGCGTGTCGACGACCACCGTGTCGTAGGTGTCGGCCACCCTCTGCGCCGGGCGGGTGAGGAGCTTGAGCAGCGGGAACCGGAAGGCCACCTCGATCGCCCAACCCGCCAAACCGACCAGCAGCCGGATCAGCGTGAACAGCCCGGACAAAGCGAAGGCCAGCGCCTGGCTCTTGAAGGCGACGATGGAGCCGCCCGCGGCATTCAGCTCGTACCCGTCGATCGGCACACCCTCGGACGAGTAGATGTTCAGCGGGGCGAGCAGGTCTCCGGTCTCGCTGCTGCTGGCCGCATACACGACCTGGGTGTTCACCAAGAGGAACACGCCGGTGAGCAGCACGACGAAGCTGGCGGAACGCAGCCTCGCGCGGTCTGGACGGAACACCTCAGCGCCGCCTTTGCCCAGCGGCGCCGCGCAGCCGCCACACCACGAGAGCACCCACACCTGCACCGGCAGGCACGAGCTTCCACGCCCCGTCGGCCATGTCCTGATGACCGGCGGAAGCATGAGCTGCGGCGCCGCGCTCGCAGTACGCCTTGGGCGGGCCCACGATCAGGGCGCAGGGATCCCGGTGCGCCTCGGCGGCGAAGGCCTGTCCGGTGTGCGGCCACCACCCCTGCGGCACGCCCACCCCGAGGGCGAGCACGACCGCGGCGGCGACGACGGCGATCACGGTAAGGACGCTCACGGCGGCGGCGACGCGCCTCGAGCGGTCCCAGGACAAAGTGGTCATCAGACGGTTTCCTTCGGACGGGTCGTCTCGGCCTCACCGGCGAGCGGCTCCGGCACCGTGGGGGAGACAGCGCTCGTGGAGGCGGCGGCGCTGGCCGTGCGGCGTCCCGGCGTGGTGGTGATGGAGGTCGTGATGCGCTCGATGCGGGGGATGGAGACCTTGATGCGCCCGGTGTTCTGCCGCGGGCAGGTCAGCAGGAACTCGCCTTCGCGGCCCTTCTGACCGACGGGGGACAGACCGGTGGTCACCAGCCGCAGCAGCTCGCCGTCATTCGGGTCGAGCCCGACGAACTCCAACCCGCGACGGGCGCGTTCACGGTCGGCGGTGCGGGCGAGTGCCCGGTAGGCCATCAGGCCGCGGTCGGGGCCGAGTTCCTCGGCGTCGTGCGAGCCCGCCACCAGGCCGGCGCCGTGCTTGCGCCCGTCGTGGAGGATCTCGTGGACCAGGGCCGTGCCTTCGGCGGACGAGGTGAGCCAGTACAGCTCGTCCAGGACCACGGCGGTGAACCGTTCGGGGTCCTCGAACGCGGTCTGCCGGGCGATCGCGGCGATCAGGTAGAGCACCGCCCGGCCGATCAGCGCCTCCAGCGGCTGCTGGTGCAGGATCTCGGGGTTGGCGAACGCAGCCTTCGGGGGCAGCTTCAACCCGGTCGTGGTGATCACGATCATGTCGGAGGCGCTGGAGGCGTCCAGCCGCACCGGCGGCAGCGTGGGGTCGAACACCATCCGGGCCAGGGAACTGGTCGCGACGACCCGGATGAGGCCGGCGAGGGTCGCTGCCGCGTCCTGCCGCTTGCCCGCCTCGCGCGTCGCCATCTCCTCGAGGACCTCAAGGACACGGTGCATGGATGGCTCCGGACCGGCGGCGGCCTGTTCGACGCCGTGGTGGAGGACCTCGCCGCTGGTACTCATCGGGCCGATGCCGAGCTGCAGGGTCAGGTAGGACAGGGCGTAGTGCCGTCCCTCCGGGCCGTCGAACATGCGCAGCGGGTCGATGGACACCTCGGCCTGAGCGGCGTCGATGATCTGGACGCGGCCCTTGGCGGCGGTGCGGGCGAAGGTCGCCCACTCGCGTACCGGCGTGCGGTCGATGCAGATCGCGCAGCCGCCGCGCGCCCACACCGCCTCCGCGATCAGCTTCTGCAGGACGCTCTTGCCCGCGCCGAGGTCCCCGACGATGCCCATGGAGGCGGACGCGTCGACCTTGGGCGCGTCCGCCACGTTGATCATGACGGGGCGGCTGGTGCCGCAGTCCAGGTCGATGCCGAGGAACATGCCGTTGGGGTCGCCGACCTCCGCAGCGGTGAAGGCCCCACCCAGCGCCCAGTCTTCGGAGACCTGGTGCTGGGTGAACTCCCGTACGACACCCGGCCGTACCGTGCCGGGCAGGCCGAGGGTGAAGAGGGCTTCTTGCAGGCCGGCCGGGCGGACGGCGCGGTAGTCGGCGCCGCCGAGCAGTGCGGCCAGGGCGCGGGCCCGGGCGTCGCAGACGGCGGCGGTCGGCCCCCACACGGTCAGCGCGGTGACGGACTGCACCTCGACCTCGACCGAGGTGCGGGAGAGGCGGGCGTCGAGCTCGCCCAGGTCGCGGGCGGCCTCGGTCAGGGACGCGGGCATGCCGGTGGGGCGGGCGTCGTACTGGTCGGCCTGGTCGATGAGTTCGTTCTTCTTGCGGCGCACCTGGTCGCGTGCCTTCTCCGCGGGCACGAGGGTGAGGTCGACGGTGTAGTCGACGGGAAAGTCGAGCATCTCCAGCTGGGCGAACAGGTCGGCGGCGTCCTGGCTGACCGCGGGTGGGCACTCGGCCAGCGCCAACTGCGCCTGGTAGCCCACCCCGTTGTCGGACTCGACCTGCAGCCAGCGCCGCCCGAGCGGCGAGCCGGTGTTCACTCGCCACCAGGCCTTGCGGCCCGACCGGGTGATTTGGCCCGCGCTCTTGAGCTCGTCGACGTCGTCGAGGTCGGGGTCGATGCCGCCTTCCTGCAGGCGCACTTGGCCGAGGTCGGCGTAGCTGGGGGAGCGCAGCACCCCGTCACGGAGCTGCCCGCCGTACATCTCGCTGGTCTCGGCCTCCGCGAGCAGCGGCTCGGCCATGCCGCGGTGGAGGGCGTGTTGGATCATCCACACGATCTCCGCCGGGCGGGCCGGGCGGAAGGCGATGCCGCCGGCGAGCGCGGCCTGAACCCGCGAGGCCTGCTCGCGATACGCGCTCACCTCGCGCCGGGCCACCGGCGCCGGCCGCATGCCGAGCATCGGTGCGAGTTCGGCCCACGCCGCGCCGAGGGACGCCGACACTTGCAGGCTGCCTGTTTCGGTCTTAAGGGGCACGGCCAGCCACAGGGTGCGGCGGTGCATCTCCTGGTCGTCGAGCAGGTCGAGGGTGGCCTCGACGTTCTCCACCCACGGGTGCCGGCCCGCACCGGGTGCCTGCTCGGCCGGCTCGATGCCCTCGATCATGCGCAGGGCGATCTCGCCCGGGTCGACCTGGGCGCACATGCCGTACAAGCGCGGGGCCCCGGACAGCGAGCGCACCAAGTGGGTGATCTTTGCCAGCTGTTCGTCGCGGACGGCGGCGGGCACGTAGGTGCCCTGGACGGTCTCCTCGCGGCGTCCCTGAACGTCCGGTCCCGGGTGCAGGCGGTAGACGGCCCACACGCTGCCCTGCGTCGACCACACCAGGTGGCCGGCGATGTGACGGATCGGAACCCTCACCGCGCACCCCCGCTCTGGGCGAGCGCGAGCAGCTGTTGCACACCCGACACCGGCCCCGCTGCGACCGGGGGAGGAATGGGCTGGGTGCGGCGGGGTGCGGACGAGCGGTCTGTGGCCGGGCTCGGGTGCGGCGCCCGGGCTGGACGCCGCTGAACCGCACGGGAGGGTGCGGCCTGCGCGGCGGGGATGGGCGCGGGCGTGTCCTCGATGGTGAAGCCGCCGAGCAGCGGGTGGGGAGCGCGGTCGCGGGCGGCCCGCCCGCCGATCCGCCCACCGCGGGGCTGCCAGCCGAGCAGCACCCAGCCCAACGCGGCCTGCACCGGGGCACGGCCCCGGACCTTCGGCCGGCGCACCATCCAGATGACCAGGCCCCACCCGACGATGGGGACCGGCCCCATCCACGACCACCAGCCGATGGTCTTGACCAGAAGGAAGCCGCCGCCGACGGCGACCGCGATCTGCGCGGGCGTGTACGGGCCGAGCGGGATCTTCCAGTCGGCGACCTTGCCCAGTACCCAGGGGTGGCGGCGGGCTGAGGTGTAGAAGCGGCCCACCCGTGCCGCGGCTGTCGCGCTCACAGCCAGCCCCCGACGCCCGGCGAGTGGTCACGAGAGGCCGGGAGTTCGGACCGGACGACCCCATGAACAGCGGGCGCGCCCTTGGAGGGGTTCTTCACCTCGTCGGTGAACATGTTCGCCAGGTCGTTGCGCGAGTTGTACAGACCCAGTGCGATCACCATCAGCAGCAGGGCACCGATCCCCGCCTTCAGTGAGAACTTCTGGATCATGATGACGACGACGAGGCAGATCAGACCGGCCTGCAGGCCCTTGGTCGCCCACTCCTGGAACATGGTGATCCACGAGTTGCCGAGGTCGTCCAGCTGCCCGGCGAGCATCAGGTTGTGCACGGTGTTCATCGGGCACCTCCGTCCTGGGCCGTGCCGGACTGAAGCGCGGCGACTTCCCACCGGCCCGAGCGGGCCTTGAGCGTGAGCTCGTACGCCAGCGGCCAACGACCGGTCGCGTCACGGGCCTCCACCGAGGCGAGCACCCGCACCGTCGTGCCGTCCGCCGGCACCAGCTCGGCGGCCGCGGCCTCCTCGACAGCGGACACCTCCTGGACGGTGACCGTCGTGTACGGGGCGGGGGAGACGGCGGTGAGTTTCACGCCGGGCGCGAGGTAGCGGTCGACCTTGCCGGCACCGGTCAGATACGCGGCGAGGAACTCCCCCACAGCGGAGGGCAGATCGCCTTCCGGGACCGTCACGCCGTACGGCGACTTCGGCACGTCGGCCCGGCCCGGGCCGGCCACCACGCCCGGCGCACCGGTCACAGCAAACGAGGTGCCCGAGCGGTCCGCGGTCACCGGCACGGCGTAGTAGCGCACCGGGCCGTCGGCGTACTGCGCAGCCACCGTCACCGACCACGCCCCGTTGTCGCGCTGCGCACTGCGCACCGCCGTCACGGACTCCGGCTTCGACTGCGCAGCGGCAGCCGGGTCGGGCAGCTCGACGTCCGGCGCCATCGACTGCGCAAGGCGCGCCTGCGCAGTCGTCGCGTCATCGGCGTTGCTGCGCAGCCACGCGCTGACGAACACCTGCGCATAGCCGGCCGGGTCGGCGGCGGCCGCCGCGGTGCGCACGGCCGTGGGCTTGGCCGGGGTGGACGCCTCGACCGTGGCCGGAGTGGAGGTGATGGCGACGGTCAGGGCGACGGGGCCGGCCGCGATGACCGTCCAGACCGCCACGTGCGAGAGACGGACGCGGCGCCGCATCGCCTCCAGCCGGGCGCCGCCCGCCATCGGAGCAGCGGCCTCGCTCGGCGAGGCCTGCTTGCCAGGAGACATGGTCAAACTCCCAGGTCAGAACGTGTGATTGCTGACCTCGAGAAAACCCGCCGACCCCGACCCGACCCCCGACCACGAACCCCCGACCACGGTCACGATCGGGATACGAAGCCCATGGTCGGGGTCATGGTCGGCCCGACCACAGGCCCGACCACGGGCCCCACGTGGGGCAGCCCGCGTTCACCGCGGTGCCCGCCAACTCCCCGGCCACGACGGCGCGCACACCCGCTCGCCCCACCGCACCCAGCGCCGCGTGCGCAGAAGGACACCACCAGACCCGCGAGGGCGGCCTGCGCATCCGGACACCCCCTGTGCGCAAGACGACATCGGGCTCTCCCGGCCGTACTGCGCAACCGCTGAAACGCAACCCGACTGCGCACGACCCTGGCTCGGTTGCGCAGCCCGATTGCGCAACGCCCAGCCGAGGCTGCGCAATCGAGGTACGCACCCACTGCACACCGTGCCGGGGAGGCATGGTCGGCCCGACCATGACCCCGACCACGGCAGCTAGAAGACCGCGTTGCCGGATCGTGACCGATGGTCGGGGCTCATGGCCGTCAGCCTGGTCGGGGTCGGCGGATGAGCTGACGGCATGGAACGCACGTACGCCTACCGACCGTCGCCCACCGGCCGCCCCACCCCGGTGGGCACGGTGCGCTGCCGTGGCCACCGCACGCGGCCCGTGCCCAGGGCGGCACGATGAGCGGGTTTGGAGCCGGGGTCCGCCGAGCGGTGATGGCCGCCGATCAGTTCACCCAGATTGCCAACGGGTTGTTCCGCGACAGCCGGATCTCGTACCGGGCGAAGGGGCTCTTCGGCTACATCAGCATCCACCGGAACGGGTGGCGGGTGACCATCGCTGCCCTCGTCGCCCTGGGCCCCGACGGGCGAGACGCCGTGCGGGCCGGGATGAACGAGCTGGAGAAGTTCGGCTACCTGGTCCGCGATCGCGTCCGCCGCCCGAACGGCACCCTCGGAGAGATCGTCTACAGCATCACCGACCGTCCCGCCGCCCCGGACATTCCGCCCATCGACCCGGCGTCGGCACAGGCCTTCCGGGGGCCCGGCAGCGACGCCGGGTTCGGTGTGGGGATACGCCGCGGGGTGATGGCGGGCGACCAGTTCACGCAGATCGCCAACGCGCTGTTCCGCGACAGCCGCATCTCCTTCAAGGCCAAGGGACTGTTCGGCTACATCAGCACCCACCGGGACGGCTGGCAGATCACCGTCGCCAATCTGACCCGACACGGCCGCGAACGCGTCGACGCGGTGACCACCGGCCTGGAGGAACTGGAAAGCCACGGATTCCTGCTGCGCGAGCGCGACCGCAGCGCCGACGGCACGCTCGGGCAGGCCCTGTACTTCATCACCGACCTGCCCGCCCTGCAAAACCCCAGCTCACAACCAGAGTCGGGTTATCCAGGATTGGCTGAGCCAGTGTTGGCTGATCCCGGCACTAAGAACACCATCGTTAAGAAGACCAACAAGCAGAAGACCAACCCCCTCCGTCCGTGCGACCGCGGCGACGCCGCGCGCACGAACGGACGGACGGTCCCCTCGCACGCGACAGCATCCCCGGCGCCGCCGGCCGACGAGATGCACGAGGGCATCCGGCTGCTGCTTCAGATCGGGGCGAGCCGCCCAGAACTGCTGCTGTCCGGGCCGACGCTGACCGATCAGGGCCGCGTGGCGACCGTGATGATGGACTCCGGCTGGAGCGCCGACCAGCTGCGCCACGTCATCACCGGACGCCCCCTGCCGAACCCGGTGCGCACCTCGGTCGGCGCGATCGTCGCCGCCCGGCTCCGCGCAGCCCAGGCCTACCCGCCGCCCGCCACTGCAGCCGCACCCCGCGACGCGGCCTCGCTGGACGAGCCGTTCGCGGCGGCGACGGCAGAGCGGTCATCGACCGGAGCGGCCAGCCGAACCGTGAGCGAAGCCCTCACCTATCGGGCCCTCGTCGAATGCGCCGGCTGCGGCGTGCCCGCAACCGCCCCCGGCGAAGACCTCTGCCCGGCCTGCCTCGGCTGGCCGCTGTGCCGCACCTGCCCGAGCCCTACCCCCCGGCGCGCCCACCCCGACGGCGACGGCCGGTGTGCCACCTGCGCCTCCGCCTTCACCGACCACCTGGAAGGAAGCACCTCGTGACGGACACACTCCAGACACCGCCGCCGACCGCGGCCACGCACCACGAGCGCCCCTTCACCGGCCACCCGGGGCGGTGGGAGAAGGAACGCGCCCGCGCTCTGCGGACCGGCCACGTCCGCGACCACACCTGCACATCCGCCTGCGAGCCGGTGCTCGTCCACGAACACACCCGGTGGGGATATCTGGCCTGGACCGTCCTCGGCGACGGCAGCCCGCCCGAGATCCCCCACCGGATCGGAGTGCTCACCCCGGCCGCGACTCGTGCGCAGCGACTGGCCCTGCGCTGGCTGACTCGGCGCCCCGCCCAGTACATCGCCCTGGCCGCAGTCCCCGGATCCCTGCGGCTCTCCACCGCGTGCGTCGCCCTCATCAGCCTGCTCACCGGGCTGTTCGCCGCCAGTCACGGGATACCCCTCGACGTCGCGTTCCCGGCGATGCTCCTCGCCCCGCTGCTCGCCGAGCACCTGCCCGATCGGCTGAACTCCCGTGCCCTCGAGTACGTCCGCGTCGTCGAAGGCGACGCTCCCTGCCGTTACCTGTGGCGCCTCGCCGCCCTGCAGACCTCGCTCGTCCAGGCGACCGCCGGCAGCGACCGCTACGAGCTGCGCCGCTCGGCCGAGGTCGGACAGCACCTGCTGTGGGACGCCGCCAGCCTGCTCCAGACCCAGGGCGCCCGCACGGCCGCGGCAGAACTCATCGCCCGCGAGCGGCTGATGCTCCAACTCGCCCACCAGGTCGCCCAGATCCTCAAACACACCGCGGACGACAACGCACCCGGCACGAACCAGGCCTGCGCTCCCGCACGGCCCCTGAGCCCGTATTCGCCCGGCGCCCGGCCGACGACCCCTCCGGGCCCCCGTCATGCACCGACCCCACCGCTTCAGAAGGGAACTCTCCCCATGCCGCAGGCCGAACCCAGCCAGGGCGACCCCACCCTGGACGTCTACCTCCTGTTCGCGCACGAGCCCTACTACCCGACCGCCGCCCAGGAGATCAACACCACCGTCGTGGCCGCAGCCTCTCTGCTGCTCCCCCACGTACGGCAGCCCGACGGCGCCCGCATCCACGGGTTGCTCGTCCACGGCCGGCGACCGGGCGAGATCGTGCCGCTGTCCACGCTCACCCACGAACTCGACAGAGGCACACGCTGGCCGGAGGTCGGAGACTGGGAGACGGTCACCGAAAACCTGCTGCAGGTCGTCCGGGACCGCGACTGCGACGCTCTGAGCCTGGGCCTGCCGGAGATCGCCCGCGCTTTGGTGTGCGTGGGCCCGCACAGCCAAATCCGTGCCGTCGACTCTACGTCCGGGGCAGATCGGATGTACGGCCCCGCCGACCGCATCGGGGTCCTCGTCGAGGTCGGCCGGCAGCTGGCCTGGGCGGAAGCAGGATGCCCCATGTGGCCCGGCGAGGGCCTGCTGCCCCCGATCAACCCCGCGGATGCCAGGTGAGTTCGGCTACGAAGCGTACGAAGTCTGGGCGGTGCTCCGTCGGCTGCTGGCCAGGTGGTGGCACCGATGCGCCGCAGCAAAGTAGCTGCTGCCCTGTCAGGGCGGCCGGGAAGACTCCACAACCCGACCGCCTCCGATCGGGTGGCGCTTCGGGGCCTTCTTCCTCGGCGCCGGCTTCGGGACGGGCTTGTGGGCCTTTCACCACCGGGACAACTTCATGGAATTTATCGAGATCGTTGCCAGGTTCAGGGGGGCGGTGGGATACGGGTAGCGGGGGTAGCGCTCGAGGAAGTCGAGCATCTCAAAGGCCCAGGTGCGTCGTTCCTCGTCGGGGCTGTGCTCGGCCACGGTGCGCAGGGCCGCCAGGGCCCGGGGCGGAAGTCGGGGCCCATGTCGAGGAGGGACCGGTAACTGCGGCGCTTTGCCGGAACCAGCCCTGCTGGCCGCGCAGCCGCTGGGCACGTTCGGCCCGGCGGTCGTCGATGGCCTGGGCGAGGCGGGCAGTTGGGGCCCGCATCGCGGCGATCCGGTCGCGGATGTCGTCGATGTCGGACGGCGGGTGCACGTCCATGGCTGGCCCGGTATCTCGCCCCCCATGGCTGTGCAGAGGCCACAGTGTGGCCCCAATAGACCCTTTTTTGGGGGACGTTTGCTGAATCTGTGACCCGTGAGAGGGATAGACCGGTGTGGCCGTGCGAGCGGGGCGTCCGTTTCCGTTTGCGTTTCGGGGGCTGCGCCCTGCCGAGGCACGACCTGCGTCGATCGGTGCCGGGGAAGAGGGCCTCCGCCGTGCGTGCCGGTGATTCGGCTTGCTGACGTGCGATCGCCCCGCGGCGACGTGGCGGGCGCGGCCGAAGAGCCGAGAGGGTGCCGAGGCGTTGTCAGTGTTCGTTGCTAGAACGGTAGTTGGCGGTTCGTGCGGTGGGTTTCGGGGGTGTGGTGGTGTACGGGGACGGAACGATGAAGCCCGGGGTGAAGGCCGTGGTCGGTCTCATCGTGGGGATGACGGTCGCCCGGTTGTTATGGCGGTGGGTGACGGGCAGTGCGCTGCCCTGGATCGGCGAGCATCCGTGGTGGATCGGGTTCGCGTGTCTGGGTGTGGTGTTGCTGGCCGCCACGTTGGTCGACCGTGTCGGCCGCGGCGGCTATGGGTACGGCGAGCAGGAGGCGGACGGCGAGCTCTATTCGCTGACGTATCGCATGCGGGACTTTGCCGCGATGACGCCGACCGCTTTCGAGCAGGCGTGTGCGGAGTTGTTGGCCCGCGACGGGTTCCTTCAGGCGCGTCGGGTGGGCGGCGCCGGAGACCTGGGAGCCGATGTGGTGGCTTGGGATGACCAGGGCCGCAAGCTGGTCTTGCAATGCAAGCGGTACGCGCGGCCGGTGGGCTCCAAGGAGGTGCAGACGTTCAACGGCACCGCGCGGCCCGAGCACGGGGCGCACCATCCCATCATGATCGGTCTGAGCGGATTCACCCGGCCCGCAACCGACTTCGGCGCCCGCCACGGCATCGTTCTGCTGGGCCGGCCGGAGCTGAAGCGCTGGGCTCACGGCGCACATCTGTATGACGTCATCGAAGCCGGAGCGCTGGAATGAAAGCCAGCGGGCGCGTTGCGCCCTCCCCGCCGCACCCGGCGGCAGTCGAGCGCGAGCAGCGCACTGGCCGCACGACACACGGTCGCGGTCCGTCTCCGAGCCCCCGACTACCGGTGATGCGGCGTGGGCTCGGGCACGCGCGAGGCGTGAGTTCGTCTTGGTCGGCAAACCATCGACGTCGGGCGGCCGGCCCGGGTGCGGCGAAGAGAACAGGCGGCGCGCGGTGGTGCTCACCAGGCGGCCAATACCCCGGTGCGCCGCGTGCGTTGGCCGACCCGCCACCGCCGCTTCCGACATGTGGGGATCGAGGATCGGACCGATCACTGCCTCGAGGAGGGTTGCGGTTCGGCGTGCCGCTGTTCGCCATTGTGATGGCGGCGCGCCCCACCGCAGGGTGGACGGTGGTTGTTGGCGGGCGGCGGGGTCAGGCTTCGACTGCCGTCTGTTGCTGTCGGGGTGCGGGGACGGTGCGGTGGAGGTAGGGCTTGAGGTGTTCGGCGATGGCCTGGGCGAGGACGGGTGGTACGGCGTTGCCGATCTGGCGGGCGATTTCGACCTTGGTGCCGTGCCAGACGAATTCGTCGGGGAAGGTCTGCAGGCGGGCCGCTTCGCGGTGGGTGATGGGCCGGTTGACGCGCTTGGAGGGGTCTTCGGGGTCCCACTGGGGGTGAAGGTACTGGCCCTTTTCCGGCTTGTAGAACTCGGTGCGGATGGTGAGGGAGGGCTGGTCCCAGCGCATCCTGCCCATCACGTCGGTGGTTCCGGTCTTCTTCTCCCGCCAGCAGCGGGAGAGCAGGTGATCGGGGAGGTCGAAGCGGCCGCCGCCGGGCGGGATGTGGTCGTATCGCTCGAGGGACCGCTCGGTGGGGTTGCGTCTGATGTGCAGTTCCGTGCTCTTGAACGGGCCGGGGACGGCCTGGCCGAACACGGTCGAGGTGCGCTGGGGGAGTTCGGTCTCGCCTGGTCTTTCGGGTAGTTCGGCGATGGCGTCGCGTACTGTTCGCCACGACTTCTTGCCCAGCAGTTGCGTCGGCTCGTGGGTGGCCTCCGGCATCGGGATTTTGCCGATGCGGGATCCGATGACGATGGTCCGCTTGCGGCGCTGGGGTGCCCCGTAGTCGGCGGCCAGGAGCAGCGCGTGGGTCAACTCGTAGTCCGCCAGGAGTCCGCCGGGCCGTACCTCTGCCTGGAGGAGCTCGAATTCGGAGGACTTGCGGAAGCGATCGACGTTCTCGATCACGAACACCTTGGGCCGGGCGTGCCGGACGAAGCGGATGTATTCCTTCCAGAGCTTGTTGCGGGGGTCGTTCACGTCCCGCGTGCCGAGGTTGGAGAAGCCCTGACAGGGAGGCCCGCCGATGATCATGTCGGCTTGGGGGATGTCTTCGTCGGGTACCTGGGCGATGTCGCCCCAGTGCATGTGGGATTCGCCGAAGTTCGCCGCGTACGTCGCCGCGGCGGCCCGCTCCAACTCCACCGCCATGATGGGTTTGTACCCCTTGGCTGCAACGAAGCCTGCGGTCATGCCGCCGCAGCCGGCAAACAAGTCGATCAAGGTGATGGGTCGGGCCATGGGGTAAAGATTAGACGTTGTGCGAGGTGGATGAGGGCCCACCAGGCCTTTGTCGGCCCGCCCGTCGCTGCCGTACCGTTTCGCGGATCGCGGCCGCCGCGGTGGCGGGGTCCTCGTGTTCCCACACGCGAACCGCCAGCCATCCGGCTTGGGCCAGGCGTGCGTCGGTGTCCCGGTCCCTGGTCCGGTTCCCCTCGATCTTGGAGCGCCAAAACTCCGAGTTGTTCTTCGGCCACGTTGCGTGTTCGGGGCAGCCGTGCCAGAAGCAGCCGTCCACGAACACGGCCACACGGGCCGGGCCGAACACGACATCGGCCTCGCGGCGGATGCCGGGCAGGGGGCGTCGGTGGATGCGAAAGCGCAAGCCCTGGGCGTGCAGCAGCCGGCGCAGCGCCACCTCGACGCCCGTGTCCCGGCTGCGCTGGCGACTCATCCGGGCCCGCACCACCGCCGATGTCTCCAGTCGTTCCACCTGGCCATCGTCTCGCATCACCGGGTCACACGGGAAACTAGACTGCCCGGATGATTCGGGAACCGGCGGAGTTGAGGATCGATGAGTCCGGCCGCGTGGAGCTGCCCCTGGGACTGTTGGCCGAGGCGGGCCTCTCGCCCGGTAGCGCCCTGATCGTCTTCAGCGACGGGGACGGGCGCCTGGTGCTCCGTCGCAAGGAGGACGCACTGCGCGATCTGTTGGAAAAAGGGACACTCTAGCGGGAAGGCGGCGACGTCCCGACCTCGTCGAAAGCGCCCGGGCCGGCGCCGAGGGGATTGCCGGGTCCGCCCCCGCCACCGGAGTGCGGGGGCGCGGGCCGGACCCGGGCGAGCGTCAGACGATCGTGAAAAAGCCGAGGTCGGGTGCTTCCGGTGTGCCGATGAGAAGGCCCCGATCGAGCAGCGTGTTGTACTCCTCGCAGCTGGTTTCGGGCAGCAGTGCACACGCGTGGCAGGCGGCCAGGTTCAGGCTGTCCACGCCGCTGGCGGTCGCCTCGATGCACAGCGGGTCGGCCGAGCACCATGCGGCGTGTTCCAGGGCGCGTCGGATCGAGGAGAACAGCCGATCGGGCTCCGTCTGGGCGACGATGCCGCCGAGGCTCCCGGCGGAGTCGCTGGTCGCGGTGTAGATCAGCATGCCCGCCATCGTGTCGGACGCATACAGTCGCTCGCGCAGCGCCGCCGCCGGGTAGCCGCAGTCCAGGCTCCACTCGTTGATGATGGCGTGCGCGAGCGTGTGGAGCAGAAGCAACCGAGGGGTGATGGCGCGATCGGCTTCCCCTCCCTTGGAGGCGAAGAGGGTGCGGTAGGCGGCGTCGATGAGACCGGCTTGCTCCTGCACCGCCGTCCGCTGCTCCCACTCGACCAGGCGCTGTTGGTCGAGGGTGAGGAAGACGCCCTCGCCGATGACCTCGATGGCCGGCAGCCAGTGCGGACGGCTGTCGGCGTTGTACAGCGCGGCACCGCGCTTGGCCCGGTCGGCCGGCCCGAGTGCGGCCAGGCGGGAGAAGGACTGCAGGACGCGCACCTCGCGCAGGCGCTCCACGCGCATGACCTGCGCCACGGCCAGTTCGGGGGCGAGGGAGCCGTCCGGGCCCGGCACGCAGACGAAGGTCTGGGCGCGCCCCTGTTCGGGGGTTTTTCTGGTGAGGGCTTCGTACTCCTCGACCTTGCGATCGAGCGCGGAATCCTCCTCCAGACCCGCCTCGGTTTGTCGTCGCTTCTCGACCGCCCGCACCAGATCGTCGACGCTGTACCCGCTGCCGGCGGCCAGCCCCATGTCCTCGATCAGATCCTTGGGATTGCGCGTCCTGCCCAGGGCCTTCCAGTGACGGGCGATCAGTTTTTGCACGCCCTGCGACCACGGCGGGATGTCGATCGCCGACGCCACGTCGGAAAACCAGACGCCGGACGCACCACGCTGCATGGCACGCGGCGGCGCCTCGCAGTGTTCCTCGCGCACGTCCTTGCCCAGCCAGGGCATGCGACCGGTGCAGTCGGTGACGTCCTTGAGTGCCAAGCCGCCCAGGGCGCCCTCCATGGTCACCCTCTTGCCGCAGGTGCAGGAGACCTCGATGTCGCGCAGGGCGGCGCTGCGTCCCGAGGCCTCGATCCTCAGTTGCCCGCACCGTCCGGCCGGCGGGGATCCGGCGTGCACCCAGCGGTAGTAGGGGAATTCGTCGATGTGTCCCTTGTCGCAGACCATGACGAAGCGCGACGGGACCAGTTCGCGGTCGTCGTGTTCCTTGCACACGGGGGCGCCCGTTGGGGTGCCCCAGCGCCAGAATTCGGTGAGCACGCCGGACTCCGGGCAGGAATGCCACACGGGGAAGCGCACGACGGGGACGTCGCCGCGGAGCTTGCTCTCCGAGGCCGGGGGCAGTCGGAAACCGCTGACGTGCAGGTCGCGCTCGAGACGTGGTTCGTGGATGAACGCGTCCTCGCCCTCGACCGGGTCCGGCCAGTGGTCGATGCCCGCGACCATGAAGGACTGGCTGCCGACGGCGACCAGGGAGCCGACTCCGTACGTGGTGATCATTTGGGCGCGACGGACGCCGCCCAAGGCCTTGCCGGTCATCAGATGCCCCTGCCCAGGTAGAACTTGGTCTCCACGTCGACGTCCCGCAGGCTCCACAGCGTGGGCAGCGTATCCGCGATCTCGTCGTCGCTCTCGTCGTGGCGTCCGGCGTCGATGAGCAGCGCCCGCCCGGGATTGCGGACATCGGAATAGACCAGATCCGGCTCCGTCTCGGCTCGGGCGACCCAGCCCGCGATGATCTCGTCCACCTGCCGGCAAGCCGCTCGGTACTCGTTCTCGCCCGCCACGGACCTCACTCTCTCCAGTACCTTGTGGCACTGTTCCAACAGTTCCGGTTTGAAGGATTCGATGTGGGCCGCGGCGTCGTTGGCGCGGGCCGTGGGCACCAGGAGGCGGGCCAGCCCGACGACCACTGCGTGCAGGCCGCGATCCCGCGCCCGCACCGAGAACGGGGTGACGCTGGTGGCCTCCACCTGCCGGTACAGCGCAGAGTGGTAGGTGGTGAAGTTCTCGTAGTGGGAGCGGTCGCGCGAACGGGCCGCGTTGAAGAGGGTGACCACCAGGCCGGGCCATTTGCGGCCCACGCGGCTGGTGGCCTGGATGTACTCCGACGTCGACTGGGGCTGCCCCATGACGACCATGAGCCCGAGCCGGTCGACGTCGACGCCCACGGAGACCATATTGGTGGCGAGGATGACGTCGATCGCCTCGGGCAGCGACTTGGCCATGTCCTGGAGGTGACGGGGAATGGCGCTGGACGGCTCACGGCTGGTCAGCTCGATGTCCCAGGAGATCCTGCGCTGTTCGCCGCCGAGGGTTTTGGCGAGCAGATGGAGACGGTCCTCCACGTCGTCGTGCACCTGCAGCTTGGCACCGGCGAGCAGGCGCAGGCTGTTGAAGTAGCCGAGCAGGGTCCAGTAGGCGTCACGCACGTCGCTGGTGCCCTCGAGCGACTGCGCATGGTGCAGCAGGGCGGCGTAGGCGCGCACCAGGAGGCTGGTCTGGCTGGTGGCCGGGGCCATCAGTCCCACATACGTTCTGCTGGCCTTTTCCGCGGGCGGGGCCTCGATGGCGAAGTACGAATCCCGCGCATCCAGCCCGGGCGGGGGGAATTGCTTGACGGTGCGGTCGAACAGGGCTTGTCCCTGACTGCCGGCCCGGCGGATCGTCGCGGTCGATGCGACGATCTTCGGTCGTTCGGCGGCAAGATCCACCGCGCTCTCGTACAAACCCGCCAACGTCCCCAAGGGGCCCGAAATGAGGTGTAGTTCGTCCTGGATGACGAGTTCGGGAGCGGGTTCGCGGTGGCCCAGGTTGAACAGTTCGGCGACATTCGGGCGCCAGGGGATGCTCGCGAACTTGTCCGCGGTGGCAATGATCAGTGTGGGGCGCTCCGCGTAGATCGTCTCGTCCACCACGTGGACCGGCAGGCCGGCGCCGAACGCACAGCCCGAGGTGCCGCACGCGACGTTCAAGCGCCCCTTTTCGACCTTGTAGTTGCGATAGTCCAACGCCGAGCCGCACCACGGGCAGCTGCGCAGCTGCACGGGGTCCTTCTCGGTGACCTCGTCCTTCCTCGCCCATTTGCGCAGAGACTTCCGGGCGGCTTCCAAATCGTTCGGAGTGGATGCCTGGCCCACCCACATGCCGATGGAGATTTCCGTGCTGCCGCGGCGGGCCCGATCCCGCAGTCGCAGCTCCTCCATGCAGCAGATCAACAATGCGGCCCGCTCGAACTGCTGGGACGTCAAAAGGCGCAGCGTATAGCGCATCAGGACGGTGACACCGCCGCCGTCGTCGCTGCGGCTGCGCAGCCGCCGCAAGAAGACCGTGAAGGCGATCAGTCCCAGATACGCCTCGGTCTTGCCGCCGCCGGTGGGAAACCACAAAACGTCTGCGAGATCTCGTTCCGGGGAGGACTTGTCCGCGATCCCGGTCAGCCCGAGGAGGATGAAGGCGATCTGGAAGGGGCGCCAGATCCCGATCTGTTCGTCGGGTTCTTCCGGGCGTTCATCGGCCGGTTTCCTGAGCCACTCGGTACGGGCACGCTGCATCGCCATGGCCCGATTGGCGAGTTGGAACGCCTCCATCACCAAAGGATCGCCGAGCGTGTCGATGCCCCTGGCCATGCGGGCGCAGGCCTCCTCGCACAAGGACAGGTGCTCGTCGGCGGTGGCACGCAACTCCTTGGTGGCCAGGTGCGTCGCCTCCTTGCGCCGGTCGCCGACCCAGCCGCGGTAGCCGTCGACGAGCGCCCGCAGCGAGTCGATCACCTCGTGGGCGGGGGCGGAGGCCAGGTGGAGCATGCCGAGGTCGGTGGGATCGATGGCCTTGTTGGAGTCGGACAGCCACAACTCGTACGTCGGGGTGAAGGTCGTCTCGATGTGATGGGCTCTCACCTCGCCGTCCGGGCCCGGGCGACCCTGCCACTGGACGGCGCAACCGTGACCGGTGGCGAAGGAGGGCTTGTGGCGATACAGGAGTCGGTACGAGGCGAGCTCCTCGTCACCGTCCGCGATGCCGGGAGCCTGCCGCTCGACGAAAGGCGCCGTGCCCGCCGTCCCCCGGACGGCGAGGCGGGGCTGGAAGAAGGACGACTCGTCCCGTTTCCCGCCGCGAGAGCCGTGGGTGTTGATGAGGATGACGGTCACCGAGACGACGCCGCGGGCATTCCGGGAGCGGACCCGCACGAACAGTTCCAGCCCCTCGGACAGACGAATCCGTTCCTCCGGCGACGGCTCGGTGACGTCGATGTCCTGCGGCGGGATGGACAGGGGAACGCGCCGCCAGAGCTCCCGCGACCCACCCGTGGCACGGCGGCCGGGCGCATCCGAGGTGGATTCGGCCACGTAACGCGCGGCCGTCACCGTGAGGTGGATCGTCGAACTGGTCGCGGAGTCCACCGAGAACGTCATGCCCATGGACGAGGGGTAGCGGACGTTCGCCATGGCCACGGCCGGGTCCGGCACGGCGTCCAGCAGGGGACGCCCTCCCTCGATGTCGTCATCGAGTGCGGACGACTCCTCGATGGCCACCGCGTCCTGCGGGAACAGAATGCCGGCTGCGTATTTGGTGATCGGCCGGTCGTGGATCTGCTCGGTCGACAACGGATCGGCGGGCCCGACCAGGTCCACCTGCAACTGGTCGACCAGTTGGCCGCGGAAGGAGTAGTGCTGGTCGAACCTCATGCCGGTTGTCCCTTCTTGGGCCACACAAACCTGCCCATTCCCACAAGCCGAGGGCGAAGCCACACGCCGAACGGCCCCATGTCGTTGTTGATTGATGCCGCTTGGCTTCCGACGACCGTCTCGACGCAGTCGATGCGCAGGTCCTCGACACGGTCGGGCCTGGCATGTTGCCGGCCGATCTCCTTCTGCAGCGACCAGGCGAACGACTGGGATGTGACACCGATGGCGACGCCGTCGTGGTGGACCACGTAGCGCTGGTGTGCGCCGGCGTCCTGCTCGTCGCTGCGCACCAGGGTGACGGGAGCGGCCGTCAGCCTGGTCGAGGCGAGATGGTGCTGCACCGCGCGAGCGGGGGCGGTGAATCCGACGGTGCCCGCGGGATCCTCGGCGTGCACGTCGTCACCGCGGATCTCCATGCCGTAACGGCGCCCCTTGAACTGGTGTTGCGCACCCGGATGACGCTTGACCCACCGGTCGATCTCCGGGTTCTTGTACACACCCCTGGTCAGCTCCGAGGGGAGCTCCAGCCGCAACAGCAGGTCACGCGGGCGGGACATCGCCACATACAGCAGCCGCGTTTCCTCCGCCTCATCCGCAAGATCCCCGGAGGGGGGCCCGGGGTCGACGACGATGACGTTGTCGAATTCCAGGCCCTTGGCACGGTGGATCGTGGACACCACCAGCAAGGCCGGGGCCGGCGCAACCAGTTCGTCCGGGACACGACCCTGGGCAAGGCGGGCCGCCACCTCGCCGAGGTCCACGGAGAGTCGATTGCCGCGGTTGCCGTCCATCCGCTTGATCAATGTCCATGCCTGCTGCGCGGCGATCGGCGCCTGCTTGAGCGCGGCCTCCAGGTGGGCCAGGACCGCCTCTTTGGAGGGCCTGGTGGTGTCGAAGGCGGTGAACAAACCGGCCACCCAGGCAGGCACGACGCGGTCCAGCCCCGACCGTTGCAGACGGTGTGCGACGCCCCGCTCGTGCAGATGGGCGGACAGCCGCAGGGCTTGGCCGTTTGTTCGACACAGCACGGCGGTGGGCGCGGTGGCGAGGTCGGCGATGACGGGCCATGCGTCGTCCAGGGCCCCCAGGTGGCACTCCGGGGCGAGCAGACTGGTGCGAAGGTCTCGATGGACGGCGGCGAAGTCGGCGTCCGCACGGGACAGGGCCACACCCTGTGCATGCGCCACGCCGGCCCTGCTGTCGCGGACACGTCGATTGTGCGACAGGGTCGTATCCGTCAGATCCTCGGCGAACCGCTCACGCACCCACGCATACAGCGTGGCTGCGCCCTGACGGCGTTGGACCGGGTCCTCCAGCAGGAAGCCGTAGATTCCCTGTGCCGGATCGCCGAGCAGGGTGAAACCGCCGCCGGCGAGCTCCAGCAGCGCCTTGACGAATTCGGCACGGTGACCGACGAGGTCTTGAACTTCGTCGACGACCAGGTGTTGCAGGTCTTCGACGAAGCCCGCCGCGTTCTCGTCGGTGCGCAGCAGGTGCGTGGCCGCGGCGATGCGCCCGTCGTATCCGGCCGTCTGCCACGAGCCGTCCGGGTCCGCCTCGGAGAGAATTCGCGTGGCGTAGGAGTCGAAGGTTCGCACGTCCACGTGCTGTGCTGCGCTGCCGGCTCGGGACAGGCGCTCGCGAACCTCCCGCACTGCTGCGCGGGAGTAGCTGAGCACGAGGATGTCCGCGGCGCTGACGTCTTCCTCCTCGACCAGGAAGGCCAGACGGCGCACGAGGCAGAACGTCTTGCCCGTGCCGGCGCCGGCGGTCACCAGCATGCGGGCGTCGACGTCCTGCTCCACCACGTGCCGCTGCTCATCGCTCAGGACGGGGGAGGAGGGGGCGGTGGTGTCGGTCACGGGTTCTTCCACAGGTACTCGAATCGGCGGAAGGCCAGCTCCTCGCCGTACTGGTCGATGTTGTCGGCCACGTTGACGATGAGGCATTCGTCCTTGCCGCCGTTGGCCTCGCCGCGCAGGCCGCGCCCGATCATTTGCTGGTAGACGTTGGGGCTGTAGGTGGGGCGGGCGACGATGACGGCGCGGGTGGCCGGTGCGTCGAATCCCTGGGACAGCACCCCGTAGTTGGCCAGCACCCGGATCTTGCGCTTGCGGAACTGGTCGATCAGGTGACGTCGGACGCCGATATCGGTGTCGCCGGAGATCGCGGCGGCGCGTACGCCGGCCCGGGTGAGCAGGGCCGCCATCAGCCTGGCGTGGTTGACCGAGGCGGCGAACAACAACACCGGCCAGTCGGCGGGCAGCTCGGTGATGGTGTCCAGCAGGGTCTGGTTGCGCTGGTGGTCCAGTCCGATGCGCTCCTCGACGCTGCTGGGCAGTCGCCGCAGTTGTTCGAAGTTCTCCCGTTCCGCAGCGTCGAGTTCCATGCGCATGCCCTCGAGTTGGCGGTGCTTGACCCGCGCCAGGACCTTGAGGTTTTGCAGGGTGAGGTAGGGATCCTCGCCCAGGATCTCCGTCCCGTCCGCGTGATGGTCCAGCCGGTTGTGGCCATATCGGGACACCAGGCGGTCCGTCTCCTCCGTGCTGGTGCCGCGGAAGGGCGTGGCCGTGAGCCCGACGAACGGGCAGCGGGTGCGGTGCGGCGTCAGTCCCAAGGCCGCCAACACCTTCGTGTAGCGGGGACTGAGCGAGGTGTGTGCCTCGTCGACGACCACCGCTTGGGCCTCTCGCAGCCAGGCGTAGTCGTCGGTCTCGATCACCTTCTCCAGTTTGGCGTCGGTGGCGATCACGAGGTGGAACCCGTCCGTCACCGGGTGGGCTTCGTTGCGATTCCACAGCCGACTGATCGTCAGACGCTTGGCGGGGCCGGTCGCCTTCCACACGAAATGCCAGCTCTGAACGGCCTGTTCACACAGTTCTTCACTCTGGGCGATCCACAGCACCGGGCGGGATTCCCGGTCGGCGGGAAGGGCACGAAGGGTTCCCTTCAGTGCCTCCACGGCCACTCGGGTCTTGCCGGCACCGGTGGGAAGACTCAACATGCCGCGCTGCGCAGGGGAGCTGACAAGGACTTCGCGCATGCGGCCGACCATTTCCTCCTGATAGCGATGCAGAGGCGGGAAGTCGACCGGACCCTCCACCGTCAGGACGGGGTCCAACATCGGTGTGGCGAACCCTGCGAACTCGTGCGAGAAGCCGAGATCGGAGACGAACGTGCGGGCCTGATGGCCACCGGCCATCTGGGTGGGAAGGGCGAAGCCGGCCGCCTCGAGCTCCGCGCGGTATTCGCGCAGCGTCCCCGGGCCGTGCACCGAGATCGCCAACTCCGCGACCGCGCGGTCGTCGACCGTGCCCTCCGTCGTTTCCACATGCTCGACAAGCCCTTGCGGCAGACGCTCCCTCAGCGTCTCGGTGGGCAGCATGGTCCGAAGCCGGTCCGCGTCGTCCTTCTGCTGCCGGATGGCGACGACCTGCTTGCTCTTGCGGATCTCCTCGCGGTGCTTCAACACCTGCCGGCACCGTTCGTCGCTCAGCCCGAGCGACAGCAGTCGACTGAGCCGCTGCAGCAGGGCGAAGTCGTCGTCGATCTCCCGCCAGTAGATGCTCGCGTCGTCGCGGCCGATGTCCAAAGGCTGCACGTTCTGCCCGGCGGGGGTGGAGATCAGCTCGTCCAACTCGGTGCAGCGAACGAGTCGGATGCCCTGTACCGGCCGTCCCGGCAGAAAGCGCAGCTGGGGAAAGACGTCCTCCACCGGGGTGGGCGTGCCGGTGGGGGCGGCTCGCAGCTCGGTGACCAGCGCGTCGACGAAGGAGGTCATCTCCCACCCCGCCACGAGTCGGGCCGCGGCCTCCTCGCTGGGGGCGAGTACAGCAGGGACGTCGTGTGCGATCAACCGCTGGTACTGCTCACGGTCGGCGGCCGCGGCCACGGTGCCGGGGGGAAGAGAGGCCCATCCCTCACGCATGCGACATCTGACGGTCTGGGGTGCCGACAGGACGGGCTCCGCCAGCGCGTACAGCCCACCGACGCGCGCGTCGTCCTCGCTGTGCAACACGCCTTCCAGGATGGTCCACCACAGCCCGCCGCTGATCTTCTCCAGCTCGTCCGGAAGACGCAGTACGGCGGCGAGACCTGCGCCCGCCTCCGCCACCGGCAGCAGATCGCGATGCGGCGACAGGGCGGGCCCCACGCACTCGGTCACCGGGCGCAGGCCCTGAGAGGTGGGCAGCACACCGTGCCGCCGGGCCATCCACACCAGGGGGGACTGGATGGTGAGCGGACGGTCGCTGCCCCGCGTCCTGCCGCTCACGGTCCACGACGCTTCCAGCCCCACGGAGGGGATGGACAGCAAAAATCGTGCGCGAGCAGCGGGACTGAGCCGGGGCAGGAGCTCCAACGGGCCCGCGGGGCTGGGGCCGTGCACGATGATGCTCTGCTCACGCGGTTGGTGAGGGCCGGCCGACAGCTGCTTGTAGTAGGCCTTGATCGACGTCGCCCGATATTCGGCGTACCAGGATTCGCTGGTGGGATCCACCGAAACCCTCGGCCCCTCGGTCATCCCCAGGGCCTGCAGCAGGCCGACGTCGGCCTGGTGGAAGACAAGATCAACGGCTATGTCAGCGTCCTCCTCGCTGCCGGGCTGCACGACGCGGCCGGGCAGCAGACACGACCCCAACGGTAGAAAGCCACCGGAGCGGGCCTTCACCTTGAGGGTGCGAGAGTTCACGCCCTGCTCGGCAAGGAGCCGGACCGCCCGGTCGGCTCCGGGCGCCCGCGCCAGCAGCCAAAACCTCGCCCAGTCTTCGTCCTCGTAGCCGCCGAAGCCCTTTTTCGTCAGCGCGGCGAAACGCCCGAGAGCATCCGCCTCTCGAATGCCGAGCACCGTCAAAGCCCAGTCGGCGTCCTGGTCCGCCTCCAATGCGGCATCCACGAAACGCAGATCGTCCGAGCCGAGGTCCAACGGCGTGCGACGAAAGACGGTATCCGCGATCGGCGCCACGAACTCCCCGGATTCCGTCCGCAGGATGCGCGCCTGACGCGCGTCATCGGCGTGCGCGTCCTGACGCTGCACCATGTCGGCCACGATGGACAGGGCCACGGTCGAGGCCGCCGCCGTGCCGTCCCTCACCAGCGCCTCCAGCCAGGAACGGACGGTCGCCGGCCCCCGACCCACCCGTTCGAGGATCATCTCCGCTCTCGAACGCCGCGTGGTCTCCTCGACCGAGTGATGGCACCAGTCCACCGGGCGTCCCGGATACTCCGCCCATTGGCGCAGCCACTTCTTGTCCAGGCGTTCCGGGTGCAGTTTCAGCTCGGAGGGCTTGCGCAGCACACCACTTTGATCGGGCAACGACGGCCGAGTGGCCGCGACCTTGTAGACCAGGGTGGTCAGCATCTCGTCGGCCCAGTTGCGCGCTTCGCGGCCTCGAGCCGTGATCAGTGTGAGGTGCCGAGCAGGATCCTGAGGCGTCGACAACGCGGGAAGAGAGTCGACGACCAGGCCGGCCGCGACCTCCATGAGTTCCTCGTTGAAGGAGTTGTTCTTCAGCAGGTTCTGCCGGTCCTCATTGGTCTTCCACGGCGCATTGAGTACGCCGCGCAGCGTCGTCTCGTACGTCGTCGGAAAGAAGGCCCAGAATTCTCCCGTTCCCTGCTGCCCACTCGTGGGGACCGCCCAGGCGAGCGGGATGTGGGAACGATCGTGGTACTCGCCGGCGTCACGCCTCGCCCGCGTCGTGGGAATGTGGACGGCCTCGAACACCCTCCACTCCGAGGTCTGGGCCTGATTCCCTTCCTCGGTGAAGAGCGTGCGCGTCGCGCCCTGCTCCTTGATGTAGATCTCCCGCCGCACGACGTGGTGCGGATCGCGCCGGTCTTCGAGAATCAACTCGCCCACGTGCGGGGAGAAGATCGCAAACTTCGCGGGGAACTCGCGGATGTCCTTGCCCAACCGATCCACGTGCCCCGGCCTCAGCGGCAGCTTGATCACAGTCGTCGCCCAGGCCATCAGCTCCGCCAGGACCGGATCGGCCTGTTGCTCCGCGACGGCATCCAGCAGATGGGCAAGGCGCAGCACGGGTGTGGGGCCGCTGCCCGGCACCCCGCCGCGGATCGCGTCCCTGGCACGGTCCGCGTCCCAGCCGAAGGAGCCACTGCGACTGAAGAACTGCGGACGAGCCGAAACGCTCAGAACGGACTTGAACCCCAGACCGAACCGACCGATCTCCGTGCCACGCTTCCTCGACAGGTGTGAGGCCAGGATCGTCTCGACGCCTTCGGGGGTGACGGCGGTACCCAGATTGGCGCAGTACAGCGCACTGCGGTCCAGCACGACCTGGATGCCGCCCCCCGGGTCCTGCTGCAGCTCGTCCGCCCCGTTTTGCACGAGCTCGTAGAGTTGCCGACGCCCATACCCGCCCTGCGTCGTCGAGCGCTCGATGTTCGCGTGCTCTTCGATGAGGCTCGGATTTTCCGCATACGCCCGCAGGCAGCGAGCCGACTGCTCGAACACGACCTGTGACACGGGGCTGTCCGCCCCACGCCAGCCGTGTTCCCCCTCCGCCGAAGCATTCTCGGCCACCACGAACGCACCTCTCCCTCGTTCGGACGCCCAAATTCCCCACTCCGTGCACCATATGGGGTGCCACTGACATTCAGGGACGCACGGTCGCCCATATCAATCGAAGCGGAATGAACACCACAACCACGAAATAGAACACGTGACCCATTCAGGGTGTTGTCCGCCGCTCAGTCCTCAAGCCGCGCCAGGCGATAGAACCCCGGGGTGAGCTGGGGGTCGTCCTCGTGCGAACGAATGAGCCAGCCCTCGCCAATGAGCTCCTGAATGTCCTGCCGCCAGGTGGGTGTGCCCGCCACCTTCTCCAGTCGCTTCGGACTCACCGGCCAGGGACTCAGGTGCAACAGGTATTCCAAAACCCGCTCTTTGGAGGTCTTTCCACTGATGGCCGTGGCGAGACGGTCGTCATCGGCCGCCGTCGCGTCGAGACGATCGGCCACCAGGCGGTACTGGTCCTTCTGCATCTGCGCGGACCAGGTACCGCTTTCGACATCCCACCCGAAGGGAGTCCGCAACTCACGGATTCGGCGGGTCCACGCCTGAATGCCCGCCACGCCCTCGAGAGCCGCGGCAGGCACCGGCTCGCCCGCGTGCGCACGCAGATAGGCCAAAATCGCGGTCCGAGCCGATCCCAACAGCGCCTGCCGCATGCGCCCCGACGCCTCACGGGCCTGCGCCTGCAGGCTGCCGATCTTCGCCGATGCCTCGAGCCACTCCGCCGCGGTGAGGCTCTCGCGCGGAACATTGCGCACCACGTCCAAAGCCTGCTCCAGGGCCGTCTCGATCTCGCGCAGATCGGCCTCATGGGAGTGGTTGTACGGCGTCATCGGTTTCCGAACTCCTCGTCGTCGACAACGATATGGCGAACCATCGGACTGACTCGAACCATGGTGCGGCATGCGCAACGTAAGGTCGACAGGGCAATCGGCAGTGCGATCGCCAAGGTGATCCCCGCCGGAGCCTGCACGGCCTCGCCGCCCCCAACATCGAACGGAACACCACAGCGCCCTCGCGGACACCGGCCTCTCCATGGACCTCTGCACCGCGCCCCGTCGCCCGCAAACGCCAAGTGAGTCCGCCACGCCGTTGCAGTGGCTCGCGGAGTCGCAAGGGGCCTACCGCGAGCGCGGACTGCTGACCCATGGTCCCCCGGACATTGAGATGTAACCTGCAGGTGTGGGACTCATGGTGAATCTGTGTGGTTGCCGTCAATTGGGGACATTTATCCGATCGTGATGATCTTCGCGTGCGCGGGCTGAGTCTCCTGAGCGCAACTAGAGCGGATCCGCAACCGCCTCAATGTAGGGGGGCGGACTGCCTCTACGGCAGCCGTTGTAGATCATTCCGGACGGGGGGTGCCCTCTGTCCCGAGGGAAGTGGACGGCGTCACGGGGCGTCCGACCAGGCAGGCCGCACCGTCTGCTCTACTCGTGCCTCGCCAGAAAGTGCGCCGCAGCGCCGAAAACCTCAGACGCGAAACCCCCGCATCCGGAGAGGACGCTCATTCCCAAGGGTGATTGCCAGCCTCGTCAGTCTTGGTCTGCAGGTTCAAGGTCGCCCGCAAATGGATGAAGCGGCCCGGCTGGGCCGGGCCGCTCCCGTCATTGCTCCACTTCCCGCCAGCGTCAGAGCTTCAGCCAGACCAGCACCAGGACTACGACGGCCGTGGGATTGGACCTGTGCAGCAAGTGCTACACAAAGTGCAAGCATTACAGCTGGGATGCCGGCGGCCCGCCTCGGGGGAGCGGGCCGCCGTGGTGGTAGTGGATCAGGCGGGGCGGAGTTCTCGGAGCATCACGGCGAAGTTCGGTGAGTCCGGGAACGGCTGGCGGTTTCCGACCTTGCGGTAGTCCCACGTTTCGTACAGGCCTTGCACCTTGGGGTGGTCGGGGTCGACCAGGAGGACGGCAAGGGCCTCGGGTCGCCTCTCCAGCAGAGCCGTGTGCAGCCGCTCGGCCGTGCCGGTCTTACGCCACCTTGGGCGCACCATCAGCTCCGACAGAGAGAACGTCGAGTCATCGGCCGGCGGGGTGCTCACGTGCTCGCGCCACCACTCACGGCCCGGGGTGGCCGGGGCGCCGTAGGCGAAGCCGACTGGTTGCCCGTCCTCATAGCCGATCACGCATGCGAACCCGGGATGTCCGCCCCAATGGTCGACGAACCAGGGGAACCGCTGGTTGAACTCGTCATCCATCTCGTCCGCGTAGGCATCCGCGTGCACATCCAGCAGGGTCTGTCGGATCTGCTGTAGGTCGTCGTGCCCGTAATGGCGGAGTTCGACGGTTGCCGTGGTCAAGGGGTGCTCCATTCGGTCCGGTAGCGGTCGATCCACTCGTGCGCGATGTGCGCGGAGGGCGCCATGGTGATCAGGTCGCGTTGGAAGTCGCCGAGGGCCTGGCGCATCCGGCCGGGGATCGGGGCGCCGGCCATGATCTCGAACACGTCACCGCTGGTGGTGACTGCCTGCTCGAGGTCGCCCTGATGGAGCTGTGCAAGGGCGAGGCGGACGGTGGTGTTCGCGCGGTTGCGGCGGTACGCCTTGGGCAGGGCGGCGAGAGCCCTGTGGGAGGCGGCTTCAGACTCTGCCGGCTTGCCGACGACGTCCTGCACGATGGCGGTGATCGAGTGGAGCTCCGCGGGCCCGTAGAAGGCCATCCAGACGGGTAGCGGGGCGGTCATGTCGGCCTTCGTCATGGCGATCTCGGCGCGGCCTAGGGAGCGCAGAGCCGCGCGGTCGTCTTTGGAGTGAGCGAGACCGATTGCGGTCCGGGCGTGGGCGAGGGAGGCATGCATCGGACTGCGGCGGGCGACGGTCGTCGCCTGGGCGGCTTGGGCGGCGGCGACCGCTTCGGCGTAGTCACCGCGTTGCCGGGCGAGCATGGCCCGCAGATTCCACACCTGCATGATCATCTCGGAGTCCTGGGCCATACCTGCGAGCGTCAGCGCGCGGTCGAGGTGTCGGCCGGCGTTGTCCAGCAGCCCGGCGTCGATGATGCTCCAGGCGGCCGTTGCGGTGAAGTCGGAGGCGACGGCGAACAGACGTTGCCGGACGCGCTGCGTGGTGGACTGCTTCTGGAGGCCGAGCGCTTCGGAGGCTCCCGCGAGGGCGGCCCGCTCGAGGGCGGTGTGTCCGCCGCGCGTCGCGTCCAGCTCGACGAGGTTTTCGACGTGATCACGGAGCCGGATCACGTCGGAAGTGCCGACGCGAGAGGGGCGGGAGCCTTCGCTGGCCAGGGGTACGGCGACGGCGGCGGCGGTACCGGCGGCCGCCCCGACGAAACGGCGGCGGTGCACTGAGGTGTCCTCCGGTGGCGCTGGTGGGGACGCTGAGACGGTCTTCCTTTTCCCCCGAGGCACGAACCCTAGATCCGTGATGGTGCGGCCGGTGACGATCTCCAACGCGATGCGCTGCCGTGCCTGCGGCCATTGGTTCTCGCCGGACAACCAGCGGAAAACGGTCCGCTCCGACGCGGTGCCGGGCTTCCCTGTGAGGTCGTTGATGGCGTCATTCACTGCGTCTGCCAGCTCTGCGGCCGACATGGAGTGAGCCGACATCCAGGCGGCTAAGTCTTCGTTTCTGGTCTCCGCCATGAGCCCCACGGTAGAAGGTGTGACCCGCAACCGACAGTAAAGGGCGGGTCAATTCGTCAGTAGCGGCGTGAGCGGTACCGCCAACTCCGTCATGCACAACGCACGGTGACGGTGGGTTAGCTGTTGTGTACGGCCCCGCATCCCTCACTCATTCCGCGAGGGGCGGCGGGCACCGAGACGACGAAAAGGCTCCACCCCAATGACGAGTCTCAGTACGCGAGTTCAGGCCGACCCCGCCGACCACCCTGCCTACAGCCGGACGTGTCGGTGCGAGCCGTCCACGGCCGAGATTGGCCGCAAGCTCGTCCGTGACGCCCTCGGCGCATGGGACCTTGACGACCTCGCCGGCCTTGCCGAGTTGATCATCTCGGAGTTGGTCGCGAACGCCGTCAGGCACACCTCCTGCCAGTCGATCCGCCTGACTGTCGGGCGGCCGAGCACGACATGGGTACGTGTCGGGGTCCTGGACCAGGCGCCCTGGCGCCTGCCGGTTCTCAGCCCGGCCGATGATGACGACGAGGCGGGCCGCGGTCTGCTGCTCATCGACGCAGTCGCCTGCCGCTGGGGCTATGACCTGCATAGCTCGGGCAGGCGGCCGTGGGGTAAAGAGGTCTGGGCCGAGCTCCTCACCGATGCCGACGTCCCCATCGGGGAGCAGCGGTGACGGCCCCGGGCGCCCTCCCGCGCTGGGAGCACGCGGTGCGGCCAGCGGACGTGCCCTTTGACCTGGGCCGGCTCAGGTGGGCTCTCAAGAAGGTCCAACGGTGGGCGCCGTACGTGGACGGCCTCCTGCTCGATGACCTCGCGGTCGTCCTGGACGACTACACGCCGACTGAGGACGAGATGGAGGACATCGCGCTGCGGCTGCGCGGCCACCTGATCCGGCTTGTGAACCTCGCGCTCACCTCGCAGGTGGACCAGCAGGACCAGAAGGTCGCCGAGCTCGTCACGACCGGGCGCGCCATCCGCTGCGAGGCATTGCCCGGGGACCACTGGCACGCCGTCGGGCACGTCCGCCGGATGGCCTGGACCGTGGATCAGCTCCTGGAGCGCCTCGTGGCGAACCAGTGCCTCAAGGCGGCGGTATGACTCCGGTACGCACCGCCACGACAGCAGACAGGGAGAAGACACGCCCCGTGCGAACCCCGACCGAACCGGCCTTGATCCCCTACATCACGCAACGGGAAGGGGAGGAGCCGGCGCCGAACAACCTCGTCATCTACCGACAGGGCTCCGGCCTGCGGCTCTACTACCGGGATGAGGACCCCCGGGACAGGGACCTGAGGGGCACGCTGTGGGCGCGCTGCGGGTTCACCCCCGTGGACGAGCGCAAGCAACCGACCGGGGCTCCTCAGTGGAAGCTCATGCATCCGCACCGGCAGTTGGCGACGATGCAGATGATGCGCTGCCAGGTCTGCACCGAGCCCGCGCGGACCCTCCTCGGGTACATCTTCCTCGCCGGGCCCAACGACCAGAGTCCCAACGAGCAGAGCGTCCTCACGAACCAGCCGCCGGTGTGCCCCAGGCACGCCCGCGCCGCGGCCAAGCTCTGCCCACACCTCACGCAGAACCCGGTGGTGTTCCTGGCCCAGAGCGCTCCCCTGTACGGCGTCCACGGCACCCTCTACGGACTCAACAACAAGGGCGTCCACGTCGTCGCCCAGCCGGACAGCCCCCTGCCCTACGGGCACCCCAACCTCGACACGTTCCTCGCATCCCAACTCGTCCGCCGGCTTGCTGCGTTCCGAGTCGTCGACCTGGAGGAGTTGCTACGGGAGCTGAGGCTGGCCGCATAGACCCCTGCCCGGCAGCTCCCGGATGCCCTCCGGGCCCTGGCCCTCGGGCAGGTCACAAGCTCCGCCCGTACTGCAAACGGCATTCGGCGCGGGCGGAAAAAGGCGCCGGGGGCCACGCTCCCCTCGGGACCCCGGCGCCAGCCGACAGACCTCTGACCCACAGGAAAGGAAGACGACGTGCACCAGCTCGTTGCGACACCGTTCGGAGGGCGGCGCCTCATCCTGCGGCCAGGCAGCACCAAGGCCATCCAGCTCCCTCACGCCAAGTTCGATGAGCTGCCCACCCTGGCGGCGGCGCCCAGCACCGTGCCCCAGTGGCTCGTCGACGCCGCACGCACGCAGTGGCAGATGGACCTGACCGGTCGAAGCATTGACGACGTCCTCCTGATCCGGGAGGCGGGACCGTATGAGTTCAGCCGCGCAACCTGGGAAATCAACCTGGGCTGTGACCTCGACTGCGTGATGTGCTACCTCGGCGCGAAGAAGTTCGAGGGCCTGGACATGGCGGGCAAACGTCAGCTGCTGGCCGCCATGCGCGACGCCGGCGTGATCTGGCTCCAGATCACCGGCGGCGAACCGCTCATTGACCCGGACTTCCCCGAGTCCTACCAACTCGCCTACGAGATGGGCATGCAGCTCGAAGTCCTCTCGAACGGGTCCCGGCTCCGCAAGCCCCACATGCTGAACCTGCTGCGCACGTATCCGCCGACCAAGCTGACGCTGAGCGTGTACGGCGCAACGGCCGAGACGTACGACGCGGTGACCCGCCGCCGCGGCGGATTCGATCGCTTCCGCGAAGGCCTGCACATGGCCGTCGACGCCGGGCTGAACATCGACCTGAGCCTGATCATCGTGCAGGACAACGCGCACGAGGTGGACGCCATGAGGGAGTGGGCCCGGCAACTCGGCGTGCCCTTCCGGGAGTACGCGAACATCTCACCGACGATCCACGGCACCGCGGAGCCGCTGCCGTCGCAGTCACCCCAGTACCTCACCAACCGGGCGCCGTTCACCGGCTGCCCGGCCGGCGTGACGTTCTTCCACGCCGACCCCTTCGGACGGGCCTCGATCTGCAAGGTCGGCCGCGAACCGAACATCGACCTGATCGCCGACGGCGTGGAAGGTCTGGCCGGACTCGGTGCCATCGCCGAGTCCCTGATGCTTCGCACCGGAGGATGCAGCGGCTGCACGCTGTCCGACTCGTGTCGGGTGTGCAGGCCGGTGGCGAAGGTCTTCCAGGAGGCGAAGGCACCACTCATCAACTACTGCCAACACCAAGAGAGGTAGGCGACATGACTGCCGTCATGGTCGAACTCACGCGCAAGCCGCAGCCCGTAATCCAGGACCTGGAGGAGGTTCTCCTCATCACCGACGTCGAGGCGCTCACCGCCGGCACCGTACCCGGCTGCGGCGACGACAACCCGTACAACTAGAGCCCCCCGGCCGGGGCCGCGCGCGTGCTCGCGGCCCCGGCACCGCACCCCCTTAGGAGACCCCAGTGCCCACCCCGCGTCTGACCGAATTCCCAGACACCGTGCTGCGGCTGATCGAAAAGGCCAGCGGCCCCGTTGTCGACGTCGGGACCATCAACGCCGGCCTGAACAGTGCCATCGCCGCCCGCGTGCGCACGACCGACCGCACGCTCTTTGTCAAGGGCCTGCCGCTCGATCACCCCCGGGTGTGGACGCAAAAGCGGGAGGAGGACATCAACCGGTGTGTGCGGGGCATCGCCCCTGAGCTCCACTGGCACATCCAAGACGACGGATGGAGTCTCCTCGGCTTCGAGTACGCGAAAGGAGGGCACGCCGACTTCGCGCCCGGATCCCCCGACCTTCCCGCGGTTATGGCGACCATGGCGCGGCTGGCCGACGTACCGGCCCCGGACATCGAGCTGAAGAGCATGCCCCACCGGCTCAGGACGTACGTCGACGACCCCGCCGACCTTTCATGGTTCACCGGGAGCAGCCTGCTCCACACCGAGTGGAACCCACACAACGTTCTCATGACAGACCGCGGTGCCACGCTCGTCGACTGGGGATGGGCATCCACCGGCGCCGCGTGGATCGACCCCGCGCTGTGGCTGCTGTGGCTCATCGCCCAAGGCCACGCCCCCGGCCAGGCCGAGCGCGAGGCCGCCGCCCACCCGGCATGGGTACTGGCACCGCCCGCCGGCCTCGACGCCCTCGCCCGCGTCCAGAGCCGACTGTGGGACTCCATCGCGGACCAGAGCACAGATAACTGGGCCAAGCCCATGCAACGCGCGGCACAGGCCTGGGCCGAGCACCGGACCGCCGAGCGCTGACCACAGACACTGAGCACCGCCGAGTCTTCCGACAGACGCCCGGTCGTCTGGTGTCGGCTGGCGACGGCCACACCCCATAACCGTGCCGCAGACGTCGCCTCGTTCCTGGAGGGCGGCCAGGCCGATGCCCGTCCGCTCGGCGGCCGCTGCGCGGGACGGCGCGGCTTCGGGGTGGACATCTCATGCAGAAGGCTCACAAGTCTGTCCACGCGCGAGGCTTGCCGCCGGCCAGAGGCTGCCACACGTCCCGGGCAGGACCGTGCTGCTCAAGGTCTTCCAGTACGGCGGCTCCAAGTCGGACCTCGCGGGCGAGGGCTGAGACAAGCGGGTGCTGAGCAACCATCGCCTGCAGATCGCTCATTCGATTCTCCAGCCTGGCTCGGGAGGCACCGGTGAGCACGAAGAGCACACGGGGAAAGACCGGATACCAGCGCAGCCAGGCGGGACCTGCGGCGGCTTGCCTGCGCCGGCCGACGGGCTGGGCCTCGTACTGGAACAGGCGGGCGTACTCGATCAGTTTCACGGCCAGCCGTTCGCTGCTCATGGTGCTGCGGTCGACTTCCACGAACGCCCGCAGTTTTCGCCGGTGCTCGCTCTCGGCGACGGTGTAGTACATGACCGCGTCGGCGACGATCCGTTCACCCTCGCCGATCGAGTGGGACACCTCGGGGGTCCAGTCCCAGGGACCGTGCTCGTGCCCGAGCCGGCGGGCGTCTTCGGCGAAGGCAAGGTGGGCGCGTAGGACGGCCAGTGTGTGCGGGGTCTTCAGCGACGCGGCCGTGGTCGAGGTGATGGGGTAGGGCGGCCGCCCCCGCAGCACCGGCAGGTCCCGGGTCAACCGAGCGCCGTCCGGCGTGAGGTACCAGGCGTTGGTACGGGTTCGGTTCGCGTCCGGCAGCACCGTGCAGTCGACGAAGCCCTCAGTGCGCAGTCTGTTCAGCACGCGGGACATCAACTGCCGCGTGCCGTCCGGTCGCAGCATCCGGCGCAACTGGCTGGTGGTGGCGATGCGGTGCTGGGCGAGCCCGGCCAGCACCTGGTGGGCCAGGGGCTCGGCGGGGGTGGGGGCCGAACTCGTCGCCGGAGTGCTCCGTGGGGCGCTGCGCATGAGGTGTTTCCTTTCGCGGCCGTGGCGGTCTCCGACGGAAACCTTCGGTTGCTGCCGAGGAAACCCGCCGGCCCCGACCAGACCCCCGACCACGAAGGCCCGACCATGGTCACGGACTTGAAACAGCCTCGTGGTGTGTGCCGTGGCCGGCATCCATGGGCCCGACCACGGCCGCGCCGGCGCACGAGGACGGCCTTCTCGTGCAGGGGAGTGTGGAGGCCTGTGACCAAACGGGGCGATGGCCGGTCCGCAGCAGCCGGGGCTGCTGCGGGGCGTGGTGGCGAGCCACGCCATGCCGGCCATCGTGCGACACCCGGTCCGCAAGGGACCAACGACCCGTAACCGGATGCCGCGTATGTGGGGCGGTGGGCTGCTGTGCGCTCACCGCCGGTTTCTACTTTCCGGAACCGCGCTGTGCGGCCTGCTCGAGGATTCGCCGGCGCGTCCATCGTCGGCGCCCGCCGTTCTCCGTGAGCGCGTCGGGGGTTTCCAGCAAGGGCAGGTTGCCCTGGGACAGGCTGCTGGAGAAGGAGTTGACGCTCTTGAACTTCAGCAGCGCCGCGGCCTGCGTGGCTCCCAGGAGTTCGTCGGGGTCGCCGTCGACGGGGACGTCGGGCAGTGCGGGGGCGGTGCGCTGCGCGCCGGCGTGCTTGCCGCGGCCGGGCCGTGTGGCCATCCAGTCGAGCAGGGTCTGCACCCGCCATTGCTGCCGGCGGTAGGGGTTGTCGGCGGTGCCCAGTTCTTCGACGACGTCCGGGTCGGGGAAGTACCCGGGGTGGTCGCGGACGAAGGTGGTGACCTGGTTGGGGTTCTTGTAGCCCAGGAACCTCGAGGCCTCCGCCGCGTTCAGCAGGTCCTGCGGATCGCGGGCTGGCGGTGTGTGCTTGCGCAGGCGTGCCGGCTGGCGGTGGGCGAACCACTCGGTGACCTTCGCGTGGTCCCACAGGCGGGCGCGGCCGCGCATGTCGGCGACTTCGGGGAACGGCACGCCGGCCGCGTTTTCGGCACGCTCGGTGTAGAGGCCGCTGATCCGTGCGGGCGTCAGGCCCTGTTCAGCCGCGATCTCGGCAGCGTCGGCCAGGCGAGGCTCACGGCGCGAGGTCATGGCAGAACCGTCCGTCCTGTCGGAGGCGAGCCGGCTTGCCCGGCTCGAAACTCACATAATGGCAGGAGTTTGGGGTGGGGGTCCAGTGCGCTGCCCAGGTTTTCCGGGGCGGTGCGGGGAAGAGGTCATTCCTCCGGGATCAGGCACACGCCGCGGCGGGCCGCGGCCTCGGCCATTTCCGTGTAGGCCAGGGCCGCCGGCGTCATCTCCCACTCGGCCAGGGCGAGCAGCAGGAGCAGCTCGTCGCGGTCCTGGGAAACGTCGCACGGCATCCCGGCCGCGGTCGCGGCCTCCGCCACATCGCTGGTGGGCAGCCCGGCGAAGCGGGCCGCCACCGTGTCGCGCAGGTCCTCAAAACCCTGCTGGTACAGCTCGCTGCCTTCGCGCAGGAGCAGCACCAGGTCCTCGTCGTGGCTGGCCGGTGCCGCCGCAGCGAGGTCGAGGAGGCGCTGGGTCGTCGTCACCGTCATTGAGTATCCCTCCCTGAGGGGGTGAGGGCCGGGTGGTGGTCAGCTGCAGCCGTCGCACATCGGACGGCGGCCGCTGTCGCGGGCCAGCTCGGGCTTCTTGCGGGGCTCTACCTTGAGCTCGGCCCGCACCTGGTTCTGCAGGGCGATGAACTCCGGGCCGTCGTCCGGGCAGACGACGCCCGGGTCGATGCCGCACGTCTTTGCATGCCGAATGAGGTCGGCGATGTGCGAGGCGATCGCCGGGCTCGAACTGCGCCACCGCCAGCGCACCCGCTGCGAGGACCACATCCGGGACGCCCGCTCCACCGGCCTGCGCAACCTCCCCTTGCACGGTTTCGCGCAGAACCAGATCTGGCTGGAGATCGTCCAGCTCGCCCTGGACCTGCTGGCCTGGATGCCGATGCTCGCCCTGACCGGCAAGACCCGCCGCTGGGAACCGAAGAAACTTCGCCTCCGCCTGTTCTCCGCCGCCGCACAACTCATCACCACCGGCCGCCGCCGATACCTCCGCCTCGCGGCGCACTGGCCCTGGACCGACGTGATCAGCGCAGCGGCCGACCGGCTCCACGCCCTGCCGAACCCCGGCTGACCAGCACCTTCGAGTCCCTCCGAGCCGCATCACCCCACCGGAGCAGTGGAACCCGGCGCCCACCCGACGCGACAGCCGGGCCACCAGCATTCCCACGATCAACCCACAACAGTGAAACGGCCCAACGGAAGAACCGACGGACCGTCATGCAAGATCGAGGTTAACCGAAGCCTTGGGCGAGGGCCCTCCAGACACTTTGACGATGCACAGCCTCACGAATCGACCAGAAATACAGAGGAAAAGAGCACACATCTCCCTCCGGGCAGTTCAATCCACTGGATGGGGATTCGCTCTCGAACCGGTGACTGTATGCTTCCGGCACGTGGCATTCGACTCCGACTGGAGCGTGAAAATGTCCGACCCGGATGATGGCGACGATGAGACCCGGCCAGGTCACACCTTCCATGAGCAGGTTGTATCACTGGGGGTTTCACGCGGTGGCGGCACTCGGGAGGTGGAAAGCGGCGAGATCATAAAGTTGGTGCGCGCGGACCCGGAGGCGGCCGCAGCCACTTGCCTCGCCTACGTCGACATGGCGAAGAAGCGAACCGAGAACTGGCAATGGTTTGCCCAGCTCGCGGTGGTCCTTGCCGGAGCATACGAGGTCGATTTCAATGACGACACGCTCTCCGTATGGGTGGGCTCAGAGCTTGAGAATGCCCGGGTCACGATCCGCCTGCCCGAGTTCGAGGTCCGTTCGATCGACGGTGGGTCAGTGGAGAGCACCCAGTCTCTTGCCCCTTCAGTGAATTACCGCGTATCAACCGACCTACTCACGGACAGTGACATCTATCCGTTCGTCATCGGATTCTCACACCACGGACATCCTTACGCCGCTGAGCGAGGCTTAGACCTCAGGGCGATGCGCGGGCGACTGATCATTTCGTTCGATGTGCCACCGAGTGATCCCCGGGAGGTCTGGGAAATCCCCGAGATACGGAAGTACGTTGGAAAGCTCGCTGACCATCTCCCTTATCTCCCTTACTACTTCGACCCGCGTCCCGGTTTTGGGATGATTCTTGTTTGGCTCTACTGTCTCGCGCCTCCGCAAGCGATCTCTGATCGGCGACTCACGCCCACCGACATCCGCGTCGTGACTCAAGTCGCTTCGACCATGCTTCAGATTTGCTCCTTGGCTGAGTTCCTGGACGACGATCCACAACAGGTAATTTCCGCCGTTTTCTCCGCACTGCCGAACGACTACACGTTGCCCATCGCGGATATGGTTCTCGCAACATATCGGTCTTCGGACGATGGACACTGACGACGCACTCACCCAAGTGGTAACAGCCGTCCTCGAAGGCCGACTGGCATTCCAGGCAGCCACGGACCGCCTACGGACCGCACCCGGAGGCCGCACCGCCGCCTTCTACGAGCAGCGGCTTCGCGAGGTACAGCGTCTGATCGGCTCCATGACCACCGCGTCGTCGGTGCTGCACGTGGCAACTATGACGGACCTTGCACACGCGGCCGCTGAGCCGCTGTCACCCCGGATACAGGGGTGCGTCCTGTTCAGCGGCGCACTCAAGTTGATCACTATGGGCGCAGGTGACAGCGCGCTGGCACGGCTCGACCGTGCCGTGGCCCTCCTCGATGAGGAAGAGGAAGAACAGGAAAGGGCCCTCCGGGCGCACGGCCTGCGGCTCATGGCCCTGCGTCGCACCAGGCAATACCAGACCTTCGAGCAATACTGCCCCGACGTCATCGAGAAGGCGGAGCAGCTCGGCGACCCGGAGGTTCTGTGCGTCGCACTGCACGAGAAGGCACAGGTACTCGCCCAACTCGGCAGGCCAACGGAAGCCTGTGAGGCGGCCGGCACCGCGCACAGGATCTTCGACGAAGCCCTACGGCACCGCGAACCAATGCCGTACGACCACATGACATTCGTTTACGAGCACGGCCTGATCTACCGCCAAGCCGCCCGGTTCGACGAGGCGCTCGGCGCGCTGGAGGCGGCCAGGTCCCTCGCCCTCGCCGAAGGCGACGCCAGGTTCGCAGCATGGGTACTCAGTGAGATCGGCATGACGTGGGACCTCTTGCGTGACCAGGCCCGGGCCACTCACTTCCTGCAGGGGGCCGCCAAGGAAGCCGAGAAAGTGGGGCGACACAATTGGGCGCTGCATTGGCGCCAACAACTACCCGACGACGACAAGGACGAAGACACCTTCACCCTGTGGCACCGCGCCTGTGCGCTCGTCGCACGACACCCGGAGCGAGCCACGGAGGCCGTTTTGCTGCTGCGTCAGTGCATCGTGGAAGCCCGCCGCGATCGCCAGCACGGGATGGAAGCCGTAGCGCGTAACAGTCTCGGCGTTGCCCTGAGCATGGCTGGTCAACCTGTCCAGGCCGAACTCGCCATGCGGGTCGCGATCACCACTGCTCTCCGACACGGCGAGCTGCTGCGCGTCGTGCAGTTCCGCACCAATCTTGCCAGCCTGCTGATAAGCCGTGGCAGGGTGGACGAGGCTTTGGCGGAGATCGGTCCCGCGATCGACATCGGTGAGCGATTGCGCGACACTGCCACCACCACCGAGTTCCGGCAGAGTGTCGCTGCCGCGCTCTCCTCCGCCTACGACGCAGCCGTGTTCACTTCGGCTGTGTACTACCAGCCCGGCCGATGGCAGACCGAGGCGGGTTCCTATCCGGTTGGCCTCGAGCCTCGCCCCGGAGTCCTGCTCGAGCTGGGCCAGCGCGCTCGTGCTGCCGTCGTGACTGAGGCGCTGCGCCTTGGGCAGACCGTGGACAAAGGCAGCGCCGCAGAGCTGGTCCGCCCTGTGCTCGCGCTGCGCGCCGCCGAGGTCGACGTAGAGCTGGCCGCCGCCGAGTACAGGACTCTGACAGGGCCGATCGCTGAACGAAACCGGGCGGCAACAGAGCTTGAGGCGACGGCTGCACGCCTCGGTACGTCGCTGTCCGTACGGTCCGCCCCAGTGCCCTTGGAGGAACTCGCTGCTGCGCTGGCCCCCGGCGAGGTCTTGGTCGATCTGCTAAGTGTGGACGAGGGCGTGGCCATAACGTGTCTTGTCGGCGATGGGAGCGCCACGGCGGAGTTGACCGGCTGGAACGCCAAAGAGCGACGCCGCCTGCTGCTACGGCTGCAACGCACCCGCCGGGAGTATCTGGCAGCGTGTCCTGAGGACATCGAGGAAACCCGTACCGCGGCCGACGAAGCCGTCTCCGCACTGAGCAGGGTCCTGCTCGACCCGATCGCCGAACTCATCAGGCAACTGAAGCTCGAACGGCCCACGCGCCTCTTCGTCTGCCCGAAGAACGAACTCTTCCACCTCCCGTACTGGGGGTTGGAATCCTTGCTGCACCAATGCGCCGTGAGCGTGCTGCCGACCTCCGGGGCGCTCCCCCTGTTACGCGCGCGTCACCGCGACGGCCGTCGTCCGTGGCTCGCAGTCGCCGATCCGTCCCGCACACTGCCCTACGTGCCCCTAGACCTGCCGACCAGGCTCGATTACGCGCCATGCGCCGCGGAGGCCGAGGCTCTGCTGGCGGCGCTGCCCAGCGCGGGCCGGGTCCACTTCGCTTGCCACGGCCATTTCAACCCCGGCAGCGTCCATCGCTCGGGCCTGGAAGTCTCCCGGAGAGGCCAGCATGACCCACTCGCGGCACCTCATCCGAGCGGCGCATCGGGGATGGAGTTGTTCACGGCCGCTCAGATCACCGGGCGGCTTCATCTGCCGCACTGTGCCCTGGTGGTACTCGCCGCGTGTGATTCGGGCCTTCCCCGGCTGCATGCGGCAAGTGAGTTCACCAGCCTGCCGGGCGCATTTCTGATCGCCGGAGCAAGAAATGTCGTCGCCTCGTTGTGGCCCGCACACGACGGAGCGTCGGCTCTGCTCATGCGTTCCTTCTACGAGGCAGGACCCGAGCGACCTTCCACCGCACTGGTGACGGCACGCCGACGGCTCGCCACGATGCCACGAACCGAAGCCTGTGACCTGCTGAGAACTTCTCGACTCCCGGAAGGTGATCCTCCATTCGGGAACAGCGTGTACACGGATTGCTTCCAGCACTATGGAGTCGACTGATGACAAGTCCAGCGCGATCGTTCATCCGCGAGCTGTCCAATGTATGGGGCCCCGGATACTGGGTGACGTGGCATCCGTCCGTTCGGCACGTGCTGGGGGAAATCGGCACGGTACGGGACCAGAGCCTCGTACCGATGAGCACGCTCGACGAGAATGGCATCGCTACGGGTGTCCCGACAACGCCTGACCAGCGAAGTCAGATCACCTGGAACAGTGAGGGCGCCGTGGACATCACTTTCAAGGCGTCGGGGCAGTCGGCAGGGGTGTTCACTTCGCTGGCAGATGCCCAGGCAGGAGCACTCGTCGCATTCAGTCGGGGTAACTCTGTACTCGTCGCGTTTCGCGACCTCGTCGAGTGCCGCCTGCCTTCACAGCCCGTCCTCGCCACCACGTTGATACGCCGATATTGGGCGGGCACCTGGCCTCGCGACTGGTGCGTCGTGAGTCATCTGGTGACCGCCCGCTCCGGCACGATTCTCGTCGCAGGAGAGAAGGGTTCCGTAGTGGAACTAGCGGCCAACGCCAGTGCAGCCATGGCCCCGACCACACTCGTCGATATCGCTGCTCATGTGGGGGTTACGCGCTCCTCCGGTTTGGCGCTGGAGTTACTCGGTGAGCACATCACACCCTTCTTCCGGGTGTTACGCCTGCGACGCCGATTCCTTCGCGGTATCGATGCTGTGTACGGAGATCGCCTCGGACTTCGCACGGCGTCGGGCCGCCAGGCGGAAGTGCCGGCCGACATCCTGGAGGAGGTTCAGGACACGCCAGAGGTGGCTCTGGAGTCGCCGATCCAACCGATTCCGGAGATCTGACCCGTCAGTCGTAGATCGGGGTGCTCGCTGTAGTTCGGGGTGAGATTACCAGCAGCGCGGCCAGCAGTGTCGCCGCCGCCTCCGGAGAGCGCCAGCGCAGGGGAGACGGCGACTCCACTGCGGCCCGCTGCCGCCACAACGTCAGCACTTTTGGCGCCACGTCGGCGAACAATTCGGATGATGTGTTGTCCGCATCGTTTCTGCGATGGGAGTAGCGGCTTCGTGAGGCTGTCTGTTGGTACAGGGCCCGGTTGTGCTGGGTCGTGGTTCAACTCCTCTTGGGCGGATTCCCGAACGTCCGCTGGTCAGGCTGTACTTCGGCGTCCCGTTATGCGCCGGGTGCATCATTGCGCGGAGTCGAATTTCCGGGGCATTCATCGAGCAGGACGAAGCGCGAGCACACCAGCGACTCCGTGTAGGGGGCGGAGCCCCGGCAGGGGCTTGGTGAGGACGGCCGTGCTGACCGGAACCACGGCTACGCCGCACAGCTGCCGCTTGCTGCCGGAGACGTCGTCGTACAGGCCGAACTGCACCTTCACCGCCGGATTTATCTGCACCTGTCAAACTCCATGGCACGTCAGCTCACGGAACTCATTGCAGGCATGTAAGGCACAACTGCCCCTATGCCCGCACAGGGCCGGGAGGGCCAGGCCAATGAGTGCAAGGAGCACCCAGGTCGCGGAGTAGATGAACGCGGCGGTTGGGTGAGACGGCGCGATCCACAGAACATCCGCGACTGCGGAGGCGGCGAGGTTGCCGAGCGATTGGACGGCGGCAAGCGGATCGGAGGTCGTTGTTGAGGATCTTCGTCGGGGATGGATTCGCGCTGTAGCAGGGCATCAAGTGGAGTTTGACGCGATCGGTGTTCTCGGCGAGCCAGGCGCCGGGGAGCCTCTATGGGGAGCCGCTGGCAAACGTGTGCGGCTGTGGCCATACCCATGGCTCAGCGATCGCTCCGTCTGCCTCAAGGCCGCAGCGCCACTCGCGCTCCTTCAGCCGCGGCAAGGACACATAACCTCCGGCGTCGGCGGCTAGGTGAGCAAGACGCTCGGCTCCTGTTTGGTCTCCGGCTTCCTGCCGCAGCTGCGCCAGCATCGTCAGCACTGTGGGGTCGCCGGCGTCGGCGGCCTGGCGGGCAAGTTGCTCGGCTCCCTCTTGGTCCCCTGCTTGCTCCCGCATCACTGCCAAGTTCCTCTGGGCGTCGGTGTCTCCGGCGTCGACGGCAGCACGGTACAGCCGTTCGGCATCCTCCTGCTCCCCGGCTCCCTCCCGCAGCCGCGCCAGCATCGTCAGCACTGTGGGGTCGCCAGCGTCGGCAGCCTGGCGAGCCAGTTGCTCCGCTCTCTCGTAGTCCTCGGTCCGCTCCCGGACTTCCGCCAACCGCTTCATGGCTTTGGTGTTTCCGGCGTCGGCGGCTGCGCGGTACAGCAGTGCGGCCTCCCAGGGGTCACCGGCTTCCTCCCGCGCCTCGGCCTTACGCATCAGGACCGCTGCCGTCTCGCCAGCAGCCTCGGCGGCGCGGTACAGCCGCTCGGCCCCCGCCCTGTATCCGCACCTCTCAAACCACTCCGCCAGACTCACCAGAGAGTCAGGCTTTCCCCCGAGTTCGACAGTTGGTGGGCATACGGCGGGGCCGGATCTGTGGGCTGACCTGCGGTGACGGGCATGAGGCAGCGCCGGGGCCGTTTGCCCACGGCTCCGGAGCATGTTTTCCCAGCTCAGGGGCTATTCGGGAGTCTTGAGGCCGCTCATCTTTGGCGGAAGTGACACGCCGCAGTCCTTGAAGAGTTTGGCCTGGGTGTCGGTCAGGCGGGTGGTCTGCTGGAGGCTGCCGGCCGGGCCGGAGAGGGTGACCTGGTGGATGCGGCCGAGCTCGGCGGCGATCTTGGGCCAGGTCCACTCGGTGCGGCGTTCGGCGACCCGGATCAACAGCAGCGCGAGCCAGCACAGCAGCACGTGGGCGCGTATCCGTTCGTCCAGGCGGTGGTAGACCGGCCGCAGGTCCAAGGTCGACTTCATCGTGCGGAAGGCGCGTTCGGCTTCCAGCAGGTTCTTGTAACCGAGCGCGACGTCCTCGGCGGACAGGTCCGGGTCGCTGGTGGCCAGCAGGTACTTGCCGTCGAGCCGGGCCTCGGCGGCGACCTTGGCGGTGTTGATGGACAGTCGGCCCGTGGTCGGGTGCTGCTTGAGCCACCGGCCGAGGGCGGGGTGGTCACGCAGCGCGCACTCGGCCTTGCGGTGGGGCGTATCCGAGGGGGCGGCCGGGCGCTTGCCGTCCTTGACCGCCTTGGCTTTCGTCTTCCTCGCGTCCGCCCCGCGAGCGGCCTTGATCCGCCCCAATTCCTCACGGATTGCGGCGAGTTGGTCTTCTCGGCGGGCAGCGTCGCGCTCGGCTTCGGCGGGGTTGTGGCAGATGATCCAGCGTCGGCCGTCATCGCCGTCGAGGCGGACCTCCTTGACGCGCAGGTTGTCGCGCACCTGCTGGTAGCGGCCTTGGCGGGAAAGCGCCTGGTCGGCGAGGTTCGAGCCTTCGCGCATCTTGATGCCGGTGATGTAGTGACCGCCGGCCCGGCGCAGGTATGCCTGGTTGGCCTCGGAGGAGAAGCCGGTGTCGCAGACGGTGACCACCCGGCCGAGCCGCCAGTCGCGCAGGCCGTCCTTGACCTCGGTGATGACAGTCTGGTCGTTGGTGCCACCGGGCCAGATCCAGCAGCGAACCGGGATGCCCTCGCGGGTGACGGCCAGTCCGATGACGATCTGCGGCAAGTCCTTGCGGTGGTCCTTGGAGTGCCCGTACTGGCGCAGGCTGCTGCCCTCGCCGTCAGGGTCGTCGGCTTCGTCGCGTTCGAAGTAGGTCGAGGTGGTGTCGAAGAAGACCAGGTCGACTTCGAGGTTGAGCAGGTGGGCGGCGGAGAAGAACACGGCCTCCTGCACAGCGCCCTGGGTGTCGGCCTCGATGAGCAGGTCCATGGCCCGGTAGGCGTGCTGTTCGGCGAGCGTCTGCAGGCCGGGGATCACCTGGTCGAAGATGGCCCAGTCAGCGGCGGCGAGCTTGGAGGCGGGGGCGATGGCCCGGTTGGCGACCAGCGCGAAGAGGGTGCGCTCGATGTCGGTGCGGAACTTCCGCCCGCCGATGCGGGAGGCCAGCGCGGTGTCGATGCCCAGGAGTCTCCACAGCCCGTCGAGCAGCCAGCCGGCGCCGAGCGGCCGGGAGGACTCCACGGTCAGCGGGCCGGCCTCGGCGCCCAGCGGGGCGGCGGCGTCGTCCTCGTCGCCGAGGTAGCGGTTGATCGAGGCGACCAGGCGGCGCAGCCCGTCGACGTCCAGGCGGTCCTCGCGGCCGAAGTTGACCAGCACTTCCGCCTGGGTCGTGCCGTCCTTGCGCCGGTTGTGGGCGAGCTGGAGGTAGCGCACCACCGACCCGTCCTTGTTCCGCCGCTGGATCTTCCGCAAGTACATGCCCGCATCATCGGGCAACAGCCCAGATCAGAGCAATACCATCACCAATTCGTTTGCCCACGCCTTCGGACGACCCTGAAGGGGCACCACGTCTCTCACCTGCACAGATCCACGGCCAACCCGCCCCGCATGCCCACCAACTGTCGAACTCGGGTTTCCGTCTATGGTGCGGTACTCGCGGTACAGCCGCGCAGCTCCCTCCTGGTCCCCGGCGTTCTCCCGAAGCCTCGCCAGATCCTCCAGGATTATGGGATTTCCGGCATCAACAGCGGCGCGGTACAGCCGCGCGGCCTCTTCTAAGTCCCCAGCGTATTCTCGTAACCTCGCCAGATGTGCCAGGGCAGGGCTGTGTCCGGCGTTGGCGGCGGCTCGCCAGAGCCAGGCGGCTCTCCTCTTGGCCCCGGCTTTCTCTTGCCTCTCTGCCACATGCGCCATGGCTCTGGGGTTTCCGGCCCTGGCGGCGGCACGCCACAGTCGGGCGGCTTCCTTCTCTCCCACGGCCATCTGTCCGTTGGTGGCCAGCATCATCATGGCTTGGCAGTTGCCGGCATCAGCGGCGCTGCGCAACAGCCGCTCGGCCCCTTCCAGATCCCCAGCCTTCTTCCGCATGTGCGTCAGCAAGGTAAGGGCCAGGGAGTCTCCGGATTCAACGGCGGCGCAGTACAGGTGTGCGGCATGGCGAAGACGATGCCGAGATTCTGCGGCCTGTGCGAGGCGAATGAGGCCATCGGTTTTGGTGAGGTGATGGGTGGCGGCGTTCCAGAACGTGGCGGGTGGGCAGAGGCGCTGTCGGGTTCGGCGGCCGTGCTGCTGAAGATAGTCGGCGAGAGTGACCATGCCGGGCAGCGCGCCCATCCCGGAGGAGCGGGGCACATCCTGGAGCGGGCTGATGATGTGTCTGACCAGGGTTCGGGCGTGGGTGAGAGCGGGGGCGAACCAGGTGTCGGGGCCGGCGGTGGCGCGTTCACTGCTGGTGAGATAGCCGGGTGCCGCATCGTGCAGGAAGTCCAGCGGTAACGGCCCGGTGATTCCAAGGCGGTGGGCGTCCATGGCCACGCTGATCAGGGCCTTGCCGTGAACGCCGTGTGGGCCATCCGGATGATCGTAGTGAGCCACCAGGTCCGGTCCGGCCGCCAGGATCTGGGTGATGTCGGTTCCTCCAGCCTCCAAGGCTGCGGCCAGGGACGCATCTTGGTCGGCGGCTTCGTGGACGGTGTCCATGTGGTCGGCGAAGGAGGCAGGAACGTGGACGTAGTGGGCCTGGGCCAGCAACATCCGGGCCTGCCGGTGGGGGTCGGGGTCGTCCTTGGACATGGGAGCGGTGGTGAGGGTTTTGTCGTGGTCGGGCCACAAGGTGGCGAGTGCGATGAACGGGCCGTCGGCATCAAGGCGGCGCAGTAGTGCGGCCGCGGCGGCTTCGCCGGCGTGGCCGTCCAGGTAGTGCTGGGCCTCGTTCAGCCACAGCACGGTGCCCGGGCCCAGCGCATCTGTGGCCAGCATAGCCAGGAGGCTATCGGCGTCGGTGGGAAAGAGCAGCTGGAAGTCGTCAGGCACCGCTTTGAGCGCCTCCATGGAGGTACGGGTCTTGCCGGTACACGAAGCTCCGCACACCACCACCAGCAGCGACGCGCAGTCCGTCACCGCGGAGGCCAGACGTGTGTACAAAAGGTCGTCATGAGGGCGTCGCACGTAGGCAGGCAGCACGAAGTCGGGGCCGCCCGGGGCGGTGGGGTGCCCGGGGATGGCCGGGTGCACCCCGAGCCGCTTCGAGGTCCAGAACCGCACCGGACGGGGACGGTCGGCCAACGCCGCCTGACGACCCCGCCGCTCCTCGTCTTCCAAGGCCTTGCGGGCCTGCCGGCGCTCCGCACCCTCTTGGTTTGACCGGGTTCGGCGTTGCTGCTCGGCCTTCCACGCTCCACGCCAGCGGTCCTCGGCCAGCAGCTCTGCAACACTCCCGCCCGATTCCCCGTTGGCCGGGGTATCCAGGAGGCCTCGGCGGACGGCCTCCGCCCGGATCTCCCCCACGACGGCCAGCAGCGGCTCCACCTGTTGAGGGAAGCGTTCCCCACGCAGCCACGCACCGACCGTGTCCCGGGACACCGGCGGTTGCGGAAGTTTGGACAGCGCATTGTCCGTCGGCCGCCCACCCAGCCGATCCCGTTTGAGTATGCCCACCCTTCGCAGTTCCGCGAAGAACAACGTCCCACTCCCTCGCCCGTACCTACCAATGTCTGGTGGCGTCCGCTCAGGACACCGTCAGACATCGAAAGCCTCAGCCCCGCTAGCAGCAGCGCGGTAGCGGTCCTGTCCAACTCTGCGGCAGACAGCGGCAGGACATTCCGCCGGACAGGCAGCGTCGCTCTCATCTGGTCCACCCAACGGAGGGGACCGCTCATCCAAGGAGACCCCGATGTCTACGCTCCAGGTGCTGATGCTGCTATTGGGGCTCTCGGTGGCCCTGCACATCGGCTGCGCCGCCGCCCTCACCGCCTGGCACGCCGGCGCCCAACCCGCCATGGCTCTCATGATCGGCGCCAGCGCCACCGGCACCGCCTGCGCTCTGTATCTGGCTGCCGTCAGCGCCTACCAGTGACAACGATGGGGCAGTCTGGAGGAACCTTCCCGCGGTCGGGGTCGAGACGGCGGTGGCCATGCGGCCTCCTTCTCCTTGCTGTACGGCGAATTGGGGCGTTTCGGGTGTCACCACCCCCGTTCAAATGACATAATAGTGTCTTTTGAGATGCCATCTGAACTGCGAGAACGTGGCTTCGTGGGAGTGTCTGCGGCGCCTCGTGCGGCGGTCGGACAGCCGACGGGTCCCGGCCTCAGCTCAGGTCGTGCACGATGTGCCAGCACGGACCGGACAGGACCGTGAGCCCCACATTCCTCACCTGCTCAAGCAGGGCGTCGTCCCATCGCCACTGACCGGCAGGGAGGGAACTGCCCGGTACGTGTTGGGCCCGAGCTGCTCGTAACCCGCCCCGAGAACGGTGTGCTCGACGTCGCCGACCGTGAACAACGGCACGCACACGTCGGAAGGTTCCCGCTGGCAGGGCGGTCGGCCTGGGCGTCCAGCGCCTTTGCGAGTGCTTCCCGGTCCCGGGGCGGCGCGACCACGCCGCCGTAGACGGCGTACACGGAGTGGGACACGGACATGGTTCAACCTCCCTGGCCCACGGGCCGGTTCGGCGTGTGGGCAGCGCGGCCGGGCGGGGCCGGCCGATGCGGACGGGTGCGGTGGGGGCGGTCGGGAAGGCAGAGCGTTCACGTGGCGCGCGGGTGCCAGCTGCGCGTGTGAGCGGCCTGGATCTCGGCGTCGTCGGGCTGTCGGTCAGCTCGCGTACCGCGTCCTCGGCGGCTGTCGCGGTGGCGTGGCTGCTGAGCGCGTATCCCCGTGGAGCTGGTCCACGACCTGGTGGCGTCCTGGCGTCCCTCGTGCTCGATGGCGGCGTACCGGACGGTGCGCCGCGGCTACACCCAACTCGGATCGGGAGAAGGGGAGGGTCGTCGCCCTGGCGGGCGGGTTGCCAGGGGCGACGACCCGGGGCTGTTCAGCGGTGGCGTCCTGGCGTCGGGTCGTCCGGTCCGAGGTCGGGCGGTACGCGGTAGTCGACGCCCGGTTCCGGGGAGATGGGGTCGCCGGAGTCGATGTCGGTGCAGTAGGCGTCGAAGACTTCTCCGGCGGCGAGGGGTTCGGGGTTTCCCGCTCGTAGCCGCCAGCCGTAGACGCGGTCCGTGGTGCTCGGGGTGCTGGTCCGCATGACGAGTCCGCCGGGCAGGGCCGCGAGGCCGAGGACGAGGACTGTGGTGAACTCCAGGGCTTCGGTGTCGTCGAGCTGGGTGGCGCCGTCGGCGTCCGTGTCCGCGTGCAGGACGGCGGCCAGTGTTTGCGGCGTTGCCGATACGGTGCACACCAGGTGCCGGTGGCCGGGGTCGGCCGTGTCGAGGATGCGCGTGAGGAGGTCTCGGGCGCGGGCGAAGGCCTCTTGGCCGATCCTTTCCGCAGGCGGCGCAGGGACCGAGGCGGGCCAGGAGCGTGGAAGCGTACTCCCAGGTGGCCTTGCGGACGGCTTCGTCGATCAGGAGCGGGATGAGGTCGGCCAGGGGTTCGCCGTCGTACGGGATGGTGGGGCCCGTGGTGGTGATCTCGGCGGTGAAGCGGGCGCGGCTGGACGGGCTGTCGGGGTCGCGGCCGGTGTCGGCGCAGAAGTCGGCGTACTCCTCGGCGTCGAAGAGGGCGAGCATGGTGGGGTGCCCTGCGAGGCGCGGGCCCTGAGAAGGTCTTCAACCCATGTCAGGTAGGTCGCGTAGTCGTCGAAGGCGAAGCTGCGGTAGTGCCGCATGGCGCGGAAGTCGTGCTCATCGGTGAGCAGGCTGATGGTGCCGGAGATTTCGCGGCGCAAGAGGCGGCGCATCGTCTGGAGGTCGGTACGCGCCGCGTCTCCTCCCGTGCGTGATCGTTCGGCGCCGGACTCGTCCTGGCGGCACTCGGAGGGCTGAGGTGTGTGGGTCACGTGCGCGTCCTTCTCGTAGGCGAGTTGAGGGGGTCCGCCCCGCCCGGGCCGTATGGCAGGAGCGGTCCGCTCGCGCTGGCTGGTCGTCGGGCCGTGCGGCGGAGGCGGGTGGCCGTTCCTGGGGGGGCGGTGCGCCCCCGCCTCACATGTTCAATAATGGTGTCTTTTGTGGGTGGGAACCCGCCCCTGACCTGGCCGTTCACTCCTGCGTGGGTTGGGCGAACGCAGCCAGTATGGGAATCACCCGGTCGGGGCGGCCGGACGCTTCGACGGTCACCGACTCGCCGGAGGCGCCGACGATGACGCACACGCTGTCCACTTGGACGGGCCCGCCCTGCTGCCGGGCATCGTGCTGCCAGATGATCCGTGTACGTCGGTACTGCTCCTCGATGCGCGCGCCGGGGAGCGCGCCGGCGGTGAGTTCCACGGCCTCGGGGCTGTTGTCGGTCGGGCGGATGTATGCCTCGATCCCGCCGTCCAGGTGAACCCCTGGGTGGCGAGGAATCTTTCGGTGCCGGGCGGGAGGCCATCGGAGGACCTGGGGGCGGCGACGAGTCCGTGGGCGGGGTCGGGTACGACCAGGAACACCGGATCCCCTTCCGTCGCGGGCCAGCCCGACCAGGGCGGCCCGCGGGCCTGGACGGGTGGTCTGGGCGTAACGGTGACGGTGTGGTCGGCTTCGAGGACGGCGTACGCGGCATGGATGGCGGTTTCCGGGCTGAGCTCCGGGTAGGGGAAGTCTAGGGCGTACACGCGTCGTCATGGCCGTCGGGCACTGGCGGCACTACGCCCCCGCCGGTCGGGCCGGTGGGGGCGTTGTCGTTCTCGGGGCGTTAGGGCTTGCGGTGGCGGCCGAGGCCGGGGGCGAGGGTCGGTCATGGCCTCGCTCCTCGGTGCGTGCGGTGTTAGACGGGTAGGCCCCAGGAGGGGCCGTCGGGGGCCCCGAGCCATACCTGCTGTGTGCCGTCCGCTTTCACGGTCATGCCGAAGTCGCATTGTGGGGGTGAGCCTGCACTCTGCCAGGTGGTGAGGGCGTCCTCCACCTGGTCCCAGAGGTTGAGCGGGCCGTGCTGGTGGACATGCCAGCTGTTCCCGGCTGGTTTGGTCCATGCCTGCGATCCGGTGGCGACGTCCACCAGGATCACGCCGCCGGTGGTGTTCATGAGCTCGGCGGAGGGTGCGGCGAGCTGGGCGAGGAAGTGGCCGGTCCAGTCGTCTAGGAGGGCGGGGTCTACGCGGGTGGGGCGCGTGTGGCCGGGGTGCTGGTAGTAGGTGGGGCGGGGTGGGCGTTCATGGGGGCGGGCGAGCATGTAGCCGATCTGGTCGCCGGTGAATCGACCGGTTGCGGTGCCGTCGTCGTGGACGGTGAGGCGGATGAGTCCGGACGCGAGCATCCATCCACTGATCGTGGTGGTGATGGCGCCGCCAGCGCGTACTTGGTGGAGCCAGGCTGGGGGGATGTGGCGGACGGCGCAGGTGGCAATGATCGCGTCGTATGTGGCGCCGTCCTTGTGCCCAGCCAGGCCGTCTCCGGTGATCAGGGTGGGGTGGTGACCGGCGGCATGGATGTGCTCAGCCGCCGCGGCGGCCAACTGCGGGTCGTACTCCACAGAGAAGACGCGTTCGTCTCCGAGGCGGTCACAGAGGATGGCGGTGGAGTAGCCGGTGCCGGTGCCGATCTCCAGCACCTTGTCACCGTCGCGGATGCCTGCGAGGTCGAGCATGCGGACGATCAGGGAGGGCAGCGTGCTGGACGAGGTGGGGCGGCCGGCCATGGGGCCGGAAGCGTCGGCCGCGTTGACACCGTCGATCTGTGTGACCCAGGTCGTGTTCTGGTAGACGAGGCGCAGCCACTCGCCGGGGTCAATCTGGTCGCGGTGGACGGGTTCCCACTGGGTGCCGTTGAGGCGAAACAGGGCGTTGCCGAGGAAGAGTTCGCGCGACACCCGTTGGAGGGCATGGCGCCAGGCGGGGTCATCCGTGGGGACGGTGCCGGCGAGTCGGCGGCGCAGGTCGGCGGTGTCGGTCATGGGGTTCCTTGAGGGTGCTCGAGACGGTCGGCGAGGGCGCTGGTGATGGGGGCGGTGATGTGATCGGGGAACCAGGCCCATTGCCCATTGGGGTTGCACTCGTACCAGTGCCAGCGGCCATCCGTGCCGAGTCCGAAGTCGAAGGCACCAAAGACGAGACCCCAGGCATCCAGGTAGGCGCGGACGCCTTTGGTGACCTCAGGCGGGACGGGGATCAGGGTGTAAGTGAGTGCCTCGTAGTGGCGGCGCCAGTCGATCCCGGGTGAGCCGTCGATCCGGACGGCGGTGATGTGATCACCGACGGCGGTAAGGCGGATGTCGGCGCTCTTGCTGATGCGCTGCTGGAAGAGATGGGCGGTGTGCCGGATACGGGTGTCGATCTGGTGGGGGTTGACGTCCTCGATCCACACCGTCATGGCTCGGCCGGTGCCGTCGGTGTACTCGGTTTCCCTGAGCGGTTTGTAGATCACCGGCCCGTGCTCGGTGATGAACTGGCGTGCGCGGTAGGCGTCGTTCGTGATCAGGGTCGGGGGAATCGTGAAGCCGCAGTGGGCTGCGGTGGCGAGCTGTGCGGGCTTGTACTCGGCGTCACGGTTGCGCCATGGGTGGTTGATGTAGTGGGCGCCGGGGAGGACTGCGAGGATGCCGCCGAGCCCGTAGCGGGCCTCTTCGACCGCCCAGAGAGCGGCCTGCTCGCTGAGGGCGAGGTCGGCGGTGTAGGGGGTGGGCCGCCGCCAGTACACCGAGCGGACGTTCCCCACGTCGAGGGTTCGGGACGAGGTGGCCAGGGTGCCGCCGGGCCCGATGCTGTCGAAGGTGCCGGACACGGTGACCTCGGAGGGGAAGTCGCCTGGGTTCAGGCGGACCACTGGCACGCGGCGCCGGTTCAGTTCGGTGATCACGTCATCAGCCGTCGCGTCGTCCAAGCGCGTGATGACAAGGACGGGCGGCCCACCCACGGCCATCAGTCGGAGTCTCCCTGCTGGTCGCTCCCCTGGTCTGGGGTACCGTCCATGCTTGTCTTCGTGCTCGTCTCCTTCGACGTCTCTGACCGCTTGTGCTTGGCCTCTGAGGGAATGGGCGTGCCGTCGGAGTCGACCCAGGCAGCGACCTGCGTGCGCGGGTCGAGTACGGGCCGGGCGGCAGGAAGGACAGCCGCAGCGGGGTAGGGCCGCATGCGTCCGAGTCCCCAGGGAGCTACCTGATCCGGCGACGCTAAGGGCTTCTGCATGAGTCTCCTCATCTCTCAGGTGAATCCAACAGTGTCACCCCGCCGCATGGACGTTCCAGACGACGAGGAAGGCCCGGCCGGGCAGTGTGTGAACGAGCGTGCCCCCGGCCGGCAAGTGATGATGCGGGCCCTGGCGGGGATCGGCCGTAGGGGAGTCGGCCTTATTCGGGGGACGTCCCCGCAGTGTGGCAGTTCAGGGAGCGGCGCGGGATGCGCACTGGCACGGGTGGCCGCTGGAGTGATCGGCGAGCGCAACGGCTGCCGGCTCGCCGGGGTCGAGGTCGAGGCTGGAGTGCCCGACCAGCGCATGAGGACTTGTGCGTAGCTCGTGTGAGACGATGGATGCAACCACGCCGAGCCCGACAGCGACAGCGCCCAGGAGTCCGGCGCCAGCTGTTGCACCGTCGCAAGACGGAAAGCTGGTGGCGGCCGGTCACTGGTCGGCCTCGTGCTTGACGAGGATCTCGGCCCAGACCCGTTTTCCCCAGGGCAGCAGGGTGGTGCCCCATCGGTCGGCGAGCGTGTCTACCAGGACAAGACCCCGGCCTGAGGCGTCTTCAGGCACGGGGCTGCGCGGCTCCAGGGCGCCGCTGGCGCGCAGTCTGTCTATGACTGCCACGAGAACTCGGTCCGTTGTGGGACGTTCGATGCGGACGCGGATGGAGTGGCTGCGGCCGTGTTTGAGTGCGTTGGTGACGAGTTCCGACATGATCAGCGCCGCCGTCTGGGCCGTCTCGCTGGCAAGGCCCCATTGGGTGCAGCTCTGGTGTACGAGGCGCCGGGCCTCGGGGACCGTCTCTGCCTCGCACGTCATGGTCACGCTGTAGCCCTCGTGGCCAGTCGGCCGGTCTTCCGCCGTTGCCATGGTCATCGTCAATGCCTCAGTCGGGGGTGGGGAGTCCCCCGCCCGCACGCCTCGGGGGAGAAGCCTGCGGGCGGGGCGCCGTCAGGGTGCGTTCACACGGGGGCCCTCCCGGCGGCTGACAGCCAGTCAACGCGACGGGAAGGGGACGGGGAGACTCCAGAAGGTGACTCCAACCCGGAGTCACCCCAAGGCCGTTGGACATAGCATCGACTCACCGCTACTCGGGGGAGTCGCAAATGAACCAGCAGTCACTACCAGACCCGCGCGCGGTCGTGGCCGGGCTGCTCAGTGACGAGCGGCTGCTACGCGCCTGCGCCGAGCGGGACATGGGCGCCCTCTTCCGGATGCTCAACGTCCGAGGTGTCAGCACACGGCGGATTGCCGCCGCCGTCGACATCACGCAAGGTCGGCTCTACGACTACATGAACGGCAAGAGCCGGGTGGAGAAGCTGGCCCTGTTCGAGCAGATCGCGGACGCCTTCCACATCCCTGGTCATCTGCTGGGCCTGGCTCGCCGGTCGTGGGAGCCTGCGCCGACGGCTGCTGAGCACCAGCGGGTGGACCACCCGCCGCCGGACGGTGACGACCTGGTGGCGATGGACCACTTCCGCAGCGCTGACCGGCAGGCCGGCGGCGGGCGGTTGTACGGGACGGTCGTGCGGCATCTGTCGGACCGGGTGGCGCCCCGGCTGGTCGACGTCGGCAGCGGGCCGCAGGCGTTCGCCGCCGCGGCGGCGCTGACCGAGATGGCCGGGTGGATGGCCCACGACTCCGGCCAGGATGAACGCGCCGCCCGGCACTTCGCCCGCGCGCTCCCGCTGGCCCGCACATTCGGTGACTCCCCGCTGGCCGCACACGTCGCCGCCAGCAGCAGCCACCTTGCACTCCAGACCGGGGACCCTGCGGGGGCCGTCGGCTGGGCCCGGACCGGGCTCGACCTCGCGGCGCAGGGGCCACGGATTCCCGCGCTGACGGCTCGGCTGAACACCATGCAGGCGCGGGCCCTGGCCGTCGCGGCGCAGCGCACCCCGGCCGCCCGCGCACTGGATGCTGCCCGGTGTGGCCTCGGAGGAGTAGCTGCTGCCGATCACCCGTGGCTGAGCCCGTTCGATGCCGCCGCGCTGTCCAGTGAGTCAGCGCTGGTCCTGCGTGACCTGGAGCAGTACGACCAGGCTCTGACCCATGCCGAACAGGCTGTTGCGCTGCGGGAGGCGGGCCGCGTGCGGTCGCTGGCGTTGTCCCGGATCAGCCTGGTGGACATCCACGTACGCCGCGGCGACCTGGACGCCGCCGTGAGCGCCGGTCACGCCCTCCTCAGCGCGAGCCCCACCCTCGGCTCTGTCCGGGTCGTGCAGCACCTCGACGAGCTGCGCCGGCTGCTGGAGCCGCACCGGTCGTACGGGCCGGTCCGGGAGTACCTGGTGCGATTCGATGACGCACGCCGCGCCAGAATGCTCCTGCTGGCCGATCTGATCCCGCCGTCTCCGGGAGGCACCACCGCATGAGGCCCACCAAGACACCTACCCCTGCCGACCCCGACGCGTGGAACGCCTACCTTGCGGAGGGGAACGCCAAGCAAGCCCGCAAACGCGTCGCCGCTGACGTGCTGCTCCGGGATCCGGCCGGGCGCGTGCTCCTGGTCAATCCCACCTACAAACCCGGCTGGGACCTGCCCGGCGGGATGGCGGAGGCCAACGAACCGCCGGAGGACGCGGTGCGCCGAGAGCTGATCGAAGAACTTGACCTCGGGGTCGTCCTGCGGGGTCTGCTGGTGGTGGATTGGGTCGCCCCGCACGGACCCTGGGACGACCAGATTGCGTTTGTCTTCGACGGCGGCATGCTCGACCAGGACCAGGCCGACCGGCTACGGCCGCGCGACGACGAGCTGTCCGAGGTCGCGTTCGTCACGCCGGACGAAGCTGGTGTTCTCCTCCGGGACCGAATGCGACGCCGTTTCGAGGGGGCTGTGCGCGCGCTGGAGATGGGGCGGCCGCTGTATCTCCGGGACGGCGTACCCGTGATGTGACCGGCGACTACGTTTGTCGCGTTGCCGGGAAGCGTTCAGGATCACGGGCAAATCGTGGCGGTGGGCGCAGGCGCGCAGGACGGCGGTGAGCGTCGCTGCCGTCTTCTCGGGCGGCTCGTGTCTGTCGGCGGACGTCGGGGTAGAGGGTCAGGCTGCCGTGGTAGCCGGTGCGGCTGTGGGTGAGCCGCGGGAGGGCGTCGTCGGGGGCGGTGGTCTGGTAGGCGTTGACGGGGCCGAGACAGGCGCGTACGGCGGTGAACTGATCCCAGTGGTGGGGGTCGGTGGTGCAGGTGACGTGCACGCTGCCGCGCATCGCCCCGCCCAGCTCGAAGACGACGGCGTCGTCCTGGCGGGGGCCGGCGGTGGCGCGCACGGTGCCGGCGGGCGTGTCGACGGTCAGGCTCGGGCTGGTCATGGGGCTGCGGCTCCTCGTCGGTGGGCTGGGTGAGCGGGGGCCTGCCGCCCGGCGCTCGCTGAAGGGGAGGGCGCGGGCGTCGGGGCGGCAGGTCGTCGGCCAGTGGCGCTCTGGCCGGGGCGGGCCGTCCGCCGCCCCGGGGGGAAGGGGGCGGCGGACGGCGTCTGTGGGTTACTCCTGCGGCGGCTTGTGGCGGCGCAGGTTGTCCCGCTCGGTCAGGGACACTTCCTTGCCGCACGGGCAGTTGCCTAAGCGGCGGCCGTGCAGGTGGAAGAACTTCGGTCCGGTGTTCTTGGCGTTGACGGTGCGGATGGTGCCGGGGGCCGGGGTGGTGTTGGTGCAGTAGCCGTTGGCGGTGACGGCGGGCGTGTCAGCCACGGGGACTCTCCTCGTCGGTGTCATGGATCTGGGGCAGCTCCGGGGCGTCGTAGGCCAGGTGCAGCGGCGCGGCGACGTCAGGGCAGGGAATGACCGCCTCCTGGAGTTCGCGGCGGTCCATGGGGTGCAGCCATCCGTCCCGCACGGTCCAGCCACAGGCGCGCGGGAACGGCTCGTCGGCGGTCGTGGCCACCAGGACGGCGCGCCGGATGGTGCTGTACTCCAGGGCGAACGTCAGCAGCGCGAAGAACCGGAGGTAGCCCTCCTCGGTGTGCTTCACCCGCAGCGGCGACGCCCTGACAGACAAAGACAGGTCGGCGGTGACGATCGTGTCGTTGGTGCGCTCAGCAACGATGTCGAACTGGTGGCTGCCCTCGCCGAGAGCGACCAGTAGGGCGGTGAGTGCGTTCATGGCGTGGCCCATGGCGGCCGCCGTGGCGGCGTCGTCGGGGCGGGTGAGCTGCGGGCGTGCGGGCATGCGGCTACTCCTTGCGGACGGGGCGGTGAGTACCGGGGGCCGGCGCACGTGTCGTGTGGCGCGGCGGGGTTCTTCTGGGCGCGCGGTCTGCTCCGCAGACTCGTCGCGCTGCCGCTACGCGGCAGACGGCGGGGCGGGCGCGCTCCGCGCTCCCTGACAGGGTGGGGGCGCGCTCCGCGCTGTGGGGGCCGGGCGGGCACCCCCGGACGGTCGGGAGGGGTGCCCGCCCGGTGCTTGGGCGGGGCGTGGGGCCCGTGCGGGCCGGGCTCGGGGAGGTTCCCGGCCCGCACGGGGGTCTGTCAGCCGTGCGCGGCGGCGGCCGTCAGGGCGGGCACGGCGAGTGCCTCCAGGGCGGCGGCCTGGTCGGCGTCGGTGAGGGTCTGCGCGGTCGACGTGATGGCCTGCATCACGCCCCCGGCCGTCATCTGACCGCCCCGCACGAAGTGCGACAGGATCATGTCCTTGGCCTCGGTGCCGATGCTGAGCGTCTTGGTGACGTGCTCGATGGTCTTCGTCGGCTCGTCCAGGGTCTTCCCGGCGGCGGCTTCCATCTCGTGCACCTTGGCCTCGACGTACTCCCGTGACAGGAACGTACGCACGGCGTCGGCGGTCTTGGACGTGATCAGCTCCAGCGTCTTGCGCTGGGTCTGGCCGGACCAGGACACAACGCCCTCGTCCTGCTTGCCTCCGAGGTGCACGGCGCGCATGACGTCCTTGGTCTGGGTCAGACCGTTGCGGCAGACCTGGATGACCGCGCGCGGGGTGATGGTGTACGCCCCGGAACCGACTTCGCTGTTGGTGATGACGAAACCGGCCGAGATCATCGGCAGTTCGTCACCGCTGCGGCCGTCGAAGGGGGAGCGGTAGCCGCGCAGCAACTCGCGGGCCTGCACGGCCACTTCCTCGGACTCGACGCGCACGTACATGCGCCGGTCCGTCAGGTCGCACCCCGTGACGCGGGTGGGGTGGCCGGACTGCTTCACCCCGTCCAGGGCGGCCAGCAGCATGTCGAAGTTGTCCATCAGCTTGTAGCTGTCGGACAGCAGCGCGCGGGCCACGCCCTCGGCGGGCGGCATGCCGGGTCCGCTGTCGCCCCGGAACGCGCGGAGCATGAAACGGCGCTCCGGCTCCTCCCGCAGCCACGTGTTCACGTTCTCGTCCAGCAGCGGGACGTTCTCGGCGCGCATCCGGCGCAGGTAGGCGAGCGGGATACGGAGCTTGTCCGCAATCCCCTCGTCGGCCACGGCGGTGGGCCGGTAGATGCCGTCGACCTCCGTCACACCGTCCTCGGTGATCAGGGACTCCACGCCCTCGACGTGCACGTTTCCCTCACGGAAGCGCAGCGCGGACGCGGAGACGACTACGTCCATCTTGTGCTCGTTCTGGTCCTCCAGGATGCGGACCAGGTCGGAGAGTTCGGCGTTTCGGGCACCGGTGGGGGCCACGTTCGTGGCGCGCTCGGCGAACTGCTGAGTCATGCGGTGTTCTCCCCTTCGTGTTGGCTTCTGCGGTTCGGGGGGCGGGGCCACCGCCCCCCGAACAACTTCAATAATAGTGTGTTTTAGGGGTGAGTGAACCCACCCCTGACCAGCACACTTAGCCCATGGCGCGGAACACCGGCAACGGCGTCAGGCTCGTACGACGCGCACCCGTGACCACCGTTACCGGCGCAACGCCGCGCATCTCGCACAGGTCGTAGCGCAACTCCGGCTCTCCGCCGAACGGGTCGGCGTGCACGTGGATCGCGCACACCCACAACGCGCCGTGACGCTGGGTCACACTGCCGTGATAGTCGACCTTCTGCCACAGTGCGGGCCCGGGGTACTGCGGAACCGACACCCGGCCCAGCAGCTCGGCGAACGCGCGCGTGACGGTCTCTCGGTCGACCGGGACACCCGCCACAGCCGGGGCGGTGTGACCCGTGCGCACCCCCATCGTCCAACCCAGCTCGAAGAACTGCACGACCGTGTCCAACTGCTCTTCAGACACCCCCAGGGCGTCAGGGTCGCTCACGCTGCGCGCCAACTCCCGCAGCGCGTAACCGGCCTGCTCGGCCTCCGCCTGCGTCACCGGCTCGCCAGTCCGGCTCACCGTCTGCGTCTCTTCCATGATCCCTCCAGCCGGGGCCCGGGGACTGCTCCCCGGACCCCCTCTGATTTGGGAGTGGCGGACTCGCTCGGCCACTCCGCCTTTTCCCCTAGCGGCCGAAAATGGCCGCGATGTATTCCGACCAGTGGTAGTGCTCGAAGAACGCGAGAGGCACAAGCGCGAACAGTCCGGCCAACATGTAGTCATCGACCTTGGACCACGTGCGGTAGGCCGCGTGGCTGACGCTCTTGCGCCACGTGATCTCTACCGTGATCTCGCACCCGAAAGCGCTCGGGTGGAATTCGCGGTGAATCCGCCCCAACTTCCCTCCAGGACGCGACGCGTGCACGTGGTGCACCCCGTCGGCGTGCTGGGCGATCCTCTCGAATTTCCACGTCTGCCCGGCGGCTGCACCCGTCTGCACGCGTAGGGTGCGGCCCGTCTGGATTTCCTCGCCGGTCACACACGAAACGAGCTTCATGATCAGTTCCCCTTTTTCCGATCACGTGGTGTGTGGCCCCCGGGGAAACAGCGGAAGCCTTCGGCTATTTCCCCCGGGGGAATTTTGCGGATTACTTCAGAAACCCGCGAGAGCTGAGGAATTCAGCCGTGATGTGCGCGACTCCACGCGGCTTGTAGATCTGCGGGAAACGCCGCATCTCCACTTCGGTGCGCCCGGTCTCGTCCGGCTCCGGCAGCTCGTGAACCAGCCGGTAGGGACGGTCACCCGTCGGCATTTCCAGCACCACGGGGCCGACCTTGGTGTCGAAGCGAATTCCCGTGTAATTCGCGTCGGAGTTGTGCACGATGTTCGCACCCGCCCTCTGGCAGATCAGGGGCAGGAAGTTCGCGACCGTGCGGGCCTGAATTGCCAGGCCGTTCATGGGTGCGTCCTTACCGCCGCGCACCCGACGGACGATCCCGTCAGAGATCTGGATCTCCACGTCTTCCCCTTCGTTGGACTTCTGCGATTCCCGGGGGTCGCCTCCTCCAGGACTTCAAATAATAGTGGATATGGCGCGGGAGGGGAAGACCCTGTTGCGCCCCGTGTTGCGTACTGCGTTGCGCCTGATGTTGCGTCAGGTGTTGCGGTGGAGGTTGCGCGACCTGGCGGCCGGCTTCCACGTCACCCCTGGTCAAAAGCCTGTGGGCGTGTGGTCGGTGTGCTGACATCCCCTCTGCTGCCACTTGTCCCGCGCCGGTTGAAGGAGTGTGAGGAATGGGTGTGGGGGCGGGTGGTGGTGTGGCGGCTTCGGGGATGGGGGGCGGTGTGTTGGGGTGTTGCGCGTCGGCTGTGCCTCCGCGCGGTGGTGTCGGCCATGTCCGGCCGTGTGGGCGGCGCTGTGGGCCTGGGTGGGGGGTGTCCGGTCGTCTGGGCTGCTGTGGGTCGGGTCGGGCCCGTGGTGGTGTGTCTGAGGCTGTGCGCGCGTCTCTCCCTGTCTCTGTCTCTGTCTCTGTCTGTGGGTGGCCTGCCGGAGGCAGGCCACCCCTCACCCCCCGGGCACGTCCTCACCCCGGGCCCAGAGGGCCCCCCCCCCCAACCCCCCTCGCCCCGACTCCCGCACCCTTCCAAGGGGTTGGGCCCCGGAGGGGCCCTATCCCTTCCCCCGTATTCCGTGGTCTACTTTCCCCCACGGAATACAAATCTCAATTCCCCTCGTCTTTAAGGGAATCGGAGATTCCCCCAAACCCCCACCCAAATATCGGATATGACTAACCCTCAACTAAAACCCCAACACCCCACCCACAAAACAAAACCAGCGCATTCCCGCTTTTCCGTTCCGGAGGAACGCACGTTATGGAATGGCCGGAGGCCAATCCATAACCCACCGCCGGAGGCGGGCAATTCGCGCGGGGACGCGCGAAACGAGCGAAGCGAGTATTCGGCTGCCGGAGGCAG
>NZ_VZRB01000033.1:22656-88561 GCF_008806595.1 Streptomyces luteolifulvus | reverse complement strand
CAGCAACGGCTCGATCCGCACCCACAACTCATCCTGCACGATCCACGGAAGCTGCTGACCCTTCCTCATGTACCAGTCAACAACCCCACAACCACCCACATTCCAGGGCCACTTTGTTAGGAGTTCTAAGTCCGCCACGGTTCGGCAGCGCCCTGAAGGGGCGCGGGGAACTGCGCGACCAGCCACGATGGCGCCGCAGACGGCCGACGACGCATCGCGGCACTTCCAGCGGAGCGCTTAGCTCACCGGTCATGCCTGCCTGGGGGTCCGGTGGCCGTCCGCCCGTACGGGCATGTCGGCTTCCGGAGCGAGACCGCCGACCCGCCCCGGCCGACCGGACGGCTGTCACTGATCGGCGCCGCGGCATCTCCTCCCCTCGGGCCGTGAGCTCCGGGCGACTGAGGTCCGGCAGCGGAGGGTGAGCACGCTCAGGGCCCGGGTTGCCCCACCGTCCTGCGAGAGCGACGGTGGAGGGGGTGGCCGAGGCAGCCAGGGAGTGGGTGACCATGCGAGCACTCGTCTACCACGGCCCCGGACAGATCTCCTGGGACACGGTCGCAGATCCGGTGATCGAGGACCCGACCGACGCTGTCGTGCGCGTCGACGCCACCACCATCTGCGGTACCGACCTGCACATCCTGAACGGCGACCTGCCCGAGGTGAAGCCTGGAACGGTCCTCGGCCACGAGGCCGTCGGCGAGGTGATGGAGGTCGGTCGCGAGGTTCACTCCATCGCCCGCGGCGATCAAGTGATCGTGTCGTCCGTCTCGGCCTGCGGCAACTGCCCCTTCTGCCGGGACGGCATGTTCGGACAGTGCCGTGGCGGCGGGGGCTGGATCCTCGGAAACCTGATCAACGGAGCACAGGCCGAGTTCGTCCGGGTCCCCTTCGCCGACTACTCCACCCGGCGGCCCGGTGCCCTGGCGCTCGAGGACGCCGTCCTGCTCGCCGAACTCCTCCCCACCGCCTACGAGATCGGAGTGCGCAACGGGCACGTGGGCCCCGGAGACGTCGTCGTGGTGGTGGGCGCCGGACCCGTGGGACTTGCCGCGGTCATCACCGCACGGCTCTACTCCCCGCGCCGCATCATCGCGGTGGACCTGTCCTCCTCCCGGCTGGAAGCCGCCGCCCGGCTGGGCGCCGACTCCTGCGTGGTGCCGGGACGGCTGATCGCCGATCTCGCCGACGGACCCGGTGCCGACGTGGTCATCGAGGCTGCCGGAGACCCGGAGAGCTTCGTCCTGTGCACACGGGTCGTCCGCCCGGGCGGGCACATCGCCAACATCGGCACGCCCGGAAAGCCGGCCACGCTGCATCTCGAGGCGCTGTGGCGCAAGAACGTCACGATCAGTACCGGCCAGGTCGACACCTCCTCCACGCCCTGGCTGCTGGACCTGGTGGCATCCGGACGCCTGCACATCTCCCGGCTCGTCAGCCACACCCTCGGCCTCAGCCAGATGGTGGACGCCTACGAGGTCTTCTCGCACGGCACCAGCACCGGCGCCCTCAAGGTCGTCATGCACCGCGACTGAGGTGCCCGGCCGGGAGCGCCGATACCCGGCTCCCGCGGTCCCATCGGGACCTGTCCCCTCAGCCCGGGCCGTTCGGCCCTACTGCCGGCCGACGGGCTGTGGTGCCATGGAAGTGAGCCGAGGGCAACCCACAAGACGCGGCGAAGTGGAGAGATGCCACGCACCGCGCAATTCGGGTCCGCAAGAAGCGGACGGCCCTCGGCTCCACAAGCCGGAAGGTTGCTGCGGCCAGTCCGACCGGCGGGCGTGTGTGAACGACGACCGATCCGCCACACGTCCCCTTGAATGCCGATCGGCGTCTTCCCGCAGTGCGGCCCGGCCCAGGCCGGGCGACTCTGGACACAGGAGCAGGCGTCGGGAGGAGCGCCCATGCACCGGGAGACGATCTCCAAGGACACCGCACCGGGCGTCACACCGAACCTCGCCGACTACGACCGGGCGCGAGCCGAGTTCACCTGGTCACAGGCGCGCACCGCGCTGGCCCGGCTCCCCGACGGCGGGCTGAACATCGCTCACGAGGCCGTCGACCGACACGCCGCTGCGGGCCTGAGCGACAAGGTGGCGCTGACGTGCGTATCCCGTGGCGACGCCGTCTCGACCGTCACCTACGGCGAGCTCACCCGCCGTACGGCCCGCTTCGCGAACCTTCTTCGGTCGCTGGGCGTCGGCCACGGGGACCGCGTGTTCACGCTGCTCGGCCGCTGTCCCGAGCTCTACACGGCGGTGCTCGGCACACTGAAGAACACCAGCGTGCTGTGCCCGCTCTTCTCGGCGTTCGGCCCCGACCCGGTGGAGCAGCGGCTGAGGCTCGGCGACGCCCGTGTACTGGTGACCACCGCTGCCCTGTACCGGCGCAAGGTCGCCGACCGGCGGGCGTCGCTGCCCGGTCTCGAACACGTCCTCATCGTCGGGCCCGGTACCGAGGAGCTTGTGGGCACGCTCTCCTTCGACGGGCTGATGTCCGCAGCCCCGGACACGTTCACGATCCCGCCGACCTCGCCCGAGGACATGGCGCTGCTGCACTTCACCAGTGGGACCACCGGCGCCCCCAAGGGCGCCGTCCACGTCCACGAGGCGGTCGTCGCCCACTACGCGACCGCCGCGTCCGCACTCGATCTGCACCCCGAGGACGTGTACTGGTGCACCGCCGACCCCGGTTGGGTCACCGGCATGTCGTACGGCATCATCGCCCCGCTCGTGCACGGCCTGACGGTGGTGGTCGACGAGGGCGACTACGACGCCCGGCGCTGGTACCGGATCCTCGGCGAGCAGCGGGTCAGCGTCTGGTACACCGCACCCACCGCCCTGCGGATGCTGATGCGCGCCACACCACGCGAAGGCCCCTACGACCTGCCGCGTTCGTACGACCTGTCGGCCCTGCGCTTCATCGCCTCGGTCGGCGAGCCTCTCAACCCGGAAGCCGTGGTGTGGGGCCGGGACGTGCTCGGCCTACCGGTCCACGACAACTGGTGGCAGACCGAGACCGGTTGCATCATGATCGCGAACTTCGCGGCCTGCGAGATCCGGCCCGGATCGATGGGACGGCCGCTGCCCGGCGTCGAAGCGACCGTGCTGAAGCAGGGCGAAGACGGCCGGGCGATGGTCACCGACGGCCGGGTGACGGAGGTGGACAGCCCCGACGTGGAGGGCGAGTTGGCGCTGCGGCCGGGCTGGCCTTCCATGTTCCGCGGCTATCTGCACGACAACGAGCGTTACGAGGCGTCGTTCGCCGACGGATGGTATCTGACCGGCGACCTGGTCAGGCGCGACGCGGACGGCTGGTACTGGTTCGTGGGACGCGCCGACGACGTCATCAAGTCGGCGGGGCATCTGATCGGCCCGTTCGAGGTGGAGAGCGCGCTGATGGAACATGCGGCCGTCGCGGAGGCCGGAGTGATCGGCCGGCCCGATCCTGTCGCCGGGAACATCGTCAAGGCGTTCGTGTCGCTGCGCCCCGGCATCGAGGCGACCCCGGACCTGCAGCGGGACCTGCTGGCCTTCGCCCGTCGTCGGCTCGGCCCGGCTGTGGCGCCCCGGGAGATCGCCTTCGACCAGGACCTGCCCAAGACCCGGAGCGGCAAGGTCATGCGCCGCCTGCTGAGGGCGCGCGAACTCGGCCTGCCCACCGGCGACTTGTCGACGTTGGAGGGATCCTCATGAGCCCGGCTCACCACACCCGGCCCAAGAAGGCCCCGGGGACCCCGAAACCCACCAAGACCGCTGCGAACAAGGCCGCGACGAGCCAGAGAAGCTCAAAGACGGAGATTCCGGCCGCCGGGCGGGGCACCGTTCACAGGATGGATCTGCTGGAGGCCATGCTGCGCATCAGGCGCTTCGAGGAGCGGTGCGTCGAGTTGTACAGCGCCGCGACGATCCGCGGCTTCGTCCACCTCTACATCGGCGAGGAAGCCGTCGCCGTCGGTGTCTGCGAGGCACTGACACCCGAGGACGCGGTCGTCTCCACCTACCGGGAACACGGACACGCACTCGCCCGCGGGATCCCGGCAGAGGCCGTCATGGCCGAGATGTACGGCAGGACGACCGGGTGCAGCGGCGGCCGCGGCGGATCGATGCATCTGTTCGACGCGAGCCGCCGCTTCTACGGCGGCAACGCGATCGTCGCCGGCGGGCTCCCGCTGGCCGCCGGGCTCGCGCTCGCCGACCGCATGCGCGAACGGACCAACGTCACCTGCTGCTTCTTCGGCGACGGTGCCTTCGCCGAAGGCGAGTTCCACGAGACCGCCAACCTGGCAGCCCTGTGGAAGCTGCCGGTGCTACTCGTCTGTGAGAACAACCTCTACGCCATGGGTACGGCCCTCGAACGGCACGAGGCACAGACCGATCTGGCGATGCGGGCCGCCTCCTACGGCATGGTCGCCTGGGCCGTCGACGGCATGGACGTCGAAGCCGTCGAGCAGGCAGCCCGACGGGCTGTCGAAGGCATCCGGGCCGGCACCGGACCGCACTTCCTCGAGCTGCGCACCTACCGCTTCCGCGCCCACTCGATGTACGACCCGGACCGCTATCGCGACAAGGCGGAGATCGAGCAGTGGAAGGACCGGGACCCGATCAGCCTGCTCACGGACCGCATGCGCGCGAACGGTGAGCTGGACGACGAGGACGTCGCCCGGATCGAGCAGCGGATCACCACCGAGATCGACCACGCCGTCGAGGCCGCCGAGCAGGCACCCGAGGAGCCGGTCGAGAACCTGCTCCACCACGTCACCAGTTCCCCGGCGGAAGGGGCGAGTTGACCATGGGCGGCGACGGAACGCACGAAGCGAAGACGACCTACCGTGAGGCGATACGCGAGGCCCTGCGCGAGGCCCTGCGCTCCGACGACCGTGTCTTCCTCATGGGCGAGGACGTGGGCCGCTACGGCGGGTGCTTCGGCGTAAGCCTCGGTCTGCTGGAGGAGTTCGGCCCGGAACGCGTCCGCGACACCCCTCTGTCGGAATCCGGGTTCGTGGGCGCCGGCATCGGCGCCGCTCTGGCCGGGATGCGGCCCATCGTCGAGATCATGACCGTCAACTTCAGCCTGCTCGCCCTGGACCAGATCCTCAACAACGCGGCCACCCTGCTGCACATGTCGGGCGGCCAGCTGCCCGTGCCGCTGGTCATCCGCATGACCACGGGCGCCGGACGGCAACTCGCCGCCCAGCACTCGCACAGCCTGGAGGGCTGGTACGCCCACATCCCCGGCATCCGCGTCCTCGCCCCCGCCACCCTCGAGGACGCACGCCACATGCTGGCCCCGGCGCTCGCCGACCCCGACCCCGTGCTGATCTTCGAGCACGGCAGCCTCTACAACGTCTCCGGCGAACTCCTCCCACCTGCTGCACCCGTGGACCTGGACCACGCCGCGATCCGCAGGCGGGGTACCGACATCTCCCTGATCACATACGGCGGTTCGCTGCCCAAGGCCCTCGCCGCGGCGGACGAGCTGGCCGCCGAGGGCATTAGCGCCGAAGTGATCGACCTGCGCACGCTCCGTCCCCTCGACGACGCGGCCATCACCGCTTCCGTGGCCCGTACCCATCGTGCGGTGGTCATCGACGAGGCGTGGCGGACGGGAAGCCTCGCCGCGGAGGTGTCCGCCCGTATCGCCGAAGGGTCCTTCTACGAACTGGACGCACCCGTCGAGCGCGTGTGCAGCGCGGAGGTGCCGATGCCGTACGCGCGGCGGCTGGAGGAGGCCGCCCTGCCGCAGACCGCCGACATCGTCGCGGCCGCCCACCGGGCGGTGGACTGATCATGGCCGAGTTCACCATGCCGTCCCTCGGCGCCGACATGGACGAGGGCACGCTTCTGGAATGGCTGGTGGGGCCCGGTGACCTCGTCCACAAGGGCGATCCGGTCGCGGTCATAGAAACCGCCAAGTCGACGATCGAGGTGGAGTGCTTCGAAACCGGCACCCTGACGAAGCTGCTCGTCGAGCCCGGCACCATCGTGCCCGTCGGCACGCCGCTCGCGCTGATCGGGTCGACGGCGGAGAAGGCCGCGGAACCGGAGAAGGCGGGGAAGCCGCTCAAACCCCGGACACCGGAGAAGGTCAGGAAACCCGGGGGCCCCACGGAGGCCGAGAAGGCGAAGGAGCGACGACCGGTCCGCCACGCACCGGGGAGGACCGAGGCCGCAGCCCTCTCCACACCGTCCGAATCCGCCCCGGTACCCGTTCCGTCGGTGTCCGCCGCCGGTCGGCACGGGCACATGGAGGCCGGCCCGCTGGTCCGGCATCTCGCGGAGCACGGCGGCGTCGACCTGGAAACCCTGCACGGCACCGGAACCGGGGGACGCGTCACCCGGACCGATGTGGAGAAGGCGGCGGCCGCCCGAGCCACTGCTCGGCCGCCTCGCGTGAAGGCCACCCCCCTCGCCCGGCGGCTCGCCTCCGAACTGGGCGTCGACCTGGCCACGGTGACGGGGACGGGCAGGGACTCGGCCGTACGTGCCGCGGACGTACGCCGGGCAGCCCCCGGCCCGGTGGCCGCGCCCGAGCACGTGGGCGCCACCTCGGGACGTCCTTCCGCCGTACGAGGTTCTACCGCCGGCCCGTCCGAAGACCGGGCAGCAGCCATGCGCCAGGCGATCGCGGGCCTGATGACCCGCGCCAACCGCGACATCCCCCACTACTACCTCTCCACGACCGTGGACATGGCCGCCGCGACGGACTGGCTGCACGAGCACAACCGGCGCAGCCCGGTGGGTGAGCGGCTGCTCCCCGCGGCCCTGCTGCTCAAGGCGGCAGCCCTGGCGGCCCGTGAGGTACCCGAACTCAACGGCTTCTGGGCCGATGACCGATTCACGGCAGGCGAGGGCGTACACCTCGGCGTGGCCGTGTCGCTGCGCGGCGGAGGGCTCGTCGCCCCCGCGCTGCACCATGCCGACGCCCTGGCTCTCCCGGAGCTGATGGCGTCTCTGAAGGACCTGGTCACCCGGGCCCGGGCGGGCAGGCTGCGCGGTTCCGAGGTGTCCGACTCCACGATCACGGTCACCAATCTCGGCGATCAGGGAGTGGAGACCGTCTTCGGCGTGATCTACCCGCCCCAAGTGGCCCTGGTCGGCTTCGGGCGGGTCGTGGAGCGGCCGTGGGCCGTCGACGGCCTGCTGGGCGTGCGGCCCGTGGTCACGGCGACCCTCTCGGCGGACCACCGGGCGACGGACGGCGCGGTCGGCGCCCGCTACCTCACGGAGGTCGCCCGCCTCCTGAAGAACCCGGAGCAGCTGTGATGAAACGAACCGAGGCACTGGACATGGTCAGGGAAGCGATCTCCCAAGTCATCCCCGACGCCGATGTCGCCGCTCTGGGGCCCGACGACGCGTTCCGTGACGTGCTGGAGATGGACTCGCTGGACTTCCTGAGTTTCGTCGAGGTCCTCAGCGAACGGTCCGGCGTCCGCATCGAGGACGACGACACGCCCCGGCTCACCACGCTGTCGGACAGTGCCGACTTCGTCGTCGCCCACACGCAGTGACATGCGCCCCGTGAACGTCTACGAATCAGACCGCTTCGATACGGTCGACGATATCGACCACGTCGTCGATGTCCCGTACCGATGCGAGCAGTTGGACGGCCAGCGCATTGTCCAGCGTCCCCGTCATGGTCACCACGCCGTTGTCCACCGTGACCTCGACGGCGCGCGGATCCAGCAGATGCTGACCGATCAGGGACTCGACCTCGGTCCGGATCTCGGCGTCGTCACGGATCAGAGCCCGCAGCAGATCGCGCCTCGTCACCACGCCGACGAGCCGGCCGCGATAGTCGGTCACCGGGAGCCGCTTCAACCGCGCGCGGGCGGCGGTCCACGCGGCATCCGCCACTCGCTCCGCCGGGTGGACGGTGACCGGCGGGAAGGTCATCAAGGTGGCCGCCGTGTCGCCGTGGCCCTTCTCGTACAGGCGGTGCTGCCTCAACCTGCCGACAGGTCCGTGCCGGTGCGGTTCCGCCATGACGGCGGCCTTGGCCAGCAGGTCCGACTCCGAGACGACACCGATGACGTGGTCGGCGGCGTCGACCACCGGTACCGCGCTCAACTGCTCGCGGGCCAGCGTGTGGGCCACGTCCAGGAACGGCATGTCGCCGGGCACGGAGACCGCCGGCACCTGCATGACGTCCCGCACATGGAGGGTGGCCGGTTCCGGGGCGGAGGGAGTTGCGGAAGTGGCGGACGACGGTTCGGACTTCGCCGTGCCGGGAGCCGGCTCGGTCTCCTCGGCGGTCCTCGCCGACGCGGCGGCGGCGACCGCTGCGAGGTAGCGGCGCAGCGCGTCCTGTCGCGGTTCCTCCTGGGGTGTCCAGGGGCGGCCCGGCATGGCCCGCCGGGCTTCCTTCTCCGTGGAGCTGTGCTCGTGGTCGCTCACGGCTGCCTCCCGGGGACGCCGTTCACCTACGGGGTCAGTCTGGCATCGATCGACCGGTGCGGCCTCCGGGCCGAACGGCCCCCTGGCAGGACGTACGGCCCAAAGCAGCGCGACAAGTCGCCACCCGGCGGGGAGACTGGGAACCGCCCGGCGAGGAAACGGGAAGCAGGGTCCGGCCGACCTCGAGGAGAGTTCGTGACGGGTTTCCGGGACTTTCTGACGCGGTTCCGGCCGGCGGCCTCCCCCGGCCGCGCCGCGCCGGGTGGTGTCCCCGCGGACCGCTCGGCCGAACTCCGTGCGGAGCTCGCACCGCCCCTTGCCCTGCTCGAACAGGCGGAGGCGGAAGCCCGGACGGTACGTGAGCGGGCCGACGCCGCCGCCGCGTCACGTCGACGGGAAGCCGCACAGCAGGCCGAGGCGATCGTGGCCGCGGCGCGTGAGGAGGCCCGAACGGTGCGCGCACGCACCGCCGAACGGCTGCTGCGCGTGGCCGAGGGCGAGGCGGCGGCCCTGCTCGCCGAGGCAGAACGCGAAACGGTCGCCGTACGTGACCGTGCAAGGAGCCGGACACCCGCGCTCGCCGACCGTGTGGCCGCGCTGGTGCTGGAGGACCTCGCGGCGGAGCAGGCGTCACCCCCGCCACCGGAGTCCCGCCGGGCCCCGGACCGGGCGGGGCCCCGGGAGGGTGGTCCCTGATGGGCGCCGGTTGGGTGGCCGGCGTGACCCGGGCACGGGCTCTGCGGACCAGGTGTCTGGGCGCCGAGGGCGTCAGGGAGGTGGCCGCGTCCCGCACACTCGATGACGCCTTGCGCTACTTGGCGGCCACCCCGTACCGGCGCGACGTCACTCCGGGTGCCACACCGGCCGAGGCCCAGCGTGCCGTCTCGGCGACCCTGCTGTGGCATCTCCGGATCCTCGCCGGCTGGCAACCGGCCACCGGCGCCGACGCCGTCCGGGCGCTCGCCGCCGGGTTCGAGATCTCCAACACGGAACACCATCTGCGTTCCCTCTCGGCCGAGGAACCGGGCCCTGCTTCGGCCGACGAGCGAGGCGTGGGCACAGAACGCCTCCCGCCCTACCGCCTGGGGGCGCTGGCGATCACCTGGACGCGGCTCGCCCGCACCCGTACGCCGTCGGAGCTGCGTACCGCGCTGACGGCCTCCGTCTGGGGCGACCCCGGGGGCGATTCCCCGGCGGCGGTCGCCACGGGAATGCGGATCTCCGCCGCCGTACGGCTCGCCACCGCCGTTCCCGACGCGGCGCGCTGGGCAACGGCCCGGCTCGCCCTGCTGTTCGGCCGTGAGGTGTTCGTCGTCGGTCGCCGGATGCCGGAGGTCACCGCCCACCGAGCGGCCCGTCTGCTCGGCCCGCGAGCGGTGAGGGCGGGGTCCTACGCCGATTTCCGGCAGGCGCTGCCGGCCACCGCCGGGTGGCTGCTGGCCGGCGTCGACGAGGCGGCGGATCTCTGGCGGGCGGAGCTGCGGTGGTGGGACGCGGTCGAGCGGGACGGCCGGGAGCTGCTGCGCACCTCCCACTTCGGTCCCCCGCCGGTGGTGGGTGCCGTGGCCCTGCTGTCGGCCGACGCCTGGCGGACCCGCGGCGCCCTGGAACTGGCTGCCCGGGGCGGTGGCTCCGGGGACTGGCCGGCGGAGGTGCTCGGTGGCTGAGGCGGCGGTCCCGGTCCGGATGCGCAGGGTGGCCATCGTGGCCCCCGTGGACGCGCTGCGGGAGAGCCTGGTGCGGATCGCGGAGGCGGGCTGCGTCGAGGTCGATCTGGTCGGCGACGGCGGGCCGGACGTCCGCGGGCCGGCGGCGACACGCCTGCAGCGGCTGCGTGCCGAGTCGGCGCACCCCGCCCTCAGCGAGGCCGCTCCCGACCTCGACGCCCTGGAGCGCGAGGGTCGGACGGAACTGCTGGCGGGCGAGGCGCAGTTGGAGGAACGCCTCGGCAGCGCGGTCCGGCACGGCGCGGTCGCGGCACTGGCCGGCTGGTGCCCCGAGACGATGGTGGGCGCCACGGCGGCGCGCATCGCCGGCGCCGGGGGCGCGCTGGTGCCGCTGCGGGCCCCGCGCGGAGTCGATCCGCCGACCTTGCTGACCGGAGCGGACACGGCGTCCCCGGCATACGCGGCGAGGCCCGTGCGCCGCTCCCTCACGCCTCTGGTCAGCACGTACGGAACCGTGCCCTATGCCGACCTCGACCCCTCCATGCCGGCCGGGATCGTGTACGTGGTGATGTTCGGCCTGATGTTCGGCGACGCCGGGCACGGGTTGCTGCTGGTCGCCATCGCGCTCCTGCTGCGAGCGGGCCGACCGCGCCGAGCGGCGGCGCTGCGCCCCCTGTGGCCCTTTGTCGCCGGAGCCGGGCTGGCCGCCACCCTGGCCGGAGCGGCCTACGGCGAGTTCTTCGGCCCGACCGGGGTGCTGCCCGTGCTGTGGCTGGAGCCGCTGGAGGAGCCCATGCGGCTGCTGGCCGCCGCCGTCGGACTCGGCGCCGTACTGCTCGCCGTCGCCTACGCCGCGGGGATCGTGAACCGGTGGCGGGAGGGCGGACCGGTGGCGGCCCTGTATGCGACGAGCGGAATCGCCGGAGCGACGCTCTATCTCGGTCTCGCCGTCGTCGCCGGGTATGTGTGGCTCGGCCAGGCAGCGTACGCGGTCGTGGGCGCCGCGATCGCGGCCGTCGGCCTGGTGCTGGCCGGCGTCGGGCTCTACACCACCACGTCGGGCGGTCCGGGCGGTGCCGTGCAGACCGGCATCCAGCTGTTCGACGCGGTGGTACGCATCGGCTCGAACGTCGTGTCGTTCGCGCGGCTTGCGGCCTTCGGCCTGACCCATGCGGCGCTGGGGGCGATCGTCTGGGACGGCACGACGGCTCTGGCGGGCCGGGGCCCGGTGGGTGTCGCCGCCGCCTTGCTGGTGTTCCTCACCGGTAACGCCCTCGCCTTCGCGCTGGAGGCGCTGGTGGCCGGTGTTCAGGCGCTTCGGCTGGAGTTCTACGAACTGTTCTCCCGGCTCTTCGAGGGCGAGGGCCGCCCCTTCAGGCCCTGGCACCTCCCCGTACAGCACCTCACGGGGCCGACCGCCGACGCAACGCCGCCCGCAGCAATGGAGGCCGTCGGGCCCGGCCCGGCGCGGGAGGAGGAAGCGTGATCACCTGGTTCCTGGCCCTGCCCGTCATCGTGGCGGGATTCGTCGCCGTACGCCTTGTGCTGCGGCGCTCGGGACGAACGGGCCTGTGGTGGATGATCGCCGCCGACGCCGTGCTCATGGTGGCCGCCACCGTGGTGCTGACCCTGGCGCTCGGCGGAGGATCCGCGCAGGCCGCGACCACGACAGCACAGGACTCCGGCTCCGGCTCCGCCGCCCTGATCGGTGCGGCGATCGCCGTGGCCGCGGCGACGATCGGGGCGGGCATCGCGGTCGCCTACACCGGTGCGGCGGCCCTCGCGGCACTCAGCGAACGGCCCGAACTCTTCGGCCGCGCCATGGTCATCGTCGGCCTGGCCGAGGGCATCGCCATCTACGGGCTGGTCGTCGCCGTCATCCTCATCGGGAAGGCATGACGATGGGCCGCGTCGCCGCCATCGGAGAACGGGCGCGGGTGGCCGGTCTGGCCCTGGCCGGAGCGGTGGTTCTCGTCGCCGACGGCCCCGAGGCCGTACGCCGGGTCTGGCGGAGCCTGCCGGACGGCGTCGACCTGGTGATCCTCACCCCTTCCGCAGCCGAGGCACTGGAGTCGGAGCCTGCGCCACCCCGGGGCCGCAGCCCGCTGACCGCCGTGATGCCGCCATGACGACCCCGGCCCCCGAACAGACCACGGACGTCCTCTCGCCGGTCCGGGCAGAGCTGCTGCGAGCCGCTCACACCGATGCGGAGTCGCTCCGGGCCCGCACCGAGCGGGAGGCCGCCGCACTGCTCGACCAGGCCCGTGCCGAGGCCCGGGCGATCCTCGACGAGGCCCGGCGCCAGGGCGAGGCCGACGGCGCGGACGCCGCCCGTGACCTCCTCGTCAGGGCCCGTCGGGAAGCCAGGTCCCGCACGCTCGACGCGCGCCGGGAGTCTTACGAGGAACTGCGCCGAAAGGCGGCCGAACGGGTCCGTGCCCTGCGCCGGACCGATGGCTACGCCTCCCTGCGGAAGCGGCTGGAACATCGGGCCCGGGCTCTCCTGGGGCCCGATGCCGAGGTGACCGAGCACGCCGACGGGGGCGTCGTGGCCCGGGCGCCGGGGAGGCGGGTCGATCTCTCGCTGACCGCACTCGCCGACGGCGCGCTGGACCGTATGGGAGGGGGGGTGCGGAGCCTGTGGGAGCCGTGACGGAAGCCGCCGGGACGCCTCGCCGGGCGACTGCGCGGGAGCCGGTGTCCCGGATCCTGCGCGTGACCGGACCGCTGGTCGAGATGGAGTACGTGGGCGGCACCGCGATGTACGACCTGGTCTCCATCGGCCCCGCCGGGCTGCCCGGCGAGGTCGTGGCGATCAACGGTGATGTGGTCACCGTCCAGGCGTACGAGTACACCGGCGGACTGGCTCCGGGGCAGACGGCGCTCCCGCAGGGCCGTCCGCTGTCGGTGCGGCTGGGCCCTGAGCTGCTCGGCGGGATCTTCGACGGTCTGCTGCGCCCCCTGTCCGGTGCCGGCGACTGGCTGCTGCCCGACGCCGGGCGGCACGCGGCCGAGGAGCGCGTCCGGTCCTTCTCCCCCTCGGTGGCGCAGGGCGAACAGGTGGCCGAGGGGGAGGCGCTCGGGGAGATCCAGGACGCGGGACCGGTGCGGGTGAAGGTGCTGCTGCCGCCCGGCTGCGGGGGCACGGTCGAGGAGATCGCCGCTGCCGGGGACGTCCCGAGCGACGCGGTGGTGGCCGTGGTGGGGAGTGTCGAGGTGAGGGTCGGCGCCCTGTGGCCGGTGCGCCAGCCGCGCCCGGTGCGCGAGCGCGTCGACAGCCACGAGTCCCTGAACACCGGCCAGCGGGTGATCGACCTGCTCTTCCCCGTCGCCCGGGGAAGCACGGTGGCGGTACCCGGTGGCTTCGGCACGGGCAAGACGATGTTGCTCCAGCAGATCGCCAAGTGGTGCGACGCGGACGTCATCGTCTACGTCGGCTGCGGGGAGCGCGGCAACGAGATGGCCGACGTCATCACCGAACTGGCGGAACTCCAGGACCCGCGTACGGGCGGACGCCTCGCCGACCGCACCGTGACCATCGCCAACACGTCCAACATGCCGATGATGGCCCGTGAGGCGAGCGTGTACACGGGGATGACGGTCGCCGAGTACTTCCGGGACATGGGCCTGGACGTGGTCGTCATCGCCGACTCGACCTCCCGGTGGGCCGAGGCGTTGCGGGAGTTCGCCTCTCGCACCGGCGCGCTGCCCGCCGAGGAGGGCTACCCTGCCGGACTGGCCTCGGCCATCGCGGCTTTCTACGAGCGGGCCGCCGCCGTGACCACGCTCGGCGGTTACCGGGGCTCGGTGACGGTGATCGGCGCGGTGTCCCCGCCGGGCGGGGACATGACCGAACCGGTGACCGCGCACACCGAACGCTTCGTCCGCTGCCTGTGGACCCTCGACCGCGACCTCGCCTACGCCCGCCACTACCCGGCGGTCTCCTGGGCCGGGTCCTTCTCCCGGGACGTCCCGGTGCTGGCCGCCGGACACCGGGCAGCCGACGATCCGGCGTGGACCCGGCGCCGCGACCGGGTGGGTGCGGTGCTGGCGGAGGCCGACCGGCTGGCCGATCTCGTGGACCTGATCGGAATCGCCGCCCTGCCCGCGCGGGAGCGCATCAGCGTGCTGGCGGGGAGACTGGTCCGCGAGGGCGTGCTGCAGCAGAGCGCGTTGTCGGAACAGGACGCCTACTGCGGCCCGGAGAAGACGGCCGCACTGGCCGATGCCGTCCTGGCGGTCGCCGACCGCTGCCGCGAGCTCGTGGACTCCGGCGTCCCGGCGGCCTCGGTCGAGGAGACCGACTTCGGCCCGCTGCTGCGGGCCCGCGAGGACACCGGCCCGCACGACGCCGCCGGGGTGGCGGCACTGCGGGACGCCATGCTCACCAGGCTGGGGGAACTGCGGCCATGAGCGTGTCCGGCGGAATCGAGTACACGGCGGTTCGTGAACTGCGGGGGCCGCTCGCGATCGTCGAGGGCGTCTCGGGCATCGGCTGGGACGAGTACGTACGCATCGCCCTCGCCTCGGGCGAACGGCGCCACGGCGTGGTCCTGGACGCCGACCGGGACCTGGCGGTCGTACAGGTGCTGGAAGGCACTGCGGGCATGGATCCGGCGGGCGTCCGGGCGGCGTTCTCGGGCAGCCCCCTGCGCGTCCCGGTCGGGACGGACTGGCTGGGCCGCGTCTGCAACGGCCGCGGTGAGCCCCTCGACGGCGGCCCGCCGGTCTTCGGCGCCCATGACGCCGAGGTGGGCGGCGCCCCCATCAACCCGGTGCGGCGCGAGCCGCCGTCCGAGCCGGTGCTCACCGGTGTAGGGGCCGTCGACGCCCTCACCACGCTGGTACGGGGGCAGAAGCTGCCGGTGTTCTCCGTGGCCGGGCTGCCGCATCTGGAACTGGCCGCCCAGATCGCCGCCCAGGCCACCGCCGCCGGTGAGGCGTTCAGTGTCGTCTTCGCGGGCATGGGACTGACCCACGCCGACGCCTCCTTCGTACGCGACGCCCTGGAGGAACGGTCCGCGGCCGGAGAACTGGTCCTGCTGCTGAACACCGCCGACGACCCGGTGATCGAACGGATCCTCACCCCGCGGATCGCGCTCACCGTCGCCGAGCACCTCGCCTTCACCGAGGGACGGCACGTCCTCGTGGTGATGACCGACATGACGACGTACGCCGAGGCCCTGCGGGAGGTCTCCGCCGCCCGCGGGGAGATCCCCGCGCGCCGGGCCTACCCCGGCTATCTCTACAGCGACCTGGCCTCGCTGTACGAGCGCTGCGGACGCATCCGGGGCAGGCCCGGCTCCGTCACCGTGCTGCCGGTGCTCACCATGCCCGCGGGCGACATCACCCACCCCGTGCCGGACCTGACCGGCTACATCACCGAGGGCCAGATCGTGCTCTCGCCCGAGACGCACGCACGGGGCGTCTATCCGCCGGTGGACGCCCTCTCCTCCCTCTCCCGGCTGATGCGCAAGGGAGCAGGACCAGGTCGCACCCGTGACGACCACCTGGACGTCGCGGCCCAGCTCCTGGCCGCCCTGGCCCGCGCGCGGCAGGTCCGCGACCTCGCGGACCTGGTCGGGCAGGCGGCGCTGAGCCCCACCGACCGCCGCTACCTGGACTACGAGGAGGCATTTCTGCGGGACTTCGCCCACCAGCGCAGCGACGAACCACGCGACCTCGACACCTCGCTGGAACGCGGCTGGCGGGCCCTGCTGACCCTGCCCCGCAGCCAGCTCTCCATGCTCCCCGCCCGGCTCCTCGACGCCCACGGGGCGCAGGACCTCGACGATCTCGGCGAAGGTACGCCCCGATGACCGGCGCCCGCCGCCGCACGCCACCCGGTCGTGCCGGACGGCTGCGGCTGCGGCACAGCCTCGACGTCGCCGTGCGCGGAGCCGACCTCCTGGAGCAGAAACTCCGCATCCTCCGCTCCCGGCACCAGCGGCTGCTGCACGCGGAGGAGGCAGCCGCCCGCGCCTGGCGGGAGCTGCTGGCCGAAGCCGAGGTGTGGCTGCTGCGGGGCCTGCTCCTGGGCGGGGAACGGGCCCTCGGCTCGGCCGCCGCGGGCCTCGGCCACGCCGAGGTCACCATTCACTGGACCGTCTCCATGGGCGTACGTCATCCGGCATCGGTCGCCACATCTGTACCCGCCCGTCCGCCCACCGCCGCCGCTCCTTCCAACACGGCCCTGGTGCACGCCGAGGCGGTCTACGCCCGTGCGGTGCGCGCCGCCGCCGAGTACGCGGCCGCCCACGCCGCCGCTGAACTGGTGGGCGCAGAGGTCCTCAGCACCCGGCACCGGGTCCGAGCCCTGCGGCGCCACTGGATCCCACGACTGCGGGAGACACTCGACCAGGCCGACCTGGCCCTGGAGCAGGCCGAGCACGAGGACAGCGTCCGACGGCGCTGGGCAGCCGGGACGACCGAGCGGTGACCGGTCTGCTCCGCATCCGGGGGCGGTCACTGGAACGCTGAGTGGATCTCCTGTTCGGTTGCCGAGTGCGAGACGAGGAGGAGTTCGTCGCCGGCCCGGAGCTGGATCGCCGGATCCGGAACGGTGGGCCGGCCGTCACGGACGATCGTGGCGACAACCGTCCCTTCGGGCAGGCGGACGTCACCCAAGGGGCGCCCCACCGCCTTGGACTGCGGCGTGATGGCCGTTTCGATGACGTCGACGCCGGCCTTGCTGAGCCGCAGCAGGGCGACCGTGTCGGTGGCCCCGGTGGCCTCCTCGATGAGCGAGATCAGGGGGGTGGTACCGGGGACGGCGACGTCGACGCCCCAACGCCCGTCGAACAGCCACGCGTTGTCTGCATCGTTGATCCGGGCGGCCACGCGGGGTACGGAGAACTGGCGCTTGGCGAGCAGGCTGATCACGAGATTGTCCTCGTCCTCCCCGGTGGTGGCGATGACCAGGTCGGCGGTCAGGGCACCGGCGTGTTCCAGGAGGGCGGGTTCGCAGGCGTCCCCGGCGACCAGGCGCACCGGGACACGGCTCTGAAGTTCGGCCACGCGGTCGTCGTCGATGTCGATCAAGGTGACTTCGTTGCGGGCCGCGGAGAGCACCTGGGCGATCTGGGTGCCGAGCCTCCCCGCGCCGGCGATGAGCACGTTCACGTCCCCAACTCCTTGTCGAGAAAGCCGCGCAGTCTGCCCAGCGCGGTGGCGGCGACGGCGAAGGTGACCAGGTCGCCCGCCTGTGCGGGGGTACCGTGCGCGGGGATCAGGGAGCGGCCCCCGCGGGTCACCTCGACGACACGGATCTCACCGTCCACCTCGAACTCGTTCAGTCGCCGCCCGAGCAGGTAGTCCGGCACCTCGGAGCGGATGAGCAGGGTCTCTCCGTTGCCGAAGCTGAGTTCGGGACTCAAGTGGCGGTGCAACAGCATCTGGTGGATCTGGTGCACGGTCCAGCGGACGCTGGCGATGGTGGGGATGCCCAACTCGCGGTAGATGTCGGCGCGCCGTGGATCGTAGATACGGGCGAGAACGATCGGCACCCGATAGGTCTCTTTCGCCGTGCGCGCGCTGACGATGTTGCTGTTGTCCCCGGAGGTGACGGCGACGAAGGCGTCCGCGTGCTCGACGCCGGCGGCTCTGAGCACGGCGCGGCTGTAGCCGTTGCCCTCGTGGAAGCGGATGCGGGGACTGCCGGGCAGCCGCTGGGCCGCCTTGGGACGCCGGTCGACGACGGCCACGTCGTGCCCTTCCGAGGCGAGCAGACCGGCGAGCGTGACGCCCACCCGTCCGCAGCCGACGACGATCACCTTCACCGTGGGCCTCCCTTCCGGCGGTCGGCGCGGCGGCGCAGCCACGCCTTGCGGGCCTCGTCCGCGAGCAGGGGCAGGGTGCCGAGCCCGGCCAGGACCACCCAGTCGGCGGCGTCGAGGGGCGCGGTATTGAAGACGGCCTGCAGCGGCGGCAGATAGCTGATCGCGGCCATGAGGGCGACACCGAATCCGCCCGCCGCCAGCAGCGCCGGATTGGACAGCAGCCCGACCTTCAGAATGCTCTGCCGGTCGGTACGCATGGCGAGCGAGATGAAGAACTGGCTGAACACGATCCCGGCCTGGACCATGGTGATCGCCTCCTGGTAGACGAGGGTGTCCTCGGTGAAGTCGTCGAACGGAATGCCCGAGGAGACGACGTGCCAGAAGAACACGCCGGTCACGCAGACCGCCTGGATGCCGCCCAGAAACAGGATCCGTCCCACCACGGCGGCCGAGAACAACCGTTCCCGGCGGGAGCGCGGCGGGCGGTCCATCACGTCGGGCTCCGGGGGTTCCGCCCCCAGGGCGAGTGCGGGCAGTACATCGGATCCCAGATCGATCGCCAGGATCTGCACCGCGCTGATCGGCACCAGCGGGAACCCGGCGAACGTCGCCACCAGGATCGGGCCGAGCTCGCCGATATTGCTGCTGAACACGTAGACCAGGAACTTACGGATGTTCTGGTAGACCGCCCGGCCGAGCCGCACCGCCGCCGCGATGGAGGCGAACGAGTCGTCCAGCAGTACCATCGAGGCCGCCTCCCGGGCCACGTCGGTGCCGGAGGCCCCCATCGCCACGCCGATGTCCGCGTGCTTGAGCGCCGGCGCGTCGTTCGCGCCGTCACCCGTGACGGCCACCACCTCTCCCTGCCGCTGGAAGGCGGTGACAACACGCATCTTGTGCTCCGGGCTGACCCGGCACAGCAGCAGCTCGGACGGCTCGGCGATCAGTGCGTCCAGTGCCTCGTCGTCCATCGAGTCCAGCCTCGCGCCCGTCACCACGACCGGATCGGGTCGCCGTACGATCCCGACCCGGCGGGCCACGGCCTCCCCGGTCAGCGGATGGTCACCGGTGACCATGACGATCCGGATGCCGGCCCGGCGGCAGGCGGCGACCGCGTCCGTGACCTCCGGGCGCGGCGGATCCAGCATGCCGACCAGTCCCAGCAGCGTCAGCCCGGACTCGGCCGCCTCCTGCGCAGGGGGTGGCCCGTCCAGCTCCCGTTGCGCGACGGCCAGCACCCGCAGCCCCTGCGACGCCAGCGCGTCACTCGCCGCGACGACCGCCGTCCGGTCCTGGTCGGTCAGCGGCCCGCGCCGCCCCTCCCACGCCACCTCGGTGCACCGCGCCAGCAGCTCCACGGGCGCTCCCTTGGCACACACCTGATAACCACCGCCACTCTTGTGCACCGTGGTCATCAACTTGCGCGTTGAGTCGAAGGGGAACTCCGTCACCCGCGGAGCCGCCGCCTCCTCCACGCCCCGGTCGAGCCCGGCCTTGGCCGCGACGACGAGCAGCGCCCCTTCGGTGGTGTCGCCGAGTATCCGCCAGTGCTCCCGCCCGGCGGGCGGCACCAGCCGGGCGTTGCAGCACAGGACGGCCACCCGCAACAGCTCACGCACCGACGCCGTGTCGGCGACCTCGCCGCTTGGTGCGTATCCCACACCGGTCACGGGATGCGGCGCATGCCCCGCCCAGATCTGGGTGACGGTCATCTCCGCCTGGGTGAGCGTCCCGGTCTTGTCGGTGCAGACGACCGTGGTCGACCCGAGTGCCTCCACCGCCAGCAGCTGTTTGATCAGGGCATGGCGGCGCGCCATCCGTCGTACGCCGATCGCCAGCGACACCGAGAGGGTGGCGGGCAGCCCTTCCGGCACCAGAGCCACCATCACGCCGAGAGCGAAGACGAACAGGCTCACCACGGACTCCCCGGTGGGCAGTCGCACGGCGAACACCAGGGCGCCGATCGCCAGGGCAGCCCCCGCCACACGCCTGGCCATGGAGGCCACCTGGAGCTGCAGGGGGGTCTTCTGCCGGGGGGCAGCCGCTGCCAGCCGGTAGATCCGTCCGAACTCCGTCCCCGTGCCGGTGGCGAAGACCACGGCCCGCCCGGAGCCCGCGACAACGTCAGTCCCCATGAACACGCAGTTGCGGGCCTCCAGCGGCGGCCCGGCCGCCACCGGGTCGGCGGTGCGGCCCACGGCGTTGCTCTCCCCTGTCAACGGCGCGTTGTTCACCGCCAGCTCGTGCGCCTCGACCACCCGGCAGTCCGCCGACACCGCATCCCCGGCCTCCAGCACCATCATGTCGCCCGGCACCAGATCCCGAGCGGGCACCTCCAGCCGTTCGCCGCCGCGCAGCACCCGGCAGGTGTGGGGCACCATCGCCTCCAGCGCCTGAGCCGTCCGCTCGGCCGAGTATTCCTGCGCGAAGCCGATGGCGGCGTTCAGCACCACGACCCCCAGGATCGCCACCGCCAGTTGCAACGTGCCCACGTCACGCGGCTCCTCCAGACCGTACGCCAGGAAGGTGATCCCCGACGCAATGATCAGCACCACCGCAAAGAGGTCCGTGAACTGCGCCCCCAACTGCCGCCACGGGGCGCGGCGCCCCGCGCGGGGCAGTTCGTTCGCCCCGTACTGCTCCAGCCTGGTCCGTGCCTGCGCGGCCGACAGACCGCGACGTGCCGTGTCCAGCGCGCCGAAGACCTCATCGGCGGCGAGATCCCGTACCGGGGGACGCGGGCTGGAACCGGACGGGGCGCCAGCCTGGGCCTTCGCTCGGCCCGGCAGCAGCGGGTCCATACCGGTGCGCATCAGGACTTACCGCAGGGTGAAGGGGTGTTAGTCGCCGGTGGAATCGACGGGGTGGGGCGGAAGACCTTGCGTGAGGCTGCCATTACGGGCTCCAGGGAACTCGGCAGGTTCTCGCCGGTTCGCCGCTCATGACCAGCGACGCTCTTTCATCGTGTGACGCGCCCGCCGACACCACCAGGGCCGTTCGGGGCAGGGGCCGGGGCCGTTCGTCTGCTCACGCGGGGACTGTGATGACGGGGCAGCGGGCATGGTGGAGCACTCCCTGACTCACCGAGCCCAGCAGCATGCCCGTGAATCCTCCATGCCCCCGGGTTCCCACGACCAGGCCCAAGGCGTGTTCCGATGCTTCCGTCAGAACTTGCACCGGATGGCCGCGGACGACCTCGTGGCGCAGTTCCACGCCCGGATGCATCGCGATACGGCCCGCGACCGTCTCGGACAGCACACGGCGGCACTCCTGCACTTCAGCGTCCTCGTCCAGCAGGCCGAGGCGCGGCGGATGCCACACGTACACTGCCCGCAGAAGCGCTCCGCGCAGGGCCGCCTCCTCGAATGCGAAGTCCACGGCTGCGGCCGAGCGCGGACTGCCGTCGACACCGACCACGAGATACGCCGGCTGCTGAGTGGCATGCTCCGCTTCCGGTACGACCGCCACCGGGCAGGGAGCGTGGGCGGTGAGCGGCAGTGCCACGGAGGCGGAGGTGAACAGTTCGCGCCCCTTCCTCAGGTGCCGGGTGCCCACCACGACCAGCGCAGCGCCCCGTGCCTCTTCGCGCAGAACCCACGCCGGCTCTCCTTCCGCCAGGAGCGTCGACACCTCCAGTGTCGGCCGCCGGGACTCGACGAAGGCCACCGCCTCTTTGAGTACCTGACCACCACCTCCGTGCAGCGACTCGTTCCACTCCTCCCACGACGGCCGCACCTCTCCCGACCGGTACCCGCCGGTCGGGAGGCCCTGGGCGTGGACAAGCCGCAGCGGCACGCCACGCCGATCCGCCTCATCGGCGCCCCAGCCCAGCGCCAGCCGCCTCGAAGGATCCGGGTCGACGCCCACCACGATCGGCCGACGTCCGTCCGCACCAGTCATGGCGCCTCCAAGAGGTCTCCACGCCGCCGTCCGTTCCCTGTCTTTCCAGCGTGAGCCCATGCGTCGAGCGCCGCCACGCCGCGGCTTCGCGGGTCGGGGTGGCGGGGTGCTCGCGCATCCACCGCTGCGGCACACCCAACCACACCCCTGATCACGTCAGAGCTCCCCGCATCTCGTCATCGCGACCGACGCCGCGCCCGTCCCTGAGCCACGGTCCGGCACGGCGGTTCGCGGTCCTCTTCCCTTGGGCGAGACCCGTCGTACAGGACCGAGGCAGCCCCTGCCGCCGGCTCCATCGCTCACCGCCGTGCCAGGGACACGCGCGCCCACCAGAATGGGAGATATCGGCCGGAGGAGGTTGTGATGGACACGAACACCGGCGCCCGGCCGCTGCTGCTGGACAGCGCCCTGCCGGACTTCCGCTTCACACGCCTGGAGTGCACGGCCCTCGCCGCGGGGCCGTCGCGGACGTACCGGGCAGCGCGCGATCTCGATCTGCTGACGGTCCACTCTCCGCTGTTCGACCTGGTCACCCGGGCACGCGGCCTGCCTGACCGGCTGCGCGGCACCCCCGCCCACCCTCCGGCCTCCCTGCGGCTGGCCGATCTCTTCGACACGGTCACGGAGGACCGGCAGGCGGCCGAGGCGGAGCAACCCTGGGTCGGGCTGGGCGAGGACCCTGGGCGAGAGCTGGTTTTCGGCGCCGTCGGCAAGCCATGGCAGCCGTCCATCCAATGGCGCCATGTCGATCCCGGCGACTTCCCGGAGTTCGGTGAGCCCGGCTGGGCAAAAATCGCCGCCGCGCTCGTGGTCCACCCCTACGGCACCCGGCGTTCGCTGCTGACCTACGAGGCACGCACGGGCTGCACCGATCAGATGGCAGCCAAGCGCTTCGCCCGCTACTGGACACTCGTCTCGCCCGGTGTCGGCATCGTGATGCGCGCTGCGCTGCAGGCCATCAAGACAGCGGCGGAAGAAGAGGCCAGGTCCGCGACCGGTGCGCGCGGCACAGCGGCGGACGGGCGCTGACGGGCGTAGGGGCCGTCTCCGGTCAGCGCGATGGATGATGTGTCCAGCCGTGCCGAGGAGTTGGCGGATGTCGCGGATGCGCCGATTGATGGTGAAGGGCGTGACGGTGAAGAGGCGGGCAACGGCGACCTGCGGGAGCCCGAGCCGGTAATGGAGCCGGTCGGCGAGGGTGAGGGCGGGGCGCCGTCCGGTGCCCGGGGCAGGCCGCCACGCGGGGCCGGTGGCCGGGCCGTTGCCGAGACGCACCCATCCGGCCTGCCAAGCTTGCAGCGATCTACGTGAGCAGCGTCGGCATCAGACGCCTTGTAAACTGGGAGGCCGCTCCGCATTCTCCTTGCACTCACGCTCCCCATGGACACGGTCAACCCACCGGTGTGCGCTTATTTATTTGCAGACAGGGCACCCCGCTCATCGCAGTCTCACAAGAGCGCCACTGGGTTTGTTCAGGGCAAGGGGAGCACATGAGACGCATGAGACCCTCTCGACATCGGGGACTGGTCCTCCCGGCAGCCGCATCGATAGGCGGATTGGTCACAGGCGGGCTTCTGGCCTGCGGGGCTGGAGATGCGGTGGCCTGGGACCACCCTGAGGCCGCTGCCGTATCGTCCGCCCGGACAAGCGCCACTGCACCGCTCGGCGTCCAGCTGCTGGAGCCGACGCACTGGGCCCGTGGCACACCACGTGCGACGACAAAGCCGGACACCGCAGGATCCCCACCGGCGCGCACGGGCACCTCCGAGGCAAGCGACGGCGCATGCGACGTGGCTGAGCCCTCGAGCGTGTGGCGCGCCCGTGTCGACGTCCTGCCACGCCATTCACGCTCCGACGTCTATGTAGCCTCGATCGGCGCCGACAAGCCTTTGCACGCCGACTTCGGCTCCGGCCTGATCGACGGCAAACCCATCGGAATCCCGGTCACCGTCATCAACGATGACGTCCCGGAGGCCGAGGTCGGTTTCGACTACGCGGACGAATCGGACCCCGATGGATACCGGATCCCTGACGACGCGCGCGTGGAGGGCGGCCCGACCGGTGACGGCGACCGGCATGTCGTGGTTTTCGACCGCACCCGGTGCCGGTCATACGAGCTGTTCGACGCACACCGCCAGAGCAGCGGCCAGTGGCACGCGGGTTCCGGCGCCGTCTTTGATCTGCGGTCCAACGCCCTGCGCCCCGAGGGATGGACCTCAGCCGACGCGGCGGGGCTGCCGATACTGCCTGGACTGGTCCGCCACGACGAGGTGGTGGACGGGGCCATCCCGCACGCGCTGCGTATCACCGTTCCGAGCTCTGACCGGTCACACGTGTGGCCGGCACGCCACGATGCCGGCACGGCACATGACCCCGACCTGCCCCCGATGGGCCTGCGCCTGCGGCTCAAGCAATCGGCGGACACCTCCGAGCTGCCCCCTCAGGCCAAGGTGATCGCGGAGGCACTCAAGCGCTACGGCGCCCTGGTGGCAGACAACGGCTCCAGCTGGTTCGTGTCCGGCGACCAAGACGAACGTTGGGACAACGAACAGCTCACCGCGCTCAAGAGATTCAAGGGCAGCGACTTCGAAGCTGTGGATACTTCCTCGCTCCGCATCAGCCCGAACTCGAGCGCCGCTCGTACCCGCTGAGGCGGGGAGGCAGTTGGCGCCCCGATTGCCCCGGGCTGCCAACCGGAGAGGCGGGTTACGTCCAGGGAAGTACGGGTTCGACCTGATCCGGGGGTTTGCTCCGGCGTGGGGCAAGCACTGCCGACAGATGGCCATGTCTCTCGGACTTCAGGCGGTTTCGACGAAGGTCGTCACGGTCATCGAAAACGCTCTGAGAAACCCCGACGTGCGCGTCGTCGAACCACGTCGGGCCGCCAGCTGTGCTAAGGTCTCAGTGTTGCAGTTGTGGTACCCATGAACCTATGTGCGCCTGACGGGAATGCTTCTCCTTCAGGCGCATTATTTGTTTTCCGGCACCTCCGGATGGGGCCTCTGCCTACAGAAGGAGAAGGCCATGGCACAGGGAACCGTGAAGTGGTTCAACGCCGAAAAGGGTTTCGGCTTCATCGAGCAGGACGGCGGCGGTCCCGACGTCTTCGCCCACTACTCGAACATTGCGACCCAGGGCTTCCGTGAGCTCCAGGAGGGCCAGCGGGTCTCCTTCGACGTCACACAGGGCCAGAAGGGCCCGCAGGCGGAGAACATCGTCCCCGCCTGATCGCGCACGCGTATCCGCTCCCCGGGGTCCGCACCGTCACGGTGCGGACCCCGGTTTGCGCTGTTTCCAGGAAGGCATTCAACTGCATGTCACGCAGGCCCCAGAAGTCGAACCGGCGCGCCTCGTCATCCCCACCGTCCGCGTCGTCACTGAGGGAGTTCCGGCTACCGGAAAGCACTACACCCGCGCTTCCCGCGGTCGAGGACTTCGCCGGCCTGGACATGCCCGCGGCGCTGTTGAAGACGCTCACAACGCAGGGCGTGACCACCCCCTTCCCTATCCAGGCCGCGACCCTGCCCAACGCGCTCGCCGGCCGTGACCTGCTGGGACGGGGACGCACCGGCTCCGGGAAGACCCTCGCGTTTGGGCTGGCGCTCCTGGCCCGCACGGCCGGACGTCGTGCGCAGCCCAAGGCACCCCTCGCCCTCGTGCTGGTGCCCACCCGTGAACTCGCCCAGCAGGTGGCTGCCGCGCTGACCCCCTACGCGACGGCGGTGAACCTCCGGCTGGCCACCGTGGTCGGCGGGCTGTCCATCACCAGGCAGGCCGGTGCGCTCCGGCGCGGCGCGGAGGTACTCGTGGCGAGTCCCGGCAGGCTGAACGACCTGGTGGAACGCGGAGACTGCGTGCTCGACAATGTACGCATCACGGTGCTGGACGAAGCCGACCAAATGGCCGACATGGGCTTCCTGCCGCAAATCACCAGACTGATCCAGCAAGTACGGCCCGACGGACAGCGCATGCTCTTCTCGGCCACCTTGGACCGCAACGTCGACGTCCTGGTGCAGCGGTTCCTGAATGACCCCGTGGTGCACTCCGTGGACCCGTCCGCGGGAGCGGTGACCACCATGGAGCACCACGTGCTCCACGTCCAGGACGAGACCGAGAAGAAGGCAGTCACCACGCGCATCGCGGCCCGTGACGGCCGGGTCATCCTGTTCCTCGATACCAAGAGGTCCGCTGACCGGCTCGCCAAGCGGCTCCTGGCCGTCGGTGTCCGCGCGGCGGCACTGCACGGGGGCCGCTCCCAGCCGCAGCGGAATCGCACTCTGGAACAGTTCAAGAACGGTCAGGTCAACGCCCTGGTGGCGACGAACGTCGCGGCCCGGGGCATACACATCGACGACCTCGACCTCGTCGTGAATGTCGATCCCCCCACCGACCACAAGGACTACCTCCACCGGGGTGGCCGCACGGCCCGCGCCGGCGGCTCCGGCAGCGTGGTCACGTTGGTGCTGCCTGCACAGAAACGGGACGTCACCCGGCTCATGTCGGACGCGGGCATCCGCCCTCGGACGGCCCGCGTCACGTCGAGCGACGCGGCACTGGCCACCATCACTGGTGCCCGCGAGCCTTCCGGCGTGGCCGTAACCATTGAAGTCACCCAGTCGGCGTCACCGACGGCGTTCCCCCCGGACCGGAAGACCGTCAAGTCCGGCGGGCGTTCCCGCCGCAGCCGAAACGGCGGGGCGAGAGCCGCGACAGGTACTGCCACCAGGAGGGGGAGGCGAGGCTCCGATCGCCGGGACGCGGCCGGGGCCTCAGCGTCTGGTGATACCTCCGCCACCGGCGGGCGCGGCTCTGCCGACCGGGCGGGATCCAGCAGGGCGACGGGCGGGGCCCTCGGATCGGGCGGACGCAGTTCCGACCGCAGAGGCGGCCGATGTACTCCTTGAGGCAGCTCTCCGCGCACGACACGACCGGCCGGCTTCGGGACGTCGGCAAGCAGGCCGCTGACCGCGCGGCCCATCCGTACGGTGACCGCCGTGCCGCGTTCCGCCGTGGGCTTGAGAACGACACCCTCACACCGGTGAGCCGGGTGCTGATCGAGACATGCGCCAGGACAAGTGAGCGTCGGGCTCCCGTTGCACGATCTCGGCCTTGTCTCGATCCAAAACTGACGAGCACCGTTGACAGCTGGGTCTCCGATCGGTGAGGTCGCGGCCCGGCATCCCCCGTGGGGGTGCCAGCCGGATCGGTATCAGGTGGGCCACGGCCGAGGCATTCGCGCGGATGGGCTGCACCTGGCGACGTAGGTCGGACGAGCAGGCACTGGAGCGGCTCGGCCGGGAGCCCCAGAGCCTTCCGCAAAGATCTGGCCTTCAACGCCAGGGGTACGTCCACTGTGCCTGCGCCGCCCTCCGGGTGATACCGGAACGGGGCCACGGCCCTCTGCTCGACGTCTCCTCGATCCTCGGCCTGGTCCGTCAGCCGTACAACCACGCCTACGGCATGTCGAAGCACTCCGTCGGCCCTAGGCACCAGCCCGCGCCAGGAGCGACGGCCGGAGACTAAAATCTGTCACAGCCTTCTCGGCCCCGACCACGATCGGCAGACGATGAGCACCGAGGTCACAGGATGGGAGGCGCCTTTGCTCCGGGCGATGGTGGAGACCGACGCCTACGCAGGCATGATCTACCTTCTGCCGCCCGGGGAGCAGGTGCTGCACCTGGCCGTACTGGCGGGCGTGCCGAAGGATGTCCTGGGGCCCTGGTACCACGTCGGGCTGGCCACGCCGTCACCCAGCCCTGAGGCGGTGCAGCGACGGGATCTCGTCTGGATCAGCGGGCAGGCCGAGATGGCGCGCCGCTACCCTCGGGTCGCGCTCGACTATCCGTACTCCTTCGCCATGGCGGTCGCCCCGGTTGTCGCGCACGGGACCTGCTACGGCACGGTGTCCCTGGGATGGACGGCTTCCCATCCCGAAGAACTGTCGGCCGCCGAACGCGGCAGCCTGATCACCGCGGCGGAAGACCTGGCCACGACGCTGGAACGGGCGGCCGCCGAGGGCAGGCCCGTACGGCACGAGGGGGAGCCGCGCGTCGTGAGCGTGCCCGGCGCCGGCGCCGACGGGGCGGCCTCCCTGACCGGGCTGATCGGACGTCTGCCCGAGGGGCTCTGCGCCCTGGACCCGCAGGGCCGTATCACCTTCGTCAGCTCCACTGCGGCCGCGTTGCTGGGCGAGCCCGCCGAGAGGCTTCAGGGCGCTCTCTTGTGGACCGCCCTGCCGTGGTTGCGCCGGCCGTTCTATGAGGACAGTTACTGGGCCGCTTTGCTCGTCCGGCAGCCCACGTCCTTCGAGGCGCTGTGCCCTCCCGACCGATGGCTCAGCTTCCAGCTCTATCCCGATGTGACCGGCACCAGCATGCGCATCACCCCGGCCGCTGCCGACCCGGCGCGCACGGATCCCCTGGCGGCTGCCCATGCCGTTCCTCGCGTCACCGCCCTGTACCACCTGATGCACCTGGCCGGTGTGCTGACGGAGGCCGTCGGCGTCGACGACGTGGTCGATCTGGTGGCCGGACAGATCATGCCCGCGTTCGACGGCCGGGCCGTGGCGCTGCTGACGGTGGAGGCAGGCAGGCTGCGAGCCGCCGGTCACCGCGGCGGTCCTGCAGAGGTGGTCGACTTGTTCCACGGCATGTCCCTGACCTCGGCTTCCCCGGCGGCACAGGTCCTGGCCACAGGTGCGCCCGCCTTCTTCCCCACCAGTGACGAGCTCCGTCAGGCCTTCCCCGAAGCCGCCCCCTGGGCCGACAGCATGGGGGCTTGTGCGTTCCTGCCCCTGACGGCCTCCGGGCGGCCTGTCGGCACATGCATCCTGGCCTTCGCCGAGCCGCATCCGTTCACCAGCGACGAACGGGCCGTCCTCACGTCCTTGGGCGGTCTGCTGGCACAGGCTCTCGACCGAGCCAACCTCTATGACAGCAAGCACCAGCTGGCGCGCGGGCTGCAGTCCGGGCTCCTGCCGCGGAAGCTGCCCGTCGTGCCCGGCCTGGAGGCGGCAGCACGCTACATCCCCGCCACCCAGGGCATGGACGTCGGCGGCGACTTCTACGACCTCATCCGCCTCGACGAGACCACCGTCGGCGCCGTCATCGGCGACGTGCAGGGCCACAATGTCACCGCCGCGGCGCTGATGGGCCAGGTGCGGACCGCGATCCGGGCGTACGCCACCGCTGGAGCGGCCCCGGCCGAAGTCCTTGCCCGCACCAATCGTCTGCTCACCGACCTGGACGCAGGGCTCTTCGCCAGTTGCTTCTACATCAGCCTCGATCTGGGCCGCCGCCGGGCCGGGTTCTCCACCGCCGGGCACCCACCAGCGCTGCTCCGCGGCCCCGACGGACAGGTACGGACGCTGGAAACGGCGGACGGACTGCTACTCGGTATCGACCGCGAGGCGGAGTACCGCACGGTCACCGAGCCGATGCCGGACGGCTGCATCCTGGCCCTGTACACCGACGGGCTGGTCGAGTACCTCGACGCCGATCTGGAGGACGCCATCACCGACCTGGCTGGTCGGCTCTCCTGCGGCGGGAATCAGCGGCTGGAGTCGCTGGCCGACGATGTAGTCCGGCACGCCAAACGGCCGCAGCACCGCGGCGACGACATCGCCTTGCTCCTGCTGCGCCCTCATGCGGCGGAGCGCTGAGAACAGCAGAAGACGAATCCAGCCCCTGGCAGGTGCCCTTTCTGCCGCTCGCTCACCCGAGGTAACCACCTCCCCACCAGCAGCACCGGCTTCAGGCCCGGCGACGGCGGGCCAGCGGACGGCCTCTATGGCTTCTCGACGTGGGTGAGTGTCTCCCAGGCGAGGAAGTAGTCGGCCCCTGCGGGCCGCCGGTTCGTCGCCAGCCGTTTGGTGTGGGGCATGGCGACGCCCAGGCGGTTGCCGTAGTGGTTCAGTACGACTTCCTGGGTCGGGCCGAGGCCTTTCTTCACCGCGCCGCCGCACAGCCAGGACGGCGGTTGCGTGCCGAGATCGAGGTCGGCGTGGAACTCCATCGCCTTGATCAACCGGGTCCTGCCTTCCCGGTAGAGGTCAACGCCCTGCAGACGGGCGGTCTCTGCCGTGTGGGCCGCCGCGGCAAGTCCCCAGCCCGTGTGCCCGAAGTCCCGGCAGGTTTCCTGTGTAAGGCCGTCCCGGAGAGTGCTCTGGCCGTGCCAGTACTTGATGAGCTCCTCCCGAGTGTCCTTGGTGCTTCCGGGCGGGGACTTGGGAAGCTCCCCGTCGGACCTGAGGTAGATGTAGGCGGGCAGGCGACCCCGCCAGGTCCTTACCGCCCGGTCGAAGGAGGCACGGTCGTCCAGGAAGACTGCGATACCGATGGCAGCATCGGTCATGATCAGCTCCCAGTTCCCGTTCTGGTTCGGTGCTCCCTTGATGACCGTGGGGAGATAGACCTCCCGCAGCACCTTCTCGACGCGGCTCACCCTCGCTGAGGACCAGCCCGCGCCCGTGTGCCGGACGATCTCGGCCGCGCGGGAGAACGAGGCTCCGGCCCAGCCGGTCTGCAGTGGTGCGTTGCTGTTGGTGTGGCGCTTGATCGTGCCCGACCAGGCATCCAGGATTTCGATGGCCTTCCTCGCGTGACGCTGCTCGCCAGTCACCGTCCACAGCAGTGCGTGGGTGTAGGCGGCCAGCGCGTCGTCGCGTTCGTCGGAGCAGCCGTGATTGGGAGTGGACCTGGGTCCGCACTCCACCGTCTCGCGCGGCCTCGGCTTCCAGGAAAGGGACGCGTATCGGCTGGCGTTCATGGTGTCGAAGGCCGTCTTCCACGGCTGCGCTCCCGCCTGGACCTGCCGCCTGGCAAAGTCCAGACCGTCGCGGTCGACCAGGACCCCGGGGTGTTGAAAGGCCGAGGGCGCAGAAGGCGCGGTGCCGGCTGCCCCCGAAGGCTGCACAGCGATCGCGGTGACGCCCGACGCCAGGAAGGCGGAGGACAGGGCGGTGGCAAGGATGAGTCGCGTCCGGGTAAAAGGCATGCCCGGAATTCAAACTGCTCCGATATGACACCGTCAATTAGAGGAGAATTATGGGAGGCTTAAGAATTCCTCGGGCGGAGCCAGGAGTTCACCCACATCACTTGGAGATGCCGCATTACTGACCCGGAAGAATGTCCACCTTGGAAAGACCAAGGAAGAAGCCGGATCACCGCTTGAGCAGGGCGGCAGTCTCCTTCACGGCTGCCGCCTCCGCGCGGCACGCCGCCGCCCGGCCCGCATCCCCTGCTGCCTCCAGGGCGTCGGCCAGTACCGTGAACGCTGCGGCGGCGCCTTGTGGATCGCCGAGGTCCAGCCTGATCCGCAGACCCTGTTCGGCGCATTCGATCGCCTTCCGGTTCCTGCCCGCCGCCCGGTGGGCGGTGGCGGCGTCGAGGAGGGCGAACGCCTCACGGTAGAGGTTGCCCTGAGCCCGGGCCAGCGCGCGACTGTGCTGCTGGCACTCGACGGCCTCGGTGTGGCGGCCCTGGCCGTTGCGGACGAGGCCGAGGATGTTGAGTGTGGCGGAGGCCAACGCCGTGGTTCCGTCCGCCTCGTGGATGGCGAGGCTCTGCGCGCACAGATCCTCGGCCCGGTCCAGGGCGCCGCGGCGAAAGTCCAGCAGCGCGAGGTTGTCGAGGGCGATGGTGGTGTCCAGCCGCTGCCGGGCGGCGCGGTGGACGTCCAGGGCGCTCTCCAGGCAGTGGGCGGCAGCGGTGAACTCGCCCAGGTCCGAGTGGACCAGACCGAGGTTGTTCAGCGCGCGGGCCCGGCGCTGATGATCGCCGCAGGACGTGAAGAGCTGTGCCGACGACAGCAGTTCGGCCTTCGCCCGGTCCAGCTGACGGCGCGCCGCCGCCACGGTTCCCAGCTCCAGTCTGCCGATCGCTTCGGCGAGCGGGTCGGGTTCGGCGCGGGCCAGCCGTACCGTTGCATCGGCCAGCTGCTCCCAGTCCGGCCAGTGGCCGCAACGCATCAGGAAGGCACGCAGCACGGTGGTGAGTTCGGCCAGCTGGGCGGGCGCGACCGCGCCGGTCGCAGCTCCCTGCAGGGCGGCGCCGAGTATCGTGCCGCGCTCCGCCTTCAGCCAGGTCAGCGCCTCGTCCGCGGTCCGGAAGCGGTGCTCGCTGTACGACGTCTGCGGCCCTTGGTAGTCGATGCCCGTGCTGTGGCCGGGGCGCAGGAGTCGGTCGGCGGCGTGTACTCCGGCGATCTGGGAATGGACGAGGCGGTTCAGCATGGCGGTCACCGCATCGCGGCGGGCGGCGCTGTGGCCCAGAGAGCGGCCGAAGACCCGGAGCAGGTCGTGGTAACGGTAGCGGTAGCGGGCTCCGGGGGCGGGCAGGAAGGCTTCCAGGAGGTGGGCGTCCGTCAGGGTTTCGAGGTGGCCCTCGGCCTGGTCCTCGGGCAGGTCCAGCGTGGCGGCGGCGTCGGCGACGCCGAGGTCGGGCACCGCCGGCTCGCTCAACAGGCGGAACGCCGTGGCGGACTCGGCGTTCGGGAGGCTGTCGTAGCTCACCCGGAAACTGCTCGTGACGGCCAGATCCCCCGCCGCCAGCTCCCCCAGGCGCCGCTCCTCGTCCAGCAGCCGACGGGCCAGGACGGCGAAGGCGCCCGGCGGCCGGTCCGCCACCCGGGCGGCCACCACCCGCAGCGCGAGCGGGAGTCCGGCACACACCTGGAGCACCGTGTCGACCGCGGCCGGCTCGCTGTCCACTCGCTCGGGCCCCACCGCGCGGCGCAGCATCGCCCGCGCCTCGTGCTCGTCGAGGGCGCTCAGCCGCATGACGGTGCGGGTGTCGAGGTCGGTGACCTTGGAGCGGCTGGTGACCAGCACCAGACAGCCCTCCGAGGCGGGCAGCAGCGGGCGTACCTGGGCGCCGCGCCGGGCGTCGTCCAGGACCAGGAGCAGACGGCGCCCGGAGGTGACCGTACGGAAAAGGGCCGTGCGGCGGTCCAGGCCCGCGGGGATACGGTGGTGCGGAACGCCGAGGTCTTCGAGCAGCCTGCCGAGGACGTCCTCCGGGCGTGCGGGCCGCGGTCGGGTTCCGTCGAGCCGTACATACAGCCGGCCGTCCGGGTGGTGGTCGGCGAGCCGGTGGGCGGCGTGCACGGCGAGGGCGCTCTTGCCCACGCCGGCGGGGCCGGTGATCAGAGCGATGCGGGGGACGGCCTCGGCGCTCGCCGCACGGGCGACCAGTCGGCGCAGCGTGGCGAGCTCGCTGCGCCGGCCTACGAAGTCCGGCACACTGGGCGGCAGTTGGGAGGCCGTGGCCTGGACGGCCACGGGCTCACCGCGCGTCACGGGCAGCTCCGGGTCGCCGTCGAGGATGCGGCGCTGCAGGTCGCGCAGCTCGCGGCCGGGTTCGATGCCGGCCTCGGTGACGAGCGTGCGCCAGGTGTCCTGGAAGACGCCGAGGGCCTCCGCCCGCCGGCCGGTGCGGTGCAGGGCGAGCATGAGCAGTGCCCGTACCCGCTCCCGTGCGGGATGGGCGGCGGCCAGCGCGGACAGATCGGGGACCGCCTCGGTGTGGCGGCCCTGGTCGAGCAGGACACTGAGCCGCTCCTCCTGCCCGGCCAGCCGCAGTTCCTCCAGCCGGCCGCGCTCTCGCGCCGCATGCGGCCCAGGGACACCCTCCAGAGCGGGCCCACGCCACAGGGCCAGTCCGCGCTCCAGCTCCGTCGCGCATCCGGCGAGGTCACCGCTCGCCCGTAGCCGCACGGCGTCGTGCACGGCCCGCTCGAAGGCGCGTACGTCGAATCGGCCGGGGTCGGCGGGCAGTGCGTACGAGTCCCCGCGCGAGAGCAGCACGGTGGCGCCGGCCCGATAACCACGCCCGGGTTCAAGGACCTTGCGGAGCCGGGCCACGTATGTGGCCACCACTTGCGAGGCGGTGGCCGGTGCCGAGCCACCCCACACGCCGCGGACGATCTCGCGGCGGGCGAGGAACGCGCCGTCGGCGCAGAGCAGCATGGCGAGCACCGCACGCTGCTTCGCCGGCCCCGCGTCGAGCTCCACAGCGCCCTCGAACACGCTGACAGGTCCCAGTAACCGATAGCTCAGCACCACGTCCCGGCCCATCCTTCACGCGTGCCGCATGCGGACGAGCCGCAGCATAGGTCCTGGTGTGACGGAGGGGGCACGAAGTGTACGGAGATGGCTCAGGCCACAGTCGCATCGGCACTGGTTCCCCGGCACTCGCCCACCTGAACCGGCAACAGCGCCGTAGCAGTTGTGTGGCATGGTCCCACATGCGTCGGCGTGAAAGGCCGCTGTTCGGGTCACCGTGCGCGCAGGGGAGCCGCGCGTACAGCCACTGAGCTGGACGGCGATGGACGCCGAATGGAGGCAGAGGCACGGTGAACCGGGCGTGGTTCAGTCCGGGGTGAGGCCGTACTCCCCGGTTGGTGGGGGCGTACCGGGAAAAGGGGGCGATTGGTTCAGGCACCGAGACCCGGGCGGCGTTGACGCGTGCGCGACAGGCGGGGTTCGGTGCTGATCGTCGGGGCTCCGCCTTTTCGGAGCCACCCCCCACCATCCTCGAGGAGCACCATCATGCGCTTCAGAGCGAGTCCTTGGCGCCGCCGCAGGCTCATCGCCCTGTTGGCCGCGCTGGTCGCGGGAGGGCTGACCGTCCCCGCCGGGGCGGACACGCCCTCCGTTCCGTCGGCTGCCAACCCGGCCGAGCAGCCGAAGGCAAGCCTTCGCACCATCACCTTGCTCACGGGCGACAAGGTCGTCGTCGCCACCCGGCCCGGCTCACCCCCGCAGGCCATGTTCCGTGCCGCCGAAGGGCGTGAGCACGTCGGTGTATTCCGGTCGTACACCAAGGACGGCCGCGGCCGTCTGCGGCTCAATGTCGTCCCCGCGGACGCCGCGGACCTGCTGGCGTCCGGCCGCCTCGACCCGCGCCTGTTCGATGTCACAGGCCAGGCGGACACCCTCCCCTCCGGCACCGTCCGCCCGGCCCGGGTGATCGCCGCCTACCGCGGCGCCCCTCCCGCCTCCTTACGCGGCACCGACGGCATACGCACCGTGCGCGCGCTCCCCGCCGTGGACGGCGCCGCGCTACGGGCCGCACCCGACGAGCCCAGTGCCCTGTGGTCCGCGCTCACCACCGGCGGCGCGGTCAAACGGCTGCGGCCCGGCGTGGAGCGCGTCTGGCTCGACGGGCGCGTGCGCGTCAAGGACGAGCGCAGCAACGGGCAGATCGGCGCCTCCGCCGCCTGGGAGTCCGGCTACACCGGCAAGGGCGTGGACATCGCGGTCCTGGACACGGGCCTCGACGCCACGCACCCCGACTTCGCCGGCCGGATCAAGGAAAGCCGGGACTTCTCCGACAGCGGCGGCACCAAGGACACGGTCGGCCACGGCACCCATGTGGCGTCGATCGCCCTGGGCAGCGGCGCGGGCGGACCCGGCGCGGCGTACCGGGGTGTCGCCCCTGACGCCTCGCTGCTGGTCGGCAAGGTCTGCGGCGACGAGTACTGCGACGACTCGGCGATCATCGCCGGGATGGAGTGGGCGGCGCAGCGCGGCGCCGACATCGTCAATCTGAGCCTCGGCACCGAGGATGCTTCCGACGGCCAGGACCCGCTCTCCCTCGCGTTGAACGACCTCACCGACCGCTACGGCACGCTGTTCGTGGCCGCCGCGGGCAACAGCTACTGCTGGGAGCCGACGATCAGCGGTCCCGCCGCCGCGGACGAGGCTCTGGCGGTGGGCGCCGTGGACGCCCACGACGTGATGAGCGTCTACTCGAGCTGCGGCCCGCGACCCGGCGACCACGCCGTCAAGCCCGACCTGGCGGCCCCCGGCGACGACATCGCCGCCGCCCGCGCGGCGGGCACGAGCATCGGCGAGCCCGTCGACGAGCTCTACACCCGTCTGTCCGGCACGTCGATGGCCACCCCGCATGTCGCGGGGGCAGCGGCGCTGCTCGCCCAGCGGCACCCCGACTGGAGCGGGCGCCAGCTGAAGGCGGCCCTGGTCTCCTCCACCGATCCGGCCGCCGCGCAGCCGGTGTTCGGCACCGGCTCGGGCCGCCTGGACGCGGCGCGCGCGACCTGGCAGCAGGTGTACGCCGAGACGGGCGCGCTCTCCTTCGGCCGCCTCGCGTACCCGCAGCAGAACCTCCCCGACGTCCGCCGCACCGTGCGCTACCGCAACACCGGCGCCACGGACGTCACCCTGACCCTGGCCTCCTCCCTCAGCAAGGAGGGTGACAACGGCCCCGCACCGGACGGCAGCCTCACCCTCTCCGCCGACCGGATCACCGTCCCCGCGCACGGCACGGCGGAGGTGACGGCGACACTGAAGGCGTCGGGGTTCCACAACCGGGAATGGGGCCAGTTCGGCGGCCGCGTCACCGCGACGGGAGAAGGCCTCCGCGTGGTCACCGCGGTGGGCGTCGTCGTGGAGCCCGAGTCGTACGACGTGAAGATCAAGGCGATCGACCGTGACGGCAAACCCACGAACGACGACCTCGTGCAGTACGTGTCCGCAGTCCAGCACAACGCCATCGCATACACGAACCCGTACATCCAGCTGCGCGACGGCGAAGCCACCGTCCGCCTGCCCAAGGGCCACTACGCATTCACCGGCGCCCTCTCGACCCCCGACCCGGAACTCCCCGCCAGGGAGGCGCCGCTGACCCTGGAGGCCCAATTCCGCACTCCCGTCGACCACGACGGGATCACGGTGACGCTGGACGCCCGCCGGGGCAAGAAGGTCGTCGACAGGGTGGGCCGGCCCGACGCCCGCCGCTACTACACCGAACTGGACCTCAGCATCCTGTCCGACAACGATGAGTCCCTGTTCGGCCTCGCCCTCGGCGCCGTCACCCGCGCCCCGATGTACGCCGTCCCGCGGGCGGCCGATCCGGAACGGGTGGCCATGGGCCACACGGCCGTGATGCTGCCGGCGAAGGGGGCGGCGTACACCTACTACCTCGCGCACGCACCGCGCGGCGGCGGCATCCCGCAGAACCTCGACTATCCCGTCCGCGACGCCGAACTCGGCAAGGTCCGCGCGGACTACCGGGCCCAGGGCAAGCCCGCCACGGGCGCCCGCTCGGCCGGCGCCCTGTACATGCCGCTCCAGGCGCTGATCTTCGGCATCCTGCACGACGTTCCCCTGCCCGGCAGCCGCACCGAGTTCTACTCCCCCGGCACCGAGGATTCCGGGGCCCGCTGGTCGGAGCACCTCTTCCAGCGCGCCGCCGACACCCCGTTGATGGGCAGCGACGGCGCCATCTCGGGCATCGGGATCTACGCGCCAGGCTCCTCGACGCCCCGCGTCTGGAACCAGGGCGTGCTGCGTCCCGACCTCGACACCCACCGCTATGCCAACGGCGTCTACCGCACCGGGGACACCCTGGCCGCCATTGTCGGCGCGTTCGCACCGACGGAGCCGGGGCACGGCGCGGCAGCGGTGTTCCAACTGCCGTACGTCAAGGCGGACATGACGCTGACGCGGGACGGCAAGGTCCTGGGTGAGGCGCCACTGCCGGGCATCGGGTGGTTCGCTATGCCGGAGGACCCGGGCACGTACGAACTCACCCTCGACGCACAGCGGTCACCGGACTGGGCGACCACGGCCACACGGCTCACCACCGAGTGGACGTTCCGCTCCGAACGGCCGCTGGGCCTGGACTGGCAGCCGCTGCTGCAGGCCGGTGTCACCTCCGACTTCGACAAGCTGGGCCGGGGCCGGTCCTTCGACTGGCAGATCCTCGACGTCACGGTTGCGGCGCAGGCCGGGGCGCCCGAGGCGAAGCTCAAGGACCTGTCCGTGGAGGTCAGCTTCGACGACGGAGCCACCTGGACGCACGCGTGGATCCAGGAACGCAAGGTGAACAAGGCCAAGGTCGCGGTCTTCAACCCCTCCGACCGGTCGGCGTTCGCCTCACTGCGGGTCTCGGCGAGCGACACGCAGGGCAACAAGCTGCGCCAGACGGTGATCCGGGCGTACGGCCTCGCATAGCCGTGCATACACGGGGGCGGGGCCCACGGACGATGGTGTCCGTGGGCCCCGCTTCCTCCTTGGGGGTATCCGTTCCGGAGATGCGCCGGCGCGTCAGCGCAGCCCTGTGTCCAGGGCCGTCATCAGCGTGCCGCTGTCTCCGGACATCTCCCAGATCATGCCGCCGAGCAGGCGTTTGCTCTTGATCCAGGCCGCCTTCCTGCCGATGGTCCAGGCGTCGTCGAAGCTCCACCACTGGCCGCCGTTGCCGGTGTAGCCGTAGGCGGAGACCGACTGTTCGTCGTGGTAGACGGTCAGGCCCGGCACCGAGGACATGAGGTTGTCGTACCCCCGCGTCCCCGCCTCCTCCTGGAACTGACCGGGCGCGGCGCCGCCCGCCTTCTGCCACTCGCCGCGCACGCCTCCGTCCTCGACCTGCTGCCAGCCGCGGCCGTAGAAGGCGAGACCGAGCGTCATCTTGCGCGGATCCACGCCCGCGTCCAGATAGGTCTGGACGGCGCGCTGCACGCTGAACTCGGTGGTGTACGGGTCCTGGTCGTCGCGGTAGAGGTTGATGTGGTGCCCGGTGCGGTTCGGCTCCCAGGAGTTGTCGCTGCCCGCTCCGTGGAAGTCGTAGCCCTGGACGTTGGCGAAGTCCATGTAGTCGAAGACGCTGGGCGTTCCGTCCCGGGTGGTGATGTCCCAGCCCGCCTCGATCTTCGCCGGGTCGGCGGGAGTGAAGGCGGTCAGCAGGTACTTCTTGCCGGTGGTGCCGCCCAGTGCGTCGAGCTGGCGGCGGAACTCCGCGAACAGCAGGGTGTTGTTGTTCTTGTCGGCCGTCGAGTAGTGGTTGCCCGCGTGTCCCTCGGCGCCGGGCCACTCCCAGTCGAGGTCGATGCCGTCGAAGACGCCGGCCGCCACGCCCGCGCCGCCGCGGCCGTTGACGAGCGGCATATTGCCCTTGATGTACATGTCGATGCAGGACGACACGAACTTCTTGCGGGAGGCGTCGGTCAGGGCCGCGTCGTGGAAGTACTTGGAGTACGTCCAGCCGCCGATGGAGATCAGCGTCTTCAGATGCGGGTACTTGGCCTTGAGCTTCTTCAGCTGGTTGAAGTTGCCGGCCAGCGGCTGGTCCCAGGTGTCGCCCACCCCGTCGACGGACTCGGCGGCGCCCACGGAGCGCTCGTAGTCGGCCCAGGAGTCACCGGCCCCGTCGCCCTGGTTGGGGTCCTGCGGGTTGGGCGTGGTGGCCTTGGTGACGCCGTTCATGCAGGTGAGATCGGTGGGATGAATGTTGCTGAACGCGTAGTTGAGGTGGGTGAGCTTCGCGGCGGCACCCAGGGTGTCCAGCTTCTTCACCGGGTACTGGCGGCCGTAGATGCCCCACTGGGTGAAGTAGCCGACCTTGGCGTATGTCGAGGGGGTGCTGCCGCCTGCGGTGCGCACGGTGAGTGCGCCGCTGGGCGGTCCGACCTGGTCGGCGGTGTCGCGGGCGCGCACGGTGAAGGTGTAGTCGGTGTCCGCGGTCAGGCCGGTGACGGTGGCCGTGGTGCCGGTGACGGTTGCTGCGACCACGGAGCCGCGGTAGACGTCGTAGTTCTTGACGCCCCGGTCGTCCGTCGCCGCCGTCCAGCTCAGCTTGATGCTGGTCTCGCCGATGTCGTCGGCACGCGGCGTGCCGGGGGCGGACGGGGGCCGGTCGGTGCCGCCGCCGTCGGCGGTGCGGAGCCGGGTGGCCGGGCTGGGCGGACCGATCTGGCCGGCGGTGTCACGGGCGCGGACGGTGTAGGTGTACTCGGTGTCGGGGGTCAGCCCGGTGTCGGTGTACGTGGTGCCGCTCACCGTTGCGACGACGGCCCCGTCACGCAGCACGTCGTAGTTCTGGACGCCCTTGTCGTCCGTGGCCGCGGCCCAGGTCAGGGCGATGGACGTGGTGGTCACGCCCGACGACTGCGGTGCTCCGGGGGCGCTGGGCGGGGTGTCGGCGGCGGAGCCGTCGCAGGGGCCGCCGTCGAGCTTGCAGTTGGCCGGGGAGCCGGTGCCGGAGGCCACGAAGCCGAAGGTGACGGAGGCGCCCGGGGCGACGGTTCCGTTGTACTCGCGGTTCTTGGCGGTGTAGTGGCTGCCCGAACTCGAGATCAGGGCGTCCCAGTAGGCACCGACGGTGGTGCCCGCGGGAAGGTCCCATTCCACCGTCCACGCGGTGAGGGTCGTGGAGCCGTTGTTCTTGATCGTGAACTGGCCTGTGTAGCCGGTCTCCCAGACGGAGGTCTTGGTGAACGTGGCCGAGGGCGGGGCCGCGTGGGCCGGGCCGGCGACTGCGACCAGGACGCCGAGCGGGAGGAGCAGGGCGGTCAGCAAAGCGGTGAGTGTTCGTCTCGCACGTTTCATGGCGCCTCTTTTCATGGGGGTTACCGGTCGTTGGCGAGCGGTGACAGAGGTGCATGTGCCTGCGGGCGCAGGCAGTCGTGGCACACGGAACGGAGGGCCTGCCGGGTCGGCCGGCGAATGGCCTAGACCAAGAGGTCCCACATGTGGAGCGGTTGGACCAGAGGTACCGGCGGTGAATCCATTCGGCTTCCATCCGGCGCAGTGCGCACGGTTCGCATGCACGGCATGATTGGTCCAGACCAATACCTGGAGAGGAGTCGTCCATGCGCATGCCCGACAGCCCCGTCCAGTACGAACTTCTCGGCCTGGTCCGAGTCTCACGCCCCGGACAGCAGCTCATTCCGGGCCCGCCCATGCAGACCGCGTTGCTCGCCGCACTGCTGCTGCGCACCGGCACCTGGGTCGAACGCGCCGACCTCATCCGGTCCTTGTGGGGGGACGCACCACCGTCCGGGGCCCACGGCCTCGTGGCGACGTACGCCGCACGCCTGCGGAAAATCCTCGAACCGGACCGCCCCCGCCGTACCGCCCCCCGGCTGCTCCTCAGCCGAGGGGCGGCCTATGGCCTGCAGGCCGCACCGGACGACGCCGATCTGTGGCGGTTCCACCGAGCGTTGACCCAAGCCCGCCGCACCCGCGACACGCACCCGGCCGCGGCCCGCTCCGCCTACCGATGCGCCCTCGCCGAGTGGCACGGCCACGTCCCGCTGCTGGCAGTACCCGGCCCACTGGCTCTTGTTGAGCGCCACCGCCTGACCGGCATGCGACTGTCCGCACAGCTGGAACTGGCTGAGCTCGACGTACAGTTGGGCGCACCAGGGGAGGCGGCGGAAGCCCTGGAGGCACTCGGCGCCGAGAACCCCCACCACGAGAGGCTGTACGGCCTGTGGATGCTCGCCCTGTACCGCGAGGGCCGCACGGCCGAGGCCCTCGCGGTGTACCAGCGGATCCGCCGCTCCCTGGTCCGCGATCTGGGAGTGGACCCGGGCCCGATCCTCACCACACTCCAGTCGCGCATCCTCCATGCGGCCCCCGCCCCGGGCAGCTCACGGGCCGTGCCCGGCCACGGGTGGCAACGGAGCACCGCGGAAATCTCCGGCCCACAACTGCCCACCTCCACAGCGGATCACCGGCGCAAGTGATCACTACCGTCAGCCGGACAGGCGATCAAGCACGCAGCAGTGGTCTCGCACCTGATTGCTCCTGTCTGCTCACACAGCACCCTCGGTCATGGTCACGGCTCAAGGTTCGTACGTCCGCCTTGCCAGGGACTTCCACCAGCGCCGCCGGGGCATCCCTCCGGATCCGGGTACCCGCACTGTGGGCGTCGACGCCGGAGGGGTCGATGACGGCAGGACCGGGTTCGCCGTCCCTTCGCGTCCTGCAGACAGCCGGTCGCGGGGCGCGATCGGGGGGAATCGCACGGGCAGGGCGGCCAGGGCCCGGTGGAAGGGCCCCTGCCGCCACTGCAAGTCCTCAACCGGAAGCTCCAGTTCGATGCCGGGGAGCCGGTCGAGAAGCTTCTCCAAGGCGGCTGCGGCGATCAACCGGGCGGGGCCCTTCGCGGGACAGGTGTGCGGGCCCGCACTCCACGCAAGGTGCGCGCGGTTGCCACGTCGGCGGTCACCGGCGATACCGGTACCGGTGTTCGCGGCGGCCAGGCTGATCAGAAGGGGGGTGCCCTCGCGCAGCAGGTTTCCCTCGACCTCCACATCGTGGAGCGGATAGTGAATGGCGTAGTTCGCCAGCGGAGGGTCGGTCCACAGCACCTCGTCGATGGCGTCGTCGACGGGCATGCTTCCGCCTGCGAGGTCACCTGCGAACCGGTCGTCGGCCAGCAGCAGCCGCAGCCCGTTGCAGATCAGGTTCTGCTGCGGTTCGGTGCCGGCACCCATGAGGAGCACCAGTTGGTGCATCATCTCCTCGTCGGTGAGCCGAGCCGGATGCGCCATCAGCCAGGACGACAGGTCCGGTCCTGGCTCTCTGCGCTTGAGGGCGACCAAGTCGGCGACCCCCTCGGTCAGGACCGCGTTCGCCTTCTCGGAGTCGCCGTCGGCGTCGAAGATCCCGGACATGCCGTCGACCAGCTTGTCTCCGATGTCCGGAGGGCAGCCGAAGAGCTGGTTGAAGACCAGCAGGGGCAGGACCGCACCGTACTCGGAGAGCAGGTCCGCCCGTCCCTTGGGCCCGATGCGGTCGATGAGTGTGTCGGCGCTGTGCTCCACGTACCCCCTGAGCGCATTGGGGTCGACGCGGCCGAGGCTGTCGGTGATGGCACCGCGCAGCCTGCTGTGCTCCGGTCCGTCGGTCCACAGGGCGTTCGGCCGGTACATCATCATGGGCACGACCGGACTGTCCGCCGGCACCGTCCCGTCGGCAAGGGCCCGCCAGCGCCGCGGGTCCTTGGAGTAGCGCTCCGGACTGCGCAGCACCTCCAGCGCCGTCTCATAGTCGGTCACCAGCCATGCGTGCACGCCGGGCGCTATCTCCACAGGCGCAACGGAGCCGTGGGCGCGCAGCCGGTCGTACGACGCCATGGGGTCGGCGGCGAACTCCGCGCCGTACAAACGCTCCACCCGACGCGCACCCGCGTGCGCCGGGCAGCCGGGAGGTGGTACGGCCTCTGGTGTGAGCCGGGGTGTGGTCATCATCGCTCCCCAGGGGTGCGGGTCTGCAGGTATTCGACGAGGGAGATCAAAGCTCCCGCTGAGGATGTGGCTTCCCGCGCGTCGCATGTGACCAGCGGGGTTTCCGGAAGCAGGTCGAGGGCCTCGCGGATGTCAGCCTCCGGGAAGACCGGCGCGCCCTCGAAATGGTTGACGGCGACGGCGTACGGCACGCCGTGCTCTTCCAGCAGCCCCATGATGTCGAAGGAATGGTCGAGCCTTCGGGTGTCCGCCAGTACCAGGGCACCGAGTGCTCCGTGCAACATGTCCTCCCACAACCGGGTGAAACGTTTCTGTCCAGGAGCGCCGAAGAGATAGAGCACCAGGGACTCACTGAGTGTCAGGCGGCCGAAGTCCATCGCCACGGTCGTCGTCGTCTTGTCGGGGGCCCCCGCAAGGTCGTCGACGAGTTCGCCGGCCCGCGTCATCGTTTCTTCGGTGCGCAGCGGGCGAATCTCGGAGAGGGTTCCGACGAACGTGGTCTTGCCGACCGCGAAGTGGCCGACGACGAGGATCTTGACCGTGGTCGTGACCGTGTCGGATACGTAGACCGGGTCAGAAACGGGAGCGGAGCCCATGGAGCACCTCCTGCAGGAGCTGGGCGTCGGGACGTTGTGCCTTGGGGACGGGAGGCCGGGCGGTGAGATGGCCGCTGTCTATGAGGTCGCAGAGCAGAACCTTGGTGACGCTCACCGCCAGAGACAGGTGGGCGGCCACTTCGGCGACGGACAGGGCGCCTCCTCCGCACAGTTCCATGACCCGCCGCTTCTCAGGATTCAGCCCGCTCAGAGGACGGTTGCGCACCGCCATGACCAGCGTGACCAGGTCCACCGTGTTGCGCGTCGGATGAGCGCGGCCTTCTGTGACGACGTACGGCCGTACGAGCCCTCTGTCCCGCCCCGGTCGCGGCGGGGTCATTCCGTACCGGTGCCGTCTGGCGTGCCGGCCGCCGAGGTGAGCCGCGGCGGAGAGGTCAGTTCCTTACCGAGCCGGTCCACCAGTTTGTGCATGCCGTAGCTGACGGTCTCCATGTCGACGTCCTGACCCGCGGAGACCGCCAGATACGCGCCCGAGCCGGCTGCCACCAGGAAGACGTACCCGTCGACGAACTCGATCAGGGTCTGCTGCCACGGCGAGGTCTCCTCTGCACAGAACTCGGCCGTACTCCGGCTGATGGACTGCAGCCCGCACAACGCCGCGGCCTGCCGCTCGGCCTCGTCGCGGTCGATGTCCTTGGAGTGGGCGCGGAGCATGCCGTCCGCTGACAGCAGGATCGCGTGGCGGGCTTCGGGGACCTTCAGGACCTCATCGAGCATCCATCCGAGTTCGTTGGTCACATGGCCGGTCATTGGTCGGCATTCCTTTCGTTGTCGACGGATGCATCACGGCCGGAGCGGGTGCCGCGGGCGAATGCGCCCATGCGGGAGGCGGTCTCGGCGGCAGGGCGGACGAGCGGGGGTCCGGAGCGGGCCGGGTCCGCGGGGTCACCGGGCTCCTGATGCAGCGGTGTACGTCTGCGGCGCCTGGGCAGGACTTGCGCAGTGGACGGCTCCGCGGCCCCCGCTTCGGGGAAGGGTGACGGCTCCTCGGACGGCCCGGGGCGGGCGGCTGCCTCGGCGGCAGTACTCGTGCGGGCTGCCGGGCCCCCAGCGCCTTCGGTCCTGGGTTCGACGAAGGAGAGGGACGACGAGGCGGGCGGGACCTCCGCACCCTGCAGGGGGATCGGCGGCCCCATGAAACGCACCCGGTTGAGGAGTGCGTTGGGGAGGAAGAGCACCGCCCGGACGCCGCCGTACGGTGACTGGGTGTCGACGGAGACGCTGAAGCCGTACCGGGCGGCAAGGACACCGATCACGGCGAAGCCGAACTGTGGCGGGTCGCCGAGCCGGTGGATGTCGATGTTCTCTCGTCCGGACAGACGCCGCGCGGCTTCGTCGATCTCGCGTGCGTCCAAGCCGATGCCGGCGTCGTCGACGACGATGCTGACGCCGTTGTGGGCCGGCTGGATGCTCACTTCGACCGTGGTGTTGGGCTGGGAGTGCCGCGTTGCGTTGTCCAGCAGCTCCGCAACCGCGAGGACGACCGGCTCGACCGCCCGGCTCACCACGTCCATGTCCACCCGGGAGTGAACCTTGATGCGCCGGTAGTCCCGGATCCTCGACGTCGCGCCGCGTACCACGTCGAGCAGCGGCGAGGCGGCCCGCTGCCGTCCGGGCCAGGAGCCGCAGAGCACAGCGACGGCCTGTGCCCTCCGGCCGAACTGCGCATTGGCGTGGTCCACTTCCAAGAGGTCCTGGAGAACATCGGGGTTGTCGTGCCGGCCTTGCATCTCCGAGATCGACAGCTGCTGCTCACTGGCCAGGGCCTGCAGGGCGCGCATCGCCGCCTTCAGAGTTGCCTTCGCGGACTTGTCGGCCCGCAACCGCGCGTCCTCACCGACGCTGGAGAGCTGGTCGACGACCCTCTGCAGGCTCTTTCCGTACGTCGTTGCCAACAGATCCGCATCGAGTGGTCCGGGTACGGACGGGGTACCGGCATCGCGGGATGCCTCCAGCAGTGCGGGGAGCCGCGTTTCGGCGAGGTGTCGCATCTCCTCCTCGCGGGCAAGCAGGTCGGCTTCGCCGAGCCTCAGTCGACGGCGTAGGGCGGCGGTGATCCGGTACTGGCGTATCAGCAGCAATAGTGCGACGCATGTGACGATGGCGAGGCACCAGAACACCGCCCCCGGTATGTGTTGTGTCATCAAGTCCTCATACAGGGGAAAGGAATGCATGCCCGGAGGGAACGGGACAACCGGCAAGTCGGCTCCGTTGGGCCGATCGGATTTCGATCGGCCAGGCCGGGCGCGGCACCGTGGCGCTGGTAGGCCAGGGATCTTCCGCGTCCCTTCAGGGGCGCTGGAGTGATCGATCATCCTTGGTCCGAAGGCAGGGCTTCAAGGGCCCTGGGTAACAAATCGGACTCAACAATGAGCTACCACCTGGTAACCGTCCGTTGCGCCCCTGTCCGGGTCCGTGTCCGGGTCTTCGAGACTCCGCAGCCGTAGGCGATCGCAGCCGTGGGCAACTCGACGCGACCGCTCGACGGGCTTGATCTGTCGAGCATGGTTCCTGTCCCGGGTGATCTCACTGTTCGGGCCGGCGGTGGCGTGTGCTTTGGGACCGGGCTCCGTTCCTGTCCGCAGGTTTGGCGCGGCCGCGGGAGCTCTGCTGGCCCAGAAGGCTCGAGGAGCAGCCGTGCTGTCGGGGTACGGGCCTACGATCACGGCGATGACCAGTCGCCTGTCACGTCGAGGGAGCTCTCATGGCTGAGCTTGTCCGGCGGCAACACCTGAATGCGGACGTGGGCTACCACGCCTTCGCGCTCCAGGAATCCGATGACGCCGATTTGCCCGTCCCGTTCCCGGACGGCTTCCAGAGGGGCGTGTTCCTCAACGCGTTCCCGGGGCGCCTCGACCTCTACAGCGCCGGCCACACGCACACGGCTTCGGTCACCGTCGAGGTGTGGGACGGCCGGCCGCCCGCGCACGATGCGTCGGGCTGGGATGAGCAGGCTGAGGCCGACTTCGATTCGCCCAGCGGCGAGGTCGCCATGTGGTCGATGAGCCTGGCCCGCACCGAGGAAGTGTTCGCTCTCGGCTCCCCCGGCACGTGGCGGGTGCGGGTGAGCTGCGTCGGCCGCGCCGAGGCTGCTGCACTGTCGGGGGGCGAGGGCACCGGCGACGGCGTGGAGCGGTATCTCGCGCAGTTCTGGCCCGCCAAGGCCTGAACATGAGCCCGCGAGGGGTCCACCTGGGCCGCCTGCACCTGCGCCTGGCCTGTGCCAGCGCCTGGCCCAGGAGACGATCTTCACGATGAATCCGTCGTCCATGCTGTCGATGATGCGGTAGTGGCGTAGAACGCGGCCTGTGCAGGTTCCAGGCCGGCGCCCGGGGGGTCTTTCGGCCCTACGGGGGGAGTCCAACGGGCCGACACCTACCCCGTTGGGCCCACGCGGCCGACGATCGCCCGGGCCTAGGCTCGCGAAACACGTGCCGCATACCCCCGCGCCGCACACCGTCCGCCCCAACCAGCGAGGCCCCCGGGTGAACCGTCGTCGTGATCTGCCCCTTGTCTACTCCTGCTCGGGCTGTTCGAGCGCGGCCCAGATGACCAACTGGATCGCCGTGCAGCTCGACCGGCGCGGCATCGCCGAGATGTCGTGCATCGCCGGTGTCGGCGGGGACGTGCCGAGCCTGGTCCGCAAGGCCCGCAGCGGTCGCCCCGTCATCGCCGTGGACGGCTGCGTGCTCCAGTGCGCCCGCAACTGCCTCGCCCGGCACGATGTGCAGCCGGTCGTGCACCATCTCCTCAGCGACGACGGGGTGCGCAAGCGGCTGGGCGAGGACTTCGATCCGGAACAGGCCGAGCAAGTGCTCGACGGGCTGATCGCCCGCATCACCGAGGAGACCGGCTCGGGGCCGAACTCCTGACAGCCGCTCTGGCCCTCGGCGCGCCGCAGCGTGGCCACGCATAGGTGAGGGGTGACGAAGAGCTCCCGGCTCTCCGCGGTCAGCGGTCAGCGGGGGCCACGACGCCTTGACCGGGCAGTTCGAGGACCATCACTGCGTCGACCACCTGTCGATACTGTCCGTTTCTCAGCGGACGTCGACGAAGTCGCCGCTCGCCTTGACGGCGGAGGTGGTGCCCGTGCCGGCGAAGGCGAAGCGGTAGTACCCATCGGAGCTGGCGGTGGCCGTGGCGGTCACGGCCCCGCCGCTGCCGCTCGTGACAGTCTTGATCGTGGTATAGGTGCTGGCGCCCCTCTTGCGGAATTGAAGCTTCACCGGCTGCCCCTTGAACCCGACGTATGTGTCAGTGCCCCAGTCGGCACGTGTGAGCGTGCCTTTCACTGTGATCGTCTTGCCCTTCTTCACCGGCTCGGGGGTGGCGTTGGCAGTGAGCCTGGCGGCGCGCAGCAGTTTGAAGGTGTACTTGTCCTGGTTTTCGTAGGTGTCCTCCCACGCGTCGACGTGGAGGTGAACCTTCCATGTTCCGGCGGGGCTGCTGTCCTGGGTGAACACCTTGATCGGGTCCACGGTGTAGGAGCCGGTGCAGGTCGTTGTGGGCTTGGTCTCCGCGCAGTCGAGCAGCTGACCGCCGTCTGTGTAGACAACGGCGTACGAAGGGCTGAACAGGGTCGCGTTGGCCTGGTAGACGCCGGAGGCGTGGCTCGCGGTGACGGCGATCGGAAACTTCACCACCGCATGCGTGCCGACCACCACCGGCTTGCCCCCGTTGACGACGACCTTGTCGACCGTGATCTCGTCGGCGGCCGCGGCCTGCCCAGACGGAATCGTGAACGCGGCTCCAGCGAGGGCACAGACCAGGCCGACAGTGGCGGTACGTCCGACGGTTGTATGCATACGACCCCTAGCGAAACGAGACAGATGGCCCACCGAACTTGCCTGCCGGCTGGGCCTGTTGACGAGTCAGCGCATCGTACAGCCGTTCGCAGCCAGGTACCGGTCAGTCAATCTTCATTGGCTGTACGGCAACCAGCTCTGCATCTGCTTCGGTCGCCTTCGTACGACGCGCACTCATCCACGGCCGTACGTACGTCGGCGACGGGTGTCCCTGCATCGGAATGCTCGTTGGAGAGCAGGGTCACCGTTGACATCCGCGCGCGGCCGGGCCGCCGTCCAAGGCATGGGCGTTGATGCCCTTGGCGGCGATGGTCACGGCCGGCTCCGGGCCGATCAGCACGCAGTCACCAGGGAAGTGGGGCCAGGCCCCCGTTTCCAAGAATCGCCATCACGTGGCAAGCAGTTGTGTCACCGACTCGCCAACATCGAGCGCGGCAGCCAGTTCATCTCGTGTCTCGGCAGGTATGGGGCCTTGGCCGAGTCCACTTTCTGTGAGCCGCGCGACGAACTGTTCCCGCTGCTGCTCCGACAACTCTGCGGATGTCACCGGATGAGCCAGCTTCGCACATCGCCTACCCGTCTCTTCGAGCATCCGGAGAGCTTGTGCGTTGTAGCGCCGAGAATACGGAGCTTTGGGACGGTTGGATGTGAGTCGTCAGGACGTGTGAGAGTCGTGGTTCTCGCGGTTTGCGAGGACCTCGGCCATGTGCGTCTGCGCCCAGTTTCTGAGCCCGCGCGTCATGTGGTGGAGCGAAAGACCGAGGTCGGTCAGCTCGTAGGAGACGGTGACAGGGACGGTTGGCGTGACGGTGCGGGTGAGCAGACCATCGCGCTCCAGCGACCGTAGCGTCTGGGTCAGCATCTTCTGGCTGACACCAGCCAGAAGACGAAAGATCTCGGAGTAACGCATCGCCTTCGGAGCGTCCGCGTGTGCTGCACCGGGCTGGCCAGGGCTGTTGTCGCCGCCCAGCGCACACAGGATCAGGACGACCCACTTGTCCGAGATTCGGTCGAGCAGCCGCCGGCTGGGGCATGCTGCCAGGAACGCGTTGTACTCCACCTTGGCCTGAGCCCTCTTCTGGGCCGCCTTCATCGTCGTCACTGATCGCACCTCTCACCGATGGGTGGGTTACGCACTCCAAAGTGCCTACTTCCCGACAGGAAGTTTCTCTCCAATGCTGACGCAGGGAGGCAGCAGGCGCCACCCCCCCCCAAGTGCACGACGAAAGGCAACAGGATGACTACACCCTCCCCCTCTCTTCCCGGCGGCACCTGGACTCTGGGCGACCTGACCGTCACCCGGTTCGGCTACGGCGCCATGCAACTGGCGGGCCCGTGGGTCATGGGGCCGCCCGCCGATCGCGACGGTGCCCTGGCCGTTCTGCGAGAAGCAGTCGACTGTGGCATCACCCACATCGACACGAGCAACGCCTACGGGCCGCGCGTCACCAACGAGTTGATCCGCGAGGCACTGCACCCCTATCCCGAGTCGCTGCACATCGTGACCAAGGTGGGCGCGACCCGCGACGAACAGGGTGGCTGGCCTCCGGCCCGGCGACCCGAAGATCTGCGCCGCCAGGTCCACGACAACCTCAAGTCCCTCCGGCTCGACGTACTCCACCTGGTCAACCTCCGACTCGGCAACGCCGAAGGTCCCCAGCCCGGCTCGCTCGCCGAGGCGTTCGAGGCGCTCGTCGAACTCCAGCAGCAGGGCCTGATCCGCCACCTCGGGGTCAGCAACGCCACCGCGGAGCAGGTCGCCGAGGCACAGAGCATCGCGCCGATCGTATGCGTGCAGAACATGTACAACTTCGCCCACCGCGACGACGACGAGCTCATCGACCGGCTCGCCACCGACGGCGTGGCGTACGTGCCCTTCTTCCCCCTCGGCGGCTTTACCCCGCTCCAGTCCTCGGCGCTCTCGGCGGTCGCCGCTCGATCGGAGGCGGCACCGATGTCCGTCGCACTGGCCTGGCTGCTGCAGCGATCACCGAACATCCTGCTCATCCCCGGCACGTCATCGACGGCACACCTGCGCGAGAACATCGTTGGCGCGGGACTCTCCCTCTCTCATGAGGACTTGACCGAGCTGGACGACATCAGCCGCCGCATGCCCCAGAGCTGAACGGCCCACAAGCGGCGGTGGAATCTCACCCCGCGTCGGTTGCCCGGTAGGCGTCGAGTTTCCCGAGGAAGGGGGTGGTGAACAGGTGGCGGTCGATGCGAGCCACCGACGTGCTGGCCTACGTCGAACGCCCGGGCACGTCCAACGGACCGACCTAGGCCATCAACGGTCGGCCACGACTACACCCTGGATTGTGAAGAGCCGGTAACCGTTCATCGCACCGCCGCTACCACTCGGCGCATTCGCCAGTCCGCTCGTCGCAAGAATCCATCCGATCGGCATGCCCGGCTGTCAAAGGGGGAGGCAGGGGCGCCCCCGACGACGTATACAGGACGCGAAACCAGCGAACCCGCCGGACTTCGTTCCTGCGGGAAGCGGCTCGGACCGGGCCCGGCACCGCCACGGCGGCAGGTGCAGCAACGAACCCCTCATGGTTCACCGCCGCACGAAGGGAAACTCCACTTCACCACCATTGCAGCCGATCCGGCTCCTTGTCCGCCCGCACAGGCCGTACCTGCTCAGGACAAGGGCTACGGCGAGTACAAGACGCGGAACCAGCCGACCCGCCGGGGCTCCTTCCAGCGGGGAGCGGCCCGGACCGTGCATGCCACCGCCGCGGCGGCAGATGCAACAACGAACCCCCAAGGTTCACCGCCGCGCGAAGGGAACTAACAGCTCATGTCCACCAACATTGCAGCCGATGCGGCTCCTTGCCCGTCCGCACGGGCGATACCTGCGTGGGACGTCGAGTACTCGAACTGCTTGGATATCCCGCTGACCGCCGACCCGGCACACGTCGCCACCGCCCGCCAACAGGTGACGTACCATCTGCGGCGCTGGGATCTGGACCACCTGGCAGAGGACGCCGCGCTGATCACCTCCGAGCTGGTGACCAACGCCGTGCTCTACGGCCGGACCGAGCGCATCATGCTGCGCCTGGCCAAGTACGGCAGCCCAGCCCCACAGCTGCTGATCACAGTCACCGACGAGTCCGCTGCCGACGCCGTGCCCAAGGCCGATTCCCCCGAAGGCTCGCAGGAACGCGGCCGCGGGCTGCACATCCTCCAGTGCCTGGCCAGTTGTTGGGGCACGGCGAAGACCAGCGGCGGAAAGCTCGTCTGGGCCACCCTGGCCCTCTACGGCTCCGGGCACGAGAACCGTGCCGGTCGAGCACAGTCGCCCTGCTGTGCGGGCTCTGAGCTGGCTCTGGCCCTGGCTCGGTCGGACGGCTAGTACTTGATCCGCGTTTCGCTATCTGGCCTGGTCAGAGGCGTCGTCCGCGGTGTAGTCGGCTCTTGGTGCGTCAGGGGCGGTCTTGCCGGACCGCCCCACCAACGAGCGGATCGAGAACCGGCCGCGCTGCGTTCCGGGCCGTCCCCCAGCGGGTCTCACTGCACAGCCGGCCTGCACGACGGCCGGCCGCGCCCCGATCTCACTCGATACGCCTGCTGTCATCCGCGGTCACGGCCGCTGAGCCCCGGCGCGGCAGCACCAGCGATTCCGGCGCGTGGAGGCGGACCAGCGTGCGCGCAGTGGTGGGAGGGATGCTGCTCCGGGTCAGCCAGGACGTCCCCATCATCACGACGAAAGCCAGTGGCACGCTCCAGGCCGCCGGACGGCTCAGCACGGCACCCATCCAGCCCCCGAACGGTCGGCCGACCATGGTGAAGGCCACCGCGCCGAAGGTGGCGCCCCCGCCGACGAGCAAGCCCGCGACGGCGCCCTGCGGCGTCAGGCCCCGCCACCAGATACCGAGAAGCAGCAGGGGCGAGAACGACGAGGCGGCCACCGCGAACGCCAGTCCGACGACGTCCGCCGCCGGTCGGTGAACCACGGCGAGAGAGAGCACGCACGGCACACAGGCCGCTGCCACCCCGGCGAACCGTAGGCGCAGGACGTCCGCACGGCCTTCGAGCCGGGCCACTCGCCACATTCTCCTGCGGCGCGGTCGACCCACTGGCATGCGGTGGCGCGCCAGGCGTGCTCTGAGACCTGCCCGGATGTGTCCCAGTTCCTGGCCGAGCACCCCGGCCACCGAGACGGTCAGGCCGCACGCCGTCGACAGGAACGCCGCGAAGGCGCCCGCGGTCACCAACGTGCCCAGCAGCACTCCGGCGGCTCCGTCGACGAGCCGGGTGGGCAGCAGCAGTACGGCCGCATCCGTACGGCCGGTCATCAGCAGTTCCGGGGTGTACAGCCGGCCCAGCGCCCCGTACACGGGAGGCAGGACGTAGAACGCGGCGAGCAGCCACAGCACGGCCCAGGTGGTGCGGCGGGCGGCCGCTCCATCGGGGTTGGTGTAGAAGCGCACGATCACGTGCGGCAGCCCCATGGTGCCGAGCAAGGTGGCAAGGAGCAGTGAGTACGTCCCGTACACCGGATAGGGGGTGCCCGACAGCGGCCGGGACCAGTCCTTGCCGGGCAGCGGCTCTTGCCCTGCGGGGTGGGGGACGTCGGCCCCGGCGGGGAACCTCACCCGCGTTCCTTCCCCGAACTGGTGGGCTCCCACGGTGAGCCGCACAGGTGCGTTCTCCAGCTGGTGTCCGTCGGCACTGCCGCGCACCGTGACGGTCACGGGTTCTTCGACGTGTACGCGTACGGCCTGCTGGACGGAGACTGTCGTCGCCTCCCGGAACCGGGGCGGAGCGTCGGCGCTCGGCCAGGGGGCTCCGTCGGCGCGCCAGGCCAGCAACAGGAAGATCACGGGGATGGCCAGTGCGGTGAGCTTGAGCCAGTACTGGAACGCCTGGACGAAGGTCACGCTGCGCATCCCGCCGGAGGCGACGGTGATCATCACCACGGTGGTGACGATCACTGGTCCGACCCACAACGGGGCATCGGTGACGGTACGCAGTGTCAGTCCTGCACCTTGCAGCTGCGGGAGCAGATAGAGCCAGCCGGTGAACACCACCAGCAGCGCCGTCAGGCGGCGCACGCGGAGGGACTCCAGGCGGGCCTCGGCGAAGTCCGGCAGCGTGTACGCGCCGGAGCGGCGCAGGGGGGCGGCGACGAACGCCAGGAGCACCAGGTATCCGGCGGTGTAGCCGACGCCGAACCAGAGCATCTCGGCGCCGTAGGCCAGCACCAGCCCGGCGATGCCGAGGAAGGAGGCCGCGGAGAGGTACTCGCCGCCGATCGCCGAGGCATTACGGAAGGGGGAGACTGCGCGGGAGGCGACGTAGAAGTCGGATGTGGCCCGTCCCGGCCGCAGACCGTAGACGCTGAACAGGGCGGTGGCGACGGACACCAGGGCCACGGCCGCAATGGACTGGGCATTGCTGTTCATGGGGTTCGGTTTCCCGACGGGGGCCGGCGCCGGGTGCGGCGGGCGTCTGTCATGAGCGCTCGATCAGATCGACGAAGTCGCTCTCATTGCTGCGGGCGTGGCGCAGGCACACCCGGGCGAGGATGAGGATGACCGGGTGCACCGCCACGCCGAGGATGAGCCAGGCCACGGGGATCCCGGCCAGGGTCCCGTCCCGGAGGGCGGGCGTCGAGAAGACGAGATACGGAAGGCCTCCCAGGACGAGGACGAGGACGCCCACGACGGCGAGGCCGAGGCGAAGCTGGCTGCGCATGAGCGAGCGGAGGTAGACGTCACCGAGGGGGGTCTGCCGGCCCAGGTCGTCGCTGACGGATGTCTGCCGGGCGACCGGCTGCCCTTGTCCGAGGGACGCCAATGTCCTGGGATGGGCCACGGTGACGCGGCGCGGAGGCGGCTTGGACGCTCCCGGATCGCCGCGACGGTCCACCTCGCCCGTCATCTCGCACCGTCACGGTGGGGAAGGGAAGGCCGTCCAGGCCGTTGAGCGGTGGCGGACGGCCCACCACTTCGCGCGGGCGGGCTCCCGGGAGGGGCTTCGGGGCGGCGGGTGAACGCGTGGCGGACCAGGACGTCCCTGACCTGACGTACATGGCGCCGGCTGACGGGCAGTACCGTGTCCCCGAGCCGCACGCAGGTCCTTCCGGCTTCCATCCGTATCTCATTCACCGCCGTGACGGCGACCAGATAGCCGCGGTGGATACGCAGGAAACCGGCATCGCGCCAGCGCTCCTCCAGGGCGGCCAGGGACGTCCGCACCAGGTGGGTGCCCGAGGAAGCGTGAAGGCGCGCGTAGTCGCCCTGGGCCTCGGCGTAGAGGACTTCGCTGCGCCGGACGAAACATGTCACCCCGCCCAGCTCGACACTGATGACCTCGTCGGCAGGAGGGACTGTGGCTTGCGCGGTTTCCTCGGGCGCGGCTTCTTCGGTGGGCTCGTTGGTCTCGTCTGCAATCCGGCGCACCGCCTCGGCCAGACGTTCCGGGTCCACCGGTTTGAGGACGTAGTCGGCGGCGTGCAGGGAGAACGCGTCGACCGCGTAGTCTTCGTGCGCGGTCACGAACACCAGCCGCAGCGGTCTGGCGAAACGGGAGATCAAGCGAGCGATGGCCACGCCGTCCAGATCGGGCATGCCGATATCGAGGAAGACGGCATCGAGGGGCCGTCCCGCCCCCAGGGCCCGGTCGATCTCGAGAAGTGCCTGGGTGCCGTCCGTCGCGGTCCGCACTTCGGCGACCCGCGCGTCGCGGCGGAGCAGGTAGGCCAGCTCCTCCAGCGCGGGCGCCTCGTCGTCTACCGCGAGGACGTGGAGCATAGTGCGAGGTTAACCACACCTGCACTCGGGGTGGAACCCGCGGCGGGCGCACGATACGCACCGAATGTGCATGGTTGCTCTCAGCCGCGCCCAGTTGCTCTTCAGCCGTGGTCGGCTGCTCTCAGCCGTGGTCGGGCCCCTGCTGGACGGCTTGAGGATGGAACTTCGGCACCTGTATCCGCACCTTCGTTCCGGCCCCCGGCGCGGTCTCCACCACCAGCCCGTACGCGTCCCCGTAGACATGCCGCAGCCGCTCATCGACGTTGCGCAGCCCGATTCCCGGTTCCCGGCGACGCTCGGAGCCGGAGGGCCCGTCCGCACCCGGTTTTGTCTCGCCCCTGAGCGTGGCCGCCAGCCGCTCGGGGTCCATGCCCGCACCGTCGTCCTCCACGCTGATACGCGCCTCGCTGCCCGCGTCCTCGGCAGTGATCACCAGATGGCCTGGACCGGCACGGCACTCCAGGCCGTGGCGGACCGCGTTCTCAACAAGAGGCTGCAGGCACAAGAAGGGAACCACCACGGAGAGGACCTCTGGTGCCACGCGCAGCGTGACCTCGAGGCGGCCGCCGAAACGGGCACGCTCCAGCAGCAGGTAGCGGTCGATACAGCGCAGCTCCTCGGCGAGGGAAGTGAAGTCACCATGCCGTCGAAAGGAATAACGGGTGAACTCTGCAAAACCGAGCAGCAGCTCTCTGGCCCGCTCAGGGTCGGTCCGGACGAAAGACGCGATGGCTGACAGTGAGTTGTAGATGAAGTGGGGCGAAATCTGAGCACGCAGCGCGCGGGTCTCCGCCTCCGCCACGGCCGTGCGGGAGCGATCGAGTTCGGCCAGCTCCAGCTGTGTCGACACCCAGCGCGCGACCTCCGTAGCGGCTCGGACCAGGCCCGTGGTGGCCGAGGATCCGTAGACGGCGAGCGTGCCCTCCGGCTGGCCCGCGACGATCAGTGGCACGACCACCCCCTGCCGCAGCAGGCAGTCCGGCACGTCACAGGGGGTGTCGCCGGGGCCCAGGACCTCCGTGCGCCCGCTGGCCAGGGCGCGCCGAGCGTGCCTGGATACCGCCTCTTGATGATCGTGTCCGGCGCCGGGGACGGAGCCGTCCCAGGCCAGCACCGCGCCAAACGTATCGGTCAGGGTCAGTGCGGGCACACCGAGCAACACACGCAGATGCCGTCCAGCCCGTCGCGCACTGTCCGCGTTCAGCCGGGCCCGCAACGGCGGCGCGGCCAATGAGGCCGTGTGCAGAGTCTCGTACGTGGCTCGCTCCTGCGCGCTGCCGAGGAACTGACGCCTACCGACGGAACGCAGCAGGAAGACCGCGGCCCCGATGATGATCACCAGTGCTGCTGCCAGGAGCAGGGCGGCCGTAGCGGTCGAATCCCACGGCATGATTGGACGGTACCGCGCAGTGGCCCGCTCAGGGCAGCCCTGCTCAGTGAAGGGTAGGGGCAGCGTGATGGACCTCGTTGCCGCTGCCCGCAGCATCGTCCTCACCGATCATGTGGCCAAGGACGGCGCCTAAGATCGCCGAACGGTGCAGGCTCCCGCTCACCGGTACGGGCGTGGCCAACCGGATCATAGGCCGGGCACTTGGGCGGGCGTCGGGCAGATCCTGCGGCCCAGCTGGTCGAAGAAGTACAGCTGCGCCATGTCCACCAGGAGCGGCACCTGCGCTCCGGTCCGCAGCCGCAGGTCCGCGCCCGTGCGCACGACGAGGTCACCGGCGGAGACGGCCCGCTGCCGGGGCGCCTTCGGCGGGTCCAGTACCGCCACCGGTGCGGCGATCTGCGCCAGCGCACGGTCCTTGATCCGGGTCAGCATCCCCGGGCCGGTGGTCCTGCGGCTGCTGCCGGGCTGCTGCTGCCGCGGCGACTCCAGGTCGGCGACCACGGCCGGGGTCGAGCCGGTGTCCAGGTGCACCAGCGTCTCGTGCCCCTGGTAGTCCAGGTGCTGCACGATCCCGGTCAGCGCGACCTCGCCCGCTCGGGCCTGGCTGGGCGGGGCAATCCGCGCGGCCTCGGAGCGCAGCCCCACGATGATCTGCCGGCCCTGCTGGATGCGCAGCAGCTGCTGGTCCGCGCTGAGCTCTGCGGGCAGCGGCAGCCGCTGCCGGCCCAGGACGATCGACATCGGGCGGCCCAGTGGTGCCTGCACGACGGCCTGCAGCAGGTTCATGCGCGGGGTGCCGACGAAGGCCGCGACGAAGACATTGTCGGGCAGGGCGTAGATCTCGCGCGGGGTGCCGACCTGCTGGAGCACCCCGCCGCGCAGGACGGCGACGCGGTGGCCGAGCGACATGGCCTCGACCTGGTCATGGGTGACGTAGAGGGTGGTCACCCCCAACTCGGCGGTGAGCTGGGCGATTTCGGCCCGCAATTGGCTGCGCAGCTTGGCGTCGAGGTTGGACAGCGGCTCGTCCATCAGGAAGGCGGAAGGCCGCCGGGAGATCGCCCGGCCCATCGCCACGCGCTGGCGCTCGCCACCGGAGAGTTGGCGGGGATAGCGGTCCAGCAGATCCCCGATGCCGAGCATCCGCGCGGTCTCCTCGACGCGGGGGGTGCGGTCGGCGTGCGGGTCCTGCACGCGCAGCGGGAAGCCGATGTTGTCGCGGATGGTCATGTTCGGGTAGAGCGCGAAGCTCTGGAACACCATCGCCATGTCCCGCTCGCTCGGCGGGATGTCGTTGGCGTGCTCGCCGTCCAGGTACAGGTCGCCCTCGGTGATGTCCTCCAGGCCCGCGATCATCCGTAGCACCGTGGACTTCCCGCAGCCCGACGGGCCGAGCAGGACCAGGAACTCCCCCGGTTCGACATTGAGGGAGACATTGTCGACGGCATGCTCCGCGCGCCGGTATCTCTTGCTGACGTGGTGAAGGGAAATGGCGCGCGTCATGGGTCCTGCCCTGAGAAAGATGCTGCAACGGTTACTGACGGATCGTGCAGGGTGCGGTGCCGCGGATGCGGGTCTGGCACGCTTGCGGTCACGGTTCAGGGGGGCGTGTACGGTGGCACGGCAGGTCGGCCCAGCTGGCACTGGAAGGCGCCCTTGAACGCCTTCCAGCTCGCCTTCGAAGGCTGGATCACGCCTCCCCAGCCGCTGAAGCGGGCCGCGCGGCTGCGGGGGCGAGTTGAGCGACCGTAACAGCGCCACGCCATTCGCCTGCGTTCTCAGGAGGCCCACTGCGTCGGAGGGCGCCGGGTTCAACAGGTCTGGCGGACGTATTCAGGGCTGCCCGCCGGCGATACTTGGACGTCGCGCTGGACGATGCTGAGCATGTCGCCCCACCCGGCACAGGCGTCGGCAAGACCCGTGTCGGTGTACTCGATCACGATCACGTTGTCGCCGAAGGCGGCGGTGTAGTCGCCGCACTCGACGTATTGCCCGCATTCCTCGCTGACCGCGAAGTCGAGACCGTTGGCGACCCTGTTGGCGGCCAGTTCGGCGGTGTTCTTCTGGCCGATCGCCAGTCCGTCGTTGTGGGCGCGCGCTGACTGAAGCTTGATGAACTCCTGTGCGTCGGTGGTGCTCAGCAGTCCACCGGAGCGGAGGTAGCTGTCGTAGTTGTCCGGTTCGATGGCCTGAAAGCCATGGTCGCGGCAGCCGTCGATCCAGGGGCCCACCTTGGCCATGATGCGTTCCCGCTTCTCGGCGCTGCGGATGTCGAGGAGGGCCTCCTTCCACTCGGTGTCGTAGACGATGTTGCCGGAGGCGTCGCGCAGCAGCAGGTCCGCGTCCCACTCGGACTCGGCCCCGGGTTGTGCCTGGAACGTGTTGACGTAGCAGACGTTGTACAGGCCGGCAGCCGGGGACGCCCCGTGGTCACGAATGACGATCTGGACGCCCTCGGGCGGGGTGTAGGCGCCGCCGATCTGGTAGTCGACCCCGGCATGGGTGGGGGGCGCAATGGGGTCGGCCGAAGCGGTTGCCGGGACGAGCAGCGTGCCGGCCAGAGCCGCGGCACATGCGGCGGCTATGCCGAGCTTCTTGCGGGAGAGAACAGGCATACGGCTCATGTCTGAGCTCCAAGAGATGGTGGGCACGACCCCGCCTCGGACGCGGACGGCGATCCTGGCGACTCGGGCCGGGCTCCTGGCTCAAAACCAGCTACCGGCTGGGCGTACCTCTGCACCGAGTACACGACATCGGCACTGCCGGGAGTAAATAGGCCGCAAGTGAGCCTGTCAATGCTTCACACCCCGATACTTGCGTGTTTCTGCTCGATATGCTGCGAACTCGCGCAGAATTAAGCACACTTGCAGAGCTTGGCCCGGCGCGGGGCTCGCAGCCCGGGGGCGCCTTGCTGCAAAGGGGATGGGATGAGTTCTGTGACGGACGTCAGGCTCGGTGTGGTGGGGCTCGGTGTGCGCAGCGCACTGGCCGAGTACGCGCACCGACCCGGAGCAGGGTCACGAATCGTGGCTGCATGCGACAGCCACCGGTTGCGCCGCGAGTCGGCAGTGGCTCGCTACGGCCCGGACGTGCGCGTGGTGGCCGACTACCGCGCGTTGCTCGACGCCGAGCTCGACGGCGTGTTCGTGGTCACCCCCGACCACACGCACGAGGAGATTGCGGTGGCGTTTCTCGAGGCCGGCATCGCGACGTTCGTCGAGAAGCCGCTGGCCATCACCACGGCCGGGTGTGACCGCATCCTCGACGCGGCCCGGCGGTCGGACACGCGACTGTACGTCGGCCACAACATGCGCCACATGCCGGTGGTACGCGCAATGCGAGACCTGATCCAGCGGGGTGCAGTCGGGCAGGTCAAGGCGATCTGGTGCCGGCATTTCGTTGGGCATGGCGGCGACTTCTACTTCAAGGACTGGCACGCCGACCGTCGCAACACCACTGGGCTGCTGGTGCAGAAGGGCGTCCATGACATCGACGTGATCCACTGGCTGGCGGGCGCCGCAACCAGACGGGTGACCGCCCTCGGCGGGCTGTCGGTTTACGGCGACATCACTGACCGCGCCGGACGCGACGGCCAGGTGATGACTGACTGGTGGAAGCCCGAGGAGAACTGGCCACCGCTGGCACAGCGCGGGCTGCACCCCGTGGTCGACGTCGAGGACCTGTCGATGATGCTCATGCAGCTCGACGACGGCGGGTTCGCCAGCTACCAGCAATGCCACTTCACTCCCGACTACTGGCGCAACTACACCGTCGTCGGCACCGAGGGACGGCTGGAGAACTTCGGCGACGAGGACGCCGTCGTCAAAGTCTGGCAACGCCGCTCCGACTATCGCGACGACGCCGACCTCGTCGTCCCCGTCCCCGCGGAGGACGGCACACACGCGGGAACCGACCCGCGGATCGTGAACGAGTTCGTACGATTCATCCGGGACGGGGCGCCGACCATGACGTCACCGATCGCCGCGCGCGACGCGGTGGCGGCGGCATGCGCGGCCACCGCGTCACTGCGCGCCGACGGCCACCCGATCGACGTACCCCGCCCCGATCCTGCAGTCGAGCGCTACTTCGCATCCGTCCAGCCCACGAACCAATCCTCCCCAACGGAGAAGGCCCATGACGCCGGTTGTTGAGGCAAAGGCCGGCCTGCGCGGGACTGCTGGCCTCGCAGCCCGGTTGACCGATCGATGGCCGGATCCGTGGACCGGCCTTGGGTGTCCGGTCCACGGCCGGCGTCATCGAGTCCGACTCACCGGCACGGTTCGAACACCGTGTCGTCGAGGTTGAGGGCGAACCTCACGCCGTTGAAGTTGTTCGCGTTGTCCTGGGCACAGAACGATGAGGTTGAGAGCTTGTACTCGGCCTGGAAGACGGGCTTGCCTGCGGCGACGTACTGGTCGAGTCCGTAGGACCCGGTCTGAGCGGTCGTGCATTCCTTGTACTGGTTGCACTGTTCGTTCATCGCGCCGTCGAAATACGGCAGCAGGTCCGGGATCTGCTCATTGTCGTTCTTCTGCAGCACGGTCAGCCCTCGCGCGTGCGAGTCGTTGGCCAACGTCGCGTTGTAGTACAGCTGGTCGGCGGCCGTCAGCGGGAAACCGGTCTTGTTGGTGTAGCCGTCAACGTTGTCCAACTCGACCATGTCGAAGCCCTTGGCGCGGCACATGTCCAGCCGGGCGTCCATGATCGAGCGGAGCACGCTGCTCTCGTTCTGTATCTCGCGGATGTCCAGCCACTTCTCCCCGGGCCAGCCGTTGTTCTTCCCGAGAACTGAGGCGGGGAACTGTGAGGCGTCCGGGCGCCAGTCCTCGTAGCTGCCGGCGGATATGTAGCAGACGGCCTTGATGCCGGCGTTGTGCAGGGACGACACGTCCGCGGCCGACGCGTTGAAGCCGTCCACGTCGTACATCTGAACGTTTCGGTACGGCGCGGTGGGTACCGAGGACAGGACCCAGTTCCAGGACGTGTTCAGCGCCGGATGCCAGCACGGCCCCCCGGTGCACGCCACCGGGGCTGGTGGGGCGGGTGTCGCGGACGCGGACGGGGCCAAGACGACGGCGCCGGCGAGCGCGAGACCGAAGGAAGCGACGATGGCCGACCACCTGAGATTGCGGGTATACCGCATGTGTTTCCTCCATGGAGAGTGCGAGAATTCCCGTGCTGGGCGAATAGGTAGCAGCGTGTTCTCGGAATGGTCGAGGACTGTTGAATGAAGTGCGCAGCCGCAGTGAGCGATTCCGTCGGATCGCTCATCGCGAGTGTGCGGTTCCTCTACGCTGCGGCGCGGCCTTCACGCTGTGCGCGGTAGGGACGAAACACTGCTCAACGTGTCCCCTCCGGGCTGCCGGTCAGTCAGGCGCTGTCGGCACGAACCTCGGCGACCCAGGCGCCCTCAGGGACCTCACCGACCAGCTCGACGGCCGGGGTCCACACCGAAGGAGAGACCTTCAAGAGTGCGGCGGATACCGCCGGTGATGGTCATCCCGACCGAGTACGACGGCCACCGACCTCGGCAATCCTCACCACGACGCCACGCGCGGCAATCGCGGCCAGCTCATCGACGTCCGCGCTCGTGTCCGTGACCAACTCGGTCACGACGCGAAGGTCTGCCACGTGTGCGAACAGGTCTCGACCGATCTTGGAACCGTCGGCCACCACCACGACCCGCCGAGCCCGGCTGATCATCAGAGCGTTGATCTGTGCCTCGACTTTGTCGTACGTCGACAGTCCGGCCTTGGCGTTGATCCCGTCGATGCCGATGAACGCGGTGTCGATGTTCACCCTTCCCACGGTCCCTTCGGCCACCGGCCCGACGAGTTCGTAGGAGTTGGGCCGAGCCACGCCACCCGTGACGAGCAGCTTCACCCGCGGCTTGTTCACCAGGGCGCCCGCAATGTTCAGCGCGTTGGTGATCACCGTCAGATCGGTCCGGGTCGCCAGCAGCCGGGCGACCTCGCCGGTCGTGGTGCCGCCGTTGATCGCCACGACCTGATGGCCGGACGTCATGCAGCGCATGGCCATCCGCGCGATCGCCTGCTTGGCCGCACGGCTCTTGCTGTCGCGGTAGCGGACCGGCAGCTCGTAGGCCACGGCGCGGCCCACTGCGCCACCGCGGGTGCGGATGAGGAGGTTCTGCTCGTCCAGCAACGAGAGGTCCCGCCGAATTGTCGCGACCGAGACCCCCAGCTCTCGGGCCACGCCGACGACGTTCACTGTGCCGCCGCAGGCCAGTCTTTCCAGGATTGCGCTCACGCGGTCGGAACGATGCATTGTGGGAGCGGAGTTGCGCTCTCGGGTCATCTGCCTCTCCAAGCTCGCGAATTCAAAAGCGGGCGCATGACACACGGCCCCGTCCCGACGAGGTGATCTCCCGGTGATTCAGGACGATCCCGTGGACCGGGCCGCGCAAGAGTCGTCAGGCGGGACGAGTCGCGCGGAGAGGAAGCGTGTGCGCGGAAGGCGAGGCCGGCCGAGAGTCCAGCCCTTGGACACCGAGCCGAGATGCAGTCGATGGGCCATTGATGAGGCGCAAAACGAGCTCCACTGTGCTGGAGTGCACGACCCCGCCTCGGCAGCTGACGCCGCGTCCTGGTGCGACGTGGCTGGATGCTACCGCTGGCAGCGCTTGGGCGGACGGACCAGGTGCCGTGGGCGTCCACGGCGAGCATGCCGTCCGCTCCGAGCGAGAACACCACGCGTTCGGCACCGGCGTCGCGCAGTGCATGGGCGGCGTGAAGACCCCCTCTCAGGAAGCGCCGTCGTGGTGAGGTGCCCGACAGCACGGAGGCAGCAACCGGGCGAGGCCGTCGGCCGAGGGTGGCTCGTGCGTGTGCTGGTCAGCTGCCGAGGACGGCGCGCAGACCGGGCTGAAGGGCGTCGGCGTGGGCTTTGACCATGTCGTCGCACAGCTGCCAGATCTGATCGACGGTCAGCGCCGCGGCGGTGGCCGGGTCGGTCATCGCGGCATGCCGGATGTGGCGGGGCTCATCCTGTATCGCGGCCCGCACCACCAGGTCGTTGGTGCTCAGATAGGCGCGGTTGAGGGCCGCCAGTTGGGGTGGCAGCGCACCGATGCGGGTGGGTTGGACGCCTGAGGAGTCGACCAGGCACGGCACTTCCACGACCCCGCTCCCAGGCAGGTTGTGGATCAGACCCTGGTTGGGGACGTTGCCGTAGATCGTGCAGGGTGTTCCGGTGACGATGCTGTGGATGATCTGGGGTGCGTACTCCATGGTGCCCTCGACGGCAATCGGAGCACCGCAGGCCAGGGCCTCGCGGGTCTTCTCATAGGCGGTGACGTTCTCCTGGACGGTGCGCAGATACTCGCCGATGGGCAGCCGCAGCCGGTCGATCTCGCCGTTGTGGTGCAGGTACCAGGGCACATATTCGGCCGAGTGCTCGCTGGTCTCCGTCGGGTAATGGCCAAGGCGTCGGTACATGTCGACGCGCACCCGGCGGCGCAACTGTTCGTCGTCGGCGATCAGAGCGTCGAGGCGCGGATACAGATCGCTGCCCTGATGCTCGAAGCGCAGCACCCAGGCCTGGTGGTTGACACCGGCGGCCTGGTAAGTGACCTCCTCGTAGGGGACCTTGACCAGGTCGGCGAGGCCCCGCATCGTCCAGTATACCGAGTGGCACAGGCCGACCACCTTGGTCAGTCCGGTGGCCTGGCTGAGGTATTGGACGTTCATCGCCATCGGGTTGGTGTAGTTGAGCAGCCAGGCGTCCGGGCAGATCTCGTCGATGTCCTGGCCGAGCTCCTTCAGAAAGGGGAAGGTGCGCAGGGCGCGGAAGATGCCGCCGATGCCGAGGGTGTCGCCGATCGTCTGGCGCAGACCGTAGCGGGCGGGGATCTCGAAGTCGGTGTGGGTGGCCTCGCCCATGCCGATCTGCACCATGTTGATGACGAATTGGGCACCGTCGAGCGCCTCGCGGCGGTCCAGGTGCGCGCTGATCACGGGGCGGGCGTGACGCTCGGCGGCGATCAGTCGGGCCGCGGCATGGGCGGTGGACAGGCGTTCGGCATCGATGTCGTGCAGAGCGATGTGCGCGGACTTCAGCTCGTCGAAGGCGAACAGGTCCGCGAGCAGGCCCTGGGTGAAGACGACGCTACCGGCGCCGATGAAGGTGATCTTGGGAATGCTCATCGGGATTCCTCCGTGGATGCCCCGGCCTTCAGGCCGGGGAGGGAGCGGACTCCTGCGGGGCAGGGCATGGAATGCTGATTCGCCGCCAGGGCGGTTCGGCGTCCACCGGCCACCCGCCGACCCCCTTGGCTCACACGGGATTTGATAGAGTGTGAGGCGTGGCGCGGCAGGTCAAGCGGGCGTTCAAGTACCGCTTTTACCCCACGGACGAGCAGGCAGCTGAGCTGTCCCGCACGTTCGGCTGCGTCCGCCTCGTGTACAACAAAGCGCTGGAGCAGCGCACGCGGGCCTGGTACGGCGAGCAGCGACGGATCTCCTACGTGCAGTCGTCCGCCGCGCTGACGCAGTGGAAGAAGACCGGGGAACTCGCGTTTCTGGCCGAGGTGTCCTCCGTTCCGCTCCAGCAGGCGCTGCGCCATCTTCAGACGGCGTTCGCCAACTTCTTCGCCAAGAGGGCCAAGTACCCCCGGTACAAGTCGCGGAAGAGGTCCAGGGCGTCGGCCGAGTACACCCGCAGCGCCTTCACCTGGCGCGACGGGCAACTGACGCTGGCCAAGATGGCTCAGCCGCTGGGCATCCGATGGTCGCGTCCGCTCCCGAAAGGTGCGGAGCCGCCCACGGCGACCGTGTCCCGCGACACGGTAGGACGCTGGTTCGTGTCCCTGCTGTGCCAGGACACCATCGCCCCGGCCCCCGCCACTACAGCGGCGATCGGCCTGGACGTCGGGGTCACCTCCCTGGTGACCCTGTCCACCGGTGAGAAGGTCACCAACCCGAGGCACGAGCGCCGTGACCGGGTCCGCCTGGCCCGCGCGCAGCGTGAGCTGTCGCGGAAAGCGAAGGGGTCCGCGAACAGGGAGAAGGCCCGGCGTCGTGTCGCCAAGGTCCACGCGCGGATCGCCGACCGGCGCCGCGACTTCCTCCACAAGCTGACCACCCGACTCGTCCGTGAGAACCAAACGGTCGTGATCGAGGACCTCACCGTCCGCAACCTGCTGAAGAACGGCCATCTCGCCCGCGCCATCTCGGATGCGGCATGGACGGAACTCCGGTCGATGCTGGAGTACAAGTGCGCCTGGTACGGGCGCGAACTCGTCGTGATCGACCGCCGGTTCCCGTCCAGCAAGCTGTGTGGGAACTGCCAAACGGTCCGCGAGAAGCTGCCGCTGAACGTCCGCGAGTGGAGGTGCGACTGCGGCACCGCGCACGACCGCGACGTGAACGCGGCACGCAACATCCTGGCGGCCGGGCTGGCCGTTTCTGCCTGTGGAGACGGTGTAAGACCTCAACGGGAGTCCTCCCGGACGGGGCGGTCGTCGGTGAAGCAGGAAACCCAGCGGGCGACTGCTGGAATCCCCCGCCTGTAGGCGGGGGAGGATGTCAAGCGAGGCGGTTTCCGTTAAGGGTGAGATGGGGGCGTACTTCGTCCCAG
>NZ_VZRB01000033.1:0-22646 GCF_008806595.1 Streptomyces luteolifulvus | reverse complement strand
TGGGCTGAGCGGTCGTGCCCCCGGGGGCACGGGTGGACAGGGCGCCGCAGACGGCGGCGAGTTGCAGGGCCTCGGTCAGGGTGAAGCGGGCCAGGATGCCGACGATGAAGCCCGCGTCGAAGCTGTCGCCGGCGCCCACTGCGTCGACGGGCTGGACGCGGATGCCGCCGGTGGTGAGCAGGCGTGTGCCGTCGTGGCACAGGGCCCCCTCGGCCCCCATCTTGACCGCCGTCACCGGGCCGCGGGCGGCGAGCACTTCAGCCGCCTTGCGAGCGTCCGGGACGTCAAGGCCCGCCAGGTGCTGGGCCTCGGCGGCGTTGGGCAGCAGGTAGTCGACATGAGCCAGGACGGCGTCCAGGCCGGGCGCATCCCACGATCCGGTGGGGTCGTCGTTGGTGTCCAGGGACGTGGTCGCACCGTGTTCGTGTGCTGTGCGCAGCACCTCCGGCAGGGCCTTGGCGAGCTGCGGCAGCAGGAAGTAGGAGGCGGTATGGACGTGACGGGTGGAGGCCAGCAGCCTCTCTGGGATGTCGTCCGCTGTGGTGGCGGCCAGAGTGCCGGGGGCGGTGACGATGGCGCGGTCCTGGTCCCGGGTCAGGATCACGGTCAGTGGGGTGGACAGTTCCGGGTCCAGGTGCAGGCCCTGAGTGTCGACGCCGTGGGCCGCCAGGGTGTCGCCTATGTAGCGGCCTGCGTCGTCGTCACCGACGCGGCCGGCGAACGCCACCCGCAACCCGAGGCGGGCGGCGCCGCACGCCACGATCGCTGCCGAGCCCCCGAGCGTGAGTGTGCCGTCGGAGACGAGTTGTTCGCGCTGGCCGAAGGCAAGCTGGGTGTCGAGGGGACCGAGGATGACATCGGGGTTGGCGTCCCCGATGACGAGCAGGTCGAAGGGGTTCAGCATGCAGCTTCCTGATGAGTACGAGCGTACGGTCGAGCGGTGAGCGCAAGGGAGCCACCGCGTCGGATTCAGCCCTTGAGGCCGCTCGATGTGATGGACCGGATGAAGGCTTTCTGCGCGCCCAGGAAGGCGAGCAGCACGGGCAGCACGGTGATCACGTTGCCTGCCATCACTGCGGCCCACTGGGTGTGGTGCTGTCCCTGGAAGGTGGTGAGGCCGAGCTGAAGCGTGTACTGGGGCTCGTGGTTGATGGCGATCAGCGGCCAGGTGAGGTCGTTCCAGGTGCTCAGGAAGGTGAGCACGGCCACCGTACTCAGGGCGGGGCGGGACAGCGGCAGCACGATCTGCCAGAGGACCCGCAGCCGCGAGCAGCCGTCGATCCAGGCGGCCTCCTCCAGCTCGCGGGGCAGTGAAAGGAAGAACTGCCTCAGCAGGAACACTGCGAACGGGGTGACCAGCGAGGGCACGATCAGTGCGCCGAGGGTGTCGATGAGGCCGAGCTGCTTCATCACCAGGAACGTCGGGATCATCGTCAGCTGGAACGGGATGGCCATGGTGGCCATCATCAGACCGAGCAGCAGCTTCGAGCCGGTGAACCGCATCCGGGCGAAGGCGTAGCCCCCGAGCGTGCCGAGGACGAGGTTTCCGACGACCGTCGCCACCGAGACGATCAGGGAGTTGGCGAACCAGCGCGGGAACATCGCGTTGCCCAGTACGTAGCGGTAGCCGCCGAGGTCGATGTGGGAGGGCCACAGCGCCGGTGGGAAGCGGTTGATCTCCGCATTGCTCATCACCGAGCTGAGCAGCAGCCAGATCAGGGGTACGGCAAAGACGAGGGCGAGTGGGACGAGCAGCAGGTGCCAGGGGCTGAAAGGCAGCCGTCGCCGGCGTCGTTGGGGCCCGGGCAGGCCGGCCGCGACGGTGGGTGCGGCGTACGGCGGGGCTGCGGTCGCCGTCATGCGGTGGCTCCTTCGAGGCTGCGGCGCTCGCGCCGGCGGACGATGCGCAGGATTCCGGCCGTCAGGCCGAGGACCACGGCCAGCACATAGGCTGCGGCGGCTCCGTATCCGGCGGCGCCGTTCTTGAACGCCTGCTCCCAGATGAAGTAGACGATCACGGTGGTGGAGCCGAGCGGGCCGCCCTTGGTGGTGACGTAGACGAGGTCGAAGACTTGCAGGGCGTTGATGGTCTGCCACAGCACCAGGAACACGCTGACCGGAGTCAGGGTGGGCAGGGTGACGTAGCGCAGCACCTGCCGGCGGTTGGCCCCGTCCAGGAGCGCTGCCTCGATGAGGGACGGCGGAACATCCTGCAGGGCCGCGAGATACACCACGAGGCAGAAGCCGGTGCCGCTCCACAGGGTGATGGCCACCAGGACGAGCAACGCCTGGGAGGGGTCGGTGAGGAAGCCCTGGGGGGAGATGCCCAGATGGTGCAGCACCGCGTTGGCGGCGCCGAACTCGGGGTCGAGGATGAAGGAGAACAGCACGCCCTGCGCGGTAGCCGAGACCACGAACGGCACGAAGATGAGGGTGCGGTACAGGCCCACCAGGCGGATGCGCCGGTTCAGGGCGAGTGCGAGCATCAGGCCCAATGCCATGCTCAGGGGCACATACAGCACGACATAGAGCAGGGTGTTGCGCACGGCCTCGCTGAAGTGCGGGTCCTGGGCCAGGGCGCGGTAGTTGTCCAGGCCGCTCCAGCGGCTGGGGGTGACCAGGTCATTTGTCTGGAACGACAGCAGCAGTGACCAGACGACGGGCACCGCGCTCAGTCCGAGAATGATCACCACGGAGGGTGCGACGAATGTCCAGGCCGTGGCGGCTTCGCTGCGGCGCTTGCTGCGGCGGTGGGCCGGGCGTGGCCGCGCGACGGTGATCGGGGCGGGCAGGTGTGACAAGGGTCGATCTCCTCAACGCGGAACGGCGAGAGCGGCGTTGGCGCTGTCGGCGCATGCCCGCAGTGCCTTGGCGGGGGTGCTGCGGCCCAGCAGTACCGCGACCACTGCCTCTCCGACCGCCTTGGAAACCTGCGGGTAGGCCGGGTGGACGGGGCGGACACGGGCTGTTTCCAGTGCCTTGGTGAACACCGCGAGGCCTTCCGTGTCGGCGGCCTTGCGCTGCCAGGCGGGCATGTCCTGGGCGCGGCGGCTGAGCGGGAGACTGCCCGCCTCCACATCCCAGACGACATCCTGTCCGGGCTGCATCATCCAGCTGACGAAGGTGCGCGCCGCCTGCTCCCGGGCGGATCCGTTGTCGAACACGGTCCAGGTGTCAGGTCCCGATATGGTCACCGGCCGGCCGGAGAAGCTGGGCAGCGGGACGGCGTGGTAGTCGACTTTCGCCTGTTGTATGTCGGGCAGTTGCCACGGGCCGGTGAGGGTCATGCCCATCCGGCCGGACATGAAGACCTGGTACATCTGCTCGCTGCCGGGCTTGGGATCGATGTAGACGCTCTCGTCGCGGGCCAGGGCATCCACCACCTCAAAGGCGCGCACCCCGCTGTCGGCGAAGCCGATGCTCTTGCCGCCGGGGGCGATGACGTCCCCACCGAGGTCCCAGATCATCGGCCACAGCCGCCACACCGTGTCCTCATCGCCGGCACCGGGCCAGCCGGTGCCGAAGCGGCCCCGGCCCTTGTCGGTCAGCTTCTTCGCGGTGTTCTGGAAGTCTTGCCAGGTCCAGCCCGCCGCGGGCAGGGGCAGGTCCGCCTCGCGGAACAGCTTCTTGTTGCACACGACGGCCAGGGAGTCCAGCAGGGCGGGCGCGGCCCTCACCTTGCCCTTGACGGTGACGGCGTCGCGGGCCGGGGCCCAGTAGTTCGTCCACGGGGTGGGGCCGGAGCGAACCGTGTCGCTGAGGTCGGCGACCTGCGGGCTCACGGCGATGCTGGCCAGGTCGGAGCCGAAGATGTAGGCGATGTCGGGGTAGGAGCCGGCGGCCAGCCCGGCGGTCACCTTCTGCAGCATCGCGTCGGCCAGCACCCCGCCGCCCAGCTTGACCTTGATGTCGGGGTGGCTGCGCTCGAAGCGGGCCACCAGTTTCTCCAAGGCCTTCTTCGCGGTTTCTGTCTGACCGTGCCACATCTCGATGGTGACCTTGCCGTCGGCAGTGCCACCGTCATCAATGCCGGCCGCGCAGCCGGATGCGGTCACGCCCGCGGCTGCTGCAAGTGCCAGGCCGCCGCCGGCGCGCAGCACACCGCGGCGTGAGGGGTGCGCGGTGTGTGGGACCGCATCCATATGTACCTCCGGGGGAATTCGGGACGAATAGCTGCAGAATTCAGGACGAATGGTGGGAGATTGTGCTGACGGTGCACGCGGGGTGCCTGGTCGGCTTGCGTCACCCCGGGCTCGGCTGCGTTTCAGCGGCACTGCCCACGGGGCTTGGAGCAGGTCATGGGGAGGTACCGCTGCTGTGGGCAGGGACGGCCATGTCGCGCTGGACGATGCCCGGCGTACGGCCCCAGGTGGCGGAGTGGCCTTGGGCGCTTGCGACGGCTTGTGAAACCGTCTTCCGGCCCAGAACGGTCGCGCCTGCCGAGGCAATCGGCGTCTCATGAGGTGGCCCGCGGCAACCGACCGGTCGTGAAACCGACCGGGCGTAGGGCGGCCGGCCACGAGCCATCCGAAACGGCCTAGTCGAACCTGGCCGGGCCCGGGGGCGGCACAGTTTGATGCGCCCTCATCGCCACGATGGGCGAGTCCGCTGTCTCGGCCGGTGAAGTCGCCGGGAACAGCAGCGAGTCGGTCAGGCTCACCGTGCACGCGGCTGCTACGCCGAGGCCCAGCTTCTTGCGGGAGGACCCAAGAATGCGGCTCATGGTTCGAGCTCCAGCAGATGGTGAGCACGTCCCCGCCTCGGACACTCGACGGTGGTCCTGGCGACTCAGTCCGGGCTCCTGGCAGAAACCAGCTACCGGCTGGGCGTACCTCTGCGCCGAGTGCGGAACTTCGGCGTTGCACGGGAGTAAATCGGCCATGGATAGCCATGTCAAGGGTTCGAAACGACACGATTTGTAGTTGTTTCTTCGGAGAACTCGATATGCCGCGCACGACCCACCAGTCGCCGCCAGGTACCGGCTCTTCGCGCGGCGTCCGGCGGTCCGGCGTGCGGCCGATCGGCGGGCCGTACGACGGTGAATGCCAGCTCCGCAGAGGCATCCCGCCGACTGACGCGAAAACGCCGGAATCAGAAGCAGCAGCGCCCCCGGGCCTGCGCCGTGCTTTGGCCTGCAGGATCCCGTCAGCCGCTCGCACCCAGCACTCCGAGCAGGTGGGTGACATGGTCGGTCATGGCCTGGCGGCCAACGGCCAGATAGCTGCGCGGGTCAACCTCAGTGGGGCGGTCGGCGACGTGCCGGCGGATCGCGTCGGTCATGACGATGTTCAGCGCCGTGCCGACGTTGACCTTGGCGATGCCGCCCGCGACCGCTGCCGCCAGTTCCTCGTCGGGGACGCCCGAGGAGCCGTGCAGCACGAGCGGCACCGAAAGCGCCTCGTCCAAGCGGGTCAGCAGGACGTGGTCGAGGGCGGCCGTGCGCGAGGTCATGGCGTGCGAGCTGCCGATGGCGACGGCCAGTGCGTCGACACAGGAGTCGGCGACGAACCGCCGTGCCTCGTCGGGGTCCGTGCGGGCGCCGGGTGCGTGGGCATCCAGAGGCGGTCGGCCGTCCTTGCCGCCGACCTCACCGAGTTCGGCTTCGATCCACAGGCCACGGGTGTGTGCCCAGTCGGTGGCGGCCCGTGTGGCGGCCAGATTCTGTTCGTAGGGCAGATGGGCCGCGTCGAACATCGCCGAGCTGAATCCGGCATCCGCGGCCTGGCGCAGGAGGTCGTCCTCTGTGACGTGGTCCAGGTGCAGGGCGACCGGCACAGCAGCGGCCTCGGCGGCGTGGACGGCGGCGCGGGCGAGCGGTAGCAGCTGTCCGTGACGGAACTTGACGGCGTTCTCGCTGATCTGGAGCACTACCGGGGACTTGGCGGCTTCGGCGCCGGCGATGACGGCTTCGACGTGCTCCAGGGTGATGACGTTGAAGGCCGCGACGGCGCGCTGCTTGGCAGCGGCGTGACTGACAAGGGCGCCCGTTGAGACAAGCGGCATCTGTCTTGCTCCCTCTTCCAGCCGGTCAGGGGGTGGTCAGGACGACCGAGCGGGTCAGATGGCGTGGCCGGTCCGGGTCCAGGCCCCGGGCGGCGGCCACCGCCACGGCCAGGCGCTGGGCCCGCACCAGCTCGGCGAGCGGGTCGAGGCGTCCTTCGATCCAGTGTGCGCCGGTCGCCTCGACCTGCTCGGCGAGACCGGCCGGAGCATTGCCGAACATCCAGGTCGCGGTGTTGGCGGCGGTGATGGAGATCGGGCCGTGCCGGTACTCCATCGCGGGATATGCCTCCGTCCAGGACAGGGACGCCTCGCGCATCTTCAACGCCGCTTCCTGGGCCAGGCCGTTGCTCCAGCCGCGGCCCAGGAAGGTGAACTGGGCGCACTCCACGAGGCCTTCGGGCAACGGCTCGGCGAGCGCGGTGCGCACGTCGGTGACGGCCCCCTCGGAGTGCAGGCCGAGGTGGGCACGCAGCAGGGTGAAGGCGGTGGTGGCGAAACGGGTCTGTACCACCGACTTCTCGTCGGCGAAGGCGAGCACGACAAGATCGTCGGCGGCCTCCATGACGGGAGTGTCCGGGTCGGCGGTGATCGCCGTGGTCCGGGTGCTGCCACGCAGCCGGGCCAGCAGGTCGAGGACCTCGGTGGTCGTACCGGACCGCGTCAGGGCGATCACCCGGTCGTAACTGCGGCCGACGGGGAACTCCGAGGCGGCGAACGCGTCCGTCTCGCCCAGCCCCGCGGCCTCGCGCAGGCAGGCCGCGGCCTGCGCCATGAAGTAGGACGTGCCACAGCCGACCACGGCCAGCCGCTCACCTCGGTCACCGAGCGCGTGACCGTGCTCGGCCGACAGCCCGGCAGCCCGCTCCCAGCACTCGGGCTGACTGCTCAGTTCCTTTTCGACATGGCTCATGTCGGGCTCCCACCCAGTAGTCGTGATGATTGTTCGTGCAAGATATAGCGGTGTTTCAATCATAATCAAGCATTCGTCGCGACTCGGGTCATCACCGAACGTGTGTGAGGCATCGAAGGGACGGACTGCGGAGGGTGCGGATGTCACGCGGCCCTCGCCGACAGGCGCTCCTGGAGCTGTTCGTGAAGCACCGCCGCGTGGAGGTCGAGGCGGCGGCGACGGCGCCCGACGTTTCCGCTGCGACCATCCGCCGCGACGTCGACCAGCCCGCCGAGCGGCAGATACGCAATGGCCGATCTTGTAGCGCCGGGCGAAATGGTGGGGCCTGACCGGCAGCACCGGAGGGATGGCCCGGCCCCAGTCCTACGAGGTCACCGGACCGCTCGCCGGCAGCATCCTCGCCCAGATCGCCATGGCCTTCGCGGTGCTCGGCGTGGGCGCCTTCGACGTCGTACACGGTCCGACCGCGCACCACGAAAACGAGGCCGGCATCAACCGGCCGGTCCGGCCTGTCCTTTGCGTTTCATGGCTGCGTGACGGCAGCCCCGTTCGGTGCATCACTCGCCACATCGGCGGGACACGCGGCGACAGTCTCCACCGTGACCGTCTCCTGGAGACGGCGATACACAGTGGAGTCGAAGTCGCCGGCCAGTGGCGCGGCGACGGCTGCGGCGGACAGGGCCACCGCCTCGACGAGCATGGCCGGCCAGGAGACGCCGGCGACCAGCCCGAGAGCGAGGGCGGCCACGGCCGCGTCGCCCGCGCCTGTCGGGTTGCCACTCAGGGCCTGCGGCGGGCGCGCCCGCCAACTTCCCTGCGGGGAACAGGCAATGAGACCGTCCGGCCCGAGCGAGGCGACCACTGCCTGAGCGCCTGCCGCGCGCAGCGCTGCTGCCCCGGAGTGCGGGTCGCTGCTCCCGCTGGCGGCCCCGAGCTCGACAGCGTTCGGCTTGATGACGGCCGGCGCTTCGCCTACTCCTGCCCGCAGGGCCTCGCCGTCTGCATCCAGGACGACGGGCACACGATGGGTTCGGGCGCGGCGGATCAGCACGGCGTATGCGTCGTTGGACAAGCCGTCGGGCAGACTGCCGGCGAGCACGACGGCGGCGGCCCGGGGAAGCAGACGCTCGTAGCGGTGCAGGAACTGCGCCCACGCGGCGGCGGTGACCACCGGTCCGCGTTCCAGGAAGATCGTCGTGTCGCCGCGGCTTTCGTCAACGACGGCGACGGTGCGGCGCGTCTCGCCCTCGATCGTGACGAGTTCGTCTCTCAGTCCAGCGGCCGCCAGTTCATGGCGTAGCACGTGGCCGGTCGGCCCGCCGGCCAGTCCCGTGACGACGGTCTCGTGCCCGAGAGCGTGCAGGACCCTGGAGACGTTGATCCCCTTGCCGCCGGCCCGGGCAGCGACAGCGTCGACACGGTTGCTCTCGAGGAGGCGAAGCCGGCGGAGGTGGTAGGTGATGTCGAGTGCGGCATTGAGCGTGACGGTGAGGATCACCGGGCGTCCTTCGGGAGATTTCGAGCGGCATCAGTGGCCCGTGGCGGCGACGGCGCCGGGCTGAGCGAGGCAGATGCGCGGTAGGTGAGACCTTCCGGTGCACACCGTGGCCGGTGCGCCGCTTTCCGGCACACCGGCCACACAGGTTCTCAGCAGGTCTCGCGGACGTATCCGCTGCTGCCCACGGGTGCCACGTCGAGGTCGCGCCGCACGATGCTCAGCGTGCCGCCCCACCCGGCGCAGGCCTTCGAAAGGCCCTCGTCGGTGTACTCGATCACGATGACGTGGTCGCCGAACGCGGCTGTGTACTCACCGCACTCGTCGTACATCCCGCACTCCTCGGCGACCGCGAAATCCAGCCCGTTGTCAGCGCGGTCGGCCGCCAGCTCGACAGTGTTCTTCTGGGCGATCGCCAGCCCATCGGCGTGGGAACGCTCCGACAGAAGCCTGATGAACGCCTGTGCATCCGCAGAGCTCAGCAGCTCGTTGGAGCGGCTGTAGCTGTCGTAGTTGTCCGGCTCGATGGCCTGGAAGCCCTTGTCGCGGCAGCCGTCGATCCAGCTGCCGATCTTCGCGGCGATCCGCTGCCGCTTGTCGCCCGTACTGATGTCGAGCAGCGCTTCGTTCCAGTCGGTGTCGTAGACGACGTTGCCCTCGTCGTCGCGCAGCAGCAGGTCTTCATCCCACTCGTCCTCGGCGCCGGGCTGCGCCTGAAAGGCGTTGATGTAGCAGATGTTGTACAGGCCGGGAGCCGGGGGCGCCGAATGGTCGCGGCTGACGACCCCGACTCCGGCGGGCGGGGTGTAGGCGCCGCCGATCTGATAGTCGAAGCCGGCGTGGGCGGGGGGCGGTGCAGCTGCCTCGGCAGACGCGGTTGCCGGGGTCAGCAGCGCGCCGGCCAGGACCGCGCTACCCGCTGCCAGCACACCCAAGTACTTCCGGGAAAGAACACGCATGCAGCTCATGCTCGAGCTCCAGAGGATGGTGGGCACGTCCCCGCCTCGGATGCCAAGATCCTGGCGACTTGGTCCGGACTCCTAGCTCAGTACCAGCTACCGGATGGGCGCACCTCTCGCGCCGACTGCACAAGGTCGGCATGCCCGGGAGTAAACCGACCAGACTTGGCCATGTCAAGTCGAACCTCCCTCTCAATATGCAAGTTCATGCTCGAAGGCGAAGATAATCTTGCAACAACAAGCACACTCTGACGGTTCTACCGTCGCGCCCGGGCTTCGTCACGACGACCCCTCGCGATGGGGCGCGGTCCGCCCGCTGCTCGGACGGCGGGCGGGCCGCGCCTCTTCTCGGGTCAGCGCAGGTCTTCTCGGGTCAGCGCAGGGCGCTCGGCGTGGCGCAGGGAGGCGTTCGCCGAGGTCGAGCGGGTGTCAGGTCGAGCGGGTCTCAGGCGCAACCGGCCGGGGTCGGCCGTGACGCGTCGTCGATCAGCGCCTGCTGGGCCGCCCTGAGCCGCTTGACATCGGGCTTGACCACCTTGCGGTCATACGTCACCAGGCCGTTGAGCTCGCCCTCGACGTCCGAGATCTGGGTGTAGACCGCGCCGTTGCTGCCCCGGCAGGCCAGTGCGTGGACCTCGGCGAGCTTGTCGAGGTAGTCGTCCGTGTAGGTCGAGGGGTCGACGTCCACGTACGACTGCTGCACCGACCAGGCGTTACCGGGGACCGCGAGACCCAGGCCACCGTACTCGCCGCTGACCAGGGCCCGTACGCCGTCGGGGCGGGGCGGCAGCGCCGGGCTCGGATAGCCGTGCTCGTCCATGATGTCGCCGGTGCCCCCGTCGGCCCCGAGGTTCAGCCCCGACTGGCCGTTGATCAGCCGGGTGGGGTCCCAGGCCTTGGCCTGGTCGGCGACGCGGGCCATGTCGTACTGGCCCCAGCCCTCGTTGAAGGTGACCCACATGACGACGGACGGGCTGCTGATGTGCTCGTCGATCAACTGCTTCATCTCGCGCTCGTACTCGGCGCGGGCGGCGGCGCCGGGGGTCACGCCGGCCGTCATCGCCGGCATGTCCTGCCACACCAGCAGGCCCAGCTTGTCGGCCCAGTAGAACCAGCGGTCGGGTTCCACCTTGATGTGCTTGCGGACCGAGTTGAAGCCCATCTCCTTGTGCATCTTCAGGTCGTACGCGAGCGCCTCGTCGGTCGGTGCGGTGTGCAGACCGTCCGGCCAGAAGCCCTGGTCGAGCGTGGCCATCATGAAGACGGGTTTGCCGTTGAGCACGGTGCGCGGTACGCCGCCCACCTTCTCCACCTTGATGGAACGCATGCCGAAGTAGCTGCCGACCCGGTCGGCGCCGACGCGCAGCTTCAGGTCGTACAGGAACGGGTCGTCGGGCGACCACAGGCGCGCGTTGGGGATGCGCAGCGTGAGGGGCGTGCCGCTGCGGCCGGTTACCGTGGCCACCCTGCGGTTTCCGTCGTAGGCGGTCGCCGTGACCGCAAGGCCGTCGCGCACGCCCTGCGGCTGGATCGTGACGGTGCCCGTGGCGGCGTCGGGGGTGAGCTTGAGCAGGTTGACATGGTCGGTGGCGACCGGCTCCATCCACACCGTCTGCCAGATGCCGGAGCTCGGGGTGTACCAGATGCCGCTGGGGTTCAGGCGCTGCTTGCCCAGCGGCGGATTCTCGCCGCCTGCGGCGTCGGTCGGGTCGTAGACGCCGACGATCAGTTCCTGGGTGCGGCCGGGTTTGAGGGCGTCGGTGATGTCGGCGCTGAACTTGTCGTAGCCGCCCTGGTGTTCGGCGACCCTGATGCCGTTGACGTAGACCTCGGCCTGCCAGTCGACCGCGCCGAAGTTCAGCTGCAGGCGCTTGCCGGAGCCGACCCTCCAGTCGGCCGGGACAGTGAAGGTGCGCCGGTACCACATGCGGTCCTCGTGCCGTTCGATCCCCGAGAGCTGCGACTCGACGGGGTAGGGGACGAGGATCTTCTCGCCGAGGTTCTTGCCCACCGGGGGCTGCTCCCCCGCCTTGGCGGGGGCGAACTGCCAGGAGCCGTTGAGGTTGTGCCAGGACTCGCGGGTGAGCTGGGGCCTGGGGTACTCGGGGTGGGCGTTGTGCGGGCCGACTTCGTCGGCCCACTTGGTGCGCAGCTCGTAGGTGGAGCGGTTGGCGCCGCTGCTCCAGAAGGCGCTGACCGTACTGCCGTCCGTGCCGGTCAGGCCGCCCTTGCCGTCGTAGCGGACGTCGGCGAGGCCGGGGGCGGTGCCGGTCTTGTTGCCGACGACGGGTTCCTTGAGCGTGATCAGCAGTGTCTTGGGGTCGGCGGCATCCAGCCTGGCCTGGTCCAGCGGCCAGGCCGCGCCGCCGATCACGGCGTCGATGTGGTCGGTGAGGCCGACCGGGGGCGCGGTGAGCGGTTGCGCGAAGTCGAGTCTGAGGGTGCGGCCGTCCGCGATGACGGTGGTGGCGATGGCCCCGTCGTAGTCGAAGCCGTCGGGCAGCCGGAAGGCGGACTGCGGGACAGCGGTCCTATCGCCGCCCGGCGGGGTCCAGCGCAGATGGAGGTTGGAGCCTCCGTAGTGCTCGAAGTACTCGATCTTGATGTCGTAGGCCTTGCCGGCGGTCAACTCGACGGGCTGGCCGGTCTGTTCGCGCTCCCAGTCGTCGACCCAGTGGTCGATGACGAGTCTGCCGTCGACCCAGAGACGGAAGCCGTTGTCGCCGATGATCGAGAAGGTGGTGGGGCCGGTCTTCTCCGGCACGATCTTGCCGGTCCAGCGGACGCTGACGTCGTCCGACCGGCCGGTCGCGAAGTTCAGGCGCGGCTCGAGGGTGTCGAAGTCGAGGTTCGGGTCGAATCCGGTGGCCTTGAGCTCGTGGAAGTCGAAGGCGCCGGGGGCCGACTGGGTGTAGTACTCGCCCTTGAGCCCGTGGATCTCCGCGGGGTCGTCGGCCGCGTTCGCGAGGGGTGTCGCGGCGAGTCCCACGGCGCCCAATGCCGCGGCGAGCAGCAGGGCTAAGCGTTGTCGAAGCGGTCTGATGCGCACGAATCCTCCTTGGCTGAGGAAGGGTGGCGGCTCGTTGCTTCAGTCTGTACAACGTTGGAAAGAACGGCAGTTGGCATGAGAGCACGCCTTACGGCCGCTGTCCAGAGTCACGACATAGGCTCCGGCGACGGGGCATCCATCGACGCTGAGGAGATCCCTTGCGGGTCAGCCTGAAGGACGTGGCGGAACGCGCGGGCGTTTCGATCAAGACCGTGTCCAACGTTGTGAACAACTATCCCCACGTCACCCCGGCGATGCGGGCCCGGGTACAGGCGGCCATCGACGAGCTCGGCTACCGGCCGAACCTGACCGCGCGTCATCTGCGCAAGGGTCGTACGGGCATCATCGCGCTGGCCGTTCCCGAGCTCGGCAACCCGTACTTCGCCGAGCTGGCCGGGGCGGTGATCGACGCGGCGGTCGAGCACGAGCTCACCGTCCTGCTCGACCACACGCGCGGCGAGCGACGGCAGGAGATCCTCGTCAGCCAGGGCTTTCGCGCCCGGGTGATCGACGGACTCATCCTCAGCCCGCTGGAGCTGGAGGCCGAGGACCTCAAGGGCCGTTCCGACGACGTGCCGCTGGTGCTGCTCGGCGAGCGCGAGTACGACCTGCCCTACGACCACATCGCCATCGACAACGTGGCGGCCGCCCGGTGCGCGGTCCGTCATCTGCTCGGCCGCGGCCGCACCCGGATCGCCTACCTCGGCGCGCGCACGGACTCCGCGAACCGGCCCGCCCACCTCCGACTGGCCGGGTGGCGCGAGGAGTTGGCGGCGGCCAACGTGCCCGCGCCGGACAACCTGGTGGTGCCGGTCGGCGGCTGGGACCGGGACGACGGGGCGCGGGCGATGGCCGAGCTGCTCGACTCCGGCGTGCGTCCGGACGCTGTCTTCGCGTTCAACGACCTGATCGCGATCGGGGCGATGCGGGTGCTGCACGAGCGGGGTCTGCGGGTGCCCTGGGACGTGGCGGTGGTGGGCTTCGACGACATCGCCGAGGGGCGCTTCGGGTCGGTCACGCTGACCACCATCTCGCCCGACAAGCAGGCCATCGCCACGATGGCCGTCGCCTCCCTGCTGCGCAGCCTGTCGGGCGACACGGAGCCCGGCGGACGCGAACTCACCGCGGAATTCAGCCTCGTGGAGCGGGAGAGCACACTGGGACGGCGCTGAAGAGATTTCGGACGGAAGGGGTGACAGGCTTCTTCCAACGATGTAATCGTCTCCCCTGAGCGAGCACACCGAGTTGAACCGCAAGAGCCAGCGTCACCCGTGAGCGCTCTTCAGCGAGGGCCGCGCCGTCTGGGGAACTCCCATGAACCCCAACGCACTTGTCCGTCGCACCTGCGCACGGCGCCTCCCCTCCCGCCGACGTCGGTCAGGTGGTCGCCTCGCCGAGTCCCTGGTCCGCCTGCTAATCTTGTTCAGGGTTCGGGTCATGCCTGCGACGACGGCCGTGGTGAGCATCCAGCCTGCGGCGATCAGGACATACGCCAGCCACTGTGTGCCCGGGGTTGTCCAGTGCCACGCCTCGCGCTGGCCCAGGCCGCCGATGGGAATCAACAAGTCGAGGGTGTAGGCGACCGGATTGAACGGTTGCCCCTCTCCGGGCTTCGTCGCGGCCGGTGAGTTCGCACTGAACACCGTCGAACCGATCGCGGTCAGTGCCACCAGCCACATGCCCGCCAACCACGGGCGACAGCCATAACCCACGGTGGCATCCAGCAGGTACCCCCATGCCCGTGCGGTCGGGTGCACGGTGCGCCGTCGGTGGCGTTGCTTGGCCAGGAGGACCCGGTGCGCGTCGGCCTCATGGCCGACCTGGCGGTACCAGCCCGCGAGTTGTTCGTACGGTTGCGGGGCGTAGCCCCGGGAGCGGCGGATCCAGGCGATCCGGCCGCCCACCGTGTCCCAGACGGCGCCGTCCGTGGTGTCGATGGCGTTGTACGTGAACCCGTCGAGCCGTATCTCCTGCGGCCAGCTGAACTCGGTGTCGTGCAGGACCCCGACCCGGGCGTCCCGCAGATCCAGCGCTCCAGAGGGCAGAGCGCCGAACCGCACGTCGAGGTCACCGGCTTGGAGGCGTGTGCAGTCCAGGGCCAGTTCGGGATCGGCAAGGGTGGCGCCCTCGAACGTCATCAGGTCACCGACCTGAACGCCTCGCAGGCGTACCGTGCCCTGCGCAATGGCTTCGGTGGCGAGCAGACACCCGAAGGTCGCACGGTCCGCGAGCACGGAGGCGCTGCCGTCGGGACTCTCCAGCCGCGCGCCTTCCATGAGGATGCCGGTGCGCAGTTCAGCGCCCAGGAGTACGGTTTGCCCGTGCGCGACGAACCCGTCCCTGCACAGGAGGGCACCTTCGACGATGGCGTCGCTGGCGTTCAATGCTTCCGAGTGTTCCGGTGGCCGCAGACTCGCGCCGCAGAGGTCGAACTCGCCGGTTATCCGAGCGTTGACGACAGTGATCCTGCCGTTCTCGACCAGCGCGCGACGGAGATTGAACTGGCCGTCGATCCGGGCCGACCTGGCGTCGATACCCGGTACCCGGGTACCAGTCATCCGGATCATCCGGGTCGATGCCCCGGCGAGCCGGACCTGCTCTTCGAGCCAGCAACCGTCGAGGCAGAGGGGGCTCAAGACCTCCGCCCCCTCCAGGTCGATGCGTCCAGTGATCCGCGCCCCTGCGAGCCGCAGCGCGGCAACCGCATGCGTGGAACGGTCATTGCCCTTCAGCAATAGCCCGGTCACCACGGTGGCCCGCACTGAACGGTCCGTTCCCCAACCGTCGCCCCCGGCTGGATCGTCCTCAGCGGACGAGCCGGTGCGCAGGTCCACCCAGCGTCCCGCGGGAAAGGCGTCCCACAACTCACGTTCCGTCGGCGTCAGTTCGTCGTACGTCAGCACGAGCGCACACTAGTGATCAGCGGGCGATTAACCCAATGAGATGGATCGACGACGGGAGGTGCATCCGGGCCGAACAGCCGGTGCCCACCGGCCCGTGCATGACGGAATGCAGGTGGTCCGTGCTCGGCACCTGTATCCAGCGGCCGCTGAGAGGCGGACCGGTGGTGCACCGGGCTCGTGCGCCGGCCGGTCAGAAGTCGTCCTGCACCACGCCGTGTGCGGAGAAGGTGACCGGGTCGCCGTGTGTGAAGTCACCGGGAGGGATGCCCGGGTGGTGGCCCTCACGTGGCGGCGGCGGAGCGGCGCGCGGGCCGAGGGTGAGCCGGGAGACGATGCGGTAGCGGTCCCCACGGTAGATCGAGTGGACGTATTCCACCGGCCGGTTGCGGACATCGGTGGTAAGGCGTTCGAAGAGCAGGGCGGGGGACAGTTCCGGTACGTCGAGCAGATCGGCTTCGGCGCGGGTGACGACGGTGGGTTCGATGGACTGCACGGCTTCGCTGACGTGAACGCCGTGCTGTACGCGAAGGTGCTCGTACAGGTCACCGTTTGCCAGTTCGTCACTGGTCAGGTCAGGTACCAGGTCGACCGGAAGGTGGAGGTGCTCTATGGCCACGGGTGAGCCGTCGACGAGCCGCAGTCGTGCCACATAACGGATCGACGCCGCCGGCGACATGCGCAGTCTGCGGCCCACCCGGGCTCCGGCGGGCAGGGTGCAGAACTCCAGCAGGCGGCTGGTCCACGTTCCTTTGGCAGGCGGGAGGCTGAAGGCTTGACGGTCGGAGACGAGTTCCTGGGTGATCTTCTCGGCGGCGACGTACATGCCCCTGCCGTGCTCGCGTACCAGCAGCCCGGCGGCGACGAGCTCGTCGACCGCGGCACGCAACGTGGGCCGTGACACGCCGAGTTCCGCACACAAGGCCCGCTCGGAGGGGATGACGTCGCCGGGGCTCCGTTCCTCGATGAGCTCGAGGATCGCGTCACGGACCCGCTCGCGCTTGAGCACCGCACCGGGGGCGGCGGAGTCGAACTGCATCAGGGCTCTCGTTCATGTCGGGACGGGCACTGGTATGAGGCCTGACCATAACTGGTCAGCCGAGGAACTGGGAACAGCCGTCAACGCCCCGGGCGATCCAGCCACTCAAAGGCACATGCCGGCAAGAAGCCCCGTCTGCGCACAGGGGATTGACGCCTGGATTGGTCTATGCCACTTTATCGAGCACCGACCGACTGGTAAGCCACTGACAAGCCGACTGGTCAGGTGTGTGCATTCCTTCAGTCCTCGCGTCCTCCAAAGGTGAACCGTGAAATGCCGCTCACTCGCTCTGCTCGGCGTCGGCGTCCTGGTGCTGCGCGCGGGTCTCACCGATGTTCCTCCCCCGGCGAACGGCCGGAAGGGACTCGGGCCGGGAAGTAGTCCTCCTCGTACTCGTACTCCAGCGCCACGTGACGTCCGCACCTGCATCCGGGGCGTCAAAGGCTAACTCCTGCCGCTTCCCCTCCCCCGTCTCCCACGACCGCTGAAGAGGCATCCCATGGACTTGCCCCGAAGACGCCCTGGTCCGGCCGGCCGTCTGACCGCCCGCACGGGCCGGAGCTCGATGCCCGGCATTTCCTTCGGCGACCGATCGTGCCCGGACACCCCAGATTCTTCCGCGGAAGCGGGAGTCCTTCCGAAAGGGAACCGCAGATGAGAATCCGATCCTCTGCAGGCCGGCGCCGTGTGGCGCCGGCACTGGCTGCGCTGTTAAGCAGCACCGCCCTGGCCGCCGTTCCGATGAAGGCAACCGCCGCCGGGGGCGATGGTGTCGCCGTGCAGTACCGCACCAGCGCGAGCGGGGTCACCGCCGATCAGAGCGAGCCTTGGCTGAAGGTGCGCAACACCGGTTCATCGACGATCCAGTTGAGCCAGGTGAAGGTGCGCTACTACTTCAAGGCCGACGCGGCGAGCGCCTCGTACAGGTTCGCCTGTTCCTGGGCGGTCAAGGGCTGTGCCAACATCACCGGTACGTTCGGCGTGCTGAGCCATCCCACCGCCACTGCGGACCGGTACCTGGAGATCGGCTTCACCTCGGGCGCCGGAACGCTTCCGCCGGGCACCGACACCGCAGACATGCAGCTGCGTTTCTACCAGTCGAACTGGCAGCCCCTGAACCAGGCGGACGACTACTCTTTCAACGGCTCCCAGACCTCGTACGCGGACTGGAACAAGGTGACCGCACAGCTCGCCGGCAGCACTGTGTGGGGAACCGCTCCGGAAGGCAACGACCCGACGGATCCCACCGACCCGCCCCCCGCTGGCGGCCAGACCCTGTTCGACGACTTCAATTACACGTCGTCCACCGACCCCGCGATCTCCGCCCATGGCTGGAACGTCCGCTCCAACCCCGGTGGCCCGGGTGTCCCCGGCGCGACCTGGGACCCGTCCAAGGTCACCTTCCCCACCGTCTCGGGCAACTCGGTCATGAACCTGCAGACATCCACCGCGGGCACCGCCGAGACCACCAGGCAGACCGAAGTCGTCACCAAGAGCATGAAGTTCAAGAACGGGACCTACGCGGCGCGCGTGAAGTTCTCGGACACGCCCGTCTCGGGGCCCGACGGCGACCACCTGGTGCAGACGTTCTTCACCATCAACGACCTCACGGCGCCCATGGCCGACGACTACTCCGAGTACGACTTCGAGTACCTCCCCAACGGCGGCTGGGGCGAGCCCGGCAACATCCTGTACACCACGTCCTGGGAGACGTACAACCCAGATCCCTGGCAGGCCGTCAACCAGCACACCGAGGCACGCCGCAGCTACGCCGGCTGGCACGACCTGATACTCACCATCGACAACAACAGCATCAAGTACTACATCGACGGGCAGCACTTCGGCACCCACGACGCCCAGTACCTGCCCGAGCGGAAAATGTCGATCAACTTCAACCAGTGGCTGATCGACCTCGCCGCACAGACCTCGACCACGCCACGTTCCTACGACGAACAGATCGACTACGTCCTCCACGTCACCAACCAGGTCCTCACACCGGCCCAGGTCGCCGCCAAGGTGGATGCGTACCGCAGCGCCGGGACAACGTTCATGGACGACGTACCAGCTCCCTAGACCACACCACAAAAGAGCAGGGGACCTCGGGACTGTAAATCGTGGATCGCGCACCTCAATACGCCCCCTCGCCGGACACGTTCAGCGGGGATTGGGCCCCGCACGCCGCCGCCCCTTGGTGGCTGGGGCCGCAGCCTGCGGGGCCGACCGATCAGGACGGCATGTGGTTTCCGCCCCGGTTCTCCCAGGCCTGTATTCGATCGCCCTGGATGACGAGGTAGTCGGCCTTGCCGTCACCGGTGACGTCGCGGAAAGCCACGGTGGTGTCGGGGTAGAAGGACTCCTGTGCGAAGTACTTGTGCTCCGTCCAGTTGCCGTCGGACATTCCCGCCATGTGGTTGACGTAGGCGTGAACGGCGCCGGCACTGCCGACGACCAGGTAGTCGGTCTTGCGGTCGCCATTGACGTCGGCCAGCCGCATCCTCGCCCGTGGCCCGGCTGCGGTCCCGGCGGCGAAGGTGTCGATCTTGGTCCAGTTGGTCGTGTTCGGCGTGCGTATGTGCGCGTCCATGGAGCCGGCAGGGCCTACGACCAGGTAGTCGTCCACGCCGTCGCCATTGGCGTCGGCCAGGCGCACGTCGTCCCGCTCCCAGCCCAGTTCGATCCCGGTCTCGTCACCGACCGCCTTCTCGTGGTGATAGGGGAAGATGCGGCCCGTGGCTTCCCAGTGGAACTTCCCATCGGCCGGCTTGTTCAGGAACGCCCGTACGGATCCCTTGGTGCCCACAATGACGTAGTCGTCCAGCCCATCGCCGTTCATGTCGGCGAAGCGCACGGCTTCGCCCGGCTGTCCGACGCCGGGGGCGATGATGCCCTGATCCACCCAGTGAATCCGACCGTCGGCGCTCCGTGTGTTGAGTGCGGCCCGCACCGATCCGTCCGGGAAGATCTTCACGTAGTCGGCACGGTTGTCGCCGTTGAGCTGCACCAAGTCGATCCGGCCCGCCGGACCCCCCCATACCCGGCGCGATCACGCCCATGGGCTTCCAGCCATCGCCGAGCCCTGCTTGAAAGCCCTCGGCGCAGGACTTGGGATCCCCCTCGGGCCCAGCGGGCTCCTGAATCCAGCCCCTGCGGGAGGCGGTGTTGATTCCGGACATGAACGCCTTGGCCATGTCCCTGTACCCCGCGTCGTTCGGGTGGGATGTATCGGCCAGCTCAGAAGTACTGACGGCATCCATGCTGACGAGTACTACGAGCTTGCCCTGCTGTTCCTTCTCGGCGACGACACCGGGAAGTGCCGCGTTGAACGCGTCGATCTTGGGCTGCATCCCTTGCTTCACGGACGGGATGAGGGAGGCGACCACCACGGTTGAGCCGGGCGCGTCGGTGAGCACCTGGTCGATCAGGTCACCGAGCCGCTTCGGCGCATTGGGGAGATCGGTGTTCTGATTCATGTCGTTGGTGCCCAAAGGCGGCACGGTCGGCTCGGGTGGCTCAGGCGGCTCTGGTACTTCGCCTGTGCCCGGGGTGCCGGGTGAGCCTTCGTCGCGGCCGTAATCGAATGGCTCGACGTTGTGGTGTTTTACCACGGTGCAGGTGCGCTCGCAGAACGTGACTTCCGAGGTATTGGCCGCTTCGAGGTTACTCGCGAATTGAGCGTCCGTGATGGTTATCGTGGGGCCACCGAAGTCGTGGTCGAACAGCTTGTCGCGAAGTCCGCTGGGGAAACCGAGGTAGGAGACCAACGCCGAGCGCCGCCAATCGCCGTAGTGGTTCTCGGGCGGTTCGTCTCCTGCTGTGGCGAAGCGGAACGCGTGGGTGAGGGCGCCAGCGGCCCGGTGCAGATCAGCAGGAGCGGCGTGACGATCGCGTTGGCGAAGCCCTCCTCTGCCGCGTTCCCCCAGCGGTCCTTGTCCACGCCGTAGACCAGGATCAGCGCGAGGGTGGCCAGCACACCGAGCACGGTGCGGGCCACCTGGACACGGTCCACGGTGCGGTCCACGATCCGGTCCCCGCTGTGGTGCACGAAGAGCTTGGTGGCCACGCGGTGTGCGGAGCGGAGAACGGCGACCGCGAGGAAGACGGGCGAGACGTACCACAGGCTTCTGCGACGGCGTGCGGCCGGAACGGGCGCGCCGAGCTGCGGGCCGTAGGGGTGAGGGCTCGCGTTCGGATACGGGTTCTGGTACGGGTTCGGGGCGGGCGGACCGTAGGGGTTGCCGCCGTTGCCGGGCCCATAAGGGCTGCCGGGGCCGTTGGGGCCGTTGGGCGTCGGCCCGTACGGAGCGCCCCAGCCCTGACCGCCCGGTACGTTGCCGCCCGGTTGCCCCGCGCCGGGTCCAGGACCCCATCCCCCCCTGCCATAGCCTCTCCCACCGTTCCTTTCCGGCCAGTTGCTGTGTCGCCTGGCGACTTCGCGGCAGTGTAGTTGCTTCTGGTGGCTTCGGCTGCGGCCCCCGACCTCGGGGGAAATACTGATGAGCCTGGTTCCTTCTCAGGGGTCACATGCCCGGCTCACGCGTCGGCGCCAAGTAGGCTCCAGGGCATGTCACAGCCGATACAACTCGTCATCCTGATCACTACTCTCCCGGGCCGCGGCCGGGAACAGATCGCTGCATACGAGCGTCTCGCGCCGATCGTGCGAGCCGAACCGGGATGCCTGCAATACGACCTGCACCAGGTGAGCGGCGAGCCCGACCGCTTCGTTCTCATCGAGCGGTGGTCGTCGAAGGAGACACTTGCCGCACACGACGCCACCCCGCACATGATCGAAGCCGATGCGGCCAGCCCAACGTTCCGAGCGGGGCCCGCAGATGTCATCCAGCTCGTCGCTGAACCCCTGGCCTGACCGCATCGGGTACGCGCCCCGAATCCGGCGCTCGCTCAGAGTGAGCCACACCCTTCGGCGATGCCGATGCCCTCTCAGTTCCCTCGGGCCTGGCGCTCCAGGAACTCAATCAGCCGTGTTCCCGAACGTCCAAGCCTCTCCCGTTGTTCGAGGGGAAGCGAAGCGAGGGCGTCGGCCAGGACCCGCTTTCGCGGGACGAGCACCATGTTGCCGGAGTAGATCCGGCAACTGGAACACCAGGCGAGTCCGACGCACCGCTCGAACAAGGAGGACTCGGGCGGATGGAATCGGTACTGGTACGAGCGGACGGGCGTTCCGCAGGCGGCACAGATCCGGCGGTCCCCGTCGGAGACCGTGTTCCAGGTCCCGACCTTGCGCCAGTGCTGCCGCGCGGCCGGTGTTCTTCAATTCGTCATACCCAGCATTCTCTCCCACGGCGAGTCGCCCGGCAGAGCCGTCCCGGCGAAGGTTGGGCTCGGAGCAGACCGAAGCCGGGGCCACTTCGAGCCGGAACAATCGCCGCACCAGCCCCGAAGTGGGGCCTGTTCGGGCCGGAAAAGCGGGCCCAGTTCAGACCATTGACGCCACCGGATCGATCGCGCCCCGTGACCCAGGAAGACGCGGTTGGGGTCGGCGAGGGCCTCGTCAGCGGGCTGGTGCTCCAGTCGGGAACGTCGCTGTTGCCGGCACTGCCGAACAGCAGCCGGACCACCGCGTGCCCGGGGAACCCCTCTCAGGTGCCGGGCCCGAGCCAAGCGGCGCTGTGAGACGGAGGTTGGCCACGTCCCGGGAGGGAAAGTTCCTGCGGCTGGGAAGCGATAGGCGGCGAGCACGTCGATGTCGAAGTCGTGGTAACCGACGAACGCGACCGCCTCCGGATGCAGCGGCACCGCCTCCCCAGGGGCGACGTGGCGACGCATGACCGTTTGTTCGTCGAGTCGGACCAGGAGCCCGTCGAAGATCTGCTCCCCGGGCGACCTGGCCCCTGGCCGCCGCGTCGTCCCGCTGACGTGCGAGCCTGGGTCGGAACTCGATCGTGGTGACGAAGAACGTGCACGATACGCAGATCGACCCGAAGTAGCGTTCCATCCGTTGTTCTTCGTAGGGAATCCCGGCCTTCAGGCCGGGCGGGAATGCGATCTTCGGCCCGGAGGCGCGCAGCGCCGGAGTTCTCTGCGCCTGTGTGGTGAGGGTCAGGCTGGGCGCTTCTGGTTCTCGATGTAGTCCTTGACGATGCTCAGGGGTGCGCCGCCGCAGGATCCGACGAAGTAGGACGGGGACCAGAACACCGAGCCCGTCCCGGTCCGATTGATCCGGCCGGTGTACTCCGCGCGCAGGTAGCGGGAGCTGACGCCTTTGAGGCTGTTGACGAGTTTGGACAGGGCGACCTTCGGCGGGTAGTGGACGAGAAGGTGGACGTGATCGTC
>NZ_VZRB01000032.1 GCF_008806595.1 Streptomyces luteolifulvus | reverse complement strand
GAAAACGCCTCCACTCCGGACTCGGCTACAAGACTCCCGCAGAAGTCCACGCCGAGTACGAGGAGTTGCAGGCAACGGCATAAGGAGAACCCTCAACGCCGCTGTCCGAGAAGCGCAGGGCCCCTCACTGCATCGACTGTGGGCACGTGTGGAGGCAAGACACCACCAAGGCGGCTGAGCCGCGGGCGAAGCTCTCGCGCCGCGGGCTGCGGTGGGTGCTTGAAGCCATCGTCTGCCAGCACCTCACCATCGCTCGTGTCGCCGAAGGGCTCGGGGTCGCCTGGAACACCGCCAACGATGCCGTTCTGGCCGAGGGCAAGCGCGTCCTCATCGACGACGCCGGCCGGTTCGACGACGTCACCGCGATCGGCGTCGACGAGCATGTGTGGCGCCACACCAGGCGTGGCGACAAGTACGTCACGGCCCTGTTCTCCCGAAGCTACGGCGAAGTGACAAGTAGCTCTCTGTAGCGGATCTGGGGTGTGCTTGTCAGCTTTTTTGATCTTCTGGCGTCATCGGGGGCCGTGCTCGGCGAGGTTGGTCCGGTCATGACCATCGGAAGGAGCGCGGGGTGCGGCAGGAGTGGGAGCCGGAGGACCTGATCGAGGTCTGGACGCTGCTGGAGGAGGACCAGGAGCGGCTGCGGAACAAGTCGGGGGCGAATCGGTTGGGGTTCGCGCTGTTGCTGAAGTTCTTCGAGGCGGAGGCCCGGTTCCCGGAGGACGCCGGGGAGATCCCGGTGCCGGCGGTGTCGTACGTCGCTCAGCAGGTGAAGGTGCCCGGGGAGGAGTGGGCCGCGTACGACTGGTCGGGGCGGGCGATCAAGCGGCACCGGATGGAGATCCGGGGTGCGTTCGGCTTCCGTGAGTGCACCGAGGAGGACCAGGCGCAGCTCGCCGAGTGGCTGGCGGTCGAGCTGTGCGGGGTGGAGCTGAACCGGGACCGGCTCGCGGAGGCGGTGGTGGCCCGCTGCCGCAAGGATCGGCTGGAGCCGCCGGCCCCAGGGCAGATCGCGCGGCTGGTGGGCAAGGCGGTCAGCACCTTCGAGGAACGGTTCTGCGCGGCCACGGTGGGCCGGCTGTCGGCGGCGACCCGGTCCCGGCTGGACGACCTGTCGCCGAGGACGCCGGTGCGGACGCGGACAGCGCGGGTGGCGGGGGCACGTTCTTCACCGAGCTGAAGGCGGACCCGGGCGCGCTGGGGCTGGACAGCCTGCTGGCGGAGGTGAACAAGCTCCAGCGGGTGTGCGGGCTTCAGCTTCCGCCAGAGCTGTTCGGGGACGTGTCGGGGAAGCTGGTGGCGGCCTGGCGGGCGCGGGCGGCGAAGGAGTATCCCTCGGACCTGCGGGCGGCGGCCGGGCCGGTGCGGTACACGCTGCTGTCGACGCTGTGTCATGTGCGGGAGACGGAGATCGCCGACTCGCTGGTGGAGCTGTTCATCCAGCTCGTGCAGAAGATCAACACGCGGGCGGAGAAGAAGGTCGAGGGCGAGTTCAACAAGGAGCTCAAGCGGGTCCGCGGCAAGGAGGGCATCCTGTTGCGGCTGGCGGAGGCGGCGGTCGCGGAGCCGGGCGGTACGGTCCGCAAGGTGATCTATCCGGTGGCCGGGGAGTCCACGCTGAAGGCGTTGGCGGCGGAGGCCGCGGCGAACGAGGCGCGTTACCGGGCCCGGGTGCGGACGGTGCTGCGCTCGGCGTACTCCAACCACTGGCGGCGGATGCTCTCGCCGCTGTTGAACGCGCTGGAGCTGAAGTGCAACAACACCGCCTACCGGCCGGTGCTGGACGCGATCGACCTGCTCAGGCGGTACCTGGACCAGCCCATCGCGAAGGAGGGTGCGTTCTTCGACGAGGCGGAGAAGATCCCACTGTCCGGTGTGGTGCGCGAGGAGTGGCGCAAGGCGGTGGTGGATGAGCGCGGCCGGGTCGAGCGCATCCCGTACGAGCTGTGTGTGCTCGTGGCGCTGCGGGATGCGCTGCGGCGGCGGGAGATCTGGGTGCCGGGGGCGAACCGGTGGCAGAACCCGGAGGACGATCTGCCGCCAGACTTCGAGGACAACCGCGATGTGCACTACGACGCGATCCGCCAGCCGCAGGACCCGGAGAAGTTCATCGAGGCCCTGGAGAAAAGGCTGCGCGAGGCTCTGACCCGCTTCGACGCGGCGCTGGAGCTGGGTACCACGGGCGGGGTGGACATCGTGAGGAAGCATGGCGAGCCGTGGATCAAGGTCTCGCCTCTGGGCAAGCAGGAGGAGCCGGAGAACCTCGTGGCGCTGAAGGCGGAGATCGAGCGCCGCTGGGGCACCATCGACCTGATCGACATCCTCAAGGAGGCCGAGTTCGACACCGGCTTCACCGGCGAGTTCACCTCGGTCGCCTCCAGGGAGGCGGTCCCGAAGGCGGTGCTGCGGCGCCGGCTGCTGCTGGTGCTGTTCGCTGGCGTGCAACGTGGGCCTGACCCCGGTCGTCAAACCGGGCGTCTCAGCACTCACCCGAGGCCGCCTGGTCCAGGTCGATCAGGGCTACTTCCGGGCGGAGAACATCTCGGCGGCGAACGGGCTGTTCATCGAGGCACAGGCGAAGATCGACGTCGTACGGGCATGGGGCGGCGGTCTGGTCGCCTCCGCCGACGGGGTCCGCTTCACTGTCCCGGTGCAGACCCTGTACGCGTGTTCGAACCCCCGGTACTTCGGCCTGCGCTACAAGGACGCCACGTGGTTGAACGTGGTGAACGACCAGGTGATGGGGCTGGGCGGCGTAGTCGTGCCGGGCACACTGCGCGACTCGCTGTTCATCCTGGACGCCATCCACGCCCGCGACGGTGGCCCCAAGCCGGAGACCGTCATCACGGACACCGCGTCGTATTCCGACATCGTCTTCGGCCTGTTCGCGATCTGCGGCTACCAGTTCTCTCCGCGGATTGCCGACATCTCCGATGCGCGGCTGTGGCGGACGAACACCGCAGCCGACTACGGGCCGCTCCAGCCGGTCTCGAACCACACCATCCGCCTGGACCGCATCCGTGCCCACTGGGGCGACATGCTCCGCGTGGCCGGGTCGCTCACCCTGGGGGAGGTCCGGGGCCACGATCTGATCCGCATGCTCTCCCGGGACGGCAAGCCGACGGGGCTGGGAGACGCGTTCGCCCACTACGGGCGGATTTTCAAGACCCTGCACCTGCTCCAGTTCGTCTCGGACGAGGGATACCGGCGGATGATCGGAGCTCAGCTCAACGTCACCGAGGCCCGCCACCGACTCGCCCGGAAGATCTTCTTCGGGCAACGCGGCGAACTGCGCCAGCACTACCGCGAGGGTATGGAGGACCAACTCGGCGCGCTCGGTCTGGCCCTGAACGCCGTGGTGTTGTTCAACAGCCTCTATATCGACGCCGCCGTCAAGCAGTTGGCTGCCGACGGCTTCCCGGTCACCGACGAGCTGCTTGCTCGCCTCTCTCCGCTCCAGTACGACCACATCAACTTCCTGGGCCGCTACGCCTTCACCCGGCCGCCGGCTCCGGGACTGCGGCAGCTACGCGACCCGCACAGCGACGACGAGATGGACGATGGCGAGCACGGATAGCCGCGGGCCCGTGCAGTCGAAAGCGGTCCGGCCCGGAGTCACCGCCTATGACTGCGGGCCGGACTGCCTTGTGCGTGACGGTGAGTCGAGGCGTCGGTGGCCCAAGTGCCGCACCGATGCGGAGCGCAGAACGTCTCCCCGCTGGTGTGGCCCTACGCGAGCCTTACGGCCGCTTTGGTTCACCTCGAACTCCGGGTCTGCCTCGCCCGGGCCGTGAGCGTGCCCGGCCCTCGGAGCGGCCGCGAGGCAGGAGACCGGGTTCTGGGGCGGCATGAACAAGGGGCGGAAGATTCAGGCGTCAGATCGTGTTGTCGAGCCAGTCGAAGATGCGCGCCACCGCCAAGCGAAGAGCACCGGGGTGGCAGTGAGCGTCGCCGCCTTCCTCCTCGGTGAAGGTCAGGAGTTTCTTCGGTGCTGTGAGGTGCTGGTACAGCTTGCGAGGATCGGGCTCTCCAGAGGTGGAGTAGAACAGGTCGGCGGCTGCTTCGCATACCAGGACGGGGCAAGAGATCTTCTCCGCGCTTCCGTCGTAGAAGTTGTAGCGGGCGTACTCGGCCAGGAAGGCCCTGTCGGTCGAGGTCCCCGTGACGTAGCGGCCATGGTCGCAGGCCCAGCGCAAGGTCGGGCTCTGCGCACGGGCGTCGGCGATGATTTGGTCCAGTTCCCTGTCGTGCTTGGCTGCCGCGCGCCGGACCACCTCGTCGTGCGGCAGCGGGAGGTGTGCGGTCAGGGCGGAGACGGCGTCGAAGACACCGTCGAGGGCGATGACAGCTGCGAGGCGCCGCTCATAGGCTGCCGCACGAGGCGCCAGGTAGCCGCCGAGGCTGACGCCGAGCAGCGCGATGCGGGCGGGGTCGACGCCCGGGTGCTGGGTGAGGAAGTCCAGGACGGGGCCGACCACGTTCTCCCAGTCCGGTCGAAAAACCAGCCCGTTCCGGTGGATGGCCGCGGGCTGCCCGGGGCCGTCGAAGGTCAGGACGTGGTAGCCGCGTTCCTGTCCGCCGACGGCGCCGAAGAAGTGCAGCTCTTCGGCGGCGCCGTCGAATCCGTTGTGCATCACCAGCGTCGGCTTCGGGCCCTCGCCTGCCGCCCGGTAGAAGTAGCCGTGCAATACGGCGTCCTCATAGGGGATCTCCACGGGAGTGATACCCGGGAGGTGGGCGATGGCATCACGGAAGCAGGCGACACCGCGCTGGTAAGCGTGGTCGATGCGCGGGTCGTGCGGGTTGCCATGCAGGAAGAACTCGGCCGCCCGGTAGTAGGTGGAAGCCCGCAGCAGCCCGTCCCGCGCGCTGACGGGGTGGCTTGCGCGAGCTTCGGCCTCCAGACGCTTGGCGGTGGACAGCCAGGCGTCGTGCCAGCCGTCGTAGTCGCCGGAGGTGACCTGGGAGGCGGTTGTAACGACTTCACCGACGTCCGAGCCTCCGTAGACGGCCAGGCCGAGATTACGCAGGGTCTCGAACCACAACTGCTGGTCGTCCTGGAACATCAGCTGCTGCATCGCATCTCCCTCTCAAGGAGGGCCCGGAAGGTGCGCGAGGGCCGACCGGTGAGGCGCTGGACGGTGTCGGTGATGCGGTCCTCCGTGCCTTCGGCGATGGCACGGTCCATGCCGGCCAGCATTGCGGCGAACTCCGTCGGCACCTGCGTCGTGAGGCGATCGCGCATCTGCTCGTAGGACAGACGGCGGTGGACCACGGGCCGACCGGTGACCTCGGTGATGATCGCGGCGATGTCGTCGTAGCAGAGTGCCTCGGGTCCGGTGAGGAGGAGATCGGTGTTGGGGGCTTGCTCGTCGGTCAGAGCGCAGACGGCGACGGCTGCGATGTCCTCGGCGTCGACGAAGCCGACCCGGCCGCTTCCGGTGGCGGTCCAGATGATGCCCTCGTCGCGGATGCTGCGAGCGTGCGCGTGCGTGCCGGTGAAGTTCTGCATGAACCAGGAGGGCCGCAGTACCGTCCACTGTTCGAACAGATCGGGCAGGGCCTGGTGCACCGTTCCGACCGCCGGACCGCCCTCGGGGATGGCCGAGGAGCTCAGCAGCACCGCGCGGTGCACGCCGGCGGTGCGGGCCTGATGGAGGAACGGCAACATGATCGCCGCGGGGTCGGAGTCGCCCAGGGGCGGTATGAGGTAGACGCGGTCGACTCCGTCGAGGGCGGCAGCGTGAGTGGCGGGGTCGTACCAGTCGAAGGGGACCGGCTCGGTGCCGGCGACCGGGGTGGCCCGGCGGCTGGCGGCTTTGACGCGCTGACCCGCGGCCGTCAGCTGTGCGGCGGTGCGGCTTCCGGTGGTGCCGGTGGCGCCGATGACCAGTGTGGTGCCGGTGGTGGTCATCGGCTGCTCCCGGTGAAGTCGGTGCCGGGTTCCTGGACGGCGAGGGGGTTCCAGTAGTCACGGTAGGAGGTGATATGCCCCTCTTGTACGGTCACGACGGCGATGTAGGTCATGTCGAAGGGGGCGTCGCTTTCCACCAAGCGGCCGACGCCGCGCATCTCGACCACGATGGTCTGTGGATCGGTGGTCTGGTGGATCCGCAGGTCGGGGAAGTCGTGCAGATCTATGTGGTCGGGGTAGTGGCGCATATAGGCGGCGACGGCCTCCTTGCCCTCCAGACGCTGGGGCCAGCCGTCGGGGGCGAAGGGGAACTCCATGAGGCCGTCCTCGGCCCACAGGGCCACCCACGCGGGAATGTCCTTGTCGAGCAGCAGTCGCAGGCTGTGGCGGTACAGATCCGCCGGGGAGGTCGGTGCGGACATCGGTATCCTCCAAATCATAGAATCCGGACCCTGGGTCCGTTTTGACGATACGGACCACGAGTCCGCTTTGCAAATGGAGGTGCGGCATGCCCGAGCGCAGGCCCCGCAAGGACGCCGCCCGTAACCGGGAGGCCGTGCTCGCGGCCGCTGACGCCCTTTTCGTCCGCTGCGAAAGTCCCGAGGACGTCACCATGGCCGACATCGCTGCGGCGGCCGGCGTTGGCAAGGGCACGCTCTTCCGGGCCTTCGGCGATCGCGCCGGGCTGCTCCGCGCGCTGTACGAGGCACGGCTGGAACCGATCAGGCAGGCCGTCGAGGTCGGCCCACCGCCCCTGGGGCCCGCGACCCCACCGCGGGATCGCGTACCCGCCCTGCTCGATGCTGTCCTGTGCTTCAAACTCGACAACCGGCGCCTCGCGCTGGCCCTGGAGGAAGGCGGGAGCAGCAGCCCGTACCGGGCGGAGCACTACGGGCGGTGGCACAGCCTGCTCCGAGCCGTACTGGAGCAGGTCCCCGGCCTGACCGACAGCGACTTCACCGCCCACGCCCTGCTCGCCGCCACACGAGCCGACCTCGTCGAGCACCTGGCCGGAGAAGAGCGCATTCCGCGGGAAAGAATGCGGTCACAGTTGGCGAACTTCGTCACCAGCGTCCTGGCCTCCGGCCCGCCGCAAGGGTTGACCGCCGAGGAATGATCGAGGATCGGGCGAGTCCTTGATCAGCGGGGCCTCTCACAAACGACCCTTTCCCGGAGCAAGATCGAAAACGTGCCACCTGTCAGTTTCCGAACTCGCGTGCACCGGTGAGCTGGTGATTCGCTGTCGCGTGCAGGGAATTGCGAACGCGCCGGACGCGCCGAAGTCGCCTGCGCTACGGTCGAGTTGTCCGTAGTCGTGTTCGTGACGGGGACTTCCGGATGGCAGAGGAACCGGTGGCCGAGCGCGGGTGCTGACCGCGCCGACCCAGATATGGGAGACCGCGGTGCGGCAGGCCGAGGTGATCGGGCCGCTCGCGGCGAAGGACACAGTGGGGCTGGCCGAGGCGGATGAGGCTGCCGAGCGGCTGCGGGTCTCCCGGCGTCAGGTGTACGTCCTGCTTGGACGATGGCGCGCCGGTGAGGGAGTGGTGTCGGACCTGCTGCCTGGCCGTTCCGGCGGAGGCCGCGGCGGCAGGCGCCTGTCTGCTGAGGTCGAGACGATCGTCCAGGAAGCGCTACGCACCCGGTACTTGACGCGGCAGCGCCGCTCGGTGGCGGCGGTCTACAAGGAGATCATGCGCCAATGCCGGGCTCGTGGCCTGCGGTCTCCTTCGCGGGGGTCGATACAGCGGCGGATCGAGCGGCTGGACCCGGTGGCTTCGGTCTCGGGACGCGAAGGAAGAGAGGCGGTTCGTCCTCTCCGGTCGGCCGGGGGTGTGCCGCCGGCGGTCACCGGGCTGCTGGAGCAAATCCAGGTCGACCACACGCCGGTGGATGTGATCGTGGTCGACGAGCGGCACCGGCTGCCGATCGGCCGTCCTTATCTGACTGCGGCGATCGACGTGGCAAGCCGGTGTGTGGTGGGCCTGGTGGTGACGCTGGAGGCGCCGTCGGCGACCTCGGTCGGGCTGTGTCTGGCCCACACGGCGATGGACAAGCGGCCGTGGCTGGAGCGGCTGGGCGTGGAGGCGGCATGGCCGATGAGCGGCAAGCCGCGCGAGCTGTACCTGGACAACGCGGCGGAGTTCAAGAGCGAGGCCCTGCGCCGCGGCTGCGACCAGCACGGCATCAAACTGCGTTACCGGCCGCCCGGCCAGCCCCACTTCGGCGGGATCGTCGAGCGTCTGATCGGCACGATGATGCAGCTCGTGCACGAACTGCCGGGCACCACGTTCTCCAGCACCGCCGAGCGCGGCACCTACGACAGCGACGGCAAGGCCGTACTGACCGTACGGGAGTTGCAGGGCTGGCTGGCGCTGGCGGTGGCCTGCTATCACGGCCAGGTCCACGAGACACTGGGCCGCCCTCCGGCCGGGGTCTGGTCCGAGAAGGCCGCCGCGTCGGGACCGCTGGTGACGGTGACCAACGAGACCGCCTTCCTGGTGGACTTCCTGCCGGTGATCCGCAGGACCTTGTCGCGGTCGGGGTTCGTGATCGACCACGTGCAGTACTACAGCGACGCGCTCAAACCGTGGATCGCCCACCGCGAGCGGTGGGGCCGGTTCGTGCTGCGGCGCGATCCGCGTGACATCAGCCGTATCTGGGCCCTGGACCCGGACGGCACCGCGTATGTGGAGGTCCCCTATCGGACGCTGTCACGACCGCCGATCAGCGCGTGGGAGCAGAAGGCCGCCGCCCGGCAGCTGCGCGAGCTGGGCCGTGCGGAGGTCGACGAGAACGCCCTTTTCGCCATGGTGGCGCAGATGCGGGAGATCACCGACACCGCCGCGACCACCACCCGCAAGGCCCGCCGTGACCGACAGCGTCGCACCGAGGCACCCTCCCGGCCGCAGCCGAAGCTGACGCCTCCGAACGCGCCCACCTCCGACGTGGGCCAGGAAAGCAAGGCTGTGGCCAGGCCGTTCGAGGTGATCGAGCAGTGGTGAACGAGGACGAGGACGCTGCGGTGGACCTGTCGCATCTGCGCCCGGCCGCGCAGCAGATCGCGCGGCTGCCGGATGCGGAGCGGCTGCGCTACGTCCGGGCGGACCGGTGGATCGGCTATCCGCGTGCCACCGAGGCCCTTGGGCGGCTGGAGACGCTGCTGTCGTGGCCGTCCAAGCAGCGGATGCCGAACCTGTTGCTGATCGGGCCGACCAACAACGGCAAGTCGATGATCGTGGAGAAGTTCCGCTGCGGCCATCCTCCGGTGTCGCATCCGGATCGCGAGGAGATCCCGGTCCTGGTGGTGCAGATGCCGTCCGAGCCGTCGGTGATCCGCTTCTACACCGCGATGCTGGCCGCGCTCGGCGCGCCGCTGCGTGCCCGCTACCGAGTGGCCGACCTGGAACAGGCGGTACTGCGGCTGCTGCGGGCGGCTGAGGTGCGGGTGCTGGTGATCGACGAGTTGCACAACGTCCTCGGCGGCAGCGGCGACAAGCGCCGGGAGTGCTTGAACCTGCTGCGGTATCTGGGCAATGAGCTGCGCATCCCGCTGGTCGGCGTCGGCACCCGGGACGACTACCTGGCCATTCGCGCGGACGACCAGTTGGAGAACCGGTTCGCGCCGCTGACGCTGGCACGATGGGAGGCCGACGTCGACGCCTGCTCGCTGCTGGCGAGTTTCGCCGCGTCGTTCGCTCTGCGCAGACCCTCGCCGATCGCCACCGCCGAGATGGCCGGCTACCTGCTCACCCGCAGCGAGGGCACAATCGGTGAGCTGGCCCACCTGCTCACCGATGCCGCCGTCGCAGCGATCGAGTCCGGTGAGGAAGCCATCAATCAGCGCACCCTGTTGCTCGCGCCGTACGCCGGCCCGACCGAACGGCGCCGCCTCTTTGAGCGCGAGCTGACGTGAACGAGGTCCGGCGCTGGCCGCTGCACCCGCAGCCCGGCCCGCTGCAAGCGCTGTCGTCGTGGCTGCAGGAGGCGGGCCCAGTGCTCAACGTCGCGGCGGATTCCGGGGCGATGCCGTCGAGCTTGCGCTCCAGCCACTGTTCGAATGACGGCGTCCGGTCGTCTTGGAAGACGCCGATGTCGGCGAGTACTTCCACTGTGCGTTCGACGCTGAGCCCGCGCGATCGCAGGGCCGGGAAGATCTCGGAGTGCCGTACGACTTCGCCGTTGACATGGCCGGACAGCACGATGACCAGGGCTCGGCCGACGTCGAGGCGGACACGGCGAGGCCAGCCGTGGGCTTCGCCGAGACGATGTGCGGTATGCCGGGCCCAGGCCAGCCACGGGTTGTCGAGCCGGGCATGTTCCTGGCGATTGAACCGGGTGAAATCTCGGCGGGCCTCGAACAGGGGCGGCTGGAGCCAGCCGGAGAGCGGCCGGTAGGCGGGGGCCGGGTCCGGGTGGCGCGGGCGACCGCGGCGTCGTCCCTGCTTGCCTCTGGGAGGGCCGGGCTGACGCGGACGGTGAAGGTTGGTGAAGAACAGTTGATGATGTTGCACCTTCTCCAAGTAGGGTTCCAGCACGGTGACTTGGCCCTTGGCGTCCTGGCTTGCCTGATGCCAGCACAGACGGCAGTACCCCTTCTTCAACCGCACGGTTCGCCGGCAGCCGCTGCAGTCGGCGGGCTCCTCGTTGCGGCGGAAGCTCTCGCAGGCGCCGCAGGCCGGCCGGGCAGCACGCCCCAGCCGAAGCAGGTCGGGCAGCTGGCTGGCGGTTTGCACTTGCCCGCAGGCAGAACGTAGGCCATCACATCGGTGGCAGAGACCGGCCGTCACGGCGACGTGGCACCACCACCGGGGCCGGACCAGCCGCAGTGGCGGCCTGCCGGCCGGTCTCCTCGCCGGGGCGCCGGACTTTCTCCGGCTCGGGGATCAGCAGATCGCCGATCTCGCAGCCGAGCACGACGCAGATGACATCCAAGTCCTCCAGTTTGAGCGAGACCGGCTGGCCGGACCACAGCCCGGACATCTTCCCGGCCGAGATCACCAAGCCGTGCGCGGCCAGGCTCCGCTGGAGCTCGGATGCCTTCCAGACGCCCTTGTTCGCGGCGGTCAGCCGCAGGTTCCACCTCATCGGACCAGTCCTTCCAGCCGCTTCGCGGCCCGTTCCGTCCCGGCGACCCAGGCGTCTTCAACCCGGGTCTGCCGTACGTGGATGTACCGCATGGTCGTGGCGATCCAGGAGTGCCCCAAAACCTCTTGGATTGCGAGCAAGTCGAGCCCGTTTCCGTAGAGTTGGGACGCGCAGAAGTGCCGCAGGACGTGTGGGGTCAGCTTCTCGCCCCACCCCGGCAGGTGCGCTTTGGCCGCGACCTTGAGCCCGCTTCGCAGGGCGTCGTCGCCCACCCGGCGGGAGGAGCCGTCGGTGTTCTTGCGCTCGGAGGGAAACAGCGGGGCACCAGGGCGTGTGTGGTCGTCGTCGAACTGGCCCCAGACGTCCTCGATGAACCATCGAAGCGTCCGGTCGGCGCCGCTGATCAGCGGCACCATCCGCTCACGCGGCCCCGATCCGCGGGCGCCTTTGCCATGGCGGACGTGGAGTTTGCCGAAGCGGCCCAAGTCCCACTTGATGTCGGCCAAGTCGAGCTTGCATGCCTCGCTCACCCGCAGGCCGACCTGGGACATCAGCTTCGAGGCGGTGTAGTTCCTGGCGGTAGGGGCGAACTTGCGGCAGGTGGCCAGTTCGCCGCCCCAGCCGGTGAACAGTGTCCCGACTTCCGGCTCGCTCGGGGGGATCCGCAGCTGGGCGTCCTTCGCTCCACGCGGCCGGTTCATCTCGTCGATCGTGCCGCCCGAGCCGTTCTTACTGATCCGTGGCCATGTGGGGTGGAGGGCGTCGGTGGCGGCCCGTGGGGTGTGGTGCCAGGGCGATGCTGATGTGGGGAACGCGCTGTGCGACCAGCGACACCGACATGGCGCGGGACGCCGTCATCAACAGTACGACCGCCCCGACGAGCAGCGTCACTGCCGCCCCGCCCAACGCGATCACCGGGCGTGGGCCCCACGTCTGTGCCAGCCAGCTTGCGAGCAGGGTGCCGAGGAACCAGCCCGCACGGTAGACGAGTTGGAAGATCGCCATCACCCGGCCGCGGAATTCCGGCAGTGTCTGAAGCTGCGCCAGGCTGAGCAGGCCCGCCCGCAGGACGAGCGAGACCACTCCGACCGGCAGCAGCACCATGCCCAGGGTCAGCAGCGACGGCATGACCGCGGTGGCCAGTTCGAGTATCCCGAGCAGGAGGGTGGCCACCAGGACCGTGCCGAGCGCGACCTTGGTACGCCAGGTCAGCCAGGCGCCGACGAGGGAACCGACGGACGTGACAGCGAGCAGGATGCCGTACGCCTCGGCCTGCGCCGTGAGTTCGCTGGAACAGAGCAGGAGCAGCAGCGAGGGGAGACTCGTACCGAAGAGGCCGACGATGCCGATGACGACGAGTAGGACCGTGAGGCCGGGACTGTGCCGCACATACCCCCAGGCGCCGCGCACCCGGGGGCGGCTGCCGGGCCGTCGGGGACGGACGTGGAGTCGCGCCGGGCTAACGAGGAGGAGCGCCGTGACCATCGTCAGGTAGGAGAGCGCGTTCAGCAGGGCCACCCCGCCCAGGCCCATCGCCCCCAGGAGGGGTCCCGCCGCGGCGGAGCCGACGACCAACGACAGGTTGAGGATGACGTTGTTGAGCGTGACCGCCTTTCTGAGCAGGGCGTCCCCCGCGACTTCCGAGACGAAGACCTGCTCCGTCGGCAGACCGATCGCGTTGATGCTGCCGACGCAGAGCGCGCTGAGCACGAGGTGCCATACCGCGATCGAGCCGCTGTGTGCCAACAGACCGAGCAGCAGGGTCAGTAGAGCGAGAAGGGAGTGGGTGCACAGTAGGACCCGGCGCGGCGGGAAGCGGTCCGCGGCCAAACCGCCCACCTGGCTGAGCAGCAGCATTGTGAGGATCGGCGCCGCGGTGACGACGCCGAGCACGATCGCGTCGCGGCTGAGTTGGTACGTGAACCAGCCCAGCGCCACGAGCTGCGCGTTGGTGCCGACCTGGGAGACGATCAACCCGGCGTAGTAGAGCCGCGGATTGCGGGACGCGAGGAGCCGCGGCGTACGTGCCCCGGGCGTCGAGTCCGCCGTCCCGTCCGGCGTCGCGTCGCCCGGTCCTGGCGCCGTCCCGCCCGTTTTCTCTCCCGTCATCCAGCGACCTGTGCGTAAAGCGCGGACACGCTCTCCACGAAGGCGTCGGCCGACAATCGCGCTTCCGCCAGCGCCCGCACACCGTGCCGGTCACTGTCCAGTGCCTCGCGGATGTCCGTCATGACGAGGGACGGGTCCCGGTCGCCGCCAAGGCCCGTGAGGTTGTACCGCAGGAGAGAGCCGATGTTGTCCGCCGTGATGAGGCCGGCGTAGCGGTGGCCCGCGCAGAGGGTCGGTATCCCCGTCGCCATTGCCTCCATCGCACCGCGCCCGAGCGAGATGACCACGTCCATCTCCCCGAGCAGGTTGGGTATCGACTGGCACTGCACGTGGTTGATGAGGATGATCTCGCTGCCGAAGCGGTCGCTGGTCTCCCAGAATCCCGGGCCGTCGCCCGCCACGTACACCAGGAGCTCCTCGCGGTCGATGTTCTCGATGACCTGGCCGAGGACAGCCTCGCGCCCCGCGTCCAGCCGGCAGTAGAGCAGGACCCGCGGTCGCGCCGGGCGGCTCTTGCCGAGGACGGCGGGGAATCGCTCCAGGTCGACGCCCTGGTGGACGAGGACCGCCCGATCCGGGGGAAGGTACTTCCGTTGCAGCGACAGCGCATTCTCCGTCATGCACAGGAAGCGCTCGCAGCGCCCGACAAGGTAGTCGGATGAGCGCCGTCCCGCATGGTGGACGATCCTGAACGCCGGTATGTGCTCGTCGAATCGCATCAGCATCTCGTCGGGCACCTCGTCGACCAGGATCAGATCGGTCTTGCTCGACGGATCGATCTCCTCCGTCACGGTGACGGAGTCCATGCCGCGTAATGTCGAGGTCAGGGCGAACCTGGAGGGAGCGTCGACGACGAGCCGTACGGTGTAGCCTGCCCTGCCCATCGTCCCTAGCAGGTCGAGGACGAAACTCTGCTGGCCGTAGGTGTGGTAACGGCCGCCCTGGCTGTACTTTCCGTCGTAGATGGCGTTGCTGCTGGTGGCGAGCAGGTAGGTGATGTGCACGCTTCCTCATCGGGTCGCTGAGTGGGGGCAGGGCGTGGACGGGGGCGGGACATGGGTGGCGCCCTGCGCGGACACAGCCCCGGACGCGACGCTCGTAGGGAGTCGCCGCCCGTTCGCGGGAGGTGACCACGGGCGCCCTGTCGGTGGGTCAGGCATCGGCCGTGGGCCGGATGTGCGGCGCGTGGGCGGAGGGCACGGTCAGGCCCCCTTCGGGTACTGCTCGAAGCCGAAACGCCGGTCGAACTCGGCCTGGCGGTCCTTGTCGAAGAAGCGCACCAGCTTGACCATCGGTCCCCAACGCTCGTCCAGGCTCATGCCCTCGATGCTGAATCCGTGCTTGAGCTGGAAGATCATCGCGGTGCGGTTGCTCGGGTGGTGCTCGGACGTCACCCGCTCGTATCCGAGTGCCTGCAGGTACTCCAGCAGCTTGGTGTAGCAGAGGGCGGCGATGCGCTGTGCGCGATATTCGGGCAGCATTCCGCTCGTGCCCAGGTAGAAGGTGTCGGGGTCCGCCATCCGGCCCTTCAGCCACCCCATCAACTTTCCGTCCGCGTCCTCGATGAGAATCCGTTCCTGGTGGAGCCTCCGGTATTCCGCGACCAGTTCATCCGACTTGGGGCGGTACGGGTAGGCGTCCCGCTCGGGGAAGACGGATGCGTAGATCTGTCCGACCGCCTCCCGGAACGTCGCTTCGTCGACGCACCGGCCGACTCCGCTGCCCGCGCCCGGGAACCGCACGGGAAAGTAACGGCTGCGGATCTCGTCGATGGTTTCGGGGGCGTCGGGAGAAGGCATAGAGCTCACCTGAGTTGGTCCTGTCGTCGTCGATGGGCGGCACCGTGGCCGCGGTGGGCAGCACGGGACCGCTTGGGTCGGGCCCGTCCCCTGGGCGGGATCACACGCAGAAGCGCCCCGGTCTCACCGGGAGAGGGAAGAGACACCGGGTCGCGGCGCCGGAGTGCCGGGCCGTCCGAGTGCCGGGAGACCAGCAGGCGACCCGCAGGCAGTTCGAGGTCGGAGCATCAATAGAGCAGGTTCGGCGTCGCCGACGGGCCTGGGCGCGGTGAGGTCAGCCCACGTCGATGGGTCTGACAGAGGTCTCGGGGCTGGAGGCGGCGCCGGCCTGGCACCACAGGGCGCCGCCGTAGGGCCGGTCGAGGGTGACATGCATGGTCTCGTCCGGCGGGGTGATCTGGGCCTTGCCCGGGGTGAAACGGCGGGTGTCCGGGGTGTTCGCGGGGACCGACAGGATGTTCAGGGTGTGCCCGCCGCTGTTTGGCGGCCGCACGGCCGGGGTTTGCTGGTTGGTGGCCTGCGGGTCGGGGCGGCTGCCGTGCGCGGAGCCCCAGCTGTAAGGCGGTTCGCCCGTGCGGCAACGGCTGCTCGCGGCGGAAGCGGACATGTTGACCGCGTCGGTCCGCGAGTGCACCTGCGCCTTCTTGGCGCCGGTGCGACGGACGGCGCGGTTGAGCCTGGCTGTCATGGTTCCCTTCTTCCAGCGCCGGAGTCCTACGCCGGCGCTCGCCGTGTGAGTTCGTCGTACGTGGTGTACGACGGCCCCTCACAGAAAGAAGTTCAATGGGATCACGTCCGGAACCTGTAACAGCATCCGTCCCACCACGCCCGGGGGCTGCACGTACCTACCAGCCCCAAGCGTCGGGAAACGATCAGCTGGTGAATGGGAAGCGATCTTTAACGGCTTGAGACGTCGCTGCTGAGGTCCACTTGTGAACACCCCACGCAGCTCAAAGCCCCTGCCGGGGATCTCCGGCAGGGGCTTTGGCATGCCGTACAGGCGGATGCGCCGGACCTGGCCCGGGCGGACCCGCCGATGAAAGATCGTCTCAAGAACAACCGCACCGGGGCGGTTCTCTGACAGGTCATCGGCAACCGTCAGGTCCGGCAGGCCCCGACCGACTACGCCGGGCGGACGGGGCACTTCGGGTTGTCGCGGAGGCTTCGCAAAGCGGCGTCTCAGGAGGAGTTTCCTCGCGCTCAGTCTGCGGCGGGCCTCCACTGGTCGGCCTCTCGCGCCGCGGCACGCGCGCCGAGGAACCCGACGGTGAGCGAGACCACGGCACATGTCGTGATGCCTGCTGCCAGCACCGTCCAGGACACAGAGCCTTCCTGCACCAGCGAGATGAAGAACACTGAGTGCCATGCGGTCACGGCCCCGGTCAGGACCGTGGCGATGAGCAAAGGCACGGTCAGGTGCCATGAGCTCACGGACCGGAACACCCGGCGGTGGCCGGTCAGGACGGAGAGCGGGGCGAGAGCATGGCGGATCCGGACGCATTCGGCTGCCGCGCTGACCGCACCGGCCACGAGGATGAAGAGGATGCCGGTGATGCCGAACAGCTGGATCCAGTTCGCCAGGTGGGCGCGCGAGGACCCCAGCCAGTTCCCGCCCAGTGTCTCGACCTGTACCGAAGGATTGGGAAGCGTGTACGCGGCCTGCTTCACCGCGGTGAGTTGACCCGGCTCGGGAGTCACCACGAGGAGGGACTCCGTGCTGTCCGGCTTCACGGTGACGTGGGGGACTTGGGCGAACTCGACGTTGCCGTACCAGCGGCGCATCTCTTGCACTTGGGGGCTTGTTGCCGCCGCCGGCTTCGTGTCGGCGGGACAGGCCACGTGCAGGGTGCGCAGGTCTCGGCAGGACCCTGCGATCGTCACCCACGGATCTTTCCCCGGCCCCGGATCGTGGAAGGCGCGGGTCAGCAGAAGCGACCCGGCCGGAAGGGACGAGCGGAACCGATCTGTCTGCGCCGCGGTCATACCGCCGGTGGTCAGCTGGATGACGGTGTCCTTGATCCGCTGGTGGGTGGCGACCGCTGCCTGCGAGTGCACTCCGAGTCTGCTGGTCCACACCTGCATCTGTGCGACGATCCCGATGCCGATCACCATGGCCAGAGCCAGGCGCACGATGACGCCGGGATGCGCGTGGGTCCACCGTCCGCCGATCATGCGGCCTGCGTGCCCCTTGCGCTTACCGCTGTTGGCGAGCCAGGAGCCCAGGTGGCGGGTGAGCAGAGCCACGACGGAGGACAGAAACGCCCACATCACGATGGTCCCGCAGGTGAACACGGCAAGCTGTGCTCTCTGGGGCACATACTGGCTTGTCAGGACCAGCGCGACACCGATACCACAGACCAGCAGGCGCCATGCGGGGACACGGGACGTGAAAGAGGCCGGGCGGGTGGACCTGCCGTCCCGGTGAACGCGGTGCGTGCCCACCACGATGCCCAGCACGGCCAGCAGGGATACGACTGCCGCCCCGGCGGCGGTGGGCCACGCGTCCCACACGTCACGGTGGTCGAGGATGTATCCGGTGGGCCCCAGGCGGATGTCCCGCACGGAGGCGACGGCATACGGGACGAACGCGGCGAGGGTGCCCAACGCGGCGGGGAACGCGGCTTCACCGACGTTGACGATCATCCGGTGCCGCCATGTCCCGCCGAGGGCTTGCAGCAGACCGCTGCGCCGGTCACGAGAACGGGAGCCGACCCGCGCGGCGACCACGGTCAAGGCGAGGGTGGGCAGTCCGGTCAGGGACCACAGAGCCAGGAGCGTGGACGTCGCCGGCTTCTGATCGGCCATTTCTCCCGTCGCTCCGCCGCCGGCACCGAAGGCGGCCACGTGCATCCACCGGTCGTCGTCCTTCGGCGGAGCGTCCGCCACCCGGACATAGGCGATCCGCTCGGAAGGAGTGACCAGGCCATCGGCCGTGATGGTTCCGGCGAACGATCCGTACCGGGTGAGGATCCCCTCTGAGCGTCCGGTACGGAGGAGTTCGGGAGAGAGCAGTACCTCGCCCGGTTCGGGCCAGCGGGACACACCGGCGGGAACAGGAGCCTTGGGAGTAAGGAGGTGGAGAAAGAGGACGGATACGGGTCGGCTGCCGACGGAGTCGGCACCCTCCCGGTACAGCAGCGCGCCATGCTTGCCGTCGGTGATCACTGCACCTCTGGCGTCTGCCCTGGTCTCGCGGCCGTCGTAGGTGGCGAGGGTGGCCACGGTCGCCAGGGTGACGAAGGCGAGGGCGAGGGCGGCTCCGAACAGGCTCCACCAGCGCAGGCGGTCGCCGGGAGTGGAGCGGCCCGCGGCCAGGCCGATCCTGACCAGTGTGCCCGCGGTGCGCATGCTCGTTCGCATCAGAGGGCTCCTGCTTCGGCCAGGATCCCGCCCTGGAGCTCATAGCGGCGGTCGGCCCGGCCGGCCACCGACGGGTCGTGCGTGACCAGGAGCAGTGGGCAGCCCCGGTCACGGGCGGTGGTGAAGAGCAGGTGGGCGACTCCCTCCTTGGCTTCGGGGTCGAGGGCGCCGGTGGGTTCGTCGGCGAGGAGGACGGCGGGCTCGGTGATCAGGGCGCGGGCCACGGCGGTCCGTTGGCGCTCTCCTCCGGACAGCATCCCGGTGGGGGTGGTTCCCGTGGGCACGCCGAGCTCACCCAGCAGCTCCTCCGCGCGCCGGTAGGCGTCCTGATGGCGGCCTCCGTCGAGCAGGACCGGCAGGGCGACGTTCTCCACCGGGGTGAGTTCGGGGAGGAGTTCGCCGAACTGGAACACCATGCCCAGAGTCTCCCGCCGTGCCTGCGCGAGCCGTGCGGATCCGAGTCCGGTGATTTCCCTGCCCCCGGCGGTGATGGTGCCTGCCTGCGGTGTGATCAGGCCGAGGATGCACATGAGCAGCGTCGACTTGCCCGACCCGCTGGGGCCGGTCACCGCGACCGACTCCCCCGGGGAAACGGACAGCTCGACGCCGTCGAGGAGAGTCCGTCCCTCAACCCGGTAGCACAGGCCGCTCACGCGGAGACCGGACGAATCACTTTGTTTCACAGAATCTGGCCTCTTGTGTCAGAAAAGGGAACGCCGCACCAGCCCCGTCCCGGGCTGGTGCAGCAGAAGCAGCGGAGAGCCGCGCCGGTGCCAGGGCCCTGCGCTGTCGCCCCAGTTGACACAACGATCACCGAGGTGAACCTGGAAAAGCCAGAAGGTTGCGAGGTGATGACTCAATGTCAACCTCGGCTTCATGTCGGATGATTTGCGCCCTGTCCGGTGGCTGGTTGGGCGAGGCCAGAGAACCGGAATATGTTGTGCATGTTGGTTCAACTTGGTGTGGTTGCCGGGTCGAACGAAGTGGATCCAGAAGGCACACCAGGGCTCGGGTGCGCGGCGACGAGTATCCCGCCGAGGCCACAGGCCACCGGCTGGCAGGAATTGATCGGTACGGTGTCGCCCGGGCTTCCAGTGCCTCCACGGCCGGGGTCGCCGCCCGATACCGGGAAGTCGACTCCAGCCACGGAGTCGACCCAGGTGCTCACAACTGCTTGGCGAAGCAGCGGCTTTCGTCGTAGAGGCGGTAGTAGCCGAACTTGGCGCACGGCTCGTAGCCGCTGGAGATGTACAGGCCGATCGCCTCCGGCTGCTTGGTGCCGGTCTCCAGGACCATGCGGGTGCGGCCGGCGGCGCGGGCGTCCTCCTCCAGTGCGGCCAGGATGCGGCGGGCCAGGCCCCGGCCGCGTGCCTGCGCTATGACGAACATCCGCTTGAGCTCGGCGTCCCCGTCCAGGTTGCCCTCGTCGTTCGCGTCCTGGGTGCGCCAGCCTCCCGTGGCGACGGGGGCGTCGCTCTCGTCGTACACGATCAGGTACACGCCGTTCGGCGGGGCGAAGTCCGACGGGTCCAGGGGCGTGGCGTCGCCGCCGTCGCCATAGCGGACGTGGTACTCGGACTGGACCTCGTGGTTCAGCTTGACGGCGTCGGGGTGGTCGAACGAGACGCGGCGAATGTTCATGCTACCTACCGTATATGAATGCATATGGTGTCTGGTTCCCATCCAGAACCGGACCTCGTCCAGTGTGCCGGTATCGTGCCCGGGTGCTCACTGTGACCTCAGTCAACGTGGGTAAAACACTCTTTGTCTGACCTGCGGGAAGACCGCAAGGCGCCCCCGTTCTCGCGCTGAGGACGGGGGCGCTGCTCTGGAACAATGTCTGTAAGACGCTCGCCGGAGGGGCTGGCACTGACAAGACGCCTGAGCTCTCCAAGGTTGCGGCGCCTTTTCAGTAGGGCACGGTGCGGTTTCGTGGCATGACCATCATTCAGCCGTCCGCTGGTGCGGGGACCCCTACTGTTGGCGGGGTGCTGACCCAGCTGCTTCCTGGTCTACGAGACTTCAGAACACCTCTTGTCGCTGGCTACATCTGGCTCGTAGCGGTATGGCTTGCAGTCCACGAGCGCATCCCGGCGCGAGAGAGGTCACGTGGCCTGATCAAGGATGTCTATGTACTCGCCGACTCAGTTGGCCGTCCGGCTTCGCTGGCGGCCGTCAGCCTTGTGGCATACCTCGTTGGAGCCGTGGTGGAGGTTCGGGCCGACTCGGTGATCAAGGCTGCCAATGCTCTCTGGTTCGTCAACATCGGGTGGGTAAGCGACTCGGCGATGACAGACCTGCGCGACTACGTGAGCACCGCGGTGAAGGGGAAAGCTCAAGCTGCTGCAGACGGTCGAGATGTGGACGCGGACACGACACGCCTCATGAACGAGATCGCTGCTGAACGTGATCAGCTTGTTCTGCGGATTCGGCACTCCACTCGGGCGAAGTACGAGGAGTTTGCGCGGACAAGCGCTGAAGCCGACTTCCGGGTCAGCGCGGGTATCGCGCTTCTTACGCCCGTCCTTGTGCTCGGTCTGGGGTATGAACCGGCAGCGATTGCGCTGCTTGTGTTGCCGCTATGGCTGATCATCAAGGGATGCATGCGCCTGCGGGGCGCCAACGACCAGTTGGTGCAGGCACTCACCATCTCGGAGACGTCGTCAGGGGCCGTTCAGCGGTACAGCGCCAGCAGCTGAAGCCGGTCCTCAGTCAATGTATGTAAAACACGCATGCCGTGACCTGCGGTGATCTGGATCAGCGTGCCCAAAACATGCGGAGGTCCAATGAGCCTCTGATCTGGGGAGATACGCGGTAGGGGCAGTAAGCGACCCCGACACCTGTGGTCATGGTGCCGGGGTCGCTTGCGTTGGGGACCGCGCCGCCCCCGCGGGGGACAGGGGCGGCACAGCCGGTCAGGGGGAGAGGGCATGCGTGCCCGTGTGCCGCCCCTTCTCGCGATACGTGGCCCATGTCTGGGCGGCGGCGGTGAGGGTGGCCCTGTGAGGCATGGGGCGCGTTCGTTCCCAGTTCTCCCACGCGGTGTAGAGCGTGCGCGCGAAGAGGGTAAGGGCATCGGGTGCGGCGGCCCGGTACGCGGGGATCTCACTGGCGAACGCCTCGGCTTGATCTGGTGTGTGCCCAGTGGCGATGAGCCGGGGGATTGTTAGCGCGGCATCTGCCCATGCAGGGGCAGGGCAGGCGAGTGCCCAATCCAACAGAAGGAGTTCGCCGGCGTTGGTTACCAGCATGTTGTACGGGGACATGTCCGTGTGGGCGAGGGCTCGGCCGTGCAGCCTGCTCGGCCCGTCTTCGGGTAGGAACTCGGCCCACCGTGTGTGAAGCGGCTTCTTACGCAGAGTCTCGGGCCATGGCGTTTGGGAAACAGCGGTGAGCGTGAGCGCGAGGGCGGCGAGATCGTCGGACCCTGGCTTTAGGTCGGGGTATCGACCCTCGACGTGTTCATATCCGTACAGCTGCCACCCGCCGGCGTTGGCCTCCCACAGCGCGCGAGGCGCGCGGGGCGCGTATCCCGTGACCTGGGCCTCGTGGCGGTACACCCACGCCTGTAGGTCATCCTCTCGGGTGCCCTTGACGAACGCTCGGCCGGTTCGGGCATCGACCGTGCAAGCGAGCCGGGACATGACGCCGTGCGGCGCGGTCTTGGCGTGGTCGACTGGGCCCGTGTGGCGCTCGACGGCGGCCCGGGTTTCTGCTGGTAGGTCGTGCCATTCGATGCGGTCCACCCGCGGTCTCCTGCGTCGGTCGAGCGAAACGGGGTCGGCCCCCAACCTGGCCACAGCGTGGCACAGGCCGGAGGCCGACAGAGCGCTGTTACTGGTGGAACGGACTGTCCGAGCAGTTCGCGTGGCACTGCGAGCACTCGGCGAGGTCCAGCTCGGGCCAGAACTCCATGTCGATCTCGTACCCGGCGAGAGTGATCGAGTCGACCGTTCGGGCCCGGAGAGCCTTGCCGCCCCCGTGCTCCTCCGGGTCGAGGTATCCGGGCTGGTGGTCCAGGAACCGGCCGAACTTCTCCTCGCAGAACTCGCGGTACGCCTTGGTGTGGAGCAGGAAGGCGTGCCAGAAGTCATCCACGAGAGGCGAGGGGCTGAGCGGCTTCTCGCTGTAGTCGCACGCGGCGAGGAATGCGAGCATCTGGCCGACGCCGCGGTCGGCCTTCTCCTCGGTCAGTTGCGGGAACTTGGCGCGCATGTTGTCGACCAGGGTCTCGCGCAGTTCCGTGCCGATCAGCGTCCGTGCGTCGGTCGGCTTGCGCTTCTGTGCGGTGGTCACGTTCCGTGCCTCCTTGTGTTGGACGGTGCTTCGGACGTGGTGGTGCGCACCGCGGCGGGCCTCCTGTTGGCGACCTCGGCCGCGGTGGAGTCCCGGCCTGCCCGGAAAACGTCCGGACGGGCGGGGAGCCTGTTTTCCGCGCAGGGCGGTGATCTACAGCGCGGCGTATGCAGCCGCGGGCTGGCACCCGGCCCCCGCCGGGGAGGGGAGACACCCGGCGGGGGGCGGGAACTGTGGGGGGCGTCGTACGGGTACGGGGGCCGCAATCAGGGAGTACCGCGCATCGCTGTCTGTGACGGTGAGGTTGTACGAGATGCGCGCGGCGAGTTTCTGCATGGCGTCCGCGTACTTGTCGGGGTCACGGACCCATGTCCGCAGGACGTCGGCGGCGTGTGTGTCACCCGAGATGACCAGAGGGGCGGTGTGCAGCCACGCGGCGAAGGGGTCTGGGTCGAGGTGCCGGGCGAGGTGTTCGGCCTGCCCTTGCAGCCATCGCGCGGCGAGGCGTGGTGAGCGGGCGTTGTGAGCGGCGATAACGACCGCGCGCTTGCCTTCAAGAGGGGTTGCGAGTGCTTCGCACCGGTAGCCGACAAGGCGGGGCCCGGTCGGGGCGTAAGAGGACGCGCGTAACGGCCGGGGCTTGCGGCCTGCGGCGTGGCGCCCGCTCACAGCAGGCCCCCGAGGTCCTTGTCGCGCAGCGCGAGGATGCGTCCAACCTGGTAGTGATACAGCTCCAGTTGGGACGGATCGAGGACGAGCAGGGACTCGGCGGTGCCGCCGTCGTCGTAGTGGACGGTGATCGGCAGGCCGCCGTGTTGGGCGCGGGCGTCGTACGTCACGTCGCGCTTTAGAGGCGTGACGTGCGTGACCTGGGGTTGTACGGGCCGCAAGGTGTTGCCGTCGTTGGGCGCCGACCACTTGTCGCCGCCGCCGGGCGGGCACAGGTGGTAGGTGTTCCTTCCCTCGCCCGGCAGCGCGATGACGACGCCGATTTCCCCGTCCCTCGACGTGTCCCGAGCGAGGTCGCCGAGTCGGGGGTAGAAGGGCGCGGAGGTACCTAACTCGCCGCCTTGCGAGGGCAGATGGGGGGTTCCTCGTCGACTCATGCTCCTGAAGCTAAAAGAGCGTCAGGGGGCCAATATGAATCAGAGGAATACGACCCTCATCCGTCGAGGTGGAAGCGGTTTGACATGCGGCGCAGCTTCTCGCGGGTGGTCGCACGCTCGTTGTAGACAATGCTGCGCAGCGTCGAGCGGGCGATCGGATGGTTGCGAACCAGCTGGGGGGCGATGTGTTCGGCCGTCTCCAGTTCGGACAGTGCCTTGTCGCGGTTGCCGTCCCACAGCCATGCGCGGGCGAGGTCCATGTGGTGGTGCCCGCGGCGGGAGTTGGGCAGCGCAGCGACTAGGTCAGGGCTGGTGCGGCGGTTGATGGAGAGGGCCCGCGTTTGGTCGCCGGTCTCCAGCGCGACGCTGATCGCGTGAATCTGGACGTTGCCGGGCGAGAACGTCACGGAGTGCCGATCGTAGATGGGCGGCCCTTGACGCCCGTTCATACGGTCAGCGGCGGCGCGAGCGTGTGCGATTCGGTCCTCGGATTCGGACGGCCGGCCCGCTCGGGCGGCCGATACGGCGGCGCGCAGTTGGAGGGATCCCCACATGCGGACGGCGAGTGGGTCGCCGTGGTCGTAATCGTCCTGAATGGCACCGAGGGCCTTGTCGGACAGGTACAGGGAATCGTCCCAATCCGCGGTTGTCCACATGTCCCAGACACGCATCCAGTCGGCAAGCGCGGGCATGATGGGGTCGCCGGACAACCGGGCGGACCATGCCGCGCGCTCGGCGGCCATGGTGATCAGTTCGGCGTGTCCGAGGGCATGCGCAGCTGTGTGGGCGAACTTGCAGGCGACGGCGTATACGGCGTATGCCTCTTCGCGCTCATGGCCCGTGGCGACTTCGGCGAGGGCGCGGGCCTCGCGCAGCATGTCGGGCAGCACGCCCAGGATGGCGACGTTTGCCGCAGCGTCCCGTAGACGGTGCAGCCTGGTCATATCGCGCCACAGCTCGCTGGACGGCCGGGGGGTGCCGTCGAACGTGGGTGTGAGGTCGTAGCGGCGCAGTTCGCGCAGGATGGACCCGGCGGCGACCTGCCACTGATTGTCGGCGGGGCTGCTCGTGTACGGGCGTCCGATCAGGTCGTTGGGGTGTACGTGCAGCTCGGCCGCGATGGCATTGAGTAGGCCAACACGGTCTATCTCGATTTGTCCGCGTTCCATCTTCGACACCCACCCCTGGGACTTTCCCAGGGCGACGGCGAGGTCTGCCTGTGGCATGCCAAGGCGCAGACGCGCGCGGCGAATACGGCGGCCGATCTCCTCGGCTTCTTCCAGCATGCGCGGGGCTCCATCCGTTCGGGCTCTCTCCAGAACGGTACCCATGACTCGCGGCGGGTGTCGTGCGCGACGGTGGAACGGAAGAAGCGCCCCCGTACGGCCATGATCGGCCGTACGGGGGGCGTTGTTCTATCGCGTGGCGGCGAACTGCCACAGGGATATAGCGAGGCCGAGGGTGCCGACTAGGGCGGCGACGGATGGCAGGGGCCACCGGCCGCGTTCGAGGGCGTCGAGCCGCTGGTCGTGGTCGGCGAGCTGCCGGTCGGTCTGGTCGCCCCGCTGAACGAGCAGGGCGAGCGATCCGTCGACACGGGCGAACCCCTCGGCCATGGTGCCGCGTAGTTTCTCCAGTTCAACGGCGACCGACTCGGGCGGGGGCGGTGAAGTCACGCGCTACCGCCCTGGTCGTCGTCGACCAGGCCGAGGCCGACACGGTCGAGCAGCTGCTCGACGGCGGGCAGGGCCATGACGCGCGCGAGGCCGCCGGCGACGGCGAGGGCGCCGGCGACCCACGGAAGCGACTCGGGGATGCCGGACGCGGTCACGATGGCGGGGAGGGCGACGGCGAACATGACGACGCCCTGAAGGACGGTGCGAACGGTGCGCTTGTTGGCGGGGTTCATGGTGGGGTGTGCTCCTGTTCGGTGAGGGCCCGCCCGGCGGCGCGGTGGCTGACGGGCGGGCGAGGATGGGGCGGCGGGGTCACGCGGTGACGGTGAACCCGTACTTCCGGCCGAGGGCGGCGAGGGAGTCGCGGCCGGGGATGCCGTCGGCGGCGGCGCCGCTGTAGCCGCATCGCTGCTGCCAACGGCGGTATGCCGCGACGGTCGTCGAGCCGAAATGGCCGTCGACGTACTTCCGGTCGAGCAGTCCCTCGGCGGCGAGGGCGTCCTCGACGATCCGGGCGCCGGCGTACGACACGGGGATACCGGCCTTGGCGGGGTCCGTCCTGGCGGCGGCGATCAGCTGGGACAGGTCGACGACCTTCGCCGAGGGCTTGCTCGGCGCCGGCTTGGTGGGGGCCGGCGCGGTGTCGTCGTCGAGCAGGTGGTCGACACGCGCCCTGATCTTGTCCATGGTGAGGGCGGGCCCGCCCTTCTTGCCGATCGGCCCGCGGGGGTCGACCTTGCCGGGCTGCCACTCGTGGTGGCCGATCACGGATTCGGCGCCCCATCCGTGCTTTCGGCAGATGCCGGCGGCGGCGCGCGCGATGGCCTCGACCTGTACCGCGGGCCACGGGTCGACGTTGTCGCCGAGGTTGACGCACTCGAACCCGTAGAAGTAGCGGTTTCCGTCGGTGTTGGCCTCGTTGTCGCTGGGGAGCGGGGACCGCTCGGCGGTGACGGCGTCGAGTACGTCGTCGTCGCCGCTTCCGGCGTGGTTGGCGCGGCCGTAGCCGATCAGATGGACAGTGCCGGCCTTGTCAATCACGCCATGGCACAGCGGGCCGGGGAGGGTGCTGTACCCGTCGCGGCATATGGCGACGCTGTGCTCGGTGCCCGACGTGACGGTGTGGTGGATCATCACGCCGCGCATGGGCCCCCATGGGCCCTTGTGGTTGCGGTTGTGGGTGCGCCACGAACCGACCTCGACGACGCGCACGCCCTCGCCCTTGATGGCGTCGCGGAACGTGGTTGCGGACAGGGGGGATGACATACGGATTGTCTCCAGACATGAAAAAACGCCCTCGGCGCGGTGCCGGGGCGTACGGGAGGGAAGGGGGCGGCGTGGTCTACGCGAGGGCGGCCCAAAAGCGGTTTGCGCCGTTCTCCATGCTCGACAGGGTGATCGAGGCGGGGGCCGAGGCGGCGCCCGTGGCGTACACGCCGAACCGGCGGACCAGGGTGTAACCGAACTGGTTCGGCGGGGCGCCGGCTCCGGACTCGGCGGCGAGCATCATTGGGCCGTCGCCGGTCGTGGTGTTGTAGACCATGCGCCACGCCACGTAATAGATGCTGGCTGCTGCCGAGTAGGCGGCCGTGAGGGGGCTCGATATCGTTCCGCCCCCGGCGTCGTGCTCCTCGGCGGGCTCGTACGTGGCCGTCGACATGTCGCCGGTCGCCGCGACCCTGGTCCCGCTGCTGTTGTAGAGGGCGGCCCACGATCCGGTTTGCAGTCCTCCGGCGTAGCCGGTCGCGAACCACACGATGCGGTTGATTGTGGCGGCGGCGCGGAGGATGACGGCCGTTACCCGGATCGGGCCCGACCCTGGGTACAGGCCGGTCGACACGGCGAGAGCGGGGTCGAACGCCCAGCAGGCGAGGCCGTGGTCGGCGGGCGACCACTCGCCGGCGAACGCTGCGGCGTCAACGTACGACTTGCGCGCGAGGTGGTTCGCGGTGGTCGGTGCCGCGCTGCTCGACGGTACGGCGCTGAACGTCTTCGTTCCGCTGATCGTCTGCGTGGTGCTGAGGGTGACGGCCGTACCGGCGGCCTCGGCGCCCACGTCTGCCGCGGTGTAGGTGGGGCGCTGCGCGCCGGTGAGGATGCCGTCGGCGCCGAGCGTGGCGACACCGTTCGCGGCGCCCTTGTCGGCGGTGGCGACGGCTCCCAAGTTGGCGGCGGTGAGCACCACGTTTCCAGATCCGTCCGGCGTGACGCCGTTGACGGACTGCACGCCCCCGCCGCTGCCGGTCGGTAGCTGCGCGGCAGGTACCTTCCCGTCGGCGCCCAGCTGGGCGACGCCGTTCGCGGTGCCGGCTGCGGTCGAGGGGATGGCGCCGACGTCGGCGGCGGCGAGGGTGACCGCGGCGGCGGACTTGCCGTTGACCGACTGGACGACGCCCGGTGCGCCTGCCGGTCCCTGGGTGCCCTGTGGTCCCTGCGGGCCGGTCGCTCCCTGGGGGCCGGTCGCTCCGATGTCGCCCTTGACTCCCTGGGGGCCGACCAGGGATGCGAGCCACTGGGCGACGGTCCCGGCGAACCCGTTCTCGACGGCGACCTCGTACGCGCTGTCGCCGCGTACGGCGATGTAGTTCGGGGTCGTCGGGTTGGTCGGCGAGATGTCGGCGAGGTCGACCTCGGGTGCCTCGGCGGGCAAGAGGACCTGATAGACGCGGTTCATCGCGACGCCGGCGAGCTGTTCGGCGACGGTGTACGACCAGCCGGCAGGGTTCATGCCGGGGGCGTCGGTGGCCGGTAGTTCGACGGCGAATGCGCCCGTGGCGTCGAGCGGCGCGGTAACCGGTCCGCCGAGGATCACGTCGTACGCACCGAAGGTGATCAGGGCCGGCGTCCTCCACACGACCTGTCCCGTAAGGGGTTGTCCGTCAGGTGTCAGGAACCGGCCTGTCACTCGGACGGTCGGTATCCCCTCGGGGAGCGGCATCGGTGCTTTCCTCCGTAAGCGGTGCGGGGGTGTGGGGGTCGTTGCCGGGGGCGGGCAGGGTGCCGCCGTTTTCCGGATCGGGGGCGGGGGCGGGCGTGGTCACTGGGGGGCCTCCGAGGCGTTGAAGCTGTTCCGGGTGTAGACACCGAGGCAGTTGGTACGGATCGAGCCGGTGCCGGTCCGTACGGAGTGCTTCAACCGGTAGTTGCAGTGGTCCATGAAGTTCTGCCGGACGGGCTTGGTGATCTCGTGGTACGTCCAGCCGTTCGAGGTGTTGGCGACCCATGAATCGATCTCGCCGAGGCCGTCGTCGAACGACACGTCGGCGGTGGTGCCGGTCGGGGTGAACGTCTCGAACGCGGCGTACAGAACGGGGTTCATCAGCCGTGTTGCGCCGGTCCATGCCGTGGTGGTGTCGGTGTTGCTGGTCTCGCGCCCGGATGTGGGCTGCATGGGAATGGGCATGGAGGGACGGCCGAGGAATCCGTCGGCCCATGCGTCGTCCATGACGATGACCTCGCCGCTACGCGACCACGTGCGGATCATTTGCGCGTTGGTGAGTACGTCGTCGCCCACGGTCAGGGCGGCGGTGCCCTGCTCGCGGCCGAGGCCGACGCCCCAGTCGCCTTCGGGTGTCTGGCCGACGACGAACGTCCGTATGCCGCCGGGGGTCTTGGCGATCAGCTGTCCGCCCTCGCCGATCACCACGTCGCCGTTCAACACCTGGTTGAGGGCGGGGCGCATCTGCGCGCGGCCTCGCAGCTGTCGTACCTCGCGTTCGAGGGCGGCGATCCGGTCCAACACGTCTTGCGGGACGTACGGCACGGTCAGGGAACCTCCAGGTACAGGCGGGCCGTCTCGGGGCGGCCTCGCTCGGGCGGGGTGATGGACAGGCCGACGACGCGGTACCGGGCATCGAGCGTGGTCGGGTGCCACAGGTCGCGGATGCGGAGCCGGACCGTGGCGCCGAGCAGGGCGGGCGTGATGGTGCCGCCGAGCAAGACCTCGACCTCGGGTATCTGCACGGGGGTGCGGGCGGCGCTCCAGTCGGCGCGGGCGTGGGCGTCGAGGGTGGCCTGTCGCTCAACGGTGGTGTGATCGCTGGAGCCGTCGAGGCGCGGCCAGCCGGCGGCGATATCGGCGTCGTCGACCAGTACGGGCGAGGTGAGCGGGTAGGAGTCGGCGGCCTGGTTGGTGTTGATGGACGCGCCGCGGGACTGCCACACGTTCGCCTTGATCGTGCCGTCGGTGGGCCACGTGTAGGACAGGACCGGTCCGGGGTGGTCGAGGACGATGTCGGACGCGCCGGCGCGGATGACGGGGTGTCCCAGCTGCAAGCGCTTGACGCGACGGCCGTCGCTGTCGCGGAACGACGCGATGCGCCACTCGAACCCGTCCTCGACGGCGGCGAGGTCGTCGAGCAGGTCGCCGATGCTGTGCAGGTCGTAGCGCAGGAACGTACGGTCACGGGCAACGCCGGATACGGCGCCGTCGTACGTGATGCCGATGTTCCCGCCGGCGGTGTTCTGCACGTAGTCGACCAGGCCGCGCGCTATGTCGAACTGGTCGACCTGCTCGGCGACTTGGGTGTCAAGCAACAGGCGCCGGTACAGGTAGGACTCCCACCCGCCGGCCTGAATCTGCGCACCGAGGAACCCCCGGGAGTCCGAGGCGACGGCGAGCGTCCACAGGATCCCGCCCCACCAAATGTCGCGCTCCCGCTCGACCCACACGGCCGTTCGGCCAGGCACGATCGCCCGGCGGGCCCGCTCCGCAATGGCGCGGTTGGGGATCGGCACGGTGCCGGTCAACCGGCCTGTCTTGCCTATGTAGTCGTCGAGGGACACGCCCAGTACGGGCAGAGCGTCGAGCAACTGGTCTGATCGCAGATCGCAGAACAGCAAGCGGTAATGGGTCGATTTGTGCAACTTGCTCACTGATATGTGACCCACCTCAAAAGCCCTTATCGTCGTTGTTTTTCGCCAGGTTGCTTGCTTACGTTCGTGCGCGCATCAAGGAGCGGAAATCGAGAACGGTGGAGCGCCGAGGATGAACAACGCGCGGGCATTGCGGTTACTGGCGATTGGCCTGGTAGTGATCTTTTCTGCCCTAGTTGCGGTGGTTGCCGCATGGGCAGCGCGGTCGGCGGGGGCAAGTTGGCCCGATGTCCTGTGTGGTGCGGGAGTCGCGTTCGGCGGCACCGTGGGCGTGTGCGCTGCCCTGGTTGCCCTGTACCGCGCTATTGACGGTGGAGACGGACCGTAGCCCTGTGCGGTTAAGGCACGAACTCGACGGTGATTTGACCGTTGAGTACGAACACATCGGTGCCGCCGCTGCTGCCGCTGCTGATGTTCCAACCGGGTATGAGCGTGACCTGACCACCTGGCGTGAGGCCGGAGCGGTAGACGCGGCGCGAGGCGATGACGCGGCCACCTTGCGCGCTGATCCCGTTGCGTCCGCCGTGGGCTTCGGTGTAGGCGCCGGTCGCCCGCCACGTCATCCACGCGGTAGACGCGGCAGTCGTGCGGTTGGAGACCTGTCCGCCGATCGTGAGGAATACCGCCCCAGACGGCGGGACAGTGAAGGTCAGGCGTGGCCACGCGGCGGCGGTGAAGTCGACGAATGCGCCGGTCTGGTTGAGCGGCGGGTCGGCGGCCTGCTCCGTCGTGATGGGGCGCGTGGGCGTGGCGGGGTACTGCTTCCACGCGTTGTCGGTGGCGTTCCAGCGCTCCAATCCGGTGCCGGTGTCGCGGTACTGGCCGTCGTATGCGCCGTTGAAGGCGAGGCCGTACCCGCGCGGGATGATTCCGCCGTAGGCGGAGGTGAAGCGGCGCCGGTCGGCAAGAGCGCTGTTCCAGTTGATACCGCCCACGCCGGCCGAGGCGCCCGCGGGAACGGTGACATCCCACAGGCGCAGACAGGCCGAGGGCAGGGTCGGCGCGGTGGGGGTGGCCGATCCTGTGCCGCGGACGATCACGACGGCGGCGAGGTTCTGGCCTTCCTGGTCGAACAGCTGGTCGTACACGCGCAGGGCGACGGAGTCGATACGGGCGAACTGTGCCTCGCCGTCGGCGAACGTGAGGGTTACGGGGGCGTCGACCGTCACCGGGTAGGCACCCTGGGCGTCGGTGCCCTGCACCTGGGCGCGGCCGACGCCGATCTGTAGGGACATTGCGCCGGCGCCGGTCGCGGCGAACGGGTTCCCGCCGGCGATCACGCCGTCGCGGGTGCGCATCTCGGACTCGGGCGCGTAGGTGCCGACGGGGGTAAGGCGGGTGTCCTCGCGGGTCTGCCCGTTGGTCAGCAGCCATGCCGAACGCACGGTCACGGTGGGGGTTCTCCTTACCAGTAGGCCGAGCGGTAGCGCACGGTCGCCGACGCTGTCGGGTCGTTGCTGCCGGGTGCGGCGCGAAAGATGAGGTTCGTTGTGCCGGGGGTGAGCGTGAACGTCTGCTCGGGCACTGAGCGCGAGGTCGCGGTGTAGATCCGCGAGGCGGTGCCGTTGAGGGTGACTGTCCCGGCGAGGGTGTCGACGGTGAGCACGTCGCCGGCGGCGAGCGGGATGTCGTACTCGATCACGTCGCCGGTGTTGAGGTTGGTCAACGCGGGGCGTGTGACCGGGCCCCGGAACTCGAACACGGGATGTGTGGCGACGTCGCCGGCGTTGACGGTGGTCAGCGCGCCGGTTCTGCCGGGCGTGCCAAAGTTGAGCGGCCATATGAGCGGCCACGACAGGCCAGGTTCGGACATGGGCAGGGCTGCCGAGGCTGCGCGTTCGGTCAGTTCGTAGCGGCGCGGGTCGGTGGCGACGAACTCAAGGGCGCCACCGGTGATGGTGCCGAGGCGATAGCCGAGGGAGGCCGGTACCGCGCGGCGGGTGGCGCGCGCATACGCGAGCAGGGGCCCGCGCTCGTCGAGCCACGCCACGAACGGGCGCTCGCCCTCGACCGGCACCGTGCCGGCGTTGAGGGCGCCAACGACCGCGCCGACCGACGCCCGCGGGGCCCGGATGATCAGACCGTCGAGGCCGATCGTCCGGGCCTGCGCGAGCAGGCCGCCAGGGAATGCGCCGTGCGCGTCCGACCGCGGCACCGTGCCGGAATCAAGGGCGGGAAGGTCCTCCCACCCCGTGATACCGCGCCACCGATACGGGGTGCCGGCGCCGAGCAACAGCTCGCCATACTGCACCTGTCCGGGCCGAGTGATCAGGTCGCCGGGCGCCATGGTCACCCCCTTGCCTTGGACAGCCACGCGAGCGCGCGGGCGTTGTCGTCGGGGGTGCCGTTCTCGGCGGCGTGCCAGTGCTCGACGTGCACCATGGCGCCGCCGGTCGAGGCGGCGGCGAACGGGGAGCCGTACCCGCCCGCGCCCGCGAGGGCGGGCGAGAACGTGGGCACGGCCGGCGGGTTCACCAGGCTGCGCATGGTGCGATCGAGGGCGCCGGCGCCGCCCTCAATGCCCTTGACCAGGCCCGCGGGAATCCAGCGGCCCACCTCGCGCGCCATGACCTTGGACGGCGAGCCGATGCCGAGGGCGTCGGCGATCGGGCCGGGAATCATGTTCTTCGCGAAGCTGACCAACTGGGATTTCAGCCAACTGCCCATGCTCTTCACGCCGTTGAGCAGGCCGCGAACAATGTCCTTGCCCTTGTCGACCAGCAGCGAGCCGAGGTTCCCGATTGCCGAGGAGATACGGCCGGGCAGTCCTCGCACCCACGCGATAGCCTCGCCGGCCTTGGTGACGATCGAGTCTTTGAAGCTGCGCAGCGCGGAGACTGCTCGGTCGCGCAGTTGGCCGGCGAACGCGGCGAGGGCGTTGTACGCGCGTCCGGGTAGTCCCGTGATCCAGTCGACCGCGGCGGAGATGCCCTTACCGACCCACTCGGCGAGTTTGGTCGCGGCCTCGCCGATCAGCCGGGCGGCGTTCGATACGGCCGTTTTGGCGAGCTCCCATGCCTTGCCGAAGTCGCCCTGTAGCAGGGCGACAATCGCCGTGATGATCGGTACGACCACCTGCTCGATCACGGCGGCGAGACCGTTCGCGAGGATGGACGCGAGCTGTCCCACCAGGCCGATCAATGGCTCGATGATCGGCATAAGGGCCGTGAGGGCGCCGATCAGTAGCTCGCCGATGGCGGGCAGCAGCGGGGCGAGGGCGACGAGGATTTGCCCGAACGCCTGGCCCACGGTTGCCAGCGCGGGCGATAGGGCGACGATCAGCCGCGCCAGGATCGGCAGGACCGTTTCCGCGAGGTCGCCGAGAACAGCCGCGAACGGAGCGACCAGGCCGGGCAGTTGAGCGATGATCGGCCGCAGTCCGCCGGCGAGGGCGTCGACCAGCAGCTCGACGACGGGCGCCGCTTGGGCGATGACGTCGCCGATCGCTGTCAACAGGGGGGTGACGGCGGGCAGTAGCGAGGCGACCAGCTCGCCGACTACCGGCAGGATCGGCGACAGTGCGTCGATCAGTACGCCGAACGCGTCCGCGGCGGCGGCGAGGACCGGGCCGAGTGCGTCGACGATCGGCTGTAGGCCGTCGCCCAACGCCTTGACCAGCCGCGCGAGCGGTGGGCCGAGGGAGGCGAGGGCGGGGCCGAGTGCGTCCGCGAGGGACGACACCAGCGGGCCGAGGGCGCCGGCTAGGGCGGACAGGACCGGCCCGCCGGCCTCGGCGAGGGCGCCGATCAGGCCGCCGAGGGCGGGCAGGATTTCGCCGACCGCGCCGAGCAGGCCGCCGAGTCCTTCGGCCGCGCCGCCGGCGCCTGTGGCGACGCCCTCGAAGAACCCGCCGATGCCGTCGCCGACCGCGCCGAGGCCGGTCGACAGTGCGTCGATGACCGGGCCCGCGGCCTCGACCGCGGCGACCAGGCCGGGCATGGCGCCCTTGGCGAGGGCGCCGATCCCCTCGACCAGGGGCTCGACCAGCGGGGCGACGCCCTCGAACAGGGCGCCGATCTGCGGGGCGAGGTCGTCGAAGATGCCGCCCAGCTGGTCAGCCGCGTTGACGAACGGCTCGACCAGCGGGGCGGCGAGTTCTTGCATTCGCCCCTTGACGTGCTCGCCAAGGTCGGTAAATGCGCCCTTGACCTGCTCGTTCTCGGCGAGAACCTTCGCGCCGAGGCCGATCACGGCCAGCGGCACGGCGGCGAGCGCGCCCGCGGCGACGACCGCGCCGCCGGCGAGCAGCTTCGTACTGGTCGCCGCGGCGCCGAGCAGGGGGCCGATACCGGCGAAGCCGCGCCCGGCTTCCTCGGCGCCCCCGCCGATGCCGTCGCCGAGGGCGCCGCCCATCTCCGCGCCGGCCGCGACGAACCGGCCGCGCAGGTCGCGCAACCGGCCGTCAGCGTCCCGCTGGAGACCTGCGAGGGCGGCCTCGGTGCGGTTGACTCCGGCCTGTGCCCCGGAGTCGTCGAGGTCGATATAGCCGGTGAGTTCACCAATGGTGAGGGACAAGGAGCACCCCCCACCGGCGCGCGCCGCGCGCTATTCAGTTGCCGTGCTGATCACCGCCCCGTGAGACGGGCGATCTCGTCGGGGTTCGACACGACGCGCGGCGTGCTGCGCCACGCGTTGGCGAACCGGGATTCGGAGGGCAGACCGGACAGTCGGACCAGGAACGCGCGCGTGGTCAGACGCGCGATGTCTTGGGCCGACAGGCCGTAGGTCTGGGCGAGGTCAGACTCGACCGCGCCCCAGTGGGTCAGGACCGCTTGCCAGAACTCCGCGGCTTCCCCTTGCCCTTGCCCTTGGGGCGGGGCTTGCCCGGGGCCGTCCGCGGCGCCGCTTTTCCCTTCGCGGCCTCGCGCTCGTCGTACAGCTGGGCGGCGCGTTCCATGGATACGGCGCCCGGCTCGGCGACGTTGGCGGTCGACCACAAAAGGACGATGCCGAGGCGGCGGTCGTCCATGCCCGCCTCGGTCCAGTGGTCTACGGCGTCCGGCCCGAACAGGGAGCCGAGCAGGCGCCGGATGTCCTCGGGGCGGGCGGAATGCTGCACGCGGTGCAGCTGGAGCGTGAACAGGGCGGGCAGCGCGGCGGGGAGGACGTACGTGCGGCCGTACAGCTTGAGCGGTACGCCCTGCTTTTCGGGCTCGGCCTGCTCGGCGAAAAACGCGTCGAAGTCGGCGACCTCGGGGGCGCCGTCCTGGTCGAGGGCGGGCTCGGTCATGTGGTCACCACCGGGGCGGTAGTCGGGGCGCCGCACCGGGTGAAGGTGCAGCCCCAAGAGGTCTTGGCGTTCGTCTCGCCGCCGCGCTCGCCGGGCGTGACCGTGCATTCCCACACGGTCCATTCGGTCTGCGAGGTGTGGCGGTAGCGCATCGTTCCGCGCGATGCCTCGCCGAACCGGTACGCCCACACCTTGTCGACGTAGTCCTGTCCGGGGTCGCGGGTGCCGGATGTCGCGCTGTACTGGCCCGACAGTTCGATTGTCGCTCCGCGCTGCATGACGTCCTGTTCGTAATAGCCGTCGCTGTCGAAATTGGTCGTGTCGGCGGTCTCCTCGTTTTCTCCGGGATTCTCGTTCCAGCTGGTGAGGTTGCCGATGCGCGCGAAGGTGTTCGCGGTGTCGGTCTCGACCTCGAACTCCCAGCCGCGGGCGTCGATGGGTCGCCCCATTTAGATGTATCTCCCTAGGCATAGAAAAAGCCGGAGCGACAGGAGTCGGCCCGGCTCTTTCTGTCGGATTCGGATTGATGCGTGGTTAATTGCTGCCATGACGAGTGAAGATGATCTCAAGCACTCGATAGGCGCGGGAACGCACCGAGGGATTGGGGTGCGCGATCGCCGCGAGGATTACGGCGCTGATGATCGCGCTCATGAACGTGAGCGGCGCAATGGCCGACATGGTTTCTGGCATGGGGCAAAGGTAACGCGGTCCTGCCCCGGACGCTGCGCGGCAAAGGCCCGAAGCCTCGCGCGCGCGCGAATTAAGAATTAATTCGAAAATTGAATGTTCGATATTCTGGAGAAGTCGAGTAATTGATATTTCTCGAAAACTCAAACAGAGTAAGCATTGTAATCTAGTCACGCGCGCGCACGCGAGGGCATGCATTCGTCGAAGATTGGCTGAAAGCTTCGCTTTCTTGGCTTGATTACGCTGCTGGGTGTGGTGGGGTGCTGATCATGATCGGCCGGGTCGGAAGAGCGAGGTTGTCTCACTCGCTCTATGCGGTGCGGTGGTCGGTCGGGGCCGAGACATCGAGGTCGAAGTTCACGACGTGTTCGTGTCGGCTGGAGGAATCGGGGCCCATCGGGGCCGGGGTGCCGCGCGCGGCGGCGAGCACAAGCCATGTCCCGTCGGTGAGGGCGACGCCGGCGAGGCCGTGCAACGCGCTGTAGATCGCCCAGCAACGGCGGCGGGAAACGCGGGGGTCGGGCCCGCCGCGTACGCGCACCTGTAGGCGCGGGGTGTCGTAGGCGTTGCGGGTGTCGGGCGCCTCGCCGTCGTACAGCCACAAGGCGACCGCGGCATCGGGCGCCGGCGGCATGACCTCGACGAACAGATCGCCGGTCACGCCCTCGGGGTCGTAGGTGACCAGGCCGCGCGCGGCGAGCAGGCGGGCGACGCCGTCGAGCGGGTCGAGGTCAGCCACGGAGCGACCTCCGCAGCTGCGCCGCGATGATCTCGGCGACGGTGCCGGCCTGCTCGGTGAGGGGGCGTTCGAGGTACTTCGCCGAACGGCCGGCGTCGTGCCGGTAGTTCAGTTCCTCGTGTTGCCTGATCGCGTACGGGGTGTCGTAGGACACGGCGGCCGTGAGCGACGACTCGTCGACCGTGGCGACGCCCGACCGTTCGAGGGTGGCCTCTTCGATCGGAACGACCTTGCGGGACTCGGCGAGGACGTGCTCGGCGGCGATGCGTAGGCCGCGGACGGCGCCGGCGCGGGTGCCGCGCATGGCGGCGGCGCCGCTCCATCGGAGACGGGTCCGTTGGGTCACTCGGCCCTCACCTCCGTTGACTGCGGCACGGGGAGGCCCGGCGCGGTGTGCTGGGCGACGCTGATCGCCTTGGTGGTCCGGCCGTCGGGGAGGGTGATCCGCGACTCGGGCGGGCAGTTGAGGCCGGGCTCGGCGATGATCTGCGCGGTGGATGTGACCTCGCGTCCCTCGCGGTCGCGCACGGTCTTGATCTCCTCGGCGACTAGCGCGGGCACGTCCTCGACGGGGGCGCCGTAGGTCGGTCCGTATGCGCTGTCGCCGAGGTACGGCTCGACCTTGATCCGGTGCCGCAGTAGCCACCGGGGGACGTTCACCAGATCACCCCCGGGAGCAGGCCGGCCCGGTTGAGGGCGCGGTGCGCGCGGGGGGCGAGGTCGACGTCGCCGGCGGCGGCGGGGGCGTCCTTGCGTCCAGACAGGGACACGGGGCCGATAGAGACGCTGTCCCATCGGCCGGCGGCGCCGGTGCCGTCGTCGCTCGTGGCGAGCTGGTACTCAACCTGTGCGCATACGGCGTCGGCGAGGGCGGTCACGACGGCCGGATCGGTCGGCATGCCTGCGCTGTTCGTCGCGTATACGGCGGTGAGTAGGGCGTCGTCGATGTCCTCGGACGCTCGGGCGAGCAGCCGTTCGGCGTCCGGCGGGGCGGGCTGGCCGGTCCACGCTGTCAGCTGCTCGGGGGTGGCGTAGACGTGGCCGGCCACCGGATCACCCCTCCTTCGCGGTCTTGCTGGAACGCGAACGCCCCGCCGGCTTGGGGGCCTGCGGGGCGTCGGTGGCGACCTCCTGCTCGTCCGACTCGGTGTCGGACTCGTCGGGGTCTCGGGGGTGATATCGGCGCAGCAACACGGCGGCGCCCTCCTTCCTGATCAGGTGGTGGCGAGGGTGCCGACAGCTACGCCGCGGTCGTCGAGCCGCTTCACGGCGTAGTGAAGGGTCGTGGTCACGACGGTGGAGCGGGCGAGGATGTCGCGGTCGGACTCGACCAGCGGGCGCCGCTTGTAGAGCAGGCCGAGCGAACCCGTCTTGAGCAGCAGGAACTTTCCGGCCGCGACACGGTTCGTCACGAACACGGACACGCCGCCGATTCGGCCGATGCTGCCGGTCACGGCGGCGGACTCGCCGGAACCCAGCTTGGACGCGTCGACGAACTGCGGGTCGGCCATGGCCTCGCCAAGCTGCACGCTGTTGATGTAGAGGCCGGCGAAGTCGTCCGGCTCCCACTCATCGCCGAACTGCCCGATGGCGGGCACCATGGCGTCAAGCCACGTGAACTTGAGCTTCCCCGCCGCGGTGGTGAAGCGGAACGGGTTGCCCCCGCCCTGCGCGGTCTCGTCCTTCTGCGCCTGGGCGATCAGGTCGGCGTCGACCTTGCGGGCAGCGAGTACGCCGAACTGCCGGCGGGCCTCGGCCTCGGGGTCGCCGAGGGAGACAAGGCGCGCCTTGTCCGTGATCTCGACGGCCTTACCGACTTCCTTGATCGTCGCCGTAGCGTCGTCTGTGGACATCGCGGCCGGCGTCATGGGCGTTGCCTCGTTGAGCTCGTCGAGCTCGCCGAGGGCGCCCCACTTCGGGAAGTGGATCGTGTCGCCGGGCGCACCTTCGAGGGTGTTGTCGTCGAGGACGGCCGAGGAACCGGCGACGCGCACCTTTCCGGTGAACTGGGCCTGTGCCATGTCGCCCCATACCTCGGGGACGATCATCGCGGCGGCGTTGGTCTGCGGCATTGCTGCTGCCTACTTTCTCCGGCGCGGTCGCCGGGCGTTGGGGCCCGGCGCGGTGCCGGGAGGTGTCAGGAACCGGCGAGGCGCCGGTATGTGTCGGGGTCGGACTGGTGCAGTGCGACGCGCTCGGCATAGGACATGGCGGCGAACTGGGCGGGGGTGACCTCGCCCGCTCCGGTGCCGCCGAAGTCGGCGCCCCCGCGGGCCGGCCCGGTCGCATGGGCGGAAAGCCACGGCTGGGCGGTCACGGCGTTGGTGATCGCCTGAGTGATCGCGGCGGTGTCGGTGGGGTCGACGGTCGCGACGGTCGCGGCGAACGACTGGGAATCGAGCAGGCGGGCCACGTCGGCGCCGGCGCCGGGTGCGGCCTGGATGATCGCGGCCTGTACGGCGGCGCGGCGGCCGGCTGTCTGTCCATCCGTGATGGCGCGCTGGGCCCACTGCGGGAGTCGGCTTACGTCACCCTCGGGGGCGTCGGCCGGCGGAGCGGTCGGGGCGGCCGGCGCGGGGGCGGTGGGCGGAGTCCCCTGCTCGGCGGTCTGCGCGCGGGTGCGGTAGCTCGCGGCCTCGGCGCGGGTGTCCGTGATGAGCTTCTGGGCCCACGCGGGCAGGCTCGCGACATCCTGCGGCTCACCCCCCTGGGGCGCGGCAGGCGGCGTGGCGGGGACCGGCGGCGTGGCCGGCGCGGGCGGGGTGCTCGCCGGGGCCGGCGGGGTCGTCGCCGGCGCTGTCGGGGTGGCCGGCGCGGCGGGCGTGGTCGAGGCGGCGGGGGTGGCGGGTGCGGTCGGGGTGGACATAGGGCCCTCCTGGAGCCGTAGTCAGGGCGGCGCGCGCCTGGCGCTCCGCGTGTCGAGGCATGCGAAAGAGGGCCCGCGCCTGGCGGGCCCCCTCGGGACGGTGCTGGTGAGTGGTGGCTAGGCGGACCTGGCGAAGTCGACTGCGTAAGGGCTGGTGGAACAGAGCCCAAGGGCATCGGATGAGGTTTGTGGTGTTGAAGTGACGACACATCTCAGATGGAGGTTCGTTTCCTCAGCCTGACAACCGATTCGTTCATGCAAACCCTTCTGGTCATCCCAACTGGAGGGCTACCCTTAGCCTGTTCGCGGGAGACACGGGGGAATTATGAGTAGTCCGCCCGGAGGGGCACCACAGAGCCCCCCTCCAGACGACGGGGCTCAGGGCAATTGGTTTAGCCGTCACTCTGGCGCCTTAATTGGCGCAACTGCGGCGGTACTGGCAGCAGTGATTGGCGTCATCGTGCCCGCCCTATTTTCCAACGACCCTTCACAGAACTCCGACCCTGGGGAGCGATTAACATCACCATCCTTCCCCAGCCCAACGAAATCCGACGGTGAATCGTCGGGGCCCTCCCCGAGTCCGACCGCCGATATTAGGGCGAACGATCAGTTTATGACGGGGGTCTATAACGTATCCTTGCTGCAACAGGCGGCACTAGATATCGATGGAAGGGAGGTTACTACGTATAAAAATAAGAATACCGATTTGATTCACATTGGGGGACTCGTGTCAAATCCACAACAGAATGGGGAGGGTGAGGGGGTGAAGCTCGGGGTCATTGATGATCTCGACATCCCGTATTGTTCAACGCGAGCAGAGCTCATCCCTGCAATCCCCGCCCGCACGCTCAAGACCGACGAAATTCTCTGCGTTCAAACAAATGAAGGTCGCTGGGCTCTGGTGCAGGTCGCATTTCCGCGAAGCACTCAACTGCTAAAACTTCGTGTTGGGTTCCTGAAGGAATCCCCCTAGGTTAGCTGGTCGTCTCGGGTTGGGACGACACGGGGTTCGCCTCGGCGTAGCCGCGAATCCACGCGGTACGCAGCGCCGACGACCGCGGGTACGGGCACACGGTCGGTGGGTCGCCTCGCTCGCCGGCCTTGCGGCCGGCCGTGACTGCCTTGACGATGTCCTCGCGTGTGCCCACGCTGCGCCCCCTACCGCTTGCCCTGCTGGTCGGATTCGTTCTTGCGGGCGCCGTCGGCCCATCGCTGGGACTTGCCGGTCACCTGCTCGACGAACTCGGCCTGAGTGAGTCGACCGTGTTCGGCCCACCACTCTTTCAGTTCGTCGCTCGCGCGCGCGTATGCGATGCGCGCGGGCCCGCTGAACAGGGTTGCCGGGTTGATGCCGGCGGTCTTGGCTTTCTTGTTGAGTAGATAGCCGTTGCAGTCGTCTTCGGCCTGTAGGTACTGCCGATACACGTACTCGTCGTACAGGGCGCGGGCCTCGCGGCGAGTGATCGTGTGCCGCTCGTCGTGCTCGTCGCCGTCCTCGTCCGTGTGGGCGGCGGCGAGGGCGGCGGCCTCGGCGGCGAACGACTCGTCGTCGGTGAGGCGCCCCCAATCCTCCGGGTCCGGCGCCGGCGCCATGGCCTCGGCGAGGGCGTCGCGGTCGGCGAGCAGGTCCTCGACGGCGTCGCCGGCGTCGGCCGGCTGGGGGAGGTCGACGGCGTCGCGGCGGTCCATCTCCGCGGCGATCCTGAACAGTTCCTCGCTGGTGGCGTACTGCATGCACCATGCGAGCTCGTCGTCGCCCACGTCGGACAGATCGCCGAGCAGCTGCCCGCCGGGGAATAGGCGGGCGAGCAGGTCGCGGCGGCCGGCCTCGGCGGCGATCAGGGCGAGCGTGTCCGGGTCGGCTCCGCGGGCGCGCGCGGCGAGGTCATGGTCGGACAGGCCGACCAGATCCGGGGACACGCCCGGTAGGCGGGTGGCGAGGTCGCGCCGGTCCATCTCCGCCATGACGCGCAGTGCGTCGCCGTCGTCGAGGTGGCCGAACGCGCGGGCGAGCTCGGTGTCGCTGAACGGCGTCAGGTCCTCGGCGAGGGTGCCGCCGGGACGTACGCGGCCGAGCAGGTCGTCGAGGTCGCGGCGGTCGGCCTCGGCCTCGATCCTCGCGCGGGCGCGGTCGTCGAGCAGGCGGGAACCCTCGGCGGCGGCGAGCTCGTCGTCGCTCATCTCGCGTATCGACTGCTCGTCGCCGGACCACACGCGCGCGGCCTCGACCTGCTCGGGCGTCGCCTCGGTGCGCTGCTCGGGGAGGTTCGAGGCGCCCGGCTGCTCGCGGTGGCGTAGCCGGCGCAAGTCGGGGTGTGCGGCGAGGCGTTCGCGCATGGCGCCTTGCCACTGCCTCAACTTCAGGCGTGCGGCGCGCTGCGCCTCGGGGGTGACGGCGGCGGCCTCGCGGCGCTTGTACTTCCTGATGTGCCGCTCGATCGCCCGCTGTCGCTGGCCGGCCTCGTAGCCGGCGGGGTCGCTGGTGGCCTGCTCGGGCACGGTCAGACCTGGGGTGTAGGCGCTGACGGCGTGCCGGCAGTTGGGGTGTTGCAGCCCGGCGAGGCGGGCCTCGTCGAGGGTGCCGGCGACGCGTACGGGGATCATGCGGCCGTCGTCGATGGCGTGCTCGACCTCGACCGTGCGCTCGCCGGTCAGGCCGTCGATGGCCAGTACGCGGCCCTCCCACGGGCGGCAGAGCGGGCACTCGCGCGGGGCGTCGCTGACGATCACCAGGTCGATACCGGCGTCGGACAGGGTTCGCATGTGCGCCTCGGTCGCGGCGCGGGCGACGGATGTCCGTACGGCCATCTCGGCATAGCTGGTGAGCTGCCATCGGCGGCCGGCGCGGTCGACGAACGCGCGTATGCCCTCGTCGGCGAACCGACGCATGGCGTCTTGCGTGGCCTGCCGGCGGGTACCGGTGCCGAGTAGGGGCGTGGCGGTGACCTCGGCGACGATCGCCCGGAACCGGTCGACGACGGCCCGCAGAATCGAGCGGTGCGTCGAGGTGACCACGTCGACGGTTTCCTGTGCGAGGCGGTCGACCGCGGCGGCGTTGGGGGTCACGTCGTCGACCAGCCGGCGCGCGTCGTCGGACAGGGCGCCCAACTCGGCGACCGCGGCGCGGTGTCCCTCGTTGTACGCCGAGGCGACCGCGTCGAACACTTCCAGCTCGACCGCTTTCCCCAACTCGTCGACGACGGCCTGTGAGGCGCGGCGTAGCTGCTGGATCGCGGCGAGCTTCCGCTCGACCCAACCGGGCGCGTCGAGGCCGGCGGCGAGCTGTCGAGCGATGATGCCCAACAGGCGCGCCTCGGCCTCGGCGTACAGGTCGCGGGTGCGGTCGGCGAGGTCCTCGACCATGCCCGGGTGAATCGGCACGATGTCCCCCTCAACGCGAGCACACTGATGATCTGGGAGCCGCGAGCCTCTACGCTGGCCTCGGCGGAGGGGGGCGCATGTCAGAGTCGAAGGACCAGGACAGCAGGACCCGCGGTCAGCGGGGGTCTCGGAGGCTGAACAAGGCAGAGGAGGCCTACCTAGCAACCACTAGGCCCACCAACTCCCCCCAGCAGACGCGGAATCTACCCCTGGATTGGTCTGAGCGTGTTGCTCGTAGATCTGTGACGCTTCGTGTCGATGTCCGTATTCCAGGCGGTACCCACTCGGGTGTCCTGGAAATAAGTGGCTCTGATGCGCGATTGACTGACTCAGATGCGGCCAGGATCCAGCGGGCAAAGGTGGATAACCCTGAATCTCACCGAACATCGATACCATCTCAGACAAGGAACCCGTCTGAAATTCCAGGTGTACGTGTATTCGGGAGTGCATACCTGGCGATCGAGGAGTTCGCCGCTCTATCTTCGCGGGTCGATGGCTCGGACAGCGATGCTTTGCAGGTCTACCTATCTGCGCTGTTGCGCAGTAATGAGGCGCTGGTGCCTCACTTCAATTCTCCGCCCTCAATCTGGTCCCCCTTGAGAGAGGTTGCTGAGCAAGCCTCAGCCGTAGGGATAGGGGTAACGATGGGTGAGGGTAGTGTTCCGATTTTGGTTGGGGCCTACATCGGCGGTCTTTTCCTCGTCAAGTTCGTCACTCCAATAGTTAGTGAAGTTGGCAATGCAACTGCTGCCGGAATCGGAGCCAAAATTAGGACGGCGTTTGGTGTTGAAGTGTCAACTGCCTCGTCGGCCTCAGCGGAAGAAGGCGTCAATGATCCAGTGTCGCCACCTGTTGAGGAATCATCTGGCGGTGCGGAGGAAAGTGGGGGCTGAGAAAGCTAAAGAGGGAAGGAGCCGACTGGATCTGGCGCAGCGGCACCGGTCTCGGCGAGGATCGCCCGAACCTCGGCTTGTACCGCGGTGTCGTCCCACGTCGGGTTAAGGATCTTCACCTTCGTTGCCGTGCTGAGGGCGCCGGCGCGGTTGAGCAGGTCGAGAGTCGTCGCCGTCTGCTCGGCGGACTCGGCGACGCCGTCGCCGAACTCCACGCGGGGGCGGGCGGGCGTGACCTTGCTGCCAAACAGTGCTGCGTCGAGTTGCAACATGACGTGACACATGTCGGCGATCCCGTGGCGCCAATAGCCGGCCTTCTTCCGGCGGGTCACCATCGATCGGGCGTCGCGGCTGTCGACCTCGGTCGCGGTGACGGGCTGTCCCTCGCCGTCGAGGCCGAACGACTGGGGCGAGTAGCCGGCGGCTTGGGCGGCCTGTCGCATGATGCTTTCGGCCGTCCGGGCGTGCTCCTCGACCCTGATATCGAACTGATTCAACGTGATGCCGGCGCCCTCGTTGGGCGGCATTCTCAGGCTGTGCCAGACCTCGCGGTCGTCGTCGAACGACGCTCCGCGGCCGGCGCCCTCGTTGCGCAAGTAGCCATCGGGGACGATCAGCCGCGCGCGGGCGAGGCGGATGTCGCGGAGCCACGACGTCCACGTTTCGTCGAGGGCGTCGAACAGGTCGTAGATCGGCGCCGCGTAGTCCGAGCGTCCGATCGGGCTCCCCCGGTGCAGCCGGTTAGGCAGCATGTTGGGTACATACGTGGCCGTGAGTTCCCGGATGCCGGTCGCGATGCTGTCGCCGTCGGCGTCGAGGGAGTCGACCAACTCGGCCGTATCGGGGTGCTCGGTGAGCGGCACGCGGCGCCCGACGTTGTCGCGCGTCCCCATATACAGGGCGTGCACTATGCGGCCGGACTCGTGTCGCTCAAAGAGGCGCCATACGGTCGACTCGGTCGAGCCGTCCAACTCGCGCCAGAACGACACGGCGCGCAGCATGTTGAACCGGTACTCGGGTACGGCTCCGTCGGGCTGCATGACGGTGAGCAGGGGGCGCGGCGCTAGGTCGCGGTCCCACGTCACACGGAGGAACACGCCAGACAGGGCGGCGGCCTGCTCGGCGGCGCCGAGCAACGTCTGTTGCACGCGGCCCTCGTCGAGCAGCTGGTCGAGGCGTTCCTGTGTGGCCTTGTCCTCGACGGTGATCGTCGGCATGTTGGCGAACAACAGGTCGGCGCTCGTCGACGCGATGTCGCCGGCGAGGGGGACGTGTAGGCGGTTGTCGCGCCGGTCGGCGCGGTGCTCGAACGATCGCCGGCCCCACAGGCGGCGCCGCTCGGAGGGGCGCCCGTGGTGGGCGTAGGCGCGGCCTAGGCGTTTCCGGTCGCCGCTGTACCACGCGTCGTCGACGCGCATCGCGGCGTAGTACGGGGCCCACGCCGGCGGCGGCCACGCTGCGCCCTGGTCAGGGAGTGCCATCGGCGCCCCCTTCCTGTGCGGTGGCCTCGCACGCGTCGGCGGCGCGGCGGAACAACTCGGCGAGGGCGGGGCGCAGCTGCTCGCCGGGGGCGAGGGTCAGTTCGCCTACCTCGACGGTGTGCTCGCCGACGGTGAGGTGTACGGGCAGGGTGAACGCTGCGGCCACGGGGCGGCCTCCTTACGCGGCGAGGGTGAGCAGGTGCCGCCACTCGTGGGCGGTCGAGTGGACGACGTAGCGCAGTGCGTCACATGAGTGGTCGGCCCGCTTGACGGGCTTGTCTTCGCCCTTGTCGGCGGCGGACTCGTCCCACACGTAACCGGGCAGTTCGTCGAGCAGTCCCTCGCACGATCGGTGTATGCGGAGCAGGCCGGCGCCGAGCAGGCTCGCCACGGACCGGATACCGTCCACCACTTCGTTCGAGGCGCGGGCCACACCCGGGTACGAGTCGGCCCACAGCTGCGTAATGAAGCTCGCCGCGCTCGGGTCGATGAACGTCCACTCGGGGGCGACGCCCTGCTCGGCAACCCACTTGCGCAGTGCGGCGCTGTACTGGGCGTCGGTCATCTGCCGGTGCGCGGTGCGGGAGTCGTGGCGCCACTCGGCGCACGCGTACAGCCGGCCGTCGACGCCCTCGCCGAGCAGGATCGCCGAGGTGGCGTTCACGGTGCCGTAGTCGAGGCCGATCCAGTACCGGCGCATCGCGGGCAGGGTGTCGACGACGTGCTCGGACTCGTCGAACATGTCGTAGATCGCGCCCTCTGCCTGCACCCATAGGCCGAGTACGTTCCGCTTGTAGAACAGGCCCGTGTGCGTCGACTTGATCCGGGCTATGTACTCGGGGTCAAGGCCCGGGTTGTCGTCCAACTGGAAGTGCCACGACCTGAGTCGGGCCTCTTCCGGCCTGAGCAGGTAGTCGCGGCGTAGCCAGTGGTTCGGGTTGTCGGGGTTGGTCGTGCCGAAGATCGCCGATCCGGGCACGCTGCAACGCGCGGTGAGCTGGTCAAAGAACGACTTGGGGAGGGTCGTCGCCTCGTCGACGTACGCGCCGGCGCACGTCAAGCCTCTTACCTTCGGCTCGGCCTGGGCGTCATTGGCGCCGAGGGCGTGCACGGTGCGGCCGAGGACGGTCGCCGTCGGCGCGCCGCTGGTGTAGTGGATATCTTGCGCGACCTCGCCGAACACGTCCGGGTTCATGAGCGGGCCGAACACGTTCCGGGCGAGGCTGTCGCGGGTGCGCCCGACCATGACCAGCTCGCCGCCGGGCGGCGGGTCGGCGACGTAGCCCAACCACCGTATGAGGCTGGCGATCGTCTTCCCGCTACGCACCGACCCTTCCCACAGGTTCAGGAATGCGGCGGCCTCGACGATCGAATCGACCTGCTTTGCGGACAGGCCAAGATCAGTGTTCATCGTCGCCGCCGGGGGCGTCGCCGTGGCGCTCCGCGTAGTTGCGGGCGAGTCCTTCCATGAGGCGCCCGATCACGGAACGGGAGCGCTCGCCGGCCTCGTCGCGCGGCGGGGTGAGTTTGAGGGACCGGTCGAGGGCGGCGCCGGCCGTGGCCATCATCGTGCGGCGGTCCGCGGGGGTCGGCTCGTCCTGCCACTTCTGGGCGTAGGTGTGATCCTTCCCGCCCCATTCGAAGTAGAGGTGTGGCTCGGTCATCTTGGCGAGCTCGCGCTCGGCGATGTCGTGCAGCGTGACGGCGAGTTCGGCGCGGCGCGCGGCGAGGTCGGCACGGCGTACGCGGGTGGCGGTCGCGACCTCGGCGGCGCGGTCGAACGTGAGCGGCGGGTCGAACTGGCCGGCGATCTTCGACACGGTCGAGGGCGACCTCTTGATCGCTCGGGCGATCTCGTTCCGGCTCTTGCCCTTGGCGTGTAGCCGGCGTACCTGCTCGCGGTCGCGGTCGTCGATGGGGCGTCCCACGGGTCACCTCCCGTGGGCATGCGAACGCCCCGCCGCTAACGGGGGGAGCGGCGGGGCGTTCGAGGTAGGGCGTCCGTTTGCGGGCACGCCGAAGACGGGCCCTACATTAGGTCACAGAACGATAACGACGCAAGTGGCTTCGATTCCTGCGGCTCGACCGCGGGTCCGCCGCTGGTTCGGCTGTACAGGAAGTCACGTATGTTGCTTAACTCTTTGTTGCAGCATGCTGCCGACGGGGGCGAGACCGTGCGTCGATCCCGCCCCCAGCGCGCGCCCTAGCCGGCGCTACGCAGTGACCGCTCAAACGGTCATTGAGGGATGGGCTCGGGTTGGTGTGCGCCTACCTCCTGAACCAGTCGCTGACGACCTCGTACGCGAGACGTCCGACTGCGACCAGGAAGGTATTGCGTTCCCAATCCGGGCCCTTCAACTTGCTGACTGGCTTCCTATTCTTCTTCCTCTGCTTCCCCAACGTTCCTCTCTCTCATTGGTGAACTGCGGGATGAGGGGAGGACGGTTGGGGCGAAGTCCCGCCCGCAACAGGCAAAACTCTAGCTGCACTTGACGGCCCATTGGGGGCTCTGTCCGCCTGCGAACAAGTCGTTAGGGTGCATACGGCATATGCCGTTCGAGGCGAGGGGGTGGCGGTGACGACGGTTCTATTCGGATGCGGCACAGGACTGTGCGATTCGGGCCTCGCTGCGTCGTGCGCGCATGTAACGGCCTGCGCGTCCGGACGCGCGACGCGCCCCGCTGTGTCGTACAGCGGGGCGCGCAGTTGTCATACGCCCTGGTCAGGCTGTCGGACGGGGCGGTACGGCTTGATGTTCGCCGTCACGATTTCGGGTGCGACGCCGGGCGGGTAGTGCCCGCGCTTCCATGCTCCGTCGTACACGTTGGCGAGGATGAGTAACGCCTGTCGGACGGCGGTCGAGGCGTCGCAACCGGTCTGCATGATCACGCGCAGATCGTCGTGCATGCCTTCGTCGAGGATGCGCACCGAGAGAGACCGGCCTACGGGCGGCGGGAGGTTCGGGGCCTTGGCTGGCTGCTGGGTAGGGTTGGCGGTGGTCATGGTGGGGGTTGCTCCCATCGTGGTTAGTCGGGCCCGCCCGGTGGTGACGTCACCGTGTGCGGGCCCGCGTCTATGCGCGGGGTCTACTGCGCGGAGCCGTGTTCGCGCAGCTTGCGATACACGTACGACTCGGTGAGGTCGAAGAGCGTCGCGATTTGCTTCGGTTCCCATCCCGCGTCGCGAACTTCGACCAGCAGGCTGGGCAAGTCCTTCTCGACCTCCTTCCACTCCTTCCGCGCCTTGACGGCTCGGCTCATCCGAAGCTCAAGGGAGTCAGCAAGCTGTCGTTGTTGCTCCTGGCCGCGCTCGTAACGGCGCACCAGGGCCGTTACTTCTTTGGCCAACTGCTCGGCCGTGACAATTGCGGGCTCTTGCGCGGTCATTCCGGTTGCTCCTGATGGGGGCGGGGCCCGCCCTCGGTCGAGGGCGGGCCGGTGGTTGATTAGCTCGTCGGGCGGTGGGCAAAGACGCACTGCGAGGACCTGAGCATCTTCTCGACCCTCCAGCCGCGGCGTTCGAGGCGGTCGGCGAGGCATTCGAGGGCGGGGCCGTGCCCGGGGGTGTCGCGGCGGATGGTGCGCCCGCCCTCAAGCCAGTAGACGGCGACGCGGTTTCCCTCGCGCGGGTCGACCAGATAGCCGCGTACGTCCTGCTCGGCCTCGGTCGGGTCGCTCACGTCGTGGTGGTCGGTCATGCGGGCGACGGCGAGGCCGTCGAGGGTGGCGCGGGCGGCGATCACGTTCGGGTGTCCGGCGTCCGCCGGGGTGCTGCCCTCCGCGGCGCCGGCGTGTCCCACGATCACGCCCTCGATTACGCGGCGGGCGGGCAGGGTCTCGGCCGGCTCGGCGGCGGCCTCGGCGCGGCGCGCGTCGATGCGGGCCTGTAGGGCGGCCGGTACGGGGGCGCCGTGGGCGATGTGGTCGGCGGCCTGCCGCTCGTCCATCTCGGCGCGGTACGCCTCGCGGTCGGCCGCGGCCTTGGCGCGGATGCGGGCGAGGCCGGCCGGCTCCGGGGTCATGCGCACAGCGATGGCCTCGCGGGCGGGCTGGTCGCCTTCGGTGAACAGGGCGCCCTGTTCGGCGGCCGGCTCGACGTCGAACAGGGTGTCGCCGGCCGACTCCTCGCCGATCCACTCGCCCCGCCATGTGCCGGCGCTGGCCTCGATCTCGGTCACCTCGGCGGCGGCCTGCTGCGCCTCGATCTCCTCGGTGGTCTCGTTGGCGGGCTCGACATGGCTCGGGTGGATGGTCGAGGTGGTGCCGTGGTCCCACTCAATGGTCACGTTGTCGCGGGTGGTGGTCTGTGTGTCGAGGTGGAACATGGGCACGTTGACGGCGGTAACCGTGCCGGTGCGGTTGCCCTGCTGCACGCGGGCGCCCTCGGCGTAGGGGGCCGGCTCGGTCTCCTCGCCAGCGAGGGGGAAACCGTAGCTGCGGGCGATCTGCTCGGCGGCCTCGGCGCTCGCTGCGTACGTGCCGCCCTCGATCTCGCGGGCCGGCGCGGTGAGGGTGTGAAGGTCGCCGTTCTCCTTGGTGATGGCGGCGGGGTAGGCGCTGACCAGGATGCCGACAACCTGCTCGGAGTGGATGACCAGTACGTCACCGTCGCGGATGTCGTAGCGGGTCTGGGTGTGGTTGTAGGCCGTGCCGGTGCTGGTGAAGTGGTGGACCATGCGGGCCGGGGAGTTACCGGCGCGCTTGATCCACAGGCGGGCGGCGTCGCGCTGGGCGCGGTTGCGCTTCATGGCGAGCACGCTTTCGGCGTACCGGCTGATGACGTGCAGGATGCGCGGGCTGGTCGGCTCGATGACCAGAGTCCGGCCACGACCGCGACGGGCGGCGTCGAGGACAGCGGCGGTCTCGTCGTCTCCGATGAACTGATCGGTGACGTAGTCGGCGAGGGCGCCGGGGATGGTGACTGCGCTCATTGGGGTTGCTCCCTTGGGCTGGTCGGTCTGCGGGTCCGCCGGGTGACGTCCGGCGGAACTGACTGTACTAAGTTCTGAACTGGGTACACAAGAGGTGTGCTCTTATCAACGCCCTGTGCTGATCGCTAAGTTGGACCTGTCTCCGCTTCCCATCTGGGGAGGGTCGCCGGGAGTCGGGCCGTCGGGGTCATGACGCCCGGCGAACCCGAACAAGGAGGAGGAGACATGGCCGAGAAACCCTCGACCAGGCGGGCAGAGCTCATGCGCGAGCTTGCTGCACGTGCAGCCGTAGCACTGGGCGTTCGCGCCCTGTGGGCTGTGATTGTGGAGCTTGTTCGCCACGATCTTTAAGGAATCGCGCGTAGCGGTTCGGAGGGCAGCGATAGCGGCGACACTGGGGGATCCCCTTACCCAGGGTTGCCGTGCTGCCCTCTCCCGCGAAGCCAGTCACCGCTTTGCGCTGAGAGCGACCCACAATCCAACGAGATCGGCGCCTCGCCACGCCCGGCGCCGGCCGTCGAGGTCGACGGGGGCCTCGCACGCCTCGCCGGTCGAGCAGGTGACGACCGGTTCGCCCCCGGGTCGGGTGTGGGCGGCGAGCTGCCCGCGGCAGAACGGGCACGGCTCGTCGAGGGTGGTCGTGCGTCCGTTGCGGCCGAGGGCGCGCTCGATCGTGTGGCGCGCGCGGCGGGCGGTCGCCGCGACCTCGTCGAGCAGGCGGGCCGACATGGGCTCGAACACGTCGCCCATGTCCTCACCGAGGGCGCGCCCCTCCAGCCATACGGCGGCCCAATGCAGCCCGTACGCGCGGCTACCGGCCGAGGCGGCGCTCGCGGGGCCGGCGTCGCGGTGCGTCGGCGGGTGCCACCGTGCCGGGTCGGCGGCGTCGACCTGGTCGGAGATGAACCGGCCGTGAGCGCCACGGGCCGGCCGTATGGAGCGCTGCACCTGCTCGGCGACGGCGTCGGCGAGGCCGAACAGGTCGCGCTCGACGGCGAGGGCGGCGTCGAGGGCGTCGAGGTTGAGCGGGGCGGGGTGTTCGCGGATGGTGAGCGGGAGCCGACCGACGACGGCCTCGACGGGCATCGCGTCGTCGTCCTCGGCGCGGTCGTCGGCGGCGAGCTGGTCGAGGAATCCGCGGGCCTCGCGCGGCGGCCACTCCGCGGCCGGTCGGTGGTTGATGGCGGCGAGCAGGTCGCCCCACTGCTCGCGCACGGCGGCGAGGTCGACCGCGGCGCGGCGGGAGACGGGCAGGGCGGCGGGGGCAAGGGTGGTCATCATGGTGTGGCTGCTCCTGTGCTCAGTGCTGACGGCGGCGAGGCTCGGCGGTGGTGGTCATCTGTTGTTCTCTTGGGCGCGTTCGGTGATCACTCGGCACGTGATGCAGTTGCGGGGGCATCGGCCTTCCCCCTTGGCGAGGCGCAACAGGGCGCGGTCGGTGTCGCAGGTGCAGGCGAGGGGGCCGGGGTCGCGCCGGCATGCCCACAGGCCGAGGGGCACGCCGGACGCGACGACCAGGGCAAGGACGATCGCCCACGTTGCGCCACTCACGCGAGGGCCTGCTCGTAGGGAATGCGGGTCATGGGGCGTGGCTCCTGGCTCGGGTTCGAGGGGTTGTATGCGGGGCGACGGTCACCACGGGCGCGATGCACACGAACGGGCGTGCTTCGCGCGCGCGGGCGGGCCGGCGACCGGTCGCGGGCGTGGTGGAAATGGGTGATTGCACATCGCTCTGGTGCATGTTGTGGGCGACGCCCGGTATGCCGGTGAGACCTTCGGCGCATGACTGATGTGAATCGATTGGTGGACGGCATCCGCGCTGGTCGGGAGTGGGCTCAAAGCGAGGCGGATCGTCATCGCACGTCTGCAATGCAGGGGGCAAAGCGGGAGCCGCACGCAGAACTGGCCGTGGCGTATATCGCCATTGGAGCGGTCCTGGACAAGATCTTGGAACGCGCCCAAAGTGATTAGCGTGCCTTCGGGTGTGATCAAAATGGGGGCTCGGCGTTGTATCTCTGGGTAGCCCACGGGTTGCCGGCGGGCTGCTGGGCGTATCCCTCGTGCTGCTGGCCGTGCGACTGGGCGGGCTGCTGGGCGCCTTGGGTGTTGCCGTTGGCCTTGGTCACGACGGCGGTCGCGCGCAGCAACGACGGGGCGACCTCGTCGGCCCGAATCTCGTAACTGCTGCGCTTGCTGCCGTCGGTGGCCTCGTACTGGCGCTGCGTGAGTCGGCCCACGACGATCACGCGCATGCCGCGCTGGATGGACTCGGCGACGTGCTCGGCCTGCTGGCGCCACACGGCCACGCCGAGGAACAGCGGCTCGCCGTCTTCCCATTCGTTGGTCTGGCGGTTGAACTTCCGGGGCGTCGAGGCCATGCGGAAGTTCGTCACGGCGGCGCCGGACGGGGTGAACCTGAGCTCAGGGTCGGCAACGACGTTGCCGGTCATGGTGATGGTGGTCTCGCCACTCATGGGTTACGCGGCCCTTTCGAGGGTGGGGACGGTCGGTCGGATGGGCTCGACGACGGCGAGGCGGGCCTCGCGCTTCGCGGCGCGGGTGGCGCGGGCGGATGCGTTCTTGCACGCCCGGCACTTCCTCGTTCCGTTCTTCGCGCGGATGGTGTTCGCCCGGTCGTAGCGGTGGCCGGCGGGGCAGTGCGTGACGGCGGCGCGGGCGGCGACGTGGTTCGTCGAGCGGAGGATGTTCGTGCGGTGTGTGACGGCTTCGAGGTGGGAGGGGGCGACGCACTCACGGCGGCGGCACCGGTGGTCGACTTCGAGGCCGGCGGGTATGGGGCCGTTGGCCTGCTCGTAGGCGTAGCGGTGGGCCTTGACGGTGCGGCCGTCGACCCAAAACGTGCCGTAGCCCTTTTCGTTCTGGGCGCCGTCCCACGGGTGGCATGGGCCGAGGCAGTTCCGGCGGAGTGACCAGGGGCCGGCGGTGGTCACCTTGTCGGCGAACCGCTGGGCCGGGGTGGGCCGGTCCATGGGATGTACCTCCGTCGGGATGTAGCCGTTCAGAATGTTCTTTCTCGTGCGAGCTGTATCGCTCACGAACGAACGATAGCTCTCGTGTGTGACCCTTGGTCGATTCGATTTCCGGGCTACGCGGCTGCTGGGCGGTCGTCGTCGGGCTCGTCGAGGGTGATCGTCCACCCCATCGCCGTCAGTTCCTCGACGACCTGCTCGGCCATGTCGCCGGCGCTGCGTAGGCCGTTGCCGAGGGTGATCTCGACGGCGGCGCGCACGATGGCGACGGCGGCCGGCGGGATCATCGCTGTGCCCCGGTGACGTGCCGGGCGTCGCGGCGTCCGCACTGCTCGCGGGCGACTGGCGGGCGCACCATGAGGCGGGCGAGGCCGGCGCGGTCGCGCTCGGACTGCTCGGCGGCGGCCTCGACCTGCTCGGCCCGACGGCGCTCCTCGACGGCCTGCCGGCGCTGCTCCTCGGCGGCCCGCCGGTGCTCGGCGAGCAGGGCGGGCCCGTCGAGTTCGTATAGCGTGCGCCACTGGCCGTGTCCGCGGTGCTGCTCAACGATCACGTATGCGCCTTGGTCGCGCATCTCGCGGGCGATCCGGTCGCGGGCGTGCCGGTCGGACGTGGCCTTGATGGCGGGCCGGTTGGGGCGCTTGTCCCATGATCCCGTCACGCGGAACGACTTGGTGTTCTTCGTACGGTCCGTCGCCGAGGCGCGGCGTCGGTGCGGGGCGCGGTCGGGGTGTTTCTTGTTGCGCTTCATGCGGCCGGCTCCTTCGGGGCGTAGCGGCGGGCGGTGGCGAGGTCGAGGCGGGACGGGTGCGCAGTGCTGCGCGGGTTGCGGCGGTAGTTGACGCACGGCTCGCCGGCGTGGGCGCGACACTGCTCGTACGTGCACGCCACGTCGAGCGGGTCGGGCAGTCCCTCGACGGCGAGGCGTTCGCGCTCGGCGCGGCGCGGCCGGAACTCGGCGAGGGTGGCGGCGACGGTGCGCGGGACATACTCGCCGAGGGCGGCGAGGCGTTCGGCGACCTCGGGGGCGGGCCCGCCGGTCAACTCGCGGAAGGTCGCGGCTGGGGCGGCACCGACGGCTACGGCGTGCCGGGTGCCGAGCAGCTCGGCCCGGTACGCCTCGGGGTTGTCCGGATCGGCGGCGGGAACGGGGTCGTGGTGCCGGTCGACCACGTCGCGCCGGAAGCTGTGCCACGGGCGCGACACGTCCGACGGCTTGATCGGGTACGGGCTGGTTGCTATGTGATGGCGTACGACCTGTGCGGCGTCCCAGTGCCGGCCGGCGGGGTGCGGCGCGGTCGGCGGTACGTCGTCGAGCAGGTCGGCCCACTGGTCGAGGGTTTCCTCGGCGGCGGCCTGGTCCGTCGGGGCGCTCCGCGGGTCGAGGCGCACGGCATAGGCGAGCAGGGCGGCGACTTCTTCCCGGGTCATCTGGCGTGCTCCTGAGGCGAGTTGAGGGCGGCGGCGAACATGTCGGCGGCGCGGGCCACGCGGCCTGGGCGGGCGGCGTCGAGGGGGATCACGTCGGCCCCGGGGGCGGTCGGGGCGCCGGCCGGCACGGGCGGGAGTGCGGTCCAGCCGGGCAGGAAGTAGCGCACGCTGCGGGGGCGGGAACGGGCGCGGCGCCACTGCTCGCGGGCGTGATCGACCAGGGCGGGGACAGCGGTCCGCTTCACGATCGCTTCGAGGCGGAACCAATCGGCCTCGGCGAGGGACCACTCGACGACGACGCCGGCGGCGGTGAGCGCGTCACGCAACGGCCGAAGGCTCGGCGGGACGGCGGGGGTCGAGCCGTAGCTAGCTTGCTGTACCTCCGTAGGAGGTACAGCGGGGCGGGTCGGGTCGGGTCGGGGGGACCGTGACGGGTCGACCTCGTCACGCTGTGACGGTTCGCCCTGACCTGCGATGTCTTCCGGGAACTCGATTTGATTCGCGGACGGTTCGCGATTTTCCTGCCTCGGATCGTCGTCGATTCGCGGACGATTCGCCGACGAATCGAGCGGATTACGCTCCTGGTTCCGCTGCTCGGCGGCGCGTTCGCGGGCCCGCTGCTGCCGGTCGGCGGCCTTGGCTCGCTCGTCCTCGACGCGCGCTCGGCTCGGGTTGTAGATCAGGAAGTCATGCATCACGTAGTCGCCGGCGGGCGGCTGCTTGCATCGGGTGCAGTCGTGCCCGTGGGCGTGCCACAAGCCGGACGCGACCAGCTTCCGGGCCTGGGGGGCGGTGCCGTACAGCTGGGCGACGACGCCCGGTATCACTCCCTCGGTGAGGTGCTGGGCGGCGTAGGCGCCGGCGCGGACCCACAGGCCGAGGGCGGCGTTTCCGGCCCTCAACAGCTTGGGGTGCGCGTGCGAGGTGTCGTCGACTTTGAACCACGTCACGGGGGTTGTGCTCCTGTCGGGGTGGGGCGCCGGCGGTTCGTCCTCGCCGCCGGGCCAGTCATGCGGCGGTGAAGTAGGGGCGGGTGCGGGCCGGTTGGTGGTCGTCGCATCGCCACCCGCACGGGTACGGCCGTACGGGCTGGGCGCCGCACCGGGGGTTCCCGTGGGCGCAACCGTCCGCGGTCGCGGGGTTGTTGCACGCGTTGCAGTACCGGCGGCCGTCGGCGTGGTGCCGGCCGTGTACGCCCTGGTTGTGGTCGCACGACGGGGCGCGGTGTTGCATGCCCTTTACGGCGGCGCGGGGGTCGATGTGTGCGGCGAGGCCGGCGATGCGCTGGGCGAGGGTGAGCGCGTCGTCGGGGTCGAGCAGGTCGTCGAGGCTGTCGGCGGGCGGTGCCTCGGCGAGCAGGGCCTCGCGGGTCCCGTCGGCGGCGGCGGCACGCATCGACCGCTCGTACTCGGGCATGTCCTCGCTCACGACGGCGTGATCGAGGCGGACGACGTTCGCGGCGTGCGTAGCGAGCAGTGCGCCGACGTCGTCGGGGTGCTCGGCGTATGCGAGGGCCAGGGAGTCGAGCAGCTGCTCGGCGCGGTCGGCGATCGGCAGACGGACGGCGAGGCCGTCGGCGGTGAGCGTGGGGCGGATCATCCGTACAGCTCCTCGGGCATGGTCGGCTCGTCGAGGGCGAGGTCGCCCGTGATCGCGTCGTAGGCGTGGGGGCGGGTCCAGTCGGCGGCGGGGAACATCCGCAGCAGCAGGCCGCGGGCGGCGCGGTGCGCGTCGTGGTCGGCCTTGACCGGCCCGCCGAGGGCGTCGTCGAGGGCGACCCACGTCGCGAGGCGCTGCTCGCCGTCGCGGTCGGTCGTCACGGGGACGGTCCGCACGCGGGCGGTACCGGGGGCGATCTGGTCCAGCTGCCGGGCGATCACGCCCGTACGGATGCGGTGCTTCTCGGTGTCAGTGGCGGCCGGTGCGGGGGCGGTACGCTCAGCGATGTTCACGATCGGTACCTCTCGGGGTTCGGTCGGGAGGGCCGTCCGGGTCGCGTCCGGGCGGCCCTCCGCGTTTTCAGGCGGCGGCGCGGTGCTCGACGGCGGGCGCATGCTGGCGCTGCTCGCGTTCGAGGCGGCGCAAGACGAGTTCGACCTCGGGGGCGATGCGCCCGGCGGCGCGGTCGGCGTCGCGCCGGTCGCGGGCCTGGTCGAGGACCCGGCGGGCGTTGGCGAACGCCTGCTCGCGGGTGATTACGCGGGCGGTCATGCAGCCGCCTTGCACAGCTGCGAGGCGGGCACGCCGTAGGCGCGCTCGACGGCGGCGGCGACACGCGCCGAGGGCGCCGTGTGCCCGTGGAACAGGCGCCAAGCGGTCGCCGGGGCGACTTCAAGACGCCGGGAGATGTCGGACGGAGTGGAATCGCCGGCCCCTCGGGCGGCGTTCCGCAGAAGCGTGCGGTCGTAGCGCATGACACAGAAGTCCTTTCACGAACGATACGTTTCGCTCGTGAACGCAACGTACCACGCATCGATCACGCGTGAACGAACGTGAATCTCGTGTGACTCTGAGTTCACAGATGTTTACTGTTGACTCGCATATGCCACGAGGGCAGAATCGGACACTCGTTCGAGTAAATGCGCGGACCAGGGGCAAAGGGGGTGCTCTGTCGTGACTCACGTCATGGTCATGCGTGATCGGTCTGTCGATGTACGTTCATGGGCGATACATTGCACGCATGAAAAACAGCAGCAACGCCGACCAGGCGTTCGGTCAGTGGCTCCGCAAGGAACTGGAAGCCCGCGGTTACAACCTGTCCCCGCGCGGCGGCGGACAGACCCGGTTCGCCGAGGACTCCGGCATCTCACGCCCGACGATCTCGCGCCTGTTGAAGGGCACCGGCGAGCAGGACATCAACACCCTTACGCAGCTCGCCGAAGCGCTCGGCCTCCGCCTCGGCGTCGTACTCGTACGCGCCGGAATCCTCAGCGACAGCGACCTACAGGCCGTCCAGCACCCACCCGCTGGCGAATCCCGCATCACCCCCGAGGACGCCGCGACCCAACTCGGCATCACTGACGAGCAACAGAGAGACCTGTTCGTCGCGATGACACGCACGCTCCAGCAGCAACGACAGCGCTCCGGCGACGGAGACCACGCCGCCGAGCAATAGCGATCACGGAGGCTCCGCATTGAACACCAGCCGCTATCTCCCATGGCTGGCAAACTCACTGTTCCTGGCGGGACTCACCGTTGGCGCTCTGGGCCTCCACCCCGAAAACCAAGACACCGGAGCAGCCGCAGCAGGGTTCTTCATCGCCATTGCGGCCCTACCCGCCGTAATCGCGTGGCTGCTAGGCCGCAACCAACGGGTCACGGACGCCCAACTCTCCACAGCACACCGTGTCGGCTATCAGCAGGCACTCGAACACGTTGCGCGCGGTCTGCTCGACCAGCCCACCGCGCCGCCCAACCCTGGCGAACGCTTACCGGGCGAGCAGGCCGCGGGCAACGTGATCCAACTGCGCCCATCCACGGACGATCGATCCGAACGGAAGGCACTGTGACCATCCTTGACCTACCTGCCACATTCCGCGGCTCGCCGGTTGACGAAGACGGCGAACCGTGGCTCGGATACATCCGCGTGTCAACGTGGAAAGAGGAGAAGATCAGCCCCGAACTGCAAGAAACGGCCCTTCGAGGATGGGCCAAGCGCACCGGCCGGCGTCTCCTCGAACCGCTGATCATCGATCTTGACGTTACGGGTCGTAACTTCAAGCGCAAGATCATGGGCGGGATCAGGCGCGTTGAAGCTGGAGAGGCGCGCGGCATCGCGGTATGGAAGTACAGCCGCTTCGGACGCTCCCGCGACGGCGTCGCCGTCAACCTCAAACGCCTTGAGGACGCGGGCGGCCAACTCGAATCCGCCACCGAGGAAGTAGACGCGCGCACGGCTACCGGCCGACTGCAACGCGGCATCCTCTTTGAGTTCGCCGCGTACGAATCCGACGTGCGCGGCGAGCAGTGGCGCGAGACTCACGACCACCGCCGCTACAAGCTCCACCTACCCGCCACCGGGCGCCCCCGATTCGGGTACGTATGGCATCCGCGCCGACTCCCAGACCCGGAGAGGCCGGGCCAATTCATCCTGCAAGAGGAACGCTACGTCGCACACGACGTCCTCGGCCCCGCCATGGCCGACCGCTTCCGCCAGTACATCGACGGCGACCCCTTCTATGCGCTGGTGGGCGAACTGAACACCGACGGCCACCGCACGACCCGCGGCGGCCACTGGTCCGAACAGACCCTTATCCGGTACATGGATTCGGGTTTCTGCGCTGGCCTGCTTCGCGTCCACAACCCGAAGTGCCAGTGCGCCCCGGAGGTACGCGGGAACTGCCCCGATGTGCTGTTCATACCCGGAGCGCAAGAGGAACTGATCAGCGCTGAACTCTGGCAGATGTACCAAGAGCGACGCGAGGCGATGCGCCGCACCGCGCCACGTGCCCGCCGGGCGACCTACGAACTGTCGGGACTCATGCGTCACACGCAGTGCCGCGGCAACCTAGCCGCGAACAACGCTCAGCGGGTTGTCGACGGCCAGACAGTCAAGGTCCCTGGTTTCTCGTATCGGTGTGGACGCCGAACCGTCAGCGGTCCGACCGCATGCCCCGGCGTGTGGATCAAACGGGAGCACGCCGAAGGCGAAGTCTTCAAGTGGCTTGCGAGAGAGGCCGCACCCGGTATTGACGCCGCCCCCAGCATTCCCCAGCAGCGCACCGAAGTGCGCGACGATCGCGTGCAGGCCGCCCGCGAGCGCGCACGCCTCCAGCGCGAGGCCGACCAACTCGCCAGTGCACTGGTCAACCTCCGCACGGACCGGGCCATGAACCCGGACGACTACGGGCCCGGCGAGTACGAGGCCGCTCGGGACCGTATCCGTACCCAGCAGGCCGCCAACACGAAAGCGATGGAGCGGGTTGCCGAGGTCGAGGCGACTCCACACCGCGCCGACTACGAATCGTTGATCGTCGGCACGGTCGAGGAGTGGGAGACGCTAAACGCACGCGAGCGCAATGAGATCTTGAAACAGCTTGTGCGCCGCGTGGCCGTCACCAAGACGGAAGACGGTGTTCGGGTCGAGGTTCATCCCGTGTGGGAGCCGGATCCGTGGGCGCCGGAAAGTGAGGGTGCCGCCGTCCAGTAGCGTTCCTGCGTCTTCCTTTGTTCTGGAGAGTGTTTTGCTAACTGTGACCTCCGCCAATGTGAACGGACTGCGCGCCGCCGCCAAGAAGGGCTTCGTGGAGTGGCTGGCCGCCACCTCCGCCGATGTGCTCTGCCTCCAGGAGGTGCGCGCCGAGCCGCACCAGCTGCCCGAACCCGCCGGCGCGCCCGAGGGCTGGCACGTCGTCCACGCCCCCGCCGCCGCCAAGGGCCGCGCCGGTGTCTCCCTCTACTCCCGCCGCGAGTCCGACCGCGTCCAGGTCGGCTTCGGCTCGTCCGAGTTCGACACCGCTGGACGGTACGTCGAGGCCGACCTGCCGGGTGTCACGGTCGCCTCCCTCTACCTCCCCTCCGGCGAGGTCGGCACCGACCGCCAGGACGAGAAGACCCGCTTCATGACCGAGTTCCTCGCCCATCTCAAGGAACTCCGCGTGCGCGCCGCCGCCGACGGCCGCGAAGTGGTCGTGTGCGGCGACTGGAACATCGCCCACCAGCGGGCCGACCTCAAGAACTGGCGGTCCAACCAGAAGAACTCCGGCTTCCTGCCCCAGGAGCGGGCCTGGCTGACCCAGGTCTTCGACCCGGCGGACGGCGGCTATGTGGACGTCGTGCGGTCGCTGCATCCGGAGGTGGAGGGGCCGTACACGTGGTGGTCGTATCGGGGGCGGGCCTTCGACAACGACTCGGGCTGGCGCATCGACCTCCATGTTTCGACCCCCGGCCTCGCCGCCAAGGCGGTCAAGGGCTTTGTCGAGCGTGCGGCCACCCATGACGAACGCTGGTCCGACCATGCGCCGGTGACTGTGGTCTACGACCTCTAGCCAGGTAGCTAGCTAGCCCTGCTTCCTCAACCGCCGGTCCAGCGCCAGTGAGAGTTCCGCCGCGACCACGCTCTGGGCCAGTGGGCGCAGGCGCTGGAGGTCCTCCTCCGGGGCGTGGCGCAGGATCACGTCGGCGAAGAGTTCCGCGAGGGCGTCCGCGTGTGCGCGTACGCGGCGGCCCGCTTCCAGGACGTCCGCGAGGGGGATGCCTTCGCGGACCAGGGCGGACGAGACATCCAGCAGACGGCGGCTGATGTGGACGATCTCCTCGCCGTCGGTGCCGAGGTAGCCGAGGTCCAGCGCGGCCGCGAGGTTCTCGGGGGTGGCCTCGCCGGCGAAGCGGTCGGCGAGGTCCTCGGGGGTGAGGCGGACCGGGGTCTCCTCGGTGGGGGTGTCCATGCCGAGCAGATCGGCGACGTCCCGGCCGTGGTCGAAGGCCTCCGCCAGCTCCGCGATGCCGTTCAGGGTGTGGCCGCGTTCCAGGAGCGCCGAGATGGTGCGCAGCCGGGCCAGGTGGTGGTCGTCGTACCAGGCGATGCGGCCCTGGCGCCGGGGCGGCGGGATGAGTTTGCGTTCGCGGTAGAAGCGCAGGGTGCGCACCGTGATGCCGGCCAGCCGGGCCAGCTCCTCCATGCGGTACTCGCGTCGTCCGCCTTCTTCGTCCACGTCAGAAGCCTATGTTGTACCGCCGGTAAGTTGCTGGGGCCCGACCCCTACCGGTCGGTATGGGTGCTGCTCTACGCTCCCATTGCGCCAGTGTTCACTGGCGGAGTCCTAGGCGATGCGTGGAGGCTCAGGGATGGCGGAGCACGAGCACGAACACGAGCACGTACGGGTGGCGGTGATCGGGTCCGGGTTCGGCGGGCTGGGCGCCGCCGTCCGGCTCAGGCGCGAGGGCGTCACCGACTTCGTCGTCCTGGAGCGGGCCGGCAGCGTCGGCGGTACCTGGCGGGACAACAGTTATCCGGGATGCGCGTGCGACGTGCCGTCCCATCTCTACTCGTTCTCCTTCGCCCCTCACCCCGACTGGCCCCGCACCTTCTCCGGGCAGCAGCACATCCGCGCCTATCTGGAGCATGTCGCGGACGTCTTCCGGCTGCGCCCCCACATCCGCTTCGACTCGGAGGTGAAGCGGATGACCTGGAACGGCGAGCGGCTGTGCTGGGACATCGAGACCAGCGGCGGGAACCTCTCCGCCGACATCGTCGTCTCCGCGACCGGTCCGCTGTCCGACCCGAAGATCCCGGACATCCCCGGGCTCGACTCCTTCCCCGGCAAGGTCTTCCACTCCGCCCGCTGGGACCACGACTACGACCTGCGCGGCAAGCGCGTCGCCATGGTCGGCACCGGCGCCTCCGCGATCCAGATCGTGCCGGCCATCCAGCCGGACGTCTCCCGGCTGACCCTCTTCCAGCGCACCCCGCCGTGGGTGCTGCCCCGCATGGACCGCGACATCACCGCAGCGGAGCGATGGCTGCACCGGCGGCTCCCCCTCACCACTCGGGCCCGCCGCGGAATCCTGTGGAGCATCAGGGAGTTGCAGGTCCAGGCGTTCACCAAGCGCCCCAACGAGCTCGGCGTGATCGAAGCCCTGGCCCGGCGCAACATGGCCCGCTCGGTCAAGGATCCGGCCCTGCGCGCCAGGCTCACGCCCGACTACCGCATCGGCTGCAAGCGGATCCTGCTGTCCAGCGAGTACTACCCGGCGATCGTGCGGCCCAATGTGGACGTGGTCGCGAGCGGGCTGTCCGAGATCCGCGGCTCGACCGTGGTCGCCGCCGACGGCACCGAGGCCGAGGTCGACGCGATCATCTTCGGTACCGGGTTCCATGTCACCGACATGCCGATCGCCCAGCGAGTGGTGGGCGCGGACGGGCGGACCCTCGCCGAGACCTGGAAGGACGGCATGGAGGCCCTGCGCGGCGCCTCCGCGGCCGGCTTCCCCAACTGGATGACGGTCATCGGGCCCAACACCGGCCTCGGGAACACCTCCATGATCCTGATGATCGAGTCCCAGCTGAACTACATGGCCGACTTCGTACGACAGCTCGACGTCCTCGGCGGACGCGCCGCCCTGGACGCCCGCCCGAGCGCCGTTGACGCCTGGAACCGCCGGGTGCAGGAGCGGATGAAGCGCACGGTGTGGAACACGGGCTGCGACAGCTGGTACCTCGACGCCAACGGCCGCAACACCACCATCTGGCCCGGTACGACGACCGAGTTCCGGCGTGCCACGCGCCGGGTGGATCTGGCGGAGTACGAGATTCGTCGCCCGCCCGCCGCCAAGGAGCCGAAGCAGACGATGAAGCCGACGACGGCGGACACAACAGATACAGCAGACACGGCAGACACAGCGGACGCGACGGACAAGGCGGTGACCGCGTGAGCCGCCTGACCCATGTGGCCTCCGGCCCCTACGCCCCGCCCGCCCCGGCCCGCGAACTCACCGTCGTCTCCGCCGACGGCGCCCGGCTGCATGTCGAGGTGCACGGCGCCGACGACGCGCCCGCCGTCCTCCTCGCGCACGGCTGGACCTGCTCCACCGCCTTCTGGGCCGCCCAGATCCGCGAACTGGCCGCCGACCACCGGGTCATCGCCTACGACCAGCGGGGCCACGGACGCAGCCCGGCGAGCCCCGCCTGCGGTACGGAGGCACTCGCCGACGACCTCGAAGCCGTGATGGCGGCGACGCTCGCGCCGGGCGAGAAGGCCGTGGTCGCCGGTCACTCCATGGGAGGGATGACGGTGCTGGCCGCCTCCGCCCGCCCCGGGTTCCGGGAGCACGCGGCCGCCGTACTGCTGTGCAGCACGGGCAGTTCACGACTGGTCGCCGAATCGCGGGTCGTGCCGATCCGGGCCGGCCGGTTGCGGACCCTGCTGACCAAGCGGATTCTCGGTTCACGGGCGCCGCTCGGGCCGGTCACACCGCCGGCCCGGCGGATCCTCAAGTACGCGACGATGGGCCCGGGTTCGGCCCCGCACATGGTCGAGGCGTGCGCCCGTATCGTGCACGCCTGTCCCCGCAAGGTGCGGTACGCCTGGTCCCAGGTGCTCGATCTGCTCGATCTCGACCACGGCGTACGGGAGTTGAGGGCGCCGACGGCCGTGGTCGTCGGCACGGCGGACCGGATGACCCCGCCGGTGCACGCGCGCTCGCTGGCCGCGGCCCTGCCGGTCTGCCTCGGCGTGACCGAGCTGCCCGGGCTCGGCCATATGACACCGGTCGAGGCGCCCGAGCTGGTCAGCGGGAAGATCCGGGAACTCGTCACGGCGTACGGACAGGTGAAGGAGGGCGCATGAGCAGGGTGAGCCTGGAGGGACAGGTCGCGGTGATCACCGGGGCCGCCCGGGGCGTGGGCGAGCTCCTGGCCCGCAAGCTGTCGGCGCGCGGCGCCACGGTGGCGCTGGCCGGCCTGGAGGCGGACGCCCTCAAGCAGGTCGCCGATCGGCTGCACGGCGACAGTGCCCACTGGTACGCCGACGTCACCGACCACGAGGCAATGACCCGGGTCGCTCGGGAGGTCAAGGAGCGGTTCGGGAAGGTCGACCTCGTCGTCGCCAACGCCGGTGTGGCGACCGGCGGTCCGTTCATGGACTCGGATCCGGAGGCCTGGCGGCGCGTCATCGAGGTCAATCTGATCGGTTCGGCGGTGACGGCCCGCGCGTTCCTGCCGGTGCTGACGGAGAGCCGCGGGTATCTGCTCCAGATCGCCTCCCTCGCGGCGATCACCCCGGCGCCGATGATGACCGCGTACTGCGCGTCCAAGTCCGGGGTGGAGGCGTACGCGCACAGCCTGCGGGCCGAGGTCGGTCACCGGGGCGTACGGGTCGGCGTGGCCTACCTCTCGTGGACCGACACCGACATGGTGCGCGGGGCCGATCAGGACGACGTCATGCGGGAGTTGAGGCAGCGGCTGCCGTGGCCGTCGAACAAGACATATCCGCTGGGGCCGGCCGTCGACCGGATCGTCGCCGGGATCGAACGGCGGTCGGCGCACGTCTACGGGCAGTGGTGGCTGCGCGGGATGCAGGGTGTGCGCGGGTATCTGCCCGCGCTCATCGGGACGGTGGGGCAGCGGGAGATGCGGCGGTTCGCCTCGCGGCTCGAAGGGATGCGGACCGGGCTGGTCGGAGCGGGCGGCGCGGCGGACGAACAGGCCAGGGCTACACACCGTAACTGATCGAAATGCGGAGCGTGTCCGCCCATGTGAATCTGATCGGGGCCCCGCCTCGGGGTCTCAACCCCTCACCCACCACGGGAGTGAACCCACATGGGTATGAAGGACAAGTTCCAGGAGCAGTCTGAGCAGCGGGGGCGCCGCCGGGATCGCATGGACGATCCTGAGCGTGAGCGTATGGAGGAGCGGGAGCGGGAACGGATGGAGCGGGAGGACGAGGATCGCCTCGATGACGACTACGACCGGTAGTCCGGCGGCTTGATCCTTGATGTGGGGTGCCCTTCTTCGGAGGGCACCCCACATCGCTTTTTTGGCCACATCTCTTTTTTGGGTGGAGGGCGTGACCCACAACACGAACGAAACAGTTTCGTTTCGCTTGGAGCTGCGCTACATTCGTCATGTACGAAACCGTGTCGTTCGGAGTGGGAAGGTGGGAGGCATGACAGAGGTCTCGACGGCCCGTCGCAGTCGGATCACCCCCGAGCGCGAGGCCGAGCTGTACGCGGCCGTGCTCGACCTGCTCCGGGAAGTCGGCTACGACGCCCTCACCATGGACGCCGTGGCCGCCCGCACCCGGTCCAGCAAGGCGACCCTCTACCGCCAGTGGGGCGGGAAGGCCGAGCTGGTGGCGAAGGCCGTGCGACAGAACAAGCCCGGCGCGTCCTCCGACGAGGTCGACACCGGATCACTCAGAGGCGACCTGCACGCCCTGACGCTGCAGTCGGACGACTGCCAGATGGAACAGGACTCCGCGCTGATGCGGGGACTGGCCATGGCGATCCACGGCAACCCGGACCTCCTGCAGGCGTTCCGGGAGCATCTGATCGAGCCGGAGATGGCGGAGTTCCGCCGGGTGCTCCAGCGGGCGATCGACCGGGGTGAGGTCCGTGCGGACAACCCGGCGATCGAGTTCGTGATGCACATGATGATCGGTGGGTTCGTCGCCCGCACGATGATCGACGAGAAGCCGCCGACCCAGGCGTTCCTGCTTTCGTACATCGACGCCGTGGTGCTCCCCGCCCTCGGCGTGCCCACCACCTGAGAGTCCCCGTACTCACTCACCACCTGACGCGACCGCTCACGTCGTCGGGCTGATCACCCCTGCCCCGAAGAACCCAACGACCTGACCGGGAGTACGCCCTCGTGGCCACGTTTCTCTACAGACTCGGCCGGCTCGCCTTCCGGCGACGGCACTTCGTCGCCCTGATATGGGTGGCCCTGCTGACGCTCGCCGGCGTCGGCGCGGCCAGCGCCCCCGCCGCCGGCTCCACCTCCTTCTCGGTCCCCGGAACCGAGGCCCAGAAGGCATTCGACCTGCTGGAACAGCGCTTCCCGGGGATGAGCGCCGACGGCGCAACGGCCCGCGTCGTCTTCAAGGCGCCCACCGGCGGGAAGATGACCGACGCCGACCACAAGAAGACCGTCCGGAAGACCGTCGACGAACTGGCCGACGGCTCCGAGGTCGCCTCCGTCGCCGACCCGTACCAGGCCAACGCCGTCAGCAAGGACGGCACGATCGCGTACGCGTCGGTCAAGTACAAGGTGTCCGGCATGGAACTGGAGGACGCCACCCGGGACGCCCTGGAGGAGGCCGCGCAGGACGCGCGGGACACCGGGCTGACCGTGGAGGTCGGCGGTGACGCACTCCAGACCACACCCGAGACCGGTGCCACGGAGGTCATCGGCATCGCGGTCGCCGCGGTGGTCCTGGTCATCACCTTCGGCTCGCTGATCGCGGCCGGACTGCCGCTGCTGACGGCGCTCGTCGGCGTGGGCATCGGAGTCTCGGCGATCACCGCCCTCGCCGGCATCCTCGACCTGGGCTCGACCACATCCACGCTGGCCACGATGATCGGCCTCGCCGTCGGTATCGACTACGCCCTGTTCATCGTCTCCCGCTACCGCGCCGAACTGGCCGAGGGCCGCGAGCGCGAGGAGGCGGCCGGCCGGGCCGTCGGCACCGCGGGCTCCGCGGTGGTGTTCGCCGGCCTCACGGTCGTGATCGCGCTGGTCGGCCTGGCCGTCGTCAACATCCCGATGCTGACGAAGATGGGTGTCGCGGCCGCCGGCACGGTCGCCATCGCGGTCCTCATCGCGCTGACGATGATCCCCGCCCTGCTCGGTTACGCGGGCCGGAAGGTCAGGCCGGCGGGTGAGAAGAGCAGGTTCCTCGGCGGCGCCCGGGCCGCGCGGAAGGCGTCCTCGGGCAGGGCCAGGCCCAACCTGGGCACGCGCTGGGCGAGCTTCGTCGTACGCCGTCCGGTCGCCGTCCTGCTCCTCGGCGTCCTCGGCCTCGGCGCCGCCGCCGTCCCCGCGGGCTCCCTGGAGCTGGGCCTCGGGGACGACGGCTCGCAGCCGACCTCGACCACCCAGCGCAGGGCTTACGACCTGCTCTCCGAGGGCTTCGGGCCCGGCTTCAACGGTCCATTGACGGTCGTCGTCGACGCGCAGGCGAGCGACGCGCCCAAGGACGCGGTCACCCGGGTCGGCGACGACATCAAGGGCCTCAAGGACGTCGGGACGGTGACGCCGGCGACGTACAACAAGAACGGCGACACGGCGACGATCACCGTGATCCCGGACTCCAAGCCGTCGTCGGCCACGACCGAGGACCTGGTGCACGGCATCCGGGACACGGGTACGGACATCAAGGCCGACACGGGCGCGGATGTGCTGGTCACCGGCACCACGGCCATGAACATCGACACCTCGCAGAAGCTGAACGACGCGCTGATCCCGTATCTGGTCCTGGTCGTGGGCCTGGCGTTCCTGCTCCTGATCGCGGTCTTCCGCTCGATCCTCGTCCCGCTCAAGGCGGCCCTCGGCTTCCTGCTGAGCGTGATGGCGGCCCTGGGTGCCGTGGTCGCGGTCTTCCAGTGGGGCTGGCTGGCCGGCCTGATGGGCGTCGAGGAGACCGGACCGGTCATGTCGATGATGCCGATCTTCATGATCGGCGTGGTCTTCGGTCTCGCGATGGACTACGAGGTGTTCCTCGTGACCCGGATGCGCGAGGCGTACGTCCACGGCGAGAAGCCGAGCCAGGCCGTGGTCACCGGGTTCCGGTACGGCGCACGGGTCGTGACGGCCGCCGCGGTGATCATGATGGCGGTGTTCGCCGGCTTCATCGGCTCCAGCGAGTCGATGATCAAGATGATCGGCTTCGGCCTGGCGATCGCGGTCTTCTTCGACGCGTTCGTCGTCCGTATGGCGATCGTCCCGGCGGTCCTTGCCCTGCTCGGCAAGAAGGCCTGGTGGCTGCCGAAGTGGCTGGACCGGGTGCTGCCGAACGTGGACGTGGAGGGAGAAGGGCTGCGGGCGGCGAGTGAGCCGGACGGCTCGCCCGATCCCGACGAGAAGCGAGAACTGGTCAAGGTCTGATCCCTCGGACCTCCGACGGCCCCCGGACCGACGACGCGGCGCGCGTCCTCGGTCCGGGGGCCGCGTCGCTGCTGCGTGCGCCCCGCAACCCGGTCGCGTGTCACCTACACCCACCACTACCGTGCCCTGCATGACACCGATCGACAGCGGCACCGGCGCCACCCCCGCCCCGCAGCCCACCGGGGTGCACCCCCGTTTCGTCGACGCCCTGCGGGAGCTGGGGATCGAGGAGCTCGTCTCCCGGGTCCGGCGGTTTCCGGACGCGACCCGTACCGCCGCCGAAGCCGCCGCGGCGCTCGGGTGCGAGCTGAGTGAGATTTGCAAGTCGCTCGTCTTCGCGGCGGACGGCGTGCCGGTGCTCGTGCTCATGGACGGCGCCTCCCGTGTGGACCTGGAGCTGGTGCGGCAGGAACTCGGCGTCGAGAAGGTGACGCGGGCCGAGGCCGAGGTCGTACGGGAGACCACGGGGTATGCCATCGGCGGCGTACCGCCCTTCGGGCACCGTACGAAGACACGGGTGCTGGCCGACCGGTCCCTCCTCGAACACGACATCGTCTGGGCCGCGGCCGGCAACCCGCACACCGTCTTCCCCATGGAGCCGGGCACTCTCGTCGCCCATGCCGGCGCCACCGTCGTGGACGTTCGCGAGCACACCCCGTGACGCCGCTGGTCACCGCGGCCGTCCTGCTCGCCGCGGTGACGCACGCGAGCTGGAACGCGATCGCCCACCGGATCACGGACAAGCTCGTCGGGTTCACGCTGATCGCGGGCGGGGGGATGCTGATCGGGCTGGCCATGGTGTCGTTCGTGCCGTTCCCGGCGGCGGGCGCGTGGCCGTATCTGATCGGCTCGGCGGTCATCCACATCGTGTACTACATCCTGCTGATGAGGTCCTTCCGGCTGGGGGACTTCGGGCAGGCGTATCCGATCGCACGCGGCACCGCGCCGCTGGTGGTCACCCTGCTCGCCGCCGTCTTCGCGCACGAGGTACCCGACGGGTGGGCGGCCGCCGGAATCGCCCTGTCCTGCGCGGGGTTGACGGGAGTCGCCCTGTGGGGGCTGCGCGGCCACCGGCCCAACTGGGCCGCGATCGGAGCGGCGCTCGCCACCGGGCTGACCATCGCCGGGTACACCGTCGTCGACGGCCTGGGGGTGCGGGCCTCGGGTTCCCCCCTCGGGTACATCGCCTGGCTGATGGCCGTGGAAGGTGTGGCGATCCCGGCTTACGCGCTGTACCGGTGGCGCGCCCAGCTCCTCACCGTCCTGCGGCCGTTCGCCGGACTCGGTCTGCTCGGGGCGGCACTCTCCGTCGCCGCCTACGCCCTCGTCCTGTGGGCGCAGACGAAGGCGGAGCTCGCGCCCATCGCGGCGTTGCGCGAGTCCTCGATCATCGTGGGCGCGGCCATCGGCGCCCTGTTCTTCAAGGAGCGGTTCGGGGCGCCCCGGATCGCGGCGGCGGGGCTGCTCGTGGTGGGCATCGGGCTGATGCTGCGCGCGGGATAGCGGGATTTCACGGGCGCCTCGGTGGTGTCCGGGGCCGCTGAGGAGCACCCTGGAAGCAGGTGTTCCGGAGGTGATCGTCATGATGCACACCACAGTGGGATGGCACATCGAGCTCGAGTTCCAGGAGGACGACGAGCACACGCGGGCGGCGGCGCTGGTGCGGTTGCCGGACGGTACGGAGGTACGGACGCACGGGCATGCCACCCGGCATCACACCGACGCGAATCAGCCGCGCGTCGGGGAGGAGATCGCGGGGGCCCGCGCGCTCAACGAGCTGGCGATGCAGCTGCTGACCAAGGCGCACGGGGAGATCGACGCGGCCTCGGGGCGGACCTCGCATTCGATCAACGTCTGAACCGGCCGGGCCTGACCCGCGGTCAGGTTTGGTGTTCCTCGACAGTCCTCTGACATGGGGTTTGCGTTCCTCTGACGCGGGTGGGCGTATCAAGGAAGGGAGGCGCCGGGCGAGCGCCGGGCGTCCCCCCTTCCGGCGCTCGCCCGGCGCAGCCGTGTGTGCGGTGGGCGTCGAGGGGCGGTGCGGATGGTCGGCAGGCAGAAGCGTTCGGAACGGACCGTCGAACGGTTGGTGACCGCTGCCGCCGACCAGTTCGCGCGCCATGGCTATGTGCGCGCGACCCTGGCCGACATCAGCAGCCGCGCCGGGGTGACCAAGGGAGCGCTCTTCTTCCACTTCGCCTCCAAGGATGAGCTGGCCGTCGCCGTGCAGGAGCGCGGACGGGAGCTGATGGAGCGGTCGGTGGCCCGGATGGGCCCCGCGGAGGGCTCGTATCTTCAGGCCGTCGTGGACCTGACGTTCGTCCTTCAGCGGCTGCTGCGGGAGGACGTGTTCGTACGGGCGTCGGTGCGGATCGCGCGCGAGCACAAGGACGCCGGTCTGGCCGAAGAGTCCGCGGATTCCGCGGATTCCAGGGGCTACTCACGTCCCGCCGCGACCGGTGTCGAAGAGCTCGACTTCTACCGGGTCTGGCTGGAGCTGCTGTGGGATCTGATGGGGGAGGCACGGCGCAGTGGTGAGCTGGGCCGGACCGTCGCGGACGCGTCCGCGCGCACGCTGGTCACTGCGGTGGTGGCCGGCGTCGAGGCGCTGACCTGGCTGGGTGCGCAGCGCGCGGAGTCGGAGGCCTGGCTCACCGATCTGTGGTCGCTGCTGCTGCCGGCGCTGCGCCCGGAGCGTCCGGGGCGGCGGCCTGTCAGGACGACCGCCCCTGTACTGCCGGCGGCGCGTGGCGGGTCGTACTGAGACGGGGGCGGAACGGGCGGGGTTGTGGGCATGGCACGGTGGCCGGTCGGGGCACGCGAAGGGGGCGTGGGTGTCAGCTCACTCGTGGTCGCGCCTCCGGGGTTGTGGCCGGAGCGTCCGGGACGGCGGCCTGTCAGGACGACCGCCCCCGTATTGCCGGCGGCGCGTGGCGGGTCGTCCTGAGCCGGGGAAGGGCGGGCGGGGTTTGCCGGCGTGGCACGGTGAGTGGTCGGGGCACGCGTAGGAGGTGTGGGCGCGGGTCAGCTCACCCGCGACTCCACCTCCTCCGGTGCGGGCAGCCCCAGTTCGGCGCGGCACTCGGGGGAGCCGGCCGCCTCGAAGCGGGACAGGCGGCGGGACGGGACGATGCCGGGCAGCACGAAGGTCCACAGGTCCGTCACGCGCGCGTGCAGGTCCCCGCGGCCGGTGCGGACGTGCGAGGCGACCTGGATACCGGTGAACGAACCGCACAGGAACGTCGCGAGGTCGGTGACATTGACCTCGGGAAGGACGTCACCACGGCCCTGCGCGGGCGCCAGACAGTCGCGCAGCGCGTCGATCCACATGTTGTACGGCGTGGGGTCGGGGTCGGTGAAGGAGCCGAACTCGATCACCAGCCGGATCCCGGCGCGGACGCGCACGTCGGTGAGGAGCCCGTGGGCGAGCTGGTGGGAGAGGTCGATCGCGGTCTGCACACCGGGCATCGGGGTGCTGACCACCGGGCGGAAGATCTGGAACTGCTCCTCTATGAGCGTGCGGGCGAGCGCTTCCTTCGACTGGAAGTGGAAGTACAACGCCCCCTTGGTCACACCAGCCTGCTTGGAGACGTCGCTCAGACTCGTACTCCCGAAGCCGGTGCTGTCGAAGGCGACCGCCGCCCCGTCAAGAATCGCCTGCCGGGTGATCTCGGCTCGTTCCTGCCTGGCCCTCGCCACTTCAGTGCCTCCTGTCCGCCGCGGTGCGGATGGTGGTCTTCCATCCTTCCGGTTGATCACCACGGCAAGTAGCTGGAACAAGCCTGCCATGAACTAGCGAAAAAAAACCAGTCACCTAGTATGGTTAAGGAAGTGGCGCCACACGTGGGGGGCGGGCCTTTCCTGCCTCGTGTCCTGTTCATCCTGCGGGTATCTGACGTCTGCGCGCGTCTCAGGAGGCAAGCGATGAGTCCACTTAAGCAAGCCGTCCGACCGGATTCTTTAAGTCCGGAAAAGGAAGCCGAGCTCTTCGAGCGCACGGTTCCGCGCGGGCTCGTGCACCGATCGGCCGTCTCGGAGGTCCTGCTCACGGGGCTGCGGCCCAAGGGCCGGGACAAGTACCACATAGGCGCCCAATGGGCCCGGGGGCACAGTTACTACGGCCCGGTCGCCGGCCGGTGGCACGATCCCATGCTGCTCGGAGAATCGATACGCCAGGCCGGGCTGCTGCTCGCGCACGAAGCGCTGGGGATACCGCTCGACTACCACTTCCTCACGCAGTCCACGTCGTTCGAGCTGACGGAGAGAGGAGCGAGGCTCGCCGGTACCCCCGCCGACGTGGTACTGGGCGTGACGCTGCGGGACATCCGGTGCCGTGGTGCGTACGTCTCCTCGTTCGCCCTCGATGTACTCGCCCATCGCGACGGGGAGCTGATGGGCAGCGGCCACGCCGCCAGCGACTGTGTCGGGCCCGCGGTGTACCGCAGGCTGAGGGGGGCACGGGCCGAGGCGAGGCCGGCGTACACCCTGATCCGGGCCGTCCGGCCCGACCTGGTCGGGCGGAGTTGCGAGTTCGACGTCGTGCTGGGCCGGCCCGAGGTGGAGGACGCGGAGGGGCTCGGCGGCGTCCATCTGCTGCGCGTCGACGCCACGCATCCCGTCCTGTTCGACCACCCGGTGGACCATGTGCCCGGGATGCTGCTCCTGGAGGCCGCCCGCCAGGCGGCATTGTCGGCCCTCGGACTGCCCCGCGGACTGCTGGTGGGCTGCGATGCGTCCTTCCGGCGGTACGTGGAGTTCGACTCGCCGTGCCTGGTCTCGGCGTCGAAGCCGACGGCGGACCCGGAGGGGGGCCGGACGCTGACCGTCCAGTTCCACCAGGCCGGCTCGGTGGCCGCGACCGTCGCCGTGACCGTACTGGACGGCGAGAGCGGACCACCGGGTACGACGACCTGACCCGGAGCGAACGTGCGGTGCCCCCCGGCTCGGGCCGGGGGGCACGCTGCGTTTCGGGGCGGGCGGGACACTCAACTCCTCAGCATCTCCGGCACGGTGAGCCGGTAGCCGACCCCGCGCACCGTCTCGATCCACTCCGCGCTGCCCAGCTTGCCGCGCAGGGAGCCGACGTGGACGTCGAGCGTGCGGGTGGAGCCGAACCAGTTCTCGTCCCACACACGGGCCATGATCTCCTGGCGCTTCATCACCGTGCCGGGGTCCTCGATGAGCATGGCCAGCAGGTCGAACTCCTTGCGGGTGATGCGTACTTCGGAGCCGTGCAGGAAGACCTTGCGGATGCGCTGGTCCAGTCGTAAGGGGCCGGCGCTCAGGCATCCGGAGCCGTTCGGACCGGGGCCGGCCGGCAGCTCCGTGGCCGTGGCCGTGGCCGTGGCCGTCGCCGCCGCGACCGGCTCGGCGGACGGAGCGGCCGGCCGGCCGTCGGGAGCGGACCGCTGCCCGGGAACCGGAACAGCTCCCGTGCTCTCGGCGCCCGTTGTGGTGACGTGCTCCTCCGTGTCCCGGAGTGGTTCCGCCGCTGCGACCGCCGTCCGCTCGTGCCACGGGCAGTGCCCCGCCCTGCGCAGCACCGCCTGCACCCGCGCCATCAGCTCAAACCGGCCGAACGGCTTGGTGACGACGTCGTCGGCACCCATGTGCAGGGCCATCACCCGGTCCAGCTCGTCGAGTTCGTCGGTCGGTTCGCTCAGTGCGATGACGGGCACGCAGGAACGCTCGCGGATACGGCGGCACACCTCGTGCCCGGCGAGGTCCGGCAGGGTGAGGCCCAGCAGAACGAGCCGGACGCCGTCGAGCAGGCCGAGTGCGGCGATTCCGCTGTCGGTGCGCTGGGGCGCGTATCCGTGCACGGTCAGGGTCTGCGCGAGGGTCTCGGCCACGCCGTCGTCGTGCTCGACGATCAGAACGCTCTTCATCCGGTGTCTCCCGGCGCTGTTGCCCCGTGTCGGCGGGGCGGTCCCGCATGGTCCCTTAAAAAACTGGTCGAACGGTATCTTCTAGAGAGCCTAACAAGTCGGTCGACCGGTTCTCAAGAGGTATGACCCTCCTGTCCCGTTCGGGACAGCCGATCCTGCCCCGCACGGGACATCGAGGAGGTACCGGGTGCTGCCCCGACCGGTTCCGAGCGGCTGCAAGGAGTGCCGGAGGCGGTACTCTCCGAGCAGCCAAGATCAGTGCAGGACTGGGGAGTTCGCTGGTCGTCAGGGGGGTGACGGGTGTCGTCACAGGGGGGTGCGCACAGTGCTGCCGTGGACGTGCTGGAGCGCCGGATGGAGCAGGTGCTGGAGTCCTGCGCGGAGCACGAACGGGACTCTGCCCGGCGGCTCCTGAGTGACATCATCGGTGAACTGCGGTTTTCGACATACCAGTTGGACGGTCAGAAAAATGATCTAGGCTGTCCCGAGCCCGCTCCGCGACCCGTCGCCGTGTCCGAGCGGACCGCGACCCTCCTCTTCGAGGCCGTGGGACGCGTGGTGTTCGCCGAACCGGTGGCCGCGCAGGACGGCGTACGGCTGCTGACGCTGCTGCACCGGCGTACGGTCTCCGCGGCCGCCGCGGCCGCGGCACGGGAGTTGCACGACGAGGTGGCGGGGCGACTGGCGGTGGCGCTCAACTGCTTCGAGCTGTACGACCTGCACCGCACGCAATGGCCGCGGACGGCGCAGGAACGATTGGCCGGCGCACGGGAGTCGGTACGTGACTCCTTGACGGCGCTGCGCTCGCTGATGGCACGACTGCGGCGGCAGGCCGTGGACCCCGGTGCGCCGGGGGCGGTGCGGCCGCTCGGGGCCGCGCTGCTGCGGGATCTCGGTGAGCCGGGCGGGTGCCCGGGGGTGGCGGAGGGGGGAGTCCGGGTGCGGGTCGAGGTGAGCGGGGACGAGCTGCTGTCCGAGCGGACGGCACGGGAGCTGTTCCTGATCGTGCGGGAGGCCCAGCGCAACGCCGTACGTCATGCGAAGGCGTCGCAGGTCACGGTGTCCGTCGAGGTGCTGCCCGAACGGGTCGAGGCCCGGATCGAGGACGACGGGTGCGGATTCGCTCCTGATGCGGCGCCGTACGGATGCGGCGGTCTCCTCTCGATGCGGGAACGCGCCGAACTGCTGGGCGGCAGCCTGGCCGTGGAGTCCGGGGCGGGGACGCGCGTCCTGGTGCGTGTGCCGCTGAGAGGGGGCATGCGTGCTGCCCGCCGGTAGACCGGTCCGGATCGTCCTGGCCGACGATCACACGCTGTTCCGCCAGGGAATCGCGGAGATCCTCGCGGTCGCCGGCGGCTTCGAGGTGGTGGGGGAGGCGCACCGGGGCGACGAGACCTGCCGCGTCACCGCCGAGGCACGGCCCGACGTGGTGCTCCTGGACGTGGAGATGCCGGGTCCCGGGGTACGGGAGGTACTGGCGCGTCTGGTGCGGATGACCCCGCGTCCGCAGGTGGTCGTGCTGACCGTGCACGACGACATCGCCCTGGCCCGGGAACTGCTGGGGCTGGGTGCGGGGGCGTATCTGGTCAAGGGGTCGACACGGCAGGAGCTGCTGTCGGCGATCCGCAGCGTCACCGTGGAGCGGCGCTCGGGACATGTGGTGCTGTCGCTGTCCCAGCAGAGCCTGGTCTCCGGCCCGCGGCCGCTGGAGGTCCTGTCGGTGCGGGAGCGGGAGGTGCTGGCGCTCGCGGGACAGGCGCTGAGCAACTCGCAGATCGCCCGGCGCCTCGCGATCGCCGAGGGCACGGTGAAACGGCATCTGCGCAACATCTACGGCAAGCTCGGCGCCGTATCCCGGATGGACGCCGTCAACAAGGCGCTCGCGGCCTCGCTGATCGTGCCGCCGCCGACGGGAGAGGACGGTAGTTCCGGGGGACGGATTTCGGACGTCTGACGCTGGGCTGACGGTTCCCTGATACAGCTGCGGAAGTCTGGCGAAGCTCTGAACCGGCGTGTGTTGAAGCGTGTCCGAGGCCTGGCGACGATGGTGGAAACCACCAGAAGCCACAGGGATTTGGGGGGTCCAGGTGCACCAGGTTCGGAAACTTCCAGACAGTCACACAGGCCGGGACTGCAGGGCGGCGTGCGGTCGGATCTGCGCCAAGTGCGTGGAGCGGCTGCGCGGCGAACTGCGCACGCTGCTGGAGCTGTACCAGGAGAGCGATCACGCCCTCACCGCCGCGTCGCCCCGGCTGCGCGAGCGGGTCAGCGGCAGCCGGAGCGCCGTCGGGATCGTCCTCGACGAGCGGGCCGTGGACATGCGGGCGCGGATGACCGAGGTGCTCGCCTCCTGGGCACGGCTCGTCGTGGAGGAGCGGGGCAGCGAGGTGCCCCGGCCGCGTGAGCGCGAGGTCGGCGACCTGGTGCCCTTCCTGCGCCAGCAGGTGCGGTGGATCGCCGGCCACCCGGCGGCCGTCGACTTCGACGAGGAGGTCGCCGAGCTGCTCGGCGAGTTCGGCGGACTGTTCGGGCCGGGGCAGGCGCGGAGGTTCCCGCTCGGCCCGTGTGTGCAGCCGGGCTGCGACGGCACGCTGCACGGCGTCCTGGGCGCCGACGGCTCGGCCGCGCCGGGCCATGTCTCCTGCGACGCCGGACACGCGCTGCCGCCACGGCAGTGGCTGCTGGTGGCGGGCCGGACGGCGGAGGGAGCCGCGTGATGCGGGGAACCCGGAAGCGGCGCACGGTGCCGACGGAACTGGCGGCCCTGGCCATGGGGGTGTCCGAGGCGACGATCCGCAAGTGGGCGAGCCGCGGCAAGATCACCCGGTACGGGGGCCCGCAGCGGGCCGAGTACGACCTCGACGAACTGCTTGCGCTGGCCACACCGGCCGTGCCGCCGCCCGACGCCTACGGAAATCAGCGACTGAAGAATTCATGAACCATGACCGAAATCCCGGATCCGTGCGGGGATCCGGACAGAAGAAAGCCCCTTGCGGCCCACCCTCGGCCGCAAGGGGCTTTTCTCTGCCCGCAATTGATCAGACCCCGCTTATCGATCAACCACCTTATTCAAAAGGGGAGTTGACCGGACGGGTAGATGGGTGTCACACTTTTCGCGGCGCCCCCATGCCCTGAACCTCGCGTTCCCGGGGCGGGCGCAATTCCCTTGATCCGCCGACCGTCGGTTCTCCACCGCGGTGGCGGATTTTTTGTCTCCTTTCGCCCCGACCCGAGGAAGTGTGGTCGATGTCTGTTTCTGCCAAGACGCCTGTCGGTACGTGGACGGGTGAGGTCGCGCACGACGGTGAGGTGGACGCCTACACGGCCACCTTCGAGCCGGACGGTTCGCTGACGGTCACCACCAGCAAGAGCACCGGCAAGGGCACCTGGACCGCCACCGGCGACACGAGCTTCGACTTCTCCGTCCGTGAGGACTTCAACCCCGACTACACCCAGATCAGCCCCACCGGCAAGCGGGCCGCGTACATCCAGATCGACTTCTCCGCGCAGCACGACGGCGAGAAGTTCACCGGCGCGGGCAAGGCCGTCATCTACGCCGCCGACGACTCCCTGATCTACGCGACCGACGCCGGCACCGAGGGGCGCCGGGTGTCATGACGCAGCCGGAGGCCGCAGAGCTCAAGGCCCTGGCCGCCGAGATCGGCCGGCTGTCCGACCTTGCGGCGCTGGGCAAACTCGTCGACCGCTACCTCGCCAGCCTCGACGAAGGCGCCTTCCACGAGACCTGGGCCCGGTCGCTGTTCACCGAGGACATCGAGATGACCTTCCCGGTGGGCAGCCACCGGGGCATCGACGGCGTCGACGGTTTCACCGGGCGGATCATGGCGCGCTGGGGCCGTACGCACCACCACGGCTCCGACAGCTCGATCGACGTCGACGGCGACCGGGCCGATCTCAGCTGGAGCCTGATCGCTTCCCACGTCCACTTCGCCTCGCCGCTGCCCCCCGACCCCTCCGAGTACTTCCAGCTCGGCGGCAGGTTCACGGGCACGGCCCGGCGCACGGCCGACGGCTGGCGCATCGACAGCCTCCGGCTGCGGATCGTGTGGACCACCGGGTCCGTGCCCAAGGGCGTGACCCGGGTCGACACGAACACGCTCGACACCCGCGGAAACACCGTCTCAACTTCAACAGAGGAGAACTGACGCATGGCCACCACGCTCACCGCAGCGCAGCAGAGGGAACTGGTCGAGAAGGTCTTCCACGAGGGCCTGGACCTGGGCGACCTGTCGGCCGCGGACCGCTATCTGACCGCCGACTTCCGCAACCACGGCAGCCACGACGACTCGATGCGGGGCCCGGAGGCGTTCAAGCACACGATCCGGATCCAGCAGTCCGCGTTCAGCGACATCAAGTACGAGATCCTCGACTTCATCTCGGACGGCGACAAGGCCGCGATCCGCTGGGTGATGCACGGCAAGCACACCGGGCCGTTCATCGGGATCGCGCCGACCGGTCTGCAGGTTCAGCACCAGGCGATCATCTGGTTCCGCTTCGAGGGGGACAAGATCGCCGAACGCTGGGGCATCGTCGACAACTTCTCGCTGCAGCGTTTCCTCCAGTCCGGCGGCAAGCCGGTGGGTCCGCTGACCCCGTCCAAGCCGGCGGCGTGACGTACCGGCAGTCCGGGTGAGATGCGCCCACCCGGACTGCCCGCCCGGTTTTCCTCGCCCCCGCCGCCCCTACCCGTCCCCTCCCCAGGGGGCTCCGCCCCCTGGACCCCCGTTCGGCCTGAACGGCCTCGTCCTCAAGCGCCGGACGGGCTGGGTTTCCTGAACCCCCGTCGACTCTCACGGCCCCGTGCGTAAGCGCCGAACGTGCTGGAGCTGCTGACCGGCGTTGTTGAGGCCATTGGCCCCCCCTCGGCGGCGAGGGGACCGGGCCGGGGGGCCGCACAGGCCGCCGCAGGCATCCGACCACCCCAACCAAGGAGCGAATCGTGCCGATCGACCGAAAGGTGGCCCGCTTCAACCGGCGGTTCGCCAACCACCTCGTGGGCCCCCTGTTCAGCCGGCTCCCCGGCTTCGGAAGGGTCCACCACCGCGGCCGCAAGTCCGGACGCGAGTTCACCACCCCGGTGAAGCTGTTCCGCCGCGGCGAGGACATCATCATCACCCTGCCGTACGGCCCCGGCTCGGACTGGGTCAAGAACGTACTGGCAGCAGGCGGTTGCGAGATCACGACCCGCGGCCGCCGCATCCAGGTCGCCAACCCGACCGTCTTCACCGACGACGGCACGACCAGGATGCCAGCCCTGACCCGCCGCATCCTCTCCAAGGTCGACGCCCACGAGTTCCTGGCACTGACCCCGGTCAAGGAACCGGCACCCGCACCCTCGCGGGCGGCCCACCGATGACCAGCCCCGTCCAAGTCACCCTCATCATCGGCTCCGCCCGGGACGGCCGCCTGGCCCCGGACGTAGCGGCCTGGTTCCGGCAGCTGGCGGCACGCCGCGACGACCTCACCCTGGACGTGGTGGACGTGGCCGACACCCTCCTGCCCGCCGACCTGGACCCGAACCACCCCCGCACCACGGCACTGCGCCCCCGGCTGACCGCCGCGGAGGCGTTCGTCCTGGTCGTACCGGAGTACAACCGCAGCGTCCCCGGCCCGCTCAAGACGCTCATCGACAGCTTCCAGTCCGAATGGCAGGCCAAGCCCGTCGGCTTCGTCAGCTACGGACTGAGCATGGCGGGCGGCGTCCGCGCCGTGGAGCACCTGCGCCAGATCTTCGCCGAGTTCCACTGCGTGGGGATGAAGGACGTCGTCACGTTCCCCCGGATCCTCGAGCACTACGACACCGAGGGCCGCTTCCCCGCCGACCCCGAGGGCGCCGAGGCCGCCGCCAAGCTCATGCTCGACCAGCTGCTGTGGTGGGCCCGCGCCCTGCGCGAGGCCAAGACGGTCCGCCCGTACGGAACTTGAGCACGCCTCCCCACCAGCACAGGTGCCCGCACCCCCGCCCCATCCCACCCCACCCCGCACCACCCTCACCTCCCACCCTCAGGAGATGCGATGGCAGCTGTTTCCGATCCCCTGCCCGACCTGCTGATAGCCGTCCCCGCGGTGATCCTGGCCTGCAAGGCCGGCGCGCAGCTGGTGCGCCGGATCGGCCAGCCGCCCGTGGTCGGCGAGATCGCGGTCGGCATCCTGCTCGGCCCCTCCCTGCTGGGCTGGCTGTGGCCGGACGCGCAGACCGCGCTCTTCCCGCAGTCCGTACTGCCGTACATCGGCGCGCTCGGCAACCTCGGCCTGCTCGCCTTCATGTTCCTGGTGGGCCTGGAACTGGACCTGGGCTCGCTGCGCGGCCACAGCCGGACCGCCCTGGCGGTCTCCCAGGCGAGCATCGCGCTGCCGCTGGCCCTCGGCACACTTCTCGCGTTCGGCATGTACACAACCTTCGCGCCCGACGGCGTCGACAAGCTGCCGTTCGTGCTGTTCATCGCGGTGTCGATGAGCATCACCGCCTTTCCGGTGCTGGCCCGCATCCTCACCGACCGGGGCCTCTACCGGACCAAGGTGGGCGCGCTCGCCATGGCGTGTGCGGCGGTGGACGACGTGACCGCGTGGTGCCTGCTGGCGGCGGTGGTCGCGGTGACGAAGAGCAACTCGCCCACCGAGGCGGTCACCACCGCGCTGTACGCGGTCGCGTTCACGCTCTTCATGTACTACGCCGTACGTCCGCTGCTGGCCCGCTGGGTCAGGCGTGCGGAACGGGCGTACACCGAAAGCGTTGTACTCGTCGTGCTGTTCAGCGGGCTGTGCCTGAGTGCCCTGGCCACCGACAAGATCGGCGTACACGCGCTGTTCGGCGCGTTCCTGTTCGGGGTGGTCACTCCGCGCGGCAGCCGCATCGTCGAGGTGACGGCGGCCCGGGTGCGGGCCTTCACCGTGCCCGTGCTGCTGCCCCTGTTCTTCGTCACGACGGGTCTGAAGACCGACATCTCGCTGCTGGCCGGCGACCCGGTGCAGTGGCTGTGGGCCGGTGCCGTGCTCACCGTGGCGGTGCTGGGCAAGTGGGGCGGCGGCTCCGTCGCGGCCCGGGCGTCCGGGCAGTCGTGGACCGACGCCATGTCGATCGGCGCGCTCATGAACTGCCGCGGGCTGACCGAGCTGGTGGTGCTGAACATCGGCCTGGGCCTCGGCGTCATCGGCCCCGACCTGTTCACGATGCTCGTCCTCATGGCCCTGATCACCACGGCCGCGACCGGTCCCGCGCTGAGCGTGATCCGGCGGCGGGTCGGTGACCTCGACGCCGCGGACCAGCCCGAAGCGGCCGACGAAGAAATGGCCGAAAAGACCACCCTGCAGTCCGCCGGCACCCGCTGACCCGCTGACCTGCACCTTCGTCAGCCGGAGGGTCACTTAACCGGCTGATGGTTAGGGCTCTTGTTAGTTATAGAGCTTGATGGATAAGTGGTTTGACGATACCGTCGAGGTACGACGCAGGAGCACTGAGGGAGACAGCGATGAGCCAGGACTTCAAGAACCTCGACATGACGATGATGTTCGCCATCCATGACGCCCTCCGGCGCGAGCTGGAGCGCATCGCGCGGATCACCGCCCGGGTCGACGAGGACCCCCGCCACGTACTGAGCACCGCCGTCGGCTGGGAGCTGTTCAAGAAGTTCCTTGTCATCCACCACACGTCGGAGGACATCACCGTATGGCCCGTGATGCAGGAGGCCCTGGCCGGCAAGCCCTCCGAACTCGCCCTGCTCGACGCGATGGAGGCGGAGCACGCGGTCATCGACCCGCTGCTGGCGGACATCGACACGGCGCTCGCCGACCGGGACTCCGGCCTGGAGCGCCTCGGCGGTCTCGTCGACACCCTCTACACCAGCCTGAGCGGCCACCTCGACCACGAGGAGCGGGACGCGCTCCAGCTCATGGACATCACCCTGAACCAGGAGCAGTGGGCGACCTTCAGCTCCGAGCAGCGCGGCCGGGTCGGCCAGGACTCCGTCCGCTATCTGCCCTGGCTGCTCGACGACATGGACGCCGCCAAGGTCGCCAAGATCCTCGGCGGGATGCCGGAGCCGCTGCGCAAGGCCTACGAGACCGAGTGGCGCGTGGCCTACGAGGCGCTCGACATCTGGGGCACGAAGGCCGCCGACTCGGCCGGCCGCTGAGGGCAGCACCCAAAGCCTCCGGGGGGTGTTCCGCCCCCGTCCACCCCCCGGACTCCCCTTGACCGCACCACATCACGCACAGCCCGTCCGCACGGCATGTCCCGCACACACCCCACTCGGCACCACACCGCACGCACCGCATTGCACTGCACCGCCAGCCGTTCACCGCCCCCCATAACCAGAGACATCGGAGAGAGCTCATGTCGCTGCAAGACCGAACCGAAGCCGTTCCCAAGGCATCGGCCCCGCCCGGGCAGGGCGGCAAGCTGGGCCTCGCGCTGCTGGTCATCGCGGCAGCGCAGTTGATGCTCGTCCTGGACAACACCATCGTCGCCGTCGCCCTGCCGAGCATGCAGAGCGCGCTCGGGCTGAGCGAGTCCGCCCTCGGCTGGGTCGTCACCGCGTACGCCCTGGCCTTCGGCGGATTACTGCTGGCCGGCGGCCGCGCCGGTGACCTCTTCGGCCGCCGCCGGATGTTCCGCATCGGCCTGGTGCTGTTCACCGGTGCCTCGCTGCTCGGCGGTCTGGCCGGCAGCGGCGAAGTGCTGGTCACGGCACGTGTGCTGCAGGGTCTGGGCGCAGCGATCGCCGCACCGACCGCCCTGTCCCTGCTGGCCACGACCTTCCCGGCCGGCCCGGCCCGCAACAAGGCACTCGGTGTGTACGGCGCGATGGGCGGCCTCGGGTCCGTGGTCGGCCTGCTGCTCGGCGGCGCGCTCACCGAGTACCTGAACTGGCGCTGGGTGATGTACGTCAACGTCCCGATCGCCGTCCTGGTCCTGATCGGCACCGGTGTGCTCGTCGAGGGCGACCGTGAGCGCGGCAAGGTCGACGTGCCAGGCGCCTTCACCGCCACCTTCGGCTTCGCGGCGCTCGTCTACGCCATCACCCGCGCGGGCACCGAGGGCATCGGCGACTCCGTGACGCTGATCGGCCTGGCCGTCGCGCTCGTCCTGCTGGTCGCGTTCGTCGCGATCCAGCGTTCCAGCCGCGCGCCGATGATCCCCGGCAGTGTGCTGGCCGACAAGAGCCGGGTCGGCGCCAACCTGATCATGTTCCTGATGGGTGCGGGCATGCTCGCCACCTTCTACTTCCTGACCCTCTACATGCAGCTCGTCAAGGGCTACGAGCCGATGGTCACGGGCCTTGCCTACCTGCCCTTCGCGGTCGGTATCGGCTTGGCGGCCGGCGGTATCGGCCCGCAGCTGCTCGCCAAGACGTCCGAGCGTTCGGTCATCACGGTGGGCCTGCTCATCGGCATCGCGGGCATGCTCTGGTTCAGCCTGCTGGCCCCGGGGCAGAACGCGCTGTTCGTCCTGCTGCCCGCGCAGCTGGTCTCCGGCCTGGGCCTGGGTCTGGTCTTCGTGACCGTCACCGTGATCTGCGTGCGCGGTGTCGCGCCGCAGGACACCGGGGCCGCGTCCGGTCTGGTCAACACCGCGCAGCAGATCGGCGGTGCCATCGGCCTGGCGCTGCTGGCCGCGACCGCCCAGCACATCACGGAGGGCAAGCTGCCGGGCAATGTGCCCGAGGCGCTGTCCGACGGCTACTCGTACGGCTTCCTGCTCGGCGGCGGCATGTACCTGCTGGCCCTGGTGGCGGCCGTACTGACCATCCCGGCGACGGCTCCGCAGGCGCACCGGGACGGCGAGCACGTACCCGCGGCCTTCTGACGAGCCGCACGGCGGCCCCGCCCCCGCGGCGGGGCCGCCCCCCTGACCGACCTTCGATCCACTCTTCGCGAAGCCCCCGGAAACCCCACTGCCCGGAAAGAGGCGACACGAAATGGCACAGCACGACTCCGCACACCCCGAGCACTTACCGTCCGAGAGCACCCGGCCGGAGTCCGCTCAGCCGGAATCCGCGCAGGCTCCGCACCCCCGTGCGCTCGGGCTGTGGGAGATGGCCGACCTGGTCACCCCCATGGCCGTGCGCGTGGCCGCGACCCACCGGGTCGCCGACCACATCACCGACGGCCGTGTCACCGCCTACGACATCGCGCGCGCCGAGGGACTGCGCACGCAGCCCCTGCAGCGGGTGCTGCGCCACCTCGTCACCGTCGGGGTGCTGACCGCCGACGGCGGGACGTACGGGCTGACCGAGCTGGGGCAGGGGCTGCGCGCCGACCACCCGAGCCGGCAGCTCCACCTCATCGACCTGGGCGGCGCCATCGGACGCGGCGATCTCTGTCTCGTGGACCTGCCGCACGTGGTGCGCACCGGCGACCCCGCCTACCCCGTCCGCTACGGCCTGCCGTACTGGGACGACCTGGAGGCCCACCCGGAGCTCGCCGAGTCCTTCGACCGGGTCATGGCCGACAACGTCGCCCGTGACGCCCGCTCGATCGCCGCGGCGTACGACTGGTCCTCCCTCGGCCATGTCTACGACCTCGGCGGCGGCAACGGCGTACTGCTCGCCGGACTGCTGACGGCCCATCCGACCCTGCGCGGCGCGGTCGTCGATCTGCCGGCCACCGCGGCGCGCGCCGCGCAGCGCTTCCGGGCCGCGGGGCTCGGCGACCGTGCGGGAGTCGTGGGCGGCAGCTTCTTCGACGAGCTGCCGACGGACGGCGGCGGGTACGTCCTCTCCTCCGTCCTGCACAACTGGGCCGACAACGAGGCCCTGCGGATTCTGGAGCGCTGTGCCGAAGCCGTGGCCGGCGGTGACGGCCGGGTCTTCGTCGTCGAGGAGACCGGGGAGTCCGCCCACACGGGCATGGACCTGCGGATGCTCGCCTACTACGGCGGCCTCGAACGCCCGCTGGACGAGATCACCAGGCTCGCCCGGGCGGCCGGGCTGGAGGTGGCCGGCGTACACCGGGCCGGCGGCCAGGCCACCGCGGTCCGCTCGATCGTCGAGCTCGTGCCGGAAGGCCGGGCGCACTGATTCCGGGGCGGTGCACACGACCCCGGGGCCGTGTGCACCGCCCGTATACACTCGGGCAGGAGGTGCTGTCGTGCGGCGCGAGCGCGAAAAACTGCAGGGTCCCGTGACGAGGACCGAGGAGGCCGCCGAAGTACCGGGGGTGCTTCCCGAGAACCTCACGGGGTTCATCGGCTACCTCCTCCGCCGGGTCTACGCGCAGTTCTCCGCGACCGTCGACGGCACCGAGGCCGACTCCCGTGAGTTCCTCGTCCTGGACGCGCTCGCCGGCCGCGACTGGGAGTCCCAGCTCGACCTGGCCGAGCGTCTGGGCATCAACCGCACCATCATGGTCGCGGTCATCGACCACCTGGAGGCCCGCGGCGAGGTGCAGCGCACCCGCAACCCCCACAACCGGCGCCAGTACGTGCTGTCCCTGACGCGGCAGGGGCGCAGCGCCCTCGACGCCCGGCGCCGGGCGGTGGCCGAGCGCGACGCCCGGCTGACCCGTGTGCTCACGTCCGAGGAGCGGGCCCGGCTCGACGAACTGCTGGCCAGGCTCCTGCCCGAGTCCGCGCAGCCCCTCGTCCAGGGCAGCGAGTACCTGGTCGCGCAGGCGCACCACCGGCTGCGCAAGCACGGCGACGACAAGCTGGCCGGCACCGGTCTGCGAGTGCGCCACTACGGACCCCTCTACGCCCTCGACAAGTTCAGCCCCTGTTCGCAGCAGCGGCTCGCGGAGTTCCTCGCCATCACCGGGCCGGCCGTCTCGCAGATGGTGGACGAGCTGGTCAAGGGCGGCCTGGTGCGCCGGGGCCGCGATCCGCACGACCGGCGCCGGTACGCCCTGGAGGTGACCGACCTCGGCCGGGAGAAGCTCGGCATGGTGGCCCGTGCCGTCGATTCCCTCGCGGCGGATGTGGCGGCCATGCTCGGTCCCGGCGGCGAGGACGAGCTGCGCGCCCTGCTGATGAAACTCCTCGCGGAAACGCATTTTGTCAACTCCCCTGTGCGATAAGGGGGTTGACCCGGCGCAGTAATTCTGTCACGCTTTAGCCAGCGGTTGACTCACGCCTTTTTCCAGGGCTCTCCGGCATAGAGACGGAGGGCCCTTTTTGCATGCACTTTTTCGCTGTGGACCGCACCCGACGAAGGAGATAGCCCATGGTCGCGAAGAGGACCGAAGGCGCGACGGAACCGACGAAAGCATCCGGGATTTCCGAGGACATGACGTTCGACGTCATCATTCTGGGTTCCGGCCTGGCCGGTTCGGTGACCGGCACGATCCTGGCCCAGCACGGCGCCAGGGTGCTGCTGGTCGACGCGACCGCCCACCCCCGCTTCGCCATCGGCGAGTCCATGACTCCGCAGCTCGTCGAATGGATCCACATTCTCGCCGAGCGCCACGACATCCCCGAACTCAAGAGCCTGGCCAGTGTCCAGCAGTCCACCCGGGACATCGGCCCGACCTTCGGCACCAAGGCGCATTTCGGCTTTATGAAGCACGAGGTCGGCAAGGAGCCCAACCCGCGCGAGGCCACCCAGCTGGCCCTGCCGAAGATCTTCCACCAGAACAGCCATATGTTCCGCCAGGACAGCGACGCCTTCATGTTCCATGTGGCCGTGAAGTACGGCTGTGTGCCGCGGCAGAACTGGCGGGCCGCCGAGGTCGACTTCGACGACGACGGTGTGACGGTCACCGGTAAGAGCGCCGCCCCGGGTGCCCAGAACGAGGTCTACCGGGGGAAGTACCTGGTCGACGCCTCCGGGTTCCGCTCACCGCTCGCCGACAAGTTCGACCTGCGCGACAAGCCGGCCCGCTTCAAGCACCACTCGCGGTCGATGTTCACGCACTACGTCGGCATCAAGCCGTTCGACGACGTCAGCGGGCACCCCAAGGACCTGCGCCCGCCGGCCGACTGGCACACCGGCACCATGCACCACATCATCGAGCGCGGCTGGTTCTGGATCATCCCCTTCGACAACCACAAGGATTCCCGCAATCCGCTGTGCAGCGTCGGTCTGACCATCGACGAGCGCACCTACCCCAAGCCGAAGGATCTCAGCCCGGAGCAGGAGTTCCAGCTGTTCCTGGACAAGTACCCGGCGGTCAAGCGGCAGTTCGAGGGCGCCGCCCGCATCCGTGAGTGGATCTCCACGGACCGCCTGCAGTACTCGTCGAAGCAGACCATCGGCGACCGCTGGTGCCTGATGTCGCACGCGGCCGGCTTCCTCGACCCGCTGTTCTCCCGCGGACTGTCGAACACCTTCGAGGTGGTCGACGCGCTCACCTCCCGCCTGGTCGACGCCCTCAAGGACGGGGACTTCTCGGCGGAGCGCTTCGAGTACGTGGAGCGCCTGGAGCAGGGCCTGCTCCAGTACAACGACGAACTGGTCAACAGCTCCTTCATCGCCTTCTCGCACTTCCGCCTCTGGAACGCCGTCTTCCGGATCTGGGGCTCCTTCATCACCCCCGGCACGATGCGGCTGACACGGGCCCGCCTCAAGCACCTGAGGGACGGGAACCCGTATCACTTCCAGGAGCTGGAGGCGAACGACTACCCCGGTCTGTGGTGGCCGCAGAGCGACAAGTTCAAGATCCTGCTGGAGACGGCCGCCGAGACCTGCGAGAAGTACGAGGCGGGCGTGCTGACCGGCGACGAGGCCGCCGACACCATCTTCAAGCTGCTCGACGAGTCGCCCATCGTCAATCCGGTCTTCGGCTGGAAGGACGAGAACAAACGATTCATCTACCCGTCGACGGTCACCATGGCCCGCTACCTGTACTGGGCCTCCGTCCAGGCCCCGGCGGAGATGAACAGCGTCGGCCGGGAGTTCCTGCTCGGCATCGTCAAGGCCGGCGCCAAGGTCCGCAAGCTGCTCTGAGAACAGGCACTCGCGCGCGGCACTTCTCCGGACCCGTCACGAAAGGGATGCGCATGTCAGCAGCAGCGCGCTCGCTGATTCACACCCACGAGCAACAGCCGATCGAACCACTCACCCTGCGCCGCGTCTGCGGCCTGTTCACGACCGGGGTCACGGTCATCACCACAGGACCCCAGGGGCGTGCCGAGGGCACGACCGTCAACTCCTTCACCTCGGTCTCCCTGGAACCCCCGCTCGTCCTGTTCTGCCTGCACAAGCAGTCAAGGCTGCACGCGGTGCTCGAGGAAACCGGCGGGTTCACCGTGAACTTCCTCTCCGGCCGTCAGGAGAAGCTGGCCCGGTCCTTCGCCGGTCGGCGGCCAGAGGGGTTCACGGGCGTGCCGCACCACTTCAGCGACGGCGGACTGCCGGTGCTGACGGAGGCGCTGGCGTACCTGACGTGCACCACCGTCGACATCCACGCGGGCGGTGACCACGAGATCGTCGTCGGCGAGGTGGTGGAACTGGGCGTGCCCGACCACGGCCAGGAACCGCTGATCTTCTTCGACGGGGCGCTGGGCGCGCTGGAATCCGGGGCGGGACGGTTCAACCAGGCCGACGCGCCCGGGACTCCGGGCAGGCGGGCTTCCTGACATGCACAGGGTGCTCATCGCCAACCGTGGCGAAATCGCTGTCCGCGTGGCCCGGGCGTGCCGGGACGCCGGGATCGCGAGCGTGGCCGTCTACGCCGACCCGGACCGGGACGCTCTGCATGTCCGTGCGGCGGAT
>NZ_VZRB01000031.1 GCF_008806595.1 Streptomyces luteolifulvus | reverse complement strand
GCATCGCCACACGCTTCGACAAGACGCCCGAGAGCTACCTCGCCGGCCTCGAACTCCGCGCCTCGATGATCTGGCTCGGAGATCTCCTGCAAGCAGCCGATTGATCACGACTCCAGACAGGCCCTAGTGCCGCTCCACCAGCACCGCGCTCCCCTGCCCCACCCCCACGCACATCGTCGCGAGCCCCCGCGCCGCGCCCGTGCGCCGCATCCGGTGGAGCAGGGTCGTGAGGATGCGGGCGCCCGAGCAGCCGAGCGGGTGGCCCAGGGCGATCGCGCCGCCGGTCGGGTTGACCAGGTCCTGGTCGATGCCGAGCTGATCCACGCACGCGAGGGCCTGCGCGGCGAACGCCTCGTTGAACTCGGCCTCCTCGATGTCGGCGACCTCCCAGTCGGCGCGGGCCAGCGCCCTGCGGGTGGCGGGGACCGGTCCGATGCCCATCACATCGGGGTGGACGCCGGCCGAGGCGCCGGCGACATAGCGGCCCAGTGACTCCAGCCCCAGCTCGTTGAGGGCCTCTTCGCTGACCAGGAGGAGTCCGGCCGCGCCGTCGTTCATCGGCGAGGCGTTGCCCGCCGTGACGGTGCCCCCGGCACCGAAGACCGGCTTCAGCCTCGACAGCTTCTCGTACGAGGTGTCCTCGCGGATGCATTCGTCGCTGTCGACAACTACTCCGTCCGGGCGCTCGACGGGCAGGAGTTCGTCGTCGAAGTGGCCGTTCTTGCGGGCCAGGGCGGCGAGTCGGTGGCTGCGCAGGGCGAACTCGTCCTGCCGCTCGCGCGGGACGCCGTATCGCTCGGCGACCTCCTCGGCCGTCTCCCCCATGGAGAGCAGGCCGTGCAGGTCCTTCATCGCCGGGTTGACCAGGCGCCAGCCGAGCCGGGTGTCGGCCGTCTCGATACGGTGCGGCAGTGCCTCGTCGGGGCGGGGCAGCACGAAGGGGGCCCGGCTCATCGACTCGGAGCCGCCCGCGAGCACCACGTCGGCCTCGCCCGCGGCGATCGTGCGGGCGGCGGCGGTGACGGCCTCCATTCCGGAGGCGCACAGCCGGTTGACCGTGGCGCCGGGCACCGATTCGGGCAGGCCCGCGAGCAGCGCGGCCATGCGGGCGACGTTGCGGTTGTCCTCGCCGGCCTGGTTGGCGGCGCCCCAGTAGACGTCGTCGATGCGGGCCGGGTCGAGCGCGGGCACGTCGGCGACCACGCCGCGGATCACGGTCGCGGCGAGATCGTCGGGCCGTACGACGGACAGCGCACCGCGCAGCTTGCCGATGGGGGTGCGGCGGGCGGCCGCGAAGTGGACGGGGCGCACGACAGAACTCCTGACCGACGGGTTCTTGATCAGCACGGCTCTTAATTAGCAGCGCTAGTTTTGGACTATAGACCGCCGACCGACTCCCTGGGAAGTCGGCCGCCGGGGGTCCGCCACGCCGCGTTTGCACCGGTTCGCCCTGGGCACCCGCACGCCGTTGGAGCGATTGCCCAAACCACGGCACACAAACCACGGCATACAGACCACGACCTACAGACCACGGCATACAGACGACGGCACAAGGAGATGCACCGTATGACTGTCGTGAAGAGCCCGCTGCCCGAATCGGCCCGGCAGGTCACCGGGGATGCCTTGCAGAGCACTCTCGTGGATCTCCTCGGGCTCTCCCTGACGGGGAAGCAGGCGCACTGGAACATCGTCGGCCCGCGGTTCCGCGCGATCCATCTGCAGCTCGACGAGCTGGTTGAGGTGGCGCGGTCGTACGCCGACACGGTCGCGGAGCGCGCCGCCGCGCTCGGCGTCCCGCCGGACGGCCGTCCCGAGACCATCGCGTCGGCGCTCACCCTGCCGGGCGCGAAGGACGGCTGGATGCGCGACACGGAGGTCGTCCAGCTGATCGTCGAGACGCTGGAGGCGGCCATCGCGCGGCTGCGTGAGCGCATCGACGCGGTCGAGCAGCACGATCTCGTCACCCAGGACCTGCTCATCGGCCTCACCCGTGAGCTGGAGAAGCAGCGCTGGATGTTCGACGCCGAGAACTGGCCCCGCGACTGACCCTCGGCTACGACGGCTCCCGTATCACCGCGAAGAGCGCCCGGTCCGTCGGGAGACCGTCGGCGTCGAAGGCGCGGTGCCGGCCGAGGTGTTCGATGCGCGCCCCGGCGCAGTTCTTCTCCAGGTACTCCCTGAGCCAGGCGTCCGGCGTCGGCACCATGTCGGGAAGACCGTACGACTCGGGCATCTCGTTCTCGCCCGTGTCGAAGAGCATCACCTTGCCGGTGCGGGCCCACAGCTCCCGGAGCAGCTGGGTGGCGGTGTCGAGGCCCTGCTCCCGCACCAGGTGATGCCACAGGGACAGCACGAGCGTGCAGTCGGTCGACGGCAGGAGGCCGAGTGTGTCGGGTCGCAGCCGGAGGTCCATCACCGCCACGTTGTCCAGCCGGTTTCGCCGTACGGCTGTCGTCGTCGTCCGGACGTGCCTCGGATCCGACTCGAGCGCGACCGCGGGTATCCCCCGGGCGGCGAGCATGATCGGGAAGTAGCCCACGTTCGCGCCGATGTCCACCGCGCTCCGCACGCCGAGCCGCTCGATGACCGGCTCCATCGCCGCCCATCGCGATCCGCTGCCGACGGCCCGCCTGGCCTTGCGCACCGGCAGGCCGGGGACCGGCTGGTAGAGGCCCTCGGGCAGGGTGTCGAGTCTCAGCCGGACCAGGTCGATCCCGTCGTCGAGGAGGCGACGTGCGCGCCGCACCAGGTGATGCGACGGGAACTTCTGCCGCAGGCGCACGATGTGTGTGGAAGCTTGGGTTCGGTCCGGTCGGCCCACGCGTCCCCCTCTTGGTCCGCACGTACAGGTGTGACACCTTTTGCCCTTTTCACGTTAATGGATGCCGTTGGAGCCCGCGTCCGCTCACCCCAGCAACCACCCCCCGTCCGCATTCAGCCCGACCCCGTTGACGGCCCGGTTGCGCAGGAGGAAGTCCACGGCGTCGGCCACGTCCGCCATGGTGGCGAGGCGGCCGGTGGGGGTCTGCGCGCGCAGGCCTGCCAGCACCTCCTCCGGCTTGGACCGCCAGTTCGGGCTGTCACCGACGATGCCGGGATGGATCGCGTTGACGCGGATCGGGGCGAGTTCCACGGCGAGGGAGTGCACCAGACCGGTCACGCCCGCGTTGACCGTCGCCACCGTGGTCGCGCCGGGGTAGGGGCGTTCCTTGGCCTGCCCGCCGAACAGCACGATCGCACTGTCGTCGTGCAGCCGGGTCCGCAGCGTATGCACGACCTCGGTGTAGCCGACGAGTTTGAGCGTGACGAGGTGGAGGGCGGCGTCGATGTCGTACTCGGTGACCCGGTTGTGGTCACGTTCGATGCCCGCGAGGACCAGATGGTCGACGCGCCCGACGTCGGCGAGCGCCCCGGCGATCTCGCGCGGCCGGGACAGATCGAGGGCCAGGCCGCGGGCGCCGACCTCTTTGGCCACGGTGTCGCTGCGGTGCGGGTCGCGCCCGGTGAGGACGACCTCGTCCCCCCGCTCCGCGCGCATACGGGCGAACTCACGGCCGATGCCGGACGTACCGCCGACGACGAGGACACTGCTCATGACTCCAAGGCCTCCCTCAGGTAGTCCCAGTCCCGGGTGAACCGGTAGGAATGGCGCGCCGGCGGCTGCGGTGCCTGGGTCTCCAGCCAGCGCAGCGGCGCCCGGCCCGCGTTGGCGAAGCCGTGCACACAGCCTGCGCCCGCCCAGGCCAGATCGCCCGGCCCCAGCCGGTACCGTTCGCCGTCGAACACGGCGTCCGCCGTCCCTTCGAGGAACAGATACGTCTCCTCGAAGGGGTGGTCGTGCGTGCCGGCGACTCCGTCGGGCGCGTACTGCACCATGAACATCGTCGAGGCGACCGCGCCCAGGTCGCTGTCGACCATCATCTTCACCGTGATGCCGCTGTAGACGAGCAGCGCGGTGCGCATGCTCGCCGAGACCGCCAGCAGCTCCTGGGACTGCTTCCCCGGGTCCATCTGGCCGGGCTCGAAGTGGCCGAACGACCGGGTGCGCGGGTCGCGGACGTCGATACGGACGGGGCTCCTCACGGGCAGGTCCGGCACCGCCTGGGTGTCGTACCCGTAGCGGGCCCGCGGCACCGGGGCGAGCATGTCGGCCCAGCGCGCCACGGTCTCCCCGGCGCCGCGCCAGGCGTGCGGGACACCGGCCGGCAGGAGGCCGTAGTCGCCCTCGGCGAGCAGGTACGCGCCCTCGGGCAGATCGAGGATCATGGTCCCGTCGAGGACGTGGAAGCTCTCCTCGTACGAGTGCACATGGGCGCCGACCCTGCCGTCGGGCCGCAGTTCGCACAGGCCGAAGCCGGTGTGCACACTGCCGTCGTCCTCGCCGACCAGCGTCCGCCGCCGGTACCCGTGGCCGTCGTACGGCGGCGGGGGCACGTCGGCCGAACGGTGCACCACATGCCGGGTCATGCCGTCCGCTTCGCCTCCTTCGCCGCGAGGAGCCGGTCGCGGGACTCCTCGACCAGTCGCCGCGCCCGCGCCGTGTCGGCGGTCAGCCGGCCGTCCCGCTTGCGGATCACACCGTCGACGAGGACGGTCTCCACGTTGGACACGTCGGCCGACAGGGTCACCGCGGCCGCCGGGTCGTGCAGCGGGGCGACGTTCAGCGCCGTGGCGTCGATCGCGACGACGTCGGCGCGTTTGCCGGGGGTCAGGGAGCCGGTGCGGTGTTCCAGGCCCGCGACATGCGCGCCGTTGCGGGTCGCCGCCTCCAGCATCTGACGTGCCGTCAACATCGTGTCCGGCACGGGGACATCGGCCTGCCAGCACTCGGCGTTGACGCGGGCCCGCTCGGTGCTGAAGGCCGCGCGGATCTGGGTGAACATGTCGCCGGGCACCGTGGTGACCACGTCGATGCTCAGGGAGGGCCGCAGTCCGTGCTCGATCGCCTTCATCACGGGCGGCCAGCCGTGTCCCATCTGCGTCTCCACCTGCGGAGCGACCGACACCGTACCGCCGCTGTCGGCGACCAGCCGCCACTCCTCCTCGCTGAAGTAGCAGCAGTGGATGTAGGTGGTGTCCGGGCCGAGCAGCCCGAGGTCGTGGAGCTGTTTCACCATTCCGAAGCGGCCGGCGAGGCGCCCCATGGCCACATGCACGGTGACCGGGATGTCCAGCTCGCGGGCCAGGCCCCATTCGGCGGTGACGACGTCGTCGACACAGAAGCCGGGGCCGCGGGTGGCGAGCCCCATGGTGAGCAGGCCGTCGTCGGAGGAGAAGTACTGGGCGCGGATCCGGCGTACGTCATCGGCCGGAATGGCGATCTTGCTCTCGAACCAGTAGTCGGCGAGCGAGGTGTTGGCGCTGCCGTAGGCGTACTGCGCGCGGATACCGCTCTCCGTGAGGGCCTGGATCGCGGCGTCCGGGTGCTCGGGCGTGTTGTTGATGTGCGACCAGTCGACGAGGGTGGTGATGCCGGCGTTGAGGCACTCCAGGGAGCCGGCGAGATTGGCCGCGTAGACGTCCTCGGGGGTGTACAGCGGCGCGAAGGTGTCGAGGATGTCGACGAAGTAGTCGTCGAGGGTGGCGTCGGGTGCGACGCCCCGGATCGAGGCCTCCCAGGTGTGGCGGTGGGTGTCGACGAAGCCGGGCATCACGATACGGCCCGTCATGTCGAGGACCTCGGCGTCCGCGTCGATGTCCGGCCCGACCGCCGCGATCTTCCCGTCCTCGACGAGGACGTCCCCCCTCGGCAGATCCCCGACGGAGGGGTCCATCGACAGGACGTGCCCGGCGCGAAGCAGTGTCCGTTGGGTCATCGCGCTTCCTCCCTTGGGGTGTTCAGTACGCGGCGAGGCTCCGGACGGCCGCCGCGACCTTGTCCGCGGTGGGGATGACCTCCTCCTCCAGTTCGTCGGCGAAGGGCAGCGGGACGCACTCCCCCGCCACCCGACGCACGGGCGCGTCCAGCAGGCCGAATCCCTCGTCGGCGACGACCGACGCGAGGGTGGCGCCCCAACCGCCCTGGTACGGGTTCTCCTCGACGGTCACCAGCCGCGAGGTCCTGCCGAGCGAGGCGAGGACGGTGGCCACGTCGAGCGGGACCAGACAGCGCAGGTCGACGACCTCGGCCTCGATGCCTTCCGCCGCAAGGCGTCCGGCCGCCTCCAGGGCCACCCGCACCATGGAGGCGAGGGCCACGAGCGTCACGTCTCCGCCCTCGCGCACGACGGCCGCGCGCCCCAGCTCGACCACATGGTCCGGCGCGGGCGGCGGCCCCTTGCTCGCCAGCAGCCCCTTGTGCTCGAAGAAGACCACGGGGTCGTCGCTGCGGATCGCCGCCGCCATCATGCCGATCACATCGGCGGGCGTCGCCGGTGCCGCGATCTTCAGGCCGGGGACGGTGAGCGCCCAGTTCTCCGTGGCCTGGGAGTGCTGGGCACCGAAGCCGAGCCCGCCGCCGTTGGCGGTGCGCACGACCAGGGGCACGGTGACCTGACCGCCCGTCATATACCGTACTTTCGGTATCTCGTTGGCGAGGTAGTCCCAGCAACAGGCGAGGAAGTCGGAGAACATGATCTCCGCGACCGGCCGCATCCCGGTCATGGCGGCGCCCATCGCCGCGCCCACGATGGCCTGTTCGGAGATGGGCGTGTCCCACACCCGCTCGGGCCCGAACTCCTCCAGCAGCCCGACGGTCGTCTTGAACACCCCGCCGGCCGCCCCGATGTCCTCCCCGAGGCAGACGACGGACCCGTCCCGGCGCATCTCCCGCGCGATGCCCTCGGCGACCGCCTCACGGTAGGTGATCACGTCCGCCATGCGGCACCTCCGTCGGCCCACACATCGGTCAGCGCCTCGCGCGGTTCGGGCGGCGGCGCGGCCTTCGCCGCCTCGACCGCCTTCTGTACGACGTCCTGTGCGCGCGCCTCCGCCTCCGTGAGCGTCTCCTCGGGCACCCCCAGCTCGGCGAGCCGCCCGCGGGCCAGGTCCAACGGGTCGTGCTTCAGCCAGCGTTCGACCTCCTCGGCCGGACGGTAGGTGGCGGGGTCGGCCCGGCTGTGGCCGAAGTGCCGGTAGGTGAGCGCCTCCAGCAGGGCGGGCCCGTCTCCTGCCCGGGCCCGCCCCGCGAGCCGGGCCACCGCCTCCCGGACGGCGACGACGTCGTTGCCGTCGACGACCTCGCCGGGGATCCCGTACGACGGTGCCCGGTCGGCGGCGGGCCGGGCGACCGCCGTGACGTCGGCGATGGGCGTGTACTCCATGTAGAGGTTGTTCTCGCAGACGAACAGCACCGGCAGCTTCCATACGGCGGCCAGGTTGAGCGCCTCGTGGAAGGCGCCGATGTTGGTGGCGCCGTCGCCGAAGAAGGCGACCGCGATCTGCCCGGTGCCGCGCAGCCGGGCCGACCAGGCGGCGCCGGCCGCCATCGGCAGATGGGAGCCGACGATGGCGTACGAGCCGAGCATGCCGCTGGACGCCTTCGTCAGGTGCATCGAGCCGCCCTTGGCCCCGCACAGCCCGGTGGCGCGGCTCATGAGCTCGGCGAGGCACTCCTCGGGGGTGGCGCCGCGTGCCAGGGCGTGGTGGTGTCCCCGGTAGGTGGCGAAGACGTAGTCGTCCGGGCGCAGGGCGGCGCTCGCGCCGACGGCGATCGCCTCCTGTCCGGCGGCGAGATGGGTGGTTCCCTTGACCAGCCCGGACAGGAACAGGTCGTGGGCGGCCTTCTCCGTACGGCGGATGAGGACCATCTGCTCGTACAGCGCGAGGAGTTCGTCCCGGACGGCCATCAAGAACCCCCGTTGCCGCGGGTGTTGAGATGGGACTGTGCTTCGCGCCGGGTGTTGAGCTCGCCGCCCACCGTCCAGTACTTGCGTCCGGCCACCAGCAGCTCCTCCGCCGGGAACTTCGTGATCACCTCGCAGCCGTCGGCGGTGACGACCACCTCCTCCTCGATACGGGCCGCGGACCAGCCGTCGGTGGCGGGCCAGTACGTCTCCAGGGCGAACACCATGCCCTCTTCGAGGACTTCGGGACGGTCGAGCGAGACCAGACGGCTGAAGATCGGCTTCTCCCAGATCGCCAGGCCGACTCCGTGGCCGTACTGGAGGGCGAAGGCGGCCGTCTCGTCGGGGAAGCCGAACTCCTCGGCGCGCGGCCACACCTGGACGATGTCGGCGGTCGTCGCGCCCGGCCGGACCAGGGCGATCGCCTCGTCCATGTACGCGCGGCAGCGCAGATACGCGTCGCGCTGGGCGCGGGAGGCGCTGCCGACGGCGAAGGTGCGGTAGTAGCAGGTGCGGTAGCCGAGGTGGCTGTGCAGGATGTCGAAGAAGGCGGGGTCGCCGGGGCGGATCAGCCGGTCGCTGTAGACATGCGGGTGGGGTGAACAGCGCTCGCCGGAGATGGCGTTGACGCCTTCGACGTACTCGCTGCCGAGGTCGTACAGGACCTTGCTGACCAGCCCGACGCACTCGTTCTCGCGCACCCCCGGGCGCAGATACCCGTACAGCTCCTCGTACGCCGCGTCGACCATCGCACATGCCTGGGTGAGCAGGGAGATCTCGTCGCCGGTCTTGATCCGGCGGGCCTCCAGGAAGACCTGCTGTCCGTCGACGACGTCGATGCCCTCGGCGCGCAGGGCGGCGAGGACGGGCATCTCGGCGACGTCGACGCCGAGCGGCTCGCCCGCCAGGCCGTGCGCGCGCAGCTCGCCGGCGATCTTCGCGGCGACGTCCTCGGCGATGCCCGCGTCCGGGTGGAAGGCACCGCGGAGCGTGGAGATGCCGGCGCGGGCGCCGGTGGGCGGGCCGCCCTTGCCGTCGCTGTAGTCCAGCCACGGGTTGTAGAGCTGATGGTGGCGGGCCGCGGAGCCGAAGTCCCAGACGACGGGCTCGCCGCCGCGCACCAGCAGGGCGAAGCGGATCAGCTTGTCCATGGCCCAGGTGCCGATGTGCGTGGCGGTCATGTAGCGGATGTTGGCGAAGTCGAAGGTGAGCACGGCGCCCAGCGGGGAGCGGTTCAGCGTCTCGTGCAGCCGGGCCAGCCGCTGCCGTCGCAGCCGGTCCAGGTCGACGCGTTCTTCCCAGTCGACGGCGTTGGGGCCGTATGTGCGGATCGCCATGGCGACCACCCCCACTTCGGAGTGAACGACCACGCACAGCGGGTGTCAAGCGGGACTGAACACGAACCAGACGCCCACGGCGGGATCGGCGCCGTCGTTGCGGTACCGGTGCGGGGTCGCCGACTCGAAGCACACCGCGTCGCCGGGACGCAGCGTGTACTCATCGAAGCCGAGGGTGAGGACGAGTTCCCCGGAGACCAGATAGCCGTATTCGGTGCCCGCGTGCCGCATGAGATGGCCGGAGCCGGAGGAGGAGCCGCCGGGCCGGTAGGTGACGAGGAGGAAGTCGACATCGGTGCCCGGGACATGACCGAGGCGCTCCCAGACGACGCCCGAGTCCAGCTCCAGAGTTTCCCGCTCGCCCTGCCCCACCAGCGGACCGATGCGGTGCCCGGGGTCGGCGGTGAAGGCGGCGAGGGCGCTCAGGACGGCGCCGGGAGGACCGGTGGACGGCTCCCCGGCGGGGACGTCGCGCGCGTCGAACAGGGCCTCGACGGAGATGCCGAGGGCCGTCGTGATCGCGTACAGCGTGCGCACCGACGGCTGGCTCTTGCCCGTCTCGATCTGGGAGACGAGGCTCGCGGAGACCCCGATCTCCCGGGCGAGCGCGCGCAGACTGAGCCCCCGCGCGAGGCGCGTCTGCCGGATGCGCGCGCCCAACGACGGCACGGAGGCGGGGGACACAGCGCCTCCTCTCCGTCCGGAGCTGTGCAGCACCATTGAACAGCCGGGACCGCCACGGCACCAGAGCGGCCGCGGGCTCCGAGGACCTGTCCGGCCGAAGCCGCCGCGGGCGGCGTCCGGGAGCCGGGTGCCGCCGCGGCCGTAGTCGGACACAGTCACCCGGCAGGTCGTCGTCCCGGCGTAGACAGACGGTGATCTCCGTGGCGTCGGCCGTGTGCCGCCATACGTCCGCCGCAGGGCCCGCGCAGCCCCCTGCATGACGCGGTCACCCGTCCTGCCCCGGGGCGGAGCCCTTGGCGGCCAGTATCCGCTCCAGCCGGTCGAAGCGTTCGTGGACGGCGCGGGCGGCCTCGTCGCCCAGTTCGCGGGCGCCGTGAGCGAGCCGGTGGCGGCGGCGCTGCTCCCGGCCGACGAACCAGGTGGCCAGGGCCGCGGTGACCATGCCGTAGGTCGTGATGCCGACGACCATCACCACCGCGCCGACGATCCGGCCCCACAGGGTCACCGGATAGAAGTCGCCGTATCCCACGGTGGTCGCGGTCTCGATGGACCACCACAGGCCCTTCGGGTAGGACGTCAGATTGGCGCGCCGCGCATGCTGCTCGGCCTCGACGACGGCCCATGAGCCGAGGAGCATCACCACCACGAGGACGAGCGTGGCGCCGCCCGCCGCCTTCAGATGGAGCGAACGGCCCTCCTTGCCGCGCAGCAGCTCGACCGCCCTGGCGAGGAATCCGGGCAGCATGGCCGCTCCTTCCGGTCGGGGTGCCGCGCCGCGGCCGGACATGCGCGCCCCGGCGTAGGGCCAGTGTCGTGGCGCGGACGGGTGCGGGCATGCCGGGCGGGGCGTTCGAGTTGCCGTGCGACGTGCGGCGTCGTGACCTGGGAGCAGGGGGCGTCCCCCGAGGCAGGACGGAGGAGCGAGGCCATGGCGGCACAGCCCCGATCCGTGCGGGAGACCTTCGCGTTCTCCTGCGGAGTGTGCGGCCACAGCTGGGAGGCCACCTTCCAGGTCATGTTCTTCACCGACCCGCTGGACGCCTCGGGCCTGACCACCCAGGAGTACGTCGACGAGGCGGGCCGGGCGATCAGGTCACCGCTCGCCGACGCGGTCTGCCCCCGGTGCGGCGCGCGCAAGGTGAGGATCCGGGAGGCCCGCCCGCACTGACGCAGGGCGAAGCGGGCGACGCAGGGCGAAGCGGTATCGCATCGCACGGCGCGGGCGCCCTCACCCGAACGGTCCGGTGCGCTGGTGCGCCGGCAGGGCCGATGGTGGCCTGAGGAGGGCAGGCACCACGTTCCCAGGAGGCATCCGCGATGAGCCCTCGTCCGTCCCTCCCCCATGGCCTCAAAGGCATGGGAGGCACCCTCATCGCCCGACTCCTCGCCTCGGCCCTGGCGGCGGGGGCGCTGCTGACCACCGCGGCCTGCTCGGACGGCGGCGACGGCGGCCCGGCCGCCTTGGAGGGGTCCGCGTCCCCCGTCGCCGGGGAGTCCCGGGCCGCGAAGCCCCTGACCGGGAAGACGCCTTCGCCCTCCGGCGCCTTCACCAGCGCCGGCGGGGCCCTGACCGCGGCCGGCGCGCAGGCCGCGCTGATCACCGAGGCCGACATCGAGGACGACTGGTCGGTATCGAAGGACGCCGCCTCATGGCACGAGAGCCTGCTCGTCGGCACGGTCGACGTCTCCGACTTCGTCACCGGCAAGTCGGACGCCGCCGACTGCCAGAAGCTGATGGACTCGCTCTACGACGACGACCTCCTCGGCAAGCCGTCCGGGGCGTCCGCGCTCACCGGCTTCCAGCAGGGCGACGCCCGACTGCTCTACCAGGTCGCCGCCTACGACAAGTCCTCGCTGGACTCCTCCTTCGACTGGCTGAAGTCCCTCCCGGCCGAGTGCGACGGGTTCACCATGACCGACGGCCCGGACCAGCGGACGGTCGAGGTGATCGAGACCTCGGTGCCCGACGAGGGCGACGCCCGGCAGGGGCTGCGGGTCACGGTGCAGGGCACGGCCGACGGCGAGCCCGCCACGCTGACCCTGGACGTCGGCGCCGTCCGGGTCGGCACGGACGCGATCACGGTCACCTCCGGCGGCCTCAGCGGGGACGAGAACACCTCGTTCCAGCAGGCGTTCAAGGAGGGCACTGAGCGCCTGGAGGACGTGCTGAAGGGCAAGACACCCTCCCCGGATCCCGGAGAGGTGGACTGAACTCCGGCGCCCCGCACCGCCGGCGGCGGCCGCCTCCTCGCATTCACCGGACAACGTGATCACCGGACGGCACAATGGCGAACGACGGCCGCAGGCGTGCGAAGGAGCTGAGACGTGACCGAGAGCCACACCCCCTCCGGCGGGTCGGCGAGGCTGAACACCTCTGTGGCGCACAACGCGCGGGTGTGGAACTACTGGATCGGCGGCAAGGACAACTACCAGGTCGACCAGCAGGTAGGCGAGCATGTCGCCACGCTGTTCCCGGTGATCCGGGACATCGCCCGCGCCGACCGCGACTTCCTCGGCCGGGCGGTGCGGCACCTGGCGGGCGAGCGCGGGGTGCGGCAGTTCCTCGACATAGGCACCGGGCTGCCGACGGCGGAGAACACCCACGAGATCGCCCAGGGCATCGCGCCCGGCTCACGGATCGTCTACGTCGACAACGACCCGATCGTGCTGGTGCATGCCCGGACCCTGCTGACCGGCACGTCCGAGGGCGTCACCGACTACATCGACGCCGATGTGCACGACCCGGACACCATCCTCGAACGCGCCGCGCAGAGCATCGACTTCACGCGGCCGGTGGCCGTGATGATGCTGGGCATCCTCAACTTCGTGCTCGACACCGGCACGGCGCGGGACATCGCACGGCGGATCATGGCGGCGGTGCCCTCCGGCAGCTTCCTGGTCCTGACGCACCCCACCTTCGAGGCCGATCTCGGCGGCGAGGGGCAGATCCCGGCGATGAAGTTCTGGAACGAGAACGCCACCCCGCCGATCACCGCCCGCAGCCGTGCGGACATCGCCGCGTTCTTCGATGGTCTTCAGCTGCTCGAACCGGGCCTGGTGTCGTGTGCGCAGTGGCGTGCCGAGCCCGACTCCCCCGCTGCGGTACCGCAGTTCGGCGCGGTGGCCGTGAAACCCTGACGCACGGCCGCCACTCGCCGAGCCGGCCGAGGAGGACGTATGACCACGCTTGCCGACCCCGTGCCCGGCGGCCGGCCCGGCGACGTCGAACGGGCCGCCGCGCTGGCCGGGGAGCTGACCGGGCGGGGGGTGCACGGAGTGGTCCTGGCCTATGTCGACACCGCGGGCATCGGCCGGGTGAAGACGATCCCCACGGCCAGGCTGGCCTCGGCCGCGGCCTGGGGCGTGGGCATGTCGCCGGTGTTCGACACCTTCCTGGCGAACGACGCGATCGTCACGACCGACGTCCTCGGCTCCCCGGACGGCGATCTGCGGCTGTATCCCGACCTCGGCCAACTGGTGGTGCTGTCCGGGCAGCCCGGCTGGGCCTGGGCGCCGGTCGACCGGATCACTCAGGAGGGCGAGCCGCATCCGGGGTGCGCCCGCACCTTTCTGCGCCGGATCGTCACGGACGCCGCCGGGCACCACGGCATCACGTTCAAGGCGGCGGTCGAGGTCGAGTGGACCTTCGCCCAGGCGCCCACGGCCGACGGCGGCTTCGTACCCGCGACGACGGGTCCGGCGTACGGCGCCACCCGCCAGGTGGAGCTCGGCGACTGCACGGCGGACCTGCTGGCGGCCCTCGCGGAGCAGGGCATCGACGTCGAACAGCTCCATCCCGAGTACGCGGCGGGGCAGTTCGAGGTGTCGGTGGGCGCGCTGGACCCGGTGACGGCTGCCGACCGGAGCGTGCTGGTGCGGCAGACGATCCGGGCGGTGGCGCGGCGCCACGGGTTCGCCGTCTCCTTCGCCCCGGCCGTCGTCGCGCAGGGCGTGGGCAATGGCGGCCACATCCATCTCTCCGCGTGGCGCGACGGCGTGAACCTGCACTCCGGGGGCGAGCGCCGGTACGGGATGACCGCCGAGGCCGAGTCCTTCACGGCCGGGGTGCTCGCCCGTCTGCCCGCGCTGACGGCGGTGACCGCGCCGAGTCCGGTCAGCTATCTGCGGCTCAAACCCTCCCAGTGGGCCGGGGTGTTCACCGCCTGGGGCCGCGAGACCCGCGAGACGGCGCTGCGGGTGATCACCGGCACGGCGGGCCATCGTGAGCAGGCGGCGAACCTGGAGGTGAAGCCCGTCGACCTGGCCGCCAACCCGTATCTGACGCTCGGCTGTCTGATCGCGGCGGGCCTCGACGGACTGACCTCGCACGCGGCCCTGCCGGGCGAGATCACCGGGGATCCGGCCCGGCTCGGCGCCGAGGAGGCGGCGGCGCGGGGTGTGCGCCGGCTGCCCGTCTCGCTCGACGAGGCCGTCGCGGCGTTCCGGGAGGACGCACCGCTCAGGGCCGCGCTGGGGCCGGTCCTCGCCGACGCGGTGATCGCCGTACGGCAGGGGGAACTCGCGGCGGTGCAGGGGCTGGACGACGAGCAGCTGGCGGCCGCCTACCGCTGGACGTACTGACATGGGCGCGACGGCTGCCGCGGGGCACGGTCCGGTGTACGAAGCCCTCGCCGCTCTGCCGCTCGTGGACCACCACTGCCACGGGGTCGTCACCGCCGGCCTGGGCCGGGAGCGCTTCGAGTCGCTGATCACCGAGGGCGCGGCCTGGCCGGGGATCTCGCCCTTCGACAGCCCGGTCGGGGTGGCCGTCCGCCGCCACTGCGCTCCCCTGCTGGACCTGCCGCGGCACGCGCCCGCCGAGGAGTATCTGGCGCGCCGGGCCGAGCTCGGCCCCCATGAGGTCAACCGCCGCTTCCTCACCGCCGCCGGCACCGCGGTGTTCTGCGTCGACACCGGTTACGCCCCCGACCACGTCACCACGCCGCGGGAGCTGGCGGAGGCGGCCGGCGGGGCGGCGTACGAGGTGGTGCGGCTGGAGAGCGTCGCCGAGGAGATCGCGGCGCGCGGGGTCGAGCCCGGCGAGTACGCCGAGACGTTCCGCACGGCCGCGCAGGCTGCCGTACGGCAGCCCGGTGTGGTGGCCGTGAAGTCGGTCGCCGCCTACCGTGCCGGCTTCGGCCTCGCCCCGGAACGGCCCTCGGACGCGCAGGTCACCGAGGCGGCCGCCCGGTGGCTCGCCGGGGGCGACCGGCTGGCCGACCCGGTGCTGGTACGGCATCTGCTGTGGACCGCGGTGGAGTTGGGGCTGCCGCTCCAGCTGCACACCGGGTTCGGCGACAGCGACATCCGTATGCACCGCGTGGACCCGGCCCGTCTGACGGACTGGCTGCACCTGACGGCCGGCACGGTGCCCGTGCTCCTCCTGCACTGCTGGCCCTACCAGCGCCAGGCCGCGTATCTGGCGGCGGTCTTCGAGCAGGTGTATCTCGATGTGGGCCTGACCCTGCACTATGTGGGACCCGCCCGGGCCCCGGAGATTCTGGCGGAGGCGCTGGAGATCACCCCGTTCCGCAAGCTGCTGTACAGCTCCGACGCCTACGGAGTGGCCGAATTCCACCACCTCGGCGCGCTGGCCTTCCGGCAGGGGCTCGCCGGTCTGCTCCAGGAGCGGGTGGACGCCGACGAGCTGGGCCTGCCGGACGCGCTGCGCATCGCTGCCTGGGCGGGCGCCGGAAACGCCCGCCGTCTCTACCGGCTTGCGACGACCGATCCCGTACCCGAAGACGGCCGCGACTGAGCGCCCGCACCCACCGGAAAGTATGATCAAGCAATGTCTGACATGACCGAAACCACACCCGGTTGGCTGACCAGCGACGACCTGGAGATGGCACGCGCCCGCATGCCGATCCTGTACGTCGAGGCCGTGCCCGTGCGGGTGGACGACAGCGGCGAAGTCACCAGCGTCGGCCTGCTGCTGCGCATCGGGCCGGACGGAACGGTCAGCCGGACCCTGGTCTCCGGCCGGGTGCTCCACCACGAGCGGGTGCGCGACGCCCTGCTGCGGCATCTGGAGAAGGACCTCGGGCCGGTGGCACTGCCCCGGATCCCGGCCTCCCTGCAGCCGTTCACCGTCGCGGAGTACTTCCCGACGCAGGGGATCACGCCGTACCACGACCCCCGCCAGCACGCCGTGTCGCTGGCCTACGTCGTCCCGGTCACCGGCGACTGCCGCCCCCGCCAGGACGCCCTCGACCTGGTGTGGTTCAGCCCGCAGGAGGCCATGTCACCCGCGGTGCAGAGCGAGATGCCGGGCGGCCACGGGGTCCTGCTGAAGCAGGCACTGGCACACACGGGCTGCGCGATCTGACCGGTCGCTGCTTCTTCGGCCGGTGGACCGTGGGGAAGCCCGGCCGGCCGTGGCGTCGGTCATGTCCGTCGCCGCCTCGACAGCATCGCGCTGAACGGGGTGACGGGGCGTTCGAGGCGTTCGCCGTCCACGGTGATGTCGACGGCCTCGTTGTAGAAGGCGAGGAGTCCCTGCACCACATGGACCGCCGGCAGCGGGTCCGGGTAGGTCCAGACGATGTTCGGCGGGACGTCGGCCTCACCGCGCCAGGACCAGTAGCTCGCCGTGCCCTTGTAGGGGCAGCCGGTGTGGTGGTCGGTGGGGGTGAACAGGTCGAGACGGACGTCCTCGCGGGGGAGGTAGTAGCGGGTGGGCAGGGAGGTCTCGAAGAGCAGCACCGGCCGGCGGGTGTCGGCGACGGTCGTGCCGTCGATCTCGATCCGGACATGGCGGCTGCTGGGCATCGCGTCGACGCGTTTGTGCGGGTCGCGGGGGTGGATGAAGATCTCTTCCTCCTCCTCGTACCAGTGGTCGAGACCCCGGCCGGGGTGCCGGAACCACTCGAAGGCGACATGGCCGGCCAGATCCTCGGCGGGGAAGGTCCAGGCCGCGTTCTCCACCAGTTCGCCGCCGGCTTCGAGGTCGTAGAAGATCTGCGATCCGGTGTGGGTGCCGGTGCGCGGGTGCTTCGCGGGGCGCAACAGGTCCTGGCGCACGTCCTCGCGCGGGAAGGCGTACTGCGGGACGGGCAGTTCCGGCTCCCACACCAGTACGGGGTGGCGGCTGTCGACGACGGTGACATCGCCCTTCGTTCCGCGCACCCAGCGCTCGCTCGGCTCCCACAGGAGGCCCTCGGGGGTGCTCCTGACGGATCGCTCGTTGGGCAGGGTGCTCATGACGGTTCTCCCTCCGTCGGCTCCTTCCAGTCTCGCCCGGACTCAGCGGCGCGGCTCGTGCGTGTCGGCGAACGCGTCGGGCGCCGAGATCGAAGTCCCCATGCCACCCTGCCCCTGGGCGCCCAAACCGTCGCCGTGCGGGCCGTGCACCGGTCTGGCAGGACCACGACGACCGCCGCGCTGAACGTCGTGGCGGAAACGACCGCGCCCACCTTCGCCACCGCACCCAAGCTCTCCCTGCGCACCGGCACCGTCAGTACCGGCGCCGTCCCGGTGACCCTCGGCTGGAAGGCCACGGACGACACGGCCCTGCGTTCGGTGAAGCTGCTCTCTCCCACCGCGGCCACCTTCGGCGCGACCACCACCGGCTCCAGCCGCACCGCCACGTCCGGCACCGCCACCACCTGGTCGATGCGCGCCTACGACTACGCCGGCAACTACCGCACCTCCTCCCCCTCCTACACCCCCGTGATTCTTCAGGAGACCGCCGCCGCCAAGTCGGGCAGCTGGACCACCCGTTCCTCCGGCAGCTACCTCGGCGGCACCTCGTACTCCAGTGGCTCCAAGGGCGCGAGTCTGACCTGGACGTTCACCGGCCGCTCGGCCGCGTGGGTCGTCTCCCGCGCCGCCACCTCCGGCCAGGCGTACGTCTATGTGGACGGCACCAAGGTGGCGACCGTCGATCTGAAGTCGTCCGCCACCGTGTACCGGCAGGCGATCTGGACCAAGAGCTGGTCCACGAGCGCCCAGCACACCGTCAAGATCGTCGTGGTCGGCACCAGCGGCCGGCCCACCGTTACCACCGACGGCCTCGTCCACGTCAAGTGACCCGTCCGCGGACACCCGGCGAGCCGTCGTCGACGGCTCGCGCTAGTCTGCCCAGAGTCGATGATTTGTCCGTTTTCAGGAGGTTTTCATGGCCTCGAGACTCAACCCGTACCTCAGCTTCGGCGGCGACGCCCGCCAGGCTATGGAGTTCTACAAGGAGGTCTTCGGCGGCACCCTGAAGCTCAACACCTACGGGGAGTACGGCCAGAAGGACACTCCGGATGCCGACAAGATCATGCACGCCATGCTGGAGACCTCCAACGGCTTCACGCTGATGGGCGCCGACGCCCCTCCGGGCATGGAGCTGACGCCGGGCAGCAACTTCGCGGTGAGCGTCAGCGGTGACGACGACGCCGAGCTGCGCGGCTACTGGGAGCAGCTGTCCGCCGGCGGCTCCGTGTCCGTTCCGTTCGAGAAGCAGATGTGGGGCGATGTGTTCGGCATGTGCACGGACCGCTTCGGCATCGCCTGGATGGTCGACGTCGTGCAGGCGCAGAGCTGACCGTCCGGCCGAAGAGCTGAACTGACCCGAGTCGCACCCGGTCCCGCCACCGTCGCGCCGACGGAGGCAGGACCCGGCGCTCATTCGTCCGGCACGCTCCCCCCTTTTCGTTTCCGCGGCCGGATCCACCCCAGGGACCGCTCGACGGCCCGCTGCCAGGATTCGTACTCCCACTCCCGCCGCTCGGGGTCCATGTCCGGCAGCCACTGGGCGGCCATGTGCCAGTTGCGGCGCAGGACCTGCAGGTCCGGCCAGTAACCGGCGGCGAGCCCCGCCGCATAGGCCGCGCCCAGTGACACCGTCTCGTGGACGAGCGGCCGTACGACGGGCACGTCGAGCACATCGGCGAGGATCTGCATCAGCAGGTGGTCGGAGGTCATGCCCCCGTCCACCTTGAGTTGCTTCAGGGCGAGCGCGGAGTCGGCGTTCATGGCATCGACGACCTCTCGCGTCTGCCAGCCGGTGGCCTCCAGCACCGCGCGGGCCAGATGCCCCTTCGTGATGTACGACGTGAGGCCGACGATGACGCCCCGGGCGTCACTGCGCCAGTGCGGCGCGAACAGACCGGAGAACGCGGGGACGATGTAGCAGCCGCCGTTGTCCTCGACGGTGCGCGCCAGCGTCTCGATCTCGGGGGCGCTGTGGATCAGGCCCAGCCGGTCGCGGAACCACTGGACCAGCGAGCCGGTGACGGCGATCGGGCCTTCCAGGGCGTAGACCGTGGGCTGGTCCGCGATCTTGTACGCGACCGTGGTGAGGAGCCCGTGCTGGGAGCGCACGAGGTCGGTGCCGGTGTTCATCACCAGGAAGCTGCCGGTGCCGTAGGTGCATTTCGCCTCGCCGGGGGAGAAGCAGGTCTGTCCGAACAGGGCCGCCTGCTGGTCACCGAGGGCGGCCGTGATGCGCACGCCCGGGAGCAGTGCCCGGGCCTCGCCGTAGGTCTCCGCCGAGGACCGGATCTCCGGCAGCATCGCGCGGGGCACCCCGAAGAAGTCCATCAGCGCTTCGTCCCAGGTCAGCGTCCGGATGTCCATGAGCATGGTGCGGCTGGCGTTGGTGACGTCGGTGATGTGCAGTCCGCCGTTCGTACCGCCGGTGAGGTTCCAGATCAGCCAGGACTCGATGGTGCCGAACAGCACCTCGCCGTTCCTCGCCCGCTGCTCCAGCCCGTCGACATGGTCGAACAGCCAGCGGATACGGGGCGCGGAGAAGTAGGTCGAGGGAGGGAGGCAGCAGTGTTCGAGGAAGAACTCGTCTCCGGGGTCCTTCCTCAGCTCATCGACGAGGGGTGCCGTGCGGGTGTCCTGCCACACGATCGCCCTGACCAGCGGAACACCCGTCCGCGGGTCCCAGAGCACCGTCGTCTCACGCTGGTTGGCGATCCCGATGGCGGAGATCTGCTCCGCGTCGATCCCGGCGTTCGACAGCGCCTCGGGCACGACCCGCTGGAGGTTGCGCCAGATCTCGATGGCGTCGTGCTCCACCCAGCCGGGCCGGGGGAAGAACTGCTCGTGCTCCCGCTGGGCGACCGACACCAGACGCCCGCCGTGGTCGAACAGGATGCATCGCGTGGAGGTGGTGCCCTGGTCGATGGACATCACATACCGTTCCACCATGATCGGTGCCCTGCCTTCCCGTGCGTCGCGGAGGTGCTGGGGACTACCAGCGGGCCGCGCCCAGGTCTCTGGAGATCGCGCGTGCCGCCTCCCGCAGCACCGTGATCAGGGCCGGCAGCGGCCGGCCTTTGCTGTCACAGATCCGCTCGACGGGGCCGGACACCCCGATCGCGCCCACCACGAGACCGCCGTGACCGCGGATCGGCGCGGCGATTCCGGCCTCGCCCATGCTCATTTCCTGCACCTCGGCGCCCCAGCCGAGGTCCCGAATCTCGCCGAGCGCCCGGTTGATCGCCTCGGGGTGGACGAGCGTGTGCCGGGTATACGCCTCCGGTTCGGTCTCCCACAGCGAGTCGACCGGTACGGTCCCATAGGCGAGCAGGACCTTGCCGAGCGAGGAGGCGTGCAGCGGCAGCAGCGCGCCCACGTCCAGTGTCTGCAGGGTGTCGTCCGGCCGGAAGACGTGGTGGATGACGAGCACCTTGCCCTCCAGGGGCGTGCCCAGACGGACGGCCTCCCCGCTGCGGGCGGCCAGGGCGTCGGCCCAGTTGATGGAGCGCGAGCGCAGCTCGTTGACGTCGAGGTAGCTGGTGCCGAGGTGCAGCAGGGCCGCCCCGAGCTGGTACTTGCCGGTAGCCGCGTCCTGCTCCACGAAGTCCACATGCTGTAGGGTGCGCAGGATGCCGTGGGCGGTGCCCTTGGCCAGGCCCAGCGACGAGGCGACCTCGCCCAGGCCGAGTCTGCGGGATCCCCCGGCGAGCAGACGCAGGATCGCCGCCGCCCGCTCTATGGACTGGACTGGGCCGGCCATGAGGCGATGGTAGTCCGAATCTCTCCGATTCGGGACTGTCGTTCGGTAATGCCGACCCCTGTTCGTTGACTCACGGCTTTTCCCTCCTTAGCGTGCCATGGACGCACCACGGCCGACCGCAGGTCGGGCGCATCGGGACCGACAGGACTTCCCCAGGAGGAGGGCACATGATCACAGCGCAGCTCGACGCCGCGCCGCACGGGGAAGTCGAACATGTCTTCCCACTGCCGCACGTGCCGGATGCCGTTTCGGCCGTACGCCGACGCGTGCGTGCGGTGCTCACCGACTGGCGGCTGGCCGCGGAGGTCGCCGATGACGTGCTCCTGGTGGTCTCGGAGCTGCTCACCAACGCGATCGTGCACGCCGTGCCCCCGGCGACGCTGACGCTCTCCCGGAACCAGTTGGACCGGGACACGGCCGTACGCGTCGAGGTGACCGACAACGGGCCCGCCGCCCCGGCCTCCGCCGTCGACCCGGACGAGCACGGCCGTGGTCTCGCCATCGTCACCGCGCTGTCCGCGCGCTGCGGCGTCCGTGTGCACCCCGGCGGAACCTGCCGGTGGGCCGAGGTGCAGTCCGGCTGAACCGCGGCCCCGGTCCGCCGGCGTCGTTCAGTGCAGGTCGGCCCGGACCGGGCTGTCGTCGAGGAAGCCGCCCGACTGGTGCTGCCAGAGCTTGGCGTAGGCGCCGTCCGCGGCGAGCAGTTCCTGGTGGGTGCCCTGCTCGACGATCTCTCCGCGGTCCAGGACCACGAGCCGGTCCATACCGGCGACCGTACTCAGCCGGTGCGCCACCACGAGCGCGGTCCGCCCCTCCATGAGCCGCCACAGGGCCTCCTGGACGAGGATCTCGCTCTCGGAGTCGAGCGCACTGGTCGCCTCGTCGAGCAGCAGGATCGGCGCGTCCCTGAGGATCGCCCGGGCGAGGGCGACCCGCTGGCGCTGTCCGCCGGACAGCTTGACCCCGCGCTCGCCCACCATGGTGTCGAAGCCGTCCGGCAGTGCGTCGGCGAACTCCGTGACATGAGCGGCCTCGGCCGCGCGGCGGATCTCGGCGTCGGTGGCGTCCGGCCGGGCGAAGGCGATGTTGTCCCGCAGGGTGCGGTGGAACATCGCCGGGTCCTGCGGCACGTAGGCCATCAGGCTGCGCAGATCCGCCTGGCGCAGCCGGCTGATGTCCTGGCCGCCGATCAGGATCCGCCCGCCGTCGATGTCCGTCATCCGCAGCAGCAGCCGGGTGAGCGTGGTCTTGCCCCCGCCGGACCGGCCGACGAGACCGATCTTCGATCCACTGGGCACCGCGAGGTCGAGGCCGTCGAAGAGCGGCTCCGCACCTCCGTGGGCGAAGGTCACCTTCTCGAAGCGGACGTCGGCGGCCTCGGACAGCAGCGGCTCCGGCAGCTCCGGGTCGAGCACGGTCGGCGGGGCGAGGAGCAGTTCGGTGAACTGCGCGGCCTCCGTCATCGAGCTCTCCAGCCGGCGGTAGATCTGGTTGAACTCGAACATGATCCGCGTCGCGTTGCTGTAGTACGTGAAGGCGACCACGACCGCCTCCACACCGCGGCCGCCTGCGCCGAGGGTGACCGCGAGCAGCAGGCCCAGCGCGTTGGTCAGCACGGACATCGGCGCGACCAGCGTGTCGATGCGCAGATTGCCGTAGTCCCACGACCTCAGCATGAGCCGCCGTGACTCCGCGACGCGGGACCGGTGCTCGGCGGCCTCGCCTTCCTCCGCGGCGAACGCCCGGACCGTGTCCATGTTCATCAGGCTGTCGGCGACATGCCCCGACACCCGGGCGATGGCTTCCTCCCGCTGATCCACCAGCGCCTGGCGGCGCCGGATGAGCGGCACCACGCACAGCGCCGTCACCGCGATCATCACCAGCAGCCCGACCACGAGCAGCGGTTCGTAGCTCCACAGCACCACCGCCCCGAACACCAGCGGCACCAGGCTGCCCACGACCTGGAACGTCAGCGTGTCGACGAACTCCTCGAAGCGGGAGGCGAAGCTCAGCACCCGCTTGGTCAGCGACCCGGCGAAGTTGTCGTGGAAGAACGCGGCGTCCTTGGCGAACAGCTCGTCCATGCCGATCACGTACAGATGCTCGACGCCGAAACCGTCGAGGCGGTTGAGGCAGTGCAGTCCGATGCGCCACAGCGTCTCCGCGAGCAGCAGGACGCCGGCGAATCCGAGGACGTACGGCAGCACCGAGCCGATCGTGACCTCGGTGTCGTCGGCGATCCGGCCGACGAGCTTCGCGACGAGCAGCGGCGCGACATAGGCGATGCCGATGTTGCCGAGCGCCGGCAGCAGCATCGCGGGTGCGGTCAGCCACCGTAGCCGGGACAGCTCCCGTCCGTAGTAGCGGAGTGCGAGGAGCGCCGAGCCCCTGCCCGGTAAGCCCTTGCGCGATTCAGGCGATCCCATCCCAAACCCTGTGTTGTCGAGTGAAGTCGCAGTGTCCCGCGACGGTGGCGCCGGAGTCCACGTGTTTTTCCGGCCTGCGGAACGGATTCGATCAGCCTCGCCATCGGCGACCTGCACGCTTTACCCTCAGTAGAGAGGGCGGGCGGTGGCCGGCCCCTCGACCGACGACGCCCGCCTCACCGAGAGGAGGCGGGCATGAAAGCGTCAGTCAAACGGTCCGCAATCTTCGCAAGCGCGGCGGCCCTGCTGGTGACGGCCATCGGTGCGACAGGCGGTGCCGGGGCGGTGGCCCCGGCCGACGAGGACGGTGAGCTCAAGTTCGGCTACGTGCTGCCGGAGACCGGGCAGCTCGCCTTCCTGGGACCGCCCCAGATCGAGGCTCTGAAGTTCGCGATCCAGACGATGAACGACGCGGGCGGTGTGCTCGGCGAGCCGGTTCCGCCCGCGGTCGGTGGTGACGAGGCCGGTCAGGAAGCCGTCGCGGCCCAGTCCGCCGACCGGGTCCTCGCCGCGGGCGTGGACGTGATCATCGGCGCGGCGGCCTCCGGGATGTCGCTGGCGTTCATCGACCGGGTGACCGGCGAGGGCGTCGTCCAGTGCTCGGGGTCGAACACGGCACCCACCTTCACCGACTACGACGACGGCGGGTTCTACTTCCGTACCGCGCCGAGCGATGTGCTCCAGGCACCCGTCCTGGCGAAGCTGATCCGCGGGGACGGCCACAACCGGGTGGCGCTGATCGGGCGTGCCGACGACTACGGCAAGGGTCTGGTGGACTCCACCAAGAAGGAGCTGGAGGACTCCGGCGCGACCGTGACCCTCGCGGAGACCTATGACCCGAAGTCGACGAACTTCGACCAGATCGTGCAGAAGGTGAAGGACTCCAATCCTGACGCGGTCGCGGTGATCGCGTTCGAGGAGGGCGCACAGATACTCCAGACCCTGATCGAGACGGGCCTCGGTCCCCAGCAGATCGGCGTGTACGGCGCCGACGGCCTGCGCAGCGAGGAACTGCCCTCGCTCGTCGCCCCCGGCAACCCGCAGCGGCTCGCCGGAATGAAGGGCACGGCGCCCGCGTCGGCGTCCAACGCGCAGTTCGTCAAGGATCTGAAGGAGTTCGCGCCCAAGCTGAAGGAGCTCCAGTTCGCGCCGCAGGTGTTCGACTGTGCGACGACCGTCGCCCTCGCCGCGGAGCAGGCGAAGTCGGACAACCCGCAGGACTTCGCAAAGGAAATGGTCGGGATCACCAAGGGCGGAGAGAAGTGCAACACCTTCGCCGCGTGCAAGAAGCTGATCGCGGCCGGGAAGGACATCGACTACGACGGTGTGAGCGGTCCGCTGGACTTCACCGACAAGGGTGAGCCGGGCCAGGCGACCATCGAGGTGTACGCCTACGACAGCCAGGGCAAGCTGCAGACCGTCCGCACCGAGGTGAGCACCTCCCAGGGCTGAGAACAGGAGGAGGAACAGCACAGGACGAAGCGCACAGGACGAACGGCACAGGACAAGGACGGGCCGAGGAGTTCAACGGACGCGGGCGAGTGTTCCGAGATAGAGCTCGATCACCTTCTCGTCGTGCAGCAGACGCGTCCCGGTATCGGTGTAGGCGTTCCGGCCCTGGTCCAGAACGTAGCCGCGGTGGCAGATCTGGAGACACCGGCGGGCGTTCTGCTCGACCATGAGCACGGCGACCCCCGCGCCGTTGATCCCCTTCACCCGCTCGAACACCAGGTCCTGATGGGCCGGGGACAGACCCGCGGACGGCTCGTCGAGCAGCAGCAGCCGCGGCTCCATCATCAGCGCCCGCGCCATGGCGAGCATCTGCCGCTCGCCGCCCGACATCGAGCCGGCCTTCTGCTTCCGGCGGGCGGCCAGCACCGGGAAGAGCTCCTCCAGCTCCGCGGAGCGCCGGGCGAAGGCCCCGGGCCGCAGATAGATCCCCATCCGCAGGTTCTCCTCGACGGTCAGCGCCGGGAAGACGTTCTGGAGCTGCGGCACATACCCCACGCCCCGGCGGACCTGCTCGTGCGCGGGCCGGTTGGTGACGTCCTCGCCGAGCAGCCGTACCGATCCCGCGCGTATGCGCAGCAGGCCGAAGACCGCCTTGATCAGGGTCGACTTGCCGGCTCCGTTGGGTCCGATCACACCGACCAGCTCGCCGGGTTCCACCCGGACGCTGCATCCGCGCAGCACGTCGACTCCTGGGAGGTATCCGGCGACGACATCGTCGGCCGCCAGGATCGGTACCTGGTCGTCGGTGGACATGAGCGTCACTCCTGACCTTGGGGGGTTCCGGGTTCGTCGTGCCGTTTGCCCAGGTAGGCATCCACCACGGAAGGGTTGCGGGCACAGGTGTGCGGCGGGCCCTCCGCCACCAGCCGGCCGTCGGCCATGACGGCCACCCAGTCGCTGATGCCCATCACCACGTCCATGTCGTGTTCGACAAAACAGACCGTCATTCCCTCGTCCCGCAGCCGGGTGATGTGTCCGAGCAGGGTCTGCGTGAGTGCCGGATTGACGCCGGCCATCGGTTCGTCGAGCAGCACCATGACGGGCCGGGCCATCAGCGCTCGGGCCAGTTCGAGAAGCTTGCGCTGCCCTCCTGACAGGGTGCCGGCGTAGTCGTCGCGGAGCTGCCCGAGCCTGAACCGCTCCAGCAGTTCGTCCGCCCTGCGTCCGGCCTCCCGCTCCTGCCCGTGCCACAGCGGCCGCAGCAGTGCGGGCAGCAGTTGCTCTCCGCGTTGCCCGGAGGTCGCGAGCAGCATGTTCTCCCGTACGGACAGCCGGGGAATGACCCTGGTCAGCTGGAACGTACGGACCAGGCCGTGGCGCGCCACCCGGTGCGCGGGACGGCCGGTGAGGGGATGTCCGTCGAACCACCAGCGGCCGCCGTCGGCCCGGTCGAATCCGCTCACGATGTTGAAGAGCGTGGTCTTGCCGGCTCCGTTGGGGCCGATGAGCGCGGTGATGGCGCCGCGCTGCACCTCCAGGTGGTCCACCCGCACGGCGGTGAGTCCGCCGAAGCTGCGGCTCACCCCGTCCAGGACGAGCAACGCGTCCGGCTTGGGCACTCCCGGCTCGGGCAGCGTCCCGGCGAGCCGCGGCCGGGCCGCGGCACCTGGCGTCCGTGCGTGGTCATCGCTCACTGAGCAGCATCTCCTTCCGGCTTCCGAGGATGCCCTGCGGCCGGAACACGATCAGCAGGATCAGGGCGAGACCGACCAGCGCGAAGCGCACGGCCCCGATCTCGGACGTGCTGATGACGTCGGGCGAGATGTACCCGGCGTCGATGGCCTGCCGCAGCGCGCTGTCGAGGAAGGTGAGCACGAACCAGAACAGGATCGAGCCGATCACCGGTCCCAGTATCCGCCCGGCGCCTCCCAGCACGAGCAGCGTGTACAGGAAGAAGGTGACGGCCGGATCGAAGCTGTCGGGGCTGACCGACTGCACCTGGATGGCCTGGAGCATGCCCGCGACCGCCCCGATCACTCCGCCCAGCACGAGGCTCTGCATCTTGTACGCGTAGACGTTCTTGCCGAGGCTGCGGGGGGCGTGCTCGTCGTCACGGATGGAGCGGATGACCCGGCCCCAGGGACTGTGCACCAGCAGGGCGAGCAGTGCGCCCGTGAGGACCACCAGCGCCCATCCGACGATCATCACCCACAGGTCCCGGGAGTTGAACTCCACCAGCCACACCCCGTAGGAGCCCCGCGGTATGGGACTGAGGTCGTAGAAGTCGCTCGCGAACCTCTGGAGGCCGAACACCCCGCCGGTGACGTCCTCCGCCCAGGTGGAGCGGTAGAACAGCCTGAGCGTCTCCCCCGCGGCGATCGTGGTGATCGCGAGGTAGTCGGCCCGCAGCCGCAGCGTGGGAACACCCAGCAGGAGCGCCAGCACGACGGCGCAGGCGAGTCCGGCCAGGACCCCGAGCCACATGGAACCGTCGTACGTCGCCACCGTGACCGCCAGCCCGTAGCCGCCCACCAGCATGAAGCCGACCTGGCCGAAGTTGAGCAGGCCGGTGTAGCCGAAGTGCAGGTTCAGCCCCATCGCGGCGAGCGCGTAGACGGCGGCGATGGGACCGATGCCGGACCGCAGCGCGTCGGAGAAGACGACCGACCAGTCCATGCGCCCACCCCCTCATCCCACGCGTTCGGGGCGGCCGAGGATGCCCTGCGGCCGGACGAGCAGGACGACGATGAGGACCAGCAGCGCCCAGGCGTACTGGAGGTCGACCGGGAACCACAGGGAGGACACCTGGGCGACGATCCCGATGACCAGGCTGCCCACCATCGCGCCGTAGGCGGAGCCCAGACCGCCCAGGATGATCCCGGCGAACATGAGCAGCAGCAGCTTGAACCCCATGTCCCAGGTGATGATCTCCTCCAGCCCGAAGAAGATCCCGCCGAGGGCGGCCAGGGCGCCGCCGAACATCCACACGAACAGCACGACCCGCTGGACGTCGATGCCCGAGGCCTCCGCCAGATCGCGGTTGACGGAGACGGCGCGGACGGCCGTACCGATCCGGGTCCGCTGGAGCAGGGCGGCGACGCCGAACAGGACGAGGACGGAGAGCAGGGTGACCGTGAGGTCCCGCGGGGTGATGCCGACCGGCCCCAGGTCGATCGCCTCCTGGATGTCGTACTGGACGAAGGAGGCGGGCCGTGTCCCGTACAGCACGAGCACGATGTGCCGCAGCAGCAGGGACAGCCCGATCGTGACGATGAACAGATTGATCAGCCCGGTGCCCCGTGCGTGCAGCGGGCGCCAGATGACACGGTCCACGGCCCCGCCCAGCAGCGCTCCGAAGAGAACCGCCGCGATCGCGGCCGGCACGAGATGCCAGCCCGGACCCGCCGGGGAGGCGTTGAGGAAGAAGGCGAAGGTGGCGCCGATGGTGACGAACTCGCCGTGCGCGAAGTTGATCAGGTGGACGGTGCCGAAGACCAGCGACAGCCCGACGGCGGTGATGGCGATGATCACCCCGAACTGGATCCCGTCGATCAGCGCCTGAAGCAGCCGCGCACCGAATCCCCGGCCGTGCGGGACCTCGTCGCCCTGCCCCCAGGCGGGGGACGCGAACAGCACCACGAGTGCCGGAGCGAGCGCGGGAAGAAGAATGTGCGAACGGGCCATGACGCTACCGGTAAGCCCTGAATATTCCTGTTACCCAGTGTAAAGGCACGGGCTGATGCCGTTCTGCGCTCATCGCCGACCGGGCACTACCGCAGAGGACGCAGCCGGATACCGTCATGCGCCGGAAGCCCCCCTTCCGCCGGGTGGCGGCGGCATTGTCGGTTTCAGCCATGAATTTCTGATCGGGGGTTCTCATGAAATTTGTGACGCGGGCCGAGTGGAATGCGAAACCACCCCGCTTCCAGCTCGTCCACATCGACTCGGCCAAGGGCGTCAAGGTCCACTACATGGGCACCGCCGTACCCGCGTCGCTCGCGCGGCCCGAGAACCACGGCCAGTGCGACAACCATGTGCGGAAGATCCAGGCCGACCATCTCGCCAATACGGAGGAGAACTACTCCGACATCGCCTACAACGCCGTCGTCTGCCCCCACGGTTTCGTCTTCGAGGGCCGCGGCGCCCACCGCAAGACCGGCGCCAACGGGGACCAGAGCCTGAACAAGGCGCACTACGCGGTCTGCGCCCTGCTCGGCGACTCGGGACTGACCGAGCCCACCGACGCCATGCTCGACGGGCTGCGGGACGCCATCGAGTGGCTGCGCAAGAAGGGCGGTGCCGGGCACGAGATCAAGGGCCACAGGGACGGCTTCGCCACGGCCTGCCCGGGCAAGCCGCTGTACCGCTGGGTGCGGGACGGCGCCCCGCGCCCCGGCGGGGAGTCCGGTGAGCACCCCGCTCCCGGCCGGCCCCTCGTCGATCTGTCACGGCTCGTCACGGCGGCCAGGACCGACCCGTCGAAGCAGGGCACCCCGGTGTCGTACCGGGGTGTGGCGGTCGTGGAGGCCGCGCTGGTCGAGGAGGGCCTGCTCGCGGCATCCCTGGCCGACGGCCACTACGGCACCGCCACGGTCGACGCCTACGCCGGCTGGCAGCGCAGCCTCGGGCTCACGGGCGCCGACGCGGACGGCATACCGGGCGCGACGAGCCTACGCCGACTGGCCGAGAAGCACGGATTCAACGTGCAGGAGTAGCCCAGGTCAGCCGACGCTCGCCGGGTGCGTGAGATTGGCTCCGGTCGCAGGGTCGAACACATGGGCCTTGCCCATGTCGACCTGCAACTCCACGGGTTCGCCCTCGCGGGCGCGCGTGGCGGCGTCCAGGCGGGCCACGATCTGCTGGCCGGCCTCGGCGCCGGTGTCGCGCAGACCCGAGTCCGTGGCCAGCTCCTCGAGTTCGGCGGTCGTCACGGGCCCGCCCTCCGCGCTGAAGTAGACGTACACATCGGAGCCCAGCGACTCCAGTACTTCCACGGTGGCGGTGAAGACGGGTCGGCCCCGCTCCCGGCCGCGCGCGAGGGCCGCATCCTCGAACGCCTCGGGCCGCAGCCCGAGGATGAGCTCGCGGGGCGCGTTCTGCCGCTCCAAAGCCTGCCGCGTACGGTCGTCCAGGGGCAGGTCACCCAGAGGCGAGCGCAGGACACCGTTCTCCAGGGTGGCGTTCAGGAAGTTCATCGCCGGGGAGCCGATGAAGCCCGCGACAAAGAGGTTGCGCGGGTGGTCGTAGAGGTCCGCGGGCGTGCCGATCTGCTGGACCAGGCCCTGCCGCATGACCACGACCCGGTCGCCGAGGGTCATCGCCTCGGTCTGGTCGTGGGTCACGTAGACAGTGGTGGTACCGAGGCGCCGCTGGATCCGGGAGATCTGCGTGCGCATCTGCACCCGGAGCTTGGCGTCCAGGTTGGACAGCGGCTCGTCCATCAAGAACGCCTTGGGGTCCCGTACGATCGCCCGCCCCATGGCCACGCGCTGGCGCTGGCCGCCCGAGAGGTTGGCGGGCTTGCGGTCCAGATGCGCGGTCAGGTCGAGGACCCGGGCGGCCTCCTCGACCTTGGCGTTGACGGTGGCCTTGTCCACCTTGGCCAGGCGCAGCGGAAAGCCCATGTTCTCGCGGACGCTCATGTGCGGGTACAGCGCATAGCTCTGGAACACCATGGCCACGTCGCGGTCCTTCGGCGACAGCTCGTTGACGACCCGGTCACCGATGCGCAGGGTGCCCTCGGTGATGTCCTCGAGCCCGGCGATCATGTTCAAAGTGGTGGACTTGCCGCATCCGGACGGACCGACCAGGATCACGAACTCGCCGTCGGCGATGTCGAGGTCCACGTTCTGCACGGCGAGGGCCCCGTCGGGAAAACGCTTGGTGACTCCCTCGAGGATGATCTCGGCCATGGGTGGTGCCTCCTTGCCTTTTCATGCCGTCCGGGTCATCCCTTGACCGCCCCGGAGGTCAGTCCGGCGACGATCCGTCGCTGGAAGAACAGAACGAACAGGATGATCGGGATGGTGATCACCACGGCGGCGGCGGCGATCGACCCGGTGGGCTGCTGGAACTGCGAGCTGCCGGTGAAGAACGCGATCGCGGCCGGCACGGTGCGTGCGGCCTCCGTGGAGGTCAGCGAGATCGCGAACAGGAAGTCGTTCCAGCAGAAGATGAACACGAGAATGGCCGTGGTGAACACGCCCGGCGCGGCCAGCGGGACGATGACCATCCGGAACGCCTGCGCGGGTGTGGCCCCGTCCACCTTGGCGGCCTTCTCCAGGTCCCAGGGGATCTCCCGGAAGAACGCCGACAGGGTGTAGATCGCAAGGGGGAGCGAGAAGGTCATGTACGGGATGATGAGCCCGATCCAGGTGTCGAAGATCCCGATGATCCGCTCGATGTTGAACAGCGGTGACACGAGGGAGATCGGCGGGAACATCGCGATCAGCAGCGACATGCCGATGAGTACCTTCTTGCCCGGGAACCGCAGCCGGGCCACCGCGTAGGCGGCCATCGTGCCGAGCGCCACCGCGATCACCGTGGAGATCAGGGCGATACCGATCGAGTTGACGAGCGCGCGGGTGAACTCGGAGGTGTCGAAGATGCCCCGGTAGTTCTCCCAGGTCCATTCCCTCGGGATGTAGTCGCCGTCGGTGAGGGTGCTGGGGTCCTTGAACGACAGCGCGGCGATCCACCACACCGGGAACAGGGCGTACAGCACCACCACCACGTTCAGGACACCCCAGCGGGTGGCATGCGTCTTGCCCACGGCGGCCATCACTTCACCTCCGCGCCGGGTGCGGCCGCGCCGAACAGTTTGACGAAGGTGAAGGCGATGATCCCGACACAGATGAAGATCAGGACCGAGATCGCCGACCCGATGCCCAGGTTCAGCGCGGTGAACAGGTTGTCGTACCCGAGGATCGACACGGAGCCGGTGTTCTGGGCGCCGCCGGTCAGGACGTAGATGTTGTCGAAGATCCGGAACGCGTCCAGGGTACGGAAGAGCAGAGCGACCAGGATGGCCGGTTTCATCAGCGGCACCATGACCTTGGTGAAGCGCTGCCAGGGGGTGGCGCCGTCCACCATGGCCGCCTTCAGGGTCTCCTCGGGGACCAGGGCGAGGCCGGCGAGCAGCAGCAGGGCCATGAACGGGGTCGTCTTCCACACCTCGGCGAGGATGATCAGCCACAGGGCGGACCACATCTCGGTCAGCGGGGCGTCCCCGCTGGGCAGGAGCTCGGCGAGGTAGCCGAGATCCGGGGTCCAGGCGTACTGCCAGGAGAAGGCGGCGACGACGGTGACGATGCCGTACGGAACGAGGACCGAGGTGCGGACGGTGCCGCGCCAGAAGATCGTGCGGTGCATCACCAGGGCGAGCCCCATGCCGAGGACGAGTTCGATGGCCACGGACACCACGGTGATGAACAGCGTGACCCAGAAGGCGTCCCACCAGAACTCGGAGGTCAGCACCGCCCCGTAGTTGCTCAGGCCCACGAACTCGGCCTGTGCCGGGAAGCGCAGGTCGTAGCGCTGGAGGGAGAGGTAGACGGCGTATCCGATGGGGTAGGCGGTCACGGCGAGCATGACGATGACGGCCGGAGCGCACAGCAGCCAGCCGAGCCGCCGCTCCTGGCGGGCACCGGCCGAGAGCGGCGCACGGTGCCGCCCCGTCCGCTCCGCCTCGGCGGGCGGCGGCGCTCCGGCCGGTTCGGCTTGCGTGCTCATGGGATCACACCCTCGGATCGCAGGGCATCGTCGATCTGGTCCCTGATGGTGTTGACCGCGCTCACCGGCTGGATCCCGGACGGCGGGGACAGCGTGTGGGAGATCGCGATCGAGATGTTCTGGTAGGCCGGAGTGAGCGGGCGGACGCTCGCCGACTCCAGGGCGGCCAGCACCTCCTTGGCGAACGGGTACTGCTTGATGAGCTCCGGCTCGTCGTACAGGGCACGCAGGGTCGGCGGCAGGCCGCCCTCGATCGCGGCGGTGAGCTGGTTCTCCCGGTTGCGCAGGCACAGGGCCGCCTCGAAGGCCAGACCGGGGTGGCGCGAGTAGGCGCTCACGGCCAGGTCGATGCCGCCGATGGTGGGCCGCGACGGGCGGTTCGCGTCGACCCGCGGGTAGGGCGCCCAGCGGAAGCTCTTGAACAGCTCGGGGTTGTTCGCCTTCATCGACGGATAGACGAACGGGTAGTTGAGCTCGAACGCCGCCGTACCGGACTCCATGGCGAGCCGGTTCTGGTCCTCCATCTGGTTGGACAGGGAGGGGTCTGCGGCGGGCGAGTGCGCCAGCTCGCGCATGATCCCGGCGGCCCGTACCGCGGGCGGGCCGAGGGAGGGCGCGGTGGCGGTCCGGTTGAGGATCGACCCGCCCGCACTGTTGATCAGCGTGTTGAACCAGACGGTCAGGCCCTCGTACTGGGCGCCCTGGATCTCCACGTAGTGCGGTTTGTCCTGCTGGGCAAGGGTCGCCGACATGGCCAGCATCTCGGCCCAGGTCTTGGGCGGAGTGGGCACCAAGTCCTGGCGGTACCACAGGAGTTGGGTATTGGTGTTGTACGGGACAGCGTACAGCCTGCGCTTCCAGGTCGAGGTCTCCAGCGGTACCCGCAGGGTGCCCTCGACGGCCCGCTGCCTCGCCACCCCCGTCCACTCACGGATCCAGCGGGCCTCGGCGAACTCCGCCGCCCAGGTGACGTCCAGGCCGAGGATGTCGAGCGAGTCGTCCTCGGCGGCGAGCCTGCGGACGAGCTGCTGGCGCTGGCCGTCGGCGGCACGCGGGAGTTTGTTGTAGGCGATCCGGTAGCGGCCGCCCGATGCCTGGCTGCACCGGTCGGCCGCCTTCTGGAGCGCGCCGGAGTCGTCGGGGAAGTTGTACCAGTTGAGGGTGGGCCGGCCGCCGCCCTCGTCGCCGCCGCACGCGGCGAGCATCGATGCCAGCAGCGGCAGTACGGCGAACGCCCGCAGCCGCCGCATCCCCCTGGGACGCGCCTTCTTCCCCGAAAGGGGCCGGCAGCCGCACCTCGCGTGCACGCGCTCCACACCTCGCTTCCGGGACGGTGGCACGGGACTCGCACCCCGTGGCGGTTCCTCTCCCGGCGACGCTAAACACCACGTAGAGCAACATCAAGCACATACCGCCGCAAAACGCCCGTGTCGGCCAAGTGAACCCACCACAGGCGACCCTGGTCCGACCACCACACACCCTGGACCAGGAGGCCGACCTCGCGGAACCTGCACATGCGATGTGACCCGGACCACGACGAGAACGATGCCGTTTCGATGGCGGCGGGACTACGATGGCCAAGTGAACGAAACTGTTTCGTTTATAACTGGAGCATCGGACTGAGCAGTGGAGAGGACAGGCATGGTCTCCGTACTCATCGTCAACGACCAGTCCCTGCAACGGCACGGCCTGCGCATGCTCCTGGCCGCGGAGCCCGGTCTGACCGTCACCGGTGAGGCGGCGAGCGGGGCGGAGGCGGTCCGGATGAGCGCCACGCTCCACCCCTGCGTCGTCCTGATGGCAGGCCCTTCCGGCGCGGACGACATCGAGGCCATCCGCCGCATCGCCCGGCCCGCCCCCCACCTCTCCCCGACTCCCGGACCCGGCCGGGCGGCAGGGTCCCTTCCGCGCGTACTGGTGCTGACCTCGGCCGGCGAGGAGGGTTACGCCCACGCCGCCCTGCGTGCCGGAGCCGGTGGGTTCCTGCTGACCGACGCCGCCCCGGACGAACTGACCGCGGCCCTCCGCGTCGTGGCCGCCGGAGACGCCGTCATCACCCCTGCTCTGACCCGCTCGCTCATAGACGCCGTCCGCCGACAGCACACCGTGCGCCCTCTCGAACGCGACTTCGGCCTGGACACTCTCACCGGACGCGAGCGTGATGTCCTCGTCGCCGTCGCGTCGGGCTGGTCCAACGCCGAGATCGCCGAACGGCTGTCGATCGCCCCGACCACCGTCAAGTCCCACGTCAGCCACATCCTCACGAAGATCGGCGCCCGCGCCCGCGTCCAGGCGGTCGCCTTCGCCTACGAGTCCGGCCTGGTGCGGCCGGCGGCCTGACACGCCCGCCGCTCACCCCCGAAGTACCGCCGGCTCCGGCGGACTTGGCGGGGCGCCCTGGTCGGCGATCCGAGGGAGGGGAATCAAGGGAGGGGAATCAGCGGAACGTGGTCTGGGAGCCGGCGGGAGGCGGCACAGGTCGCGGCGCGCACGCCACGGGTGCGCCGGCCCGTTTCCCAGGAAGTTCCCAGAACCGATGTGGTGGGTCCACGCAAAAGAAGGGCCCCCGCAGGCTCTCGCCTGCGAAGACCCTTCGCACCGTCGGGACGACAGGATTTGAACCTGCGACCCCTTGACCCCCAGTCAAGTGCGCTACCAAGCTGCGCCACGTCCCGGTGCCTGTCTGACCTGGGGTTTCCCCGGGCCGAACGTGCAGGGAAACAATACCGCACTCGGGTCGGTGGTCGCGCACTCCTTTCTGCGTGGCCGCCTCAGCCGGTGCCCGGCAGGCCCAACTCGGGGTGGGTGTCCATCAGTCGGGGCGGGGCCGCCTGGCGCCAGGAGTCGGCGAGGATGTCGCGCAGTTCGGCCTCGTCCTCGATCGCGTCGAGACGGGCCCGTACCCAGGCGAACTGGGCCTCGTGGTCGGCGATCCAGAACTTCTCCGGCTCCGCCAGGACGAGTTCGTCGCGCTCCTCCTTGGGGCAGCGCACGGCGATGGAGGTCTCGTCCTCGGGCAGCGTGGCGAACATCTTGCCCGCGACCCGGAAGGTGGGCATGCTCCAGGCGATCTTCTCCGTCGTGTCCGGCAGGGACAGGGCGATACGGCGTACGTCTTCGGCGTCCGGCATGACAGGAACCGTAGCCGCTCCCACTGACACTCACCCGGTGGGAGTGCCCCCGCCCACATGCTTGTAGTAGAGCGTCGTCGGCCGCGGTGTCCCGGCCGGGTCCGCCGCGTAGTCGGGGATCACTCCGGCCCGGGTCCAGCCGGCCGAGCGGTAGAGGTGCTCGGCGGGGCTGTCGGTCTCGGTGTCCAGATGGAGCAGGGTGATCTCCGCCGCGACGGCCGCACCCTCGGCGGTGGCCAGGAGTCTGCGGCCGAGGCCCCGTCCGCGGACGTCCCGGTGCACCATCAGCTTGACCAGCTCGGCGCGGTGGCCGCCGTTGGGTTGGCCGGTGAAGGCCAGGCTGACGGTGCCGATCACCCGGGGCCCGTCGTGTGCCGCCCATACGGCGAGCTGCCCGGTGGCCACCGCGTCGGCGCGCCCCGTCCACCAGGCGGCGGCCTCCGCGTGGTCGAGCGGTGCCAGGAAACCGACCGAGGCGCCGCTGTCGACGGTGTCGACCAGCAGAGCTGCCAACTCGTCCACGTGCGTGCGCAGTTGGGTGTCGTCCAGTCGGGTCACGATCACGGCAGCACCACCGCCAGCAGATACCGCGCCTCGTCGGGTCCTGCGCACCGGAAGCGCGTCGGCCCCCATACGCGCAGCCGCAGACAGTCCCCGGTGTCCAGACGGTGCCCGACGTCCTGCGCGGTCACGTCGAGTGCCCCTTCGAGCACCCAGATGTGCTGCTCCAGGCCGGGCACGGGCGGCCGGTCGTAGGCGAGGTCGGCGCCCGCGGCGAGCCGTCCCTCGACGAGTTCGCCGCGCAGCCCGGCGTGGGGCGGGGACACCGACCGTCGTACGAATCCGGAGGCCCGGTCCTCCCACACCCGCTGCTCGGCGGCCCGCACCAGCGGCACGGGCTCCGCCTCGACCTCGCTGAGCAGCTGGGACATGGTCCGCCCGTACACGTTGCAGAGGCGGTTGAGGAGCGAGGCGGTGGGGCTGATCTCCGCGCGTTCGGCACGGGACAGGGTCGACCGGCTGACTCCGCTGCGCTCCGCCAGTTCCCCGAGGGACCAGCCGTGGGCGGCCCGCAGCTCGGCGAGACGGGCGCCCAGCCGGGCGTCGACCGGGTCCGGAGCCGGGCTCTCTTCCAGGTTTCTCATATGCGGGACGCTATCCCGGATATGAGATGCCCCGATTACGGAAGGCTCACACCCCGCGCCGCCTCTCCCAGTGCCTCCAGCACGGGGCGGATCAGCGGATGTTCCTCGGCTCCCCGCCGTATGGCCGCGAACACCCGGCGGGTCGGCGCCACACCGTCTACCGGGCGCACGACCACGCCCGCGAGGTCCATGCCGCGCAGCGCGGAGCGGGGCACCAGTGCCACTCCCGCGTCGGCGGACGCCAGGGCCACGACCGCGCGGAAGTCGTCCGAGGAATGCTCAAGGCGCGGCTGGAAGCCGGCGGACTCGCAGGCCAGGACGACCACGTCATGGCACGGGTTGCCGGGGTAGGGGCCGATCCACGGATCCTTCGCCAGGTCGCCGAGCGGGACCTCGGGGGCGTCGGCCAGCCGGTGGCTCACCGGGACCACCGCGTCGAAGGGCTCGGCGTACAGCGGGACATGGCTCAGCCGCGGGTCGTCGGCCGGCGGGGCCCCGCGGTACTCGACGGCGACGGCTATGTCCACCTGCCGGTCCAGGACCATCGGCAGGCTGGCGTCGCCCTCGGCGTCCTGGACGCGGATGCGGATACCGGGCGCCGAGACGGCGAGGCCGGCCAGCGCGGGGGCGACGACCAGGGCGATGCCGGTCGCGAAGGAGGCGACGGTGACCGTGCCGGCCGCGCCGGAGCCGTACGCGGCCAGCTCCGCCTCCGCCCGCTCCAGCTGGGCGAGGACCGCGTTGGTGTGGCTGAGCAGGATCTCGCCGGCCGGGGTCAGCCGTACGCCCTTCGCGCCGCGCTCGACCAGCCGGTGGCCGGTCTCCTGCTCCAGGGCGGTGAGCTGCTGGGAGACGGCCGAGGGCGTGAGGTAGAGCGCGGCGGCAGCCGCCGTCACGGTGCGGTGGTCGGCCACCGCACGAAGGATGTGGAGCCGCCGCGCTTCGATCATGGGATCGATTATCGCAATATGTCGGGGCTGCTCAGGCCTCCAGCTCCGCGCGGGCCGACACGAAGGCGTCCACGGCCCGGTCGACGTCGTCCGTGGAGTGCGCGGCGGACAGCTGCACCCGGATACGGGCCTGGCCCTGCGGCACGACCGGGTAGGAGAAGCCGATCACGTACACACCGCGCTCCAGCAGCAGTTCCGCCAGGCGGGCCGCCTTCGCCGCGTCGCCGATCATCACCGGCGCGATGGCGTGGTCGCCGGGCAGGACGTCGAAACCCTCCTGCGTCATCCGGCGGCGGAACAGGGCCGTGTTAGCGGCCAGGCGCACGCGCAGGTCGTCCGCCGACTCGAGCAGGTCGAGCACCTTCAGCGAGGCCGCCGCGATCACGGGGGCGAGGGTGTTCGAGAAGAGGTAGGGGCGCGAGCGCTGGCGCAGCAGGGCGACGATCTCCGCGCGGGCGGCCACATAGCCGCCGGAGGCACCGCCGAGCGCCTTGCCGAGGGTGCCCGTGATGATGTCGACGCGGTCCATGACGCCGTGCAGCTCGGGGGTGCCGCGGCCGCCGGGGCCGACGAAGCCGACGGCGTGCGAGTCGTCGACCATGACCATGGCGTCATAACGGTCGGCGAGGTCGCAGATCTCGCGCAGGGGGGCCACATAGCCGTCCATGGAGAAGACACCGTCGGTGACGATCAGACGGCGGCGCGCGTCGGACGCCTCCTTCAACTTGGCCTCGAGGTCCGCCAGATCGCGGTTGGCGTAGCGGAAGCGGCGGGCCTTCGACAGCCGGATGCCGTCGATGATCGACGCGTGGTTCAGCGCGTCGGAGATCACCGCGTCCTCCTCGCCGAGCAGCGTCTCGAAGACTCCGCCGTTGGCGTCGAAGCAGGAGGAGTAGAGGATCGTGTCCTCCTGGCCGAGGAACGCGGACAGCCGTGCCTCCAGTTCCTTGTGCACCTCCTGCGTGCCGCAGATGAAGCGGACGGAGGCCATGCCGTAGCCCCAGCGGTCCAGCGCCTCGTGGGCGGCCGCGACGACCGCGGGGTGGTCGGCGAGGCCGAGGTAGTTGTTGGCGCAGAAGTTGAGCACCTCGCCGGGGCGGCCGCCCGCGGTGACGTTCACGGTCGCGGACTGCGGGGTGCCGATGACGCGCTCCGGCTTGTGCAGGCCGGCGGCGCGGATCTCGTCGAGGGTGGCGCGGAGGTCGTCGCGCACGGAGTCGAACATCATCAGTCCTTAAAGAGTCCAGTCGAGGATGACCTTGCCGCCGCGGCCGCTCGCCGCGTCGGCGAACGCCGCCTCGAAGTCGCGGTAGCCGTACCGGCCGGTGATCACGGGCGCGAGGTCGAGGCCGCCCTCCAGCAGCACGGACATCGCGTACCAGGTCTCGAACATCTCCCGGCCGTAGATGCCCTTGATGGTGATCATGGAGGTGACGATCCGGGCCCAGTCGACCGGGAACTCCTCGGCGGGCAGACCCAGCATGGCGATACGGCCGCCGTGCGTCATGTTGGCGATCATGTCACGCATCGCCTCGGGGCGGCCGGACATCTCCAGGCCGATGTCGAAACCCTCGCGCAGCCCCAACTCCCGCTGTCCGTCGGCGATCGTGGCGTTCGAGACGTTCAGCGCCAGGCTCGCACCGATCTTCCGGGCCAGCTCCAGCCGCTCCTCGCTCACATCCGTGACCACGACGTTCCGGGCGCCCGCGTGCCGGGCCACCGCCGCGGCCATCAGGCCGATCGGGCCGGCACCGGTGATCAGCACGTCCTCGCCGACCAGCGGGAACGACAGCGCGGTGTGCACGGCGTTGCCGAACGGATCGAAGATCGCCGCGACGTCGAGGTCCACGGGAACCCGGTGCACCCACACATTCGACGCGGGCAGCGCCACGTACTGCGCGAACGCGCCGTCCCGGCCGACGCCGAGGCCGACCGTGGCCCGGCACAGATGCCGGCGGCCGGCCAGGCAGTTGCGGCACTTGCCGCACACCAGATGGCCCTCCCCGCTGACCCGGTCGCCCGCCGTGATGTCGGTGACGTCCCGGCCGGTCTCCACGACCTCTCCGACGAACTCGTGGCCGAGCACGAGCGGGGTACGGATCGTCTGCCGGGCCCAGCCGTCCCAGGACCGGATGTGCAGATCGGTGCCGCAGATGCCGGTCCGCAGAACCTTGATCAGTACGTCGCCGGGTCCTACGACGGGTTCCGGGACGTCCGCGAGCCACAGCCCTGGCTCCGCCTTCTCCTTGACCAGCGCCTTCAACGCTACGGCTCCCGTTCGTGAGGTCCCGGGGCCGGGCATGCCGAGGGAGCCCGTTCCGGGGAGAGGGGTGGAATCGCGTAGCAATCTGCCGTACGGCGGCGCCCGGGTCCATCGAGGATTTCTTAAGCGGAGCAACAGCTTTGCTTCACGCCGTCACACCTGCCTCGGCTCGAAGCCGCATTCACAGCTGTGCGGGCCCGGTCGGGGCGGGAGACTGGTAGACGCACGCCCCTGCCCGACGCCGCGAAGCCGGCCCACCGATGCGGAGCCCCCATGACCACAGCACGGGATCTGATGATCGTCGCCCTGGACATGGGCCCCGGCCGTCCCGTGGAGCCGGGCGATGTGTCCCTCGCCCTCGCGGGGGCCGAACTGATCGACCTCATGGAGGCCGGAGCCCTCGTCCTGGAGGGGGAGCGCATCGTGCCCGGCCTGCAACCGGCGACGGGCGACCGTCTGTTGGACCACGCCGCGTCCTCCCTCGTCCGGGAGAGGCCGTACGAGTCGGTGGAGGACTGGCTGTGGCGCCGCGGCCGCGGCCTGTACTCGGCGCATCTCGCCGCCCTGGAGAGCGAGGGCCTGGTCACCCGCGCCCGGGGCCGCTGGATTCCCGTACGGACCGGCCGGACCGCACTCGCCGACTCACCGGCCCGCCGGCAGGCCACGGAACGGCGGGCCGCCGCCGAGCCCGTCCTCGCCGCGCTGGCTGCCGCCGCCGGGGTGCACGACGAGCCGGCGGACGACTTCCCGGATGAGGCGGACGACGCGGTCGTCACCGTCCTGGCGGCGGTCGGCGAGGCGGTGACGGAACTGGAGGCCGTACGGCAGCGGCGCAAGATCGAGGACGCCGCTTTCGACAACATCTGGCGGGGCCAGTGACGGACCCGGGGGACCCGCGGTATCCGGGGATCCGGGGTGGATACGACGCTCACAGCGGGAAGCCGTCGTCCTCCCGTCGTTCCAGTCGCGCCACGAGGTCCGCGGCCGTCGACTTGATGGCCTCCAGGCCCGCCCTTCCCCAGCGGCGGGGCTCGATGTCGGCGACGGACACGGTGCCCAGGACCATCCCCGTGGTGTCGATGAGGGGAGCGCCGAGGTAGGAGCGGATGCCGAACTCGTCGACGACCGGGTTGCCCGCGAACCGCGGGTAGTCGCGGACGTCCTCCAGCACCAGCGCCTTGCGCCGGACCACCACATGGGGGCAGAACCCGTGGTCGCGCGGCAGGGAGCGGCCGACCTCGGGCCGGGTGCCGTCGCTCTTCACGACGGGACCGGCGGCCGGGGTGTGCAGGCCCGCGAAGAACTGACCGTTCTCGTCGATGAAGTTGACCATGGCGTACGGTGCGCGGGTGGCCTCGGCGAGGCAGTCCGCGAAGGCGTCCAGGGCGGGTTCGGGGTGCTCCCCCAGGCCCAGTCGGCGCAGGCGCACAGCCCGGGCCGGGGCCTCCTTGTCCTCCGGTGTGACCAGCAGACGGCCGGCCGGGCCCGGCGGGTCGTACCTCATGGGCGGGCTCCGTCCCTGTGGACGTACGGCATATACGGGCTCCGTGGCGGGTGTGCGGGGGTCACATGTGGGCTCTGTGGCTCGGCGCATGGGCCGGGGCGTGGGCGATGAGGTGCCGGACGAGCGTGAGCAGCGTCTGGACGCCCGAGCTGGATATCCGGGCGTCGCAGCGGATCACGGGGATCAGCGGGTCCAGGTCGATGGCGGCGCGGACCTCCTCGGTGTCGTAGCGGTACGAGCCGTCGAATTCATTGATCGCGACGATGAAGCCGAGGCCGCGCTGCTCGAAGAAGTCGACGGCGGCGAAGCACTCCTCAAGGCGCCGGGTGTCGGCGAGGATGACCGCGCCGAGCGCGCCCTCGGAGAGTTCGTCCCACATGAACCAGAACCGCTCCTGTCCGGGCGTTCCGAACAGATACAGCACGTGTTCCGGGTCGAGGGTGATGCGGCCGAAGTCCATGGCCACCGTGGTCTCGACCTTGTTCTCGATGCCGTCGAGGCTGTCGGTCGCGGCGCTGACCGTGGTGAGCAGTTCCTCGGTGCTGAGGGGCGCGATCTCGCTGACCGCGCCCACGAAGGTGGTCTTGCCTACTCCGAATCCTCCCGCCACCAGGATCTTCAGCGCGGTGGGGAAGGGGTCAGAGCTGTCGTCGTAGTCCATCGAGCACTGCCTCCAGAAGGGCCCGGTCAGTGGGGTTGTGGTGGAATTCGGGGGGCTTGGTGGTCAGCGCGCCGCTGTCGACGAGGTCCGACAGCAGCACCTTGGTGACCACGGCCGGCAGTCTGAGATGGGCGGCGACCTCGGCGACCGAGACGGGCGCCCGGCACAGGTCGAGCGCCTGCGCGTGCTCGGGGCCCGGGTAGCCGAGGGGCGTGGCGCCGGTGGACATCACATGCGACAGCAGGTCGAGCGAGATGCTGGGCCGGGTGCGGCCGTTGCTGACCGTGAACGGGCGCACCAGCCGTCCGGCCGCGTCGTCGAGCCAGGGCCCGTCGCCGGCCGTCGCCGCGCTCAAGGCCTCATCGCCGGCGGTTCGACGGGCTGCTGGCGCGGCGCGGTCACCAGATAGGGGCGGACGCTCTTGACCAGCATCGCCATCTCGTAGCCGAGCACCGCAGCATCGGCCTCGCGGCCGGCGAGCACGGCGAGACATGTGCCGGAGCCGGCGGTGGTCACGAACAGCAGCGTCGTGTCGAGTTCGACGACGACCTGACGGACGTCCCCGCCGTCGCCGAAGCGGATGCCGGCGCTGCGGCCGAGGGAGTAGAGGCCGGAGGCCAGGGCGGCCATGTGGTCGGCGCTGTCCGGGTCGAGGCCGTGGACCGACTTCACCAGTCCGTCGCAGGACAGGAGCACCGCGCTCTTGGTGTGCGGTACGCGCTGCACGAGGCCGCTCATCAGCCAGTCGAGATCGGATACCTGGCCGGTCGGCGCGTCGCTCGCCATGGTGGATCGACTCCTTGGGGTACGAAGGTCTGCGGGAGCGCTGGGGGTGGGGGTGGCTGCGGGAGTGGTCATCCGGCCGGTGCGCTCCCGTCCTGCCGGGTGGTGTGCTCGAACCGGGAGAGGGCGGCGGCGGACCCACCGTCCCGCCCACCGCGCGCCTCGGTCCCGCGCGGGGCCACCGGGGACGTGTCCATGGGTGAGCGCAGCCGCGTCATGTGGGTCGCGTCGGTGCGGAGCGCCTCCAGGGCCGACGGCAGGATCGTCGAGGTCGGCGTCGTGGGCCCCGTGGGCGGCGTCGGCTCCGGCTCCAGGTGCTGCTGGGCCTCGGCGAGGCCGACGCCGCGCTGGAAGGCGGCCATCAGCCCCGGGTCGTGACCGGCCGGGGTTTCCTGGTCCTGACGGGGAGTCGGGCCGCCGCGCAGCTGGGGCACGAGGTGCTCCTGGGCACGGCGCCGGGGCAGCTGGGGCTTGCCCATGGTGCCGCGGACGGCACCGCCGCGGGGGGTGGGCGGTGCGGACGAGTTCTCCACGACGATCCGCCGCTCGTCGGGCCGGATGCCGGGCATGGCGTCCGCAGGGTTGGGCCGTTCGTCGTGGGCACCGCGCCGGGGCAGCGGAGCCGGGCCGCTCCCGTCGGTCGTCGGCGCAGCGGCTTCCCGCGGCTCCGGGCGTGGTCGCCGGGCTCCGGAGGCGGCGGTCTCCTGCTGTTGCGGGCGCGGGTCGGCGGCGGGACGTGCGGACGGGATCCGCTGCTCCGCTTCCTGCCCGGGCTGGGGATGCTGTCTCGGTGACGGTACGGACGGCCCCGACGGTACGGACACGGCCCCGCAGGTGCCCGGAACATCCCGCTCGTGTCCGTGCGCCTGCCCCTGCGGCACGGCCGGTCCCGGCGCCTCCTGCCCCGACGGCCCGGCCACCGCCCCCGCGGCACCCGGCGCCGTACCCAACAGCGCCTGCGGTACGACGAGTACGGCCTGCACCCCGCCGTAGATGTTGCTCTGGAGGCGGACATGGATGCCGTGCCGCTTGGCGAGCTGGGAGACCACGAACAGGCCGATCCGGCCGTCGGCCAGCAGACTGGCGACGTTGACCTGGTCGGGGTCGGCCAGCAGGGCGTTCATCCTGTTCTGCTCGGCGACGGGCATGCCGAGGCCGCGGTCCTCGACCTCGACGGCGAGCCCCGAGGTGACGAGGCTGGCGCGCAGCAGGACCTGGGTGTGCGGGGCGGAGAACACGGTGGCGTTCTCGACGAGTTCGGCCAGCAGATGGATGACGTCGGCGACGGCGTGCCCGCGCAGGGTGCCGTCGACCGGCGGGACGAGCTTGACCCGTGAGTACTGCTCGACCTCGGCGATGGCGGAGCGCAGCACCTCGGTCATGTCGACCGGGTTGCTCCACTGGCGCCGGGAGACGGCGCCGCCGAGCACGGCGAGGTTCTCGGCGTGGCGCCGGATGCGGGTGGCGAGGTGGTCGACGTGGAAGAGGCCCTTGAGCAGGTCGGGGTCCTCCATCTCGTTCTCCAGCTCGTCGAGGATCGAGATCTCGCGGTGCACCAGCGACTGGAGGCGCCGGGCGAGGTTGAGGAAGACCTCGAGCTTCTGCTCGCTGCCCGTCTGGCTGGAGAGCTGTGCGGCCCGGACGATGGCGGTGACGGCGCCGTCGTGGGCGCGGGCCAGGTCGGCGGCGAGCAGTTCGAAGTCGTCGGCGTCCTCGGGCGGACCGCTGCGGGGCTTGCGCTGGGGCGGCCCCTCGCCCCGGCGCAGCGCCTCGACCAGGGCCCGCAGATCGGCCTCGCCACGTGCGCTGCTGCGGCGCAGCGCGCCGACGCGGTCGCCGATGGAGGCGGCGGTGCGGTTCGCGGCCACGGCGGCGATCAGGATGCCGGCGAGGGCGACCGAGACCGCGCCGGCGAGGACGCCCCACAGGGTGAGGCCGGGACGCGCCCCGGTGGAGCGGACGGTGAACAGGACGGCCGCGCAGGCGCTGAGGGAGACCGCGACGGGGGGCAGCACGGCGAGACGCAGCAGTTGGGGACGTATGTGGGCCTCGGGCAGCACGGGTGCGGTGCGGGCGGCCGGCGGCCGTCCGTGCCGTCCGCCCTCTCGGCGGTCTGCACGGGCGGCCGGGGCGCGGAGGTGAGACATCGGCGTCCTCGAACTGGTCCGTCGGTGGTGGGCATGTGCGCGCGCGGTCTGCGCGGCTCGGGCATGCGCCATCGCTGTGCCGGTCGGCGGAGCCGAAGATTTCGGCCCCGCGTCGCCCGACGGACACTCACAGTAGTCGGCAACGCGTCAGGTGCGGTGGGCAGTTGACAAAGTCCCCCGCAGAGCGTCCCACTCTGGTATGAGGCCTCGTACGACAGACCGATGAACCCCACCCCACCCCCGTCCACAACCGGAAAGGGGCCGATCGCACCTGGTCGGAAGCGGTCACAAACGGGCGGCGGGCTGGGCGCGCCCACCCACCCCGCTCCCCTGCCGAGAGCCGTTCGCCCACCCCGCGACCGGCCCGCACCGGCGGCTTCCGGGCCCTGCGTGCCACCGGTACCGCACCCCGAGATCATCACGGGCCGTATCTGGCCGACGGCTGCCGCGCCGGGCCCGGCGGGCGATGCCGGGCCCGGCGCACGGGGCTTCACGCCTCCTTGCCCGCCACCCCGGCGGAGTCGAAGGTGGCCATGTCCCGCAGGGTTCGGACCGCCGCCTGCACCAGCGGCAGGGCCAGCAGGGCGCCGCTGCCCTCGCCGAGCCGCAGGCCCAGGTCCACCAGGGGATGCAGTCCCAGGTGCCGGAGGGCGACGGTGTGCCCGGGCTCGACCGAGCGGTGCCCGGCCACGCACGCGGCCAGGGCGTCCGGCGCCAGCGCGGCCGCGACCAGAGCCGCCGACGAGGCGATCACACCGTCCAGAATCACCGGGACCCGGTGAGCGGCGGCACCCAGGACGAACCCGGCGATCGCGGCATGTTCGAGGCCGCCGACCGCCGCCACCGCGCCGACCGGGTCGCCGGGGTCCGGCCGGTGCAGTTCGAGGGCCCCGCGCACGACGTTCGCCTTGTGCTGCCGGGTGTTCTCGTCGACTCCCGCTCCGTGCCCCGTGACCTCGTCCGGGTCCGCCCCGGTGAACACGGCGATCAGCGCCGCGGACGCGGTGGTGTTGGCGATGCCCATGTCCCCGGTGAGCAGGCAGCGGTGGCCCTCGCCGACGAGTTCCGCGGCCACTGCGATCCCGGTCTCCAGGGCGCGGACGGCCTCCTGCCGGGTCATCGCCGGGGCACTGGTCATGTCCGCGGTCCCGCTGCGGACCGGGCGTCGTATCAGCCTGCCCGGGGCGGCGTCCGGAACGGTAACCGGCGTGGCGACCCCCACGTCCACCACGACCACATCGGCTGCGGCCTGTGCCGCCAGGGCGTTCACGGCGGCGCCCGAGACCAGGAAGTTGGCGACCATCTGGGCCGTCACCTCCTGCGGCCAGACGCTGACGCCCTGGGCGTGAACGCCGTGGTCGGCGGCGAAGACGGCCACCGCGGCGGGTTCCGGCAGCGGCGGGGGGCAGGAGGCGGCCAGACCTGCCAGCTGGACCGAAATGTCCTCCAGCAGCCCCAGCGAACCGGGCGGCTTGGTGAGGTGGCTCTGGCGGTCGAGGGCCGCGGCGAGGGTGCCGGGGTCGGCGGGGGTGATGGCGGCCAGGGTGCGTTCGAGCAGCAGGCCGACGGTCGCATCGGTGCCGTCGGCGGAGGAGGTGGCGGGAGAACGCGTCGGATCGGAGCCGGACGAGGGCGTCACGAAGGAAAGCCTTCCACTGTCGGCGGGTCTCCACGCCACCGTGTCGGGCCGCGCCCGGGCGGGATCTGCCTGGCTGCGGGACGGCCGGAATATCCTGGCTCCCGGGTCTCGGCACCGGCCGCCCGCAGGGCGATGGCACCGGCGCCGGCTCCCGGCCTTCCCAGCGGCCGGCTCACACCGGCTGCCAGTGGCCATCAGCGGGAGACAGCTCCCCGGTCACAGTGGCGGGCCCGCCCCGGAATAGGGCCGTCGGGCCCGCACCGGAGTTCCTCCGCATCCGTCACCGGCATCGTGCCATACGCCTTCGGGGGCAGGCAGCCACCCCCCGATCTCCGACCGCCGCCCAAACCGGGGGGCGACCCCGACCACCAACCTACGATGCCGTAGGTTTCGGTTTCGTAAGTTACGAAACCGTAGGTTACGGATGCGAGGACCACATGAATGCACCCCGGGCGGCGACCGACCTGCCGTGGCTGATCCAAGGCGGAATGGGGGTGGGGGTGTCGGGCTGGCGGCTCGCACGGGCGGTCGCCCGCACCGGGCAGCTGGGGGTCGTCTCCGGCACCGCCCTCGACACCCTGCTGATCCGCGTGCTCCAGAGCGGCGACCCGGGCGGTCACCTCAGGCGGGCGCTCGCCGCCTTCCCCGTACCGGAGCTGGCCGGCGCTCTGCGGGAGCGCTACTTCGTCGAGGGCGGAATCACACCCAAGGAGCGGTTCGCCGCCACCCCCATGATGACGGCCGACGAGGGGTGCCCCGCCCGGTCCCTGACCGTCGTCGCCAACTTCTGTGAGGTCTGGCTCGCCAAGGAGGGCCATGACGGACCGGTCGGCATCAACTATCTGGAGAAGGTCCAACTCGCCACCGTCCCTGCCATGTTCGGCGCGATCCTGGCGGGCGTCGACCATGTCCTGGTGGGCGCCGGCATCCCCGCCCAGATCCCCGGGATCGCCACCGGGCTCGCCAAGGGGGAGCCGGTCACCGCGCGGGTGGACGTGGAGGGCGACGAGCGGCCCCTGGAGCTGCGCTTCGACCCCGCCTCCATTCTGAGCGGAGCGGAACCGGGGCGGCTCGCCCCGCTGCGCCGCCCCGGCGTCCTGGCCATCGTCTCGCTGCCCGCGCTGGCCTCGTATCTGAACCGCGACGAGGAGACCCGGCCGGACGGATTCGTCGTCGAGGGCCCCACCGCGGGCGGCCACAGCGCACCGCCGCGCGGGCCGCTGAGCCTGGACGAGCACGGCGATCCGGTCTACGGGCCCAGGGACATCCCCGACTTCACGAAGATGAGCCGCCTCGGTCTGCCGTTCTGGATCGCCGGCGGCCGGTGCGGGCCGGAGCAGGTTCGCGAGGCCAGGGCGGCCGGGGCGGCCGGTGTCCAACTCGGCAGTGTCTTCGCGCTCTGCGAGGAGTCGGGCATGGACGCGGGGCTGCGGCGGCAGCTGATGGAGCGTGAGCGGGCCGGCAGGCTGAGGGTGCGCAACGATCCGGCGGCCTCCCCGACCTCCTTCCCGTTCAAGGTCGCCGAGCTGCCCGGCACCCTGGCCGACCGCGAGGTGAGTGCGGCCCGCGCCCGGGTCTGCGACCTCGGTTATCTGCGGACGCCCTTCAGGACCGCGCGCGGGACCATCGACTACCGCTGCCCGGCGGAGCCTCTTACGGCATATGTCCGCAAGGGCGGTGACGCCGAGGGGACCGAAGGGCGGCAGTGTCTGTGCAACGGGCTGCTGGCCGCGGTCGGGCTCGGGCAGCGCCGCCCGCGGGGCGTGGTGGAGCCGCCCGTCGTCACCATCGGCCAGGACCTGGACTTCCTGCGGCACATCGCCCCCGACGGAAGTCCGTACAGCGCCGAGTCGGTGGTGCGCTGGCTGTCCACGGGCCTGACCGAGCCGGCCTACGCGTCCCGCCACTGAGCCGCCGAAGACCAGGGCCGTGCCTCCTCGCGGCCCTTTTACACAATCCGAGTTTGTTTTTAACCACCGCATCGTTAATATCGCGCTGAGCAACTTCACCGAACCCACCCGGCACCACCGCCCGAGGAGGACGTATGGGGACGTCGGACGCCACAGCGCAGGACACGACCGGAGGCAGACGGGCCCGGATGATCGGACGGGGGTGGGTGCAGGCGGCCGTCCTGGTGACGGCCGTCGGGTTCCTGGTCCTGGGACTTCTGGCGGTGCGCACGTACCAGGCCGAACCACCCATCCCGGACCGCGTGGTGACCTCGACCGGCCGGACCCTGTTCACCGGTGACGACGTACGCGAGGGGCAACGGGCGTTCCTGCGCAACGGGCTGATGGAATACGGCTCGATCTTCGGCCACGGCGCCTACCTCGGCCCCGACTTCACCGCCGACTATCTGCACCGCAGCGCCGAATCCGTCAACAAGCAGTATGGCGACGACACTTCGAGCTCCTCCGACGCCCACACCCGCACCGTCGAGGACTTCCGCACCAACCGCTACGACGAGCGCACCGGCACCCTGGTCTGGTCCCCCGCGCAAGGGGAGGCGTTCGAGCAGCTGACCGGGCACTACGCGGATCTGCTGGGCCGCCCGGAGGGCAAGCAGGGGCTGCGGCCGAACGCCATCACCGACCCGGCCGACATCCACGACCTGACCGCCTACTTCGGATGGTCGGCGTGGGCGGCCGCGGCCGAACGGCCGGGCAAGTCGTACTCCTACACCAACAACTGGCCGTCCGAGTCCCTCGTGGAGAACGAGCCGACCGGCCACACCGTGCTGTGGAGCGTGCTGTCGCTGATATTCCTCCTGGTCGGCGCGGGCGGCCTGTTCGCGGCCTTCGGCCGCTGGAACTTCCTCGGCTGGCACGGCAGCGACCAGCGCACACTGCGGTTCCACGCACCGGGCGCCGTCCGGCTCACGCCCGCCCAGCGCACGACCGGCTGGTTCTTCTTCGTCATGGCCGCGCTCTTCCTGGTCCAGACGCTGCTCGGCTCGGCCACCCAGCACTACCGGGCGGATCTCGGTTCGTTCTTCGGCATCCCGCTGGACGAGTGGCTGCCGTACAACCTCACCCGCACCTGGCACACACAGCTGGCGATCTTCTGGGTGGTCACCTCGTTCCTGGCCATCGGTATCTTCCTGGCGCCGCTGATCTCCCGCGGCTGGGAGCCCGCCAAGCAGGCTCTGCTGTCCCGGCTGCTGCTCGGAGCGCTCACCGTGGTCGTCGTCGGCTCCCTGCTGGGAGAGATGGCCGGGATGCGCGGATGGCTGGGCGGCCTGTGGAGCTGGTTCGGCAACCAGGGCTGGGAGTATCTCGACCTGGGACGGGTCTGGCAGGTGCTGCTGGTGGCCGGGATGGCCGTATGGGCGCTCATCCTCTTCCGCGGACTGCGCCGGCGGCTGGCCACCGAGAGCGTGGCCAACATGCCCTGGCTGTTCTTCCTCGCCGCGCTGGCCCTGCCCGCCTTCTACGCCGTCGGCCTGCTGGCCACCCCCAACTCGACGTACACCACGGCCGACTTCTGGCGGTTCATCGTCGTGCACCTGTGGGTGGAGGACTTCCTGGAGCTGTTCACCACCGTCACCGTCGCCTATCTGTTCGTGCTGCTCGGCGTGGTCCGCGAGCGGGTGGCGCTGGCCGTGATCTACCTCGACATCGTGCTCTACAGCGCGGGCGGAGTGATCGGCACCATGCACCACCTGTACTTCTCCGGCGAACCGGCCGAACACCTCGCCCTGGGTGCGACGTTCTCCGCGCTGGAAGTGGTGCCGCTGCTCTTCCTGACCGTGGAGGCGTGGAGCTTCCTCCAGCTCGGCGCGCGCCGGCACAGCCCGTCGAGCACCCCCTTCCCGCACCGGTGGGCGGTGATGTTCCTGGCCGCAGTGGGCTTCTGGAACTTCCTGGGCGCCGGCGTGTTCGGCTTCCTGATCAACCTGCCGATCGTCTCCTACTACGAGATCGGCACCGGGCTGACGGCCAACCACGCGCACGCGGCCATGATGGGTGTCTACGGCATGCTGGCGGTCGGCTTCGCCGTGTTCGCGCTGCGCTACCTCATCCCCGAGCACCGCTGGTCCGACCGCTGGCCCCGGCTGTCCTTCTGGTCGCTCAACCTGGGCCTGGCGTGGATGAGTTTCGCCACCCTGCTGCCCGGCGGGGCGCTGCAGCTGTACAAGGTCCTCGACGCCGGGTACGCCGACGCCCGCAGCCTCGGCTATCTGCGCGGCCCGACGAACACTTTCCTGGAGTGGATCCGTCTCCCCGGCGACGTGGTGTTCATCGTCGGCGGAGTGCTCCCGCTGCTGTGGATGACCTGGCTGGGCATCCGCCACCGCACCACCGCGGCGCGCCTCCCGGACGCCCCGGAGCAGGAGCTGCTGTTCACCGAGGTCGTCCCCGCCGACGTCGAGGGACATGCGGCCGAGGCCGATGACGACGGCGTCCCGGCGGGCCAGGAGGAGCGGTGAGCGCCGAGCCGGTCTTCGTGGCCGTGTACACGGTGCTGCTGCTCGCCGTGGTCGGTGTGCTGGAATTCCAGCGCCGGCAGCCGACGAGTGCGTGGGACGCGCGGGTGTTCACCGGATACCGGCGCGCGGTGCCCGACGCGCCGCGGCCGGCCGATCCGGCCGACTGGCCGCACTCGGAGGTCGGCCGCTTCCATGTCGTCCTGTCCCTGTTCATCTCGGCGATCGCCCTCGTCCTGGTCGCCGCGGAGCTCGTCCGTCATCACCGGCCGCTGGAGAGCGCGGCCCTGGTCGCCGCCGCAAGCCCGCACGCCCTGGTCGCGTACCGGTATCTGCGGCATCTACGGCCCCACCGCGGGCCGCACGGACAGGACGCGCGACGACAGGACCAGCAACCACAGGAAGGGCCCTGAAAAAAGTCAGGCTGTTTTTACAAGCGGATTCAAATAAACTGGGCTCCATGACGGAACTGCCCATGATCGATCCCGGCCCCCCGCCGCCCCTGAGCGAGAGTCGCAACCGGGTTCTGGAGATCCTGCGCACGGCGCGTCGGCCCATGGGCGTTCAGGACATCGCCGGACGCACCGGGCTGCATGCCAACACCGCCCGCTTCCACCTCGACGGGCTGGTCGAGGCCGGGCTGGCCGCCCGCGACACCGAGGAACGCGACCAGCCCGGCCGGCCGCGGATGGTGTACCGCGCCGTCGCCGCGGACGCCACCGCCGGGCTGCGCAGCTACCGGATGCTGGCCGAGATGCTGATCGGCGTCGTCCTCGGCGGACTGCCGCAGCCCGAGCGGGCCGCGGTCGAGACCGGCGAGAAGTGGGGCCGCTATCTGGCGGACCGCCCGGCCCCGCTGCAGCACATCGATGCCGCCGAGGGCGTCCGGCGGACGGTGAAGGTGCTGGAGAGCATCGGATTCGCACCCGAGCCGCCACCCGCAGGCATCACCGGCACGGACGAGGCGGTGATCCGGATCGGGCACTGCCCGTTCCGTGAGCTCGCCGAGCAGCACCGCGAGGTGGTGTGCTCCCTGCATCTCGGCCTGATGCGCGGAGTGCTCTCCGAGGTACGCGCGCCGATCACCGCCGAGCGGCTCGAACCGTTCGTCGAGCCCTCGCTCTGCCTGGCCCGGCTCGCCCCCGCCTCGGGCGGGCGGCCGTGACCCATCGGGCTCACGGGGCATGCGCCGCGGTCCCGGGCCCCGAGCCGGACCTCGGCGCCCGCTCTCATGTCCCCGTGGCGTCGCCCGTGGCCAGTGCCGTCAGGGCCTTGCGGTCGGCCTTGCCGTTGGTGTTCAGGGGGAGTTCGTCGAGGAAGAGGAACCTCTTGGGGGTCATGTACGCGGGCATGGAGCGCCGGCACAGGTCGGCCAGTTCGGCGCGGGTCGCCCCGGTCGGGGTCGCCACGACGCATGCCGTGAGGGCCGCTTCACCCTCTGGGCCGTCGAGGGCCAGGACCACCGCGGCCGTCACCTCGGGATGCTCGGCCAGGCGGCGTTCGATCTCGCCGAGTTCGATGCGGTTGCCGCGGATCTTCACCATGGAGTCGACCCGGCCGCAGAAGTACAGCTCGCCCGACGGGCCGCGGTACGCCAGGTCGCCGGACCGGTAGACCCGTTGCCCGGAGCGCGGTTCGAGCGGGTCCGGGACGAGGACGCCGCGGGTGGCGTCCGGGTCGTCCCAGTACCCGGAGAACAGGGACGGGCAGCGGATGTACATCTCCCCCACGGCTCCTGGCTCGTCCACCAAGTCGCCTTGCTCGTCGAGGAGCAGGATCTCGGCGCCCGGGTAGCCGTGCCCGATGGACAGGGCCTCGGCGTCCTCGGGCAGGGGGTTGGGCACCTCGGCGAACGAGCACGCCACGGTCTCGGTGGCGCCGAACGCGTTGACGACCCGCAGGTGCGGCAACAGGGTCCGTAGCCGGCGCAGTTCGGCGAGGGGGAAGTTCTCGCCGGCGAACAGGATGCCGCGCAGCTGCTCGCCGAGGGCCGCGACCCCGTCGGGTTCGTGCCGCAGCAGCGGGCGCCACAGCGACGGGACGCCGTGCACGACGGTGGCCTCCGCCTCCCGCAGGAAGCCGATCAGGCGGCGCGGGAAGCTGAGAAAGGCGCGGGGTACGGCGATCAGGGTGGCGCCCGTGCCCAGGCTCACGCAGATGTCGAACAGGGCGACGTCGAAGGCCAGCGGGGACGTGCTCGCCACGCGGTCGTCGGGCGACACCGCGCCGAAGCGCTGGGTGCCGCGGTAGAAGGCCAGTGCCGCGTGATGGCTCATCACCACGCCCTTGGGGCGGCCGGTGGTGCCCGAGGTGAAGATGATGTAGGCCGGATCGCCGCCCACCACACCGCGTCTGAGCGGTCGCCGGGCCGGCGGCACCCGGTCGACGGTGATGCCGCCGTCCGCGTCGAACGCGCCGAGCGGCACGTCGTCCCGCGGCGTGCGGGCGGGGCCGTCCGCGGGGTGCAGGAACAGCGCCGGCCCGGTCGCGTCGACGATGGAGTCGAGCCGCAGGGCCGGTGTGTCGGGGTCCACCGGGATGAACACGGCGCCCACACGCGCGCAGGCGAGCAGGAGCGCGATCGACGACGCCGAGGTGTGTCCCTCGACCACCACACGGTCACCGATCCGCACCCCGGCGGCCGTCAGCCGCTTGGCGTACTCCTCGACGCGCTGGGCGAGCTCGCGGTACGACACCGACGTGACGCCCCCGGACGCGCCGCGCTCCACCACGGCCGGCTTGTCCGGGGTCCGGGCCAGCGGCGCCAGCGCGAACGCGTCGAGCGTGTCGGCGGGGAATCGGGGGACGAACCGCTCATCGGCCATGCTCTCGTCCTTCTGGTTCTGGCTGGTTCAAGCTGGTTCTAGCTTGTCCTAGCCGAAGGCCACGGCCTTCACGTACTCGGTCAGGACGTCACGGAACCGCTCCGGCTCCTCGAGATGCGGCACGTGACTGGAGTTCTCGAAGATCTCCCACCGCACGTCCGGGATCAGCTCCGCGTAGGGCCGGACCGTCTCGGGGGTGGCCTCGTCGTGACGGCCGGAGATCAGCAGCGTCGGCACCGTGATGCCGGCCACGCAGTCCGTCACTCCCCAGTCGCGCAGGGAGCCGATGACATGGAATTCGCTGGGGCCGTTCATGGTGGAGTAGACCGTCGGGTCGTTGTACATCTCGAAGAACGACGCCTGGTACTCGCGGGGCCACGGGTCGAGGCGGCACATGTGCCGGTCGTAGAAGACCCGGGTGGCCGCGTGGTATTCGTCGCTGTCGGTCGTTCCGGCGGCCTCGTGGCGCAGCAGCGTCTCGTTGACGCCGGCGGGCAGCCGGGCCCGCAGGACGGCCATCTGCTCCAGCCACAGCGGATACGACGCGGGGGCGTCGGCGATGACCAGGCCCCGCAGCCCGGCGGGGGCGGTCGAGGCGTGCTTGGCCACGAGCAGGCCGCCCCACGAGTGCCCGAACAGCATGTAGTTCCCGGCGATGCCGAGGTGACGTACCAGGTTGTCCAGCTCCGCGAGGAACAGCTCGACGGTCCAGAAGTCCGCGGGTGCGTCCGGCAGATGACTCGAACCGCCGTTGCCGATCTGGTCGTAGTGCACCACGGGGACGCCCAGTTCGGACAGGGCGGCCAGACTCACCAGATAGTCGTGCGTGCTGCCGGGTCCGCCGTGCGCCACCACGAGCGCCGTCCGGTGCGGCGACAGTTCGCCGGTGACCCGGTACCAGGTCCTGAACTCACCGAACGGCGCCACGCCTTTGGCAGTGGGGCGGAACACTAGACCCGCTTGCCGGTGACCGGGAACGTGCCGAACATGCCGGGCTTCGCCTTGCCGGACATGCTGTCGCCGTTGCGCGTCAGGGTCAGCGTCATCTTCAGCGGAACCGGCTTGTGCGACTTCACCTTGAAGGACAGCAGGTCGCCGTCGATCTTCCCGTCGATGATGTCCGGGTCGATGACCTGACCGTCCGCCCGGCAGGTGCCGACCAGCTTGCCGTCCTCCGCCTTCATCTCCACCCAAAGGCTCTGCTTGCCGATGGGGCTGTCGATCGTGAACTCCCAGCTGCCGTCAGCGCTCATTCCAGCTCCCGTTTTCTCGATCACCCGATTGCACCCACGACGATAGGAAGGGGCGGGCCCGGCAAGAACCCCTAGTCACCCCTACGGGCATGCCGGGAGATCCACTCCTCGACGAGCGCGCCGGCCTCGGCGGCACGCTCCTCGATCATGGAGAAGTGGGAGGCCCGCACGGCGATGTAGTGGTGTGCGGGGTCCCAGGGCTTGGCCCGCCAGTCGTCGTCGCCGTCCGTGGCCGTGCCGGGCGGCATGAAGGACTCGGTGGCGCCGACGAACAGCACGGGCGCCGCCAGCGGCTCCAGCGTGAATCTCGGCACGAGGTCGAAGTAGCGGTTCATCGCGGACAGGGCGCTGCTGTGGAACAGGCCGAACGCCTCGTCCTTGCGGACCAGTCCGATGGTGAGCTGTTCCATCAGCCGACCCTGGTCCCGGTCCTCCAGGTCGACCCGGTAGGTGTCCATCAGGACGACCCCCGCGGGCCCGACCCCGCGCACCCGTTCCAGATGGCCGGCCGTGGCGTGCGCGAGCGTGCCGCCCGACGAGTAGCCGATGAGGACGAACGGCCGGTCCGCGGCGGCGCGCAGCACAGCCTCCGCGAGGTAGTCGATCACCGCGTCCGTGGAGTGGGGCAGCGGCTCGCCCGCCGTGAACCCGGGGTTGGTCAGCGTGATCATCGGACGCTTCCCGCGGAACGCGGCGGCGAGCCGCGCGTGCTGGTGCGGCCCGCCGGTCGCCATCGGGGTGCTGATGCCGATCAGTACGGGCTCCTGCGGCCCGTCCGCGAGCCGGACGCCGTCGGGCAGGGGTCCGAAGTCGGCGGCGCAGGTGAACCGCGGACGCAGATCGGACACGGCCCGCAGCAGATCGAAGCCCTTGATCACCTGGTCGGACAGCACAGCCGCCCGGAACAGCTCGGCCAGGGTGTCCGGCGTCCCACCGGCCGCCGGGACGGCCATGGGCGGCAGGGACAGATCGGCGTGCAGACGACGGGCGAGGGCGGTGGGGTTCTTGTTGTCGAACACCGCCATCGGGGACAGCCGCAGACCCGTCGCGGCCGTCAGCCGGTTGCGCAGCTCGACGGCGGCGAGGGAGTCGAACCCGAGCTCCAGGAAGTCCCGTTCGGGATCGACGGCCTGCGCGCTCTCGTGTCCCAGCACGGCGGCCACGTGGGCCCGCACCAGTTGGGTGAGCTCCCGCTCCTGCTCGGAGTCGGAGAGACCCGCGAGCCGGCGGGCCAGGTCCGCGGAGTCCGCAGGACCGGCGGCGGCACGGCGCCGCGCCGAAGGCACCAAGGCCCGCAGAAGTGCCGGGAGTTCGCCGGGCCGGGACCGCAGAGCGGCGGCCTCCACCTTGACGGGCACGAGTGTCGGCCGGTCGGTGACCAGCGCGGCGTCGAAGGCCGCCAGCCCCTCCTCCACGGTGAGAACGGGGAAGCCCTGACGTGCGAGGCGCCCCCGGTCGGCCTCGGTCAGCCACGCGCCGAGGCCCGCCTCGATGCCCCACAGCCCGTACGCCAGCGAGGTCGCGGGCAGCCCGTTCGCCGCGCGGTGCCGGGCGAGGGCGTCGAGGAAGACGTTGCCGGAGGCGTAACCGCCCTGCCCTGCCGCCAGCACGAGGCCGCCGGCCGAGGAGAACATGACGAACGCGGCGAGCGGCAGTCCGGCGGTGAGTTCGTGCAGATGCCACGCTCCGTCGACCTTCGGGCGCAGGGTCGTCTCGATCCGCTGCGGCGTCAGCGAGCCGACCACACCGTCGTCGACGGCGCCGGCCGCGTGCACGACGGCGGTGAGCGGTGCGGCCGGATCGACGTCGGCCAGTACGGCGGTCAGTGCCTCGCGGTCGCCCGCGTCACAGGCGACGACGCGTACGTCGGCCCCGAGTTCGATGAGCTCGGCGTACAGTCGGTCGGCCCCCGGTGCGGCCGGACCGCTGCGGCTGGTGAGGATGAGCCGCCGGATGCCGTGGTGGCTGAACAGGTGCCGTGCCACCAGCGCGCCCAGGCCGCCCGTTCCGCCGGTGACGAGGGCGGTGCCGGCGGGGTCGAGCCGTACGGGAGGAGTCTCGGTGGGGTGCTGCTCACGGGCCAGGCGGGGCACGAGGAACTTCCCGGCGCGGAGCATCAGTTCGGGCTCGCCGGTCGCTACGGCGGAGAGGAGGGCCGTGCCGCTCGCCGACTCTGTGAGGTGGTCGGCGTCGTCGATGTCGCCGATGTTGCTGATCTCGGCGATGTCGGCGATGTCGGCGATGTCGGCGATGTCGGCGATGTCGGCGAGGACGAACCGGCCGGGGTTCTCGGCCTGCGCTGCGCGGACCAGCCCCCAGACGGGCGCCTGATGCAGGGCGATGTCCGAACCGCCGTCGTTCATCGCGCCGTTGGTCACGATCACCAGCTTGGAGGCGGCGAACCGCTCGTCGGCCAGCCAGAGTTGAACCGCCTCCAGTGCATCGGCGAGGGCCGCACGCACGTCGGCCGGCACGTCGGCCCGCCCCGGCGCGGCCCGCCAGAGCACCACCTCGGGCACCTGGGCCGTACCCGAGTCGAGCGCCGCGACGAGGGCGGGGAGATCGTCGTACGGGCAACCGTGGCCGACCGTCACCCAGTCGGCGACGGAATCCGCGGGCGGGACGGAGGTGATCGGCTCCCAGTCGATCCGGTACAGGCAGTCTCCGGCCTGCCGCAGCACGGCGAGCTGCTCGGGGGTGATCTCACGCAGGCTCAGCGCGCCGACCGTGGCCACGGGCCGGCCGGAGAGGTCGGCGAGGTCGAGCGCCACGGCCCGGTCACCGGCCGGCGTGATCCTGACGCGCAGGCCGCGCGCGCCGTGGGCGTGCACGGAAACACCGCTCCAGGAGAACGGCAGCATGGTGGCGCCGTCCTCGTCGGCGCCGGCCAGGCCCATGGCGTGCAAGGAGGCGTCCAGCAGGGCCGGATGGAGGGCGTACCGGGCGGCCTCGGTGTGGGCCTGCTCCGGCAGCGCGATCTCGGCGAACATCTCGTCGCCGCGCTGCCAGGCGGCCCTCAGCCCCTGGAACACCGGGCCATAGCCGTAGCCGCGCGTGAACATCGTCTCGTAGACCTCGTCGACCGGCACGGCCACGGCACCGGGCGGCGGCCACTCGGTCAGGCCGGTGAGGTCCGACGGCACTCCCGAGCCGAGGACTCCGTCCGCGTGGCGGACCCACGGCTGGGTGTCTTCGGTGCGGGAGTGGATCGAGACGGTACGGCTGCCGCTCTCGCCCGGGGTGCCGACGGACACCTGGATCGTCGTGCCGCCCTGCTCGGGCAGGGTGAGCGGCGCGGCCAGCACCAGCTCCTCCAGGAACTCGCAGCCGACCTGTCCGCCTGCCGCGATCGCCAACTCGACGAAGCCGGTGCCGGGGAACAGGATCGAGTCGCCGACGACATGGTCGGCCAGCCAGGGCTGGGTGTGCGTCGACAGACGGCCCGTGAACACGACGGCGTCGGAATCGGCGAGCGGAACGGCGGCGCCGAGCAGCGGATGCTCGGCCGGGGCCAGCCCCAGCGACAGCGGGCCGGCATCGGCCGCGCGCTCGGGCTGCCAGTAGCGGTGGTGTTGGAAGGGGTGGGTGGGGAGGTTGTCGATGTGGCGTCCGGGGTGGAGGGCGGTGAAGTCGATGTCGGTGCCTCGGGTGTGGAGGGCGCCGAGGGCGGTGAGGAGGGTGTGGGCCTCGTGGCGGTCGCGGCGTTGGGTCGCGATGACGTGTGTGTCTGCGGGGAGGGTGTCCTCGGCCATGGCGGCGAGGACGGTGTCCGGGCCGAGTTCGAGGAACGTGGTCACGCCCTGGTCGGACAGCGCGGTCACCGCGTCGGCGAAACGGACCGGCTCGCGGACCTGGCGGACCCAGTACTGCGGGTCGCACAGGTCGTCGGTGACCGGCTGGCCGGTCAGGGTCGAGATCACCGGGATGCGCGGCAGGCTGTAGTGCAGCTGGGATGCGACCTCGGCGAAGTCGGCCAGCATGGGCTCCATCAGCGGGGAGTGGAAGGCGTGGCTGACGCGGAGGCGGGTGACCTTGTAGTCCTGAAGCCTGTCGAGCGTTGCGGTCACCCCGTCCTCGGTGCCTGAAATGACCACGGAGCGGGGGCCGTTGACCGCCGCGATCTCCACACCCTCGATGAGCGCCGCCCGTACCTCGGCCTCGGCGGCCCGGACGGAGGCCATCGCGCCACCCGCGGGCAGCGCCTGCATCAACCGACCACGGGCGGCCACCAGTCGGGCCGCATCCACGAGCGTCAACACACCCGCCACGTGCGCGGCGGCCAGCTCACCGATCGAATGCCCGGCCACGAAGTCCGGCTTCAGGCCAGCCGACTCCAGCAGACGGAACAGTGCCACCTCAATGGCGAACAGACCCGGCTGCGCCCACCCCGTCCGCTCCAACACAACGGGGTCCTCACCCCACACAACCTCCCGCAACGGACGCTCCAGATGAACATCCAGCGCAGCGGCCACTTCATCGAGTGCCTCGGCGAACACCGGGAAACGGGCGGCCAGTTCACGCCCCATCCCCACCCGCTGAGCACCCTGCCCAGTGAACAGAAACGCGAGCCTGCCCTCAAGCCGGGACGCCGTGCCCACATCGCTCAGCCCCCGCAGCAACTCCACACGGTCCGCTCCGACCACCACGGCCCGGTGCTCGAACCGTGCCCGCCCGGCAAGCGTCCAGGCCACATCGACCGGCCGCAACGCCTCACGCCCGGCAACGTACGACCTGAGCTGACCGGCGTAAGCCGTCAGCGCCTCAGGCGTCTTCCCCGACACCACCCACGCCACCGGCGCCACATCACCATCCGAAGCGACCGCCTCGACCGCCGGCGGCTCCTCCACGATCACATGCGCGTTCGTTCCCGTGAGGCCGAAGGACGAGACACCGGCGCGACGAGGGCTCTCGTCGCTGCGCGGCCACTCCCGGGCCTCGGTGAGCAGTTCCACGGCGCCCGCCGACCACTCGACCTGATGCGACGGCTCGTCCACGTGCAGGGTGCGTGGCAGCGTCTCGTGCCGCATCGCCAGCACCATCTTCATGATCCCGGCCACGCCCGCCGCGGCCTGCGTATGACCGATGTTGGACTTGATCGACCCCAGCAACAAGGGCCTGTCGTCCGGCCGGTCCTGCCCGTACGTCGCCAGCAGCGCCTGTGCCTCGATGGGGTCGCCGAGAGTGGTCCCCGTACCGTGCCCCTCCACCGCATCGACATCCGTGCCCGACAGTCCCGCCGACGCCAGCGCCTGCCGGATCACCCGCTGCTGCGAAGGGCCGTTCGGGGCGAAGAAGCCGTTGGACGCGCCGTCCTGGTTCACCGCCGTGCTCCGGATCACGGCGAGGACCGTACGGCCGTTGCGCTGTGCGTCAGACAGCCGCTCCACCAGGAGGATCCCGGCGCCCTCGGCCCAACCGGTCCCGTCGGCCCCGGAGGCGTAGGAACGGCATCGGCCGTCGGCGGACAGTCCGCGCTGGCGGCTGAACTCGACCAGGATCTCCGGTGAGGCCATGACCGCCACACCACCGGCCAGGGCCAGCGAGCACTCGCCCGAGCGCAGGGCCTGCACGGCGGAGTGCAGGGCGACGAGCGAGGAGGAGCACGCCGTGTCGACGGCGACGGAGGGGCCCTCCAGACCCAGCGCGTACGACACCCGGCCGGCGACGGCGCTGCCTCCGCTGGAGCTGCCGTAACCGTAGTCGTGGTACATGACGCCCGCGTAGACGCCGGTGGCGGTGCCCCGCAGGGTGGCCGGGTCGATGCCCGCCCGCTCGAACGCCTCCCACGACGTCTCCAGCAGCAGCCGCTGCTGCGGGTCCATCGCCAGTGCCTCGTTCGGGCCGATGCCGAAGAACCCGGCGTCGAAGTCCCCGGCCTCGCGCAGGAATCCGCCGCCCTGCGCGTAGCACTTGCCGGGCTTGCCCGGTTCGGGGTCGTACAGGGTCTCGTCCCAGCCGCGGTCGGTGGGCAGCGGCCCGATGGCCTCGTCGCCGGCCGCGAGCAGGCGCCACAGGTCCTCGGGAGTGCGGACACCACCGGGGAAGCGGCAGGCCATGCCGACCACGGCGATCGGTTCGTCGTCCGTGCGGCGGATCGTGGTGCCGGCGGTGGGCGTGCCGGCAGTGCTGGTCGTCATTCCGCCGAGCGTTTCGTCGAGGTGTTCGGCGACCGCGATGGCCGTGGGGTGGTCGAAGACCAGCGTGGCGGGCAGGCGCAGGCCGGTGGCCGTGGCAAGCCTGTTGCGGAGTTCGACGGCGGTCAGCGAGTCGAAGCCGAGCTCGGAGAAGGCGCGGTCCGGTTCGACGGCCCGGGCGGACGCGTGGCCGAGTACGGCCGCGACCTCCGTGCGGACCAGATCGAGCAGAACGACTGCGCGCTCGTCGCCGGTGAGGCCGGCGAGGCGGTCCGCCCAGGCGGAGCCCGCGGTGGCGCGCGGTGTGCGCGGCACCCGTACGAGGCCGCGCAGCAGGGCAGGGACGTCGCCGTTCGCCCGGACGCCGGCGGCGTGGACCTTGACGGGCACCAGGGTGGCCGGGCCGGTCAGCGCTGCGTCGAACGCCGCAAGGCCCTCGGCCGCGGTGAGGGCGGGGAAGCCCTGCTGGGCCATCCGGGCCAGGTCGTCCTCGGTGAGGGCCGCGCCGAAGCCGGTGTCGAGGCCCCAGAGACCGTAGGCCAGGGATGTGGCGGGCAGGCCGGTGGCCGCGCGGTGTTCGGCGAGTGCGTCGAGGAACACGTTGGCCGCCGCGTAGCCGCCCTGGCCCGCCGCGAGGACCAGCCCACCGGCGGAGGAGAACAGGACGAAGGCGGACAGGGACAGGTCGCGGGTGAGGTCGTGGAGATGCCAGGCGCCGTCGACCTTGGGGCGCAGGACGGCTTCGAGCCGGTCGGGGTCGAGGGTGGTGACCAGGCCGTTGTCGACGACGCCGGCGGCATGCACCACGGCGGTGAGGGGGTGTTCGGCGGGGATCGCGGCCAGTACCGCCGCGAGCGCGTCGCGGTCGGCCGCGTCGCAGGCGGCGACGGTGACCTCGGCGCCGAGGCCGGTCAGCTCGGCCGTCAGTTCCGCGGCGCCCGGGGTGTCGCAGCCGCGTCGGCTGGTCAGGACCAGCCTGCCGACGCCGTGCTCGGAGACCAGGTGGCGGGCGACCAGCGCGCCGAGCCCGCCCGTGCCGCCGGTGATCAGGACCGTACCGTCGATGCGCTCCGCCGGGGGCGCGGGGTCCGCGAACACGAGTCTCGGTACGAACAACGCGCCCTGGCGCAGGGCGAATTCAGGTTCGCCGCTGTCCAGTGCAGCGGGCAGGGCGGCACGGGACTCGGCGGATTCGTCGAGATCGGCCAGTACGAATCGGCCGGGGTTCTCCGCCTGTGCCGCCCGGACCAGTCCCCACACGGGGGCGGCGGCGAGGTCGGGGCGCTCGTCGTCGCGTGCGGTCACGGCCTGCCGGGTCAGGATCACCAGACGGGAGGCGGCGAAGCGGTCGTCGGCCAGCCAGGTCTGGAGTGCGTGCAGCGCGGTGGACGTGGTGTCTCGTACGGCGGTGGGGACGTCGCCGGTGTTCGGGTCCAGCGGCAGCAGGACGACGTCCGGCACCTCGGTGTCACCGGCCTCGACCGCCTCGGCGAGTTCGGTGAGACCGGGAAACGCCGGAAGTCCGAGGACGGGCGATCCGACGACGGCCCGGCGGGAGCGGTCCGGCGGTGCGGCGGGTGCGGCGGGTGCGGCGGGTGCGGCGGGTGCGGCGGGTGCGGCGGGTGCGGCGGGTGCGGCGGGTGCGGCGGGTGCGGCGGGCTGCCACCGTACCCGGTACAGCGTCGCGTCGCGGTCGCCCCGAAAGCTGTCGAGCTGCTGCGCGGACACCGCTCGGGACACGAGCGACGTCACGGCCAGCACCGCGCGCCCCGCATCGTCCGCGATGTCGAGGGCCACGCTGTCGGACCCCTCGGGGCGCATACGGACACGCAGCACCGTGGCGCCCGTGGCGTGCCGGGAGACGCCGTTCCAGGAGAACGGGAGCAGTGTGGCCCCCGAGCCGTCCAGATCCTCCAACAGCGAGGCGTGCAAGGCCGCGTCGAGCAGGGCGGGGTGCACTCCGCAGCGCCGGGCGTCGGCCTGCGCGTCCTCGGGCAGGGCGACCTCGGCGAAGAGTTCGTCGCCACGCTCCCAGGCCCCGCGCAGGCCCTGGAACACCGGGCCATAGCCGTACCCACGGGTCAGCAGACGCTCGTACGCACCGTCCGTCGGGCGTACGGTGGCGCCGGGCGGAGGCCAGGCCTCGAACGTGTCGGGCAGGGGAGTCGCACCAGTGGTCAGCAGGCCCTCGGCATGCAGGGTCCAGGTGTCCGCGGGCTGCTCCTCGGCGCTGGAGTACACCGCCGCGGTACGGCGGCCGGACTCGTCGGGCCCGCCCACCAGGACCCGTACCACCACGCCGCCCTCGTCCGGCAGAACCAGGGGGCTCGTGAGCGTCAGCTCCTCGATCCGGTCGCAGTCGACCTCCTGGGCTGCGCGCAGCACCAGCTCCACGAAGCCGGTGCCCGGCAGCAGGACACTTCCGAGCACGTCGTGGTCGGCCAGCCACGGCTGATCCCGCACCGACAGCCGCCCGGTGAGCACCACGGCACCACTGTCGGGAACGGTGACGGCGGCGCCGAGCAGCGGATGGTCGAGAGCGGTCACGCCGAGAGCCGCCGGGTCACTCCCCAGGGCTACGCCGAGCCAGGACTCGGCGAGATAGTCGGTCACGTCCAGCCAGTAGCGCTGACGTTGGAAGGGGTAGGTGGGGAGGTCGTCGATGTGCCGTCCGGGGTGGAGGGCGGTGAAGTCGATGTCGGTGCCTCGGGTGTGGAGGGCGCCGAGGGCGGTGAGGAGGGTGTGGGCTTCGTGGCGGTCGCGGCGTTGGGTCGCGATGACGTGTGTGTCTGCGGGGAGGGTGTCTTCGGCCATGGCGGCGAGGACGGTGTCCGGGCCGAGTTCGAGGAACGTGGTCGCGCCCTGTTCGGTCAGCGCGGTCACCGCGTCGGCGAAACGGACGGGTTCACGGACCTGGCGGACCCAGTACTGGGGGTCGCACAGGTCGTCGGCGGCCGGTTGGCCGGTCAGGGTGGAGATCACCGGGATCAGCGGCGAGTTGTAGTGCAGCTGGGATGCGACCTCGGCGAAGTCGGCCAGCATGGGCTCCATCAGCGGGGAGTGGAAGGCGTGGCTGACGCGGAGACGGGTGACCTTGTAGTCCTGAAGCCTGTCGAGCGTCTCGGTCACCGCATCCGATGAGCCCGAAATGACCACGGAGCGGGGGCCGTTGACCGCCGCGATCTCCACACCGTCGACGAGCGCCGCCCGCACTGCGGCTTCCTCGGCTCGGACGGAGGCCATCGCCCCGCCCGCGGGCAGCGCCTGCATCAACCGACCACGGGCGGCGACCAGTCGGGCCGCGCCCGCCAGCGACAGCACACCCGCCACGTGCGCGGCGGCGAGCTCCCCGATCGAATGCCCAGCCACGAAGTCGGGCTTCAGACCCACCGACTCCAGCAGACGGAACAGCGCCACCTCGACGGCGAACAGGCCAGGCTGCGCCCAGCCGGTCTGCTCCAGCAATGCGGGGTCCTCACCCCACACAACGTCCCGCAACGGACGCTCCAGATGAGCGTCCAGCGCAGCGGCCACCTCATCGAACGCCTCGGCGAACACCGGGAAACGGGCGGCCAGTTCACGCCCCATCCCCACCCGCTGAGCACCCTGCCCAGTGAACAGAAACGCGAGCTTGCCCTCCAGCCGGGACGCCGTGCCCACATCGCTCAGCCCCCGCAGCAACTCCACACGGTCCGCTCCGACCACTACAGCCCGGTGCTCGAACCGTGCCCGCCCGGCGAGCGTCCAGGCCACATCGACCGGCCGCAACTCGTCACGCCCGGCAACGTACGACCTGAGCTGATCGGCGTAAGCCGTCAGCGCCTCAGGCGTCTTCCCCGACACCGCCCACGCCACCGGCGTCGGTTCATCGGCAGAAGGGGCCACCTCAACCGGAGGCGGCTCCTCCACAATCACATGCGCGTTCGTCCCACTGATCCCGAACGACGACACCCCCGCCCGACGCGGACGCCCCTCCGCCCCCGGCCACTCCCGAGCCTCGGTCAGCAACTCCACCGCGCCGGAGGACCAGTCGATCTGATGCGAAGGCTCATTCACATGCAAGGTGCGCGGCAGCATCCCGTGCCGCATCGCCAGCACCATCTTCATGATCCCCGCGACGCCGGCGGCAGCCTGCGCATGCCCCAGGTTCGACTTGATCGATCCCAGCCACAACGGCCTGTCGTCCGGCCGGTCCTGCCCATACGTCGCCAGCAGCGCCTGCGCCTCGATCGGATCTCCCAGGACCGTCCCCGTGCCGTGGCCCTCCACCACATCCACATCCGCGGACGAAAGTCCCGCCGACGCCAACGCCTGCCGGATCACCCGCTGTTGCGAAGGGCCATTGGGGGCGAACAGCCCGTTGCTCGCGCCGTCGGAGTTGACTGCCGAGCCGCGTACCACCGCGAGGACCGTACGGCCATTGCGTCGGGCGTCCGAGAGGCGTTCCACGAGGAGGACGCCGGCGCCCTCGGCCCAGGCGGCGCCGTCGGCGGCAGCCGCGTACGAGCGGCAGCGGCCGACGGGTGAGAGTCCCTTCTGCCGGCTGAACTCGACGAACGCCTCGGGCGTCGCCATCACGGCGACGCCGCCGACAAGTGCCAGGGAGCACTCCCCCGCCCTCAGCGCCTGGGTGGCGGAGTGCAGGGCGACGAGGGAGGACGAGCAGGCGGTGTCCACCGTGACCGTGGGGCCTTCGAGGCCGAGCGTGTAGGAGACCCGGCCGGAGGCGACGGCACCGGTGTTCGCATTGGCGGGGTAGTCGTGGTACATCACGCCGGCGAAGACACCGGTACGGCTGCCACGCAGCGTGGCGGGGTCAATGCCGGCCCGCTCGATCGCCTCCCAGGAGCACTCCAGCAGCAGCCGCTGCTGCGGGTCCATGAGCAGCGCCTCGTTGGGGCTGATGCCGAAGAAGGCGGGGTCGAACTGGTCGGCCCGGTGCAGGAAGCCGCCCCGGCGGACGTACGTCGTCTGCGGGCGTTCGCCGGTCGGGTCGTACAACTGGTCGGTGTTCCAGCCCCGGTTGGACGGGAAGTCGGAGATCGCGTCGACCTCGTCGGCGACCAGCCGCCACAGGTCCTCGGGGGACGTGACTCCGCCCGGGTAACGGCAGGCCATGCCGATGATCGCGATCGGCTCGGAGATCGCCGCGGTGAGCTTCGCGTTCTGCGTGCGCAGGAACTCGGCCTCTTTGAGCGAGCTGCGCAACGCGGCAACGAGCTTGTTGTCGGAGCCGGTCATCGGTGGTCACCACTCATTCCGGTCGAGTCGAAATCGTCGCGTCCGCCCAGGGCCATGTTGATCAGGGCGTCCGTGTCCATGTCGTCGATCGAGCCGACCTCACCGCCGGCGGGGTCGAGCGCCACGGGAGAAGCTCCGCCGAGTTCCAGGAGGCGTTCCAGAAGGCCCGCGTCGCGCAGTCGGCTGAGCGGGATGGCGTGCAGTACGTCCCTGATCCGGCGCTCCGTGTCGGGCTCGCCGTCGTCGGTGTCGGGGGCCAGTTGCCCGGTGAGTTCGGCGGCCAGCGCGGCGGCGTTCGGGTGGTCGAAGACGAGGGTGGGCGGCAGGCGCAGACCGGTCGCGGCGTTGAGCACGTTGCGGAACTCGACCGCGCTCAGCGAGTCGAAGCCGAGTTCCTGGAAGGGACGGTCGGCCGGGATGTCCTGTGGACCGGAGTGTCCGAGGATCGCGGCCGCGTGGGTCCTGACCACGTCGAGCAGCTCGGCCTCCCACTCGTCGGCGGGCGTGTCCGCCAGGCGGCGCAGCAGCGCGTCCGACGTGTCCGCCGCGGCCGGGCGCCCTGCGGGAGGCCGTACGAGAGTGGCGAACAGAGGTGGCAGATCGGGCCGGCCCGCCAGGGACGCGAGGTCCAGCCGGATCGGTACGAGGGCCGGTGCTTCGGTGCCGAGCGCTGCGTCGAGGAGGGCGAGGCCGTCCGCCTCGGACAACGGCCGTACACCGGTACGGGTCATACGGCGCCGGTCGCCGTCCACCAGGTCGGCCGCCATGCCGTCAGCGCCGTCCCACAGGCCCCAGGCCAGGGAGTGCGCGGGCAGCCCCAGGGCGCGCCGGTGCGTGGCGAGCGCGTCGAGGAAGGCGTTGGCGGCGGCGTAGGCGGCCTGGCCGGGGTTGCCGAAGACGCCCGCGGCCGAGGAGAACAGTACGAACGCCGACAGCTTCGCCGTCTCGGTCAGTTCGTGCAGGTTGAGGGCGGCGTCCACCTTGGGGCGGAGAACGGCGTCGACCCGTTCGGGGGTGAGGGAGCCGATCACGCCGTCGTCCAGCACACCGGCCGCGTGCACCACCCCGGTCAGCGGGTGGTCGACGGGTACCGCCGCCAGGACCTCGGCCAGCGCGTCCCGGTCGGCGACGTCGCACGCCACGACGTCGGCGTGAGCACCCAACGCGTCCAGTTCGTCGACGAGTTCGGCGCTGCCCTCGGCGGCGGGTCCGCGCCTGCCGAGGAGCAGCAGACGTCGGACGCCGTGTGCGGTGACCAGATGGCGGGCCACCAGCCTGCCGAGCATGCCGGTGGCGCCGGTGAGCAGGACCGTGCCGTCGGGGTCGAAGGCCGGCAGCGGGTCGGTCGACGTGGCGTCGGTGGGGCCGGCGGGTCCGGAGGGCCTGGCCAGGCGGGCCACCCGGACTTCGCCGTTCCGGACGGCCGCTTGGGGCTCACCCGTGGCCAGGGCCGTCGGAAGCTCGTGGAGGTCGTCGAGGTCGGCCAGCACGATGCGCCCCGGGTTCTCGGACTGAGCCGATCGCACCAGGCCCCACACCGCCGCTCCGGCCAGGTCGGTGACCTCGTCGACGGCAACCGCGTTCCTGGTGGCGATCACCAGCGTGGAACGGGCGTACCGGTCGTCCGCCAACCAGGTCTGCAGTACGCCGAGGACGCGGTGGACTTCCCGGTGCACGACGTCACTGCCGTTGCCGGGTTCGGTGGTCAGGACGACCGCCTCGGGTACGGTGGCGTCCGCGTCGAGCCGGTCCCAGTGCTCCCACGTCACGGGCACCGCCGCCGCGTTGGGCGCGGGCGACCATGCAAGCTCGAACAGCGCGTCCTGTCCGGCGGCGCGCGCGGCGGCGAGTCCGGCCGTGTCGACCTCGCGCAGCACCAGCGATTCGACCGAGGCGACCGGCCTGCCCGTGCCGTCACTGATCGCCAGGGCGACCCCGCCCTCGGATGCCGGGGATATCCGTACCCGCAACCGGGTGGCCGCCGGCGCGGACAGCGCCACGCCCGTCCAGGCGAACGGAAGCCGGACCGAGACGGGTTCACCGGCACGGAGTCCTATGGCCTGGAGGCACGCGTCGAGCAGGGCAGGGTGCAGGCGGAAGCCCTCGGCGGACAACGCCGTGGCAGGCAGGGCCACTTCGGCGCAGACGTCGTCGCCGTGCTGCCAGGCGGCCGTCAGCCCCTGGAAGGCGGCACCGTACGTCAGCCCGTCGGCGGCAAGCCGGTCGTAGCGGCCCGTGAGATCGACCGGAACGGCGCCAGGCGGCGGCCACTCCGCAAGATCAGCGGCGGACGCCGGGAGGGATGCCGCCGCCCGTACGGCGCCCATGGCGTGACGGGCCCATGGGCGACCGGGATCGTCGCCACGGGAGTGCACACTGACCGCGCGGGCCCCTGAGTCGTCCGGGGCGCCGACGAGAACCTGGACCGCGACACCGCCGTGCTCCGGGATGACCAGCGGCGCTTCGAGCACCAGCTCGTCGAGCACGTCGCAGCCGCTCTCCTCGGCCGCGGTGAGCGCCAGTTCCACGAATCCCGTGCCCGGGAACAGGATCGAGCCGCCGACGACATGGTCGGCCAGCCAGGGCTGCGTCTGCGTCGACAGACGGCCGGTGAACATCACCGTGTCCGCATCGGCAACGGTCACCGCCGCGCCGAGCAGGGGGTGCCCTGCACTGGTCAGCCCGATGGACTCGGGGTCGCCGCCGGTCGTGGTGCCCCTGTTCCAGTACAGGCGGCGTTGGAAGGGGTAGGTGGGGAGGTCGTCGATGTGCCGTCCGGGGTGGAGGGCGGTGAAGTCGATGTCGGTGCCTCGGGTGTGGAGGGCGCCGAGGGCGGTGAGGAGGGTGTGGGCTTCGTGGCGGTCGCGGCGTTGGGTCGCGATGACGTGTGTGTCTGCGGGGAGGGTGTCTTCGGCCATGGCGGCGAGGACGGTGTCCGGGCCGATCTCGACGAGCCTGGTTGCGCCCTGGTCGGTCAGCGCGGTCACCGCGTCGGCGAAGCGGACGGGTTCACGGACCTGGCGGACCCAGTACTGGGGATCGCACAGGTCGTCGGTGACCGGCTGGCCGGTCAGGGTCGAGATCACCGGGATGCGCGGCAGGCTGTAGTCCAGCTGGGACGCGACCTCGGCGAGGTCGGCCAGCATCGGCTCCATCAGCGGGGAGTGGAAGGCGTGGCTGACGCGGAGACGGGTGACCTTGTGGCCATGGAGCTTGTCGATCGTCTCCGACACCCCGTCCTCGGCGCCTGAAATGACCACCGAGCGGGGGCCGTTGACCGCCGCGATCTCCACACCCTCGACGAGCGCCGCCCGCACCTCGGCCTCGCCGGCCCGGACGGACGCCATCGCCCCACCCGCGGGCAGCACCTGCATCAACCGGCCCCGGGCGGCCACCAGTTGAGCCGCGTCCGCCAGACTAAGCACGCCCGCCACGTGCGCCGCGGCGAGCTCGCCGATCGAATGCCCGGCCACGAAGTCGGGCTTCAGGCCAGCCGACTCCAGCAGACGGAACAGGGCAATCTCGACGGCGAACAGACCCGGCTGCGCCCACCCCGTCCGCTCCAACACAACGGGGTCCTCACCCCACACAACCTCCCGCAACGGACGCTCCAGATGAACATCCAGCGCTGCGGCCACCTCGTCGAAAGCCTCGGCGAACACCGGGAAACGGGCGGCCAGTTCACGCCCCATCCCCACCCGCTGAGCACCCTGCCCGGTAAACAGGAAGGCGAGCTTGCCCGCCACAGGGGCCACCACGCCCACATCGCTCAGCCCGCGCAGCAACTCCTCACGGTCCGCACCCACAACCACGGCCCGGTGCTCGAACCGCGCACGCCCGGCCAGCGCCCAGGCCAGGTCCACCTGCTGCAGCGCTTCATGCTCAACGACGTACGACCTGAGCCGGTCGGCGTACGCCGTCAGCGCCTCTGGCGTCTTCCCCGACAGCACCCACGCCACCGGAGCCACATCACCATCAGATGCGACCACCTCAGCCCCCGGCGGCGCCTCCACGATCACATGGGCGTTTGTGCCACTCAGTCCGAACGACGACACCGCTGCTCGACGCGGACGCCCCGCACCCTCCGGCCACTCCCGGGCCTCGGTCAGCAACTCCACCGCACCGGAAGCCCAGTCCACCTGCCCCGACGGCTCATCCACATGCAACGTCCGCGGCAACACACCATGCCGCATCGCCAGCACCATCTTCATGATCCCCGCGACACCGGCCGCAGCCTGCGTATGACCGATGTTCGACTTGATGGACCCCAGCCACAACGGCCGCCCCTCCGGCCGACCTTGCCCATACGCCGCCAACAACGCCTGCGCCTCAATCGGATCGCCCAGAACAGTCCCCGTACCGTGCCCCTCCACCACATCCACATCCGCAGACGACAGACCGGCAGCAGCAAGGGCCTGCCCGATCACCCGCTCCTGCGAAGGCCCGTTCGGCGCCGTCAACCCGTTCGACGCACCGTCCTGATTCACCGCCGAACCCCGCACCACCGCCAGCACCGGATGCCCCAGACGACGCGCATCCGACAACCGCTCCACCAGCAGCACACCCACGCCCTCGGAGAACCCGGTCCCGTCCGCCGTAGCAGCGAACGACCGGCACCGGCCGTCCGGCGAAAGCCCCCGCTGTCTGCTGAACTCCAGCAGCACCTCGGGCGTGGCCATCACGGTGGCGCCCCCGGCCACTGCCAGCGAGCACTCGCCGTTGCGCAGGGCCTGGGCCGCGAGGTGCAGGGCCACCAGCGACGACGAACACGCCGTGTCCACCGTGACCGCCGGGCCCTCCAGGCCGAACGTGTACGCCACCCGGCCCGAGGCGATGGATCCGGCGGCGGAGCTGTTGGCGTAGTCGTGGTACATGACGCCCGCGAAGACGCCGGTGGCGCTCCCGCGCAGCGAGGCGGGGTCGATACCCGCCCGCTCGAACGCCTCCCACGAACACTCCAACAGCAACCGCTGCTGCGGATCCATCGCCAGCGCCTCGTTCGGACTGATCCCGAAGAAACCCGCGTCGAACTCCCCCGCCTCATGCAGGAATCCACCCGAGCGCGCATACGTCCGCCCCGCCGTCCCCGGCTCCGGGTCATACAGGCCGTCCGCGTCCCAGCCCCGGTTCACCGGGAAGCCCGACACCGCATCCACCCCGGACTCCACCAGCCGCCACAACTCCTCCGGCGACGACACCCCACCCGGGAAACGACACGCCATACCGACAATCACCACCGGCTCGTCATCGACCCGCGCAACCGGCGCGGTGGCAACCGTGGACGGGCGGGTGCCGTCGTCGGACAGAAGCCTGTCGAGGTGGGCGGCGACCGCGATCGCCGTCGGATGGTCGAACACCAGCGTCGCCGGCAGCCGCAGACCGGTCACGGCATTCAGCCGGTTCCGCAGCTCCACGGCGGACAGGGAGTCGAAGCCCAGGTCCTTGAACGCCTGATCGGCGGCCACCGAGTCCGCCGACGGGTGGCCGAGCACTCGCGCCACCTCGGTCCTCACGAGGTCGAGAAGTTCGGGGCCGCGTTGCTCGGCGGGCAGATCCGCAAGGCGGGCGTGCAGGGATTCCCCGGTCGATGTGTTCCCCGCGGCGCGGCGAGCCGGGGTGACCAGTCCCCGCAGCACCGGGGAGAGTGGGCCGGATGCGGCGCCGGCGGCCCGTAGCGCGGGGAGGTCGAGCCGGACGAGTACACGCAGCGCGTCGTCGGCGGTCAGGGCGGAGTCGAACAGCGCGAGGCCCTGCTCCACCGTCATCGCGGGGAATCCGTTGCGTCCCAGGCGACGCAATTCCGCTGCGCCGAGGCGCTCACCCATGCCCCCGGCGGCCCACAGGCCCCAGGCCAGCGACACAGCGGGGAGGTCCATTGCCCGGCGGTGCGAGGCGAGCGCGTCGAGGAAGGTGTTGGCGGCGGCGTAGTTGCCCTGGCCGGGCGCGCCGAACACGCCGGCCGACGAGGAGAACAGGACGAAGGCGACGAGTGGCCGGTCCAGGGTGAGTTCGTGGAGGTGCCAGGCGGCGTCCGCCTTCGCACGCAGCACGGCATCCAGCCGCTCCGCGCTCAACGACGCCACCACACCGTCGTCCAGCACACCCGCCGTATGCACCACACCCGTCAGCGGATGTTCAGCCGGTATCCCGTCCACCACCGCACTCAGCGCCGCCCGGTCCGACACATCACAGGCCGCCACCGAGACCTCGGCACCCAGCTCCTCCAGCTCGGCCACCAACTCCCCGGCGCCCGGCGCCTCCACACCCCGCCGACTCACCAACACCAGTTGCCGCACCCCGTGTTCGGCCACCAGATGCCGCGCCACCAGCCCACCCAGACCACCGGTACCACCGGTGACCAGCACTGTCCCGGCTGCCAGAGCCGGGGGCTCGACATGGCCGGCCGTCGCACGCACCAGGCGGGGTACGCGCGGTTCTCCGTCTCGCAGGACGATCTCCGGTTCGCCGGAGGCCGTCGCCGTGGCCAGCGCGTCGGCCGACGCCTCGCTGCCGTCGGTGTCGACCAGAGCGAACCGGCCGGGGTGCTCGGCCTGCGCCGAGCGCAGCAGACCGTGCACAGGCGCCGCGGCCAGGTTGACGGGGCCTTGGCCATCGGGCACGGCGTTCGACGTCACGAGCACGAGCCGGGCGTCCTCGAACTGCTCCAGCGCCAGCCACTCCCGGACCAGCTCCAGCACACGTCCCGTGGCGGTACGGACCTCCGCGGGCACGTCACCGCCGCCGTCGAACGCCCCGCACCGGACCACCACCCGGTCAGGCACCGGCATGCCCTCGTCGACGGCAGTGGACAGCGCGGACAGGTCCGTGAAACGCGTGACGCGGTCCAGTCCGTCCGGCGCCTCACCCAGCACCGCCAACGAGGCCGTACCCGAAGGCTTGGGCAGGGGCGTCCACTCGACGCGGTAGCCCGCGTCCTGGTCCGCCGCCCGCTCCTGGAGCCGGTCGGCCGTCACCGGACGGGACACCAGCGATCCCACCGTCAGGACCGGGTTGCCCAGCATGTCGGTGGCCGTGACGGACACGGCGTCCCCGCCGGCCGGCGCGATCCGCACCCGCAGTGCGGTGGCGCCGACCGCGTGGCAGGCCACCTCGGACCACGCGAACGGGAGCATCGCACCCTCGTCCGTGCGGGACGCGGCCAGCAGCGCAGCGTGCAGGCAGGAATCGAGGAGCGCGGGATGCAGGCCGTAGCGGTCCGCCTCGGCGTCCGCGGGTTCCGGCAGGGCCACCTCGGCGAAGAGCTCCTCCCCCCGCCGCCAGACCTTCCGAAGCCCCTGGAAGGCGGCGCCGTAGGCGTAGCCGTCGTCGAGCAGGCGACGGTAGAAGCCGTCCGTGGACACCTCCTCGGCGCCGACGGGCGGCCAGTCGGCACGCTCCACGGACGGTTCGGGGACGGCCACCGTCAGCAGGCCCTCGGCGTGCCGAGTCCAGGGCGCGTCGTCGGCGGTCGCGGAGAACACGCCGACCGTGCGGGAGCCGGACTCGTCGGGTCCGCCGACCACGACACGCAGCACCACCGCATCCTCGTCGGGCAGGACGAGCGGCGCGTGGAGCGTCAGTTCCGCGAGCTGCAGGCAACCGACCTGATCGCCCGCGTGCAGCGCCATCTCGACGAGCGCGGCGCCCGGGAGCAGCACCACACCCATGACGACATGGTCGGACGGCCAGGGATGCGTGGTCCGCGAGATTCTGCCGGTGAGCACGACGTCGCCCGATCCCGGCATCGCCACAGCCGCGCCCAGCAGAGGATGCGCGAGCGGCCTCAGACCCGCCGACACGACGTCCCCACCGCCCGCTCCCGCCCAGGCGCTGGACCAGTAATCCCGGGTGTCGGCCCAGTAGCGGTCGCGCAGGAAGGGGTGGGTGGGGAGGTCGTCGATGTGCCGTCCGGGGTGGAGGGCGGTGAAGTCGACGTCGGTGCCTCGGGTGTGGAGGGCGCCGAGGGCGGTGAGGAGGGTGTGGGCTTCGTGGCGGTCGCGGCGTTGGGTCGCGATGACGTGTGTGTCTGCGGGGAGGGTGTCTTCGGCCATGGCGGCGAGGACGGTGTCCGGGCCGAGTTCGAGGAACGTGGTCGCGCCCTGTTCGGTCAGCGCGGTCACCGCGTCGGCGAAACGGACGGGTTCACGGACCTGGCGGACCCAGTACTGGGGGTCGCACAGGTCGTCGGCGGCCGGCTGGCCGGTCAGGGTGGAGATCACCGGGATGCGCGGCAGGCTGTAGTCCAGCTGGGATGCGACCTCGGCGAGGTCGGCCAGCATGGGCTCCATCAGCGGGGAGTGGAAGGCGTGGCTGACGCGGAGACGGGTGACCTTGTGGCCATGGAGCTTGTCGATCGTCTCCGACACCCAGTCCTCGGCGCCTGAAATGACCACGGAGCGGGGGCCGTTGACCGCCGCGATCTCCACACCCTCGACGAGCGCCGCCCGCACCTCGGCCTCGCCGGCCCGGACGGACGCCATCGCGCCACCCGCGGGCAGCACCTGCATCAACCGGCCCCGGGCGGCCACCAGTTGAGCCGCGTCCGCCAGACTAAGCACGCCCGCCACGTGCGCCGCGGCGAGCTCCCCGATCGAATGCCCGGCCACGAAGTCGGGCTTCAGACCCACCGACTCCAGCAGACGGAACAGCGCCACCTCGACGGCGAACAGGCCAGGCTGCGCCCAGCCGGTCTGCTCCAGCAATGCGGGGTCCTCACCCCACACGACCTCCCGCAACGGACGCTCCAGATGAACATCCAGCGCAGCGGCCACCTCGTCGAAAGCCTCGGCGAACACCGGGAAACGGGCGGCCAGTTCACGCCCCATCCCCACCCGCTGAGCACCCTGCCCGGTAAACAGGAAGGCGAGCTTGCCCGCCACAGGGGCCACCACGCCCACATCGCTCAGCCCGGCCAGCAACTCCTCACGGTCCGCACCCACAACCACGGCCCGGTGCTCGAACCGCGCCCGCCCGGCGAGCGTCCAGGCCACATCGACCGGCCGCAACGCCTCACGCCCGGCAACGTACGACCTGAGCTGACCGGCGTAAGCCGTCAGCGCCTCGGGCGTCTTCCCCGACACCACCCACGCCACCGGCGCCACATCACCACCAGAAGACGCCACCTCGCCAGCCGCTGGCTCCTCCACGATCACATGCGCATTCGTCCCACTGATCCCGAACGACGACACCCCCGCCCGACGCGGACGCCCCGCAACCCCCGGCCACTCCCGAGCCTCCGTCAGCAACTCCACCGCACCGGAAGCCCAGTCCACCTGCCCCGACGGCACATCCACATGCAACGTCCGCGGCAACACCCCATGCCGCATCGCCAGCACCATCTTCATGATCCCAGCCACACCCGCCGCAGCCTGCGTATGCCCCAGGTTCGACTTGATCGACCCCAGCCACAACGGCCGCCCCTCCGGCCGACCTTGCCCATACGCCGCCAACAACGCCTGCGCCTCAATCGGATCACCGAGCGTCGTCCCCGTACCGTGCCCCTCCACCACATCCACATCCGCAGACGACAACCCAGCCGACGCCAACGCCTCCCGGATCACCCGCTGCTGCGAAGGCCCGTTCGGCGCGGTGAACCCGTTCGACGCACCGTCCTGATTCACCGCCGAACCCCGTACCACCGCCAGCACCGGATGCCCCAGACGACGCGCATCCGACAACCGCTCCACCAACAACAGCCCGGCACCTTCGGAGATCCCGGTGCCGTCCGCCGCGTCGGCGTACGCCTTGCAGCGGCCGTCGTGGGAGAGGGCGCGCTGTCTGCTGAACTCGACATAGATCTCCGGGGTGGCCATCACGCTGGCACCGCCGATGAGGGCGAGCGTGCACTCGCCGGTGCGCAGGGCGCGGGCCGCCAGGTGGAGGGCCACGAGGGAGGACGAGCAGGCGGTGTCCACGGTGACCGCCGGGCCCTCCAGGCCGAACGTGTAGGCCACCCGGCCGGAGGCATTGGCGCCGGTGCCGCTGTTGCCGGCGTAGTCGTGGTACATCAGGCCGGCGTAGACGCCGGTGCGGCTGCCGCGCAGGGAGGCGGGGGTGATGCCCGCCCGCTCGAACGCCTCCCAGGCGCACTCCAGGAGGAGGCGCTGCTGGGGGTCCATGGCCAGGGCCTCGTTGGGGCTGATGCCGAAGAACGCGGGGTCGAAGTCGGCGGCGTCGTAGAGGAATCCGCCTTGGCGGGTGTAGCTGGTGCCGGGGCGCTCCGCGGTCGGGTCGTGCAGTTCGTCGACGTTCCAGCCGCGGTCGGCGGGGAATGCGGAGACGGCGTCCGTTCCGTCGGCGAGCAGCCGCCACAGGTCCTCGGGGGAGCTGACTCCGCCGGGGAACCGGCAGCTCATGGCCACGATCGCGATGGGCTCGTCGTCCGTGGCGGCCAGGGCACTCGCCGTCCTGGGGGCGGCGGTGGTCGTTCCGGCGAGTTCGCCGAGGAGGTAGCGGGCGAGGGCGGTGGGGGACGGGTAGTCGAAAGCGAGCGTCACCGGCAGTCGCAGGCCGAGTGTCTGGCCGAGGCGGTTGCGGAACTCCACGGCGGTCAGCGAGTCGAACCCCATCTCGCGGAACGCCCGGTCGGGGTCGACGTCGGCGGCCGTGGCGAAGCCCAGGACGACCGCGACCCGGTCCAGGACGAGGTCGAGCACCGCCTGTTCCCGGTCGGCTTCGGCGAGCCCGGTGAGGAATCCGGCGGCGGAGTCCGCGGCCGGGAGGGCTGCGGCGCTGCGCCGGGCGCCGGTGACGAGACCGCGGAAGAGGGCGGGTACTTCGGTCAGTCCGCGCAGCGCGGCCAGGTCGAAACGGGCGGGGAGCAGCACGGGTTCGTGCCGGTCGCGTGCCGCGTCGAACAGCGCCAGCCCTTCGTCGTCGGACAGGCCGATCATGCCGCTGCGGCTGATGCGGGCGCGGTCGTCCACGCCGAGGCCGCCGGTCATTCCGGTGCCCTGTGCCCAGAAGCCCCAGGCCAGGGACTGTGCGGCGCGGGCTTGGGCCCGGCGGTGGGTGGCGAGGCCGTCGAGGAAGGCGTTGGCGGCGGCGTAGTTGCCCTGCCCGGGTGAGCCGAGAGTGCCGGCGGCGCCGGAGAACAGGACGAACAGGTCGACGTCGCCGGCCAGTTCGTGCAGATTGAGGGCGGCGTCGACCTTGGGCCGGAACACGGCGTCCATCTGCTGCGGGGTGAGCGTGGTGATGGTGCCGTCGGCGAGGACTCCGGCGGCGTGCACGACCCCGCGCAACGGCCGGTCGGCGGGTACGGCGGCGAGGGCTTCGGCCAGGGCGTCTCGGTCGGCGGCGTCACAGGCGGTGAAGGTGACGGTGTGGGCGCCCAGTTCGGTGAGTTCGTCGCGCAGTGCGGCGGCGCCGGGCGTGTCGGGTCCGCGGCGGCCGAGGAGCAGCAGATGCCGTACGCCGTGCCGGGCGACGAGGTGCCGGGCGAGGAGTCCGCCGAGCGTGCCGGCACCTCCGGTGATGACGACGGTGGCGTCCGGGGCGAACGGCGTGATGTTCTCGTCGTCGGTGCGGGTGACGGCGGGGACCCGGGCGAGCCGGGCCGCATGGAACTGCGTGCCCCGGCAGACCAGTTGGGGTTCGCCCGAGGCGACGATCGCGGGCAGCAGTTCGGGGAGCGGGCCGTCGAGGTGCGGGCCGTCGAGGTCGGCGAGCAGGATCCGGCCGGGGTTCTCCGACTGTGCGGAGCGCACCAGGCCCCATACGGCGGCGCCGGCGAGGTCGGTGACGTTCTCGCCGTCGAGGGCGACCGCGCCCCGGGTGTGCACCAGCAGGGTCGAGTCGGCGAACCGGTCCTCGGCGAGCCAGGTCTGGAGGGCGGTCAGTACGTGGTGGGTGGCGGTGTGCACCGCGGACCGGTCGGTGCCGGGTTCGACGGCCAGGGTGATCACGTCGGGCGGCTCGGCCCCGGCCGCGTCGTCCCAAGGCTTGGCTCCCGGCGCGTCGTCCCAGCGCGTGGCCCCCGGCGCCTCGTCCCAAGGTTCAGCTCCGGCCGCCTCGTCCCCAAGCCGGGCTCCGGCCACCTCGTGCCAAGGTGCCGCGGTCACGGGCTCGCCCGTCCCGACGGCCACCGGTGTCCACGACGGCCGGTACAGCGCGTCGTGGACGGGGCGCGCCATGTCGGCGGTCCACTCGTCCGACGTCGGCCGCAGGACGACCGAGGCCAGCGAGACGACCGGCGCGCCGGACGGGTCGGCGGCCTCCAGTGCGACCTCGCCGTCGCGGAGGGCGGTGAGCCGGACCCGTAGGTGCCTGGCTCCGGAGGCGTGCAGGGTGAGGCCGGAGAACGCGAAGGGCAGCAGGGCGCGCTCGCCGACCGCGCCGGTGAGGGCGCAGGCGTGCAGCGCCGCGTCCAGCAGGGCCGGGTGCAGGCCGAACGTCGGATCCTGGTCGCCGGCGTCCTGGGTCGCGTCGGGCAGCTGGACCTCGGCGTAGACGTCGTCGCCGGCGCGCCAGACCGCGCGCAGGCCCTGGAAGACGGGGCCGTAGCTCAGTCCGGCCTCGGCGAGGGCGGGGTAGAACCCGTGGAGGTCCACGGCGCTCGCGCCGGCGGGCGGCCACTGGGTGAGGGTGCCGGGGGCGGTGGCCGGTCCGGGGGTGACCAGGCCGGTGGCGTGGCGGCTCCACGGTTCGTGTTCGCGGGCGTCCTCGCCGCGTGAGTAGACGTGGATCGGGCGTGCCCCGTCCTGGTCGGGGCCGCCCACGACGACATGCACCTGGGTGGCGCTAGCGTCGGTGAGGAGGAGGGGTGCCTCGACGGTCAGTTCGGCCAGGACGGGGCAGCCGGTCTCGTCGCCGGCGCGGACGGCCAGTTCCACGAAGCCGGTGCCGGGGAACACGGCCGTGCCGAGCACGGTGTGGTCGGCGAGCCACGGCTGGGCGGCCGTGGACAGCCTGCCGGTGAGGATGACGCCGTCCGACGCCGGGGTGGTCACGACCGCGCCGAGCAGGGGGTGGCCCGCGGCGCGCAGACCCGCGCCGGTCACGTCCGCGCCGGTGCCGGTCGTGGTGTCCAGCCAGTAGCGGGCGTGCTGGAAGGGGTAGGTGGGCAGGTCGGTGGGGCGGGCGCCGGGGCTGGTGCGGGACCAGTCGATGGCGACGCCGTGGACATGGGCCTCGGCGAGCGAGGTCAGGAACCGGCCGAGGCCGCCGTCGTCGCGGCGCAGGGTGCCGGTGACGGTCGCGGGCGCTCCGGCGTCGGCGAAGGTCTCCTCCATGCCGAGCTTGAGCACGGGGTGGGCGCTGGTCTCGACGAACACGTCGACGCCCGCGCCGGCCAAAGCGCGGGCGGTGTCGGCGAAGCGGACGGTCTGCCGCAGGTTGCGGTACCAGTACTCGGCGTCGAGTGCGGCGGTGTCGAGAAGGCCGCCGGTGACCGTGGAGTGGAACGGCACCTCGCCGCTGCGCGGCCGTACCGGTGCGAGGAGTTCCAGCAGCCGGTCGCGGATGCCTTCGACGTAGTGGGAGTGCGAGGCGTAGTCGACCGGGATCATACGGGCGCGGATGCCGGAGTCGGTGAGGTCCGCGCGGAGCCGTTCCAGAGCGTCGGGCTCGCCGCACACGACGACCGAGCCGGGGCCGTTGACCGCGGCGAGGGACAGCCCGTCGAGGTCGCGCAGGCGGGCTTCGGCGGCCTCGGCGGACAGGGCGACGGACATCATGCCGCCGAGGCCGGCCAGTTCTTCGGCGATGAGGCGGCTGCGCAGGGCGACCACCCGTGCCCCGTCCTCCAGGGTGAGGCCGCCCGCCACGCAGGCCGCGGCGATCTCGCCCTGCGAGTGGCCGATCACGGCCGCTGGCTCGACGCCGTGGGCGCGCCACAGCCGTGCCAGGGACACCATGACCGCCCAGAGCGCGGGCTGCACCACGTCGACGGCGTCGAGCGTGGGTGCGTTCGGTGCGCCGCGCAGCACCGCGAGCAGGTCCCAGTGGACGAAGGGGCGGAGTGCTTCGGCGCATTCGGTGACGAGCCGCGCGAACTCCTCGGAGGAGTCCAGGAGTTCCACGGCCATTCCGGCCCACTGGGATCCCTGGCCGGGGAACACGAAGGCGACCTGCGAGCCGGCGCGGGCGGTGCCCCGTACGACGGTGGCAGTCTCGCGGTTCCCGGCCAGCGCGGTCAGTCCGGCGGCCAGTTCGCCGGTGTCCGCGCCGATGACGACGGCGCGGCGGCCGAGCGCCGCCCGCGTGGTGGCCAGCGCGTGCGCGATGTCGGCGGGGTCGGTGTCCCGGCCGGTGACGAAGTCGGCCAGTCGGGCTGCCGCCGCGGCGAGCGCGTCGTCGTCGTGCGCGGAGAGGACCCACGCATGGGCCGCGCGCGCGGTGTCCGTATCGCGCGGAGCGACGGCGGATGCGTCCTTCGGCTCTGCTTCGAGGATCACATGGGCGTTGGTACCGGCGACGCCGAAGGAGGACACGCCCGCGCGCCGGGGCCGGCCGCGGTCGTCCGGCCACGGCTGAGCCTCCGTCAGCAGCCGGACCGCCCCGGACGTCCAGTCCACCTTGGCGGACGGCTGTGTCACATGCAGGGTGCGCGGCAGCAGGCCGTGGCGCAGGGCCATGACCATCTTGATCACGCCGCCGACCCCGGCGGCGGCCTGGGCGTGGCCGAAGTTCGACTTCAGCGAGCCGAGCCACAGCGGCTGTTCGGGCGCCCGGCCCTGGCCGTACGTGGCGAGCAGGGCCTGCGCCTCGATCGGGTCGCCGAGCGTGGTGCCCGTGCCGTGTCCCTCGACCGCGTCGACCTGCCCGGCGGGCAGCTGCGCGTCGTCCAGGGCCTGCCGGATCACGCGCTGCTGGGCCGGGCCGCTGGGGGCGGTGAGGCCGTTGCTGGCACCGTCCTGGTTGACCGCGCTGCCCCGGATCACGGCGAGCACCGAGTGGCCGTTGCGCCGCGCGTCGGAGAGCCGTTCCAGCAGCAGTACGCCGGCGCCCTCGGCCCAGCCGGTGCCGTCGGCGCTGTCGGAGTAGGCCTTGCACCGTCCGTCCGGCGCCAGCCCGCGCTGCCTGCTGAACGCCACGAACGGCGCGGGCGTGCACATCACCATCACGCCGCCCGCCAGCGCCATCGTGCATTCCCCGCGGCGCAGCGCCTGCACGGCGAGGTGCAGCGCCACCAGCGAGGACGAGCAGGCGGTGTCGACGGTGAGGGTGGGGCCCTCCAGGCCGAGGGTGTAGGCGACGCGGCCCGAGATCACCGCGGACGCAGCGGCGGTGCCGAGGTAGGCCTCGGCCGCCTCGGGAGCGGCGTTGAGGAGGTCGCCGTAGTCCTGGTAGCCGGAGCCGGTGAACACGCCGACCGCCTTGCCGCGTACGGCGTCGGGGGCGATGCCGGCCCGTTCGAACACCTCCCAGGACACCTCCAGCATCAACCGCTGCTGCGGGTCCATGACGATGGCTTCGCGCGGGGAGATGCCGAACAGGCCCGCGTCGAAGCGGGTGGCGTCGTAGAGGAAGCCGCCCTCGGCGACGTAGCTCGTGCCCTGCCGGTCGCCCTCGTCGGCGAGCAGCCGGTCCAGGGGCCAGCCCCGGTCGTCGGGCAGCGGCCCGACGGCGTCGACGCCGCCCGCGACGAGGTCCCACAGTGCCTCGGGGGTGCGCACGCCACCGGGGTAGCGGCAGGCCATCGAGACGATCGCGATCGGATCGTGCGCCGCGCTCCGGGCGTCCTGGAGCTGTTGCTTGGTCTGCGCGAGGTCGGCGGTCACCCGTCGCAGGTAGTCGAGAAGCTTCTTGTCCTCGGCCATCTCACTGTCCTCATCTGCAGGGTCGGGTCCGCGGGGTCAGCCGTTCAGGCCGAGCTGGTTGTCGATGAAGTCGAAGAGTTCGTCCGCCGTGGCGTCCTCACTGATCCGGCCGCCATCGGCCTCGGCGGCCTCGGCGGCCTCGGCGGCCGTGAGCAGGGTGCGCAGCCGGGCGGTGATCCGGTGCTGCCCGATCTCGTCGGCGGGCAGCGCGGCGACGGCGGCCTCCAGCCGGTCGAGGTCGGCGAGCAGCCGCGCCGCGCCGGTGGGCGGTGCGAGCAGGGTGCGCAGATGCCCGGCGACCGCGGCCGGGGTGGCGTGGTCGAAGACCAGGGTGGCCGGCAGGTCGAGGCCGGTGGCCGTCGACAGCCGGATCTTGAGATCGGTGGCGGCGACGGAGTCGAAGCCCAGGTCCGAGAAGGCCTTTGCGGGCTCCAGCGTCTGTGGGTCGCCGTAGCCGAGCAGGGCGGCCACATGGGTGCGGACGAGGTCGAGGACCTCGCGGTCCTGCTGGGCGGGCGGCAGTGCGGCCAGGCGGTCGGCCAGGACGGACGACGCCTCGGCGGCTCCCCCGCCGGGTCCGGCGGCCGCCGCTTCGGGCAGGGCGTCGAGCAGGGGGCGCGGGCGGGCCAGGGTGTAGACGGGGGCGAAGCGGGGCCAGTCGATGTCGGCGACCACGAGGTGGTGCTCGCGGTGGTCGAGGGCCTGGCGCAGCGCGGTGACGGCCAGGTCAGGCCGCATGGGCGGGGCGCCGAGCCGCCGCATGCCCGCCGCGAGTTCGGCGTCGACCATGCCGCCGTCCCAGGAGCCCCAGGCGATCGAGGTGGCGGTCAGACCACGGGCCCGGCGGGCGGCGGCGAGCGCGTCCAGATGGGCGTTGGCGGCGGCGTAGCCGGCCTGACCGGCGCTGCCCCACACCGCGGCGCCCGAGGAGAACAGCACGAACGCGTCCAGCGGTGTCCCGGCGAGCAGGTCGTCGAGGTGTGCGGCGCCCGCCACCTTGGCGGAGGCCACGTCCGCGAGCTCGTCGAGGGTGAGTTCGCAAGGCGGCGCCATCCGCTGCTTGGCACCGGCCGCATGGACGACGGCGGTCAGTGGGCGGTCGGCGGGGATCCCGTCCAGCAGGGCGCGGACGGCGTCGCGGTCGGACACGTCGCAGGCGGCCACGGTGACTTCGGCACCCCGTGCGGTCAACTCGGCTTCCAGTTCGCCGACTCCGGGAGTCTCGGCGCCCCGCCGGCCCGCCAGCAGCAGGTGCTCGGCACCCGACTCGGCCATGAGGCGGGCCACATGGGCGCCGAGTCCGCCGGTGCCGCCGGTGATCAGCACCGTGCCGGAAGCGCGCCACGGGGTCGCCGGGCGCCCTTCGAGCGGCGCGCGGACCATACGGCGGGCGAACACCCCGGCCGGGCGGACGGCGACGTGGTCCTCGACGGCACCGTCCGGCGCGGGCGACTCTCCGGTCCCGGACAGCACTGCACACATCCCGCGCAGCGCCTCGTCGTCGGGGTCGGCGGGCAGGTCGACCAGGCCGCCCCAGGTGTCCGGCAGGTCCAGCGCGAGTCCGGTGCCGAGGCCCTGCAGCATCGCCTGGGCGGGGTCGGGCCGTTCGGTGTCGTCGACGGCGACCGCGCCGACGGTCGCGCACCACAGCGGCGCGGCCACCTCGGCGTCGGTGAGCGCCTGCACGAGGGCGACCGTGGCGGCGTACCCGTCGGGGAGGGCGGGATGCCGGGGGGGCGGCTCAGCGGCGAGCGCGAGCAGGGAGAGCACGCCTCGTACGTCGTGCGCGCCGGGCCCGCCCGGTAGGGCCTGCGCGCCTGGCCCGCCCGGTCCGGCCTGTGCGCCTGGCCCGCCCGGTCCGGCCTGTGCGCCTGGCCCGCCCGGTCCGGCCTGTGCGCCTGGCCCGCCCGGTCCGGCCTGTGCGCCTGGCCCGCCCGGTCCGGCCTGTGCGCCTGGCCCGCCCCGTGCGCCGCCGGCCTCCCGCAGCCGGGCGGTCAGCGCGGCTCGGTCCTCGTCGGGGCGGACCGGGAAGGGGACGACCTCGGCGCCGTGTTCCGCGAGCGCCGCGCCGGCCGCGGACACGAGCGGATCGTCGGTACGGGCCTCCGGCACAGCGAGCAGCCAGCGGCCGTCCAGCCGGCCGGGCGGGGGGTCGGCGACGGGCTGCCAGACGACCCGGTAGCGCCAGTCGGCCACGGCGGACTCGGCGCGCCGGGCGCCGCGCGCGGCGGAGAGGGCGGGCAGCACCTCGGCCAGCGCCTCGGAGCCGACGCCCAGGTCGGCGGCCAGCGCGGGCAGATCGGCCTGTTCGAGGCCGTTCCAGAACGTCTCGTCGGCCGGGTCGGCGGTCGTAGGGGTCTGCTCGGACTCCTCAGTCTCCTCAGTCTTCTCGGCCTCCTCGGACCAGTACCAGGCGCGCTGGAACCGGTAGGTCGGCAGGTCGACGAGACGGGCGCCACTGCCCGCGCCGAACGCGGACCAGTTCACGGCCGTGCCCCGGGTGTGGGCCCGAGCCACGGCGGTGACCAGTTCGTTCTCCTCCGGGCGGTCGCGGCGCAGCAGGGGGACGAACACGGCGTCGTCGCCGGGTACGAGGCTCTCGGGTCCGATCGCGCTGAGCGCGGCGTCGGGGCCGAGTTCGAGGAACGTGGTCACGCCGTGGCCGGCGAGCCACCGCACACCGGCGCCGAACCGTACGGTGGCCCGTACCTGCCGCACCCAGTGACCGGGGTCGGTCAGTTCGGCCGTCACGGGCCCACCGGTCAGGGTCGAGACGACCGCGAGTTCGGGTGCCGCGTAACGGACTTCGGCGGCCACCTCGGCGAACTCGTCGAGCATCGGCTCCATCAGCGCCGAGTGGAAGGCGTGCGACACGGCGAGCCGCTTGGTCCGCCGCCCGTCCGCCCTCAGCTGCTCCGCCACCGCCATGACGGCGTCCTCGGCGCCGGACAGCACGGTCGACGAGGGGCCGTTCACGGCAGCCACCGCGACCCGTTCGTCCAGCAGGGGGGTGACCTCGTCCTCGCCCGCCTGCACCGTCACCATCGCCCCGCCGGACGGCAGGGCCTGCATCAACCGGCCGCGCGCGGCGACCAGTTCGGCGGCGTCGTCCAGGGTGAGCACCCCGGCCGCATGGGCCGCCGTGAGTTCGCCGACCGAGTGGCCGAGCACATGGTCCGGCCGTACACCCCACGACTCCATCAGCCGGAAGAGCGCCACCTCGACGGCGAAGAGCGCGGGCTGGGCGTAGCCGGTCCGGTCGAGCAGCGCGGCGTCGGAGCCCCACATCACCTCCCGCAGCGGGCGGTCCAGGCGAGGGTCGAGTGCGGCGAGCGCCGCGTCGAGCGCGTCGGCGAACGCCGGGTACGCCGCGTGCAGTTCGCGGCCCATGCCGAGGTGCTGGGCACCCTGCCCGGTGAACAGGAAGGCCGTCCTGGCGTCCGCGTGCGCAGCGCCGCGCACCAGGCCGGCCGCGGTCCGGCCGTCGGCCAGCGCGGCGAGCGCGGCGCGGGCCGACGCCTCGTCGGCGGCGACCACGGCCGCGCGCTCCTCGAGGTGCGCCCTCGACACGGCGAGCGAGTGGCCGAGATCGGGCAACGGCTGTCCGGGCCGGGCCCGAATGTGGTCGAGCAGTGCGGCGGCCTGGGCGCGCAGCGCCGGTTCACCGCGACCGGACACCAGCAGGGGGACGAGCCACGCGGAGGACGACTCGGCGGACCCGGATTCGGGGGACGACTCGGCGGGCCCGGATTCCGGGACGACGGGCCGGGGTTCCGTCGGCTCCTCGGCAGGCGCCTCCTCGATGATGACGTGGGCGTTGGTGCCACTGAGGCCGAACGCCGAGACGCCCGCACGCCGGGGGCGGTCGGTACGCGGCCACGGCCGGGCCTCGGTCAGCAGCCGCGCATGGCCTGCCGACCAGTCCACGCCGGGCGTGGGATCCGTCAGATGCAGGGTCCGCGGCAAGGTCTCGCGACGCAGCGCCTCGATCATCTTGATCATGCCGCCGACCCCGGCGGCGGCCTGCGCATGACCGATGTTGGACTTGATGGAGCCGAGCCACAACGGCCGCTCCGCGGGGCGGCCCTGCCCGTACGTGGCCAGCAACGCCTGCGCCTCGATGGGGTCGCCGAGGGACGTTCCGGTGCCGTGCGCCTCGACGGCGTCGACCTGGTCCGCGGACAACTGGGCACCCGCCAGCGCCTTCTCGATCACACGCTGCTGGGCGGGCCCGTTCGGCGCGGACAGCCCGTTGCTGGCACCGTCCTGATTGACGGCGCTGCCGCGCAGCACCGCCAGCACCGGATGCCCGAGCCGCCGCGCCACCGGCAGACGCTCCAGCAGCAGCAGTCCGACGCCCTCGGACCAGGTCGTGCCGTCGGCATCGGCGGAGAAGGACTTGCAGCGCCCGTCCGGGGCCAGCCCCCGGTCCTGGCTGAAGCCCACGAAGGAGTCGGGTGTGGCCATCACGGTGACGCCGCCCGCGATGGCCAGTGTGCACTCTCCCGCCCGCAGCGCCTGAGCGGCCAGGTGCACCGCCACCAGGGAGGACGAACAGGCGGTGTCCACGGTCACGGCGGGCCCCTGCAGGCCCAGCGTGTAGGCGACCCGGCCGGACGCGACGCTGGCCAGAGTGCCGACGCCCTGGGCCGCGTAGTCGTGGTAGACGAGTCCCGCGAACACGCCGGTCGCACTGCCCTTGAGCGACACGGGATCGATACGGGCCCGCTCCAGCAGCTCCCACGACAGCTCCAGCAGCAGCCGCTGCTGCGGATCGGTCTGCCTCGCCTCGCGCGGGCTGATCCGGAAGAAGTCCGCGTCGAACTCCCCCGCGTCGTACAGGAAACCGCCCTGTGCGCAGTACGTCCGGCCGGGCGTCGCCGGCTCCGGGTCGTACAGGCCGTCCACGTCCCAGCCCCGGTTGCGCGGGAACCCGGAGATCGCGTCGGTGCCGGACGCGACCAGCTCCCACAGGTCCTCGGGGGTGCTGACACCGCCGGGGAAGCGGCAGCCCATCGCGACGATGGCGATGGGTTCGTGCCACCGCTGCTCGGCATCACGCAGCCTGCGGGTGGTCTGCTGGAGTTCGGCCGTGGCCCGTCTGAGGTACTCGCGGAGCTTGTCGTCGTTGCCCATGGTCCTTCAGCTCTGCAGGTTGTCGAGCATGGCGAACAGTTCGTCGTCGGAGGCGGACGTCAGATCGTCCCCGTCGGTGGCGGCCGGGCCGAACTCGTCGGTGACGTCCCGCCACTCCCGCAGCAGCGCCTCGAGCCGCCCCGTGACCTTCACGGCCGCGGCCGGCTCCAGCTCGGCTCCGGTGAGCAGCGCCGCCAGCCGGTCGACCTCGGCCAGCACCGGCTCCGCCGGGTCGGCGGCACCGGCAAGCTGCTCGCCGAGGCTGCCGGCCAGATCCCGCGCGGTCGGATGGTCGAAGACGAGCGTGGGCGGCAGCCAGCGTCCGCAGGCCGCGCTCAGCGCCTTGCGCAGTTCGACGGCGGCCAGCGAGTCGAACCCGAGGTCCTGGAAGGGCCGGTCCGGTGCCACGTCCTGCCACGACCCGTGCCCCAGGACCGCGGCCACGTTCGTACGGACCAGTTCCAGCAGCACCTCCGCGCGCCGGCCCTCCGGCAGCCCGGCCAGCCGCTCCCGCAGACCGTCCGCGGGTGCGGGCTGTCTGACGGACGGCCGCGTCCGGGCGGGTACGTCCCCGTCAGCGGGCCCGGGTAGGGGAACCACGCGACTCTCGACGTGCGCGGCGGACAGCACCGGCCGCCCGCTGTCGTCGGCGGCCGTCAGCGCGACACCGGCGTCGCCGGGTGTGATCCGCACCCGTAGCGTCCGCGCACCGGCACCGGCGGCCCCGAGGGACACCTCCCGCCACACCACGGGCTGGGTCACCTCGTCCACCGCCCGGTCCAGGTGCAGTGCCGCGTCGAGGAGGGCCGGGTGGAGCGCGAACTCCCCCCCGCGGCCGGCCTCCTCGGGCAGGACCACTTCCGCGTACGACTCCTCGCCGTGCCGCCAGGCCGCCGTGACGGCCTGGTACAGCGCGCCGTAGCCGTACCCGGCGGCCAGCAGCCCTTCATAGACCTCACGCACGTCGACTCGCGTCGCGTCGACGTGCGGCCAGGGCCCGGACATGGGCGCGGGTGGAAGATCGAGTGGTTCCAGCGTGCCGTGCGCGTGCCGCGTCCAGGGCAACTCCTCGCCGCTACGACTGTGGACGGTCACCGGCCTCGCACCGGTTTCGGCGTCCTGCTCACTGACGACCACATGGACGGTCACACCGCCCTCGTCGAGCAACAGCGGTGCCTCGACGGTCAGTTCGGCGAGAAGGCCGCAGCCCGCGTGACGCCCGGCCGTCAGCGCCAACTCGACGAATCCCGCCGCAGGGAACATGAGCCGCCCGTGCAGATCGTGGTCACCGAGCCAGTAGTGATCGGCCTCGGCCAGCCGCCCCGTCAGCACGACGAGTTCACTACCGGGAACGACCACCTTGGCGGCGAGCACGGGGTGTCCGGTCGCGGCCTGCCCGGTTCCGACGGGGTCGGTGCCTCGGGGCGTGGTCAGCCAGTAGTGGTCGCGTTGGAAGGGGTAGGTGGGCAGGTCGTCGATGTGCCGTCCGGGGTGGAGGGCGGTGAAGTCGACGTCGGTGCCCCGGGTGTGGAGGGCGCCGAGGGCGGTGAGGAGGGTGTGGGCTTCGTGCCGGTCGCGGCGTTGGGTCGCGATGACGTGTGTGTCTGCGGGGAGGGTGTCTTCGGCCATGGCGGCGAGGACGGTGTCCGGGCCGAGTTCGAGGAACGTGGTCGCGCCCTGGTCGGTCAGCGCGGTCACCGCGTCGGCGAAACGGACCGGCTCGCGGACCTGGCGGACCCAGTACTGGGGGTCGCACAGGTCGTCGGTGACCGGTTGGCCGGTCAGGGTGGAGATCACCGGGATCAGCGGCGAGTTGTAGTGCAGCTGGGATGCGACCTCGGCGAGGTCGGCCAGCATGGGCTCCATCAGCGGGGAGTGGAAGGCGTGGCTGACGCGGAGGCGGGTGACCTTGTGGCCATGGAGCTTGTCGATCGTCTCGGTCACCCCGTCCTCGGTGCCTGAAATGACCACGGAGCGGGGGCCGTTGACCGCCGCGATCTCCACACCCTCGATGAGCGCCGCCCGCACCTCGGCCTCGTCGGCCCGGACGGACGCCATCGCCCCGCCCGCAGGCAGCGCCTGCATCAACCGACCCCGAGCGACCACCAGTCGGGCCGCATCCACGAGCGTCAACACACCCGCCACGTGCGCGGCGGCGAGCTCACCGATCGAATGCCCGGCCACGAAGTCCGGCTTCAGACCCACCGACTCCAGCAGACGGAACAACGCCACCTCGACGGCGAACAGGCCAGGCTGCGCCCAGCCGGTCTGCTCCAGCAATGCGGGGTCCTCACCCCACAACACCTCACGAACCGGCCGCTCAAGGTGGGCATCCAGTGCCCCGGCTACCTCGTCGAAAGTCTCGGCGAACACCGGGAAACGGGCGGCCAGTTCACGCCCCATCCCCACCCGCTGGGCACCCTGCCCGGTGAACAGAAACGCGAGCTTGCCCGCCACAGGGGCCACCACGCCCACATCGCTCAGCCCGGCCAGCAACTCCTCACGGTCCGCACCCACGACCACGGCCCGGTGCTCGAACCGCGCCCGCCCGGCCAGGGACCACGCCACATCCGGCAGAGACAACGCCTCATGCTCGGCCGCATACACCCTGAGCTGATCGGCCTGCGCCACCAGCGCCTCAGGCGTCTTCCCCGACACCACCCACGCCACCGGCGCCACATCACCACCAGAAGACGCCACCTCGACCGCGGCCGGCTCCTCCACGATCACATGCGCATTGGTCCCACTGATCCCGAACGACGACACCCCCGCCCGACGCGGACGCCCCGCAACCCCCGGCCACTCCCGAGCCTCCGTCAGCAACTCCACCGCACCGGAAGCCCAGTCCACCTGACCCGACGGCACATCCACATGCAACGTCCGCGGCAACACCCCATGCCGCATCGCCAGCACCATCTTCATGATCCCAGCCACACCCGCCGCAGCCTGCGTATGCCCCAGGTTCGACTTGATCGACCCCAGCCACAACGGCCGCCCCTCCGGCCGACCTTGCCCATACGCCGCCAACAACGCCTGCGCCTCAATCGGATCACCGAGCG
>NZ_VZRB01000030.1 GCF_008806595.1 Streptomyces luteolifulvus | reverse complement strand
ACGAACACCTTCAGCGTCCCCGAACGGCATCAGCCCACGTCAGGGCAGACAGAAGCATGTCCGGCGCGCGCCACGGCATTTACCACGCCCCCGGCGCGCACCGAAGGTGCGCTGAGTCGCTGACCTGCAGTTCTTTGAGTGTGCATTATGGGCGTTGTGTGCGTTGCGGGAGATATCTTGACGCATGTTCGGCGCAGGTTCTGATGAAGCGCCAGGTAGGCGTTCGCGCAGTTGGTGGTGCGTCGGGTGTGGCCTGTCGGGGTGAGAGTGCCTCCCAAGGCGTCGAGTCCGGGTGGCAACCCTGGTCCAGAGCCCAGATGCCAGCAGGCTTCGGCTTGCGCCGGCGGCGCTAGACTTTCTCGGTCGCGATCCGCGCGTGGTTGGCGGTGAGTATGGCAATGTCCTCGATGTCCGAGGTCAGGATCGTGACGCGCCCGGGATGGGTGAGTGCTGTGGCGCAGAGCATGGCGTCGATGGCGTACTTGTGGCCGTGCAGTCCGGTCGTGCGCAGCAGGGTGGCGGCCGACTGGGCGATGGCCTGGGTGACCGGCTCGACCCGCAGCCGGGACAGAGTCCATTTCAGTGCGGCTTCGTTGATCTTCGGGTGGATCACCTCGACGAGCACGGCGGCGGAGGTGACGACGGGCAGGTCGGCGTCGCGGGCGGCGGTGAGCCACTCGTGGACCTCGCGGTCGCGCTGGACGGCCTTGGCCAGGCCCTCGCTGTCCAGGATGAGGGCGCCGCTCACGGGGCCGCCCCGGTCCCGGAGGATGCGGTGCCGGTGAGCTTGGCCCGCTTGGCTGCCACGGCCTCCGGATCGGCCGGGCCGTTGGCCTCGTCGAAGTCGGCGATCAGTTCGTCGAGGTTGTCCCGCTCGATCTGCCGTTGCGCGGCTTTCTCCAGGTAGGCGGATACGCCCCGCTTGCCCACCCGCTCGCGGATCGCCTGCAAGGTGCCGGCGGTGAGGGAGACGGAGATGCCGCTAGTGGGTCCGTCGCCGGGGAAGAAGTCGGTGTCGTCGTCAGCCATGACATGATTATGGCATTTGAAATGCCATACGGCGACTCGGTTGCCGCATCTCGTGCCTCGCGTGCCTCGCGTGGCGTCGCGGTCGGATCTTCTCGGCGGTCACGCGCAGGTGGTCGGCGGACCGGAGCGGACCGAGTTGCAGCGGACGGCGGCTGTGGGGACGGCCCGGCGCCGCCTGCGCGGACTGGGGGTCCGGGTACAGGTCACGGGCGAGTGGGACGGCCACCTTGGGGGGGACGTCCGGAGCCTGCTGGCCCGAACTGGTCCAGCCATCGAGTGGCTCGTACCCCCTGTTCAAGGCGCTGACCCGGGGATCCGGCCGGATCGCCGTCAACCGCAGTGCGGCCCGACGGATCATCGAACTGCCCGAGTTCCGGGGAGCGGGGGCCGGACAGGGCGAGGGGTGGCTGAGTGCCTGCGTGCATGGTCCGCTCTCGACCAGCGAGGGTGTGGGCGGGCCTACGGAGTGGCTGCGGGCGGGAAACCTCCAGCACATGACGTACGTCGTGCGGAGCCTGCCCGGCGGCTGAACGTGGCCGCCGGGCCTGGCCGTCCGGGTCCGGCCGTACTGTCCGGCGCTCAGCCGAACAGCGGTGCCAGTGCGGTCTCGCCTGCCAGGATTCGCCAGGCAGGCACTCGCAGCGTCCGGCTCACGGGGCAGGGCTTGGCTCCGTGGCCTCCGGAGGGCAGTCCGGTGAGCAGATCGCCTCGGGCGTGGGTTTGTCGAAGGTGCCGTGCGGGTTCGTGACCGGGGCGCGGGCCGGGGTCGATCAGCACTGCAGTGTTCTCGCCCGCGTCGGTGAACAGCAGGTCCACCGGGTGGCCGCCCACCACCACGCCCCGCTCCAGATCGGTGATGCCCTGGTCGGCCAGGTACCGCTGCAAGCGGTCGGCGAGGTCCTCGCGGGCCTCGGTCACCCGGCCGGGCATGCCGGCCTCGGCCGTCGTGCCGTCGTCGCCGGCTGCCAGCGGCGCTGAGTGCGCGGCGAGGAGGGCCGGCAGACCGCTCTGGTCCTGCCAGAAGGCACGGCCGCCCACCGTGATCAGCTGCGACTTGGCCCGGGTCACCGCCACGTTCCACAGGTTGACTTGACTCGCGACCCAGTACGTCGTCCGGGGCGGTGTGTTGTGCGCTGCCACCGGGCTGAGCACCATCACGTCGCGCTGTCCGCCCTGGAAGGTGTGAACCGTGCCGACCCGGACGCGGTCGTCGTCCCTCCACATCCGTGCCAGGGCCTCCTTCTGCGCCCGGAACGGGGTGACCACTCCCACAGTCGCGTCCGGTGGAAGCCCTGCCAGCAGTCCGTCGACCACGCGCCGGACGGCCTCCGCCTCCACCGTGTTCCGCCAGGACTGCCCGTCTGCGCCGCGCGCCGATTCCCCGGACGGTACGTCGACCCAGCCGAGAACCGGTGCCGGGTCGGCCGCTCCCACCGGGTCGTGCGCCGGTACCTGCCGCCGCACGTCGGTCAGCACGCGCAGGCGGCCGCCGTAGCAGAGGCCGTTGACGACGTCCGCGCTGATCATGACCTTCGTCGTCACCGGCGGCAAGCAGGAGACTCCCTCGTCCAGGGACGGGCTCGGGCAGTGAGACCGCCTGCCCACCCCCGTCTCACCGTCCGCGGCTCACACCGGCACGCCGACCCCTGTGCGAGGCGCGTAACCCCTGATGACCGGCCGAGGAGACATCCGTGTAATGGGCATTTCGTACGGTCGCGGCAGCTCCAACCACTCGGGACGATCATGAGAGGCAGGGGGTGCCCGTGGCCGCGCCGGACCCGCGGACCGCCGACACGACGAAGGTGCGGACGGTCTGCTCGTACTGCGGTGTGGGCTGCGGCATGGTTCTCGACGTCGGGCTCGGACCGGACGGACGGCGTACGGTCCTCAAGGCATCCGGGGACAAGGAACACCCCGCGAACCTCGGCCGCCTGTGCACCAAGGGCGCCACCACCGCCGACATGCTCGCCGCTCCGGGACGTCTCGGCACGGCTCTCGTCCGGCCCGATCGGGGAGAGGAGCCGGTCCCGGTCGCCGTGGACGCGGCGGTCGCCGAGACCGCGCGGCGGCTGCGGGCGGTGATCGACGAGCACGGGCCGGACGCGGTCGCGCTCTATGTGTCGGGGCAGATGAGCCTCGAAGCGCAGTACCTGGCCAACAAGCTGGCCAAGGGGTACCTGCGCACCAACCAGATCGAGTCGAACTCCCGGCTGTGCATGGCAAGCGCCGGCACCGGCTACAAGCTGTCGCTCGGTGCGGACGGGCCGCCCGGCTCGTACCAGGATCTCGACCACGCGGACCTGTTCCTCGTCATCGGGTCCAACATGGCCGACTGCCATCCGATCCTGTTCCTGCGCATGATGGACCGCGTGAAGTCGGGTGGCGCCAAGCTGATCGTCGTCGATCCGCGCCGCACCGCCACCGCCGACAAGGCCGACCTCTACCTCCAGCTCAGGCCGGGCACCGACCTCGCGCTGCTCAACGGGCTGCTCCACCTGCTGCACAACAACGGCCGCACGGATCCGAGGTTCATCGAGGCGCACACCGAGGGCTGGGACGAGATGCCCGCCTTCCTGGCCGACTACCCGCCCGCCACCGTGGCCGCGCTCACCGGACTCGCCGAGGACGACATCCGGGAGGCGGCCCGGCTGATCGGTGAGGCGCGGGAGTGGGCGAGCTGCTGGACGATGGGCCTGAACCAGTCCACGCACGGCACCTGGAACACCAACGCCCTGGTCAACCTGCACCTTGCGACCGGCGCGATCTGCCGCCCGGGCAGCGGGCCGTTCTCCCTGACCGGCCAGCCCAATGCGATGGGCGGGCGCGAGATGGGGTACATGGGGCCGGGGCTGCCGGGCCAGCGGTCGGTGCTCGTCGACGAGGAGCGGGCGTTCGTCGAGGAGCTGTGGGAGCTGGAGCCCGGCACCCTGCGCGCCGACGGGGTCGGCCGGGGCACGGTCGAGATGTTCCGGAAGATGGCCGACGGCGAGATCAAGGCCTGCTGGATCATCTGCACCAACCCGGTGGCCTCCGTCGCCAACCGGAAAACCGTCATCGAGGGCCTCGAAGCCGCCGAGTTCGTCGTCACCCAGGACGTCTTCGCCGACACCGAGACCAACGCGTACGCCGACATCGTCCTGCCCGGCGCCCTGTGGACCGAGACCGAGGGCGTCCTCGTCAACAGCGAACGCAACCTCACGCTCGCCCGCCCGGCCGCCGACCCGCCCGGAGAGGCGAGAGCGGACTGGCGGATCATCGCCGCCGTCGCCCGCGGCATGGGGTTCACCGAGGGGTTCTCCTACGACAGCGCCGAGGACGTCTTCGAGGAGATCAAGCGGGCCTGGAACCCCAGGACCGGCTGGGACCTGCGGGGCGTGACCTACGAGCGGCTGCGCTCGACCCCCGTGCAGTGGCCCGCCGCGCGTGCCGACGGGCCCGACCGCAATCCGATCCGGTACCTCGGCGAGGACGGGGCGCTCACCTTCCCCACCGCGAGCGGCCGTGCCGTGTTCTTCGCCCGTCCGCACCTCCCGCCGGCCGAGATGCCCGACGACGACTACCCGTTCGTCCTCAACACCGGGCGCCTCCAGCACCAGTGGCACACACTGACCAAGACCGCGAAGGTGCCGAAGCTGAACAAGCTCGATCCCGGTCCCTTCGTGGAACTGCATCCGCAGGACGCGGCCGGACTGGACATCGCCGACGGCGACTCGGTGGAGGTCGCCTCACGCCGCGGGCGTGCCGTGCTGCCCGCGGTGGTCACCGACCGGGTGCGGCCGGGCTGTTGTTTCGCGCCGTTCCACTGGAACGACCTGTTCGGGGAGTATCTGAGCGTCAACGCCGTCACCAGCGACGCCATCGATCCCCTGTCGTTCCAGCCCGAGTTCAAGGTGTGCGCGGTCTCGCTCGCGAAGGTGCCGACGCCGGTGACGGTCCGCACGCCGGGCACGGTGGACCCCGTTCGCGTACCGGCCCCCGACCCCGTTCCCGTGCCGGACCCGGTTGCCGTTGCGGAAGTCACCCCCGCCGCCGGCCTCCTCGGGCTCCAGCCCGCCCCGCCGCCCGTGCTCACCGAGCAGGAACGGCAGTACCTCGTCGGGTTCCTCGCCGGCATTCCGTCCGGCGCCCCCGGTGTGCCGGTGCTGCCGCCCTCGGCGCCCTTCAGCCCCGAACACGCCCTGTGGGTCAACGGGTTGCTGGCCGGCATGTACTCACGGGCCGCCGGGACCGCCGTATCCACGACGTCACCCCGGCGCGACGTCGTGATCCTCTGGGCCTCGCAGACCGGCAACGCCGAGGAGTTCGCGGCCGCCACCGCCCAGCGGCTCACCACGGTCGGACACAGCACCTCCCTGCTCGGCATGGACGACGCCGACGTCGAGGCCCTGCCGCCGGGCGCCGATCTGCTGCTGATCACCAGCACCTTCGGCGACGGCGACGCCCCCGACAACGGCTCCGGCTTCTGGGAGGCCCTGGCCCAGCCCGACACCCCGCGTCTGGACGGCCGGCGCTATGCCGTCCTCGCCTTCGGGGACTCCTCGTACGGCGACTTCTGCGGACACGGCCGCCGCCTGGACCAGCGCCTGGACGAACTCGGCGCGCTGCGGCTGGCGCCGCGCACGGACTGCGAGCCGGACTACGAGGACGCGGCCGGCGCCTGGCTCGACGAGGTCCTCACCGCGCTCTCCGGCGCGCCCGGCCCGGGCGGGTCCGCCTCCGGTGCGCCCCTGCCCGCCGTGTCACCGTCCGGCGGCCCGGCGCCCGCCCCCGTCGCCGTGCCCACGGCGCCCCGTACGAGAAGACCCGCCCCCGTCACCGCCCGTCTGACGGGCAACCGGCTGCTGAGCCGGCCGGGCGCCGGCAAAGAGGTCCGCCGGTTCACCTTCGACACCCGCGACAGCGGAACACCGCTCCTCTACGAGGCGGGCGACGCCCTCGGCGTCCGTCCGCTCAACTCCCCGGATCTGGTGGCGGAATGGCTGACCGTCACCGGCCTGGACGCGCACACGGAGGTCGAGGTGAACGGCGTCGGCGGGGTCCCGCTCGGCGAGGCACTGCTGCGCCATCTGGACATCACCAGGATCACCCCGGGCCTGCTCCGTTTCACCGCCGAACGGACCCGCGACGCCCGCGAGGTGAAGAAGCTGCTGCGCCCGGACAACAAGGACGAGCTCGCGAAGTGGTCCTGGGGCCGCCAGGCCGTGGACGTGGCCGCCGAGCACGGACTCCGCGCCGACGCCCAGGAGTGGACCGACGTCCTGGGGCGCCTGCAGCCCCGCCTGTACTCCATATCGTCCAGCCCGCTGACCGACCCCCATCTGGTCTCGCTGACGGTCTCCGTCGTGCGCTACGAGAACCTGCACGGCCGTCCGCGCCAGGGCGTCTGCTCCCCGTTTCTCGCCGACGCCGCACCGGACACCCCGGTGCCGGTCCACCTCCAGCGCTCACCGCACTTCCGGCCGCCCGCCGACCCCGCCGTGCCCATGGTGATGGTCGGCCCCGGCACCGGCGTCGCGCCCTTCGTCGGCTTCCTGGAGGAACGCCGGGCCCGCGGCCACCGGGCCCCCAACTGGCTGCTGTTCGGCGAGCAGCACCGGGCCACCGACTTCTATTACGAGGACGAACTCACCGCGTTCCTCGCCGACGGCACGCTCGCCCGCCTGGACACCGCCTTCTCCCGCGACCAGCGCGCCAAGGTCTACGTCCAGGACCGGATGCGCGAACACGGCCCGCTGCTGTGGTCCTGGCTCCAGGACGGCGCCCACTTCTACGTCTGCGGCGACGCCTCCCGCATGGCCAGGGACGTGGACCAGGCCCTGCGCGACATCGCCACGCTGCACGGCGGGCTGGACGAGACCGGCGCGGCGGCGTACGTGAAGCAGCTCACCGCCGACAAGCGCTACGTCCGCGACGTCTACTGACCGCCCGGCGTGACCGTCGCAGGGCCCTGCTGGGCGCCCGGCTCCTCGAAGAGGCCCGGCAGCAGCCCGCACACCGCCTCCCGCTGGGCGGGGCCCACGAAGCGGGTGAGTGCCGTGGTGACCGTCTCGGCGAGCGCGCCGGAGGCCTCCTGCAGCAGCCGGCGGGCCTTGTCGGTGAGGGCGACCTCGACGCCCCGCTTGTCCCCGCACACCGACTTGCGGGTGACGAGCCCGGCGTGCTGGAGGCAGGCCATCTGGTAGGTGAGCCGGGTCTTGGGGCGGCCCAGGAGTTCCGCGATCCGGGTCATACGCAGACCCGCCGCGGGCTGCTCGGCCAGCAGGCACAGGATCAGGAACTCGTCATGGGAGACATCGAGCCGTTCCTTGACGACTGAGCGCAGCTCCTGCTCCACCGCCCCCGTCGCGGCGAGCAGCAGCATCCAGGCGCGCAGCTCGGCCGGGAGGAGTCCGTCTCCCCGCATGGACGGACATTCGGGCAGGTCGGGGGCGTGCTCGTCGGGGGCGGCCATGGGTCGAGTCTACCCGTTGTCCAATTTTGAACGAGGGGGGTTGTTCAGATTTGGATTACCGACTAGCGTGAGCAATCACATTCATCCAAATTTGTACGACCGTCAGGAGGTCCATCATGACCGTCGCCGTGGAAACCGGCCTGTGGCAGCTCGACCCGACCGCCTCCACCGTCGCCCTGCGCCACAAGACGATGTGGGGCATGGTCACCGTGAAGGGCGCCTTCGCCGCGGTCGGCGGCCAGGGCGAGGTGCGGGCCGACGGATCCGCCGCCGGCACCCTGACCCTGGACGTCGCCTCCCTGGACACCGGCAACACCAAGCGCGACACGCATCTGCGGTCCGCCGACTTCTTCGATGCCGGCAACCACCCGCAGATCACCTTCGCCGCCCGCAGCGCGGAACTGCGCGGCGACACCGTGCAGGTCGTCGGCTCGCTCACCGTGCGCGGCATCAGCAGGCCGTTGTCCCTCACCGCGCGGCTTGCCGGTACCGAGGCCGACGCCCTCACCCTGGATGCCGAATTCACCGTGGACCGTGCCGAGTTCGGCATGGGCTGGAACCAACTCGGCATGATCCGCGGCCTGACCACGATCGCCACCACACTCCGTTTCACCAGGGCAGCGGCCTGACGGACGGCTGCCCGACGTGCCGAAACGGACCGTACCGGCTGGAAACGGGCGGGACATCCGGTCGTTGTGACGGTCGCGCACCGTGTCGCTGTTGGGCTGAACGGGTGACTTGGCGTAAGAATTGGCCGGTGCAGGCAATGAGTGCGAGTCAGGTCGGGGGGAGCCGGTGAACAGCTACGACGTCACCGATGAACAGTGGGAGGGGCTCGCCCAGGTGGTTCCGCTGCGCGGCCGGGACGCCTGGCCGTCCGCGGTGGACCACCGCTCGCTCCCGGACGCGGAGACCGAGACCCGCCGCCGTTTCGTCGTGCTGAGGGTCAATGTGTTCGCGGACGCCCGCGAGGTCGCCGAGACCCTGATGGCGGGCATCCCCGTCCTGCTCGACCTGACCGGCGCGGAGACCGAGGTCGCCAAGCGCGTCCTGGACTTCAGTACGGGCGTCGTCTTCGGCCTGGCGAGCGGGATGCACCGGGTCGACCGGAACGTCTTCCTGCTGACGCCGTCCGGGACCGAGGTGACCGGGCTCATGGAGGGGGCGGGGGTACCCGGCGCCTGAGAGCCTGTGTCACAGGCTCTGACGCCGGTCCCCCGATCGTAGGAAGGTCGCGGGGGAGGAACGGTTCGTCCTGACGGCGCGGGCCTACCGTCCGGGCATGGCCGAGTCCCTCCCCACGACCTCCCCTGCGATCACCCCGGCGCCGCCGGACCTCCCGAGACTCACCGAACTGCGCCTGTCCGCCTTCGCGGTGCACCGGCGCGCCGGATTCCCGCTCGGGGCGTGCACCCTCCTCGCCGGCCCCAGCGGCAGCGGCAAGACCAGCGCCCTCGGCGCGTACGAGGCACTCACCCGGCTCAGCGGCGGCGCGCCGCTCGCGGAGGTGTTCCCCGACCCCGTCGCCTGTGTGCCCGAACGGGCGCGGCCGGACGTCCAGCGGCGCCGCGGCTTCCGCATCGGCTGCACCGCCGAAGGCCCCGAAGGCCCCGTCCGGCTCGACGTCGCCGTCCAGGCCGAGCCCGAACTTCGCATCGTCGGCGAGCGGCTGACGTCCGGAGGCCTGGTCCTTTTGCAGACCGCGCTGCGCGACCCGGGGCGGCACGCGGTCGAGGCCGCCTGGCACACGGCCCCGTCGTCACCCGTCACCCGCGCCGCGCTGCCGGACGACCGGCTCGGCACCCCGCTGCTCCCGCTGCATGTGGCCGGCCGGACCGACGGGCAGCGCCGGGTGCTGGCCGCCGCCGAACAGATGGTGGTGGCCCTGCGGTCCGTCTTCGTCTGCGATCCCCGGCCGGAGCGGATGCGCGGCCCGGTACCGTCCGGCTCCGGGCGGCTGCTCGGCGGCTGCGACAACCTCGCCGACGTACTGGGGCGCACCCGGGCGGAGTGCGGCCGCCGACACGCGCTGCTCGTCGCGGCGGTGCGCGCCGGCTGCGCCGGACCGGTCACGGACGTCCGCGCCGAACCGCTCGGCGACGGGACGGTGCGGGCGGTGCTCCACCGCGGCGACGGCATCCGTACGACACTCGGGCGGCTGGGCGACGGCGAGCTGAGGTACCTGGCGCTGTCGCTGGTGCTGCTCACCGGTCCGGGCGTCCTGGATCTCGACGCGGCCGCTGAGGTGCCCGCCGCCCTGCAGACGCTCACGGTGCTCGCCGACGGGCTCGACCGGGGCCTGGATGCCCGGCAGCGGGAAGAACTCCTCCGGCTCGCGTCCCGGATGTGCGAGCGCGGGCACATCCGGCTCGTCGGCACGGTGAGCGACGTGTCATGGGCCGCCGGGGCGGACGGGGTCACGGTGGTACACCTGGATCCGTGACAGAACCTCTCGACGTGGCGAAACTGCAGCGCAGGCTGGCCGAGTTCGCGGCCGCGCGGAACTGGCAGCCGTACCACACGCCCAAGAACCTGGCCGCCGCGCTCAGCGTGGAGGCCTCCGAACTGGTCGAGATCTTCCAGTGGCTGACGCCCGAGGAGTCGGCCCGGGTCATGGACAACCCGGACACCGCGCACCGTGTCACCGACGAGGTGGCCGACGTGCTCGCGTATCTGCTCCAGCTGTGCGAGGTGCTCGGGATCGATCCGCTGGCGGCGCTGGACGACAAGATCGACCGGAACGAGCGGAGGTTCCCGGCACCGTAGGGACCCGGGAGAGTCGGGAGCCGTTCAGTCCGTTTTCACTCTCCGGAGTTAAATGCCCGCCCGAAACCGATTCGTTGTCCACAGATTTCCGTCTTCCTCTGGCTTTTCGTCCCGTTCAAGTTCACTCTGGGTAGTGAACAAAGGAGTTCGGGCGTGACGCGCCGACGGCGCGTCGGGACAGACGGGGGCAGCGCATGGACGCTGTGCGGCTCATCGTGACGAGCAGACGGGCTCTGGCGGGGACCAGTGACACGCCGGAGGTCATGACGGAGGTGTGGCAGGCACAGGCTCTGGCCCAGGCGATCGGCAGCCGTCTGGCGGTCTCGGGACCGCCGGAACTACGGGGCGAGGCACTGGGGTTGACCGAACTGGCGGGCAGAGGCTGCGGTGTGCTGACCACACCGGACCTCGACACCGAGGACCTGCTGGCGGCCCAGCTGACCGATCTGGGCGACGCCCGCCAGGCCCTGATGTACCTCGGCGGCCTGCTCGGTGAGGTGGGCATCGCCCTCGTCGGCCTCGCCTGCGCGGTGGACGACGAGACCACGTACTGGCAGTGCATGGAGGCCATCGACGCGGCGGACGAGTCGAGGGACCGGGTCCGCGACATGCTGCGCAAACTGGCGGACCGGGAGCAGGTGCTGCCGGAGCGGGAAGCGGGGTAGCCGAGGCCGGTTCCTGTGGAAAACCACTGGTCACGGCGGGCCCCGGCCGGAAGACTCAGGGGCATGTTCCTGACGATCTCGACCACCGGCACGCCGGAGCGCCCCGCCACCGACCTGGGGTTCCTCCTGCACAAGCATCCCGGAAAGGCGCAGGCGTTCTCCACGTCCTACGGCACGGCCCATGTCCTCTACCCCGAGGCCGACGCCGAACGCTGCACCGCGGGCCTGCTGCTGGAGGTCGATCCGGTCGCGCTGGTGCGGCGCGGCAAGGGCAAGGGACGCGGCGGCGCACCCGACGCGGCGCTCGCGCAGTACGTCAACGACCGCCCGTACGCCGCCTCCTCGCTGCTCGCGGTCGCGCTGAGCACCGTCTTCTCCAGCGCGATGCGCGGGGTGTGCACCGCCCGTCCCGAGCGCGCCGCGCAGCCGCTGCCGCTGTGCATCGAGGTGCCCGCGCTGCCCGCCCGCGGCGGCCCGGACCTCGTACGACGCCTGTTCGAGCCGCTCGGCTGGGCGGTGACCGTCGAACCGGTGGCGCTGGACAGCGAGTTCCCGCAGTGGGGCGACTCGCGGTATGTGCGCCTCGTGCTGGCGTCACAGACGCTGACCCTGGCCGAGGCCCTGCGGCATCTGTACGTCCTGCTCCCCGTCCTCGACGACGCCAAGCACTACTGGGTCGCCCTCGACGAGGTCGACAAGCTGCTGCGGGCCGGCGAGGGCTGGCTGCCCGGCCACCCGGAGCAGAATCTCATCACCAGCCGCTACCTGTCCCGGCGCTGGTCGCTGACCCGGCAGGCGAGGGAGGCACTGGAGCTGGTGCGGCTCGCCGAGGCCGACGACAGCGCGGTCGAGGAGATCGACAACGCGGTGGAGGCGGAGACGCAGACGGAGGAGAAGCCGACCCCGCTCGCCGTGCAGCGCCGGGACGCGATCCTCGCCGCGCTGCGCGAGTCCGGCGCCTCGCGGGTCCTCGATCTGGGGTGCGGACAGGGCCAGTTGGTGCAGGCGCTGCTCAAGGACCCGCGGTTCACGGAGATCGTGGGCGTCGATGTGTCGATGCGCGCGCTCACCATCGCCTCCCGGCGCCTGAAGCTGGACCGCATGGGCGAGCGGCAGGCTTCGCGCGTCAAGCTCTTCCAGGGCTCGCTGGCCTACACCGACAACCGGCTCAAGGGCTATGACGCCGCCGTGCTCGGCGAGGTGATCGAACACCTCGACCTGCCGCGGCTGCCCGCCCTGGAGTACGCGGTGTTCGGCGCGGCCCGCCCCCGGACCGTGCTGGTGACCACGCCGAACGTCGAGTACAACGTCCGCTGGGAGACCCTGCCGGCCGGTCATGTCCGGCACGGCGACCACCGCTTCGAGTGGACCCGCGAGGAATTCCGGGCCTGGGCGGAAGCGGTGGCCGAACGGCACGGGTACGGCGTGGAGTTCGTGCCGGTCGGCCCGGACGACCCGGAGGTGGGACCGCCCACCCAGATGGCCGTGTTCGAGACGAGGACCGTGAACGAGAAGGAGGCGAAGGCGGCATGACCGAGAACCGGACCAAGGGGCGTGTCCTGCCCGTCACCGACCTCTCCCTGGTGGTGCTCGTCGGCGCCTCCGGCTCGGGCAAGTCCACCTTCGCCCGACGGCACTTCAGGCCCACCGAGGTCATCTCGTCCGACTTCTGCCGGGGCCTCGTCTCCGACGACGAGAACGACCAGAGCGCGACCCGGGACGCGTTCGACGTCCTGGACTACATCGCGGGCAAGCGCCTCGCCGCGGGCCGTCGCACCGTCGTCGACGCGACGAGCGTGCAGCAGGACGCCCGCCGCCGGCTGATCGACCTGGCCAAGCAGTACGACGTGCTGCCCATCGCCATCGTGCTCGACGTACCCGAGGAGGTGTGCGCCGAGCGCAACGCGGCCCGCCCCGACCGGGCCGACATGCCGCGCCGGGTCGTCCAGCGCCACACCCGCGAACTGCGCCGCTCCCTCAGGCACTTGGAGCGCGAGGGCTTTCGCAAGGTGCACGTCCTGCGCGGGGTGGAGGAGGTCGAGAACGCCACCGTCGTCACCGAGAAGCGCTTCAACGACCTGACGCACCTCACCGGTCCCTTCGACATCATCGGCGACATCCACGGCTGCTCCTCCGAACTGGAGGCGCTGCTGGGCAAGCTGGGCTACGCCGACGGCGTCCACCCCGACGGCCGTACCGCCGTCTTCGTCGGCGACCTCGTCGACCGCGGCCCGGACAGCCCCGCCGTACTGCGCCGTGTGATGGCCATGGTCGGCTCGGGCAACGCACTCTGCGTCCCCGGCAACCACGAGAACAAGTACGGGCGTCACCTCAAGGGCCGCAAGGTCCAGCACACCCATGGACTCGCCGAGACCATCGAGCAGATGGAGGGCGAGAGCGAGGAGTTCACGCAGCAGGTACGGGAGTTCATCGACGGCCTCGTCAGCCACTACGTCCTCGACGGCGGGCGCCTCGTCGTCTGTCACGCCGGTCTGCCGGAGAAGTACCACGGCCGCACCTCGGGCCGGGTCCGCTCGCACGCGCTGTACGGCGACACGACCGGCGAGACCGACGAGTTCGGCCTGCCCGTGCGCTACCCGTGGGCGGAGGACTACCGCGGCCGGGCGGCCGTGGTCTACGGCCACACCCCGGTCCCCGAGGCCACCTGGCTCAACAACACCATCTGCCTGGACACCGGCGCCGTCTTCGGCGGCAAGCTCACCGCGCTGCGCTGGCCGGAGCGGGAGCTGGTCGACGTACCGGCCGAGCGGGTCTGGTACGAGCCGGCCAGGCCGCTGAAGTCGGAGGCGCCCGGCGGGCACGACGGGCGCCCGCTGGACCTCGCGGACGTGCACGGACGCAGGGTCGTGGAGACGCGGCACGCCGGCCGGGTCTCCGTCCGCGAGGAGAACGCGGCCGCGGCACTGGAGGTCATGAGCCGCTTCGCGGTGGACCCGCGGCTGCTGCCCTACCTCCCGCCGACCATGGCACCGACCGCCACGAGCCGCGTCGAGGGGTACCTGGAGCACCCGGCCGAGGCCTTCGCGCAGTACCGGGAGGACGGGGTCGCCCGGGTCGTGTGCGAGGAGAAGCACATGGGCTCGCGGGCGGTGGCCCTGGTGTGCCGGGACGCGGACGTGGCGCGCAAGCGGTTCGGCGTGGACCGGTCCACCGGATCGCTGTACACCCGCACCGGCCGCCCCTTCTTCGACGACGAGTCGGTGACGGAGGAGATCCTCGGCCGGGTGCGCGCGGCGATCACGGACGCCGGCCTCTGGGACGAACTCGGCACGGACTGGCTTCTGTTGGACGCCGAGCTGATGCCGTGGTCGCTCAAGGCCGCGGGTCTGCTGCGCAGCCAGTACGCGGCCGTGGGCGCCGCCTCCGGCGCCGTCTTCCCGGGCGCGCTGGCCGCCCTCGAGAGCGCGTCGGTGCGCGGTGTGGACGTGTCCGACCTGCTGGCGCGCCAGCGCGAACGGGCCGGTGCCGCGGCCGCGTTCACGGAGGCGTACCGCCGCTACTGCTGGACGACGGACGGCCTGGACGGCGTACGCCTGGCGCCGTTCCAGATCCTGGCGGTCCAGGGCCGCAGCCTCGCAGACCTGCCCCACGACGAGCAGCTCGCGCTGCTCGACCGGTTCGTCGAGCACGACGGCAGCGGCCTGCTCCAGACCACCCGGCGGCTCTACGTCGACACCGCGGACCCCGAGTCGGTGCGGGCGGGCGTCGACTGGTGGCTGGAGATGACCGGCCGCGGAGGCGAGGGCATGGTGGTCAAGCCGCTCGGCGCGGTCGTGCGCAGCGAAACGGGACGTCTGGTCCAGCCCGGCATCAAGTGCCGGGGCCGCGAGTACCTGCGGATCATCTACGGTCCCGAGTACACGCGTCCCGACAACCTGGCCCGGCTGCGTCAGCGGTTCCTCAACCACAAGCGGTCGCTGGCGATCCGCGAGTACGCGCTCGGTCTGGAGGCGCTGGACCGCCTCGCCGAGGGCGAGCCGCTGTGGCGGGTGCACGAGGCGGTGTTCGGGGTGCTGGCGCTGGAGTCGGAACCGGTGGATCCCCGTCTGTGACGGGGTGGTTCGGCGGCGTCACCCCACCAACCGCAGCCTCTGCGCGCACACGCCGACGCGGACCGTCTGTCCCCAGGTCAGTTCCATGGCGTCCCTCTCCATGCCGTCCCCGAAGGCGATCAGCCGTTCGGACTCGACGGTGAGGACGAGGGACGCCGGGGCCGAGAGGGCACCCGCCACCCTGGACGTACCGGTCGCCGGCGACGGCCAGGCCTCGCGGACGAACCACAGCAGACGGTCCTCGGTGGGGGCCGGGAGGGGAAGGGCGCTGCTCCGTTCCTGCCACACGGACTTGATCCAGCCCGTGGCGCCCGTGCCCGTCCCCACCAGCACCCCGGACGAGGCCTGGGCCTCGACGACACCCCCGTCGCCGTCGAGGCCCAGGCGGTAGCGGGCCGTCTGGTGGCCGGCCGCCCCGAGATAGATCTCGTTCAGGGCGACCAGCCGCTGGGTGTCGTCGGCCACGGCCTCGACCATGGTCAGCTCGTCGACCGCGGTGCCGGCCGTGAGCGCCGACGGCAGCAGGACCGCCGCGTCGGACGCCCGGTGCCGTACCAGCACGCCCGGATTGCGGCCGGGGTCCGTGTCGATCCCCACCACCGGCTGACCCGCGAGGTACTTGGCGGCGTTCGCCACCAGCCCGTCCTGCCCGACCACGACGACCACGTCCTCGGGCGCGAACAGGAACCGGTCCAAGTCGGCTCGCTCCACCCGGGTCTGACGCCATGTCAGCGGGACCGCCGAGGCGACCTCGGCCAGCGCCCGCCGGGCCCGGCGGTGCCGCTCGGCGACCTCCTCGATGTCACGGCCGCGCGAGGACAGGAAGAACGCGGCCTGCCCGTGGGTGCCGTGCCGGGCCACCAACTCCTCGTACTCCGTGGTGCGATGGACGAGCACGACCCGGGGTGCGAGGCTCACGCCCGCTCCTTGGAGCCCAGCTTCGCCAGCAGGCCGGTCAGCACGTCGGGCGAGATCGTCAGGCTGTCGATGTTCGGCAGGTTCTCCGCGAGACGCGTTCCGGTGAGGGCGTTCAGGACCGCCACGTCCACCTCACCGTGCACCTGCAGCCACGCCGCCTGAGCCTGCGCCCGCGCCTCACCCACCTCGCGCGCGCCCTCGGCCTCGGCGCGGGCCAGCCGTACGGAGCGGGCCGCCTCGGCCTCCGCGAGCCGCTCCGTCCGCTTCGCCTCGGCCTCCGCCAGCCGGACGTTCCGGGTGGCCTCCGCCTCCGCCAGCCGTACCGAGCGAGCCGCCTCGGCCTCGGCCCGTACCGCGTCCGCCGCCGCGTGCTCCTCCGCCTCGCGCCGGGTGTTGGTACCGCGCTGCTCGACCAACTGCTCCTCGCGGCGGGCGAGTTCGATCTGGCTGGCCAGCTCGTTCTCGGCGATCGTCCGCTCCCGCTCGACGGCCACGGCCCGCCGTTCGTACGTCGCCCGGTCGGCCTCCTGCTGGATCTGCTCGCGCGCCGGGGTGCGCAGTGCCCGCTCCACCTCCGGCTCGGGTCTGAGCGCCATCACGCGTACGGCCACCACCTCGATCCCGGTGGCCGGCAGCCGGGGCTCCGCGCCCAGGCCCGCCGCGACTCTCTCGCGCACGGCCGCCACGCCGTCTGCCAGTGCGGACGCGAGCGGCGTACGGGCCAGGACGTCCAGTGCGTGCTGCTGCGCCGTCTCCGTCAGCAGCGTGCCCAGCTGCTCCAGCGGCGCGCCCCGCCACACACCGGTGTCCGGGTCGATGGAGAAGTCCAGCCGGGCGGCGGCGAGCGCCGGATCGCCGATCCGGTAGGTGACCGTCGCCTGCACCGTCACGTCCTGGAAGTCGGAGGTACGGGCATGGAAGGTCATGGCCAGCTCGCGGTCGTCGACCGGCACTTCGGAGAGCGCGGCGGTCAGTGCCCGGAACCAGAAGCTGAGCCCCGTACCGTCGTGCGCCGGCCTGCCCGAGCGGTGGTGCCGGATGTGCGCCGTCGGGGCGCTGCGCAGATGGCGCCAGCCGAGGCGCCGGGTGATGTCGGCCATGGGACCCCCTCGCTTGATTTTCGTCATGAAGACGATAACGGGGGACGTGATTATCGTCAAGAGGACGAAAACGGGTGGTGGGAACGAGAAGTCAAAACAAGAAGACAAAACAAGAAGATGCAGAATCGGCCGAGCAGGGGGTGAATCCGGTCGCCGATGGTCAGGATGGAGGCATGGGATTCCACGTCGACTCCGAAGCCGGGCGGCTGCGCCGCGTCATCCTGCACCGGCCGGATCTCGAGCTCAAAAGGCTCACCCCCAGCAACAAGGATGCGCTGCTCTTCGACGACGTGCTGTGGGTGCGCAGGGCGCGCGCCGAGCACGACGGGTTCGCCGATGTGCTGCGCGACCGCGGCGTCGCCGTCCACCTCTTCGGCGACCTGCTCACCGAGGCCCTGGAGGTCCCGGCGGCGAGATCACTCGTCCTGGACCGTGTCTTCGACGAGAAGGAGTACGGCCCCCTCGCCACCGACCACCTCCGCGCCGCCTTCGAGACCCTGCCCGCGCGGGAACTGGCCGAGGTCCTGGTGGGCGGCATGACCAAACGCGAGTTCCTGGACGCGCACGCGGAGCCGACCTCCGTGCGCTTCCATGCCATGGACCTCGACGACTTCCTGCTCCGTCCGCTCCCCAACCACCTCTTCACCCGCGACACCTCCGCCTGGATCTACGACGGCGTCGCCATCAACGCCATGCGCTGGCCCGCCCGCCAGCGCGAGACCGTGCACTTCGAGGCCATCTACCGGCACCATCCGCTGTTCCGGGACGAGACGTTCAACGTCTGGTCGGAGGGTCAAGCCGACTACCCGTCGACCATCGAGGGCGGGGACGTCCTTGTCATCGGCCACGGCGCGGTCCTCATCGGCATGAGTGAGCGGACGACCCCGCAGGCCGTGGAGATGCTGGCGCACAAGCTGTTCGCGGCCGGCTCCGCACAGACGATCGTGGCGCTCGACATGCCCAAACGGCGCGCCCTCATGCACCTCGACACGGTGATGACGATGGTCGACGGCGACGTCTTCACCCAGTACGCCGGACTGGGCATGCTCCGCTCCTACACCATCGAGCCGGGCACGGGCGACAAGGAGCTGAAGGTCACCGACCATCCGCCGGAGCACATGCACCGCGCGATCGCCGCCGCGCTCGGACTGAGCGAGATCCGCGTCCTGACCGCGACCCAGGACGTGCACGCGGCCGAGCGCGAGCAGTGGGACGACGGATGCAACGTCCTGGCCGTCGAACCGGGCGTCGTCGTGGCCTACGAGCGCAACTCCACCACCAACACACATCTGCGCAAGCAGGGCATCGAAGTCATCGAGATTCCGGGCAGTGAGCTGGGCCGGGGGAGGGGCGGGCCACGCTGTATGAGCTGTCCGGTCGAACGTGAGGCCGTATAGGACTGTATAGAAATGCTAACCGTCGTATAGACTTCCAGGGTCATTGTTCACGTATCTCTGGAGCGCCCCCATGGCGACAGTCCCGACAGCCCTCGCCGGCCGCCACTTCCTCAAGGAGCTCGACTTCACCGACGAGGAGTTCCTCGGGCTGGTCGAGCTGGCCGCCGAGCTGAAGGCCGCCAAGAAGGCCGGGACCGAGACACGGCATCTGCGCGGCAGGAACATCGCGCTGATCTTCGAGAAGACCTCGACGCGCACCCGCTGCGCGTTCGAGGTGGCCGCCGCCGACCAGGGCGCCTGTACGACCTACCTCGACCCTTCGGGCTCGCAGATCGGCCACAAGGAGTCGGTCAAGGACACCGCGCGCGTCCTGGGCCGGATGTACGACGGGATCGAGTACCGCGGGGACAGCCAGGCGAAGGTGGAGGAGCTGGCGGCCTTCGCGGGCGTGCCCGTCTACAACGGCCTCACCGACGACTGGCATCCCACCCAGATGCTCGCCGATGTGCTCACCATGACCGAGCACTGCGCCAAGCCCGTGCAGGGGATCTCCTTCGCCTACCTCGGCGACGCCCGCTTCAACATGGGCAACTCCTATCTGATCACCGGGGCGCTGCTCGGCATGGACGTGCGCATCGTCGCGCCCAAGGAGTACTGGCCCGCCGAGGACGTCGTCACCCGGGCGCGTGAACTGGCCGAGAACAGCGGCGCCGCCGTTCTGCTCACCGAGGATGTCGCCGAGGGCGTGCGCGGCGCCGACTTCGTGGCCACCGATGTCTGGGTGTCCATGGGCGAGCCCAAGGAGGTCTGGGACGAGCGGATCGCCGCCCTCGCCCCGTATGCCGTGACCATGGACGTCCTGCGCGCCACCGGCAATCCGGACGTCAAGTTCCTGCACTGTCTGCCGGCCTTCCACGACCTTGGCACCGAGGTGGGCTGCGAGATCCACGAGGCCCACGGCCTGGACTCGCTGGAGGTGACGGACGAGGTCTTCGAGTCGGCTCACTCGGTCGTGTTCGACGAGGCGGAGAACCGTCTGCACACGATCAAGGCCGTGCTGGTGGCGACCCTCGCCTGACCCGGCTCACACCGGGCGCCGCGGCGGCGGAACCACCGGCAGCCGGAACCACACGGCCTTGCCCGACGCCGTCGCCCGATGACCGCAGGACGAGCTCAGGGCACGGATCAGCAGCAGGCCGCGCCCATGCTCCTGCCAGGGGTCGGGCTCCTCGCCCGCGGGACGCGTGAGATGGCCGGGCGGCGCCGGGTCGGCGTCGTGCACCTCCACCTGGCAGCCGGTCGGCAGCAGCGCCACCACCAGCTCTATCGGGGCGTCGCCGCGCGTGTGCTCCACGGCGTTCGCCACCAGCTCCGCCGTGAGCAGCTCCGCGGTGTCGCAGTCGGCCCCGTGCTTCAGCTCGGTCAGCGCCGCCCGGACCAGCGCCCGCGCCACGGGCACGGCAGCGGCCGTGTGCGGCAGCGCGACGCGCCAGGAAGCGGAGGCGGAGGGGCGTTCGTACAAGGCGGTTCCGTTCATGAGCAGGCTGTCCTGCTTTCAACCCGAAGAATGGTACGGCGCCGCCCCGCCGGGTCGTCGGACGGGCACCGTACGGGACCCTCGGCCCCGTTGCCGGGCGGCTTACCCGCGTCGACGGCCCCTCTCGCACACCTGCTCCCCACCGTTACCCGCCTATCGACGAGCCGTGACGGAGGCGACGGAATGTGACGGGACGGGGTCATATCCGAAGGGAGCTATCGCGCACTCGTGACGACAGTCAAAGATGGGTGATAGCTTCGACGGGTAGAGCTCCGTGAGCCCGTGCCCGCCGTCCGTACGAGGAGGCCGCACCTCATGAGTCCCTTCACCGGCTCCACCCGCCGCACCCCCCGCTGGCAGCATCTGCGCGTCGACCTCACCGACGCCGTCGCCACCGTCACCCTGGAACGCCCCGACAAGCTCAACGCCCTCACCTTCGGCGCCTACGCCGACCTGCGCGATCTGCTCGCCGAGCTGTCCCGGGAGAGGTCCGTACGGGCCCTGGTGCTGGCCGGCGAGGGACGCGGGTTCTGCTCCGGCGGCGACGTGGACGAGATCATCGGTGCGACGCTGGCCATGGACACCGCCCAGCTCCTCGACTTCAACCGGATGACCGGGCAGGTCGTGCGGGCGGTACGGGAGTGCCCGTTCCCGGTGATCGCGGCGGTGCACGGGGTGGCGGCGGGCGCCGGAGCCGTGCTGGCGCTCGCGGCGGACTTCCGGGTCGCCGACCCCACCGCACGCTTCGCCTTCCTCTTCACCCGGGTCGGCCTGTCCGGCGGCGACATGGGGGCGGCCTATCTGCTGCCCCGGGTCGTCGGACTCGGCCACGCGACCCGGCTGCTCATGCTCGGCGAGCCGGTACGGGCACCCGAGGCCGAGCGCATCGGCCTGATCAGCGAACTCACCGAGGAGGGCCACGCGGACGAGGCCGCCGGGGCGCTGGCCCGCCGCCTCGCCGAGGGCCCGGCCCTCGCCTACGCCCAGACGAAGGCCCTGCTCACCGCCGAACTGGACATGCCGCTGGCGGCTGCGGTCGAACTGGACGCTTCCACCCAGGCGCTGCTGATGAACGGCGAGGACTACGCGGAGTTCCACGCGGCGTTCAAGGAAAAGCGCCCTCCGAAATGGAAGGGGCGGTGAGCATGCCCACACCAGGGGCGCGGGGCAGTGCCGACATGCGGCTCGGCCGCAGGGCACGACCAGCCGAAACGGACCCGCAGCCGCCCGAGACGACCAGCCACGCCCTACGAGTGGCGATCATCGGCGGCGGCCCCGGCGGCCTCTACTCCGCCGCCCTGCTGAAGCGCCTCGACCCGGCCCGCGAAGTGACCGTCTGGGAACGCAACGCCCCCGACGACACCTTCGGCTTCGGCGTGGTCCTCTCCGACGAAACGCTCGGCGGCATCGAACACGCCGACCCCACGGTCTACGAGGCCCTCCAGCGGGACTTCATCCGCTGGGACGACATCGACATCGTCCACCGCAGCACCCGCCACACCTCCTCAGGACACGGCTTCGCCGCACTGGGCCGACGACGCCTCCTGGAGATCCTGCACCAGCGCTGTCGTGAACTCGGCGTCGACCTGCTCTTCCGCTCCGAAGCGCCGCCCCCCGCGCAGCTCGCGGCGTCGTACGACCTGGTCATCGCCGCCGACGGTGTGCACAGCACCACCCGCGAGGCCTACGCCCCCATGTTCCGGCCCCATGTGGCCACCCACCACTGCCGCTATATCTGGCTGGCCGCCGGCTTCGCCTTCGACGCCTTCCGTTTCGAGATCGCCGAGACCGAGCACGGCGTGATGCAGCTGCACGGCTACCCGTACGCGGCCGACGCCTCGACCGTGATCGTCGAGATGCGGGAGGAGGTCTGGCGCGCGGCCGGTTTCGGGGAACTCGGCGAGGACGAGTCCGTCGAGCGCTGCGCCAAGATCTTCGCGGACGCGCTCGGCGGCCGGCCCCTGCGGTCCAACAAGTCGGCCTGGACCACTTTCCGCACGGTGGTCAACGAGCACTGGTCGCACGGCAATGTCGTCCTCCTCGGCGACGCCGCCCACACCGCCCACTTCTCCATCGGCTCCGGCACCAAGCTCGCCGTCGAGGACGCCCTCGCGCTCGCCGCCTGCCTGGAGGAACAGCCGTCGCTGGAGCGGGCGCTGGCCGCCTACGAGGCGGAGCGCAAACCCGTCGTCGCCTCCACCCAGCGCGCCGCCCACGCCAGTCTGGAGTGGTTCGAGAACCTGGGACTGTACCTGGACCAGCCGCCCCGCCAGTTCGCCTTCAACCTGCTCACCCGCAGCCGCCGCGTCACCCACGACAACCTGCGCCTGCGCGACGCGAGCTTCACCGCGGCCGTGGAGCGCGACTTCGGCTGCCCACCCGGCACGCCCCCGATGTTCACGCCGTTCCGGCTGCGCGGGCTGACCCTGCGCAACCGGGTCGTGGTCTCGCCGATGGACATGTACTCGGCCACGGACGGTGTCCCCGGCGACTTCCATCTCGTCCATCTGGGGGCGCGGGCGCTCGGCGGCGCCGGCCTGGTGATGACGGAGATGGTGTGCGTCAGCGCGGAGGGGCGGATCACCCCCGGCTGCACCGGCCTCTACACCGGCCGGCAGGCCGACTCCTGGAAACGCATAGTGGACTTCGTGCACGCGCAGGCGCCGGGCACCGCGATCGGTGTGCAGCTCGGCCACAGTGGGCGCAAGGGCTCGACCAAGCTGATGTGGGAGGGCATGGACGAGCCCCTGGAGGACGGCAACTGGCCCCTCGTGGCCGCCTCCCCGCTCCCGTACAAACCGGAGAGCCAGAGCCCGCGCCAGCTCTCCCGGGCCCAGCTCACCGACATCCGCGAACAGTTCACGGCGGCCGCCTGGCGGGCCGCCCGCGCGGGCTTCGACCTCCTCGAACTGCACTGCGCACACGGTTATCTGCTCTCCGGCTTCCTCTCCCCGCTGACCAACCGGCGCACCGACGCCTACGGCGGCTCGCCCGAGAAACGGCTCCGCTTCCCGCTGGAGGTCTTCGACGCCGTACGGAAGGTGTGGCCGGAGGAGAGGCCCCTCACCGTCCGTATCTCCGCCACCGACTGGGCGGAGGGCGGGAACACGGCCGGGGACGCCGTCGAGATCGCCCGGGCGTTCGCCGCGCACGGTGCCGACGCGATCGACGTGTCCACCGGGCAGGTCGTCGCCGACGAACAGCCGGAGTTCGGGCGGTCGTACCAGACACCGTTCGCCGACCGGATCCGCCACGCCACCGGTGTCCCGGTGATCGCGGTCGGCGCCATCTCCTCCTGGGACGACGTCAACTCCCTCATCCTGGCCGGTCGTACCGACCTGTGCGCGCTCGCCCGGCCGCACCTCTACGACCCGCACTGGACGCTGCACGCGGCGGCGGAGCAGGGCTACGTGGGTCCGGGCGTCGTCTGGCCGGCCCCCTACCGAGCGGGCAGCCGCCGCCCGCAGACCGGGCGTACGGATGCGCCGAAGCCCCGGCTGACATTGGGGAGTTGACGAGCGATCAGCCGCGAGTGCGCTCGGCAGCCCGTCACACGCCCGCGAAGACCGCCCCCGCGTCCCGCAGTCGCTCGTGCAGCGCCCGGAACACGGCGGCCGAGTGCGCCCCCGGCCAGTCCCCGGGCAGCAGCCGGGCGGGCAGGCCGGGGTCGGTGTAGGGCAGGTGCCGCCAGGAGTCGAGGGCGAGGAGATAGTCGCGGTAGGCCTCCTCGGGCGGGGTGTCCGCCCGGCCCTCCCAGTCGTGCAGCACGCGTGCGTGCCGGTCGAGGAACGCCTCGTGCGCCTTGGCGATCGCGGCCAGGTCCCACCAGCGTGCCACGGCCCCGGCGGTCGGCGTGAAGCCGAGGTGCTCACCGCGGAAGAAGTCCACGTACGGGTCCAGGCGCAGCCGATGGAGGGTGTGCCGGGTCTCCTCGTACAGCCGGGCCGGGGCGATCCACACCCCGGGGGCCGCCGTACCGAAGCCGAGACCGGCCAGCCGCGAGCGCAGCACGTGCCGCTTCTGCCGCTCGGACTCCGGCACGGAGAACACCGCGAGCACCCAGCCCTCGTCCTCGGGCGGCGTGGTGGCGTAGATGCGCCGGTCACCGTCGTCGAGCAACTGGCGGGCGTCCGGCGAGAGTTCGTACCCGGCGGCGCCCTCCGCGGTACGGGCGGGCCGGAGCAGCCCGCGCCGCTTGAGCCGTGACACGGACGACCGTACGGAGGGGGCGTCCACGCCCACCGCGGCCAGCAACCGGATCAGCTCGGCGACGGGCACCGGGCCGGGCATGAAGCGGCCGTACGCGCCGTAGAGCGTGACGATGAGAGACCGGGGAGCGTGCGGGTCGGACACATTGATCATCTTAGGACGTCGACATCACGGCTGGTCACCCCCGGTGCGCAACTTGAACCGCTGCAACTTGCCGGTCGCCGTGCGCGGCAGCGCGTCCAGGAAGACGATCTCGCGCGGGCACTTGTAGGGCGCGAGTTCCGCCTTCACGAAGGCCCGCAACGCCTCGGCGTCCCGCGGCGCGCCCTCTCTGAGGACCGCAAAGGCCACGACCACCTGACCGCGCGCCTCGTCGGGCCGCCCCACCACGGCCGCTTCGAGCACGTCCGGGTGACGCAGCAGGGCGTCCTCGACCTCCGGGCCGGCGATGTTGTACCCGGCCGAGATGATCATGTCGTCGGCGCGGGCGACGTAGCGGAAGTAGCCGTCGCCCTCGCGGACGTAGGTGTCCCCGGTGATGTTCCAGCCCTCGCGCACATACGCCCGCTGCCGCGGGTCGGCGAGATACCGGCAGCCGACCGGTCCGCGCACGGCGAGCAGCCCCGGCTGGCCGTCGGGTACCGGTTCGCCGTTCTCGTCCTGCACGCGCGCGTTCCACCCCGGTACGGGAACTCCCGTCGTCCCGGGCCGGATGTCCTCGTCCGCCGCGGAGATGAAGATGTGCAGCAGCTCGGTGGCGCCGATGCCGTTGATGATGCGCAGCCCGGTCCGCTCGTACCAGGCCCGCCAGGTGGCCTCGGGCAGGTTCTCGCCGGCCGACACACAGCGGCGCAGCGACGAGACGTCGTACGCGGCCAGCTCGTCGAGCATCGCGCGGTACGCCGTCGGCGCGGTGAACAGCACGGAGACCCGGTGCTCGGCGATCGCGGGCAACAGCTGCCTCGGACCGGCCTGTTCGAGGAGCAGGGCGCTGGCGCCGGCCCGCATCGGGAAGATCACCAGCCCGCCGAGTCCGAAGGTGAAGCCGAGCGGGGGACTGCCGGTGAAAACATCGTCCACACGGGGTCTGAGCACATGCTGCGAGAAGGTGTCGGCGATCGCCAGCACATCCCGGTGGAAGTGCATACAGCCCTTGGGACGTCCGGTCGTGCCGGACGTGAAGGCGATCAGCGCGACGTCGTCCGCGGCGGTGTCCACGGCCGGGTACGGCGTCTCGGGCGCCGGACGGCGCAGCAGGTCGTCGGGGGCGTCACCGCCGTAGGTCGCGATCCGCAGGCCCGGGACCTCGGCCTTGGCGAGGTCGTCGACGGCCCGGACGTCGCACAGCGCGTGCCGTACCCGTGCGATCTCGCACATTGTGCCCAGCTCGTGCGGGCGCTGCTGCGCCAGCACGGTGACGGCGACCGCGCCCGCCTTCAGCACCGCCAGCCAGCAGGCCGCGAGCCAGGGAGTGGTGGGCCCGCGCAGCAGCACCCGGTTGCCCGGTACGACGCCCAGGTCGCCGGTGAGCAGGTGCGCCAGGCGGTCCACGCGGGCGCGCAGCTCTCCGTAGGTCCAGGTCCCGCCCGTGGCCGTACGGAACGCCGGGCGGTCCCCAGGAGGGCCGCCGAGCAGCTCGGCGGCACAGTTCAGCCGGTCGGGGTACCGCAGCTCGGGCAGGTCGAAGCGGAGCTCGGGCCACTGGTCGGGGGGCGGGAGATGGTCGCGCGCGAAGGTGTCGACATGGGCCGAGACGTTCATGACGGTTCGCCCCCTTGTTGTGGTGGGCTCTCGGTCGTGGGTGGGCTCGCGCTGTCAGCGGGCTCGCGACAGGAGCGTATCGCGTTGGTGACGACAGTCAACAGAGCGCGATATCGTTCGACGGGAGGGTGGCTGAAGGGTCACGAGGAGAGAGGACCGGCGATGCCCGCATTCTCGCTCGATCCGGCACACACCGCATGGTGCGCCGAACTGCGCACCCTGGCCGCGGAGCGGCTGCGCCCGCTCGCCGACAAGGGAGAACCCGGGCACGTCAACCGCCCCCTCGTCGCCGAGCTCGGCCGGCTCGGCCTGCTGTCACGCCTGTTCACCTCCGGCGCCGTCGACCTCTGCCTGATGCGCGAGTCCCTGGCGTACGCCTGCACCGAGGCCGAGACCGCGCTCGCCCTTCAGGGCCTGGGCGCACACCCGCTCCACAGCCACGGCACCCCGGCCCAGCGCGACCGCTGGCTGCTCCGCGTGACCGAGGGCACCGCGGTGGCCGCGTTCGCGCTGAGCGAGCCGGGCGCGGGCTCGGACGCGGCGGCACTGGCGCTGCGAGCGGAACACGCGGAACACGGGGAACACGCGGAACACGGGGAACACGCGGAGCACGGGGAACCCGGGGGAGCCGAGCCCGACGCCCGCCCTCCGGACGCTGCGCCCGACGGCCGGGCTCCGGACGCCGAACCCGACGGCCCCGCCCGCTGGCGGCTGACCGGTGAGAAGTGCTGGATCTCCAACGCCCCCGAAGCCGACTTCTACACCGTCTTCGCCCGCACGACCCCCGGCGCCGGAGCCCGTGGCGTGACCGCATTCCTGGTGCCCGCCGACCGCCCCGGTCTGACCGGCACGGCCCTCGACATGCTCTCGCCCCACCCCATCGGAGCCCTGGACTTCGACGCCGTGCCGGTGACGGCGGACGATGTGCTCGGCGAGGTCGACCAGGGCTTCCGGGTCGCCATGGGCACCCTCAACCTCTTCCGCCCCAGCGTCGGCGCCTTCGCCGTCGGCATGGCGTCGGCGGCGCTGGACGCGACCCTCGCCCACACCTCCCGCAGGGACGCGTTCGGCGGCAAGCTCAAGGATCTGCAGACCGTCGCCCACCAGGTCGCCGAGATGGCCCTGCGCACCGAGGCGGCGCGCCTCATGGTGTACACGGCGGCGACGGCGTACGACGAAGGCGCCCCCGACGTCCCCAAGCGTGCCGCGATGGCGAAACTCCTCGCCACCGAGACCGCGCAGTACGTGGTCGACGCGGCCGTCCAGCTCCACGGCGCCCGCGCCCTGCGCCGTGGTCATCTCCTCGAACACCTCTATCGCGAGGTCCGCGCCCCGCGCATCTACGAGGGGGCGAGCGAGGTCCAACGCGGCATCATCGCCAAGGAGTTGTACGCCGAACTGGAGGCCGGAGCATGACCGCCGAGCGGCTGAACCCGCCCGAACTCTCCCCGCCGACCGGCTTCTCCCACGCGGTGGTGGCCAGCGGCTCCCGGCTTGTGTTCCTGGCCGGCCAGACCGCCCTGGACACCGACGGCAAGGTGGTCGGCGACACCCTCCCCGAGCAGTTCGAGCGGGCCCTGGCCGGTCTCCTCACGGCCCTGCGCGCCGCCGGCGGCACCCCCGCCGACCTCGGCCGGGTCACCGTCTACACCACGGACGTGGCCGCGTACCGCACCCATGCCGCCGAACTCGGAGGCATCTGGCGCCGGTTGGCCGGCCGCGACTACCCGGCCATGGCGGTCGTCGAGGTGGTGCGCCTGTGGGACGAGCAGGCGAGGGTGGAACTCGACGGCTTCGCGGTGCTGCCGTAGGGCCTGCCGTGATGGGCCGCAGGGCCTGCCGTGGCCGGGCCGACGGCCGGGTGGCGGTCAGGCGGCGATCGTCAGCGGGCCGACGGGCGCGCGGTGCGGCGTCACGATCCGGCCGTCGGGCAGCAGTTCGCCCGTGTCGTCGAAGACGATCGCGCCGTTGCACAGCAGGTTCCAGCCCTGCTCGGGGTGGGCGGCGACGACGTGCGGAGCGTTTGCGTCGGCTGCGGGGCACGAAGGCTGGTGGGCACACATGGCGCACCTCCACGTCGGTGGGACCATCCGTATGGGTCTGTATGGGTAGACCATGCGCGCCCGCCGAACTCATCGGAACGGCCCGGGGCCAAGCGTGACAACACGCGGACAACTCCAGGACGGTTCCACGACGCTCGATGCGGACCCGCCACCGAACGCCCCGCCCGCTGCCGCGGCCCGGTCAGGCCGCGTCGCGCCACACCTTCACGTCCAAGGTCGCATACGACGTCCCGGACGAGCCCCGGTACGTCACGAGCCCCACGTGTCCCGTCCCGCTGACCACACACATCTGCTGTCCCACGGCGAGGTCCTTGACCCAGATGTAGCTCCTGTACCCGGTCGCCGCCTTGCACGCCTCCAGGCCGCCCTGCCGCCCCGCCGGGAGCGGGGCGAGGGAGCTGCCCGAGGTGGTGCCGGGGGCGAGGACCGCGCCCGAGGAGTAGACGGCGTAGGTCAGATCCTCGTCGGAAGTCCCCGTGTCCGCCTTGGACCGCACCGGGGTGTCCGCCAGATACAGATCGTGACTCGCGGTCATCCGGATCCCGGAGTACGTCACCGGGACGGGGGCCTTCGGGGCGGCGGGCTTGCCGGACGCCGCGCTCGCGGAAGCCGAGGCGGCGTCGTCCTCGTCGGCGGTGTGCTCCGCCGGTCCCGAAGGGCTGGGCGGCGGCGCGGACTTGGCGGCCTCGGGCTTCTTCGACTTATTGGCCGACGGGGAGCCGGACGCGGAGGCGGGCGCCCCGGTGGCCGGAGCGGACTGCGAGGCGGCCGCTTCCCGCACCCGGCCGTCGCTCTTGCCGGCGGGTTCCGGGACGACCAGCAGCGCGGCGGTCGCCCCGCAGGCCACCAGCACGACGGCGGCGGCCGACAGCATCCACACGCGGGCCCCGCGGCGCCTGATCGTGGCGACCGAGGAGGTCTCCGCGGCGCCCGGCTGCCGCTGCGGCCAGTCGGACGGAGCGTATGCGCCCCGCGCGGCCCCCGGGCCCATGACATACGGCCCGGCCGGCGGAGCGGGGGACGACGAGCCGGGGGAGTAGGCCACGGGGGGCCCGAAGACGCCGGGCCCCTGCGCGCCCGCAGCCGCACCCGGAGCGGTGCCCGCATCCGCACCCTGAGCCGTGCCGGGAACCGCACGCGGAGCCGCATCCGGAGCCGTGCCGGGAACGGCACCCTGAGACGCGCCCGGAGCCGTGCCCGGAACGGCATCCTGAGCCGCACCCGGGGCTGCGCCGGGAACCGCACCCTGAGCCGCACCGGGAACCGCACCCGGGACCGCCCCCTGAGCCCCACCCACCCGGGCCGCCCGATCCGCCTCCTCGGTTCGTGCCGCGATCCCGGCCACCAGTTCCCCCGGCAGCCACGCCCCGGACGTCAACCGCGCATCGTCACCCCGCTGCGCCTGGATCGCCGAGACGGAGCGCATGATCTCCTCGACGGAGGGCCGTTCCGCGGCGGGCTTGCGCAGACACCATGCCACCAACTCCCGTAGCTCCACCGGCAGGCGGCCGAGGTCGGGCTCCTCGTGCACCACCCGGTAGAGCACGGCGTGCGGGTCCCCCTCACCGAAGGCGGCACCGCCCGTCGCCGCGAAGACGGCGGTCTGCCCCAGCGCGAACACATCGGCCGAGGCGGCGGCCTCGCCGCCGAGCACCTGCTCCGGCGCCATGTAGGCGACGGTGCCGAGGGACACCCCGCTCTGCGTCAGCGACGTGGCGTCCGCGGCCCGCGCGACACCGAAGTCGATGACGCGCGGCCCGTCGGCGGCGAGCAGCACGTTCGACGGCTTGAGGTCCCGGTGCACGATGCCCTCGCGGTGCACCGCCTGCAGTGCCTCCGCGACACCGGCGATCAGCCGCAGCACCGTGTCGACGGGCAGCGGCCCGTGCTCACGCACCGCGTCGTCGAGGGACGGTCCCGGCACATAGGCGGTCGCACACCACGGCACGGCCCCCTCGGTGTCGCTGTCCACGACCGGCGCCGTGTAGAGCCCGTGCACCCGGCTCGCCGCCGCCACCTCGGCCCGGAACCGCCTGCGGAACTCGGCGTTCTCGGCCAGCTCCGGCCGGATCACCTTGACCGCGACGGCCCGCCCGCCCGGCGTGTGCGAGAGATAGACCCGCCCCATACCGCCGGACCCGAGCCGCGCCGCCAGCCGGTACCCGCCCACGACCTGCGGATCGCCCTCCTCCAACGGCCGGAAACTCCCCGCACCGGGCCCCCCGTTGCTCAACACGCCCCACTCCACCCCGAGATCGGTTCCCTGGCCCTATTGCATCACGGGCCACACCTGACCCGCCCGGCTCCATGGCACGCATGCCGGGCTTCGGAGTTCTTGCCGGTGCTCGTCAGTAGCGCATCCCCTGGTCGGGTTGCCCGATCACCTTTCCGTGGCCGCCGAGGGCGTGAGATCCGGCGCGTGCTGAGACGGGACCGCGGGGCTCTCCACGGTAATGCGGGGCAGCCGCCGGTCGAGTGGGCGGGGCAGCCACCAGTTTCTTACTTCTCGGGTCTTGCTCTGATCGCTTGCAGATGAGATCTCATCCGGACGTGATCAGTCGATGTCCGGATCATCGGCCTCTTCGAGGAGACGGGCCGCGAGGTCGTCGGCCCACTCCACGGCCCAGGAGCGGAGAGCGGTGATGGTGGCGTCATCGAGTCCATAGGCGGCGAAGGCTGCGTCGTCGGTCCACTCGGCGCCCGTGAGGTTCGACTGCAGATCCTCGCGCTCGAAGCGGCCGCGGGCGTGGCGGCGGCCGAACTCCTCGAGCTCGCTATTGGTCCAGCGGCGGGAGGCTGCGAATACATCGATCAGGTCGCGGGGCGCTCCGCGGTCGGCGAGGGCACGGACCTTGGTCCCGATCGCGTCCTCTTCGGCGAGGACGGGCCCGTACGGGCTCTGGGCGACCGGCCGCCAGAAGATCTCCTTGAGGATGTCGACTTCGCATTCCTGCCCGGTGGCCGGGTCAGTCACGGTGAAGCGGGCGGACAGCGGGGCGGTCTCCAGCGCGTGCACCTTCCAGCCGCGGGCTTCCAGGCCGACGCGGAGCGTGGCGGCGATGTCGGCCATGGGCGCCGGGCTCTGGTGGCGACGTCGAGGTCCTGGCTGGGGCGGTTCACGAGGCGGTGCGCCCGCACGGCGTATCCACCGGTGAGAACGAGTGGATACGGGGAGCCGAGCGCGATCACATCCGCCAGGAGCCGCGTGTGCAGCTCCGGCATGTCTGTCACGCGGCTGCCCGGGTGCGGGAGGCGAGCTGGGGGAAGGCGTCTTCCCATACGGCGCGCACGGTGCGGCCGACGAGGGTGCGCAGCACCGGCCACAGCTGGAGGAGAAGGTCCTGGTTGAGGTAGCGGGGCAGGTCGTCGTGCAGGCCCTCGTGCAGGACGGTGCGGTACAGGCCCATGCGCTGGCGTGGCTTGCCCAGGTCGTACGACGTCATCCCGGACCAGGCCATGTGCAGCGGCAGATCCACGACACCGTGGGCCGGCCCGTGCAACTCGGCCAACGACTCCGGCAGACGGCGGCGGAACTTCTCCCGATACAGCGCGAGGTCCTCGGCGTCCGCGCCCGAGACGTCCCTCGGGGTGGGTGCGGGGTGCTGTGGGCTGGAGGGCATGCGTCCATTATGGCGGCCGGAGACGTCGCGAGGGTCATGATGTGCGAACTGGCGTCCGGAGCGAGCGAGGGCGGATCCGCGGGTCGTTTTGACGCTCTGGGCGTCTGCACACGAAGGACGATGATCTGACGAAGCGGCTCTGGCCAGGGTTTTTCTGGTATCCGTTCAGGAGACACCCTTTCCGATGTTCGGATCACGTGATGTGTCCCGTCACTCAAAGCCTCCGAGCCCAGCCAGAAGTCCCAGGAAAGTCCCAGAGGTGCTCACGCGTTCCCTCCTGACTTGCATTTCTGCAGGTCAGGATGGGTTTCATGATACTTTCTCTTAGAACCCTCAGATGTCCCGGAAAATCTCGATCTGCGCCCCAATGGAATTGAGACGCTCGGCGAGGTCCTCGTACCCCCGGTTGATGACGTAGACGTTGCGCAGCACGGACGTGCCCTCCGCCGCCATCATCGCCAGCAGGACGACCACCGCGGGCCGCAGGGCCGGCGGGCACATCATCTCGGCGGCGCGCCAGCGGGTCGGGCCCTCGACCAGGACGCGGTGCGGGTCCAGGAGTTGGAGGCGGCCGCCGAGGCGGTTGAGGTCGGTCAGGTAGATCGCGCGGTTGTCGTAGACCCAGTCGTGGATCAGGGTCTTGCCCTGGGCGACCGCCGCGATGGCCGCGAAGAACGGGACGTTGTCGATGTTCAGGCCCGGGAACGGCATCGGGTGGATCTTGTCGATCGGCGCCTCCAGCTTGGAGGGCCGGACGGTGAGGTCCACCAGGCGCGTACGGCCGTTGTCGGCGAAGTACTCGGGCGTACGGTCGTGGTCGAGCCCCATCTCCTCCAGGACCGCGAGCTCGATCTCGAGGAACTCGATGGGGACGCGACGCACGGTCAGTTCGGACTCCGTCACCACGGCCGCGGCCAGCAGGCTCATCGCCTCGACCGGGTCCTCGGAGGGGGAGTAGTCGACGTCGACGTCGATGTCCGGCACGCCGTGCACGGTGAGCGTGGTGGTGCCGATGCCCTCGACCTTGACGCCGAGCGCCTCCAGGAAGAAACAGAGGTCCTGGACCATGTAGTTGGAGGACGCGTTGCGGATGACGGTGACACCGTCGTGCCGGGCGGCGGCCAGCAGCGCGTTCTCGGTGACCGTGTCCCCGCGTTCGGTCAGCACGATCGGGCGGTCGGGGGAGACGGAGCGGTCCACCTGAGCGTGGTACAGGCCCTCGGTCGCGGCGATCTCCAGCCCGAAGCGGCGCAGCGCGATCATGTGCGGCTCGATGGTGCGGGTACCGAGGTCGCAGCCGCCGGCGTACGGCAGCTTGAAGCTGTCCAGGCGGTGCAGCAGCGGGCCGAGGAACATGATGATCGAGCGCGTGCGACGGGCCGCTTCGGCGTCGATCGACGTCATCTCCAGTTCGGCCGACGGCACGATCTCCAGGTCGACGCCGTCGTTGATCCACCGGGCACGTACGCCGATGGAGCCGAGCACCTCCAGCAGGCGGTACACCTCCTCGATGCGGGCGACCCTGCGCAGCACCGTGCGGCCCCTGTTGAGGAGGGAGGCGCACAGCAGCGCCACGCACGCGTTCTTGCTCGTCTTCACGTCGATGGCGCCGGACAGCCGGCGGCCACCGACCACCCGCAGATGCATCGGGCCCGCATAGCCCAGGGAGACGATTTCACTGTCCAGCGCTTCACCGATTCGGGCGATCATCTCAAGGCTGATGTTCTGATTGCCGCGCTCGATCCGGTTGACCGCGCTCTGGCTGGTGCCGAGCGCCTCGGCAAGCTGTGACTGTGTCCAGCCGCGGTGCTGCCGGGCGTCACGGATGAGCTTGCCGATGCGTACGAGGTAGTCGTCTGCCATGGGGTTGAGGCTATCTCAGATATGAGATGGCGCCTTCTGGGAGGTCCATTCGGGTGATGGGGCGTCAATGACGCCTGGCGGTACGGGTACGACGCCACCCAAGAAGTCCGGGTAAATCGAAGGATGTCGTATTTCGTCCCGTGCTACTGCTGCGGGTGTGTCGCGGCCCGCTCCTGCATGAGGGCCATGGCGCCCCCTTTCGGCAAGTCCGGAAATGCTCTCTTCCCTCTCGCCTACCCCGACTTGGCCAACCGATGGCCGAAGTCCGGGTGTTGGGCAAACGTGCTGGTCGTGTCCGCTCTCGGTATGTCGCCGCGTGACCGATCCGCGGATGGCCCCCGGATGGCCCCCGGATGGCCCCCGGATGACCCCCGAATGCCGTCCCGCCATCACCCGAGCGGGTGTGACGAAGCCCGGGCATGACCAGTCCGCCCCCATGTACTAGAGTTATCTCGACATCGAGATATCTGCCGAGGTGCACCGCAGCCGCCACCCCGGTAAGGGTTACCTAACTTAGCCTTACCTTAGCGGATCGGCCAAGTTGTCGTGGCGGCAGGATCGTGGTGGTACGCGCACATCAATGAAGGAGACTGTCGTGTCGGCGAACAGCTTCGACGCCCGCAGCACGCTGCAGGTGGGCGACGAGTCGTACGAGATCTTCCGCCTGGACAAGGTGGAGGGCTCGGCCCGACTCCCCTACAGCCTTAAGGTCCTGCTGGAGAACCTGCTCCGCACCGAGGACGGCGCGAACATCACCGCCGACCACATCCGTGCCCTCGGCAGCTGGGACTCCCAGGCACAGCCGAGCCAGGAGATCCAGTTCACGCCCGCCCGCGTGATCATGCAGGACTTCACCGGTGTTCCCTGTGTCGTCGACCTCGCCACCATGCGCGAGGCCGTCAAGGAGCTCGGCGGCGACCCGGCGAAGATCAACCCGCTGGCCCCGGCCGAGCTGGTCATCGACCACTCCGTCATCGCCGACAAGTTCGGCACCAACGACGCGTTCGCGCAGAACGTCGAGCTGGAGTACGGCCGCAACAAGGAGCGCTACCAGTTCCTGCGCTGGGGCCAGACCGCGTTCGACGAGTTCAAGGTCGTCCCGCCCGGCACCGGCATCGTCCACCAGGTGAACATCGAGCACCTGGCGCGTACGGTCATGGTCCGAGGCGGCCAGGCCTACCCCGACACCCTCGTCGGCACCGACTCGCACACCACCATGGTCAACGGCCTCGGCGTCCTCGGCTGGGGCGTCGGCGGCATCGAGGCCGAGGCCGCGATGCTCGGCCAGCCGGTCTCGATGCTCATCCCGCGCGTCGTCGGCTTCAAGCTCACCGGCCAGCTGCAGCCCGGCACCACCGCCACCGACCTGGTGCTGACCATCACCGAGATGCTCCGCAAGCACGGCGTCGTCGGCAAGTTCGTCGAGTTCTACGGCGAAGGTGTCGCCGCGACCTCCCTCGCGAACCGCGCCACCATCGGCAACATGTCGCCGGAGTTCGGCTCGACCGCCGCGATCTTCCCGATCGACGACGAGACCCTGAACTACCTGCGCCTCACCGGCCGCTCCCAGCAGCAGGTCGCGCTCGTCGAGGCGTATGCCAAGGAGCAGGGCCTCTGGCTGGACCCGAAGGCCGAGCCGGACTTCTCCGAGAAGCTCGAGCTGGACCTGTCGACCGTCGTCCCGTCGATCGCCGGCCCGAAGCGTCCGCAGGACCGCATCGTCCTCGCCAACGCCGCCGAGCAGTTCAAGCTGGACGTCCGCAACTATGTGGACACCGTGGACGAGGCGGGTGTCGAGTCCTTCCCGGCCTCCGACGCCCCGGCCGTCCACCCCAACGGCGCCCCGTCCAACCCGGTCACCGTCACCGCCCCCGACGGCTCGACCTACGAGATCGACCACGGTGCGGTGACGGTCGCGGCCATCACCTCCTGCACCAACACCTCGAACCCGTACGTCATGGTCGCCGCCGCGCTCGTCGCGAAGAAGGCCGTGGAGAAGGGCCTGACCCGCAAGCCGTGGGTCAAGACCACCCTCGCCCCGGGCTCCAAGGTCGTCACGGACTACTTCGACAAGGCGGGCCTGACCCCGTACCTCGACAAGGTCGGCTTCAACCTCGTCGGCTACGGCTGCACCACCTGCATCGGCAACTCCGGCCCGCTGCCGGAGGAGGTGTCCAAGGCCGTCAACGACCACGACCTCGCGGTCACCTCGGTCCTCTCCGGCAACCGGAACTTCGAGGGCCGTATCAACCCCGACGTCAAGATGAACTACCTGGCCTCCCCGCCGCTGGTCGTCGCGTACGCCATCGCGGGCTCCATGAAGGTGGACATCACCAAGGACGCCCTGGGCATCGACCAGGACGGCAACCCGGTCCACCTGAAGGACATCTGGCCCTCCGAGGCCGAGGTCAACGACGTCGTGGCGAACGCCATCGGCGAGGACATGTTCTCCAAGTCCTACTCCGACGTCTTCGCGGGCGACCTGCAGTGGCAGTCCCTCCCGGTTCCGACCGGCAACACCTTCGAGTGGGACGCGGAGTCGACGTACGTCCGCAAGCCCCCGTACTTCGAGGGCATGGGCATGGACCCGGAGCCGGTCTCGGACATCTCCGGCGCCCGCGTCCTGGCGAAGCTGGGCGACTCGGTCACCACCGACCACATCTCCCCGGCCGGCGCGATCAAGGCCGACACCCCGGCGGGCAAGTACCTCACCGAGCACGGTGTGGAGCGTCGTGACTTCAACTCCTACGGCTCCCGCCGAGGCAACCACGAGGTCATGATCCGCGGTACGTTCGCCAACATCCGCCTGCGCAACCAGATCGCGCCGGGCACCGAGGGCGGCTACACGCGTGACTTCACGCAGGAGAGTGCCCCGGTCGCCTTCATCTACGACGCCTCGCGCCACTACATCGAGCAGGGCATCCCGCTGGTCGTCCTGGCCGGCAAGGAGTACGGCTCCGGTTCGTCCCGTGACTGGGCGGCCAAGGGCACGGCCCTCCTCGGCGTCAAGGCCGTCATCGCCGAGTCGTACGAGCGCATCCATCGCTCCAACCTCATCGGCATGGGCGTCCTGCCGCTCCAGTTCCCGGAGGGTGCCTCGGCGGCCTCCTTCGGCCTGACCGGCGAGGAGACCTTCTCCTTCACCGGCGTCGAGGAGCTGAACAACGGCACCACGCCGCGTACGGTCAAGGTCACCACCGACACGGGCGTCGAGTTCGACGCGGTCGTCCGTATCGACACCCCCGGTGAGGCCGACTACTACCGCAACGGCGGCATCATGCAGTTCGTGCTGCGCAGCCTGATCCGCAAGTAGACGATCCGGTACGACGGTCAGGGCCGCGCTCCTCACAGGGGCGCGGCCCTCCGCCGTCCCGCACGGCTGAGGCTCGGTCCGCACCCGGCTGACGCCTGCGGGCCGGTTCGTCCGGCCGGCTCCGCTGCGTTCAGTCCGTGATCTCGGGCAGCGCCTGTTCCGCCCAGATGACCTTGCCCTGGGGGCTGTAACGGGTGCCCCAGCGTTCGGTCATCTGCGCGACCAGGAACAGGCCGCGGCCTCCCTCGTCGGTGGTGGCGGCGTAGCGCAGATGCGGCGAGGTGCTGCTGCCGTCCGCCACCTCGCAGATCAGCGTGCGGTCGCGGATCAGCCGCACCTGGATCGGCCCGGAGCCGTAGCGGATGGCGTTGGTGATCAGCTCGCTCAGAACGAGTTCCATCCCGAAGGCGAGCTCGGACAGACCCCATTCGTCGAGCTTGTCGGAGACGGCCGCGCGCATCCCCGCCACGGCGGCCGGATCGCCCGGCACGTCCCAGTCGGCGACCTGGCTCGCCGGCAGCGCCCGGGTGCGGGCGACGAGCAGGGCGACGTCGTCCTTGGGCCGCCCGGGCACCAGCTCGTCCAGCACCGCCTGACAGCTCTGCTCCGGCGCCCGGTCGGGCCGGCCCGCGAGCGACCGGCGCAGCAGCTCCATCCCCACGTCCAGATCACGGGTGCGGTCCTCGATGAGGCCGTCGGTGTACAGCACGAGCTGGGTGCCCTCGGCCAGCTCCAGCTCGGCCGTCCGGAACGGCATGCCCCCGAGGCCGAGCGGCGGCCCGGCCGGCAGGTCCGGGAAGGTGACGCTTCCGTCGGGGTGGACCAGTGCGGGCGCCAGATGCCCGGCCCGCGCCATGGCGCAGCGGCGCGTGACGGGGTCGTAGATCGCGTACAGACAGGTGGCGCCGACGACCTCCGCCGCCTCCGGACAGGCCTCCGCCTGGTCGATACGGCCCACCAGGTCGTCCAGATGGCTCAGCAGCTCGTCGGGCGGCAGATCGAGCGTGGAGAAGTTGTGCACCGCGGTCCGCAGCCGCCCCATCGTCGCGGCGGCATGGAGGCCGTGGCCGACGACGTCGCCGACGGCCAGCGCCACCCGGTTCCCCGACAGGGGGATCACGTCGAACCAGTCCCCGCTCACTCCCGAGTGGGCGGGGATGTAGCGGTACCCGACGTCGAGGGCGCTCTGCTCGGGCAGCGCCCGCGGCAGCAGACTGCGCTGGAGGGTGACCGCCATGGCGTGCTCGCGGGTGTACCGGCGGGCGTTGTCGATGCTGACCGCGGCACGGGCCACCAGCTCCTCCGCCAGTGACAGCTCCTCCTCGTCGAAGGGATCGTGCCGCTTGGACCGCCAGAAGTTGGCCATGCCCAGCACGACGCCGCCGGCCTGGATCGGGGCGCTGATCAGTGAGTGGATGCCGTAGTCGACGATCTCCCGGGTGCGCTCCGGGTCCTGTGCCTGCCAGCCCGTCGCGCTCGCCAGGTCGGTGACCAGCTCGGCGCGGCCGGTGCCGTAGCCGCGTGCCTGCGGTGTGGAGGGCAGGAAGTCGATCAGCCGGCCCTTCTCGTAGAGCGGGTGGTCCTCCCGGAAGCCGTAGACGGCGATCCGCCGCATGTCCGTCGCCGTGGCCGCCGGCTCCTCGCCGTGCACCACGCCGTCGGCCAGGTCCACGGTGACGAAGTCGGCGAAGCGCGGCACGGCGACCTTCGCCAGCTCGTCGGCCGTACGCACCACGTCGAGGGTGGTGCCGATGTTCAGTCCCGCGTCGTACAGCAGCTTGAGCCGCTCACGCGCGACCTCCGCCCTGCCGGACACCGCCTGGAGCTCGGTGGAGTCGCGGAGGGTCACCACGGTGCCTCTGGGTCCTCCGTCGCGGTCCGTGGGCCGCTGGTTGACCGCCAGCAGCCGTTCCCCGGCGAGATGCACCTCGTCGGTGGCCTCCCGCCCGGAGGCGAGCAGGGCCACCATGTCCTGGTCGAGGCCGCACAGCTCCCACACATGCCGCCCCTCGGCGTCCGGGGACAGCTCCAGCAGCCGTCTGGCCTCGTCGTTGGCCAGCAGCAGCCGTCCGTCGTCCGCGACGATGAGCACTCCTTCCCGCACCGAGTGCAGCACCGTGTCGTGGTGCGCGTACATACGGGTCATCTCGTCCGGTGCGAGGCTGTGGGTCTGCCGTCGCAGCCGCCTGCTCACCAGTGCCGTGCCGCCGGTCGACACGACGAACGCACCGGCCCCGGCGGCCAGGATGATCGGCAGCTGACGGTTCACCTCGCTGGTCACGTTCTTGACCTTCAGCCCGGCGGAGACGAGGGCGGTGACCGTGCCGTCGGCGGCACGGATGGGAACGGTCGCCTGCACCTCGTGGCCCAGCGGGCCGTGGACGCTCTCGGTGTAGACCCTGCCTGCCAGGGACGGCTCGATCGTGCCCACGAACCGCTTGCCGATCCGGTCCGGCATGGGATGGGTGTAGCGGATGCCCTTGGTGTCCATGACCACGATGAAGTCGACGCCCGCGGCCCTGCGCCCCGCCTCGGTGAGCGGCTGGAGCACCTTCGACGGCTCGGTGGTCTTCAGCGCCTGAAGGACACCGGGGGAGTGCGCGAAGGTCTGGGCGACGGCTATGGAGCGGCGCTTGGCCTCGGCATTGGTGTCCCGCTCCGACTGCAGGACCAGGGCGATGACCGCGCAGACCACGAGCACGACGACCAGCGCCACCTGCAGGACGAAGACCTGTCCGGCGACGCTCCGGGGGCTCTTACGGACCAGGGAGCGCAATGAGAAGCGCCTATATCGGCCGGATTGGTCCGACATGCGGGTATTTCTAGCAGCGGCGAATCCTGGCTGGCTATGGATGGTCCACCAGTTGGACACCGTAGGTGCGCTCCTGTGGTCGCGCCTGTACGGGCCGTACGGAGCGTCCACCAGGGCGCCCCGGCTTCACGGCAGGGGCGGGAGTGCTCCTGTCGCGGCTGCGAGTCCGCTGTGGCTGGGCGCGCAGCTCCTCGCGCCCTTTGGGTGGCTTGTGGCGACGCGCGCGGTGCGACAACGTTGTCGGATGGTCCGGACATGACTCTACCGCCCGAACCGACAACGATGTCAAGCGAGGTGCAGCTCTCTTGTACGCGCCCTTCCGTGCCACCGGTGGCGCACGCTACTGTCCCTGCGGCTTGTGCGACCCGTGGTGCGCGACCCGTCCGAAGGAGAAGAGCCGCGCCATGCGCTTACGTCCCCTGTCCCTGCTGCTGGCCGCAGTTCTGGCGGCCGGCGGTGCCACCCCCGCCCTCGCGGCGCCCGACGCACCGCCCGAACTCGTCGACGATCCCATCGCATACGTCGATCCGCTCATCGGCACCAAGAACGGCGGCAATGTCTTCCCGGGCGCCGTCGTCCCGTTCGGCATGCTCTCCTGGAGCCCCGAGAACACCCGGGGCGACGCCACCCGGACGGCCGCCCCGGGCGGCTACCACTACGACGCCACCCGCATCCGCGGCTTCAGCCTGACCCATATGTCCGGCACGGGCTGCGCGGGCGGCAGCGGCGACATCCCGTTCTTCCCGTACGCCGGCCAGGTCACCTCCTCCCCGGCGAGCGACACCAAGGACGCCGTGTACGCGTCGGGCTTCGGCCACGCCGACGAGACCGCGGAGCCCGGCCACTACAAGGTGGGCCTTTCCTCAGGCGTCACCGCCGACCTGACGGCCACGGCACGCACGGGTTCCGCCCGCTTCACGTACCCGGGCGACAAGCCGGCCTCCCTGCTCATCCGCACCGCCAACTCCGAGGTGGGTTCCACCGACTCCTCGGTCGAGATCGACCCGGTCACCCGCACCGTCTCCGGTTCCGTCACCTCGGGCAACTTCTGCGGCTATCTCGACCCCGAAGGGCGGCGCGCCTACTACACCCTCCACTTCACCGCCCGCTTCGACCGCCCCTTCAAGGCGACCGGCACCTGGCAGGACGACAGGCTGAACCCCGGCTCCACCTCCGCCGGCGGCGGCACGGGCGGCTTCTCGAACGGCGGGCGGCCCGTCGCGGGCAAGGGCGCGGGCGGCTACGTAGAGTTCGCGCCCGGGACCGACGCGGTGGGCGTGAAGGTCGGCATCTCCTACGTCAGCCGCGCGGGCGCCGCGGCGAATCTCGCGGTGGAGAACCCGTCGTACCGCTCCTTCGAGGCCGTCCGGGACGCCGCCCGCCGGGCCTGGCGCGACCGACTCGACGCGATCCGGGTCGGCGGCGGCACCGAGGCCGAGCGCACCACCTTCTACACGGCCCTGTACCACTCCCTGCTGCACCCGAACGTCATCAGCGACGCCGACCGCAGATACCGGGGCGGCGACGGAAAGGTGCACACCGTCACCCGCGGCCACCAGGCCCAGTACGGCACCTTCTCCGGCTGGGACGTCTACCGCGACCAGGTGCAGCTGCTGACCCTCCTCGGCCCCCGCACCGGCTCCGACATCGCCCAGTCGCTGTACGAACTCGCGCGCCAGAACGGCGGGATCTGGGACCGCTGGCTGCACGGCGCGAGCGGCACCCATGTGATGAACGGCGACCCCTCACCCGCCGCCCTGGCGGGCATCCGGGCCTTCGGCGGCACCGGCTTCGACCTGCGCGGCGCCCTGGACTCCCTGGTCCGGGCGGCGACGGTGCCCACGGAGCAGGATCTGTCGTCGGCCGGAAAACCCGTGATGTCCGTGGGCCAGCGGCCCTCCCTCGACAAGTACCTGAAGCTGCACCACATGCCGTCCGTCTCCAACGCCTGGGGCGGCGCGGCCGAGACGCTGGAGATGTCCGGCGCCGACTTCGCGCTGTCCCAACTCGCCCGCGCCGCGGGGGAGAAGGAGACCGCCGACACCTTCGCCCGGCGCTCGCAGTGGTGGCAGAACAACTTCAACATCGCCGCCGATCCGGGCGGCGGTTACATCGCCAACCGCAAGGCCGACGGCAGCTGGGTAACGGGCTTCACCCCGGCCACCGGCAACGGATTCGTCGAGGGTACGGCGGCCCAGTACACCTGGATGGTCCAGCACAACCCGGCCGGACTGTTCGCGGCGATGGGCGGCACGGACAAGGCCTCGGCCCGCCTCGACGCCTTCTTCCACGACGCAGACGGCGGCTGGGCCTTCACAGGCAGCGGCGGCGAGAAGTCCGAGCTGGACAACGAGCCGTCGATCAACGTGCCCTATCTGTATGCCTACGCGGGCACGCCGTACAAGACGCAGGAGACGGTCCGCGCCGCGATGCGCGAGCTCTGGTCGACCGGACCCGGTGGAATCCCCGGCAACGACGATCTCGGCGCGATGTCGTCCTGGTACGTGTTCTCCGCGCTCGGCATGTACCCCCAGGTGCCCTCCCGCGCCGAACTCGTCCTCGCCTCACCGCTGTTCCCGCGCGTCGAGATCGACCGCCCGTACGGCAACGACATCTCGGTGCGCGCGGAGGGTGCCGGCGCCGACGCGCCGTACATCAGGTCCTTGAGGGTGAACGGCCGTACCAGTGACCGTCCTTGGCTGCCCGCGTCCTTCGTGCGGGAGGGCGGACGGCTCGACTACACGCTCTCCGGTACGCCCGACAGGGCCTGGGGGAGCTCCCCGTCCGACGCCCCGCCCTCCTTCCGCGCGGGCGAACAGCCGTACCAGATCGGGGTCGGCCCGACCACGGCGACCGTCGCGCCCGGCGGCAGCACCGAGGTGGGCATCCGCGCCCTGTCGCTGAGCGGCGGCACCGGCCCCGAGGTGCGCTTCCGTGTCGAGACCCCGGACGGCATCACGGCCACTCCGGCCGAGGGCTCCGTGACCGACGGCTCACAGGAGATCACTCTGACCGCGGCCGACGACATCCACCAGGGCTTCGACACCGTCAAGGTCATGGTGACCTCGGGGGACACCGCGTACGAACAGCCGGTCTCGCTGACCGTGGCCGCCCCCGGCACTCTCCTCGCGGCCTACAACAACACCGGCATCTCCGACGACACCGGCGACCACGACGAGGCCGACTACGACGGCGGCGGCTGGAGCTACTCCCGCCGGGCGCTCGGTGCGGCAGGGCTCACGCCCGGCGCGCAGGGCACGGTGAACGGCCTGGCCTTCACCTGGCCCGACTCCCCGAGCGGCCGCCCGGACAACGCCTCGGCGGCCGGTCAGGTCGTCGAACTCACCGACCCCGCAGGCACGTTGTCCTTCATCGGCAGCGGCGTCAACGGCAACCAGCAGTCCAAGGCCACCGTCACCTACACGGACGGCACCACCGACACGATCGACCTCTCCTTCACCGACTGGACCGTCGGCGGAGGCGGCGGCACCGTCCAGTACGGCAACGAGGTCGTCGCCAAGAGCGCGTACCGCAATGTCGCGGGCGCGGACAAGGACCCGGTGGCGACGTACGTCTTCGCGACCAAGCCCTACGAGGCGCCGGGCGGCAGGACCATCAAGAGCGTGAAGCTGCCGCAGGACACGGACCTACACGTCTTCACCCTCGCCACCGGCTGAGCCTGCACACCCGAGGGGGCGGACCCGGCTCGCGGGTCCGCCCCCTCGTCCGTCAGGCGGATCAGGCCAGCAGCTCCACCTCCGCCAGCGTCGGCTCGCCGTCGAGGACCAGTCGGTACTTCGCGTAGGTCCCCGGTGCGCCGATGGTGAACGCCCTGGTCTGCCGGTCCCACCTGAACGATTCACCGGAGCGGTGGTCCAGGGTCTGCCAGGTGGTGCCGTCCGAGGAGCCCTGGAGGGTCCACCCGGTCGGTGCCTTGGTGTGATCGGCGGACGAGGTCAGGGTGTACTGGACGGGCTCGGCGGCCTCGGCCACCGGCAGGTCCACGGAGCCGGACGCGCTCGCATCCGTCGCCGAGGTGTTGTCGAACAGGGCGCCGTCACCCTTCAGCACGTCCGCACGGGGCGTGGGCACCTCGTCGTCCCGGGTGATGGACACCGGCGCCGCGTTCTTGCCGGTGCCCCAGGAGGACGGCCGCGGCCCCATGTCGAAGTCCAGCACCCCGCCCTTCGCGAGCAGCGAGTGGGGCAGCGAAGTCGACGTCCAGGTACGGCCGTTGACCTTCAGGCCCTGAACGTACAGGTTCCGCGCGCTGTTCCTGGGCGCCCTGACGACCAGATCCCGGCCGTTCTCCAGATGGACCGTCGCCTCGGTGAACAGCGGGGAGCCGATCGCGTACTCGCCGCTGCCCATCACCAGCGGGTAGAAGCCCAGCGCGGAGAACAGGTACCAGGCCGACTGCTCGCCGTTGTCCTCGTCGCCGTGGTAGCCCTGGCCGATCCTGCTGCCGGTGTACAGCCGCGAGAGCACCTCGCGGACGTTCCGCTGTGTCTTCCACGGCTGTCCGGCCGCGTCGTACATGTAGTTCACATGGTGCGCGACCTGGTTGGAGTGCCCGTACATGCCCATCCGGACATCCCGTGCCTCCGTCATCTCATGGATGACCCCGCCGTAGGAGCCGACGAAGTCGGGCGAGGCCGTCTCCGGGGTGGCGAAGTACTCGTCCAGCTTCTCGGCGAGCCTGCTCCGGCCGCCGTACAGATTGGCCAGGCCCTGGCTGTCCTGCGGGGCGGTGAAGGCGTAGCCCCAGCCGTTGGTCTCGGTGTAGTCGTAGCCCCACACACGCGGGTCGTACTTCTCCGACGCGACGCGCCACTCGCCCTTGTGGTCGCGGCCCTGGAAGAAGCCGGCCTTGGAGTCGAACAGGTTGACGTAGTCCTGGGCGCGGTCGAGGAAGTACGCGGACTCCTCCTGGTAGCGCTTCTCGCCGGTCTTCTCGTACAGGGTCCGGCCCATCCCGGCGATGCCGTAGTCGTTGAGGAAGCCTTCCAGGGCCCACGACAGGCCCTCGTGCGTGTCGGTGCTCGTGTAGCCGAGGAAGGGCGAGGTCGCCATGCCCTTGCGGCCGACGCCCGAGGTGGGCGGCACGACCGTCGCGTTCTTCAGGGCCGCCTCGTACGCCGCCTTCGCGTCGAAGTCCACGCCCTTGACGTACGCGTCCGCGAACGCGACGTCCGAGGAGGTGCCCGTCATCAGGTCCGCGTACCCGGGCGAGGACCAGCGCGAGGTCCAGCCGCCGTCCTTGTACTGCTGCACGAACCCGTCCACCATCTCGCCCGCCTGACCGGGTGTCAGGAGTGAGTAGGCGGGCCAGGTCGTCCGATAGGTGTCCCAGAAGCCGTTGTTGACGTACACCTTGCCGTCCACGATCTTCGCGCCGGTGTGCGTCGGGGTGTCGGGACCGGGCATCGGCGAGAAGGGGGAGGCGTACTGGTCCTTCGAACCGACCTTCTCGAAACCGGAGTTGGGGTACAGATACAGCCGGTACAGACTGGAGTACAACGTGGTCAGCTGCTCCGGCGTCGCACCCTTGACCTCGACCTTGCCGAGCAGCCGGTCCCATGCCCGCTGGGCCCGCGACCGCACCGTCTCGAAGGAGGTGCCGTCCGGGACCTCCTGGCGCAGGTTGTCCTTCGCCTGGTCGATGCTGATGAGCGAGGTGGCCAGGCGCAGGGTCACCGTGCGGTCCTCACCGGCGGCGAACCGCAGATACCCCTTGACCCCGCTGGAGTCGCCGGCGGTCACCGGCCTGTCGAACACCCCGTACACGAAGAGCCGGGTGGCCCCGGTCGACAGGCCGGACTTCACGTCCGAGTAGCCGGTGATCACTGAGGCGTCCTTGTCGAGCGTGAGGCCCGCCTGGTCGGTCACGTTGTCGAACAGGACGCTCGCGTCGCCGCCGGGGTAGGTGAAGCGGAGCACGGCCGCGTGGTCGGTCGGGGTCATCTCCGCCTTCAGCCCGTTCTCGAACCGGACCCCGTAGTAGTACGGCCGCGCGGTCTCGTTCTCGTGCCGGAAGGCGAGCTCACGGGCCGCACGCCCCGTCTCGGGCGTCCCCGCCGCGGCGGACGGCATGACCTGGAAGGTCTGCCGGTCGCCCATCCAGGGGCTCGGCTCGTGGCTGGCGCTGAAGGCCTGGACGGTCGGCAGATTGTCCGCGTTGTTCGCGCGTGCATAGTCGTACAGCCAGTTCAGCGAGGACGCGTTGGTCACCGGCGTCCAGAAGTTGAAGCCGTGCGGGACCGCGGTCGCCGGGAAGTTGTTGCCGCGGGAGAAACCGCTGCTGGAGTGGGTGCCGCGGGTGGTCAGCGCGTAGTCCGACAGATGGGCCTTGCGCTTTTGTGCAGGGGCGACCCGCAGCGTCACGTCGTCCAGCCAGCCGCGGAACTTCGCCGGGCCCTCGGGCGAGTCGTATGCCACGAGGATCCGGTCGACCGTCCTTCCCGCCGCGACCGACCCGATCCGCGAGACCACGTCGTTCCACTGGTTGACGTACAGCACCTTGGCGGCGCCCTGCCCGCGCGGCGACAGCGCGAATCCGTGCTGGTCCCTCGCGGCGAGGTCGCTCAGATATGTCCCGTCCGTGAAGGCCAGGTCCACCGCCACGTTCGTGGCGTCGTAGTCGCGGTCGCCGCCGGCCATCGACGGGAAGATCCGGTACGCCAGCTCGGTGTCCCTGCGCACCGCCACGTCCACGTCGAAGACCTTGTTGTACGAGTACGCCCGCCCGTCCGCCGTGTGCCGGCCGGCGTAGCGCAGGGCCCGCTTGCCGGTGAAGCCGGCGCCCGCCTTCGCGGTCGGCGAGCCGCTCGGGCCGCGGTCCACCAGGGAGAGCATGTCCTGCGGTACGGGCCCGTCGCCGCCGCCCGTGGAGAACTGGACGTCGGCCAGCTGCAGGATGCCCGGGGCCCCGGCGTTGCCGGTGATGTCGAGCCGGAAGTGCTGGTACTCGGCCGGTGCGGCGAGGTCGTACGTCTTTGTCTGGAACCGCTCGCCGAAGGATTGCCCGGCGCGGGTGTCGAGGGTCTTCCAGTCCTTGCCGTCGGCGGAGCCCTGGAGGGTCCAGTCCTTCGGGTCGCGCTCGGCGTAGTCATTGGCCGAAGTGAGTGCATATGTCACGATTTTCACCGGTTTGGCCAGGTCGAATTCGACCCAGCCGGCGGGCTCGAAGGTCAGCCACTTGGTGCCCGGCTCTCCGTCGACGAGGTTCTCCTTCACCTCGCCGGCGCCCGAGTGCTCGCCGCTCGCCCGGACGTCGGTGACCTGGTCGGTCACATTGCCCGGAATGCCGCTGCTGTAGCCGCCGTCGACACCGGAGGCCCGCTTGCCGCCGTCCGCTGCCGTGTCGACCGTGTTCAGCCAGTCGGGCGCCGGATCGCCCGCCTCGAACGACGAGGCGAACTCCCGGTCGGCGCCCGGCTTCGCCACCGGCAGCGCCACGGCGGCCCCCGGTAAACCCACCGCCAACACGAAGGCGGCCACACCGAGGACCGCCGATCTGTACCGAGTTCCGTGCTGCATCTGCGAGCACCCTCCCTGCGCTGTGGATCGTTCGAACTGGACAACGTTGTCAGTCACTTGGCGCAAGGATCAGTTGTGGCTCAAGTACTCAGGCATGTCAAGGGTGTTGGATGAGGTGTTCGGGGCGTATGTCGCGGATTTTTCCGGCAAGGCGCGCACAGCCCGTTCATATGTCCGAGAGGTCTCAACTCGGAAACTCCCATGACCAACCTTGCATTCGATCTTGCCCAGTCGGCCGGAAGTGGACTATACCTGTCGGCGATTCACCACGATTCGCACTTCCTGCACGACCCAGCTTGACCCGACCGCGGTGCCGGTAAGGATCCGGTTCACCGCCTGAGTCCTGGAGAAGGCGAGGACTTGAGCATGGGATCCAACTCCGCAGCGAACAACGGCTCCACAGGGGTGGGCCGCCGCGATCTGATCAAGCGGTCGGCCGCCCTCGGGCTGATCTCCGTACCGACGATGAGCTTCCTGTCCGCGTGTGCCAGCGGCGGGGGCGACGACTCCACCGACGACTCCCAGGGCAAGACCTCCAAGTCCAACCCCTTCGGCGTGCAGAAGAACAGCAAACTCGACGTGGTCATCTTCAAGGGCGGCTACGGCGACGACTACGCCAAGGCGTGGGAGACCAGCTTCCAGAAGAAGTGGGGCGTCACCTCCACCCACACCGGCACCCAGGAGATCACCGGCAAGCTCCAGCCCCGCTTCAACGCGGGCAACCCGCCGGACATCGTGGACGATTCGGGCGCCCAGCAGATCCCGATCGACGTGCTCCACAAGAACGGCCAGCTGCTCGACCTCGCCGCGGTCCTGGACGCCCCGTCGATCGACGACCCGAGCAAGAAGGTCCGCGACACCCTCATCCCCGGCACGCTCGACGCGGGCATGCAGGAGAACAAGGTCGTCGCCCTCAACTACATCTACACGGTCTGGGGCCTGTGGTACTCCGGCAAGCTCTTCAAGGAGAAGGGCTGGGAGGAGCCCAAGACCTGGGCCGACTTCCTCGCCATCTGCAAGGACGCCAAGTCCCAGGGCATCGGCGGCCTCGCCCACCAGGGCAAGTACCCGTACTACATCAACGTCGCCATCATGGACCTGATCGCCAAGAAGGGCGGCCTGGACGCCATGAAGGCGATCGACAACCTCGACCCCAAGGCGTTCGTCGGCTCCGAGGCGGCGCAGGCCGGCGTCGAGGCGATCTACGAGGTCGTCGAGAAGGGCTATCTGATGCCCGGTACGAACGGCCTGACCCACACCGAGTCCCAGACCCGCTGGAACCAGTACAAGGCGGCCTTCATCACCTGTGGCTCCTGGCTGGAGAACGAGCAGCTCAAGCAGACCCCGGACGACTTCGACATGAAGTTCATGCCGATGCCGCTGCTGCCCGACAGCAAGCTGCCCTACGAGGCGATCCGGGCCGGCTCCGGCGAGCCCTTCATCATCCCGGCCAAGGCCAAGAACCTGCCCGCGGCCAAGGAGTTCATGCGGATGATGCTCTCCAGGGAGTGGTCGACGCTGTTCGCCAAGGAGGCGAACTCGCTCACCATCGTCAAGGACGGCGTCGACACGAACGTCCAGCTGCGTCCCGGCACCCAGTCCACGGTCGTCGCGTCCAAGGCGGCCGGCGACAACACCTTCCGTTACCTGTACACCGAGTGGTACAGCGAGATGGGTACGGCGATCGAGAACGCGTCCAACGAGCTCATGGCCAAGCGCATTCAGCCCAAGGAGTGGCTCAAGCGCGCCCAGGCCGCGGTCGACAAGCAGGCCAAGGACCCGGCCTCGAAGAAGAACCACCGCGACTGATCTCGATCGGCCGACCGCATTCCGGGCCGGGAAATCCCCGGCCCGGAACGGGACACCAGGGGCAGGAACGCCAATGCGCAAAGGGCAGTACCGGTTCGTCGCGGGATTTCTGTTCGTTCCCGTGGCGCTCTATCTGATCTTCGTGATCTGGCCGTATGTCCAGACGTTCGGCTATTCGCTGACCGACTGGAAGGGGCAGTCCCAGACCTTCAAGTTCGTCGGACTCGACAACTACAAGGCGCTGTTCCAGGACGACATCTTCATGGGTGCCATCTGGCACAACATCCTGTTCCTCGTGTTCATCCCGGTGATCACCATTCTGCTGGCCCTGTTCTTCGCCTTCATGCTGAACGCCGGCGGACGCGGCCGGGCCGGCGGGGTTGCGGGTGTCGCCGGGTCCAAGTTCTACAAGGTCGTCTACTTCTTCCCGCAGGTGCTCTCCCTGGCGATCATGGCGGTGCTGTTCGGGGCCGTCTACCGCAGCGACAGCGGCGGCATGCTCAACGGCGTCCTGATCAAGCTGGGCCTGGTCGACGCCGAGAACCCCGTCGAGTGGCTGAACGAGCCGAGCCTGGTGCTGTGGGCGCTGATCCTGGTGGTCGTCTGGCACGGCGTCGGCTTCTACCTGGTGCTGTTCTCCGCCGCCATGCAGTCCATCCCCCGGGACATCTACGAGGCCGCGCTGATCGACGGCGCCGGCCGCGCCCAGTCCTTCTTCCGCATCACCCTGCCGCTGCTGTGGGAGTCCGTGCAGACCGCCTGGGTCTACCTCGGCATCGCGGCGATGGACATGTTCATCCTGGTCTCCACCATGACCTCCGGGGACTACGGCGGCGGCCCCGACCACCACAGCGAGGTCATGGCGACCGTGATGATGCGCAACTTCCTCCTGTACGGCAAGAGCGGCTACGCCTGCGCCATGGGCGTGATCATGCTGCTCCTCACCCTGATCGTGTCCGTGGTCATGCTGCGCGCCACCCGCCGCGACCGTATCGAGTTCTGAGCGGGAGATACGACGATGAGCGCACCCCTCAAGGAGACCGCGGCCGTCCCCGCCCAGCGGTCCGCCGGCAAGACCCCCCTGCGCCCCGGCGACAGCCGCACCGAAGGCGTCACGCTGAACGTCTTCTCGCACGGCTTCCTCGCCCTGTGGGCGCTGCTGATCGTGCTGCCCCTGCTGTGGCTCGTGCTGAGCTCCTTCAAGACCGACGCCCAGATCGGCGGCTCGGCCTTCGGCTGGCCGGAGACCTGGTCCCTCGACGTCTTCTCGCGCGCCTGGGACAAGGGCATCGGCGACTACTTCCTCAACACCGTCATCGTGCTGGTCTTCTCCGTGCCGCTGACGATGCTGTTCGGCTCGATGGCCGCGTACGTCCTCGCCCGCTACCGGTTCTGGGGCAACCGCCTGCTCTACTACTTCTTCGTCGCGGGCGCGATGTTCCCGGTGTTCCTGGCCCTGGTCCCGCTGTTCTTCATGGTCAAACGGCTGGACATGCTGAACACCTACCAGGGTCTGATCCTGGTGTATGTCGCCTACTCCATGCCGTTCACGGTGTTCTTCATGCACGCCTTCTTCCGGACCCTGCCCACGGCCGTCTACGAGGCGTCGATCCTGGACGGGGCCTCGCACACCCGGACCTTCTTCCAGGTGATGCTTCCGATGGCGAAGCCGGGCCTGCTCAGCGTCGGGATCTTCAACACACTCGGCCAGTGGAACCAGTTCATCCTGCCGACGGTCCTGATGCAGCCGCAGAGCGGCGACGACCCCGAGCGCTATGTGCTCACCCAGGGCCTCATCCAGCTCCAGCAACAGCAGGGATACGCCTCCGACCTGCCGGTTCTCTTCGCAGGCGTGACGATCGCCATGATCCCGATGCTGGTCGTGTACCTGTCCTTCCAGCGCCAGGTGCAGGCGGGTCTGACCTCGGCCACGCTCAAATAGACAGCGCTCCGCAACCCCGCGTGTGCACGCCGTACCCAAGCCTAGGGGGACGGCGCGCACCCGTGTGGGCAAACTCCGGATCCAGTTCAACCTCTTGACGTGAGGCAACCCGAACGGCTCAGCTTAGAGTTCACTAGTTGGACATAGACGGGGCCTCACCGAAGCGGCCCCGCGCGCAGGAGGTCGTCGTGGAGACTCCGGGGTCGCAGTCGTCGCTGCACCGAGCCAACCTGGAGCGGGTCGTACGTGCCGTGCGGCTGGCCGGGTCCCTCACGCAGGCGGAGATCGCGAGGACGACGGGTCTGTCCGCTGCGACCGTCTCCAATATTGTGCGCGAACTCAAGGACGGCGGAACCGTCGAGGTGACGCCGACTTCGGCGGGTGGACGCAGGGCCCGCAGCGTGTCCCTGAGCGGGGACGCCGGCATTGTCATCGGCGTCGACTTCGGGCATACGCATTTGCGCGTCGCGGTCGGGAACCTCGCCCACCAGGTGCTGGCGGAGGAGTCCGAGCCGCTCGATGTGGACGCCTCCTCGACGCAGGGCTTCGACCGGGCGGAACAGCTGGTCAGCCGGCTGATCGCGGCGACGGGGGTGGACCGTTCCAAGATCGCCGGCGTGGGCCTCGGCGTACCCGGACCGATCGACGTCGAGTCCGGCACCCTGGGCTCGACCGCCATCCTGCCCGGCTGGACCGGCACCAGGCCCGCCGAGGAGCTGCGGGGGCGGCTCGGCGTGCCGGTGCACGTGGACAACGACGCCAACCTCGGTGCCCTCGGAGAGATGGTCTGGGGCAGTGGCCGGGGGGTGCGGGACCTCGCGTACATCAAGGTCGCGAGCGGTGTCGGCGCCGGTCTGGTGATCAACGGGAAGATCTACCGGGGTCCCGGCGGCACCGCCGGTGAAATCGGACATATTACACTTGATGAATCCGGTCCCGTCTGCCGTTGCGGAAACCGGGGCTGCCTGGAGACCTTCGCGGCCGCCCGCTATGTGCTCCCGCTCCTCCAGTCCAGTCACGGCACCGACCTGACGATGGAAGGTGTCGTACGGCTGGCCAGGGACGGAGACCCGGGCTGCCGTCGGGTGATCGCCGACGTCGGCCGCCATATCGGCAGTGGAGTTGCCAATCTCTGCAATCTGTTGAACCCGAGCCGGGTGGTCCTCGGCGGTGATCTCGCCGAGGCCGGCGAGCTGGTGCTCGGGCCGATAAGGGAGTCGGTCGGCCGCTACGCGATCCCTAGTGCGGCACGTCAACTGTCCGTTCTTCCAGGGGCACTTGGGGGCCGTGCGGAGGTACTCGGAGCGCTTGCTCTCGCACTGAGCGAGATGGGCGATTCGACCCTTTTGGACGGCACGCTGCATGCAGTAACTCCTGCCTTCACTTAGAGAACGCAGACGCCGTTGCCATCTCGTTAAGTATTTACTTCTTGACGTCGCTCGCGTGGCCGAGTTGACTTCCAGCCACCTCGGCCGCAACGACGCGGCCTCGTCAGGGAGGTTTGTGAAGTGAACACGCACATGCGTCGTGCCGCCGTTGCCGTAGTCGCCGGGGCGCTCGCCGTCTCGGTGGCCGCTTGTGGCAAGGCCGGTGACAACGAGGACAGCGGCAGCGACTCCGGCAACAAGTCGATCGGTCTGCTCCTGCCCGACAGCGTCACCACCCGCTACGAGAAGTTCGACCGGCCGCTGTTCGAGGCGAAGGTCAAGGAGCTCTGCTCCGACTGCACCGTCAACTACGCCAACGCCAACGCCGATGCGGCCAAGCAGGCCCAGCAGGTCAGCAGCATGGTCACCAAGGGCGTCAAGGTCATCGTGATCAGCGCCCAGGACTCCGCCGCGATCAAGTCCTCCATCCAGGCCGCGGTCGACAAGGGCGTCAAGGTCATCGCGTACGACCGCCTCGCCCAGGGTCCGGTCTCCGCCTACGTCTCCTTCGACAACGTCAAGGTCGGCGAGCTCCAGGGCCAGGCCCTGCTCACCGCCATGGGCTCGAAGGCCACGCCGAAGTCCAAGGTCGTCATGATCAACGGTGACGACGCCGACCCGAACGCGGCGCAGTTCAAGTCCGGTGCCCACAAGGCCCTGGACGGCAAGGTGGACATCGCCTACGAGCAGTCCGGCCTGTGGAAGGACAGCATCGCCGCCCAGAAGATGTCCGCCGCCATCACCCAGCTCGGCGCGAAGAACATCGCGGGCGTCTACTCCGCCAACGACGGCATGGCCGGTGGTATCGCCACCACCCTCAAGGGCGCCGGCATCAGCGGCATCCCGCTGACCGGTCAGGACGCGGAGCTCGCCGGTATCCAGCGCATCGTCGCCGGTACCCAGTCCAGCACCGTCTACAAGGCCTTCAAGCCGGAGGCCGACGCGGCCGCCCAGCTCGCGGTCAACCTGCTCGAGGACAAGGACATCAAGTCCCTCGCCACCGAGACGCTGACCAGCGGCTCCGGCGACAAGGTGCCCTCGCAGCTGCTGACCCCGGTCTCCGTGACCAAGGACAACATCAACGACACCGTGGTCAAGGACAAGCTGTACACGATCCAGGAGATCTGCACCCCCGCCTACGCCAAGGCGTGCAAGGCCGCAGGCCTCGAGTAATCGCCGCCCGGGCGTGTTCTGCGGAGTCGGGTACTCGTAGGACACGCCCCGCGGCAGCAGAGCCTGTCCGGCGCCCGCCCCACCTCAACCCCGCTGCGGGGCGGGCGCCGGACGGAAGCATGAGGCGCAGCCGTTGCCAAATGGCACGGCCGCGCGCATGTTCATCTTGTAAATCAGTGCCTTCGCGGCACAACCCTCCGCGCCTTTCGACAAGCGCGGCATCCCCGCCGGTCAGGCGGCGAAGGAGATGGTTCACGTGTCCGCTACGCCCGTGCTGGCGTTGCGCGGAGTCTCCAAGCGATTCGGTGCGGTGCAGGCCCTCACCGACGTCGAGCTGGAGGTCCACGCCGGAGAAGTAGTCGCACTGGTCGGCGACAACGGTGCCGGAAAGTCCACTCTGGTCAAGACCATCGCCGGTGTGCACCCCATCGATGAGGGAGTCATCGAGTGGGACGGCAAGCCGGTCAGCATCAACAAGCCGCACGACGCCCAGGGACTCGGCGTCGCGACGGTCTACCAGGACCTCGCCCTGTGCGACAACCTCGACGTCGTCGGGAACCTCTACCTCGGCCGTGAGCTGCTCCACCGCGGCGTCATCGACGAGGTCTCGATGGAGAAGAACGCGCGTGAACTGCTGAGCACGCTCTCCATCCGCATCCCGAGTGTGCGCATCCCGATCGCCAGCCTCTCCGGTGGCCAGCGTCAGGTCGTCGCCATCGCGCGTGCCCTGATCGGCGACCCCAAGATCGTCATCCTCGACGAGCCCACCGCCGCCCTCGGCGTCGAGCAGACCGCGCAGGTCCTCGACCTCGTCGAGCGGCTGCGCGAGCGCAACCTCGGCGTCATCCTCATCAGCCACAACATGGCCGACGTCAAGGCGGTCGCGGACACCGTCGCCGTCCTGCGCCTGGGCAAGAACAACGGCTCCTTCCCGGTGAAGGACACCACCCACGAAGAGATCATCGCCGCGATCACCGGTGCCACGGACAACGCCGTGACCCGCCGTGCGGGGCGTCGCACCACGGAGGCGGCAAAGTGAGCGACACGTCCAAGACCGTGAAGAAGGACCCCGAGCTCCAGGAGACGGTGGCTCCCAGCGACGACCCCACGGCCGCACCGGTCTCCATCGTCGACCCCCGCCTGCTGGTCCGCGAAGAGGGCCTGAAGGGCTACTGGACCGAGTTCAAGCGCAAGGTGAAGGGCGGCGAGATCGGCTCGCTGCCGGTCGTGCTCGGACTGATCGTCATCTGGACGATCTTCCAGCTCCAGAACGACCGCTTCCTCAGCGCCGACAACCTGTCCAACATCAGCTACTACATGTCGGCCACCGGCATGCTCGCCATCGGCCTGGTGTTCGTACTGCTGCTCGGCGAGATCGACCTGTCGGTGGGCTCGGTCAGCGGCCTGGCGTCCACGCTGTTCGCCGTCTACGTGGTCAATCACGGGTGGAACGTCTGGCTCGCCCTGTCGCTGACGCTCGTCATCGGCGCCCTCATCGGCGCGCTGCAGGGCTGGTTCTTCGCGAAGATCGGCGTACCGGCCTTCGTGGTGACCCTGGCCGGCTTCCTCGGCTGGAACGGTCTGATGCTGTGGCTGCTCGGTGCGAGCGGCACGATCAACATCCCGGACGAGGGTCCGGTGCACCTCTTCGGGCAGAGCTCGTTCTTCATGGACCAGGCCGTCATCGGTGCCTACCTGCTGGCCGGCCTCGGTGTCGCGTCCATGCTCTTCGGCTCGCTCATCGAGCAGCGCCGACGCCGCGCGGCCGGAGTGCCGTTCAGGCCCACCAGCGAGATCGCGCTGCGGGTCGGTCTCCTCGCGGTGGCCGCGTTCGTCTCCGCGTACGTGCTGAACCAGTCCGCCGGTGTCACCAACTCCCTGGTGATCTTCCTCGCGGCGCTGGTGATCGTCGACTTCGTGCTGCGGCGTACCCCGTACGGCCGTAAGGTCTTCGCGGTCGGCGGCGGCATCGAGGCGGCTCGCCGTGCGGGTATCAACGTGCCCATGATCCGTATCACCGTGTTCGCCCTCTCCGGCTTCTTCGCGGCGGTCGGCGGCATGTTCTTCGCCGGGCAGACGCAGAGCGCGACGCTGAACGCCGGCGGCGGCAACACGCTGATGCTGGCGATCGCGGCGGCGGTCATCGGTGGGACGAGCCTGTTCGGCGGGCGGGGGACCGTCTGGTCCGCGCTGCTGGGCATGCTGGTCATCCAGTCGATTCAGACGGGTCTCGACCTGCTGAACATGAACACGTCGATTCAGTACATGATCACCGGTGCGGTGCTGCTGGGTGCGGTGGTCATCGACTCCGTCTCGCGCAAGTCGCAGAAGGCTGCGGGGCGCGCGTAGCGCGTGGCGCGTGGCGCATAGCGCCGTAAGGGGTGCGGTGGTTCGGCGGGTGCCGGTCCGATGTGGCTGGTCACGCAGTTCCCCGCGCCCCTGAGGGGGTGACTGTTGCCCGGTACCAATGGGGGTACCGGGCAACAGTCGTGTCGTAGGGGAGGGCCTTCCTGGGTAGGGCCGATCGCGTGATGTATGACGCACTGCCCGGGCTCCGGGCGCGCAGGCGGAACATTAGACTCGACAAGCCCGGCAACAGCTCGATCAGCTCTACTGCAAGGAGGCACGGGTGCCGCTGCTGACCCGCATCAGGGGACCGCGCGATCTGGACCGGCTCAGCCTGGAGCAGCTGGACCAGCTGGCAGAGGAGATCCGGAGCTTCCTCGTCGACGCCGTCTCCAAGACCGGCGGCCACCTCGGCCCGAACCTCGGCGTCGTCGAGCTCACCATCGCCCTGCACAGGGTGTTCGATTCCCCCAAGGACAAGGTGCTCTGGGACACCGGACACCAGTCCTACGTCCACAAGCTGCTCACCGGCCGGCAGGACTTCTCGAAGCTGAAGATGAAGGGCGGCCTGTCCGGCTACCCCTCGCAGGCCGAGTCCGAGCACGACGTGATCGAGAACTCGCACGCCTCGACCGTCCTCGGCTGGGCCGACGGTCTCGCCAAGGCCAACCAGGTGCTCAAACGCGACGACCACGTCGTCGCCGTGATCGGTGACGGCGCCCTCACCGGCGGTATGGCCTGGGAGGCGCTGAACAACATCGCCGACGCCAAGGACCGCCCCCTGGTCATCGTCGTCAACGACAACGAGCGGTCGTACGCGCCGACCATCGGCGGCCTCGCCAACCACCTCGCGACCTTGCGTACCACCGACGGCTACGAGCGTTTCCTGGCCCGTACCAGGGACCTCCTGGAGCGCACCCCGGTCGTCGGCAGGCCGCTCTACGAGACCCTGCACGGCGCCAAGAAGGGCCTGAAGGACTTCATCGCCCCGCAGGGCATGTTCGAGGACCTGGGGCTCAAGTACGTCGGCCCCATCGACGGGCACGACATCGAGGCCCTGGAGTCCGCCCTCGCGCGCGCCAAGCGCTTCGGCGGACCGGTCATCGTGCACTGTCTGACCGAGAAGGGCCGCGGCTATCAGCCCGCCCTCCAGGACGAGGCCGACCGCTTCCACGCCGTCGGCAAGATCCACCCCGACACGGGCCTGCCGATCGCCACCTCCGGCGCGGACTGGACGTCCGTGTTCGGCGACGAGATGGTCGAGCTCGGCAGGGAGCGCAAGGACATCGTCGCCATCACGGCGGCCATGCTCCAGCCGGTCGGCCTGGACAAGTTCGCCAAGGCCTTCCCGGAGCGGGTGTACGACGTCGGCATCGCGGAGCAGCACGGCGCCGTGTCCGCCGCGGGCCTGGCCACGGGCGGTCTGCATCCGGTGTTCGCGGTGTACGCGACCTTCCTCAACCGGGCCTTCGACCAGGTGCTGATGGACGTCGCCCTCCACAAGTGCGGCGTGACCTTCGTACTGGACCGGGCCGGTATCACCGGCACCGACGGCGCCTCCCACAACGGCATGTGGGACATGTCGATCCTCCAGGTCGTCCCGGGTCTGAGGCTCGCCGCGCCGCGCGACGCCGAGCAGGTGCGCGCCCAGCTGCGCGAGGCCGTCGAGGTCACCGACGCGCCGACCGTGGTCCGTTTCTCCAAGGGCGCCGTCGGTCCCGCCGTACCCGCCGTGGGTCGGGTGGGCGGCATGGACGTGCTGCGTGAGGCGGGCACGGACACGCCCGACGTGCTCCTCGTCTCCGTGGGAGCCCTCGCCCCCATGTGCCTGGAGATCGCCGGACTGCTCGACCGGCAGGGCATCACCACCACCGTCGTCGACCCGCGCTGGGTCAAGCCCGTCGACGAGGCCATGGCCCCGCTCGCCGAGCGGCACCGGGTGGTCGTCACCGTCGAGGACAACTCCCGCGCCGGCGGAGTCGGTTCGGCGGTCGCGCAGGCCCTGCGCGACGCGGGCGTCGACGTCCCGCTGCGCGACTTCGGTATCCCGCCGCGCTTCCTCGACCACGCCTCCCGCACCGAGGTCATGGCCGAGATCGGCCTCACGGCCCCGGACATCGCCCGCCAGGTCACCGGCCTCGTCGCCAAGCTCGACGGCCTCCCCCACTCCCGGCTTCGCTCGAGCGGGGGGACCCCCACCGACCGTACGGCGGCCGCCATCGACTCAGTGGAGCCCGCACGCGACTGAGGCCTGTCGTTTGGATCACGCCTGGGCCGCGGGTCTTGGCACGCACATCTGCGGCGTTGTCGTCGGTTGCCAACGCTCCGCGTTGACGCCCTCCTCCGCCTTGCAGCTGCACGCACCAAGACCCGCTCACCGGCAGCCATGCGGCACCGTGGCCAGAAGCCGGAGTGATCCAAACGACCGACCCTAGCCCGCCACGTCTCGTCCGGATGGGCCGGTTCCGCCACGTCGAAGGGTGGTGAAACCGGCCCATCTGCGTGAATCCCCTCGCGTCGGGGCATACGCACCACGCCCCCTCTCGATCATGTCGGGGACGACAAGCGTGGGAGGTACGCCCGTGAGCAGCACCCTCTTCCGGACCAAGAACGTCGAGCAGTCGATCCTCGACACCGAGGAGCCAGAGCACGCGCTCAAGAAGTCCTTGTCCGCGGTGGATCTGACCGTCTTCGGCGTCGGTGTCATCATCGGCACGGGCATCTTCGTTCTGACCGGCACGGTGGCCAAGAACAACGCCGGTCCCGCCGTGTCCCTGGCCTTCGTCGCGGCCGGCGTCGCGTGCGCGCTCGCCGCGCTCTGCTACGCCGAGTTCGCCTCGACGGTCCCGGTGGCGGGCTCCGCGTACACGTTCTCGTACGCCTCTCTGGGCGAACTGCCCGCCTGGATCATCGGCTGGGACCTGGTGCTGGAGTTCGCGCTCGGCACCGCGGTGGTCGCCGTCGGCTGGTCGGGCTACATCGCCTCGCTGCTCGACAACGCGGGCTGGCATCTGCCGGATGCCCTGAGCGGGAGAGAGGGAGCCGAGGGCTTCGGCTTCGACATCCTCGCCGCGGCCCTCGTGCTGGTGCTCACCGGCATCCTCGTGCTCGGTGTGAAGCTCTCCGCGCGGATCACCTCGCTCGTGGTCGCCATCAAGGTGACCGTGGTCCTCACCGTGATCATCGCGGGTGCGTTCCTCATCAACGGCGACAACTACGATCCGTTCGTCCCGAAGACGCAGACCGTACCGGCCGGTGAAAGTCTCCAAGCCCCGCTGATCCAGCTGATGTTCGGCTGGGCCCCGTCCAACTTCGGGGTGATGGGCATCTTCACCGCCGCCTCCGTCGTCTTCTTCGCCTTCATCGGCTTCGACGTGGTGGCCACCGCCGCCGAGGAGACCCGCAACCCGCAGCGGGACATGCCCCGCGGCATCCTCGGCTCCCTCCTCATCTGCACCGTCCTGTACGTCGCCGTCTCGATCGTCGTGACCGGTATGCAGCACTACAGCAGGCTGTCCGTGGACGCCCCGCTCGCCGACGCGTTCAAGTCGACCGGGCATCCCTGGTTCGCCGGCTTCATCAGTTTCGGCGCCGCGGTCGGCCTGACGACCGTCTGCATGATCCTTCTCCTCGGGCAGACCCGGGTCTTCTTCGCGATGAGCCGCGACGGACTGCTGCCCCGGTTCTTCTCCCAGGTCCACCCGAAGTTCAAGACCCCGCACCGGCCGACCGTCCTGCTCGGTGTGCTGATCGCGATCCTGGCGGGCTTCACCAGCCTCAGCGAGCTGGCCGAGCTGGTGAACATCGGCACGCTGTTCGCGTTCGTGGTCGTCGCGATCGGCGTGATCATCCTCCGCAGGACCCGCCCCGACCTGCCCCGGGCGTTCCGCACCCCGTGGGTGCCGGTCCTGCCGATCCTCTCGGTCCTCGCCTCCCTGTGGCTGATGCTGAACCTGCCCGCCGAGACATGGCTCCGCTTCGGCATCTGGATGGTCGTCGGCTGCGTCGTGTACTTCCTCTACGGCCGCTCCCACAGCCGAGTGGGCCGCCACGAGGAGACGACCCGGGCGGAGGTGCTGCGGGGGAAGCCGGGCGGTCCCCAGTAACCGGAGTGACCTACGGCCGGACCGTCCGCGGTCCCGCCACCCTCGATCCCAACTGCTCGACCCTGCGGCGCAGTTCGCGGTCCGCTGTGACCGTCAGGACGGGGCGGCCGCCGGCCTCGGTGACCAGGGCGACGATATGGTCGTCCCCGCTGCCCGGTGCCGACTCGACCCGTACGCCCGGTGCGGACTCCACGCCGCGCGCCGCGCCCTCCACCACGAGGACGATCTCCACGGGGCCCTCGTGCCCCGGCACCCCGTCCGCCGCCAGCCGGTCCCGCAACCGCTCCGCGGCACCGCGCCGGTCGCGCCACCAGCCGTCGGGCACCGATCCGACGACGTTCGCGGCATCGACGATCACCAGGAGCGGGGTCATGGGAACAGGGTGGCACGCCCGTCGTCCCACCCGGAGCGAGCCGGGCGGCCGCGCCATAGAGTGATCCGGTGAACGGCGACTGGCTCGTACGCGGCCGAGACGGGCGGCTCAGTGTCTATCTGTTCTCCGAGGACGCCGTCCTGTGCCGGGCGGAGCACGGACCCGGCGGCCCCTGGGACCCGCCGCGCACAGTGGGCGGCGGCCAGAAGCTGCACCCGTCGGTCGCCGTCGGCCGGGGCAGTGACGGCTACGCCCATCTGGTCGCCTGGCGGCCCACCGTGCCCGGCGAGTCCGGCCTCGTCCACTCCACCCATTTCCGGCCCCGGCTGGCCGCCCTGGACTGGAACCCCCTCGGCCACCCCGACGGGAGGGGCGACCGCACCGGCACACCCGCCGTCGCCGTGGACGCCCAGGGCCGCGCCCATGTCTTCGTCCGCAACGCCTCGGGCGGGATCGGCATGCTGGCGCAGAAGGAGAAGGGCGGCTGGGACCCTTGGCTCGACCTCAAGGGACGTGATGTCCAGGAGGGGCTCGCCGCGGTCACGGGGGAGTCCGGCCGGGTCGAGCTGTACGCCGCCGTGCCCGGCGCGATCCTGCACTGGAGCCAGGAGGAGGCGGGCGCACGACCGGTGCTGGACGAGGCGCTGGAGGCCGCGGTCCGCCCCGGCACCCTCCGCGCGCTGGCGACGTCCCCGCAGAGCACGACGCTCTACTTCACCGACGACTCCGGCCATCTGTGCGCCTGGCGCCCCGGTGCCAAGCCCGCCACCCTGCTCACCGCCGCCGGCCCCGGCCCGGTCTCCGCCGTCCGCTGCGAACTCGACGGCCACGACTGCACGCTCCTCGCCCAGCGCTCGGCAGGCGGCCGCGTCGCCTTCGCCGCGTACCCCACCGAGCAGGAGACGGCCGGCGCCTGGTGGACCGAGTCGGGTCCGCAACTGCCCCCCGACGCCGTGGTGTCCCTCACCCTGGACGAGACGGACCGCGTGGTCGCGGCGACCTCGTCCCCGTCCACCGGGCAGCTGCTCCTGACCCGGCGCAAGGAGGAGCCGGGGCTGGCGCTGACGGCCTGGCAGGAGATCTGAGCGCGGGACCGGCCTCGTGGTCGCCCACGTGGGCGTCGCACACTGTTCACCGAACGATCATCTTATGATGGGCCCGCTCGGCCTCCCGTACATGGGTTCGGGGCAGGCAGGTAAGCCGCGCCGAGACTCATGGAAGGGGCAGGTCTCGTCATGCGGACCAGATCCGGGCGCGGCGCCGCCCGCGAGAGAGCGGTCGGGGGTACGGACCGCACGGCGACCGGGCGGTACGCGGCCCCGGGCACCCTGCTCGGTCGCTGGCTGGTCCGCGGCAAGGACGGCAGGCTGACCGCCTACGCCCGCACCGACGCCGGCCTGCTGCGCTGGACCGAGATCCGGCCGGGCGGCCCGGACTGGACCGGCCCCGATGTCTTCCCGGTCGCGAACCTGACCGACCTGTGGGTGACCCAGGGCGCCGACACCTACGTCCACTTCCTCGGCCGGCGCGAGGTCCGTCAAGGCGACGGTCCGCCGGCCGTCGATGTCGTGCACGCCATCCAGTACCAGAGCGGACGCCCCGTCACCGAGTGGCGCTCGCTCGGCAATCCGCACAAGGAACGGGAGAAGGCGGCCCGCCTCGGGATTCCGGCGGCGGCGGTGAGCTCGTCCGGCATCGTGCACGTCTTCGTGCGCAACGCGGGCGGCGGCCTGATGCTCCGGCGAGAGCTGCCGGGCGGCAAGTGGGGTCCGTGGACCGACCTCCAGGGCAGCCTGGTCCAGGACCCGCCGGCCGTGGTCGCGCATTCCTCCGGACACGTCGAGGCGATGGCCGGCGGCCAGGACCTGATCATGCGATGGGTGCAGGACCAGCCCGACGGCGAGTTCCGCCGAGCCCTCAACATCCCGGTCGCGGTGACCCGGGGTACGGCGGCGGTGCTGGAAACCGCCCCCGACCGCGCCACGTACTACTGGACCGACCCGGCCACCGGAGGGATCGTCGCCCACCGCCCCGGCAGTTGGCTGATTCCCCTCGGCGGCGCGCCGGCCGGGGCGCCCGTGGCGGTGCTGCGGGCCGTGCTGGACGGCTACGACTGCACGGTGCTGGCCCATCGCGACGCCGAAGGACAGATCCTGCTCGCCGTCTGCGGGACGGAGCAGGAACAGTCCGGGCTGTGGTGGTCACCGGCCGGCGACCGCGGTGTCGGTGCGCCGGCGCTGGAAATCGACGCGTACGGCCGTGTGGTGCTCGCCGTGATCGGCGAGGACGGGGGGCTGCACATCGCCCGCCAGACCGACGAGGGGGGCCTGGCGATGGCTCCCTCCGTCCGGGTCTGAAGCGCCGCGCGCACGAGGCGGGCTCCACCACGTGGTGGAGCCCGCCTCGTCACATCCCGGACCTCCGGTGCCGCCTCGGGTCAGGAAGTGCCGCCGGTGGCCGGGGACTTCTTCGCCGACTCGGGAATCTCCGCGTCCGTGCGGATCGCCTTCCACAGCTTCGTCGCCTGCGGTTCGGCGGCCACGACCCGGTTGGGGTCGGTCTTGTCGTACTCGACCGGGAGCATGATCGTCTCCATGTTCTCCGGGTCGACGCCGTTCATGCTCCGGCCGAAGTCGGACAGCGCCTTGAGCGAGGCGAGGTCGGAGTCGGTGGTGAGAGCCGAGGTGAGCTCGTCGGCGATCTTGTAGGTCTTGGTGGGGCTGCCCAGCAGGTCCTGCTTCTTGATCTCGGAGAGCAGCGCGGTCATGAACTGCTGCTGGAGGGTGATGCGTCCGAGGTCGCTGCCGTCGCCGATGCCGTGCCGGGTGCGCACGAACTGCAGGGACTGGGTGCCGTCCAGCTTGTGGGTGCCGGCGGTCAGGTCCAGGCCGCTGGAGGTGTCGTGGATGTTCTGGTCGACGCTGACGGTCACCCCGCCGATCGCGTCCACCAGCCCCTTGAAGCCGGCGAAGTCGATCTCGACGTAGTGGTCCATGCGGACCCCCGAGATCTGCTCGACGGTCTTGACCACACAGGCCGGACCGACCTGCGAGTAGATGGAGTTGAACATCACACGCTTCGCGGATGCGACCGTCGAACCGTCCGACGTGCTGCACTCGGGCCGGGTCACCAGGGTGTCGCGCGGAATGCTGACGGCGACGGCCTTGGTGCGGCCCTCGGGTATGTGCATCACCAGCGCGGTGTCGGAGCGCGCCCCCGAGACGTCGGCCTTGTCCAGCGCGGCGTTGGCGCCGGAGCGGGAGTCGGATCCCAGGATCAGGATGTTCTGGCCCGACGTGGGCAGCTTCTCGGGCCGGTCGTCGCCGAGCGCCTGGTCGAGGTCTACGCCCTTGATGTTGCCGTCCAGGCTGCTGTACAGCCAGTAGGCGGTTCCGGCGCCGGCCAGGACCAGGACGACGAAGCCCAGAGCGATCCAGCGCCACACCCGGCGGCGCGGCGGCTTGGAGCGTCCGCCGTTCGGCGCACGCCTGGATCTGCGGGGTTGTTCCGACTCCGTCAGGGCGTGCGTCATGCGGCGCTGTCCTCTCTCACTGGTGGCTCGTTGCCGTACGGACTTGGGGAGGGCACGAGTGGGGGGAGAGGCCGGGCCCGGAGGCGGCTGCGGACGCCGCGATCTTTGTCCGAACTATAGACCGACTTCCGGACATCACCGTCGGCGCCCGCGTCACCCGCCGGACACCCTCTGTTGAACCGATGTGTCGATTGCTGTGCGTTTGCTGTCATTGCGGTGTGTTGTTGACACGCGAGTAACCACTAGTGATGATGTGACGGACGTGTGAATGGTTAAGTTTTGGTGTGAATGACGCCGGCAGTGTTGCCGGCGTAGGAGTGACCGCGTTTTTCGAGCCGGGGGGCTGGAGGGCGCGCGGTCAGGGGGGTTCCCGGCCCACGGGCCGGGATGCAGAAGGAGAGGGTGTCTGTGTTGCTGCATGCGTTCGCCCAGGAAGGGCGGCGGGTGTGACAACTGTTTCCGAACCTGCCGTCCAACGGGCGGTGGGCGGTGTCGGGCGTGCCCAGGGGGGCGCCGACGGTGTTCCACGCCAGACCCGGGCCCGGCAGCCGCATCCGGCGGGCTCCACGGAACGCGACGACGTCTATGTCGAGCCCGGCCTGACCCCGCTGGCGGCCAGGGAGGCCAACCGCTCCGCGGTCACCGCGCTGCTCGACTCGGTGGGGGTGCCGCACTTCGCCGTACGCGGCACCTCGGACCACGGGACCGTCGTCGCCGTTGCCGAGGAGCACCGTGAGCGGGTGCTCGGCGCTGTGTTCCAGGGACTGAGCCGGTACCCCGGGCACCTCAGTGTGATCGACCCGGACGCGCCGCGGCCCGCCCGCCCGGTCTCCTCGCGCGACTCGAAGGCCTGGCGCGATGTCGTTGCCGCCCGCATCCTGCAGATCAGCTGGTACCGCACCGATCCCGGCCGGCACCTGCTCCTCGGGCACGAGTACGGCTGCGCCATCGAGTTCTGGAGCCCGCACGGCACCCACCTCCTGGCCCCCCGCGCCAACCGCGCCTGCTGGGCCGTCGCGGCGGCCGGCCCCCATGTGCTCGGCGCCGCCCGCCTGTTCAGCCGCTTCGTGTCGGACTGGACCCCGCAGCACCTCGCCCCCGCGCTCCCCACCCGGCCGGAGTTCCTGGTGAAGTGCGCGGACGACATCGTTTTCCCCGTGGACGCCGTGTACACCTGGGTCGACGGCAACGACCCCGCCTGGCAGCAGCGCAAGGCGCAGGCCAAGGGTGAGGTGTACCACGCCGAGTCGGCGAGCGACGCCCGCTTCATCAGCCGCGACGAACTGCGCTACTCGGTGCGCTCACTGCACCTCTTCGCACCCTGGATCCGCACCGTCTACCTCGTCACCGACGACCAGGTCCCGGCCTGGCTGCGCGAGGACGTGCCCGGGCTGCGCATCGCGACCCACCGCGAGATCTTCCGCAACCCCGCGGACCTGCCGACCTTCAACTCGCACTCCATCGAGAGCCAGCTGCACCACATCGAGGGGCTCGCCGAGCACTTCCTGTACTTCAACGACGACATGTTCATCGGCCGGCCGGTGGCGCCGCACGCCTTCTTCACCCCGACCGGCACCGCCCGCTACTTCCCCTCGCGCAACCGCATCCCGCAGGGCCCGGTGGTCGAGACCGACACCCCGGTCGACGCGGCCTGCAAGAACAATCGCGCGCTGCTGAGTGAACGATTCGGCAGAGTGATCACCCAGCCGATGGAGCACATTCCGTACGCCCTGCGGCGCTCGGCGATGGAGGAGGCGGAGCGCGACTTCCCCGAGGCATGGGCGAGAACCGCGGCGAGCCGGTTCCGCGCGATGACCGACCTCTCGCCGACCTCGTCCTTCGCGCTCTACTACGCGGCACTCACCGGACGGGCCCAGCCCGGTTCGATGCCCTTCACTTATCTCCAGCTGGCGGTGCCCGACCTTGCGGAGCGGCTGCAGAAACTCCTCGACGGCAGGGACCAGGACTCGTTCTGCCTCAACGACGCGTTCTCGACTCCCGAGGACATCGAGGCCCAGCAGGAACTGCTCGACGGATTCCTCCATTCCTATTTCCCCACCCCCAGTCCCCACGAGCGATGAAACGGAGTTCATGACGTGTCCGATGCGACGTCGATGAGCTCCGCCGCCCACGTCTACAAACGTCTCGTCCCCCAGCCCGTGCGCTCGGCCGCCGCGACCACCGTGCCCGCCGGCGTCCGGCGCAAGGTCAAGCGCGGACTCGCCCGGACCCTCGGCCGCCGTGAAGCACGGCTGCACCGGCGGGCCCTGCGACGGGTCCGGAAGGTGGAGTTCGGGCATTCCGAGCGCCGGACCAAGGCCCCCGACGGCCGGATCGGGCACGTCCACAGCGGGCTGACCGTCGATCTCGCCCGCCGCCTCGACCACGACCTGGTCACCTACGCCCTCGACGCCGCGGACATCCCCTGGTTCGCGGTGCCCGCCCTCGACGACCGCCGCATCTGCCTGGCCGTGGAGCAACGGGACAAGGGAGCCGTGCGCCGCGCAGTACGCGCGTTGCTGGAGGAACACACCGGCTACGTCGTCTCCGTGTCGCCCGCCCACAGCGACACCCGGGAGATCCCGGGCAGTCATCTGAAGGCGTGGAAGAACTTCGGCAAGTCCCGGGTGATCCGCCTCACCTGGCTGCGCACCGACCCGACCGAGACCCTGTGGCTCGGCGAGGACCAGGGCGTCGAGATCGAGTTCTGGACGGCCAACACCGACCTGCCCCAGGAGCGGCTCGTCGGGCCGCGTCCCAACCGGGTCCAGCGCGCGGTGCCCAGCGATGCGATGGGCATCGAAATCGGGCTCGACCGGCTCTCCGGCTACCTCGACATCGACGGCGACCTGGAGCCGACGATCACGCTGGAGACCTTCGACGTCCCGCGCCTGGAGGAGATCACCTTCCCCGTCGACGCGGTCCTGCAGTGGCAGCACCCCACACCCTGGGGCGAGCAACTCCTGCGTGCCGCCCTGCGATCCCTGCACCAGTACGCGCCGTGGGTCGACGTCGTCCACGTCGTCGCGCAGGCACCCGTGCCGTCGTGGCTGGGCGGCGACGACCGGCTGAACGTCGTCCATGCGCAGCCGGGCGCCGAGTGGCGGCTGCACCAACTGCCCGATCTCGCGGACGCCTTCCTGCTGCTGCGCCCCGGGGCTCTGCTGGGCCGTCCGGTGCGGCCGTTCGACTACTTCACCCCGCACGGTGCGACCCGGCCCCGCCGCGGACCGTGGAGTGCGCAGGAGTCCTTCAGCCCCTGGACCCGCGCCGCCTACACCGCCACCGGCTGCGTCACCGCGCACGGCTACGCCGAGGGACCCCAGCCCTACAGCTGTGAGGTCCTGGACCGCCTCGCCCGCACGGGCGCCGAACCACTGCAGACCGCCGACGGCCAGATGATGAGCACGGTGCCCGGCACCCACCCGATGGACGGACTCGTCCACCACTTCGGGTACGTCGCCGGTCTCGCCGACCCGTCGGGCGAGGCGTCGTTGGTGCTGCACGCGGCGCTGCCCGGCATCGAGAACCATCTGGAGCGTCTCCTGGTACGCCGGGACACCCAGCAGATCCAGTTCTTCGGCCTCGGCTCCGAGCAGGCCCTCACCCAGGGCGGCACCGACGCCGTCCGTCACTTCCTGAGCCGCTACTTCCCCGTCGCCAGTGTCTTCGAGCGCGGGGAACCCGAGGAGCCGGACACCTACTCGTGAGCACTGGCAATCCCGAGGCGACCGCCGCGGTCGGGATGTACCGCACCCTTGTCCCCACGGGCCTGAGACGCCGTATCGCACGCCGTGTCCCGATGCGGCTGCGCATGGCGCTCAAGCAACTGCTGCGCCGGCTGGCGCTCCTCACTCTGGGCGCCCGGACGCTGCGTGCCGTGCGGGCCCGCCGCCGCTGGCCGCACCTGTTCCGCGAGGGGGAGCGGCTCGCCGTGCTCGCCGGACACGGAGCGCACATCGCCCTCGTACGGCCCACCGTGTCCCCGCTCGGGCTGCGCGAGGCCAACCTCGAACTGGTGGCGTCGCTCCTGGAGGACGCGGAGGTCGACTACTTCGCGATCCGCGGCAACTCCGACTTCCGCTCCTGCCTCGCGGTCGCCGAGGCCGACCGGCACCGGGTCGTCCAGGCACTGGAACGCTGTGCCGACAGCGCACCCGTCTATCTGACGGCCTGCCGGGGCGACGCCGCGGTCGGCCGGCGCGCCCTGTGCGCCTCCCGGCGCGGCCGCCGGCTCGGCCGGGAGGCCGCGATCCTGCGGGTCGGCATGGTGTGGAGCGATCCGGCCGGGTCCCTCGTGCTCGGTCTGGAGCACGGGTGCGACATCGAGTTCTGGCGCCCGGAGGCGGGGCGCCTGGTCGCGCCCCGCCGCAACCGCGTCACCGAGGACGTCTCGTTCGACGAGCCACGTGTCACCGTCCCCGTCAGCCGGCTGACGGGCTTCGCCGCCCTGCACACGCGGCGCACCCGCCAGGTGCGCACCATCCGGGCGTGCGCCGACGCGCTGCCCGAGGACGTGCGCTTCCCGATCGACGTCGTCTACACCTGGGTCGACGGCAACGACCCCGCCTGGCAGCGGCGGCGCGGCGAGTACGGGGACGGCGGGTACCACACCGAGTCCGCGAACGCGGCCCGCTACATCAGCCGTGACGAACTGCGCTTTTCGCTGCGCGCCCTGGAACAGAACGCACCCTGGGTCCGGCACATCTACCTCGTGACGGACCGTCAGCGCCCGGCCTGGCTCTCCGACCGCCACCCGCGCATCACCGTGGTGGACCACTCCGAGATCTTCGACGACCCGTCGGCCCTGCCCACCTTCAACTCGCACGCGATCGAGAGCCGGCTGCACCACATCGACGGGCTCGCCGAGCACTTCCTGTACTTCAACGACGACATGTTCCTGGGCCGTCCCGTGACCCCCCAGGACTTCTTCCTCTCCAACGGCATGACCCGCACCTTCTTCTCGCCGTCCCAGGTGCCCCGGTGGGACCTCACCCAGGGCGACCGCCCGGTCGACGCGGCGGGCAAGAACAACCGGCTGCTGCTGCTGGAGAACTTCGGCACCGCCATCGTCCAGAAACTGCGGCACGCGCCCTACGCGCTGCGCCGCAGCGTGCTGCACGAGATCGAGCGCGAGTTCGCCGAAGCGCACTGGCAGACCGGGCACAGCCGGTTCCGCAGCCCCACCGACATCTCGATCCCGTCGTCGCTGTACCACTACTACGCGTACTTCACCGGACGTGCGGTGCCCTCCGACATCGGCTTCGCCTACCTCGACCTGGCCAGGCCGGAGATCCAGCGGCGTCTCGGCATCCTGCTGGCCCAGCGCGACCGGCAGGCGTTCTGCATCAACGACACCCTCTCCGACGGCCACGACGTCGAGCGCCAGACGGCGATGCTCGGCCGGTTCCTGCGGTCCTACTACCCCGTACCGAGTCCCTTCGAGCGGAAGGAGCATGAGGTCCGGTGAAGATCTCCTTCCTCATCAACAACATCTACGGCATCGGCGGCACCAACCGCACGGTCATCAACCTCGCCGAAGCACTCTCCGCACAGCACGAGGTGGAGATCGTCTCGGTCTTCCGCCGGGCGAGCACGACGAAGTTCTCCATCTCCCCACGCGTCACCGTCCGCGCCCTGGTCGACCTGCGCCCCGGCTCCGCCGACCGCAACGGGGCGGGCAGTGACGAACCCAGCGACGTGGTGCCGCGCCAGGAGGAGTTCTCCGCGCAGTACAGCCGGTTCACCGACGGGCGCATCATCCGGGAACTGCAGAAGACGGACGCCGACGTGGTCGTCGGCACCCGGCCCAGCCTCAACCTGTTCGTCGCCGCCCACACCCGCGACGGGGCCCTGCGCGTCGCCCAGGAACACATGACGCACCTGGCCATTCCGCCCGCGGTGCGCGCCGAGATGGCCCGTGTCTATCCGCGGCTCGACGCGATCACCACGGTGACGGAGGCGGACGCCCGCTCGTTCAGGGAGAACACCCCGATCCCCGGCATTCCCGTGGTCGGCATCCCCAACAGCGTCCCGCAGCCCTCCGTACCGCCCTCCGACTGCTCCCGCAAGGTCGTCGTCAGCGCCGGGCGTATGCACCACATCAAGCGGTACGACCTGCTGATCCGCGCCTTCGGCATGCTGGCCGCGGACTTCCCGGACTGGCAGCTGCGCATCTACGGCGACGGCGGCGAGGCCGGAAAGCTGCGCGCCCTCGTCACCGAACTCGGTCTGGCGGGCCGGGCACTGCTGATGGGCGGCTTCTCGCCGATCGAGTCGGAATGGGCCAAGGGGTCCGTCGCGGCCGTCACCTCCAGCGCCGAGTCCTTCGGCATGACCCTGGTCGAGGCCATGCGCTGCGGGCTCCCCGTGGTGTCCACGGACTGCCCCGTCGGGCCCAGGGAGATCCTCACCGACGGCGAGGACGGCTTCCTCGTACCGAACGGCGATGTCGCGGGAATCGCCGAGGGGCTGCGGCGGCTGATGGCCGACGAGGCCCTGCGCCGTGAGATGAGCGCCGCCGCGCTGCGCAACGCCGCCCGCTACGACCCCGAGGCCGTCGCCGCCCGCTACGTCGAACTCTTCGAGGATGCCGCCCGCCGCCGCGCCGCCGCCGTGCGCGGCTACCGGACCCCGGGCGGTCCCCGCAGGACCGCCGCCGCCCAGGCCGCCGTACCCCCGGTGTCGCTCGGCGCGGCCACGGTGGACGTCACGGCGGACGACGCGGGCTGGCTGCGGCTGGCCGCGGACGGACCGGGCGAGGGACGCCACCGCTGGCAGTTCGTGCTCCGTCACAAGCCCTCCGACGGCGAGGCACGTCCCGAGCTGCCGCTGCGCACCGTACGCAAGACCCTGGCGAACGGCGGCACCCGCTACACGGCCGCCGTCACTCCCTCCGCGCTCGGCGAACTCGGCGACGGCCGCTGGCAGGTCACCATGCGCACGCCGAAGTCCGGAGCCGTCCATATGAAGGCCGGCCTGCGTGACACCAGGGCGCTGATCGACGCCCGGGGACGGCTGGTGGCCCGGCCGACGTCCGGGCCGGTCGGCTGGAATCTCCCCTACGCGCAGCCCAACGGCCGGCTGATGCTGCGCACCGTGCTCCGGCAGGAGCACGTCGAATGTGTGGCCACCGAGGTGACCGACACCGGCATCGTGCTGGAGGGCGTCCTGTACGGCAGGCTCCTGCTCAAGCCGGGCGCGCTCTTCGTGGTCAGCCGGCGCGGCCGCCATGCGGCGAACTTCTCTGTGCCCGTACGGCTGATGGGCAACCGGCGGTTCAGGGCCGAGGCCCCGGTACGGAAGGTCGTCGACCACCGGCTGGAGCGCTGGGAGGACTGGGACTGGTGGCTCCAGCCGGCCCCGGACGACCACCGGAAGATCCGTGTGTGTCATCTGCTGGAGGACTTTCCCGACGTCAAGGGCGCCTACGCCTACCCGCCGGTGCCGCTCGTGGGCGACGAGTCCTCCGCATACGCCGTGGTCCACCCGGCCCGGCCGGTGTGGGTGCGGCCCTACTGCTCGGCTTCCGGAGCCATGGCCATGAACGTGGTCGACCGATAGGGATGGATGAGAAGTGAACCGGACGATATTTGTGCTGGGGGACTCCGTCCCTGCTCCGCGGACGGACGAGGAAGCGCCCATGGCGGGCTGGGGCCAGAAGATCGAGGACCTCCTCGTGGGCCCGGTCGAGGTCGCCAACTACGCGCGCAGCGCCATGACCGCGCGGAAGTACTTCACCGAACGCTTCCCGGCGATGCTCAACCGTATGAAGCGCGGGGACATCGTCCTCATCGGCTTCGGCTGCGTGGACCACATGATCCACAACGGTATGCGTTACGTGCCCGTCCCCGAGTACCGGGAACTGCTGCGGCTCTTCGTGACCTACGTGCACCAGGAGGGCGGGGTCCCGGTCCTGGTCACCCCCATGGCGCGGTACGCCTTCGCCGCCACCGGCGAGGTGATCAACACCATGGGCGACTATCCGCGGGCCATGCTGGAGGTCGCCGACCAGCTGGGCGCACCGGTGATCGACCTCAACCGCCGTACCACGGAGCTGTGGGCCGAGCTCGGGCCGATGCGGCTGCGGCAGTACTTCTGCTGGGTGGACGCCGGCGACCACCCGCTCCACCCCGACGGGAAGATCGACTCCACCCACCTCAATCACACCGGGGCCTTCGAGGTGGCCCGTATCGTGGTGGGCGGGCTGTGCAACCTCGGCGTTCTGGACAAGGCCGACGTCAACGCCCCCCTGCTCATGGAGCCCCCCGTACTGCCGCCCGTGTCGGGCGAGTTCACCATTCAGTCCCCCGACGCGGCCCTCTACGCGCAGCGGGCGGGCGGGGCCCCGGACGTCACCAAGCCGGCCCCGGGTGCTCTCGCCGGACCGATGGTGAAGTTCTCCGGACTCGCCGCACCCGGCACGGACTACATGCTCTTCTTCGAGCAGGGCCAGTACCTCGGCGGCGCCGGCGTGGGCAGTTCGGGCCAGTGGACGTGGCGGCGGTCGGTGAACTGGACGCCGGGAGAACACGTCGTCCAGTGCGTGGGGCTGCGCTCCGACGGCTGCTCACCGGTGCTGGAGCGCCAGTTCACCGTGCTGACGGACGTGCCGGCACCGGTGGTCACGGGTCCCGCCGAGGGGACGTTCTCCGGCCCGCGGCCGCGCTTCTCCGGGAAGGTGCAGCAGGGCGTGACGAAGATCGTGCTCATGGAGAAGGGCGTGCTCATCGGGGCGACCGGAGTCAACGACAACGGCGAGTGGGCGTTCACCCATGCCCACGCCTGGCGCCCCGGCACCCACACGGTGGAGGTGATCGCCCTGTTCGGCGCGGCCGAATCCGTACCGACGGCCCGCACGTTCAAGGTCGTCGGCATTCCCGACAACAGCCCGATCAGAACGCTCGGAGCCTCCCGGGACTCCTGCGGTGAGATCTGTGAGCACCGGCCCTTCACCGGAGACTGGTGAGCAGGCTGAGGGCTTGGCCGACCGCAACTGCCCTCGGGCTTGCGGTGCTTCTCGCGGTGGTGCTCGCCGTACCGGGTGACCGAGAGCACACGGCGTCCCGGCTGCGGGTGGTCCGGGTGCTCCAGTACAACCTGTGCGGAGCGGCCGCGGTGTGTCCGGGGAATGCGGGCGGGTCGGGGCGCGGCACGTCCGTGGCGCGGCTGGTGCGGGAGGCCGTGAGGTTCCGGCCGGACGTCGTCACCGTCAACGAGATCTGTCTGACGCAGTACGCGGCGCTCAAGCAGCACCTTGCGCGCGCCGGCTGGCGGATGGACGGCACCTACGCCTCGTCCCAGGACAACGTGCCCGCCTGCGGGACGACCGGCCGGTTCGGTACTGCGGTGCTCAGCCGGGGCAACGTCCCGGACGGACAGCAGGACTACCGCCCGTTCGTCCACACGGGCGGCGAGACCTACACCAACGGCGGCCGCACCGTCCGGGTCCGCCGGGGGCTGCTGTGCGCCGACACGCGGTTCGACGGTGAACGCCTCGTCGCGTGCACCGCGCACACCTACTCCAAGGCGTCTGAGCAACTCCGGGAGATCAGGGACTGGACGGCCGGATTCCCGAAGAGCGTTCCCGTCGTGCTCGCCGGAGACCTCAATCTCCCGCCCGACGCCCCTGCCCTTTCCTGGCTGACCGGCCGCTTCGCGGAGGCCGACGGGGAGCCCGGAGAGGCCACGGCCGACGGGCGGAAGATCGACTACGTCTTCGCCACCAGGCGGCATTTCACCGTCGCCGACGGCGACGCCCGGTGGTTCCGCGAGTCCGACCACGCTCTCCTCGAAGGGCGGTTCGGCCTCCGGAGGGGGCGATGACGGCGAAGGGCCCCCGCCCGAAAGCGGAGGCCCTCCTCACCTACGACGACGTAGGACGCCGCACGACGACGTACGACGCCGCACCACCGTCACGCCGGAACCGAAGCAACCCCCGGTGCCAGGAACTTCTTGCCGTTCACGCGCTCCGAGACACCTTCCCGGTCCAGGTACGGCGTGATGCCGCCCAGATGGAAGGGCCAGCCGGCGCCCGTGATCAGGCAGAGGTCGATGTCCTGGGCCTCGGCGACGACGCCCTCGTCGAGCATCAGACCGATCTCCTGCGCCACCGCGTCCAGGACGCGGGCGCGGACCTGCTCCTCGGTCAGGACGACATCGCCCTGCTTCAGCAGCGCGGCGACCTCCGGGTCCAGCTCCGGCTTGCCGCTGTCGTAGACGTAGAAGCCGCGCTTGCCCGCCTTGACGACGGCCGCGAGGTTCGGGGAGACCTTGAAACGCTCCGGGAAGGCGCGGTTGAGGGTCTCCGAGACGTGCAGACCGATCGCCGGGCCCACCAGCTCCAGCAGGACCAGCGGGGACATCGGCAGGCCCAGCGGCTCGATGGCCTTCTCGGCGACCTCGACCGGGGTGCCCTCGTCGATCACGTTCTGGATCTCGCCCATGAAGCGGGTCAGGATGCGGTTCACCACGAACGCCGGGGCGTCCTTGGTGAGGACCGCGGTCTTCTTCAGCTTCTTGGCGACCGCGAAGGCGGTGGCCAGCGAGGCGTCGTCGGTCTTCTCGCCCCGGACGATCTCCAGGAGCGGCAGGACCGCAACCGGGTTGAAGAAGTGGAAGCCCACGACCCGCTCGGGGTTCTTGAGCTTCGACGCCATCTCCGTCACCGAGAGGGAGGAGGTGTTGGTGGCGAGGATCGCGTGCGCCGGGGCGACCGCCTCGACCTCCGCGAACACCTGCTGCTTGACGCCGATCTCCTCGAAGACGGCCTCGATGATGAAGTCCGCGTCGGCGAAACCCTCGGCCTTGTCCAGGACACCGGTCACCAGCGCCTTGAGGCGGTTGGCCTTGTCCTGGTGGATACGGCCCTTGCCGAGCAGCTTGTCGATCTCGGCGTGGACGTAGCCCACACCCTTGTCGACGCGCTCCTGGTCGATGTCCGTGAGGACGACCGGAACCTCCAGGCGGCGCAGGAAGAGCAGCGCGAGCTGGGACGCCATCAGACCGGCGCCGACGACACCGACCTTGGTGACCGGACGGGCCAGGCTCTTGTCCGGGGCACCGGCCGGGCGCTTGCCGCGCTTCTGCACCAGGTTGAACGCGTAGATGCCGGAGCGCAGTTCGCCGCCCATGATCAGGTCGGCGAGGGCCTTGTCCTCGGCGTCGTAGCCCTGCTGCAGGTCGCCGTTCTTGGCGGCGGCGATGATGTCCAGCGCGCGGTAGGCGGCCGGGGCCGCGCCGTGCACCTTGCCGTCCGCGATGAAGCGGCCCTTGGCGACGGCCTGGTCCCAGCCCTCGCCGCGGTCGATCACGGGACGCTCGACCTCGATGTCACCCTTGAGGACCTGGGCGGTCCAGATCAGCGACTGCTCCAGGAAGTCGGCGCCCTCGAAGAGGGCGTCGGCGATACCGAGGTCGAAGACCTGCTGGCCCTTGAGCTGCTTGTTCTGGTTGAGGCTGTTCTCGATGATCACCGAGACGGCCTTGTCTGCGCCGATCAGGTTCGGAAGGATCGTGCAGCCGCCCCAGCCCGGGACCAGACCCAGGAAGACCTCGGGGAGGGAGAAGGCCGGCAGGGCCTTGGAGACGGTCCGGTACGAGCAGTGCAGACCGACCTCGACGCCACCGCCCATCGCCGCGCCGTTGTAGTACGCGAAGGTCGGCACCGCGAGGCCCGCGAGGCGCTTGAAGACCTCGTGACCGCCCTTGCCGATGGCCAGCGCGTCCTTGTGTTCCTTCAGCAGCTCGACGCCCTTGAGGTCGGCGCCGACCGCGAAGATGAACGGCTTGCCGGTGATGCCGACACCGACGATGTCGCCGGCCGCGGCCTCCGCCTCGACCTGGTCGATGGCGGTGTTGAGGTTCGCCAGCGAGGCCGGGCCGAAGGTGGTCGGCTTGGTGTGGTCGAAGCCGTTGTCCAGCGTGATGAGCGCGAAGCGCCCGGCGCCGGCCGGCAGGTCGAGGTGGCGTACGTGCGCGGACGTCACGACCTCGTCGGGGAACAGCTCGGCCGCACCCTTCAAAAGCTCAGCGGTGGTGCTCACTTGCTGCCTCCGGCGTTTTCGAAGTGCGGGTTCTCCCAGATGACCGTCGCGCCCATGCCGAAGCCGACGCACATGGTGGTCAGGCCGTAGCGGACGTTCGGCTGCTCCTCGAACTGGCGGGCCAGCTGCGTCATCAGACGGACACCGGAGGAGGCCAGCGGGTGGCCGTAGGCGATCGCGCCGCCGTACTGGTTGACGCGCGCGTCGTCGTCCGCGATGCCGTAGTGGTCGAGCAGGGCCAGGACCTGGACGGCGAAGGCTTCGTTGATCTCGAACAGGCCGATGTCGGAGATGGACAGGCCCGCTTTGGCGAGGGCCTTCTCCGTGGCCGGGATCGGGCCGTAGCCCATCACCTCGGGCTCGACGCCGGCGAAGGCGTACGAGACCAGGCGCATCTTGACCGGCAGGTTGTTCTCGCGGGCGAAGTCCTCGGACGCGATGATCGAGGCGGTGGCGCCGTCGTTCAGACCGGCCGCGTTACCGGCGGTGACCCGGCCGTGCACACGGAACGGGGTCTTGAGACCGGACAGGTTCTCCAGGGTCGTACCCGGGCGCATCGGCTCGTCGGCCGTGACCAGGCCCCAGCCGGTCTCGCCGGCCTCGGGGTTGGTGCGGCGCACCGAGATCGGCACCAGGTCCTGCTGGATCTTGCCGTTGGCGTACGCCTTGGCGGCCTTCTCCTGCGAGCGCACGGCGTATTCGTCGGCGCGCAGCTTGGTGATGTGCGGGTAGCGGTCGTGCAGGTTCTCCGCGGTCATGCCCATGAACAGGGCGGACTCGTCGACCAGCTTCTCGCTGACGAACCGCGGGTTCGGGTCCACGCCCTCGCCCATCGGGTGGCGGCCCATGTGCTCGACACCACCGGCGATGACGGCGTCGTAGGCACCGAAGGCGATCGAACCGGCGGTGGTCGTCACGGCGGTCAGGGCGCCGGCGCACATACGGTCGATCGAGTAGCCCGGGACGGACTGGGGGAGACCGGCGAGGATGCCGGCCGTGCGGCCGAGGGTCAGGCCCTGGTCACCGATCTGCGTGGTCGCGGCGATGGCGACCTCGTCGATCTTCTTCGGGTCGAGACCCGGGTTGCGGCGCAGCAGCTCCCGGATCGCCTTCACGACGAGGTCGTCGGCGCGGGTCTCGTGGTAGATGCCCTTCGGGCCCGCCTTGCCGAACGGGGTGCGGACGCCGTCGACGAAGACGACGTCCCTGACGGTACGAGGCACGATGGCTCTCCTCCAGGGTGCGGGATGGCACTGCTGCGATGCGCTGAGCGCGCGCTCAGAACCCATGCTACTTATGAGTAACGTAGCTGCACAGCCCTGGCGGCTGGAGCGGCGAAGGTCACACCCGGCGGGCAGGCGCCCCGAAGGGGGCGCGGGGAACTGCGCGACCGGCCACAACAAACCGCAGCCGCCGAACGAGAGAACTCCTACGGCGGCTGGGCGCACTCTCACGCAGACAACGCAGCCACCAGCACCGGCGTCACCTGCTCCACCTGCCAGGCCCGCGCGCCGTACCCCGCAAGCGCCTCCGCAACGGCCTCTTTGTCGGCTTCCTTCGGCGGCTCCCAGCAAACCCTTCGCACCGTGTCCGGAGTGATCAGGTTCTCCTGCGGCATGTTCAGCGCCTCGGCCAGCGCCGACACCGCCGCCCGCGCGGCGGTCAGCCGGGCCGCGGCCGCGGGATCCTTGTCGGCCCAGGCCCGCGGCGGCGGGGGCCCCGCCACCGGCTGTCCCGGCTGCGGCAGTGCCGCCTCCGGCAGTGCCTTCGCCCGGTCCACCGCGGCCTGCCACTGCTCCAGCTGACGCCGTCCCATCCGGTGCCCGAACCCGGTCAGCCCGGCGAGCGCGTGCACCGTGGCGGGCAGGGAGAGCGCGGCCTCGACGATGGCCGCGTCCCCGAGGACCTTGCCCGGCGACACGTCCCGCCGCTGGGCGATCCGGTCCCGCGTCTGCCACAGCTCCCGCACCACGGCGAGCTGCCGGCGCCGGCGCACCTTGTGCATGCCCGACGTCCGGCGCCAGGGGTCCTTGCGGGGTTCGGCGGGCGGCGCCGAGGCGATCGCGTCGAACTCCTGCTCTGCCCACTCCAGCTTGCCCTGCCGGTCCAGCTCCTTCTCCAGCGCGTCCCTGAGGTCGACGAGCAGTTCGACGTCGAGTGCGGCGTAGCGCAGCCAGGGCTCGGGCAGCGGGCGGGTCGACCAGTCGACGGCCGAGTGGCCCTTCTCCAGGACGAAGCCGAGCACGCCCTCGACCATCGCGCCGAGGCCGACCCGCGGGAACCCGGCGAGCCGCCCGGCGAGCTCGGTGTCGAACAGGCGGGTGGGCACCATGCCTATCTCGCGCAGACACGGCAGGTCCTGGGTGGCCGCGTGCAGCACCCATTCCACTCCGGCGAGCGCCTCGCCGAGGCCCGACAGATCGGGGCAGGCCACCGGATCGATCAGCGCCGTCCCGGCACCCGCGCGGCGCAGCTGGACGAGATAGGCGCGCTGGCCGTAGCGGTAGCCGGACGCGCGTTCGGCGTCGACGGCGACGGGGCCGGAGCCGGCGGCGAAGGCGGCGATCACCTCGGCGAGGGTGTCCTCGTCGGCGATCACGGGCGGAATGCCCTCGCGGGGCTCCAGCAGGGGGATCGGCGCCTCCACAGCAGAAGATCCGTCGTCGTCCGGAGGGGCGCCCCCGGTGGTTCGCAGTGTGCTGGCTGCTGCGGTCTCTTGGGCGTCGGTCACCTGTCAAGGGTATCTGTGTATGGACAGCGCCCGCCGACGGAACGTTCCGTCGGCGGGCGCCTGGGGGTCGTAAACCAGTCAGGTCGGTGAAACATCCGGTTCACGACGGGTGGGGTGGTCGGACGGGGAGCGGGTGTCGATCCGGTTCACGTCCGTGAACTGCCACGGGAGTCGGGGTCAGTGGATGATGCCGGTCCGCAGGGCCACGGCGACCATTCCGGCGCGGTCACCGGTGCCGAGCTTGCGGGCGATACGGGCGAGGTGGCTCTTGACGGTCAGCGCGGACAGGCCCATGGAGACGCCGATCGCCTTGTTCGACTGGCCCTCCGCCACCAGCCGCAGCACCTCGACCTCACGGCCGGACAGTTCGCGGTAGCCGCCCGGGTGGCTCGGGGCACCCGGGGGGCGGCGGTGCATACGGGCGGCGACCGCGCCGATGGGGGCGGCACCCGGCCGGGTGGGGAGCCCGAGGTTGGTGCGGGTGCCGGTGACGACGTAGCCCTTGACACCGCCGGCCAGCGCGTTGCGTACGGCGCCGATGTCGTCGGCGGCGGACAGGGCCAGGCCGTTGGGCCAGCCCGCGGCGCGGGTCTCCGACAGCAGCGTGAGACCGGAGCCGTCGGGCAGGTGGACGTCCGCTACGCAGATGTCGCGGGGGTTGCCGATGCGGGGACGAGCCTCCGCGACGGACGAGGCCTCGATGACATCGCGCACACCGAGCGCCCACAGATGGCGGGTGACGGTGGAGCGGACGCGGGGGTCGGCCACGACCACCATGGCGGTCGGCTTGTTCGGGCGGTAGGCGACCAGGCTTGCGGGCTGCTCGAGGAGAACGGACACCAGGCCTCCTGGGATGCGGGTCGGGGCCGGCTCGTGGGGATCAAGCCGGTACGAACCGTGCTTTCAAGGTCACAGTCGTCTTCGGCACCAACCCCGTCCGCCTTTAGGGGATGATCACGATCTAGTGAGTAACAATCCGTGCAATTCGGACGCGCGATCGATCATCCGAAGATCGAGTCGGTTCGGACAGGCTCACTTCAGTGGCAGAAAGTGGCCGTATCGACAAAGAGATCACCAAGAATGTTTTACGCGGGGACGGTGCGTCAGCGTGACTGCGGTCCCCGCCGCTGCGGCAGCGTCACCACCGACGCGTCGCCCGGCCCGGCCGGCGGCAGACCCGCGACCTGGGCGAGCAGATCGCACCAGGAGGCCAGATGGGCCGCCGTGTCCGGAACACCGCCGAGGCCCTCACGGGGCGTCCAGGAGGCCCGGATCTCGATCTGCGAGGCGGCCGGACGCTCCGACAGTCCGCCGAAGTAGTGCGAACTCGCGCGCGTGACGGTGCCGCTCGGCTCGCCGTACGACAGTCCGCGCGCCTGGAGCGCGCCGGTCAGCCAGGACCAGCACACGTCGGGCAGCAGCGGGTCCGCCGCCATCTCCGGCTCCAGCTCCGCGCGCACCAGCGTCACCAGCCGGAAGGTGCCACGCCAGGCGTCGTGCCCGGCCGGGTCGTGCAGCAGGACCAGCCGGCCGTCGGCCAGGTCCTGGTCGCCGTCGACGACCGCGGCCTCCAGCGCGTAGGAGAAGGGGGCGAGCCGCTGCGGCGCGGGTGTCGGCTCGATCTCGACCTGCGGCCGCAGCCGCGCGGTCCTCAGCGCGTCGACGGCCGCCCGGAACGCGGGCGGAGCCGTACTGCTCGCATTCCGGTCCCCCTCCTTGGTGTCGTCCATTCCGTCAGCGCCGTCCGACAGTCGTCCCTGAGCCGCAGCCATGCGGGGAAGATTAAGGGGAACGGAGCCTTCGTGCAGGGAGAGACACCCGTCCGGAAGCCGCCTGTCCGGAACATGCCGCACGAACGGGGCGGAGGCATGCCCCCGTGGTCCGGTACGGTCGGCGGGGCGTGGGAGACTTTTCGTCGTGAGCGCCAACGAAAGCCCCTCGGGCAAGCACCCGACAGCGACGTCCGAAGCGGTCAGGGACTCCGCCTTCCTGAAGGCGTGCCGGCGCGAGCCCGTGCCGCACACGCCGGTGTGGTTCATGCGGCAGGCCGGGCGCTCGCTTCCGGAGTACCGCAAGGTGCGCGAGGGCATCCCGATGCTCGAGTCCTGCATGAGGCCCGAGCTGGTCACCGAGATCACCCTCCAGCCGGTGCGCCGGCACAACGTGGACGCGGCGATCTTCTTCAGCGACATCGTCGTCCCGCTCAAGGCCATCGGCATCGACCTCGACATCAAGCCCGGCGTCGGCCCGGTCGTCGAGAACCCGGTCCGCACCCGTGCCGACCTCGCCCGGCTGCGCGACCTCACCCCCGAGGACGTCTCCTACGTCACCGAGGCGATCGGCCTGCTGACCCGGGAGCTCGGCGCCACCCCCCTCATCGGCTTCGCGGGCGCCCCGTTCACCCTCGCGAGCTACCTCGTGGAGGGCGGCCCCTCCCGCACCTACGAGAACGCCAAGGCGATCATGTACGGCGACCCCGGGCTGTGGGCCGATCTGCTCGACCGTCTCGCCGACATCACGGCCGCGTTCCTGAAGGTGCAGATCGAGGCGGGCGCCTGCGCCGTCCAGCTCTTCGACTCCTGGGCCGGCGCCCTCTCGCCCGCCGACTACCGGCACTCGGTGATGCCCGCCTCGGCGAAGGTCTTCCAGGCGGTCGCCGGGTACGGCGTCCCCCGCATCCACTTCGGCGTCGGCACCGGCGAACTGCTCGGCCTCATGGGCGAGGCGGGCGCGGACGTCGTCGGCGTCGACTGGCGGGTCCCGCTCGACGAGGCCGCCCGCCGCGTCGGCCCCGGCAAGGCGCTCCAGGGCAACCTCGACCCCACGGTGCTCTTCTCCACCCGGGAAGCCGTCGAGACCAAGACGCGTGAGGTCCTGGACGCCGCGGCCGGACTGGAGGGCCATGTCTTCAACCTCGGCCACGGCGTCATGCCGGCCACCGATCCGGACGCGCTGACCCGCCTCGTGGACCACGTCCACACACTGACCGCCCGCTGAGCCGGGTCCACGCCCAGACCGCCTGCTGAGCCGGCCCCGCGATCACCAGGTGTGCCGGGGCCGCGCCTTCCTGCCGAACAGCAGACCGCGCGGCTCCGGTGGCGGTGGCGTGCCCGGCCTCAGCGGCCAGGCGATCAGCATCCCGGCGAGGAAGCCGACGATGTGCGCCGCGTACGCCACCGTGCCGGCGTCGGAGACGCCCTCGCCGGACGAGTACACCGCCTGGAGCACGAACCAGGAGCCCAGCACCAGCCATGCGGGCAGCCTCAACGGCAGGAAGATCAGGAACGGGACGAGGACCCAGACCCTGGCCTTCGGGTACAGCACCAGATAGGCGCCCAGGACCCCGGCGATCGCTCCCGACGCTCCGATCAGCGGGTCGGCCGACTCGGAGTTGAGGAGCGCGAAGCCGTACGACGCCGCGTAGCCGCAGGCGAAGTAGAAGAGCGTGTACCGCACATGACCCATGCGGTCCTCGACGTTGTTGCCGAAGATCAGCAGGAACAGCATGTTGCCCAGCAGATGCAGCCAGCCGCCGTGCAGGAACATCGCCGTGAAGACGCTCAGGGGCGGGGACTTGTCGTAGCCCGCCGGCCCCACCACACAGCCCGCGGCCCCCTGCGGGCTCAGCGCGACCTCGCCGGTCGGGACGAACCGCGGCAGCTGATCGTGGATCAACTCCCGTGGCACGGCCGCGTAGTGATCCAGGAACGCATGCAGATGGCACAGCTGGGACAGGCTGCTGTCGCCCGCCACGGAACCGGCGAGTCCGGGCGTGAACAGGAAGACGAGGACGTTCGCCGTGATCAGCGCGTACGTCACCCAGGGGGTGCGGCGCACCGGATTCACGTCATGGACGGGGATGACCACAAGGAAGTACTGCCCCCGATGCGCCCGCCGAATCGGTGAACGCGGCCGTCCGCGGGCCCGTATGTCTGTTCAACCGCCCGCGGCACGGGCAAGGCGGGTCGCGGGGACGACGTGAGGAACAGGCGATGAACGACCGAGTGACCCCCGCGATGCATGCGTTGCCCGACGGCGAGGCGGAGATCGCCCTCGTGGTCCGTCTGCCCTGGGAGGACGTGGCCAGGCTCGGCCAGGAGGCCGGACGGCTGGCCTCGCAGATGCAGCGTCCGGTGACCCTCGACGAGGCGGTGAGCCACCGGCTGCGGTCCAGCAGGACCGCCACGCACGCGAAGCCGGCGGGCGAGCAGCCGCCCGCGGTGACCTCCAGCGCGTCCGTCTCGTCGCTGCCGTCCCGCCCGCCGGCCGAACAGGCGCGCCAGGCGATAGAGAGGATCAACGGGACGGCTTAGGGCCTGTCCGCCAGGCCCTGGCGTCAGGACGCCCGCACCTTGGACACGGCCTTGCGGGCGGCGACCAGTACCGGGTCCCACACCGGAGAGAACGGCGGGGCGTAGCCCAGGTCCAGGGCCGTCATCTGTTCCACCGTCATTCCGGCGGTCAGGGCCACCGCCGCGATGTCCACCCGCTTCGCCGCGCCCTCCCGGCCCACGATCTGCACGCCGAGCAGCCGCCCCGTGCGGCGCTCGGCGAGCATCTTCACCGTCATGGGGGAGGCGCCGGGGTAGTAACCGGCGCGGCTGGTGGACTCGACGGTGACCGTCACGAACTGGAGGCCGACCCGTCGCGCGTCCTTCTCCCGCAGACCCGTACGCGCGATCTCCAGATTGCACACCTTGCTCACCGCGGTGCCGACGACACCGGGGAAGGTGGCGTAGCCGCCGCCGACGTTGGTGCCGATGACCTGGCCGTGCTTGTTGGCATGGGTACCCAGGGCGATGTGGCGCTGCTGCCCGGAGACGAGGTCGAGCACCTCGACGCAGTCGCCGCCGGCCCAGATGTTCTCGTGCCCGCGCACCCGCATCGCCAGATCGGTCAGCAGCCCGCGATGGGTGCCGAGGGGCAGCCCCGCCGCCGCGGCGAGCGCCGTCTCGGGGCGTACGCCGATGCCGAGGACGACCACGTCCGCCGGGTACTCGGCCTCCTCCGTGGCCACCGCACGGACCCGGCCGTCGTCGCCGGTGAGCACCTTGGTGACCTCGGCGTCGTCGATCATGGTGATGCCGAGGCCCTCCATGGCCTCGTGGACGAGCCGGCCCATGTCCGGGTCGAGCGTCGCCATGGGCTCGCTGCCGCGGTTGACGACCGTCACCTCGTAGCCGCGGTTGATGAGCGCCTCGGCCATCTCCACGCCGATGTACCCGGCTCCGACGACCACCGCACGACGGCCACGCGTGCGTGCCAGCGTGTCCAGCAGGGCCTGGCCGTCGTCGAGCGTCTGCACCCCGTGCACCCCGGGCGCGTCGGCGCCGGGCATGTCGGGGCGGATCGGCCGCGCCCCCGTCGCGATCACGAGCTTGTCGTACGACGTCCACGACTCGGCGCCGGAATCGACGTCACGCGTGCGTACCCGCCCCCGGCCGGCGTCGATCTCCATGACCTCGGTCCGCAGGCGCAGGTCGATGTCACGCGCGCGGTGCTCCTCGGGAGTGCGGGCGATGAGCCGGTCCCGTTCGGTGACGTCGCCGCCGACCCAGTACGGGATGCCGCAGGCCGAGTAGGAGGTGAAGTGGCCGCGCTCGAACGCCACGATCTCCAGCTCGCCGGGCCCGCGCATCCTGCGTGCCTGCGACGCCGCGGACATGCCCGCGGCGTCGCCGCCGATCACGACCAGTCGCTCCGCCCCGTGGCCCTTTCCGCTCATACTCATGCGAACACGCTACGGGGACAGGGCATTTCACACCCGCTCGGCCCGGGCTCCGCCGTGCCCGGTGCGTCTCCTCAGTCCTCCTGGCCGCCCTCCTGCGGGCGCGTGGGCCGAGGGGCCGGCGGGGCCATCGGCAGCGGGCCCGCAGCGGCCGGAGCGGCCACCGTCCGCGGCCGGCGCCCCGACCGGGCGCGTACGACCCGCAGCCACAGCAGCACGATCAGCGCCGCCACCGCGGCGAACGGCAGCACCGCTGCGACAGCCACCGCGATCCAGCGCAGCATCGTGACGAACGCGTCCCAGCCGCCCGTCAGCGCGTCGACGATCCCCGGGTCGTCGTCCTCGACCGGCTTCTGCACCGGCTTCTCGGACAGCGACAGGGTGATGGTGGCCAGGCTGGTGCGGTCCTTGAGGGATGCCTGCCGGGCGAGCAGCGCCTCCAGATCGGCCTGGCGGGTGCTCAGCTCGCCCTCCAGCGTCACCACGTCCGTGAGCCGGGTGGCCCGGTCCATCAGTTCCCGGATCCGCGCCACGCTGGCGCGCTGCGACGTGATGCGGCTCTCCACGTCGACGACCTGGTCGGTGACGTCCTGCGCCTTCGAGGTGCGCTCCAGGAGCTTGCCCGCGCCCTCCAGCTCGGTGAGGACCTCGTCGTACTGCTCGACCGGCACGCGCAGCACCACGCGCGTGTACTCGTTGCCCTCGTCGTCCCGGGAGGTCGACTCCCTCCCGACGTAGCCGCCCGCGTTCTCGGTGGTGGTGCGGGCCTCGTCGAGGGACTTGGTCACGTCCTTGACCTGCACGGTCAGGGTCGCCGTGCGGATGATGTGCGCGGTGAGCTTCGGCGGCGCGGTCGCGTTCCGGCCGCCCGCGCTGTCGGCGGCGCCGCCCGGGGCGGCCGCCTTCGCGTCGCTCTGCGCCGCTTCCTGCTGGGCGGCGCTGCCGCCGGAGTCGGAGCTGGAGTCGTTCGCACCGCTGCAGCCGGCCAGCGCGAGGGCCGAGGCCAGCAGGAGCCCTGCAAGGGCCTGAACGGGTCGTACGGAACGTGCTCGCATGTGGGAGTACCCCCCGGGGTCGTGACGACTGACATCACTTCGACGCGGGGCCGGGGCCGGACGTTGGGCGGTAACGGTCCCGATGCGGTCACGGTCGGGACTCGGCAGGGCCACATGGCCCTGGCGGGACTGTCGGAGCCGTCTGAGAAGGTGGAGCCATGAGCGGATCAGGTACGGGTACGGGGCATGTCGTCGTCGTCGGAGCCGGGATCGCGGGGCTGGCGGCCGCCCACCGGCTGTTGCGGGACGGGACACGCGTGACCGTGCTGGAGGCCTCGGACCGCGTCGGCGGCAAGCTGCTGCCCGGCGAGATCGCCGGCGGACGCGTGGACCTCGGCGCCGAGTCGATGCTGGCCCGCAGACCGGAAGCCGTGGCCCTGGCCCGCGAGGCGGGCCTCGCCGGCCGCCTCCGGCCGCCCGCCACGGCGACGGCCTCCCTGTGGACCCGCGGTGCCCTGCGCCCCATGCCCAAGGGCCACGTCATGGGCGTGCCCGGCACCGCCGCCGCCCTCTCCGGAGTCCTGTCCGACGAGGGCCTGCGCCGCATCGAGCGCGACGCCGACCTGCCCCGCACGGAGGTCGGCGACGACGTGGCCGTCGGGGAGTACGTGGCGGCACGGCTCGGCCGCGAGGTCGTCGACCGCCTCGTGGAGCCGCTGCTCGGTGGCGTCTACGCGGGCGACGCGTACCGCATCTCGATGCGCGCGGCCGTCCCCCAGCTCTTCCAGGCCGCGCAGAGCCACGACTCCCTGACGGAGGCGGTCCGCGAGATCCAGGCCAGGGCGGCCGCCGCCCAGCAGACCGGGCCGGTGTTCATGGGCATCGAGGGCGGAGTGGGCACCCTGCCGCTCGCGGTGGCGGAGTCCGTGCGGCAGCGCGGCGGCGAGATCCTGACCGGGACACCGGTGCGGGAACTGCGCAGGACCGAGGGGGATGCGCTGTGGCGTGTCGTCGCCGGTGACCGGGTGCTGCACGCGGACGCCGTCGTCCTCGCCGCCCCCGCCCCGGTCGCCGCCGGGCTCCTGCGCGCCGAGGCCCCCGCGGCCGCCGCCGAGCTCGCCACCGTCGAGTACGCCTCGATGGCCCTGGTCACCCTCGCCTACCGCCGCGACGAGATCACGCTTCCCGAAGGCAGCGGCTTCCTGGTGCCCCCCGTCGACGGGCACACCATCAAGGCGTCGACCTTCGCCTCCCGGAAGTGGGGCTGGATCGCCGAGGAGAATCCTGACGTGGTCGTCCTGCGCACCTCGGTCGGGCGGTACGGCGAGACGGAGATCCTCCAGCGCGAGGACGCCGAGCTGGTCGACGTGTCGCGGCACGACCTCGAGGCGGCGACCGGCCTCACCGCCGCGCCCCTCGAAACCCGCGTCACCCGCTGGGACGAGGGCCTGCCCCAGTACCCGGTCGGCCACCACACGCGCGTGGCCCGCATCCGCGAGCACCTCGGCAAGCTGCCGGGCCTCGCGGTGTGCGGAGCGGCGTACGACGGCGTGGGCATCCCGGCCTGCATCGCGAGCGCGTACGCCGCAGCCGGCCAGGTCGAGGGCGACCTGCGCGGCGGGGAGGAGCTCACCGCCCACCCGGTGCAGAGCCTGCACGGCGGAGCGGGAGAATAGGGACCATGAGTGACGACGCGCCCACCACCGAGTCCGGCAGGATCCCGAACAAGGGCAAGCTGGCCAAGGATCTGAACGAGGTCATCCGCTACACCCTCTGGTCGGTCTTCAAGCTGAAGGACGTGCTGCCCGAGGACCGCGCGGGCTACGCCGACGAGGTCCAGGAGCTGTTCGACCAGCTCGCCGCGAAGGACGTGACGATCCGCGGCACCTACGACGTCTCGGGCCTGCGTGCCGACGCCGACCTCATGATCTGGTGGCACGCCGAGACCAGCGACCAGCTGCAGGAGGCGTACAACCTGTTCCGCCGCACGAAGCTGGGCCGCGCCCTGGAGCCGGTCTGGTCGAACATGGCGCTGCACCGCCCCGCCGAGTTCAACCGCTCGCACATCCCGGCGTTCCTCGCCGACGAGACGCCGCGCGACTACATCAGCGTCTACCCCTTCGTGCGCTCCTACGACTGGTACCTGCTGCCCGACGAGGACCGCCGCCGCATGCTCGCCGACCACGGCAGGATGGCCCGCGGCTACCCGGACGTGCGCGCCAACACGGTCGCCTCGTTCTCCCTCGGCGACTACGAGTGGATCCTCGCCTTCGAGGCCGACGAGCTGTACCGCATCGTCGACCTCATGCGCCATCTCCGCGCCTCGGAGGCCCGCATGCACGTCCGCGAGGAGGTGCCCTTCTTCACGGGCCGCCGCAAGTCCGTGGCGGAACTGGTCTCGGGCCTGGCCTGACCGCAGCCCTGACACAGGCTCTGAAGGGCGCTTCCGGACTGCCTCACCGCGAAGGGCTCGGCTCCGGGTGCGGCGCGCAGGCCGCGCGCCGTGCCGGGAGTTCCCCTTCCAGCAGATACGCGTCCAGGTGGCCGTTGACGCAGCTGTTGGGGCCGCCCGCGATGCCGTGCGTGCCCGCGTCGCGTTCGGTCACCAGGACCGAACCGGACAGCCGCCGGTGCATTTCGAGCGCTCCGTCGTACGGCGCGGCAGCATCCCGCTCGGCCGCGAGGATGAGGGCCGGCGGCAGCTCCCCCGGCCCCGTCCGCACATCCAGGGGCTCCTGCCGCGCCGCCGGCCAGTAGGCGCACGGCAGGTTCATCCACACGTTGTCCCAGGTCTCGAAGGGCGCCACGCGCGCGAGCCGGGTGTTGTCCCGGTCCCAGACCTTCCAGTCCGTCGGCCAGGCGGCGTCGTTGCACTCGACGGCCGTGTAGACCGCGCTGGTGTTCTCCGCCTCGGCCGCCGCCTCCGGATGCGGCCCGGCCTGCTGGATCAGCGGCTTCGGGTCACCCTTCAGATACGCCGACAGCGCCTGCGCCCGGTGCGGCCAGAAGTCGTCGTAGTACCCGGCCGACAGGAACGCGCCCTGCAACTGCCCCGGCCCCACCGTGCCGCCCGCCGGTTCGGCGGCGAGCCCGGCCCGCACCTTCTCGTAGCTGCGCTGCACCTTCTCCGCCGTGTCGCCGAGCCCGTACACCGTGTCGTGCCTGGCGACCCACTCCCGGAAGTCCGCCCAGCGGGCCTCGAACGCGGCCGACTGGTCGAGGTTGTTGCGGTACCAGATCTGCTCGGGGTCCGGGTTCACCGGCGCGTCGAACACCATCCGCCGTACGTGCGAGGGGAACAGCGTGGCGTACAGGGACCCGAAGTACGTGCCGTAGGACGCGCCCATGAACGTCAGCCGCGGCTCGCCGAGCGCCGCGCGCAGGACGTCCAGGTCGCGGGCGTTGTTGAGGGAGGTGTAGTGCTTCAGCACGCTGCCCGCCCGCTGGGCGCAGCCGGCCGCGTACGCCTTGGCCTCGGCGATGCGCTCCTTCTTGTACGACTCCGAGGGATGCGTCGGCGACTGGGAGGGCGCCTTGAAGAACTGCTGGGGATCCCGGCAGGACAGGGGAGCGGAACGGCCCACCCCGCGCGGCTCGTAGCCGACGAGGTCGTACGCCGCGCCGATGCGCTTCCACTCCGGCAGCAGGCCGGCCAGCGGGAAGTACAGCCCGGAACCGCCGGGCCCGCCCGGGTTGAAGACCAGGGCGCCCTGACGGGGCACCAGGCGCTTGCTGTTGTGCGGGTCCTTGTGGGTGGCCCGCACCCGGCTGACGGTCAGCCTGATCTGCTTGCCGTCGGGATGCGCATAGTCGAGTGGGACGGACACCGTGCCGCACTGCAGGGCGGCCGGCATGTCCTCCGCGTCGGGACAGGCGCCGAAGGTGATGCCCTTGGCCTCGGCCCGCGCGGCGGCGATCGCGGTGCCGCCCAGCTGGAGTGCGTCGCCGGGCGTCCCGGGGATGCCGCCGGCCGGGGCGGCGGCGAGTGTGGTCAGGAGCAAGGACCCGGCGGCCGTGTAGAGGGCGGGGGCTCTCATCGCGTATCCCTTCGGTGCGCGGCAGCGACAAAAGGGATGTTTCGTTCGCGGATGGGGGAAGGCAAGCACCGTCGGCTGGTGTCGCCCCCAAAACCCCTGTGCGCGCTCGGCCGATCAGTCCCGCCCGGACTGCTCCCGGTGCTCGAAGGCGGCGCGCAGGTCCGGTTCGCCGATGGCGCGGACACCGCGTACGGCGACGGAGGTGAGGTAGCCCCGGTCGTCGCCCCCGCCGGTGTGCCGGGTCAGCGTGCCGAGCAGCCGCCGGCCGGCCGGGGAGGCCCAGCGTGAGTACGGGTGGACCTCGATCCGCGCGAGGGCGAGGCAGCTCAGGGTCAGGGTGAGGGGAAGCGCGAACCAGAGGGCGACCAGGGTGCGCGGCATGTCGGACTGAGCGGGCATCAGCAGCGCTGCGGCGCCCAGCGCGAGGACGGCCACCGCGGCGGCCCGCACCTGGCGTACTCCGGCCGCGATGCTCGTCCGGTCCCCGTCGGGCACGGCGAGGCCCGCGCTGACCAGCCGGTCGCCGATGCCGCGCACCGGGTCCGCGGCCGCCGCGGCGGCCCGTACCGGGGCAATCCGGGACTGGCCCTCCGGGCCTATGGCCCCTATCACCGAGCGCTCCATGTCGTCCCGCCCACGTGGGTCGACGACGGTCGCCCAGCCGGTGTGCGCGAGCAGCAGCCGCTGCTGGCGCGCCATGGACACGAGCGTCAGGTCGGCGACCCGCCGGGGGCCGCCGGACAGGAACGCGGCCTCGTAGAGCGTCAGGTCGTGTCGCCGGCCCGGGTTCACATCGATGGCCGCCGAGCGTACGGCGGCCAGGCACAGCCGTGTACACGCCGTGCCGGCGGCGGCCCAGGCAAGCAGCAGGAGAAGGACCCAGAACATGTGGATTTTCTATGCTCGGGGTCCGGGAAAATCCATGCCCTGCTCACGATCCGGACGATGCGTTGTCGGGATGTGACGTTCCGCTTGCCGCTCCGGTCACTGCTCGTCGGACGGCTCCGGGGGAGGGCTGGTGGCGGGCGGGGGCAGGGAGTAGCTCGGTGCGGCCGTCGGCGTCACGGGTACTGCCGGGCCCGGGTCGGAGGCGGGGCCGGGCGGGGCCGGGGAGTTGCTGATCGGTGGGGTGCTCGCGGCGGCCATGTCCCGGGCCAGGGCGTCGAAGTCGACGTATCCGGTGGCCTCCAGGATCTTGATGTGGTCCAGCACGGTGGTGTTCGCGTCGTCGGCGAGGGCGCGGACCAGGGAGTTGCGGGTGGCCGCCCGTACCTGCGCGACGACCGAGAACACCTTGCCGTGGGCCAGGCGCAGGATGTTGGCGAACTGGCGGTCGTACTCGATGCCCTGGGCCGCGTCCAGGGTCGCGAGCCACTGCTTCTGCTGGTCGTTCGGCTGGTTGGGCAGTTCGAGGCCGAGCTTTGCCGCGACGTCGCGGACGCGGGCGTCGAGGAACGCGTGGCCCTCGATCAGGTGCTGTCCCGCCGTGCGTACGGCCTGGGTGGTGCCCTTCTGCTGCGCCTGCTGGCCGGCGGGCAGCTCCCACAGGCCCGCGAGGCGCACCTTCGTGACGAACTCCCGGTCCAGGGCGGACAGTGGACCGTATCTCGTCGACACGGTCGTGGCGTTCAGTACGTCGACGCCGGTGCCGGAACGGTCGGCGTACGACCAGATCGGGAAGATCAGCGCCAACAGGGTCGCCGCCAGGCCGGTGATGATGAGCCCGGTTCCACTGAGTATGCCTTTGCCCTTGACGGGGGGTCGCGGTCGCATGGTGCCTCCTGCTTGCGGCACCGCACGCTAGTGGGTTGGGGGGTGCGGCATGGGCATGTTACTGCGGGGTCCATGCGGGCTGGGGGTGGGGCGAGGGTGGGCTGGGTGGGGCGTGCGCTGAGTGGTGGGCCGGGGTCGGTGCTGGGGGTGGGTTGCGCGGCCCGGCGCTTGCGGGGTGCCGCCTGCGCCCACCCGTGCCACCCCAGGCGGCACGATTGCCCGCAGTTGGGCGGGCGATGCTCGCGAGCTGGGCGGGATGCGGCTGCCCGCGGCTGGGTGGGGCGATGGTCCGCAGTTGGGCGGGGTGTGGCTGTCTGCGGATGGGCGGGTGGCCTGGATGTGTGGGGTCAGTGGCCCAGGAGGGCTCGGCGGGTGGCCTGGGTCAGGCGGGCGGTCCGGCGGTGGGGGCGGGGGGTGGGGCCCGAGCGGTCCAGCCACCACTCTCGTAGCTCGCGGCGTGTCCGGGTGTCCTCGGGGCGGCCCGTCTCGAGCAGGTGCGCGGCGAAATCCAGGGCGTCGCGGCGGTAGCCGGCCGTCATCGGGTGGCCGCTTGCGTACGCGAGGAACGCGGGGCGGTAGGCGTCCCGGAGGATGTCCGGCAGTTCGGGCGCGAGCTTGGCCACCACGTCGGCCCGCTTGCCGGCGAGCGCCCGTGCCTGGACGCCCAGCCGCACCCGGTCGAAGCCCTCGGGCACCGGCGTCCCGGCGACCAGCGCGGACAGCAGCGCGGCCTGCGCGAGGGCGAGGCGCTGACGGGCCGGGTCGGTGGTGGCGGCGGGGGACGGTTCCGCGAGGCCCAGTGCCGGCCCGTCAGCGGGCTCCGGGGCTCGCCGCGTCCCGCCCGCCGCCAGCGCTTCCCGTATCGCCGCCAACTCCCCCTCCAGCTCCGCCGGTGCGGGAAAGTTCTCGTCCCTCTCCAGGAGCACCCCGGGCGGGGAGACCCGGGAGGCGAGGTCGGTCAGGATGTCGAGGACCGGCCGCGGGACCGGGTGGGCGTGGCTGTCGTGCCAGACGCCGTCGCGTTCGAAACCGCCCGCGACATGGACGTACGCGATGGCCTCCAGGGGAAGCTCGGCGAGCGCCTTCTCGGGGTCCTCGCCCCGGTTGACGTGGTTGGTGTGCAGATTGGCCACGTCGATCAGGAGGCGTACCCCGGTGCGGTCGGCCAGCTCGTACAGGAACTGTCCCTCCGTCATCTCCTCGCCCGGCCAGGAGATGAGCGCGGCGATGTTCTCCACGGCGAGCGGCACCGGCAGCGCGTCCTGTGCGATGCGGATGTTCTCGCACAGGACGTCGAGGGCGTCCTGGGTGCGCGGGACGGGCAGCAGGTGCCCCGCCTCCAGCCGTGGGGAGGCGGTCAGCGGCCCGCCCGCGCGGACGAACGCGATGTGCTCGGTGACCAGCGGCGAGCCCAGCGCCTCGGCACGCTCCGCGAGGGCCGTCAGACGGGCCTCGTCGGGCCGGTCGGCGCCGCCGAGGCCGAGCGAGACACCGTGCGGCACGACCGTGACCCCGCGCTCCCGCAGACGCCGCAGCGACTCGGGGAGATGCCCCGGACAGGTGTTCTCGGCCACGGCCTCGACCCAGTCGATGCCCGGCATGCGCTCCACGGCGTCCGCGATCTCCGGCCGCCATCCGATCCCCGTCCCCAGTGTCCCCGGTCGCTTCATGGTCCCCTCCTCGCGTCTTTCCGGATCCCCCGTGCGGTCCGCCTGGATGTGACGGGGGTATGGCCCCGGCGCCCGGGGCCGAACCCTGCCCCGCAACGTTCAGAGCAACATTTGAGGTTCGGGAGGCCGGGCGCGCGGCCGTCATCACCCCAGCACGCCCTGCGAGTCCACCGGGTCCGGCCGCTTCGTGTTGACCGTGCCCGGCGCGCCGGGAGACGGCCGCGAGGTGGTCTTGATGTCCCCGGTTGCCTGCGCGGCCGGCGCCGAGGGCACGAGCTGGCCGGGCACCGGTGCCGGGGGGCCGGACGGGCTGGCGGTCGTGCCCGCCACCATGTCGTTGGCGATGGCGTCGAAGTCGACCCGGCCGGTCTTCTCCAGGACCGTGATGTGGTCGAGCACGGTCTGGTTGGCATCGGAGGCGAGCTGTCGTACGAGCGTGTTGCGGGTGCTGTTCCGGACGGCGCCGATCGCCGGGAAGATCTTGCCGTGGGCGGCCCGCAGCAGGTTGGCGAACTTGTACTCGTACTGCACACCGCTCGCCGCCGTCATCTCCCGCAGCCAGCCCTGCTGCTGCTCGTTCGGCTGGTTGGGCAGCTCGACGCCGAGCTGCGCGGCGATGATCCGCACCCGCCTGTCGAGGTCGGTGTGACCGACGATCAGATGGTCCGCGGCCTCCTTGATCGCCTCGCTGGGTGCGCGTTCCATGGCCTGCTGCCCGGCCGGCAGTTCCCACAGGCCGGCCAGCCGGACACGCACGATCAGATCGCGGTCCGCGGCCGACAGCGGCCCCCACTGCGTGGCGACGGTGCCGGCGGCGAGATTCGCCTCGCCGGTGCCGGAGCGGTCGGCGTAGGACCACACGGGGAAGGCGAGCGCGCCCACGGTGGCCACGAGGGCCGCGACGAAGAGGGCCGTACCGTTGATAGGCGGCAAAGGAGCCTCCCGGATATCGGACTGGTCGTTGGGGCAGGTGATGCTGCGCCGGTGCCAGGGGGTACGCGGGGAGCGGTCCCGATGTTCAAACAGAGAGTAAAAACTCACAAAGGGCAGGCAAAGTGATACGGCCGCTGCTGTGGGCCTCTCCTGACTCGTACACTCCAACCATGACGCAAGCACTGCCCCAACGTGCCTGTGTCTACTGCCGGTTGAGCGACGCCCCGGACGTTCGCTGGAGAAAGTGGACAGGCAGGAAGCCGACTGCCGCGACTTGGCCCAGCGTCTGGACTGGCCGATCTCCGAAACGCACATCTTCGTAGACAACTCGCGCTCCGCGTGGCAGCGCGACCGCAAGCGGCCCAGAGGGGACGCCATGCTCCCGGCGATCGAGGATGCATGAGACAGCCGTTCGACTTGGAGAGGCTGCTGTCCGTCGCGGAGAGCAGGGGCATTCGCATCGCCTCGCCGTCCGGGGCGCGTGATCTCGACAATCCCGACGACCGCTTCATTCTCCGCATCGAAGTCGCCCAGGCCTGCAGGGAGTCCGACAACACGTCCTGCCACGCCCCGGCATGCCGATGCCCACGCCGAGCAGATCTACCAGGATTCGAGCAGGGCAGCCCCGTGCACGGCGCCGGCAAGGGAGCGTGCGGCTGCGCGGTGCGGTCCATCACGAGGTCGCTCCTGGTCAAAGTTCGGCGGCCATGCCTACGACAGCGCGCGCTCTTCCCGATCACGGTGACCTACGGCCCGTACGCCAACCTCATGCCCTGGACCAACCAGATCAACTGGATCCCGGCGCCCAGCCCCGACCCCAGCATCACCGCCAACGTGATCCTCATGATCCCGCTCGGCATGCTGCTGCCGCTGATGTCCGCCCGGGTCGGCTCCATGGGGCGGGTCACCGCCGTCACGGCCGCAGTGAGCCTGTCGATCGAGGTGACCCAGCTCCTCATGTACGTCGTGTGCAACAACGCCCGTCTGACGGACACCACCGACCTCCTCGTCAACACGCTCGGCGGATACCTCGGTTGCGTGGTCCTGTACCGCGCGGCCCGCATCCCGGCCGTTGCCCGTCTGCTCAACCCCCTTGCCCTGCCGGGCTCCGCGTTCGCGTCGAAGGGGCAGACCGGCGCCCGTCCCACGATTCGTCCCGCGGCGGATGCCACCACCGCCCGCTCCTGACCGACCACTCTCCCGACACCCATGCGAAACATGCCGAAGTGATCGCCGGCATGCCCGGCATCGGGCCCCTGGCCGCTGCCGCGTGCCCGTCTGTCCCGCCCGGTCCGGTGGCTTTGCGCCGGAGGCCGTCGAGGCGTTCGGGCCCCCACCCCGTGGGGTCGAGGGCGAGGCCGTCGTAGATCGTGGGTCTCGTGGTCGGGGTTCCAGGCCCAGGGGCGCACCGAGCTGTGGTCGACGAGCAGGAGCGCCCGGGGTGAGGGCGTGCGCGGCCCGGCGCAGGACCTCGGCGCGGGGAAGGGCGAACGGGGTGTGGGCCTGGCCGAGACCACCGGCATCTCTGAGAGCACGCTGTCCCGGCTGGAGAGCGGTGGGCGCAAACCCAACCTGGAACTGCTGCTCCCGCTCGCCCGCGCCTACGGCCTCCCCCTGGACGAACTCGTT
>NZ_VZRB01000003.1 GCF_008806595.1 Streptomyces luteolifulvus | reverse complement strand
CTCGGTTTCGACGTCACCATCGGACCCGCAGGAACCGGACCCGCCTGAACCGGGCTCGGCAGGAGTGCGGCCTCGCCGCGAGGCCGCACTCAAAGATGCCCGCGGGACCCCGGATTCACATCTCAGCGGCGGCCTTCTTCGCCCAGGAATACCGGTGACGGAGAAGTACGAGTTCATCGACGGCGAGGCCGACAACTTTCCCGTGCAGCAGATGTGCATCTGGGCGGGAGTATCCACGTCGGGCTTCTACCACTGGAGATCGAGGCCATTGTCGGCCACCGCGAAGCGCCGTGCGGAACTGAGGGCCGTCATCCTCCAGGTCTTCTCTGACTCGCAGGAGACCTACGGCTACCGGCGTGTCCACGCCGTGCTCCAGCGAATGAACGTGCAGGCCGGAGCAGAACTGGTCCGCGCGCTGATGCGCGAGCTCGGCCTGGTGCCATGCCAGCCGCGGCCCTGGCGGGCGACCACGATCACGGATGATGCGGCGCCGGCCACGCCCGACCTGCTGGCCCGTGACTTCACCGCTGACGCTCCCGGGCGCAAACTGGTCAGCGATATCACCTACGTTCACACCTGGGCCGGGTTCCTTTATCTCGCGACCGTCATCGACTGCCACACCAAAGCTGTGGTCGGCTGGGCGATGGCCGACCACATGAAGACCTCCCTCGTATCGGATGCACTCGAAATGGCGGCCCGGAACATCGACCTCGCCGAAGGCTGCATATTTCATTCCGACCGCGGCAGTCAATACACGTCTCGGGAACTTCGTTGCAAGCTCCGCTCGTTGGGCCTGCGAGCGTCGGTCGGCCGCACCGGTGTCTGTTGGGATAATGCGATGGCTGAATCATTTTTCGGCGCCCTCAAAAACGAACTCGTGCACCGAACTACGTTCCCAACACGCGCACATGCCCACCGGGCGATCGTCCGCTACATCGAGATGTTCTACAATCGAAAACGCCTCCACTCCGGACTCGGCTACAAGACTCCCGCAGAAGTCCACGCCGAGTACGAGGAGTTGCAGGCAACGGCATAAGGAGAACCCTCAACGCCGCTGTCCGAGAAGCGCAGGGCCCCTCAGTGCAGCGTTGTCATGAGCCCGCATCCGAGGCTCCCCCAGGCCAGCACCTGGCCCCAATAGCATGACGGAGTCTTGCCGGGCCGCAGCAAGGTGCAGGTGTCTGTCCTGCCGGCGCATCCATGACCGTGGCTGACTGGTTGTGGTCCGGGGCGTGGTCCGTGCGGTCAAGGCGGCGCCGTGTTCGATGCGTTGGACGCTTCCCGGGGTGCAGACTGGGGCGATGGTCGATCCAGCAGGCGTCGCCGTATCGTCAATGGCCAAGGCGGTCGGCAGTGTCGTCACGAAGCAACTGCAATCGAAAGCCGGAGTTCGGCTTGGCAGTAGGGACGAGCGGCGGCAGGTGTACAAGCGTTTTCAGGAGGCAGTGACTGAGGCGTACACCACGATCGCGGTCGTTCAGCTTGAGCAGCGCCTACACACCATTTGGTTCCACGGCGGTAGGTGGCCGGTTTCCTATCGGCCATGGGCCGTAAACGAGTCCGCACGCTCGGCGTTGTTCACCTTGCGAGGCTCCCAGAGTGAGGTACTGCGGGCGTACTTGGACCTGAGACTAGTCGCCAACCCTGCACCGCTACAGGCCGCTGATCTTGTCCTGGATTGCCTCAACGAGGTATTCGAACTCAAGACTGGAGTAAAGCAGGACGAACTGACTGTAGCGGCTAGCAAGGTCGCCGATGCACAGCGAGAGTTCGTTGATGTATGCCGGGATGATCTCTGGTACCTACCGAAGCGGTGGCAGGTGTATCGAGGCACCTGGTGGACGAGTAGGAGGTGGGTACGCCGACTGCTACGTAAGCCGCATCCAACGCGAGAACCCGGTCGTCTGCCTGAGGCGGCAGCTTGAGTGTCTAACTGCGTGACAACGCCGACGAACAACTGCGAACGAGCGCGAACGTCTACGGACCATCAGCGCAGGTGAAACGCACACCAGCCCAAGGCACCGCCCCTACCCAAGTTGCTTCGGGACGAAGCAGTCATTGCCCAGTGTCTCGCCCCGCGGTTCCGCCGTCGCAGCTTGCTCTGGTCGATGACGGCGTCAGCGTGGCTGAGGCTGATGGGGGCGCAGCGAGGCATACGCGTGCGTGGTCGGCCGGCGCACCCGACGTTATGGCTGGCTGTCGTCGGCTGAGGTTCATGGCACTGCGCTGGCAGATGCAAGGGTCAGCCACGGTCAACGGGGTGTCCCGCGGTCGCGTTTCCAGCCGCTTCAACAGGTATCGAAGCCGTAGGTGAGCCGCAGGGCTCCCCGCCTCTCTCCTAAAGCAGTGTTGGGCCATGCCAGTCGGAGAGCCACGTTGACCAAGGGCGCCGCAACTCCAGCTCCTCACTGGGATAGTACGTAGGTGTCCCGGCCAGCCCGGTGGAGTTGAACGATGACGCAGGGAGAGTTAGCGGTGCGCGGAGACGGTGTGGGCAGCTACTTGTACTGGTCAGATCGCCGTGTGGCTGCGATTGCATCCGACAACGGCATCAACTTCAAGGGTCGGTTCAACTGGGCGGTCAAGGCCGCCCCGCAGGGTGTTGGGGCAGAGGTCAGCAACAAGGACCGTGGAGACCTATCCCGCTTCGAAACGGCGCGCGAGATCGAGAAAGCCCTCGGTGCTCATGCCACCGTTGCCTTCGACGCGCCGCCACGTGCCCGCTTCGCAAAGGGAGTCGGACAGGTCCACATGGCCAGGTTCACGGCGGGACCCGAGCGCGACAAGGGAGCGCTTTTTCACATTAGGACGGCCAGCGTCAGAGGCCAGCAGGTCGATCTCGTGCTCTTCGGCAGCATGGACAACTTCCTTGGCCGAGTACTTCGTCCAGAAGATGCGCCTGAGACGGGTTGGTTCTCGTCCGCTTGGTATGCCATCGCTGAGTTGCTGGAGAGTCGAGGTAGAGAGAACACCTCGCAGTGGGACGATCCAGAGTCGCTGTCCGTCGAGGCCTTGAAGGTGGCGCTGTACCAGGGGAGCTCTGGCGATCAAGGAGAGCAGGACGGCCAACCCTGGACGCGTGGGTACACGCTCGGGCATGCCGATGACAGCGAGTGGTTCGCCCAGATCTACACCGCCGTTGTGCTGACCGAGGATCGCTGGCACCTCAGAGGCAGCATGAGCGGGGCACAACGAATTCTGGTTGGGGCTCCTGTCTGGGTGCGAACCGCGAGCCAGGCATCAGTGACCCGCTACGCGGACCTGCGTAGCCGGGCTACTGGTGCCGATCGTCGCCGTCTGCCGTTCCTTCGGTGAGCTCAGGGCAGGTCGGCCAGGACCCGTGACGATGAGCAGCAGTTCGCCCTACACCACAAGCGCACCAGATCAGGCGGGGACCAGCGGGGAACCACGGGTAATGCGACGCAGCCGAGGAAGGCCACACCCCTACCGTTCGCCCAGGTCAATGCCCCAATGAGTCGCAAACGCTCGCAGCTTCCCAAGCTGAGAGCGCGAGTTCGATTCTCGTCACCCGCTCCACGCTGAAGGCCCAGGTCGGAGACCTGGGCCTTGTTCTTGTGGGTGGTGATCAGCGGGGGCGCTCTTATCCCGCCTCAGGAAGTGGCTGGGGCGTTATCGGCGGATGCCCCTGGAGGCTGCTGCCGAGGTGCGGCTCGCCGTCGGTCGGCAGGAGGTAGGACGTCGGGGTCAGGCTGCGTGCCCCGGTGACCGTGAGGGTGATGTCCGTGCCGAGGAGCGTGGTGAGCGCGCCGCTTCCGCCGTCCTCGCCGAGCGCCGCGATGGTCAGGTCCTTTCTGCCGTCGTCGTTGAGGTCGCTGAGCAGCAGCCGGGAGCCGAAGTCGTCGCCGGCCTCGTTGTCGCCCGGTACGCCCTCGGTGCCCTGGTCGAAGACCTGGCGGTTGGTGATCGTGAGCCCGACGGAGCCCCCGTACATGACGGTCACGTGCCCGGAGTCGGCGACGGTGCCGTTGTCGGTGTCCTCATTCGGATCGCCGACGGCGAGATCGTCGTAGCCGTCGCCGTTGATGTCACCCGCGGCGAGTCCGGCGCCGTACTGGTCGTACAGGCCGTTCTCACCCGGTGTGTCGAAGGCGCCCTGATCGAGGGTGGCGCTCCTGTCCCAGTCCAGCGTCCAGGTGGGGTCGGTCTGGGAAGCGGGGCGGCCCGGGATCCAGGTGATCTCGCCACCGTGGCCACCCGCACGACCGACGACGATGTCCCCGTAGCCGTCGTTGTCGAAGTCCGCGAAGACCGAGGAGTAGAGGTCGCGGCCGCCCGCGACATCGACCGGCGGCTGGAGGCCCAGTGTGCTCGCGTCTCCGCCGCTCCGGTAGAGGTCGCCATGGTTGACCAGCAGGTCGTCCGAACCGTCTCCGGTGACGTCACCGGCGGTGAGGGCTACGACCTCGCCTCCCCAGGCATTCAGGTTGCCCACCGGGTAAGTACCGCTGCCGGTACCGTCGTTGGTGATACCGCCCGCGTACAGCCAGGCCTGGGCCGAGGTGTTGCCGGCGGCCAGGTCGTCCTTTCCGTCGCCGTTGAAGTCACCCGCGGCGAGGGTCCGCCCGTGGGCGTCCTGGTCGGAGCTCGTGGGATCGGCGAGCGTGGCGCTGCCCCGCAGGCCGTCCCGCGAGCCCCACAGGATCTGGACGATGCCGGCGTCCTGGTCGTTCTCGACGTCCTCGCCCGGGGTACCGGTGGCGAGGTCGGCGAAGCCGTCGTTGTTGAAGTCGGCGATGGCCACGGAGAATCCGAAGTGGTCACCGGTCTCTGCCCGGCCGCCGACGGATTTGGTGTCTTGGCTGATCGTGACCCGCTCGGCCTGGGTGGCGCCCGCAGCGTCCGCGGAACCGTACGCGATGGTGACGGCCCCGGCACCCGCCAGGCCGTCGACCGTGGCGTCGGGGGCGGAGGCGGCGAGGTCGACGTAGCCGTCGCCGTTGAAGTCCCCGTAGCGGCCGGACACCGAGGCACGATCGCCGGTCGCCGCGAGGGCGCTGCCGGCGACGGTGGGGACCAGCACGCCGCCTGTCAGTGCGGCGAGCGCGATGGCGGTTGCCATGCGGTGGTTGCGTCGCGACGAGCGGTGTCTTCCTTGTTCAGATGTCACGCGATGTCTCCCGGTGTGAAAACGCGTTGATCCCGGTCGGTTTCATGGGTTCGCCGTGCGAGCGGGCGCTGTCGAGAGCGGCGTTCGGGTCATTGCACGTCCACGAAGTCGCCGGTCGCCTTTACGGCCGGGGTGGTGGAGGTGCCCGCGAAGTACCAGCGCCAGTAGCCGTCTTCGGACGCGGGAACCGTGGTCGTCAGGTTGCCGGTGCTGGAGGTGTAGACGGTCCTGACGGTGGTGTAGGTCGTGGTACCGGCCTTGCGGAACTGGAGCTTGACCGGCTGGTTGGTGTACCCCCGATAGGCGAGGTTGTCCCAGTCGGCCCGGGTGAGCTTGCCGGTGACGGTGAGGGTCTTGCCCTCGGTGATCGGTTCCGGGCCTGCGTTCACGGTCAGCTTGGAGTGCCGCTGCAGACGGGTCGTGGTGTAGGTCGCCGCATGTGTCCAGCTGTCGTCATTGGCCACTCCCTGCACACTGACCTTCCAGGTGCCGGCGTGGGCGTTGGTGAGCGCGGTGCCGCCGTACCTCCAGTCCGGTTCGAGGGAGATCGTCTGCGAACAGGTGGAGGTGGTGGCGCTGGTGGCGACACAGTCCGCATGGGCGTAGTACTGGTTCGACACGATGCGGTCGTCGTAGGTCTCGTAGGGGTTCGCACCATCCGGTCCACGCCACAGGACGAAGTCCGCGTCCTGGATGCCGGACGGGTGGGTGAAGGTCCCTGAGACCGTGAGCGTCTTGGCATAGAGGCCGACCACGATGTTCTTGGCGCCGTCGAAGGAGACATTGCTGATCTGGACGTCGGTCTGGGTCTCGCCCGCGAGGGCACCGGGAGCGGCGAAGCCGGCCAGTGCGGCGACGGCGCTGAGCAGGGCAACGGCAGCGCGCTTGCGCATGTATCTCCTTGACAGAGGGGCTTCACAGAAGGGAAAGCAGGAACCCGCCGAGTGGGAGCAGCAGAGCACTTGAAGCCGGTCAGGGACCGGTGACCGACTTGGTCGTGTACGGGAGCTCTCCTGCTGCCACTTCACCGTGAACCGGGAGGTCGGGCGGGTGTCGACCTGGGGGAACCGGCCGTCCGACGTGAGGGTCTTCGTAGTGCCGAAGGTGCCGGAACGGCTGATCAGGCCGTGGGGGAATCGTCAGGGGCCCAGCCGCAGGCCGACGCGTTCCACGTCGACGTCCGCGCTGCCTCGGCGTTCATGGCCATCGTCGCGGTGACCGCGGTCCCGGACGCCGCGGCGACAGACACCCCGGCAAGGAACACGACGCTTCACCGAACGCCGACGGCGTGCCGGACGCGAAACGCGAAACCACCCTCATCCCCCGTTCAATCCCGTGACTTGGGCAACAGGCCTTCACACAGACTGCCCGCAATACCCAGCGCACCTGCATGCCCCAACGTCACATGCGGCACGAACACGCTGACCGAGGCTCCTGCCACGCTGGAACATCACGGGGAAGCGGACCGTGGTCATGCTCTCTCACGGGCAGGGATCGGGCACGGCCGCGGACCAGGGTGACCAGGGTGGCCACACGGCCGCGCAAGCGCCATCGCTTGAGCGGACAACCACGGTCGACGTCCTTCGCACGCTCACCGCGAGAGAGCTCGTCCTCAACAAGCATCCAGCGCGCGATACAGCCCCGCTCTGGCGCATTTGACGGATCTCAACTGAGCCAAGTCAGCTCTACACTCGCCCAGTGAGTTGGTCATCGGCTCTCCTCGCACTGCTCGGCGCCCTGGTAGGCGCTTCCGTGACTCCCATGGCGGACCGCGTTCGGTGGCGCCGCGATCTGGCGCTTCACTCCCACCAGGCCCGGCATGAGACCTACGCCGGCTATCTAGCCGCTCTTCACACCGGCAGCGAGGGTCTGAGGGCCGTGCTGCTGGGTGACACCGCAACCCGGCAATCAGCGGCAGGGGAAGCTTTTCGGTCAGCCGGCATCTACCAAGCCCGCGAACAGCTCTCCCTCATTGCTCCGCAGGCTGTCGTACACGAAGCAGGCCGGGCTCTCCATCGAATCCGCGCCCTACGGGACCTTGCGGCTGACGGTTGCCCCATCGAATCGAGGACGTATCAAGAAGCCCTGGAGCACTACGACAAAGCACTGAGCCATCTTCGAGAGGCCATGCGGCGGGACGTCGACGCAGGACCAGCAGGACCAGCGGCATAGGCTCCACAGCCCACACGAGCCGACGCACGTCCGACAGCCCGTCCCACAACCCTTGTCCAGTCCCAGGTGATGTGCGTCACACCCGGCTCCTGTCAGCAATCAGGGCGCCGTCTCGTTCTAGGGGCACGCGAACGAGATGGGAGCAACGCCATGAAGCACCGCATCGTCGTACTCGGCGCCGGATACGCCGGGGCCTTCGCCGCCGGGAACCTGGCCCGCCGGCTCTCCCCCGCCGACACCGAGATCACCGTCGTCAACGCCGAGCCCGACTTCGTCGAGCGGATGCGGCTCCACCAGCTCGCGATCGGGCAGGAGCTCGCGTTCCGCAAGCTCGCCGACGTGTTCGCCGGTACCGGGGTGCGGCTGCGCCTGGCGCGCGTCACCGGCGTCGACCCCGAGCGCAGGACCGTCGCCGTGACCGGCGAGGACGGCGACGGCGAGCTCGGGTACGACACGCTTCTCTACACGCTCGGCAGCTCCGTCGCCCACCATGGCGTCCCCGGCGTGGCCGAGTACGCCTTCGATGTGACCGGACGGTCCTCGGCCCTGCGTCTACGCGAGCGCCTGGCCGGCCTGGGCGGGGGCGGCACCGTGCTGGTCGTCGGTGAGGGGCTGACCGGCATCGAGACCGCCACCGAGTTCGCCGAGTCCCGGCCCGACCTCTCGGTCGCGCTCGCCGCCCGCGGCGAGCTGGGCGCCTGGCTCTCCCCGAAGGCCCGCCGCCATCTGCGCCAGGCCTTCGACCGGCTCGGCATCACCGTCCACGAGCACACCGGCATCGAAGCCGTCGAGCCGACCCGGGCGATCGCCGCCGACGGTACGTCCCTCCCGGCCGACGTGACCGTGTGGTCGGCCGGGTTCGCCGTGCACCCCATCGCGGCTGCCGGCGGCCTGGAGGTCGCCGAGACCGGCCAGATCGTCGTCGACCGCACCATGCGCTCCCTCTCGCACCCGGACGTCTACGCCGCCGGTGACTGCGCCTACGCGATCGGCGAGAACGGCCGGCCGCTGCCGATGTCGTGCGCCTCGGCCGGTTTCACCAACATGCAGGCGACCGCCGCGATCATTGCGCGCCTGACGGGCAGCAAAGTCCCGACCACCGGGCTGAAGTACCACGGCAACCACATCAGCCTCGGGCGGCGGGACGCGATCTTCCAGATGGTGGACCGGGACGTCCGGTCGAAGTCCTGGTACCTGGGCGGCCGGACCGCCGCGCGGTTCAAGTCGGGCGTGCTCAAGGGGGCCGGGTGGGGCATCGTCCATCCGACCTTCGGCATGCCGAAGCGCAAGCGCCGCCTGGCCACCGCACCGGACCGGTCCGGTGTGAGGGTCGCCGCATAGGCTGTTGCGCATGGACAGCGCCGCCATCGATCGGTTCGAGGACGGCCGGGGCCGGATGGCCTCGCTCGCGTACCGCCTGCTCGGCTCGGCGGCCGACGCCGAGGACGCCGTACAGGACACCTTCCTGCGCTGGCAGGCCGCGGACCGGGAACGGATCGAGGTGCCGGAGGCGTGGCTGACCAAGGTCCTCACCCATCTCTGTCTCGACCGGCTCCGCTCTGCGCAGGCGCGCCATGAGCGCGCCGTCGGGGACTGGCTGCCCGAGCCGCTCCTTGAGGGTGACCCGATGCTCGGCCCTGCCGATACCTTCGAGCAGCGCGAATCGGTGTCCTTGGCCGTACTGACCCTCATGGAGCGCCTCTCACCGGTCGAGCGGGCCGTCTACGTCCTGCGCGAGGCCTTCTCGTACAGCCACGCCGAGATCGCCGGGATCCTCGACATCACCGAGTCCGCGAGCCAGCAGCATGTCCACCGCGCCCGGGTCCGGGTCGCCGCCAACCGCCGCCGCGGAGAGGCCGACCCCGCGTCCGCGCGCCGGGTCGTCGAGGAGTTCCTCGCCGCCGCCACCTCGGGGCGCACCGAACGGCTGGTGGCGCTGCTCACCGACGACGTGACGGCGGTCTCGGACGGCGCCGGACTGGCCAGGCGGCTGCTGCGGTACAGGACGCGCGAGCGCGTCGCCTCCTATGTGCGGGCCGGCTTCAGGCCCACTCCGGCGAAGCGGCGGCTGGCCGGCGGCTCCCCCGCGTTCCACATCGCGCTGGTCAACGGCTCCCCGGCCGTCCTCGCCGTGATCGAGGACCGGGTCGTGGGCGCCGTGGCGTTCGAGGTCGGCGACGGCAAGGTCGCGTCCCTGCGCGGCATCGCCGCCGCGGACCGGCTCGCCCGCCTCAGCGCAGCCTGGCGGCAGCACGAGCCCGACGCGCCGGTCATCCACGCATGGTGACCTGAGCCACCGGAGTCCATTGACCTGAGGGGGAGCGGGGACGGCACTCCAAAGCCTGGAGTCGAGCATGTGAGCGATCTGCCGCCGAATTTGCCGCGCCTCCGCACCCTGGAGACGTGAAGCGGGAGGCCGAACGGCAGCCCGGCATACAGGCCCGGCCGCCCGTCATCCGCGAGGCTTCACACCGAGGTCGGCCAGCAGGCCCCGGACGCGGTCCTCGATCTCGTCGCGGATGGGGCGCACGGCATCGACACCCTGCCCTGCCGGATCGTCCACCTTCCAGTCCAGGTAGGTCTTGCCGGGGAAGACAGGGCATGTGTCGCCGCACCCCATGGTGATCACGACGTCCGACGCCTGGACGGCCTCGACGGTGAGGATCTTCGGGGTCTCGGCGGAGATGTCGATGCCCGATTCGCTCATCGCCTCGACGACAGCCGGGTTGACCGTCTCGGCCGGGGCCGAGCCCGCCGAGCGGACCTCCACCGCCTCGCCGGCCAGGTGCATGAGGAAAGCGGCGGCCATCTGGGAGCGGCCGGCGTTGTGGACGCAGACGAAGAGGACGGAGGGCCTGTCAGTGTCGGGAGTGCTCATGGTGGCGTCTTCCTGGGCGACGGGTCAGGGGAGGGTGGGCGCGGTGAGTTCGGGGCCGTGAACGGCGGGGGTATCGGCCCGCGCCGGAGCCGGGCGCCCGAAGACCGCGGCCATCAGCGCCAGTCCGAGTACGGCACCGACTGTCTGCGCCGCTATGAACGGGGCAACCGAGCCGGGCGCGATACCGGCGAACGTGTCCGTGAAGGTCCGGCCGATGGTCACCGCCGGATTCGCGAACGACGTCGAGGACGTGAACCAGTACGCGGCGCCGATGTACGACGCCACCGCGATCGGAGCGACGTGGGCCCGGCCGACCCGGGCCAGGCCGAAGATCAGCAGGACCAGGCCGGCGGTGGCCACCAGTTCGCCCAGCAGCAGGTGACCGGCCGAGCGGTCGTGCGTCGACCACCGCACCAGCGAGGTGCCGAACATGGCGTCGGCCAGGACCGCACCCGCGATCTGAGCGGGGACGTACGCGGCCACATCCCGCGCGGCGAGCCCGTCACCTTCGCGGCGGTCGGTGAACCAGGCCGCAAGCGTGACGACCGGATTGAAGTGAGCGCCGGAGACAGGTCCGAGCAACGTGATGAGCACACCCAGGCCGAAGACGGTGGCCAGCGAGTTGGCGAGCAGCTGGACGCCGACATCTCGCGACAGCTCGGCGGCCTGGATGCCGGAGCCGACCACGACCGCGACCAGGGCCGCCGAGCCGACGGCCTCCGCCAGGGCACGGCGCCTCAGGGAGGCGCTCACGCGAGGGCCTCGGCCGTTGTCGGCGCCTTCAGGAAAACGGCGAGCCGGTCGAGAGCCGCCGGCAGCACCCAGTAGTACACCCAGGTGCCGCGCCGCTCGCAGTCGATGAGACCGGCCTGGCGCAGCAGCTTGAGGTGGTGGGAGATCGTCGGCTGGGACAGGTCGAAGGCCGGCGTGAGCTCGCAGACGCAGGTCTCGCCGCCCTCCCCGCGTGCGGCGATCATCGACAGCAGACGCAACCGGACCGGGTCGCCCAGGGCCTTGAAGACCTTGGCCAGCTCCGCCGCCCGCTCGTCGTCGAGCGGCGCCGCGGACATCCCCGGGCAGCAGTCGGTGCCCCGGCCGATCACCTCAAGCTCTTGTTTTGACATGCATCTATGTTGACGTTTTTCGATCCATGGCGCAAGCTTGCATCAATGAACGTCGATACAGGCCGTTCGGGGCACCACCGTGTCCCATCTCTCTGAGGAGCGACGCCATGAGCGTGCAGTCCACCGACCTGCGTGAAACCGTCCGCCAGCGCTATGCCGCCGCAGCCGTGAAGGTCGCCGAGGGCGGCACCGCCTGTTGCGGACCGCAACCGGTCGAGGTCGACGAGCACTTCGGCTCCACCCTGTACGCCGCCGACGAGCGCGACACACTGCCCGCCGAAGCCGTCGCCGCGTCCCTCGGCTGCGGCAACCCGACCGCCGTCGCCGAACTCCGCGAGGGCGAGCACGTCCTCGACCTCGGCTCCGGCGGCGGCATCGACGTCCTGCTCTCCGCCCGCCGTGTCGGTCCCACGGGCAAGGCGTACGGGCTCGACATGACCGACGAGATGCTGGCCCTCGCCCTGGCCAACGCCGAGAAGGCGGGAGCCGCCAACGTCGAGTTCCTCAAGGGCGCCATCGAGACCATCCCGCTCCCGGCCGGCACCATCGACGTCGTCATCTCCAACTGCGTGATCAACCTGTCCGTCGACAAGCCCGCCGTATTCGCCGAGACCTTCCGCGTCCTCAAGCCCGGCGGCCGTATCGGAGTCTCGGACGTCGTCGCCGAGGACGGCCTCTCACCCGAGCAGCGGGCCGAACGCGGCGACTACGTCGGCTGCATCGCCGGCGCACTGTCCTTCGCCGAATACCGGGAGGGGCTCGAAGCCGCTGGGTTCACCGGTGTCGAGATCACCTCGACCCACCTCGTCGCCGACGGTATGCACTCGGCCATCGTCCGCGCGGTCAAGCCGTCCGCCGCCGAGGGAACGGGCGACGCAAACACGGCCGCAGAGGCGTGCTGCGGCGTCACCGCCTGCTGCACTGCGGACGAGCGGACCCTCGACCCCTCCACCACGGCGGCGGAAGCGAAGGCCGCCTCAGGGTGCGGCTGCCAGGACTGACATGCCCCGGTCGGCCGCGTGTCAGCGGACTACGACGCGTTCTCTGCGCTCCGGCGCAGGGCGTGGGATATGGACACGAGTTCACCGACATCCGCGCCCAGATCGTTGCTGTACGGCAACGCGACCCGTGCGGCGGAGAGCGCCAGGTCCGGGTCCTCCTCGGTCGGCTGAAGCGCCAGTGCTTGGGCGATGTACCTGGCGGTCTGTTCGGCTGGACCATGTGAGCACTCGGTCCTGCACGTGACCGACGTATGGGGCGCCCAGGCGGACGTCGAGCGATTCTTCGCCGAACGCCTCGCGGCGGCCGTCAAGAGTGCCGGCATCACCGGCGAGCCCGAGACCAGGTTCTCCCCGCTCCACCGACGCTTCGTGGCACCCGGCGTCAGCGGTGTCGCCTGACGGGGCCCCAGCGGTTGCGTCGCCGGCCCCGTCATGTACGGGCGAGTTCGGCGGCGCCGAAGGAGACGTCGAAGCGGTCGCACCAGATGGTGACGCTGTTGAACCGGGCCGGATCGACGTCCCCGGGCACGACATAGTTCTGGCTGCCCTTGTTGCCCTTCAGCTCGCCGAGGCTGATGTGCTGCCCGTCGTCGAAGACGCGCCAGCCGGCCCGCCCCTCCTTCACCGGAGCATCCGTCAGCCACACGCGCAGGTCGGGCCCGTTGCTGGTGTCGAGATTCTCCAGGCGCACGACATGGGAGCCGTCGGCCAACCGTACGAGCCTCACCGTGCCCGACGTCGCGTGCTCATGGCTGATCAGCTCCCCGCCCGCCAGCGTCACCGGCCGGGCCGGGGCGGACGCCGAGGACTCCCCGGAGGGCGCCGCACCGGGCGACTTCGCGGCGTCCACGGTCCCGGGCAGCGCCTCCTGGACGGTCTTGTCCTGCCACAGCTTCCACGGCTGGAACCAGTACAGCCCGAAGCCGACCCCCACCACAGCCACGACGGCCGCGCCGACCACCCATGGCCTGACCAGCGCACGCACCACACGCCCCATGCCGCCCACCCTTCTGGGATTCATTCGTCTCCTCAATTCAACGCAAGACGCGGCCGTCCGGGGCCCGATGAGGGATGACGAAACTCTTACGTCGTCGCGCTCACGTCGTCACGGACGTGCCCTCGCCTGCCTAACGTGGGCTCATGCGTGTACTGGTCACCGGCGGTGCCGGGTTCATCGGGTCGCATGTCGTCGAGGCGCTGTGGGCGCGCGGGCATGAGGCGGTCGTGTACGACGTGCGGGCGGACGCCGGTGCCGATGTGCGGGATGCCGGTGCCGTCGCCCGTGCGCTCGTCGGCGTCGATGCCGTCTGTCATCAGGCGGCGATGGTCGGGCTCGGGGACGGCGTCGCGGACGCGGCGGAGTACGTCTCCCGCAACGATCTCGGGACCGCCGTACTCCTCGCGGCGATGGCCGAGGCGGGTGTACGACGTCTTGTGCTGGCCGGGTCGATGGTCGTGTACGGGGAGGGGCGCTACGAGTGCCCGCGGCACGGGGTGGTGCGGCCGGGGCCGCGGGCCGTCGGCGATCTGGACGCGGGCCGGTTCGAGCCGCCGTGTCCGGTGTGCGGGGCGCGCCTCTGCCCGGGGCTGGTCGGCGAGGACGCGCCGGCCGATCCGCGCAATGTGTACGCCGCGACGAAGCTCGCACAGGAGCACCTGGCCGCCGCCTGGGCCCGCGCGACGGGCGGATCGGCGGTGTCGCTGCGCTATCACAACGTGTACGGGCCACGGATGCCCCGCGACACCCCGTACGCCGGTGTGGCCTCGTTCTTCCGGTCCGCGCTGGCCAGGGGCGAGGCTCCGCGGGTCTTCGAGGACGGGCGGCAGCGGCGGGACTTCGTCCACGTCCGGGACGTGGCGGACGCCAATGTGTCCGCGCTGGAGGCCAGGGCGCCGGACGGGCTGCTGACCATCTACAACACCGGCAGCGGCGATCCGCACACCGTGGGCGAGATGGCGCGGGCGCTGGCCTCCGCTCACGGGGGTCCCGAGCCCGTCGTGACCGGCGAGTACCGGCTGGGGGACGTCCGTCACATCACCGCCGACTCCGCACGGCTGCGGGCCGAGCTGGGCTGGAAGCCTCAGGTCGGTTTCGAGGAGGGCATGCGGGAGTTCGCCCGGGGGTGACCCGGCCTCACCCCGGGGCCGGCGGCAACGTCACCTCGAAGCGGCAGCCGCCCGGGATGTTGCGTACGGTGGCCCGGCCCTGGTGCGCCTCCACGATCCCGCGGACGATGGCGAGGCCCAGGCCCGCACCGGCCGGGGGCGTACGGGCATGGGTCCCGCGCCAGCCGGTGTCGAAGACCCGCGGCAGGTCCTCCTCGGGGATACCACCGCACCCGTCCGACACGGACAGCACCACGCCCTCGGACGAGCGCTCGGCGGAGACCGCGACCGTGCCGTCGGCGGGAGTGCGGCGGATGGCGTTGACCAGGAGGTTGCCCAGGACCCGGCTCATCTCCTTGCCGTCCACCTCGACCGGGACCGCGTCCACATGGTCGCCGACGAGACGCACACCGTGCTCGCGGGCGAGCGGGTCCGCGCCCGCGAGCGCGTCGCCGATCAGGTCGTAGAGCGAGATACGGGACGGGGTGAGGGGGAGGGTGCCGGCGTGGATGCGGGAGAGTTCGAAGAGGTCGCCGACCATCGCGTTCAGACGCTCGACCTCGGTGCGCATCTGCCTCAGATAGCGGGGCGGGTCGGCGGCCACCCCGTCCTCCAGCGCCTCCGACATGGCGCGCAGGCCGGCCAGCGGGGTGCGCAGGTCGTGCGAGATCCAGGCGACCAGCTCGCGCCGGGAGGTCTCCAGCGCGCGCTCACGGTCGCGGGATTCGGCCAGTCTGGCGCTGGTGGCCGCCAACTCGCGGCTGAGCGCGTCCAGTTCGGCGGTCGCGGGTCCGTCGGGGGCGGCGAAGTCGCCGTTGTCGCCGAACGAGCGAGCCGCGACGGCGAGTTCACGGCTGCGCGCGACGACCCGGCGGCCCAGCAGCAGCGCGGTGGCCAGGGACACGACCGCCGCCATCGCGACGACCGTGGTCACCACGGTCAGATCGTGCGGCGACAGGAACATCGCCCAGGCGACGGCGAGCGTGCCCGCGAGCATCGCGACGACACCGACCGCGGCGACCACCGCGAGCGACGCGGTGAGCGAGCGGCGCCGCAGCAGCCGCAGCGCGCCCGCTCCGGCCAGGCCGGTGGCGGCGGCACCGACGAAGGCGTACACGGCGATGAGGAGGGTGTCGTTCATGGCCCGTCCGCCTCCTCCCGGCCCCCGGGCTCGAAGCGGTAGCCCACACCCCACACCGTCTGGATCAGCCGGGGCCGGGCCGGGTCGTCCTCGACCTTGCCGCGCAGCCGGCGGACATGGACGGTGACGGTGGACAGATCACCGAAGTCCCAGCCCCACACCTGGTGCATCAGGTCCTCGCGGCCGAACGCCCGTCCCGGGTGCCGGAGGAAGAAGGCGAGGAGGTCGAACTCGCGCAGGGTGAGGGCGAGTTCGGTGCCGTTCTTGGTGGCGCGGCGCGCGGCGGGGTCGACGGTCAGGCCGGCCGCGCCGAGCGGGCGGGCGCCGGTGGTGGCGGGCCGGGTGCGGCGCAGCACCGACTCCACCCGCAGGACGAGTTCGCGTGGGCTGAACGGCTTGGTGACGTAGTCGTCGGCGCCGACCTCCAGACCGAGGATGCGGTCGTCCTCGTCGCCGCGCGCGGTGAGCATGATGACCGGCACGGGCCCGTGGCCACGCATCCGGCGGCACACCTCCAGGCCGTCCATGCCGGGCAGCATCAGGTCCAGGACCACCAGGTCGGGCCAGTGCGCGGCGGCCCGGGTCAGGGCCGTGGGCCCGTCGTCGGCCCGGTCGACGGTGTAACCGGCGCGGTCCAGGTATCCGGCGACGACCTCCGCGACCGTGGGGTCGTCGTCGACGACAAGGACCCGGCCGGCCCCGCCGGCTCCTGATGGCTCGTGCGGCTGCTGCATGCCTCCAGCCTCGCACCGTGCCGCCCCTGGCGCCGCCTCCGGGCGGGGGACGGGGCTGCGATGTCCGCGTTTCGTAAGGAGCCGAAGTCCGTTATGCCTGGTTCGCGTTCGTAGGGTGAAAGCCGTGACCACCTCACCCTCACCGCAGGGCGGCGTCGATGTCGTGCTCCCGTGCCTGAACGAGGCGGCGGCCCTGCCCTGGGTCCTGGCCCGGATCCCGGCCGCCTGGCGTGCCCTCGTCGTGGACAACGGCTCCACCGACGGCTCGGCGGACCTCGCCCGCGAACTCGGCGCGACCGTCGTCCACGAGCCGCGCCGGGGCTTCGGCGCCGCCTGCCACGCCGGGCTCACCGCCGCCACCGCCGAGATCGTGTGCTTCTGCGACTGCGACGCCTCCCTCGACCCGTCGCTGCTCGTCCCGTTCGTGGCCGAGATCCGTGCCGGAGCCGCCGATCTGGTCCTCGGCCGCAGGCGCCCGCGCGGACGGGGCAGCTGGCCGGTGCACGCCCGGGCCGGCAACCTCGCGCTCGCCCGGCTGCTGCGCCGCCGTACCGGCGTCACCCTGCACGACCTCGGCCCGCTGCGCGCCGCCCGCCGGGAACCGCTGCTCGCCCTCGGCCTCACCGACCGGCGCAGCGGCTACCCCCTCCAGATGGTGGTGCGGGCCGCCGACGCGGGCTGGCGGATCACCGAGCACGACGTCCCCTACCTGCCCCGGACCGGCGTCTCGAAGGTGACGGGCACCTGGCTCGGCACCTGGCAGGCGGTACGGGACATGAGCAGCGTCCTCAACGAACTCCCCGCCCACGGAGGAGGAACCACACGGTGACCACGCTCCTCGTCATCGCCAAGGAGCCCCTGCCGGGGCGGGCCAAAACGCGGCTCACCCCGCCGTTCACCCCGAGGGAGGCGGCGCAGCTCGCGGAGGCGGCCCTCGCGGACACGCTGGAGGCCGTGGCCGCGACGCCAGCCGCGCGCCGCGTCCTCGTGCTCGACGGGGCCCCCGGCCCCTGGCTGCCGCCCGGTTTCGACGTCGTACGGCAGTGCGCGGGCGGCCTCGACGAGCGGCTCGCCGCAGCCTTCGCCGACTGCGCCGGACCCGCCCTGCTGATCGGCATGGACACCCCGCAGGTCACTCCGGAGCTGCTCGCCGTCGACTTCGCCGACTGCGACGCGTACTTCGGGCCGGCCGAGGACGGCGGCTTCTGGGCGCTCGGGCTGGCCCGGCCCGATCCGGCGCTGCTGCGGGGCGTGCCCATGTCGACGCCGGTGACGGGCGAGGTGCAGCGGCAGCGGCTCGTCGGCGCGGGGCTGCGGGTGCGCGAGCTGCCGCGCCTGCGGGACGTGGACACCGCCGCCGACGCGTACGCGGTCGCCGCGCTGGACCCGCACGGCCGTTTCGCGGAGCGGCTCTCCCTCTGCACCGCGGCGACGCGCCTGTGAGCGCCCCGCCCGTGGCCTGGGCCGCGGCCGACCCGTACGCCACCGCGCTGCGGGCAGGCCGTGGCCCGCTGTTCCTGCGCCGCGCCGACGGCTGGCTCCTGCCGCTGGAGGTGGAACGCTGGTGCGGCCGGGCGGACGCGGTCGACCTGGAGGTACTGGACCGGTGCGAGGGGAGCGTGCTGGACGTCGGCTGCGGGCCGGGGCGGCTGGTCGCGGAACTCGCGGTCCGGGGGCGGACCGTTCTCGGCATCGACGTCAGCGAGACCGCTGTCGATCGCACCGTGCGGCTCGGGGGGCCGGCGCTGCGGCGCTCGGTCTTCGAGCCGCTGCCGGGCGAGGGCCGCTGGGACACCGTCCTGCTCATGGACGGCAACGTCGGCATAGGCGGCGATCCGCCCGCGCTTCTGGACCGGGTGGCCGTGGTTCTCCGCCCCGGCGGCCTGCTGATCGCCGAGACCGCGCCGGTGGACATCGACGAACGCGCCGAGGTCCAGGTCGTCGACGTCGTCGGCCCGGGTGTGACAGGCGGGATGTTCCCGTGGGCACGGATCGGCACTCCGGCGCTGCTGCGGTACGCGGCGAACGCGAGCGGACCGGGATGGACTCCCGCCGGTCAGTGGACCGCCGACGGCCGCCGCTTCCTCGCCCTGCGCAACCCCACGAAACGCAGCGCCCCCGCTCGGTGAACCGCCAGAACCGCCGGAACCGCCGGAAGCTACCGCCTCCGCGCCCTGCGCAACCGCAGGACCAACAGCAACGCCGAAACACCGAAGAGCACGCCAGTGATCAGCAGCCAGCGCGCCAGGAAGCCGTCCGGGGACAGGCCGGTGGCCGAGCGCTGACGGTCCACAAGCCGCCGATCAACCGGAACCCCACAAACGCAGCGCCCCCGCTCAGCGAACCAGCCAGAACCGCCAGAACCGCCAGAACCGCCAGAACCGCCGAAAGCTACCGCCTCCGCGCCCTGCGCAACCGCAGGACCAACAGCAACGCCGAAACACCGAAGAGCACGCCAGTGATCAACAGCCAGCGCGCCAGGAAGCCGTCCGGGGACAGGCCGGTGGCCGAGCGGTAGCGGTGGGCCACCATGCCGCTGATCAGCGGGAACCATACGAGCAGGAGGAGTCCGGAGAGGGCGGCCGGGACGCGCGCGTACATCACCCACTCCCGGCGGCCGGCCGCGCCGAGCCCGCGGACGGCCGCCCGGTCCGCCGCCGCGTACAGGGGAAGCAGGAAGAGGTCGTGCAGCAGCGCCGCACCCACCAGCCACAGCGCGACGCCGAACCAGTCGTCGGCGAGGAGGCGTACGCCCGCGTAGGCGGCGAGCGCGAACGAGCAGCCGAGCAGGAGGAGTTGCAGCGGACTGCCGAGGACGAGCCGCCGTCGCATCACAGGTCTCCGAACGTCAGCCGGGCCACCCACTTGGTGTTCAGCACGCCGGGCGCGGCGGGCACGATGACGCGTGCCGGGTGGCCGTGGTCGGGGGACAGGTCCTCGCCGTTGACGTACAGGGCGAGCAGGGAGCGCGGGTCGGCGACCTGGTTGGCGCGCAGGGCGGCGCGGCGGAAGGCGCCGTGCCGCTGGAGGGATTCGACGAACACGTCCGGGGGGTCGCCGTCGTGGCCGACGAGCGCCGCGAGGTCGCGCAGCCGCACTCCCCGCCACCACTGGTCGGACGTCGACCAGCCCTCGACGCACGCGATGGGCAACGCCGAGCTGTGCAGGGGGAGTCGGGCGAGCTCGGCCCGGCTCAGGCGGACGGTCCCCGTCCGTCCCGTGACGACGAGCCGCCAGGCGTCGGCGCTCCTCTCCGCCGCGTCGATCCCGGCGTACGCGGCGGTCTTGTTGATCTGGAAGCCGTTCGGTCCGCTGCCGGGCTCGGCCCCGCCGTGCGGCGCGAGGAGGGCGGTGCGCCGCAGCGGGCCGTCGACGTTCTGCCCGACGGTCGTCGCGAACAGCAGCAGCGAGCCGCCCCCGACGAACCACAGGGCGCCCCGCCGGGAGACGGTCGGCGGATCGGGACGCGGGGAGACCAGTTCCGTGTCCCCCTCGTCCTCACCGTCCCCTTTCCGCAGCCGGCGCAGATTCCGTACGGCCGCCGGGGTCTTCAGCACGGCGTGGGCGACGAACGCGGCGAAGAACACCCACGCGCCGTAGAAGTGCAGCGGGTAGAAGGAGCCCGGGAAGACGTAGTCGAGCTGGACGTTGAGGACACCGGTCACGAACTCGAACAGGCCGCCCCCGACCAGCAGCACCAGGGAGATCCGCTCCAGGGCGTGGGCGAGCGAGCGGGCCGGGGGCAGCGCGAACAGCTTCGGCACCACCGACCACAGCTTGGCCAGCAGGACGGGGATCAGGGTGATCCCGAGGGTGACGTGGACGCCCTGGTTGAGCCGGTACAGCCAGGGCGGGTCGGTCGGCCAGGCGAACAGGTAGAAGCCGAGGAACCCCTTGTCCGGCGTCTTGTCGTTCACCGGTGACAGGCCCGGGTTGTAGGCGGCGTACGAGACCAGGCCCGTCACGAACAGCACGGTGATGCCGACGAGCAGCACGAGACCGAGGACCGACGTGAACCGCGGGCTGCGCAGGGGGCTGCGCCAGAAGCCGGGCGAGGTGGGAAGCCGTGGATCGTCTCGCATGCCCCGACCGTAGGCCCGGACACACCCGGAAAAGGGCCCGCGACCCATGACGAAACGCTGACGTCCGGCCCGGGCGGCACTCCGCTGCCCGCCGCCCGGCCTAGCGTGCCGGTGTGACCCGCACCCTGCGCTCCGCCGAGCCGCGCGCCCGGCGCTCCGGCGCTATGTCCCGCAGCCTCCGCCGCGACCTGTACGCGGCTGCGGCCGCCGCCGCGCTGGTGACGGCCGCCGCACTGGTCGGCCGCCACATCCAGCACACCCACCACACCCTGTTCGTCAGCTGGCCCCCGCTGCTCGCGTCCTGGGGGCCCCACGTGGGTCCCGGCACCGCGGCGGCCGTCCTCGTGGCGGTGGCCACCGTGGCGTACGGGCCGGTCGTGGCCGCCCGTCTGCCGTGGCGGGCGCTGCTCGTGGCGGTCTGGGCGACGGCCACGGCCTGGATCGTCTCCCTCGCCCTGATCGACGGCTGGCAGCGGGGCATCGCCGTCCGGCTCACCACCCGCTACGAATACCTCCAGGTCATCGACCGCTTCGACGACATCCCCGCCGCCCTGCGCGACTTCACCGCGCACATCCTGCTGCACTCCCCCGACAACTGGCCGGCGCATGTCGCCGGCCATCCCCCGGCGGCCACGCTGACCTTCGTCCTGCTCGACCGGATCGGGCTACGGGGCGGCGGCTGGGCCGGGATGTGGTGCATCACGGTCGGCGCGACGGCGTGCGTGGCCGTGCTCGTGACGGTACGGGCGCTGGCCGGGGAGAGCCTCGCGCGGCGGGCGGCTCCTTTTCTGCTCCTGACCCCGGCGGCGGTGTGGCTGGGCACGTCGGCCGACGCGTACTTCGCGGCGGTCGCCGCATGGGCCGTGGCGCTGCTGGCGCTCGCGGTCACCGGGCGCTCTGTCTGGTTCGCAGGTGCATCCGGACTCCTCTTCGGGCTCACCTGCTATCTCTCGTACGGGCTCACGCTCTTCGCCCTCATCGGCGCGGCGGTGCTGCTGCTCGGCCGGCGCCGGGTCCGGGAGAAGCCCGTGCTGCTCGTCCTCCTCCTCGCCGGGCTCGCGGTCGTGCCGGCGGCGTTCACGCCGGCGGGGTTCGACTGGTGGGAGGCGTACCGGCTGCTGGTCACGCGCTACTACGAGGGCGCGGGCGGCGTACGCCCGTACGGCTACTGGGTGTGGGCCAACCTCGCCTGTACGGTCCTGATCACGGGCCTGGCCACGGCGGCGGGCCTGGGGCGGGCCGCGGCGGCACTCGTCCGGCACCGCGGCAAGGCCCTCACCCGGCCGGGCTCACCGCACGGTTCCGGTGCGCAGGCCCGCCTCGCCCTGCTCGTGGCCGCCGCGCTGCTCGCCCTGCTGACCGCCGACCTGTCCGGTATGAGCAAGGCCGAGACGGAACGCATCTGGCTGCCGTTCGCGCTGTGGCTGCTTCCGTCCTGCGCGTTCCTCCCCCGCCCCCGCGCCTGGCTCGCCGGGCAGGCGGTGCTCGCGCTGCTCCTCAACCACCTGCTGCGCACCGGCTGGTGACCCCGGGACCGCGCGACGGGTCAACCCTTCGTCGCGGCGTAGTAGACGTTGACCGGGTCGCCCTCCACCGACTTGATGTCGATGTCGCTGAACCCGGCCGCCTCCAGCATCCGCACCGCCGTCTCCTGGCCCCAGACCGTGCCGAGGCCTGCTCCGCCGGTGCTCAGCGACGTGGTCATGCAGTAGAAGACGGAGAAGCCGTAGAGCGCGGGTCCGAAGGGGTGCCCGATGTTCTGCTCCAGGTTGCTGGACGCGGCGATGTCGCCCATGAGGAACGTGCCGCCGTCGCGCAGGGCACGGGCGATCGCGGTGAGCGTCTCGGCCGGCCGTGCCAGATCGTGGATCACGTCGAAGGCGGTGATGACGTCGTACTCGCCACCGATCGCCGTCGAGTCCGTCACGCTGTAGCGGACGTTGTCCAGCCCGGCGCGGGCCGCCTCGGCGCGCGCGGCGGCGATGCCGTCCTGCGACCGGTCGAGGCCGTGGAAGCGGCTGTTCGGGAACGCCTTCGCCAGCACCAACGGCGCATGCCCCTGCCCCGTGCCCACATCGAGGACGTCGATGCCCTCACGGAGGCGTTCGGTCAGTCCGGGTACGAGCGGCACGATCGTGTCCACCAGCACCAGGTCGAAGACCCGGGCACTCTCCTCGGCCTGCAGCTCCTGGAACCGCGGATACGCCGAGTACGGCACGCCACCGCCGTTGCGGAAGCTGCGGACGATCTGCTGCTGGACCTCACCCATGAGCGCGATGTACGGCATCATGCCGGCCAGGTTGTCGGGTCCCGCCGCGGTGGTCAGCGAGGCGGCGTGCGCTGGGGGCAGCGAGTAGGTCTGCCCCACCGGCTCGTACGTGACGAAGCCGCCGACGACCATCCCGCCGAGCCACTCGCGCACATACCGCTCGTCGAGGTCCGCCGCCTTGGCGATGTCGGCGCTGGAGGACGGGGGCAGCCCGGCCAGCGTGTCGAACAGGCCGCACTCGTGGCCGACGCTGGTGAGCAGGGCCAGCGCGCCCTTGTTGAGCACGTCGACCATTTCGGCGGCGAACGCCTCCTGCTCGGCGGGGTCCGGCTGCGCCGTGTGCGCTTCGAGACTCGACATGATCGCTCCTCCGTGTGGTGATGCACCCTTTTGTCAGGCTATTCCTGAATCGGGCTCTCAGGTCTTACGGAGTGAGGACGACCGGGCCGCGGAGCCCCGGCCCGCCTACTGGTACGAGTAGCCGAGAACGGTGATGTCCTTGACGCCGTCGGCGGTCAGACCGCCGGCGGCCTGTGTCCACCAGGGGTCGAGCCCGGCGTCGGCGCCGGCCAGGTTGGGGCCGCCGGTGTGCGTCAGCTGCCACTGGTCCCAGATGCGGTCCACGTTGGCGTGCAACAGGAAGAAGATCGGGTCCCTCGACGAGGTCATGGGGCTGCCGAGCGTTCCGCGGCACCAGTTGTGCACATTGTTGTGGGCGGCGACCTCCAGGCCGTCCGGCCGTACGCCGCCCATCACCCTGCCGAAGGTGAAGGCCGTGTACGTGGGGCGGACCAGCAGCCCGTCGATGGTCGCCCGGGTCGGCAGACCGCTCGCTGCGGGATTCGGCCGGTTGACGCCGCTCGGCTTCCACACCCAGTCGGGGCGGGCGTGGTCGCCCGCGTAGTCCCAGTAGGGGATCGTGACGCCGGGGTCGGCCGTGCGGAGCAGATCCTCGAACTTGAGGCAGTAGGCACGGTGCCACGGCAGGAAGCGCTGGGTGGCCTCCGGCCCCATCCCGTTCATCGTGTGGTGCCGGTGGCTCATGTCCTCGTGGACGGCCACGAGATCCTTGTACGCGGGCGTGCCGTCGAGCCGGCGCAGCGCCTCGTTGAACCGCTCCCGCTCGGCGCCGCTCAGCTGCCGCTGGTCTTTCCGGACCCGCTGCGACGCCCGCACGATCCTGGCCACCAGGGAGCGGAGGTGCTCCATCTCCATGGGCACGGGAGGCGTCGGGGCGTTCCGCACGGCTTCGCCGATGCCGACCGCGGCGGTGTGCGTGGCGGCGCCGGCCTCGGCGGGCATGGACGGAGCCATCGCCGTCCCGTCGATCTGCCCGTCCGCCATCATCCGGCCCAGCCGCAGACCGATCTCTTCACTGTCGACAAGCTGGGCGGGCGCCCACTCCGAGGCGATCTCAAGGGCGTCCTCAGCGGTGGGAAACCCTGCGGCCACTGCCTTCTTGGGGGTCATCAGCTGCTCACTCCTCGCCGGTTGACAGCCCACACCCCTTCCGGCCGGGCCACCCAACCCACTCTGAGAGGCCCCTCGCAGGACGGCGACTGCAGCGGTCCGAAAGGACGAACCGGCGACGACGGGCCTGCCGACTTCCTGCCGCCTCACGGGGGGCGGGCCGCACGGCGCCACGGGGCTGCCCCCGCTCCGCCGCGGTCGCGCGCCTTCCCGGGGTGCCACCTGGGCGTTCGGCGCGGCATGGTCGCCGCCCGCGCGAGCGCCGAACGGGCGGGCCCGGCACGAGCGCAGGCCCCGCGCCAGGGCAGCCCGGCGCGGTTCCCGTGTGCCGGGCCCCGCCTGTCGGGGCGTGGGGTACGGGCCCTACGGGCTTTTCTGGCTGAAGCGGTGGCGTGTGAGGCCGGCAACGGGGCCCACGGCGAGCAGCAGCGCCAGGGCCGCGTAGCCGTACGTCAGGGTTGTGGTCGTGGCGATCGCGGCCACCAGCAACGGGCCGCCCGCGTCGCCGAGTTCGCGGCCCAGTTCGGCGGAGCCCATCGTCTGGCCCAGGCGTTCCTGAGGGGTGGAGGAGGCCAGGGCGGCGAAGCCGAGGGGGGTGATCAGGCCGGTGCCCGCGCCGATCAGGGCGGCCGCGGACAGGACGCCGGTCAGTCCGGGCAGCATCGCGCAGGCCAGGCCGGCGGCGGTGAGCAGTAGGCCGGCCGCGATTCCGCCGCGGGTGGTGAGCCGGCCGTCGTCGATCGCGCGCCCGGCCTTCGGCTGGACGACCGCGGCACAGGCGGCGAGCACGGACACGGCGGCACCCGTGGCGACCGTGCCCAGCCCGGCCGCCCGGCCGGAGACGGGCAGGAAGCCCACGCCGACCGAGAGCGCCGCGGTGGCCGCGGCCAGCGCGCCGGTGGGCGCGAGGAACGCCGGGTCGGCCAGCCGGCGGGCCAGGTCCAGCACCGTTTGCCGGGCCTTCGGCAGCGGGGGTACGACGGGGACGGCGACCGCGGCCCATACGGCGACCGCCGCACCGAGCACGGCCAGTACGGCGAACAGGAGCCGCAGGCCCCCGGCCCAGGCCAGGACGCCGCCGAGCAGCGGGCCGAGGGTGTAGCCGATGGACTTGTAGAAGCCGTAACTGCCGAACGCGCGGCCGTGCTTGGCGGCCGGGTTGAGTCGGGCGACCAGCGCGGAGGCGGACGGGGAGAAGGCGGAGGCCGCCGCACCCTGGCCGAGGCGTGCGGCCCACAGCCAGCCAGGGCTGTCCGCGACGGCGTAGAGCGCGGAGGCCGCGGCGAAGGCGACGAGCCCGCCGAGCAGCACCGGGCGGGCGCCGATCCGGTCGGCGAGGGTGCCGAACACCGGCTTGAGGAGCACCTCGGCTCCGTCGTACAGGGCGAGGAGACCGCCGAGCACCAGCAGGGAGGTGACCGCGTCCTCGGAGAAGCCGCCGAGGTTCGCGGCGATGCCGTGCGCGCCGAAGGCCGTGGTGAACCCGGCCGCGTACAGGGGCCACATCTGCCGGGCCGGCGCCGACTGTGCCTTGAGCGTCTGGCTCATCCGTCGTCCTCCACCGTTTCGTGCAGGACGCGGAAGACACGTTCCGCGTAGTCCTCGCAGGCGGCGGCGCACTCCTTGAGCCGCTTGCCGGCCTCGGCCGCCTCCGGTGCGCCGAACACGTCCCGGGCGGTGAGGTCCCGGTGCCAGCGCCGCAGCCGCTCCAGCGACTGCTCCTCTTCCTCCAGCTCGGCGAGAGTGAATTTGGCGATGCGGATCTCCTTCGCCAGTTCCTCCTCGAACTTCCCGCAGTCGGCGAGGAACTCCTTCCAGTCCTCGGACCGCGCGGCGGTGAACAGCGCCTGGAAGCGGACGGCGTCCTCGGCCCCGCGTCCGGACGCGTTGAGGCTCACGGCCTGCCCGCCGGCCTTCTCGGTCAGCGAGAGCGCACGGGCGACCCCACCGGCGAAGACCGGCACGTCCGGTACGGCCCACACGCCCTGCCCGAGGGAGAGCGCACCGGTCTTGCGCAACTCCCGCCAGACCGCCACCCGATGACGGGAGGGCTCGGCGGGCACCTTGATCACGAGGACGAGCCAGCGGCCGCCGCCCGGTTCCGTAGTCGACACACCAAGAAATGTATCAGGCGTTACATCTCCCGATGTGCGCCGGCGGTGCCCGCCCCACCCCGGCAGGCGTGAGCCCGACATCGTCCGTAAATGTGCCATTGCATTTGCACATGTGGGCAAGTGCCGGAACAGCGGACGATATTCAGGGTTCCGCGGAGGGCGGTGTAACGCCGTCGTGCTTGCACGGCGCAGAACAAGGGAGAAGCGAGTCGAAGTCGTCAGATCGGAATTCCCCGTGAGTAATCCCGACCCGGTTTCCGGATACCCGACGTACCACCAGCCCCCGGGCCCGGACCCCGCCGTTCGGCGCCGGGTCAACGCGCGCCGCGCGGCGCTGACCGTCTGCACGATCGCCGACACCGCGGCCGGCGTGCTGGTTCTGTGGATCCTGTTGTTCCTGCTCGACGCGAACCAGGCGAACGTATTCGTCAACTTCGTGGAGGGAATGGCGGATTGGCTGGCCTGGTGGTCGCAGGACATTTTCACGATGGACACGGAAGGGTTGCGCGTTCTCCTTAATTACGGCCTTCCCGCGATTATGTATTTGCTGATCGGACACGGAATCGCCGCCCGCCTCAACCGGGCCGTGTGACGTCGGCGGAGCCCGCTGCGCTGTACGGGATGGACCGGCCCCCACGGTCCCTGAAGTCCGCTCACTCCCCCATCGGGCGGACACGCACGCAGGGGCGGGCAGACGCAGTCCCCCCGTCGTCTGCCCGCCCCTCGTGCCGAAGGACCACCCCTCCTCACAGGGTGCGTGCAACACCCACCGACCATTTGGGAGGCCGGTGTGACGTGCCGTACGCTCCTCGGCGTTGGCCGGCCATTGGGGGGACGGACATTGGGACGACGAGGGCACGCTCATCGTGTGCCGACCGGCGATCCTGCGCTGGACACGGCCGTCGCCCGGGCCCAGGACGGTGACGAGACCGCGTTCGCCGCGGTGTACCGGCTCGTTCATCCGGGCCTGCTCGGCTATCTGCGTGGGATCGCGGGCGAGGAGGCCGAGGACATCGCCGCCGCCGCATGGCGGGAGATCGCCCGCGAGCTGCCACGATTCCGCGGTGACGGGCGCGGGTTCCGGGGCTGGACGGCGGGCATCGCCCGGCGTCACGCGCTCGGCCGTCCGAGACGTAGCGGCGCATCCGCCCGCCCGCCCGGACACTCACCCGAGGCGCTGGTCGCCCGGCTGCCCCGCGCCCAGGCCGAGGCGGTGCTCCTGCGTCACGCCGTACGCCTGGAGGAGCCCGCGGTGGCCCGGGTGATGCGCAGGCCCCGGCCCGTCGTACGGGTCCTGGCCCGCCGCGGCCTGCGAAGCCTGGCCCGTCTCCTCGGCACTGACGAGGTGACGCACGATGTCGCGCGGACGCTGGGGGAACCGGGATGAGCACCGATCGGAACACACCCGAAGCCGACGGCACGACCGACCTCGACGACGCGTGGGCCCTGGAGCGGACGGCCGAACGGATCGGTGAGGCGCTGCGCCGCCGGCCCGTGGACGACGCGGCGGAGCAGGCCGCCGTCGCCGCGTTCCGAAGCGCGCGTGCAGCGGGCGGCCGGGCCCCGCGCACCCGGCGCGGGGACGACTGGCGTCCGAGGACCCAGCGGCACCGATGGGTGCGCTCAGGAGCGGTCGCCCTGGTGACGAGCGCGCTGCTCGGCGGTATCGCCTTCGCCTCCATCCGCGTGGCGGACACCCAGCGGCACGACACCGCCGATCCCGGCACCAGCCACAGCACCCACCGGCCACCGGCGGACCCGCCCCGCGAACAGAGCCCTCCTGCCGGGCCCGGCACGGCACCGACCGAACCCCGGCAACGCCCCGGCACGGCCAAGGACGTCGCGGCGCACTGCCGCGCCTACGAGCACATCAAGGACCAGGGCCACGCGCTCAAGTCCACGGCATGGCAGCGTCTCGTCCGGGCGGCGGGCGGTGAACAGCAGGTGCCTGTCTACTGCGCCCGGTTCACCGGCGCGGCGGCCGAGGCCACTCCGTCGCCGGCCGGGACGAACGGGAACAAGAACGGGAACAGCGGGCAGGGCCAGGTCAGGCCGACGCAGCGCCACGCCGAGCCGACCGCGAAGGCCAAGCCGTCGACGGGGTCCTGACCGGGCGCCGTCGATCGCGAACGGTTACCGCGCGTCCACGAAGTCACCGGTCGCCGTGGCCGCCGGTGTGGTGGAGGTGCCGGCGAAGTACCAGCGCCAGTAGCCGTCCACGGACGCGGTGACCGTCGTCGTCAGGCCGCCGGTGCTGGAGGAGTTCACGGTCTTGACCGTGGTGTACGTGCTGGTGCCCGCCTTGCGGAACTGCAGCTTGACCGGCTGGTTGCCGTAGCCGCGGTAGTCGAGCGTGTCCCAGTTGGCGCGGGAGAGCTTGCCGGTGACCGTCAGCGTCTTCCCCTTGGCGACCGGCTCCGGGCTCGCGTTCGCGGTCAGTTTGGAGAGCCGCTGGAGCCGGGTGGTGGTGTGGGCGTCCCGCTGGATCCGGCTGTCGTCATTGGCCCACACGTCGACCCCGACCTTCCAGGTTCCCGCGTCGGCGCTGGTGAGCCACGAGTCCGGTTCGAAGGTGAACGTCTTCGAGCAGGTGGAGGTGGTGGCGCTGGAGGCCACGCAGTCCGCGGGGGTGGTGTCCTCGTTCGGGACGATGTGGCCGTCGGGGTTGTCGGGGTCGGTCCCACGCCACAGATGGAAGTCCGCGTCCCAGATGCCCGACGGATCGGTGGCGGTCACCGACACGGTGACCGTCTTGTCGGCGGTGCCGACGACGATGTTCTTGCCGCCGTTGACCAGGACATCGGTGATCTGTATGTCCCCGACGACCTCATCCGCGTACGCGGCCGGGCCGATGGCTCCGCCCAACGCGGCGACGGCGGCAGGCACGGCGAACAGTGCGCGCTTGCGCATGGATCTCCCTTGCACGGTGAAGACCCGCCCGCCGAAGGACCCCAGGGCGGGCGGATGAAGGGGCCCACCGTAATGAGCACACCGACCGGTCTCAAGCGGACGGCGATCTCCGTCATGTCCCGACATCCATCGCAGCGGCCGGTCCACGGTCGCGCTGTGCGGACACGGGGAGGGCTTTGCCCGGCCGCGCCGGCGTGCCGACGCACCGTCAGGACGGGCAGCCGCGCGGAGTACGAGGAGTACCGCGGGTGCAGTTCACGGACCTGGGCCGGCCCGGTGTTCGCTTCCGTCCGGGCGGGGGACCGGCCACTCGTCGAGTGTGACGTCCGCCTCCAGCCGGGACAGTGCCTCCGTCAGGCGTTCGCAGACCTCTTCGATCTCCTCGAAGGTGCGGTCCCGCTCGGTGATGATCGCCGAGAGCAGCAGGGCGGTCAGGGACACGGTGCCGTTGAAGGTCTGCAGGATGACCATCTGGGCGAGGAGGTCGTGGCCGTCGAACGGACCCGCCCCCTCGGCGCCCGCGGTGATGGCGATCACGGAGGCGGTCAGTACACACGGCGCGGCACCGGCCAGCTGGAAGCGGAGGCTCGCCCAGACGATGAAGGGGATGACGACGAAGAGGAGACTGACCGAGCTGTGGGTGGCCACCACGGTGACCGCCGCCGTGCCGGCCAGCAGGGCCACCGCCTCGGCCCAGCGCAGGGCCGGCACATCGCGGGGCCATCGGGCGAAGCGCAGGACGAGCAGGCACGGGGCGATGACCAGCACACCCATCGCGTCGCCCGTCCACCACACCGACCAGGTCGGCCAGAAATCGTCCGCCGTGAGCGCACCGGACGCCACCAGGGCGCTGACTCCGACCGTCGCGCTGATCAGCATCCCGCCCAGGGCGCCCAGGAAGACCAGCGCCAGAGCGTCCTGGAGCCGGTCGAGGGCGGGACGGAATCCCACCCGCCGCAGGAGGAGGCAGGCGCAGACGGGGGCGAGGGTGTTGCCGGCCGTGATGACGAGCACGGGGAGGATCGACGGCCCGAGCGTCACGTTCACCAGGAACGCGCCGAGTGCGATCCCCGGCCACATGCGAACGCCCCACAGCAGCAGGACGACGAGAGCGATGCCGGTGGGCGGCCAGAGCGGCGTGACCTGGCCCCGTACGAGCTCCTGCAGCAGCCCGAGCTTGCCGCTGCCGTAGTAGACGGCCGCGACGGCAGCGAGCCGGAGGCCCTCGGTGGCGTACCGCCCGAGCAACTGACCGTGCGCCGCGTCGGTCATACCTCGCACCGCCGCTGCTCCTGAAGCCCTCCGTGACGAAGGACGAGGACCGCGGCGTCGTCGCTGTGGCCGGTGAGATCGGCCACCTTGATCACCTCGGCGGCCAGTTCGTCCGGGCCGGTGCGGCAGACGTCGCCGGCCAGGTCCGCCACCCGCTTGAGGCCCTCCTCGATGGGGTAGCTGGGGCCTTCCACGACGCCGTCGGTGAGCAGCACGAACGCGCCCACGCCGGTCAGCAGCCGGCGGGTCGACGGGTAGCGCTCTCCGGCGCGGATGCCCAGCGGCAGACCGCCGTCGTTCAGGATGATGTCGCAGCGGCCGTCGGCCCGGGCCCAGACGGCCGGGACGTGCCCGGCGCGGGCGTCGGCCAGCTCGCCCGTGGCCGGGTCGTAGCGCAGGAACGAGCAGGTCACGAAGAGTTCCAGGTCCATGGCGACCAGCAGGTCGTTGGTGCGCCGGAGTATTTCCGCCGGGTCGGTGGTGGCGATCGCGACGGCGCGCAGACAGGTGCGGACCTGGCCCATGAAGGCGGCTGCCTCGACGTCGTGGCCCTGTACGTCCCCGATCACGAAGCCCACCGAGTCGTCCGCCATGGGGAAGCCGTCGTACCAGTCGCCGCCGATGTCCAGTCCGGCCCGCGCGGGTGCGTAGCGGCCGGCCGCCTGGAGGGAGGGCAGGACCGGCAGTTCGGCGCGGAGCACATGGCGCTGCAGGGCGGCGGCGAGCTCCACTCGGGCCTGCTGGAACTTGATCCGGTCCAGTATCTGGCCACTGAGCTGGGCAAGGGTGTCCAGGAGCTCACCGGCGTCACTGGCCGGGGAGGGGCGGCGTCGGGACATGGCATCACCACTCCGGGCGCTGTCGGAGTTGCGCCAAATGTCACATTCTCACGGCAGCCCGGCCATGAACAGCCGATCGGATGACGCAAGCGTGCTTATGACACCCGTCATAGAACCGTGCAAGGGGCACCCGGGTGCACCCCGGCAGCCGTCCTCGCCCCGTCACCCCTCGATCGCGTCCGCGATCAGCGCCTGGAGCTGCTGCGCCGCACGGTCCAGGGGCTCCGTCGTGCGCTTGGCGCGGCACATCGCCAACGCACCTTCGACCGCCGCGACGACCAGCGTCGCGAGCTGGTCGGCCCGCCGGGGGTCGGCGCCGTGGTCCCGGAGGGATGCCGCCAGCAGGGTCTCCCACTGGGCGAAGACCTCGGCCGCGGCCGCCAGGGCGGGCGGGATCTCGTCGGCCGGCGGCTCCTCGATGGAGACCGCCAGTACCGGGCAGCCGGCGTGGAAGTCGCTGTCGACGACGATCTTCCGCCACAGGGTGAGGAAGGCGCGCAGTCCGGCGACCGGGCCCGCCTCGAGTTCTCTGCGCAGGCTGCGGGCGACCCACTCGCCGGTGTGGCGGACGGCCTCCGTGGCCAGCTGCTGCTTGCCCTCGGGGAAGTAGTGGTACGTCGAACCCAGCGGCGCCTTGGCGTGCTTGGCCATCTCCCTGATGCTCGTGGCGCTCAGCCCGCGCCGACTGATCATGTCGGCCGCTCCGGCCACGATCCGCTCGCGGGACGGCGTGCTGTTGCTGCTGGACACCTGTGCTCGCTCTCGACGCTCGACTCTCGACCGCTGGCTATAACGATCGTCATAGTCTACCGTGACTCCTGTCTATAACGATCGTCATAGTGCGACGTCGTCGCCGAACCGAAGGAGCCGCCGTGCCGATGATCCGCCTGACCGTCCCGAACGGTGCCCTGACCGAGGAGGGCCGTACGACAGTTCAGCGCGAGCTGGCCGCCGTACTGCTGCGCTGGGAGGGCGCGCCCGACACCCCCTTCTTCCGCGCCCAGGCGTGGAGCTACCTCGTCGAGCTGCCCGAAGGGGCCCAGACCACCGCCGAGGACGAGGCACCCCGCTTCCTCGTGGAGGTCACCGTGCCCGAGGGTGCCCTGTCCGAGCGCCGCAGGGCCGGACTGGTCGAGGACGCGACCAGGACCGTCCTGACGGCCGCCGGGCTGTCCCCCCAGGACGCGCTGCGGGTGTGGGTGCTGGTCCACGAGCAGCCCGACGGCACGTGGGGCGCGGGCGGCTCCGTCGTCCGGTACGCCGATCTGGCCGCCCTGGCGCAGGAGCAGCGGGCCGATGCGTGAACCGACGTAAGTCGCCAGGCACACCGTCGAGTGGCGCGAGACCCCGGCCCGAAGCTCGGTCACGAGCTGCGGGCCGGCCTGTCACCGCCCTGAGCGGTCAGAGCAGTTCGCCGTCGGTGATCTTGGTAGCGATGCCGTTCTTGACCACCACTTCGGCCTCGACACCGGACTTGGCGGACGCCTGCAGGTCGGCCTCCTCGCACGGGGCGTCCACCTTCGAGCCCGCTTCGCCGCAGATCTCGCCGCCGCCCAGGATCACGGTGTCCTCGGCGACGTAGAAGACCTGCGCCTCGCCTCCGGAACCGTTGGCCGACGCACCGGAGACCTCGTACTTGCCGGGCGCCATGTACTTCACGATGCCGTACCAGGTGCCGTTGACACCCTTGCCCTTGTCGATGCCCTCCACGACCGTCTCTCCGGAGCCGGACGCCTTACCGGAGCCGGCGCCGGAGCCCGACCCGTTCCCGGAGTCCGAAGTGCCCGTGGAGCCGGAGGAGCCCGCGGAGGCACGCCGCTCCGTGACCTGGGTCGCGGTGCCGTCCTTCATCACCACGTCCGCCTCGACCGAGCGGCCGCCCTTGGTGGCGGCCTCGAGGTTCGCCTCCGTGCACGGGGCGTCCGCCTTCGAGGCGGCGTCGCCGCAGATGGTGCCCGCACCGTAGATCTTGGTGTCGTCCGCGATCCAGAACTGCTGGTCCTGCTTGCCGGGCACACTGACGACGTACGTGCCCTGCGCGAGGTACTCCACCGTCCCGCCCGCGAAGGTGCCGCTGACCCCCTTGGCCCCGGCCTTCTTCGCCGCGGCGGTCGCGTCAACAGCGTTGGAGGCCTTGCCGGCACCGGCGCTGTCGCCCTGGCCGCACGCGGTCATCAGCATGGCGCCGCCCACGAGCGCGGCGGAGACGATGAAGGCCTTGCGACGGTTGCGGATCATGGGTCAAGTCCCCTAATTGGTCGGCTTGTTGAGGCGGCGGCGGGTCCGGCGCCCTGGTGCTCGGTCGATCAGGAGGAGGGGGGCGGGAACCCGCGCGGATGCCTCGGTCTTCGACCCGGGACAGCGCCGTCACCGTCCGGTGACATGAAGAGGAACCGTTTCACGGCGACCCGATCTCGGAGCCTCTCGTTCACACGGGAGAGAGATACGAGAGCTCGGAGACCTCGTGAAGCCATCCACGCGGACGATCACCCTGCTGCCGGCCGTCCAGGACGAGCCGCCCTGTGTGGTGATCTCCCTGGACCGCGTACGAAGCCGTCGGCTGCTGAGGGCCGCGCGCCGCACACAGCTGCTGCCACCGGTGGTCAACTCCTGGGGCACGCTGCACGCCTATGGACAGCTGCTGACCCGGCGGCCGCGCCCGCTGGCGGTCCTGGACGTGCCGGACGAGGGGTGCGCGCAGGAACTGGCCCAGCGGGTCTGCATTCTAGGGCGGCTGGCGCCCCTGACGGTTCTCGCGCCCGAGGGCACCTGTCCCGCGACGCTGCTCGAAGCCGGTGCCACCAACGTCCTGGACCGCGGTATGCCGATCGAGGAACTGGCCGCCCGGCTGACGGCGGATCAGCGATGGGCCGCACGGAACGAACCGCACACCTCACGGCTGCGGGGACCCGAACCACTGCCTCAGCAGGCTTCGCAGAGAGTCCTGTTGAGCCTCATCCTCGCCGACCCCCGGCCCTGGTGCTGTCATGAGCTGACCCTGCTGCTGGGCTCCGCCGAGCAGCCGCTGACCAGGGCCGCGCTGCGTGCGCGGATGTCGAGGCTGGACCCGCACCTCGCCCGCCTCGGACTGGCCCTGCACAGGACCGGCGGCTGGGGACGCTTCACCTACACGGTCACACCGTCGACCGATCCCGGCCCTGCCTCACGTCGGGCGGCCTGAGGAGGTGGCGCCTGAAGAAGGGGCGCCTGAGGAGGTGGCGCCTGCACGCCTTCGACCGGCCTCCCGCCCCCGTCACCGTGCCAGGGACTCGGCGTCCCCCATGACGATCACCGGGTGCCGGTCGGGGTCGAGCGCGCGCAGGAGGTGTCGTATGTGGTTCCGCTGCAGGCTCACACAGCCGTGCGTGGGTCCGCCGTGATCGATGTGCAGCCGGATGCCTCCGCCCCTGCCCGCGCCGAGCGGGCGGGTCCGGTCGAGGGGTGAGGTTCCGGGCTTGCGGTTGTAGTCGATCGCCACGACGTGGTCGAAGGAGCCCGCGAGCGGTTCTTCGGCGAAGCCGGTACCGCCGATCGTGAAGCCGCCCGAGCGGTCGTACGGCAGCTCGGTGCCGGGGTCGGGGAGGAGCCCGCCGGCGTCGGTGAGCGTGAACACGCCGATGGGGGAGCGGAGATCGCCCGCGTGGTGGTCGTCGGTCCAGCCCTCGCGGGCGTTGTGGGCGGGCCAGATCGGTCCCGCCTCCCAGCCGTCACCGGTACGCCGGTACAGCACGGTCCGCAAAGTCGAGGAGTTCCTGCCCTCTCCGGTGACCAGGACGACCTGGCGGGCGTCCGCGGGGATCTTCGCCAGGGTCCGTGGACCCAGCCCGGGCAACCGCTCCGGGAGGACCCGCGCCGTGGACCTCGCGGTGGACATCGCGGTGGGCGTCGCAGTGGGCGTCGCGGTGTCCGTGGGGGGCTGCGGGGGTCTGGCCTGTGTCGTGCCGACGCCCGGCGACGCAACTGCCGGTGGAAGGATGTCGTCGTCGGACGTCCGCACGCCCGTCCCCGTTCCCACGCATCCGGCGAGCGTGACGGTGAGGGCGAGGACGGCGGCCGCTGTCAGCAGCCGGGCGGGCCGGCTGAGCGGGCGACGGGCCGAGGGAGCCGTGATCATCACGTGGCGGAACCCGCCTTCCACCGGTCCCACGGCATGGTCCAGCCGTTGCATGAGGTCTCCGTACGCGTCGAGCGGCACGTCCCACCCGGTCGTGGGACGGCGGCCCAGCCTGGCGCCCGGATATGAGGAAGTTGTCAGGGAGCGGAAGGGCCTCCGGCCACAGCCCCGAGGGCGGGGCGACAGGGGTGGCACGCCGAACGCCCTGGTTACATTTCCCTCAACCTCTGGTTGCGGGGCGATGAGCAGGTGAGTATGGGGCCATGACTCTGGCCGAGCGTGCCTTGGAGCGACTGGAAGTCTGGCCCGACCTCAGTGCGGGCCCGTCCAGTTGCGGTGCCGGGCGGGCTCTTCGCTCCGTCCACAGTGAGATCGTCCACTTCCACTCCGGTCGGGACGTCGACCTGCATCTCACCGTCCCGGCCATAGAGCGGTTCCACGCCGACCTCGTGGCGTCGACCGCGGTACGGCTGGTACCGGGGTCCCGGTGGGTCACCATCCATCTCGACTGCGACGCGGACGTGGACCTGCTGATGAGCCTGGTCAGCGTGGCCCTCAAGGCCCACCTGGCACAGGGGCCCGGCGAGGGGCCGCACCTCGCCTCGTGCAACTTCCACCGGGTCACGGTGATGCCGCGCGACCACGCGGACGAGCACGGCTGAGCGCTCCGCCGGAAGTGCCGCGATGCGTCGTCGGCCGTCTGCGGCGCCATCGTGGCCGGTCGCGCAGTTCCCCGCGCCCCTTCAGGGCCGTCAGAGCGGGCGCCTCCACGACGGGTCGCGGCCCGCGAGGCCGAGGGCGCGGTGAAACAGCGGGGCCGTGGGGGCTACGGCGACCTCGGGGCCGTATACCCCGTACTTCCTGGCCATGTCCGCCCGCCCTGCGACGTCCTCGTACAGCGCCGCGGCGAGTTCGTCGTCCAGGTGCAGCGTCTGTCCGGTGGCGACCGCCAGGTCCCAGCCGTGCAGCAGCCACTCGCCCAGGACGATCCCGCCGATGAAGGGCGCCGGCATCGTCCGTCCGCCGCCGGTCATCGACGTCTCGCCCTGCCAGGCCCGCGGCTCGCTCCAGAGGGCGGCGACGGCAGCCGACCGCGCGGCGTACGCCTCGGCCCAGCCCGGCTCCGCCGTGAAGTCATGGCCTTCCGCCACCTGGTCCGGCAGGTCCTGCGAGGACTGCTTGAGTCCCGCGGCGTATCCCCGTACGACGGTCTGGAAGATCAGGTGGTTCACGAGTGCCCCGACCGTCATCGCGGGGCACGGAGTGGGCGCGTCGAAGTCGTCCGGTCCGACGGCGCGCACGACGTCCACGGCCGTGTCCGAGGCCCGGACCATCAGGGATCTCAGCTCCATGTCATCACTTCCCCGCTGCTCGTCAGGCCACGGTAGGCAGGCCGCCGGCGATGTCTCTTGAAGAAACGCGACACCCAGGAAGGTGCGGAATCCGAGAGTCCGACGGGGCACTCGCCATTCCACCCGATCGGACGATAATCGGACTATGAGTACCGCGACGTTTGAACTAGCGGCCACGTCGAGCGACGTACTCAACGTGGTAGGCGCCTTTCTCGGTGGCCTGTTCATCGCAGGTGCACTCGTCTGGGCCGTGAGCCTGGGCATGAAGGTCCGCGACGAGGAACTTCCGCGCCCCAACCCGGACGAGCAGCCCAGGCTGCCCGAGACCGGCGCGGTCCACGAGATCCGGGAGATACGCGAACCGGACGACGTCCCGGTCGCGGCGGACGAGACGGAACGGCTCATGCCGTACCAGCTCCACCATTCGGGATCCAAGCGAGGGAAGGACCAGCACCGACGGCGCTGGCTGCCCGGATCCAGCGGATCCTTCGGCAGCGGCGGGATCGGGCACACGTAACCCCCGGCCCCGGAAAATCCGGGCGACGGGCCCGCCCCCGATGGCACGCTGTACGGCACCTGATCGAGGGGGGACCTGCGCGGTGGGCAGACGGCGTTACGTGGCCAGAGGCGTGCCCGGCGGCTACCGCATCTGGGACAACCATGGGCGCCGCTGGTGGGGCGACCTCTACGAGCTGTGCCCGGACGACCTGCTGGCCGAGCTCAACGGCAAGGCGGACCCGGCGCGGATCTCGGCCCAGCTCAAGCGGTACCGGGCGCTGAAGCGGTAGGGCTACGCCCTGTGCGACGGGCCCCGAGGCGTGGAGCTGGTGGGCATGGCCGCCGGCGGGCGGTGATGCGCCAGCGCCCAGATCACGAAGACGTAGACGGCGATCATGATCACCGACCAGACGGGCGCGTACGGCAGGAACAGGAACTGCATGATCATGCCCAGGGACGCCATGAAGATGCCGGTGACGCGGGCCCAGGGAGCGCCCATGAGGATGCCGGCGCCCGAGGCCGCGGCCACGACGCCCAGAACGAGGAGGATCACACCCCAGCCGGTGAGGTTGATCTCGTAGACGTAGTCGCCGACACCGGCGTACACGTCGTCCTCGGCGATCGCGGAGATGCCCTGGAAGATCGCCAGGATGCCGTTCATCAGCAGCAGGACACCGGCGAAGACGGTGCCTCCCGAGGCCCAGCCGCTCTCGGCCGTCTCCGGGCCGTAGAGGCCGGCCTCGGTCTCCTGGGCGGTCTGCCGTTGGCCCTGGGCGGTCTGCCGTTGGCCCTGGCCGGTCGGCGGCTGCGTAGCGTGCGGCTGCTGGGTCATGCCGTACCCCATTCTCCCGGGGCGGGCGGTCGTGAACCCCGTCCGCCCGAGTGTCGTCGGTGCTTCGACCATCCGGCCGGTCGCGTACGGCCACCACGGGGGCGGGGCCGTTCGGGTGACGCCCGGCATGCGGCCCCACCGCTGCCGATCTTCACTGGGACGGGGACGACTCAAGAAACACTGGAGGCGAGATGACGGGTCATCGTCCACGCCGGACTCCCTACCCGATTCCGCGCCGGGCATCGGTCGGCGCACTGACTGCGGCCATGGCGGCCGCGGCCCTCGCGCTGGCCGGCTGTTCCGACGGCGAGAGTCCGTCGAGCGTGGTGAGCAGGGCCGAGTCCGCGGCCCGGTCGGTGGGCGGGGAGGCGACCGCCGCCGCGTCCTCGCTCGCGTCCGAGGCCTCGGAGGCGATCGCGTCGGCGACGGCGGAGGCGGGGCAGAAGCTCGACGACATCAAGGGCGGTGTCGACGCGAAGGGCTCCATCACGCTCGGCAGCCCGGACACCGACAGCGGCGGACGTACGACGGTGCAGGTCACCGCCGAGAACACCACCGACTCGGCGAAGTCCTTCACGGTCCAGGTCAACTTCACCGACCAGAACGGCAAGCTCCTCGACGTCGCCGTCCTCACAGTGTCCGACGTACCGGCCGACGGCTCCGGCAAGGCCACCGCCCGCAGCAACCGCACCCTGTCCGGCGAGGTGAAGGCGGAGGTGGCACGGGCGGTGCGGTACTGAGAGGCCAGACCATGACCGACACTCCCGCGGCCTTCACCGAGCAGGACCACGCGGCCCGTATGGCCCGTGCCGCCCGCGACGCGGCCGCCGCCGGGCTCACCGGGCTCCTGGTCACCCCCGGCCCGGACCTGCTGTGGCTGTGCGGCTACCGGCCCACGGCGGTCACCGAGCGCCTCACCCTGCTGGTGCTGGCCCTCGACGCCGAACCCCGGCTGCTGGTACCGGTCCTGGAGCGCCCGGACGCGGAGGCCGCACCCGGGGCGGGCGCCCTGCGCATCTCCGCCTGGAGGGACGGCCAGGACCCGTACGCCGCGGCCGCGGGCCTGCTCCGCCCGCACGGTCACTACGGCGTCTCCGACTCCACCTGGGCGCTGCACCTGCTCGGCCTTCAGGAGGCGCTGCCGCTGACCACGTACCGGCCGCTGACCGTCGCGCTGCCGATGCTGCGCGCGGTCAAGGACGAGCACGAGCTGGCGAGGCTCGCGGCGGCGGGTGCGGCGGCGGACGCGGCGTACGAGGAGATCCTGTCCGTACGATTCGCCGGGCGCCGTGAGCGGGACGTGGCCGCCGACCTGGACCGGCTCTTGCGCGAACACGGCCACAGCCAGGTCGACTTCACCCTGGTCGGCTCCGGGCCCAACGGCGCCGACCCGCACCACGACGCGGGCGAACGCACCATCGGGGACGGCGACATGGTGGTCCTGGACTTCGGCGGACTGCGCGAGGGCTACGGCTCCGACACCACCCGCACCGTCCATGTCGGCGAGCCGAGCAAGGAGGAGCGCGCCGTCCACGACCTCGTGCGCTCGGCCCAGCAGGCCGCCTTCGAGGCCGTGCGCCCCGGAGTGACCTGCCAGGAGATCGACCGGGTGGCCCGCGCGGTGATCGCCGACGCCGGGTACGGCGCGTACTTCGTGCACCGCACCGGCCACGGCATCGGGGTCACCACGCACGAACCGCCGTACCTGGTGGAGGGCGAGGAACAGCCTCTCGTCCCCGGGATGTGCTTCTCCATCGAGCCCGGCATCTACCTCCCGGGCCGCTTCGGGGTGCGCATCGAGGACATCGTGACGTGCACCGAGCACGGCGGGCGCCGTCTCAACAACACCCCGCACGAGATGGCGATCGTGAGCTGAGGCAGGTACGGCACGGCGGCACAGCGGCGCAGTGTCTCCACCGTCCAGATCACTTTTTACCAAATCAAAAGGTTTCCGGCGCTACCTCGTCCGTACTTCTGTACGTCCGACCCCGCCTGCCGGCGGGACCCTCGACCGGGCAGGAGACACGGTGCGCTTTTCGCGGAACGCGACGGGAACTCTCTTCGTGGGCGGAGCCCTCAGCATGACTCTCGTCGCACTGGCCTACCCCTCGATGCTCGGCGTCAACGTCGTCTCCAACTCCCCCGACCGGGTCATCTCCCAGACCCAGTGGGGGCCGCTGACGGAGGCGGACCGGGACTTCGTGGTCAAGGTGCGCGCGGCCGGGCTGTGGGAGTACCCCGTGGGCCAGATGGGGCTGCAGAAGGGCACCTCGAAGGAGGTCAAGATCGCGTCCCAGCACCTGGTCGACGGACACGCCGCGCTCGACACGACCTGCCGCAAGATCGCCCCGATGCTCAACATCACCCTGCCCAACCTGGCGAGCCCGCAGCAGCAGGGGTTCGTCTCGACGCTGAACTCGGGCGCCAAGGGGGAGCAGTTCGACCGGGACTTCGCCAACATCCTGCGCATCACGCACGGTTCGATCTTCAACACGGTCGCGAAGGTCCGCTCCACCACCAAGAACTCGCTGGTGCGTCAGCTGGCCGACCAGGCCAACAACACGGTCCTGGACCACATCACGGTCATGGAGAAGACCGGCCTGGTCGACTTCGACCAGGCGCTCTTCCAGCAGACCACCCCGCCGAAGCTGCCCCAGGACGACATGACCCCACCGCCCCCGGCAGCCGGTCAGCCCCAGGTGATCCTCACCCCACCCCCCAACAGCACGGAAAGCCCGACCCTGTCGACGGGTCCGAACCAGGGCTGAGGGCGGTCACGAGCCGAGCCACCCGTTGGCACCCGGCTCCGCCCGGCGGCCCGCTGCTCAGCACGTCTCTGGACGACGGCGGCACGACTTGCCCAGCGGATCAGTGACACACCGTCGGCCACCGCTTGGGCGGCGGGGGCGTGGTCGCCGCCCAGCAGCCCGGCGCACTCGAAGTCGCGGGCCCGGCCGAGCTGGTCCTGCCGGGCGTACAGCGCGCGGGGCGCCCAGGGAACCGCGGCCTCGGCGACGGCCCTGCGGGGCAGGCTGTAGAGCTGAGATGCCGTCGACGAGCACCCCGCTCCCGTCCGCCTCCGCATCGACCTCCGCCCCGGCCCCCACGCCGCACGGCAGTGGCGGCGATCTCGCGGAGACCGGCGGGAGCGGCAGCACCGGCCCGATCGCGATCGCCGCGGCAGCGTTCCTCGCGGGCGGCGCGGTGATCGGGGTGTCGACGCGCGATCCGCTCCTGACGGGTGGTCCTAGACCGGCCCCGGTATCCCCTCCACCGTCGTCAGGTACAGCTTCGCGAAACGTTGCACGTCCACGTCCAACGCCACGTCCACGAGGGCCTGTTCGCGTTCGCCGGCGTGGATCCCGGACCCGCCGGGGCGCGCCCTGCGGTCGACGATCGTCTGGCCGCGCCCCGGGCCGGGAGCGAGGTTCACCTCGACGGGCAGCAGCCGGGTGCTGATGCCGGCGGGGTCGGCCACCGCGCACACCGCGCCCGCGTCGCCGAGCCCGCCGGCCGGGTCGTCGCCGTCGGACTCGGGTGCGGAGGGCCGGTGGGCCAGCAGCTCACCGGCCAGCCGGACGGCCGGATCCCCGCTCGCGCGCAGCCGCCGTACGTCCGTGCCCGGCACGACGACCCGCTGGAACACATCCAGGCCGTACATGGTGATCGGCACCCCCGCGGTGAGCATGATCGCGGCGGCCTCCGGGTCGTGCCACACGTTGAACTCGGCGACCGGCGTGGCGTTTCCGGTCGCCACCGCGCCGCCCATGAACACGATCCGCTCGATGTTCCGCACCACCTCCGGGTGAGTCCTGAGCAGCAGCGCGATGTTCGTCGGCGGAGCCGTGGGAATCAGCGTGACCGGACGCGGGGAGGCGAGGATCTCGCGCCGCAGCAGCGTCACCGCGTCCACGTCGGCCGGGGTGCGGGCGGGCGCGGGCAGGCCGAGGTCGCCCATGCCGTCCTCTCCGTGCACATGCCGGGGCGCGCGCGCGGGCTCGACCAGCGGGCGCTCGGCACCCCGGGCGACCGGGACGGGCGGGGCACCGGCCTGCTCCAGCACGGTCAGGGTGTTGCGGACGACCCCGTCCACATCGGTGTTGCCCGCCGCGCAGGTGACCGCGCGCAGGTCGAGCGCCGGGTGGCGGACGGCGAACAGCAGGGCCAGGGCGTCGTCGACGCCGGTGTCGCAGTCGATGATCACCGGGATGGGCCGACCGGTCACGGCGGACTCCTCTCGCTGGGCGCTGCACGGGCGCCGCGCGACGCGGACGACGCGCTGTGCAAGCGACCTTACGCATCCGGCCGGAGTCCGGCGCCGCGCGCCTGGACAGAGGCCGAGATACGCCGCAGAGGGTCCACGGCGGTCAGGCTCACCGTGCTCCCGCTCACCGATACCGATCACGGATCACCGATGACCGCGCGGAACGGCACCAAGCCCCCCGCCCAGACCCGGGCACCGAGGCTGCCGCGCCCCGGCCTGGCGAGCTCGGCCCGCAGCCCGTGCCCGGATGCGCCCGCACGCGCCGGCGAGCGTCCGCGGCACGGTGCAGGCCGAGGGGCCGGAGGCGGCGGGCGCAGCCGCCTGCCGCACCAGCGCCTCCGCCCGCTCCCGTTGCTCCTCCGACACGGGCAGCAGGACCGGCTGCACGGGCGCGAGCCAGGCCGGGAACGCTCCGCCCGTGACAACGGCACGGACGGGCCCGCGACCGGATCTCCCGTCGTCCGCGGAGGTGCCGGTAACCCGGACGGCCCGTCTCGCTGGTGGCCGGCCCCGCCCGGTGGTGCCGTTGGAGCACGTACTCGATCTTGAGCAGTCTCTCTCCACGGAGGCCACCTTGACCCCGTCCCCGACCCGCACCGTCCTCGTCTCGGTGCTCTCCCTCACCGCGCTGCTGGCCGCCGCCTCCGGCTGTTCCCTGGGCGCCTTCGCCGAGCGCCCGACGGCCGACTCCCCGACGGGCGGGCCGTCCGACCCCGCCGCCTCCCCGGCCGGCGCCCCGAAGCTCACCGAGGCGCAGGCGCAGGCCGCGCTCATCACCCCGGCCGATCTGGGGGACCCGTGGGTACCGACGCAGGGTGCCGCGACCTGGCGGGACGGCCTGCTCAAGGCGGCGTCGGACAACCCCGGCTGCCAGGGGCTGCTCGACGCGGTGTACACCGAGGAGCTGTTCGGCGCGGGCGCCCGGACCCGCGCGGCGACCGGCCTCGACGACGGACTGGACGGGGCCCAGCTGCGCTACCAGATCCTCACCGCCGGTCCGGCCGTGGACCGCACGCTGGCCTGGCTGAAGACACTGCCCGAGAAGTGCGGGCAGTTCACGGCCATGGCCACCGGGGGCTATGTGCAGTCCGTCGAGGTCGCCGAGGCGACGCTGCCGGCGGTGGGCGACGCGCGACAGGGCCTGCGGATCACCCTGACCGGAGAGACCGAGGACGGCGAGCTCACGGAGCTCACGGTGGATGTCGCCGCCGTCCGCGTCGGCGACGACGCGATCGCCCTCACCAACGGCGGCCTCGGCCATGTCGCGTCGGACGTGACGCAGCTGGCCGCACACCTCGGGGCCAGGCGCCTGGAGGAGGTCCGCAAGCAGGGGAGGGTCCAGGTCTGAGCCGCCGGGCGGCCGTCAGCCCAGCTTGTCGACGGCCTCCTTGGCCTCCTTCAGGCCCGCCCCGGTGACCTCCCGGTACATCTTGACCGCCTCGATCGTCCTGCCGTCCCGTGCCAGCGCGGCCACCTCGTCCATCCTCGGGTACTGCAGGCTCAGTCCCAAGTGGTCGAGGACCAGGTCGAGTTTGCGTTCGACGCGATCCGCCTGCCGCTTGACGCGGGAGATCCTGCTGTCGAGGCCGACGATGCCCACGAGCACCGCGAGACCCACGAAGGCCGCCAGTATGTCCATGGCCCAAGAGCATAGGGGCGACGGCGCCCGCGGCGTCCGGACGCCTTACGGACGCGCCGTCGGGACGCCTCACACAGGAGGCTGCGCGGGTGCGGGCCCGAGGGTGGTCGTGCCGGGTGCCGTGCGGTGTCCGAGCCCCGTCCGGTACGCGTCCAGCGCCGCCTCCACCCGGCCGGTGCGCCGCAGCAGATCCCCCAGCATCCGGCACAGATCGGCCAGATCACCGGCGGCTCCGGCGCGCTCCAGCAGACTCAGCGCGCGTACGTAGTGCTCCTCGGCGGCCTCGGTGTCCCGGGCGTCCTCGGCGATGATGCCGAGGAGCCGGTGCGCGGCGGCGGAGTGCAGGGCGCCGCGCTCGGGACTGAGGTCGCTGAGCACCTGGCGCAGCAGCCCGGCGGCCTCCTCGGATCTGCCCAGCCGGTGCAGTACGTCGGCCAGCTCGACGGCGACCTGACTGGAGTACAGGGCGGCCCGCCGGGCGGTGAGCATGGTGAGCGCCTTCCTCAACTCGCCTTCGGCACGCTCAAGTTCGCCGTTCTGCGCAGACACGTACCCGCGCATCCAGTGACAGTTGGCGAGCTCGGTACGGAGCTGGAGCTGGCGGTAGAGCTCGGCGGCCTTGGCGAGCGAGGCGTCGGCCTCGGCGACGCGGCCCTCGGCGATCAGCGTCCGGGCGACGGACCGGTGCATACGGGCGACCAGCGCCGGGTCACCGGACTGCGGAGCGAGCGCGAGGGCGAACTCGGCGGCCTGCGCCGCCCGGGCGTGCGCGCCCATGTCCATGTACGGCCCGATGACGCCGGTGTAGAGCAGAAGCAGCGCGTCCGGGTCGTGCAGGCCGCCGCGGTTCAGCTCGTCCAGGGTGGACTCCAGCAGATAGACGGCGTACCGGAGTTCGCCGGCCAGGTAGTGGGAGACGGCGCGTCCGCGCAGGGCCGGGACACGGGCCGGCAGCGGCGCCTCGGCGAGCGCCCGCTCGGCCCGCTCGAAGTACCGCCGTGCCGCCGTGAGCTCGCCCGTGTCCAGTCCGCACTCGCCGAGCCCGAGCAGCGCGGTGGCCTGCACCTCGACGAGGTCGTGCGCCTCCGCCTCGGCGAGCAGCGCGGTGTACTGCTGTGCCGCCTCCTCGGCCTCGCCGGTGGCGTGGGTCCGCTGGGCCTCGGTCAGCCGCAGCCGCAGACCGGTGACGAGGTGGGCGGGCCGCCCGGTCGTCAGCTCCTCGAAGGCCACCCCCAGCCGCTCGGCGAGGTGCCGCAGCGCGTCGTCGGAGGGCCGCACCCGGCCGGACTCCAGCGTGGAGACGTAGGCGGGCGTGTAGGCGGGTTCGGCCAGCTGCTTCTGTGTCAGTCCCCGTGCGACCCGCAGCTGCTGCACCCGGTGCCCGATCGTCACCGGGTCGTCACGGTCGGACATGGGCCAACTCCCCCTGTGGGTCTTGCCGTTCGGGTTCGGCTGCCCCTAGGTTAAACGGCGTATTAAACGTGCTTAACACACCCTTGCTGTTGTTGCTGCCGTTACTGCGAGGTTGCCGTGCTCGAACGCACCAGCACCATCGGGCGTTACACCAGAGGCTTCGCCGCCGCGGTCGTCGCCGTCGCGGCCCTGATCCTGGCATCCAACTCGGGCCCGGCGAAGGCCGCGGAGGGACCGCCCCTCCAGGGGGAGCAGGTCGAGTCCCCCGTACTGCCGGACGGCCACGGCTGGTGAATCCCCCTCCCTCGGCCGCAGCTGTGCGTACGCTGCCTGCGTGACCTCTCCCGCCGCCCGCGCCGCGCTGGACCTCACCGCCGGTCTCCCGGTCCCCGACCTGGAGGACTTCTACCGGGACCTGCACCGCCACCCCGAACTGTCGCTGCGCGAGCACCGCACGGCCGGAAAGCTCGGCGACCGGCTGCGCAAGGCCGGTTACGAGACCGTGGACGGCATCGGCGGCACCGGTGTCGCCGGGCTGCTGCGCAACGGCGACGGACCGGTCGTGCTGCTGCGCGCCGACATGGACGCGCTGCCGGTGCAGGAGGAGACCGGGCTGCCGTACGCCTCCGGGACACCGGGGCTGATGCACGCCTGCGGGCACGATCTGCATGTGACCTGGCTGGCGGGCGCGGCGGACGCCCTGGCCGCCGGGCGGGACGCCTGGTCGGGGACGCTGCTGGTGGTGGGGCAGCCCGCCGAGGAGACGGGGATGGGCGCCGCCCGCATGGTGGCCGACGGCCTGTACGAACGTTTCCCGCGCCCGGACGTGCTGCTCGCCCAGCACGCGGTCCCGGGGCCCGCCGGGCTGTACGGCCACACCCCGGGCCTGATCCTCTCCGCCTCCACGGACATCGACATCGTGGTGCACGGTGTGGGCGGGCACGGCTCACGGCCGGAGTCGGCCGTCGACCCGGTGGTGACGGCGGCGTTCCTGGTGACCCGGCTGCAGACCGTCGTCTCGCGCGAGGTCGCCGGGCGCGAGGCGGCCGTGCTGACCGTCGGGCGGATCGAGGCGGGCACCCGGGCCAACATCATCCCCGCCGAGGCCCGGATCTCCCTCAACCTCCGCACCCAGTCGGAGCCGGTCCGGGAGCGGATGATCGCGGCGGTGGGGCGCATCGCGGCCGGGGAGTGCGCGGCGGCCGGCTGCCCGCGCGAGCCCGAGGTCGTCGTCGGCGAGTCCTTCCCGCTCACCGTCAACGACGCGGAGACCGACCGGCGGGTGGCCGCCGTGCACGGCGAGGTCTTCGGCGCGGCGAGCGTCCTCGACCCGGGCCCGGCGATGGCCAGCGAGGACTTCCCGCATCTGGCCCCGGACGGACTGCCGTACGCCTACTGGTTCGTGACGACCACTCCGCACGGCGTGTGGGACGCGGCGCCCGGCGACGAGCTGCCGCAGAAGCTGGCGGCCGTGCCCGGCAACCACAGTCCCCGTTTCGCCCCGGATCTGTCGACCGTGGCACCGGGCGTACGGACGCTGGTGTCGGGGGCCCTGACGGTGTTGTCGGTGACATGACTTAGTCTTCACTCACTCGCCACGCGCGGCTCACGGGTTCCACACGACGGCCGCCCGGTGGCGCCAACTTGCTTTTCGATCCGGGGGGTTCGAATCAGCGTGCGCAGACGCACTCTCACGGCGGCCACATCTCTGGCCGTCCTCTTCAGCTCGGTGGTCCTGCTCGCCGCACCGGCGTCCGCGGACTCCGCCAAGCTCCTGCCGATCAAGTCGGCGGGCGATGTCGTGGTGGACGGGGCACACCAGCGGATCTTCATCAGCGACCCGTACCAGGGCAAGATCGTCGCCACGGACTACCGCGGAACCGTCGTCGGCTCGGTGACCTCGCTCCCGGGCGTCGACGGCCTTCAGCTGTCCGCCGACTCGGGCACGGTCTACGCGGCCTCGCCGGGCGCCGACGCGATCGTGGCCGTCGACACGGCCTTGGTCCAGGAGACCGAGCGCTACGCCACGGGCGAGGGCACCGACCCGGCCCATCTCGCCCTGGCGGGCGGCAAGCTGTGGTTCGGCTACGGCACCAAGGAGCACGGCTACATCGGCTCCCTGGACGTGTCGGGCACCGAACCGGTGGTGGCGCTGGACCAGGACCCGGACACCACCTACCCGGGCGCCCCGCTGCTCGCCTCGACGCCCGGCGCCCCGAACACCCTGGCCGCCGCGGCACCGGAGTACTACGGCTCCTGGCTCGGGGTGTACGACGTCACGAGCGGCACCGCGACCCGCACCGCGCGCGCCGGCGGCTCGGGCTCCGACCTCGGCTCGACCTCCGACCTCGCGTTCACCCCGGACGGCAGCCGGCTCATCACGGCCAACCCGGGCAACCAACACCGCGTGTGGCAGACCTCGGACCTCACCCAGGTGAGCACCTACACCACCCAGCACCACCCGAGCTCGGTCGCGATCGCCGCGGACGGCACGCTCGCCGCCGGCACGGACGCCCCGTACGACCCGTCGCTGTTCATCTTCAACCCGGGCACCACGACCGCGGTCCGCACCTACACCTGGCCCGACACGGACACCATCAGCGGCTACGACGAGCTGGGCGACGCCAACCTGGCCTGGGAGCCCGGCGAGACGGCGGGCCGTCTGTTCGCGGTGACCCACAACCACGAGAGCGAGTACACCCTCCGCGTCCTCACCGACGCCCCCAGGTCCAAGCCGGTCCTCACGGTCGACGCGCCCGCCAGCGCCGCCCGCGCCAGGACGCTCACCGTCAAGGGCACGCTCACCGCGACGCTTCCGCTGCCCGCCGGGACGCCCCTGGACGTCACCCGCTTCGACCTGGAGTCACCGGACGGCAAGTCCCTGGGCACCAAGTCCCTCGGTTCGGGCGGCAAGTTCTCCTTCACCGACAAGCCCCCGGCCGGCGGCAAGGTCAAGTACAAGGTGACGTACGCCGGTGACGCCACGCACACCCCCGCATCCGCCGCGGACACCGTCGCCGTCTCGCGTGCCAAGCCCGCGCTCACGCTCAACAACAACGGCAAGAAGTACGCGTACGGCGCGGACGCGAGGTTCACCGCCCACCTCGGGACGACGTACAAGAACCGCACGGTCGAGATCTGGGCGGACCCGTTCGGCCCGGACAAGCCGAAGAAGCTGGTGAAGTCCGGCCGGGTCAACTCGAACGGCAACCTGTCCGTCACCCTCGACCTGCGGCGGGACACCAAGGTCACCGCGAAGTTCGCGGGCGACGCCCGCTACCGGCCGCGGTCGGTGTCCAGCACGGTCGGCACCCGCGTGAAGGTCTCCACGGCGGTCGGCCGCCACTACACGACCCGGAACACGTGGGGCCACACCTACTACTACTTCCACAAGTCCAGGAACCCGCTGTTCACCACCACGATGACGGCCTACCCGCACCGTGAGCAGCGGCTGCAGTTCCAGGTCTACTACCAGGGCACCTGGTACGACGGCGGCTCCAAGTACTTCCCGCTGAGCTCCGCGGGCGTGTCCAAGGTGGAGCTCACCGGCACCCACGACACCGGCTGGCGCTTCCGCGTCCGCTCCTCGTACATCGACTCCACTTCGGGCGACAACGTGAACTCCACGACGCACGGGGCCTGGAAGTACTTCTACTTCACCAACTGACGGCCGGCCTGCGTCAGCTCTGTGTCTGGAGCTGACGCAGCTGCCGGTGCACATGGTCCAGGGCGCCCTGCCGGCGCCCTGGCACCCGGGCACGCAACTCGGCCAGCGCAGCCCCCAGTTCACGTGCCTGCGCCGGATCGGCGATCCGGCCCCACTGGTGGTGAGCCCGGTCCACAGCCGTCTCCACGCCGGGCGCGTCCGGCGCCTGCCCCGCGGACAGCCGCGCGGCGGCCACCGCCAGCCAGGTACGGCAGCTGCGGACCGGGTCCCCGGCGAACATCGCGAGATCCGCACGGACTTCGGTCCAGTGCAGTGCCGCTTCGGAACCGGCCCCGTGGGCGTGGGCGGCGGCCTGTTCGTGCGTTGCGGCGAGCGCGTCGGCCTCGGAGTGCCGGCCGACGGCGACCAGGGCGGAGATGACAGCGTGCGGATCACCGTCCGGGCGCCGGCCGGCATCCACGGGCCCCCCACGTACATTCACCCCAACCCCCGGCGCCGAGAAAACGATGTCCGCATACGCCTCGCTGCCCAGCCGGGCCAACGCCTGCTGATGCAACTGCTCCACCGGCGGACGCCGTCCACTGCGCAGAATCGTCGCGACCGCCTTCATGTACGCCGGCACGGCCACCGTACGGCGTCCCGGCGGCGGTGCGATCCGCCCGTACACCGCGTTGTTGCGGCCCGAGTCGAGGGGCTGGGTGCGCAGCCGCTCCCAGGTCTCCGGGTCGGCGTGCAGGTCGAGGAGCAGGGTCGTGGTGCCCGGGGCGCGCAGCCGCAGTTCCTCCCGGATCCAGTGCCAGGGCAGGGCGGTGTAGCGGAGCGAGGCGGGTGTCGTGCGGGCCAGCGCCAGATGGGGCAGATGCTGGCGGCGGTCGAGCTGGAGCTGGCCGGTGACGAAGACGGTGAGCGGCCCGGGGGCCGCCGCGGCGGCACGCAGCCGGGTCAGCACGGCCTGCGGCTCCAGCGGGTCGGCGAGTTCGACGACGTTCGCGGTGTCGGTGCCGGACAGCACGGCGGGCGGAACCGCCGCGAGGACGGGAAGCACGGACGCCGCGTCCACCAGGCACCCCTTGCCGGCCGGTGAGGCGGCGAGCAGCAGCACGGTTCCGGGCATCGGTCCCTCCCCATCCCCCGTCGATCACGTATGGCAGCACCGTAACCGGTGCGGCTGCAAAGGGGGGTGTCATGGCCGCAAACGTCCGGGCACCGTGTCACCGGTGGCGGTCTGCCGTACGGCGAAGATCGTGGTGTCGTCGGCCAGATGTCCGCCGCAGTGGCGGAGCGTGCCGTCCCGTACGAAGGCGACCAGGCTGCCGGGGTCGGCGACACCCGGGTCGGCGGCGACGGCGCGGGCCACCTCGTCGGCGAGCGGGTAGAACTCGCCGTCGCCGTCGCGGGCTTCGGACACACCGTCGGTGGTCAGGAGGAGGGTCGTGCCCGGGGCGAGAGGCATCCGGCGCACGGGGGGAGGCCCGTCGGCGGCGAGTTCGCCGAGGCCCAGCGGAAGGCCGTCGCCCGGCGGCAGGGCGCGTACACCGTCGGGGCCGACCAGCAGCGGGGGCTCATGGCCGAAGGCGACGAGTTCCAGACCGCCCGGCTCCGGGAAGCCGAGCAGCACCGCGGTGGCAAAACGGTCGCCGTCGGCATGGCCGAGCGAGACCGTGTGGACGCGGTGGCGCAGCATCCGGGTCTCCAGGCGCCGGGCGACGGCCGACAGGTCCGCCTCGTGGTAGGCGGCCTCGCGGAAGGTGCCCAGCAGCGCGGCGGCCGCCTCGACCGCGCCCAGCCCCTTGCCCTGGACGTCGCCGAGGAGGACGCGGGTGCCGTGCGGGCCGGGCTGGATGTCGTAGAAGTCGCCGCCGACGCGGGCCTCGCTGTCGGCGGCGAGGTAGACGGCCGCGTGGTCGAGACCGCCCCAGCCGGACGGAAGGGGGCGCAGCACGGTACGGCGGGTGGTCTCGGCGACGTCCTGGATGTGCAGCAGCCGGCGTTCGTCCCGCACCCGGACCGCGCACGCGAGGACGGCCAGGACGCCGCCGACGGCGAGCAGGACGAAGTCGGGCAGCCCCGTCTGGTACTCCTCCGGCCAGGCGGTGTCGGCGAGGGCATAGGTGACCAGCGCGAGCACGGCGAACGCGGCCGTGCCCCGCACCCCGCAGATCGCGGCGGCGATGCCGGGCACCAGCACCATCCAGGAGATGATCCGGAAGTCGGCGCCAGTGTAGACGTCCAGCAGTGCGATGGCGCCGAGCAGCACCAGCGGCGGCACCCAGGCGACGCTCCGGCCACGGATCCGCAGCATCCGCCGGCGCCGCAGCAGGGCGTCCTCGTCCCCGCCCGGCGACAGCAGTTCCACGAGGTCAGCGAACCACGGGGGGTCACGGCCCGCACCCGGGCGGAACCGGGCGGAAACCCGATCGCGCCGAGTGCGCCGACGGCGGAAACGGTGTGTTCCGTCGACTTGCCACGGCCTGTTCGCAGGTGTGCTCTGGTAGGCGGGGGCGAGGAGAGAGAGGAGCGCTCTCATGGCTCATGCTGCACCCGTGACCCGCCGAATGATCCCGGCCCGCACGCCCGACGTCTTCGACCAGCGGGCCCACCAGATCGCAAGGATCGGCATACCCGTCGCGCTCGGGCTCGTCTACGGCTACTGGTGCGCGGCCAACCGGCGCGACGGCGGGCCCATCACCGGCTGGAACCTCCTGTTCGGCTTCGTCACCACGATCGTGTTCATCGTGCTCTGCCTCGCCGTGGCGACCTGGGCCCCGCTGCTCAAGCGCGAACTGCACGCCATCGTGAAGTCCGGCTTCGCCGGGGCCTGCATCGGTTTCCTGTACAGCCAGACCGGCGAGAGCGTCTTCAGTTCCGCGGTGCTCGGACTGGTGGTCGCGGCAGCCATCTTCGTCGTGTTCTTCTACCGCTACTACACGCGCGAGGACGCGGTGGGAAACCGCATCCGCTGACTCAGGGGGTTCGCAGCGGCAGCGTATGGGCCCCGGCACGAGCGCCGGGGCCCATACTTCCCTCATCCCTCCACTCACCGGACGACCGGGAGCCAATACCGGTCACCCGACGAGGATCCGGACGCCTCTCAGCCCCACGAGCCCGAGACGCTGAAGGAGACGGTGACCGAGACGGCCCAGGTCTCCTTCCACGCCGGGTCGTTCCAGTCGGCGTTGTCCCAGTGGCCGCTCTTCCATCGCGGACAGGGGTCCGCGCAGGTCGGCACCCAGTGGCCGCCGGTGTCGACGAACGCGGCGCTCACCCAGCCCTGGAAGTCGGGGAGCCAGAACCAGTCCGGGTTGCCGTTGACGCTCTGCCCGCGGACCATGCACTCGATACGGATCTTGGTGCCGGGCGGGAGCCGGTCGACGGCGGACGAATGGGTGGTGGGCGCGGCCCTCACGTTGAGCGCGCTGCCGGAGACGACGATGCCCGGGATCGGACGGCCGGATCCACCGCTGCCGTGTCCGTCGGCGTAGGCCGGCGGGGTCGCGGCCGCCGCCGTGGTGCCCACCGCCGCGGTGAGGAACGTACCGCCGGTCAGCAGGGCCGCGGCCAGGATCCGCAGAGCCGGAGTGGTGCGCATGATCGGCCTCCTCTCCCCAGAACCAGGAAACACCCGTTCGGGTGAACCCTCCACCGGAGAGCGGAGTCCCCGGTCATGCCAAGGGTCCGCGCCCGGGCCCGCCCGTTCGGCTTGACCCATGCGCCCGAATGCAGGCGCCCGGCTCGCCCGCCCCGCGCCCGGACCGTTGCCTGAAAGGGTGCCTCCCCGTCTCCGGAGCGCCCTGTCGGCCGCACTGATCGCCCTGGCCTGCCTCCTCGTGCCGTTCGGCGCCCTGGCGGGCTGGGCGGTGTACGGGCTCGCCGACACGGGCCGGTACGTCGCCACGATGGCGCCGCTGTCCGCCGACCCCGGCGTGCGGGACGCCGTCGTGGACACCGTCGGCGCCGGGCTCCTGCACGAGGTGGACGACAGGACGGACGTACGGCCGCTGCCGGGCACCGTGCGCCCCTTCGTACGGGACGCGGTGCGGTCGTTCACCCGGACCGAGGCCTTCCGCACGGCGTGGGACGAGGGAAACCGGGCCGTCCACGGCGCCGTACTGCGCGCGCTGCGCGACGACGGCCACCGCCGCGAGGTGACCGTCGACCTGGCCCCCGTGACCGCCCAGGTCAAGGCCCAACTCACCCACGACCACATGCCGTTGGCAGGCCGCATCCCCGTCGAGCACATCGAGGTCGCCGTGCTCCCGGCCCAGGACCTGGCCCGGCTCCGGAAGGGATACCACGTGCTCGACGTCGCCGGACTCTGGCTCCCGCTCGCCACCGCCGTGCTCGCCACCGCCGGGATCGCCGTCGCGACCTGCCGCCGCCGCGCCGTCACGGCGACCGCGCTCGGCACGGCCCTGGGCGGCGCCCTGCTCGCCCTCGCCGTCGCAGTCGGCCGCCGTCTCACCCTCGCCGACCTGCCCGACGAGACCCGCCGTCCCGCCGTGGGCGCGGTCTACGACGCCCTCACCGCCACGTTGCGCACCGTCTCCTGGCTGCTGGTCGCCCTGGGCCTGACGGTGGCCCTGCTCGCCCGGCTCACCGACCGGTACGGACATCTCGTACGACGCCGGCGGTCACGCCCTGTCACCGCGGCCCCGTCGGCGGCCCTGTCCCGGCAACCATCCGCCCCGCCGCCCCGTCTTTGAGGGAGAATTCGGTCATCGCACCGTGAGCGGAGGGCCAGGACGTGGACACTGCGACCGCCCGGTGGACGGCTCGCCAGGACGAGCCGGGACGACGGGCCGGACGCCGGCTCGCGGCCTGGTGCGCGGGGCTGCTGTTCGCCGGGGTGAGCGTGGTCGTCGGATGCCGGGTCGCCGACATCGACGGGGTCACCCCCGTCCCCCAGTTGCTCGCCTTTCTGCCGTGGCTGCTCGTGCCCGCCGGGTTCGGGCTGCTGTTCTCGCTGCTCGCCCGCTGGTGGACCGGTCTGGTGTGGGGCGTCGTCCTGCTCGCACTGCTGGCGTGGTTCATCGAGCCGTACGGCAAGAGCGGCGAGCCCGCGGGGCCCGCCGTCGCCGAGATGCGGGTGCTGACGTCCAACGTCAAGTTCGGGCAGGGCACCTCCGCGCTCGTCGACGCCGTCCGCCGGGAGAAACCGGACGTCGTCTTCGTGGAGGAGTGCGACTACGAGTGCGACGCGCAGCTGAAGCAGGCCCTCACCAAGGACTACCCCCACCGGCGGGCCGTCGAGGGCGGCGGCTCCGAGGGCTCCGTCATCCTCAGCCGCTTCCCGCTCAAGGGCACCGCCGGCGTGCCCGGCACCATGGGCATGCCCGGCGCCGTCGCCGACGTGGACGGGCACACCGTACGGCTGCAACTCGCGCACCCCATGCCGCCGTTGCCCCGCCAGATCGGCCTGTGGCGCAGCGAACTCGGCGCACTGCGCGACTTCGCCGCCGACAGCTCGGACACCCCCACCGTCCTGGCCGGGGACTTCAACGCCTCCCAGGACCACGCGGCCTTCCGCCACATCCTCGACACCGGCCTGCGCGACGCCGCCCGCCTCACCGGCTCCGACCGCACGCCCAGCTGGCCTTCCCGGACCGCTCCGCTCGGCGTCCAGATCGACCACGTCCTCGTCTCCCCGGAGTTCTCCGCACGCGACGCCCGCTTCCTCGGCATCTCCGGCTCCGACCACCGCGCGCTGGTCGTGGATCTCACCCTGCACGGGCGCGGATGACCTGGGATCCCCCCGGACCGCGGTGCTCATAATGACCCCATGTCGCGAGAGTTCCCCATCGGCCTCACCCCTCCCGACTGGCTGGTGCGGAACCTCCGACCACAGCATGCCCCCGTCAACCGGGCCGCCCTCGTCCGTGCCGCCGTGGCGATGGCCCTCCCGCTGGCGGCCGGGCTCGCGGCCGGCGAACCCGCCTACGGCGCCCTCGCCGCCATGGGCGCCCTCTCCGGCGTCATCGGCGACACCGCCGACGCCTACCGCATGCGGCTGCTCAACATCGCGGTCCCCCAGCTCTTCGGCGCCGTCGGGATCACCCTCGGCACCCTCGTCCACGGCCACGGCTGGCTCGCGGTCGCCACCGTCACCGGCGTCGCGCTGGTCTCCGGGATGATCTCGACGATCGGCGCGGTCGCCTCCGTGTCGGGACTGCTGCTGTTGCTGAACTCGGTGGTCGGCGCGGGCCTGGCCATGCCCGGCGAGTGGTGGGCGGCGCCCCTGCTGATGACCGGCGGCGGGCTGCTCGTCCTGGCCCTCGCGCTGCTCGCCTGGCCGCTGCGGTCGGGAGTGCCGGAGCGGGCGGCGGTCGCGGACACCTACCGGACGGTGGCCGGCCTGCTCGCCGCCTGCGGCAGCCCGCGGGTCGGGGAGTACGAGGACGTCCGCCATGCCGTCACCCAGTCCCTCAACCAGTCGTACGACCTCGTCCTCGGGCACCGCGCCCGCCAGCACGGGCGCAGCCCCGAACCGACCCGGCTGCTCGCCCAGTTGAACGCGATCACCCCGGTCATGGAGGCCGCCCCCGCCGCCCACCTCTCCGGCGGCCGCCTCCCGCCCGAGGTCCCGGAGGCGGCACGGCACCTCGCCCGTGCGGTCGAGACCGGCCGCACGGGTCCCCTGGGCCTGCGGCTCCCCCTCCCGACCACGGAGACCGCCCGCGCCGTCGACCACGCCCTGCGCCACGCCGCCGATGTCGTCACCGCCCCGGACGTGGACCCGCGCGGCATCGACGACCGCCTCGGCCGCCCTGCCGCCCTCGGCGTCCGCGCCGCCCGGGCCGCCCGGAACGTCGCCCTCTCCGCCGCCTCCTGGCGCTACGGGCTGCGCCTGGCCCTGTGCATCGGCCTTGCCCAGGTACTCGTGTCGATCATCCCGGTGCCGCGCTCGTACTGGGTGGCGCTGACCGTCACCTTCGTCATGAAGCCCGACTTCGGCTCCGTCTTCTCCCGGGCGCTGCTGCGCGCCCTCGGCACGGTCGCCGGCCTCGTCGTCGCGGCGGCGGTCCTCGCGGAGGTGCCGCGCGGCTGGTGGGACGTCCCGGTGATGCTGCTGCTCGCGCCGCTGATCCCGCTGCTCACACCCCGCGGATACGGCTACCAGACCGCGGCCATCACCCCGGTGATCCTTCTGCTGTCGGACGTACTGAACCGCCAGGGCACCGCCCTGCTGCTGCCCCGTCTGGTGGACTCCCTGATGGGCTGCACGATCGCCCTCGTGGCGGGCTATCTGCTCTGGCCGGAGAGCTGGCACACCCGGGTCGGCGACCGCCTCGCCGACGCCGTCGCCGACACCGCGCGCTATGTGGAAGCCGCCTTCGGCGCGCCGGGAGCGGAGCCGGGCGCACCGGCCGCCCGGGCGCGGATGCGGCGCCGCCTCTACCGCGACCTGTCCGTCATCCGCACGGAGTTCCAGCGCGCCCTCACGGAGCCCCCGCCCACGGGTCGCCGGGCCGCGGCCTGGTGGCCGCTGGTCGTCGCCGTGGAACGCATCGTCGACGCGACGACGGCGGCGAGGGTCCGCGTCAAACACGGCGCCCCGCCGCCGTCCCCGGCCGAGGTGGGCCAGATCACCCTGCAACTACGCGAACTGGCGGAAGGCGTACGCGAGGCAGAAACCCTGCAATCGGTCCGCACAGACCTCACGGGCCCGTCGGGCAGCGTCCTGGAACCGGTGAGACAGGAGGTGGCGACGGCGAGAGCAATAGCGTCCCCGCACACGTAGGGGGAGGCGGTCGCAGCGGCAGCCCGCTGTCGGCTCGGCTGCGGGCAGTCGTGCCGCTGGGGCGATGGGGGAGGGTGGGCGCAGCGGCACCCCGGCAGCGCCGGGCGCACGACCCACCCGTCCCCACCAGCACCGGCCGGCTACATGCCGATGTCGCACCCGTCCTTGCGCCACACGGCCACCACCGCAGGCCGCACGATCTTCCCGGGCCCGTCGGGCCAGACACTCGCCGGCTTCTCCACGGACGCCCCGTCGATCTCACCCGGGTGCTGCACAGCCACCAGCACACGCCGATCCTGAATGATCGGCCCACAGGTCTCCGCCCCCGTCGGCACCGTCAGGAACTGCTTCAGCTCACCCCGCCGCTCCCCACGCGTCGCGACACCGAACAGCCCGTCGTGCGACCCGAGCTGATTGCCGTCCGTGGAGATCCACAGGTTTCCGTACGGGTCGAACGCCACGTTGTCCGGGCAGGAGATCGGGCTGACGTCGTCCTTCGGGAAGCCGGCGAAGTACGTCGCCGGGTCGTCCGGGTCACCGGCGACCAGGAAGAGCGACCAGGCGAACCGCGTGCTCTCCGGCCGGTTCCAGCGCTCGGTCAGCTCCAGGATGTGCCCGTGCTTGTTGCTGTTGCGCGGGTTGGCCTCGTCGGCGGCGGCGGAGCCCGTCTTGCCGCGGTTGGAGTTGTTGGTGAGGACGACGTACACCCGACCGCTGACCGGGGAGGGCTGGATGTCCTCGGGCCGGTCCATCTTCGTGGCGCCCACCTTGTCCCCGGCGAGCCGCGTGAAGACGAACACCTCGTCCGCGGTCATGCCCTCGACATGCGACACGGCACCGTCGGCGGTCGCGGTCGCCAGCGGGATCCACTGACCGCTGCCATCGAACTCGCCGTCCGACGGAAGCGTGCCGCTGCCGTCGATCTCGATGGCGGGGGAGTCGCCGGTGAGCTTGGCGACGTACAGGGTCCCTTCGTCGAGCAGCGACAGGTTGTGCTCACGCACGGCGCGGGACGAGCCCTTCTTGACCCGCTTGCTGCTGACGAACTTGTAGAAGTAGTCGAACCGCTCGTCGTCGCCGGAGTACACGACCGGACGGCCGTCCGCCGTCAGCCGCACGGTCGCCGCCTCGTGCTTGAACCGGCCGAGGGCGGTGTGCTTGCGCGGCGTGGAGGTCGGGTCGTACGGGTCGAACTCCACCACGTACCCGAACCGGTGCACCTCGTTCGGCTCCTGGGCGATGTCGAACCGCTTGTCGAAGCGCTCCCACTTGCGCTCGGTGGCGGTGGTCCCGATGCCGTACCGCTTGTCGGTGGCGCGGCTCGCGTTGGCGAAGTACTGGTTGAAGTTCTCCTCGCCGTGCAGGGTCGTGCCCCACGGCGTGGTCCCGCCGGAGCAGTTGTTGAGGGTGCCGAGCACCTTCGTACCGGTCGGGTCCACGGACGTCTTCAGCAGGTCGGACCCGGCGGCGGGCCCGGTGAGCCGGAACTCGGTGGTGGCGGTGACGCGCCGGTTGAGTGGGTGCCGGGAGACGGGGGTCAGCTTGCCGGTCCTGCGGTCCTCCTCGACCACGACGGCGGCCAGCCCGTGGGCGGCCCAGGCGACCTCGACCTGCTGCCGGGTCGGGTTGGCGGGGTCGTACCCGCGGAACATGAGGATCTCGTCGGTGTACTCGTGGTTGGCGACGAGCAGCTGTCGGTGCCGCTCACCGGGCAGCGGCAGCAGCGCGAGGAAGTCGTTGTTGTAGCCGAACTGCCCGGCCTGGGCGGCGGCGGTCTGGTTCTCCGGGTCGAACGCGGGAGCGCCGCGCAGGATGGGCTCGCCCCAGCGGATGACGACGTTCTGCCCGTAGCCGTCGGGAGCGACGACGGCGTCGGTGGTGTTCGGGGCGACGGGGGTGAAGCGCAGACCACGCGCCCCCTTCGTCCCGAACGCCGGCTTCGCGGCGGTCTCTCCGGTCGCGGCCTGTGAGGCCTGTGCGGCCTGCGCCGGACGGGCGCCCACGACCGTGGCCGAACCGGCCGCGGCGGCCACGGTCACGATGGCGGCGGCCCGCATCATCGAGCGGCGCCCGATCGCGCCGGCGATGACGTCGCCGGCGTACTCGTTGTCGCTGGTGTTGGGCACCTCGTGGAAGCAGGCGTCCCCACAGCGGAAGCGGCAGGTCATGGCGGATCGGCCGCCCGGATGCGAACTGGACGACGTTACTGTCAGCGGCAGCAGCTTGCGCACTTTGCTCTCCCCTTGCGTGCCCACGGTGTGAGCGTGACGGTAGGGGCATGTCTGTGCGGGAGCGCTGCCGCGCGGTGAACCGAAGGTGAACTGCCGGGGTCCTCAGGGGTGTTGACAGCGGGCCCTCACTTCCCCTTGCCCCTGCCGAAGATCACCAATCGGGGCGGCTAACCTTACGTGTCCGTCCTGGCCAGGGATTGACGGGCTTCAACTCATCGAAGGGTTGCGCACATGGGCATTCTCACTCTCCTGCGGAACGCGTTCGGCAGGTCACGCAAGGCGCGTGCCGCCGAGGCAGAGGGTGCGGAACGGACTCCTTCGCAGGAGCCCCGGCCGACGGTCCCCTCCCCCCGCGTCCCCGAGCCCCACTCGTCCGCACAGGACGACGAACACGATCTGGTCTCGGCGGCCTTCGACAACGTAACGATCCCGGACCGGCCGGCTACGGCAGAGGAGCCGACGGCCGCGGGGGAGTCGGCGGTCGCGGAGGAGCCGACGGCTACCGCCGAGGAGCCGGTGGCCACGGCGGATGAGCCGACGGTCACGGAGGAGCCGGTTGCGGTGGCCGAGGAGCCCGTGACCACGGCTGAGGAGCCGACCCCGGAGACTCCGACGGAGGCCGTTCCGGAGCCGGAGGCAGTGACGGAGGCCGCGCCGGAGGCGGAGGTGGTTACAGAGCCCGCACCGGAGCCGGAGGCGGTTACGGAGGCCGCTCCGGAGGTGGAGACGCTCGCCGAACCGGAGCCCGAGCCGACGCCCGAGGCCGCGCCCGAGCCGGAGCCGACAGCTGAAGCCTCCAGCGAGCCCGTCATCGAACCGGAGCCGGCGGCCGAGGCCGAGCCGGCCATCGAACCCGAGCCGGAGGCGGCCGCCGAGCCGCAGCCTGAGCCGGTGACCGAGGAGCCGACCCCGGAGCCGGTCACGGAGCCCGAGCCGGTGGCCGCCGCCGAGGACACACAGGCCGCACCGGAGCCGGAGACGACCGACGAGTCCGAGGAGCCCGAGGAGCCCGAGGAGCCCGACGAGCCCGAGGAGCCCGACGAGCCCGAGGCCGCCGAGGCGGACGAGCCGATCGCCGCCGACGGCGAGGACGCCCCACAGGGGCCACCCGCAGCCGACAACGAAACCCGCACGGGTGGTGCGGGTGGGAACAACAGGGCCGAAGGCGGAGCCGAGGCCGTCGACGTCACCCCCCTCCCACAGGGCCTCACCACCGCCTACAACGCCGCCGCAACCGCCCTCGCGAACGCCGACCTCACCCACACCCGAGCCGACGTCTACCTCGTCCTCGACCGCTCCGCGTCCATGCGCCCGTACTACAAGGACGGCTCCGCCCAGGCCCTCGGCGAGCAGACCCTCGCTCTCGCCGCCCACCTGGCCCCCGAGTCCAAGGTCCACGTCGTCTTCTTCTCGACGGAACTCGACGGCACCGGCGAGCTGACCCTCACCGACCACGAGAACAAGATCGACGACCTGCACGCCTCCCTCGGCCGCATGGGCCGTACCAGCTACCACGCCGCCGTACAGGAAGTGATCACGCACCGCGAGAAGTCGGGCGACCCCACGTCCCCCGCCCTGGTGGTCTTCCAGACGGACGGCGCCCCGGACGCCAAGACCCCCGCCACCCAGTCCCTCACCGACGCCGCGCAGAGCCACCCCTCCGTGTTCTTCTCCTTCGTCGCGTTCGGCGCGCACGACAACAAGGCGTTCGACTACCTCCGCAAACTGAAGACCGACAACACGTCCTTCTTCCACGCGGGCCCGACCCCGCGTGAGCTCACGGACGCGGAGCTCTACGAGGGCGTACTGGCGAACTGGCGCCCGTAGGTGCCGTAAGCGCCACAGGTGCCGTACGCACGTCAAGTGCCGTAAGCGCCCATAACCCCTCGTAACCCTCCCGCACTCCCCGCTGCCGCCCGCTTCTCACCCCGTAAAACGGGAAGCGGGCGGCATACACATGTCGGCTACGATTTCAAGGTTCGTACAACAACCCGACCTGGGAGCAGCCCCCGATGGCTCGACACCTCATCACCAGCGCCCTTCCGTACATCAACGGGATCAAGCACCTGGGCAACATGGTGGGGTCCATGCTCCCGGCGGACGTGTACTCCCGCTACCTGCGCCAGCGCGGCCACGACGTGCTGTACATCTGCGCGACGGACGAGCACGGCACCCCGGCCGAGCTGGCGGCGAAGGAGCAGGGCCTGCCGGTCGACGAGTTCTGCGCGCAGGCGCACGACGCGCAGAAGGCGGTCTACGACGGCTTCGCCCTCGCCTTCGACTACTTCGGCCGCAGCTCCAGCCCGCAGAACGTCGAGATCACCCAGCACTTCGCCCGCCGCCTGAACGAGAACGGCTTCATCGAGGAGCGCGCGATCCGCCAGGTCTACAGCCCGGCCGACGGCCGTTTCCTCCCGGACCGCTATGTCGAGGGCACCTGCCCCCACTGCGGCTACGACAAGGCCCGCGGCGACCAGTGCGAGAACTGCACCCGGGTGCTCGACCCCACCGACCTGATCAACCCGCGCTCCGCGATCTCCGGCTCCACCGACCTGGAGGTCCGCGAGACCAAGCATCTCTTCCTGCTCCAGTCGAAGCTCCAGAACGAGGTCGAGGAGTGGGTCGCCCGCCACGAGGCGGTCTGGCCGCAGCTGGCGTCGTCGATCGCCCGCAAGTGGCTGACCGAGGGTCTGCACGACCGTGCCATCACCCGTGACCTGGACTGGGGCGTCCCGGTCCCGGCGGACACCTGGCCGGAGCTGGCGGCGGAGGGCAAGGTCTTCTACGTCTGGTTCGACGCCCCGATCGAGTACCTCGGTTCGACGAAGGAGTGGTCCGACAAGGACCCGGAGAACCGCGACTGGAAATCGTGGTGGTACGAGGTGGACGACACCGTCCGCTACACGCAGTTCATGGCGAAGGACAACGTCCCCTTCCACACGGTGATGTTCCCGGCCACCGAGCTGGGCGTGCGCGAGCCGTGGAAGAAGGTCGACTTCGTCAAGGCGTTCAACTGGCTGACGTACTACGGCGGTAAGTTCTCGACCTCCCAGAAGCGCGGCGTCTTCACCGACCAGGCCCTGGAGATCCTCCCCGCGGACTACTGGCGCTACTTCCTGATCGCCAACGCGCCCGAGTCGGACGACTCGTCCTTCACCTGGGAGCACTTCACGGCCACGGTGAACAAGGATCTCGCCGACACCCTGGGCAACTTCGTCAACCGCGTCCTGTCCTTCTCCCGCAAGCGTTTCGGCGACGACGTCCCGGCGGGCGGCGCTCCGGGCGAGGCGGAGGCGAGGCTGGGCGAGGAGATCGCGCGGCTGCTCGCCGAGTACGAGGAGCACATGGAGGCGCTCCAGTTCCGCAAGGCGGCCGCGGCGCTGCGCGCGCTGTGGTCGGCGGGCAACTCCTACCTGGAGGAGAAGGCTCCCTGGCTGGAGATCAAGACGGACAAGGACGCCGCGGCCCTCACGCTCCGTACGGCGATGAACCTGATCCACCTGTACGCGGTGGTCTCCGAGCCGTTCATTCCGGCCACGGCGGCGGCGATGCGCCAGGCGTTCTCCCTCGCGGACGACACGGCGACGTGGGTGACGTCCGCGGAGGCGAAGTCCCTGACCGCGGTCCCGGCCGGCACCCCGTTCACGGTCCCGCCGGTTCTGTTCGCCAAGCTCACGGACGAGGACCTGACGGCGTACAAGGAGCGCTTCGGCGGCGAGTCCGCCGAGTAGACGCGGCGGAGGGGCCCGGGAAACGACACGTTTCCCGGGCGATGTCGAGAACCCGCGTCCGGCTCCGTCCCCGGGGTGAACGCGACCACAATGGGTCGCACCAGCACCGAGGAGAACCACGATGGCCAAGTACCTGCTGCTGAAGCACTACCGCGGCGCTCCGGCTTCGGTCAACGACGTGCCGATGGACCAGTGGAGCCCGGAGGAGATCTCGGCTCATGTGCAGTACATGAACGACTTCGCGGCCCGGCTGGAGAAGACCGGCGAGTTCGTCGACGGTCAGGCGCTCGCCCCCGAGGGAGCGTGGGTCCGCTACGACGGTGAGGGACGCCCGCCGGTCACCGACGGACCGTTCGCGGAGACCAAGGACCTGATCGCCGGCTGGATGATCATCGACGTCGACAGCTACGAACGCGCCGTCGAGCTGGCCGGGGAGCTGTCGGCCGCCCCTGGAGCGGGCGGCAAGGCGATCCACGAGTGGCTGGAGGTGCGCCCGTTCCTGGCCGCGCCGCCCACCATCACGGAGTGACATCACCGATGGACGAGCTCCTGCTCAGGAGCCTCACGCCGAGCGTGCTCACCGTCCTCGTCCGCCGCGGAGCCGACTTCGCGGCGGCCGAGGACGCCGTGCAGGACGCTCTGGTCGAGGCGCTCCGGGTCTGGGCGGCCGACCCGCCGCGCGATGCCAAGGGCTGGCTGGTCACCGTGGCCTGGCGCAAGTTCCTCGACGCGACGCGGGCCGATGCCGCCCGCCGCCGGCGTGAGGACCGCGTAGAGGACGAGCCGGCGCCAGGGCCGGCGCCCGCGGTGGACGACACGCTCCAGCTCTACTTCCTGTGCGCCCACCCGTCGCTGACCCCGGCATCGGCGGTCGCGCTCACGCTGCGCGCCGTCGGCGGGCTGACCACCCGCCAGATCGCCGAGGCCTACCTGGTGCCCGAGGCGACCATGGCGCAGCGCATCAGCCGGGCCAAGCGCACCGTCTCCGGCGTGCGGTTCGACCGGCCCGGCGACGTCGCCACCGTGCTGCGCGTTCTCTACCTCGTCTTCAACGAGGGCTACTCCGGCGATGTCGACCTCGCCGCCGAGGCCATCCGGCTCACCCGGCAGCTCGCGGCCCGCATCGACCACCCCGAGGTGGCCGGGCTGCTCGCCCTCATGCTGCTCCACCATGCCCGGCGCGCCGCCCGGACCGCGCCCGACGGCAGCCTCGTGCCGCTCGCCGAGCAGGATCGCGGCCGATGGGACACGCACCTGATCGCCGAGGGCGTCGGCGTCCTCCAGGCGGCCCTCGCCCGCGACCGGCTGGGCGAGTTCCAGGCCCAGGCCGCCATCGCGGCGCTCCACGCCGACGCCCCCACCGCCGGCGAGACCGACTGGGTCCAGATCGTCGAGTGGTACGACGAGCTCACGCGCCTGACCGACAGCCCCGTCGCCCGGCTCAACCGCGCGGTCGCCGTCGGGGAGGCCGACGGACCGCGCGCCGGCCTGGCGGCACTCGCCGAGCTGGACACCTCGCTGCCCCGCCACGCCGCGGTGGCGGCATACCTCCACGAACGCGACGGCGACCTGGAGACCGCGGCACGGCTGTACGCCGAGGCGGCCCTCAAGGCACCCAACCTCGCCGAGCGCGACCACCTGACCCGCCGGGCCGCCCGGCTCAACACCGACCGAAGTCGCTGACGGGTCGCGCCGGGACCTGAAATCGACGGGCGATTTCAAGTCCCTCTGCGGAAAAGCCTCTTGAGAGGCTTGCCCTACTTCGGCTGCGGCTTGCGCACCGACAGGTGCAGCTCCTTGAGCCGCGCCTCCTCCAGCTCCGTCGGCGCCCCCATCATCAGGTCCTGGGCGTTGCCGTTGAGCGGGAAGGCGATGGTCTCGCGGATGTTGGGCTCGTCGGCCAGCAGCATGACGATGCGATCGACGCCGGGGGCGATCCCACCGTGCGGCGGGGCGCCGAAGCGGAAGGCACGCAGCATGCCCGCGAACTTCTCCTCGACGGTCTCCCGGTCGTAGCCCGCGATCTCGAACGCCTTGAGCATGATCTCCGGCTCGTGGTTCCGGATCGCACCGGAGGACAGCTCGACACCGTTGCAGACGATGTCGTACTGCCAGCCCAGGATGTCCAGCGGGTCCTGGGTCTCCAGGGCCTTCAGACCGCCCTGCGGCATGGAGAACGGGTTGTGCGAGAAGTCGATCGCGCCGGTGTCCTCGTCCTTCTCGTACATCGGGAAGTCGACGATCCAGCAGAACCGGAAGACGCCCTCCTCGAAGTGCCCGGCGCGCTGGGCGGCCTCGACCCGCACCGCGCCCATGATCTTCGACACCTCGTCGAACTCGCCGGCGCCGAAGAACACGGCGTGACCGGCCGCCAGCGACAGCCGCTTGGTCAGCTCGGCGACGTTCTCCTCGGTCAGGAACTTCGCGATCGGGCCGGTCAGCGAGCCGTCCTCGGTGACCCGGACCCAGGCGAGGCCCTTCGCGCCCAGCGTCACGGCGTAGTCGCCGAGCTGGTCGAAGAACTTGCGGGGCTGCGCCGAGACGTCCGGCACCGGCAGCGCACGGACGTGCTTGCCCGCGAAGGCCTTGAACTCCGAGCCCTCGAAGATGTCGGTGATGTCCACCAGCTCCAGCTGGGCCCGCAGGTCCGGCTTGTCGGAGCCGTACTTCAGCATCGCCTCACGGAAGGGGATACGGGGGAAGGGGGACGTCACATGACGGCCGTTGCCGAACTCCTCGAAGAGCTCCGTCATCAGCTTCTCGACCGGCTGGAAGACGTCCTCCTGCTCGACGAAGGACATCTCGATGTCGAGCTGGTAGAACTCGCCCGGCGAACGGTCGGCGCGGGCGTCCTCGTCACGGAAGCAGGGCGCGATCTGGAAGTAGCGGTCGAAGCCCGAGATCATCAGCAGCTGCTTGAACTGCTGCGGGGCCTGCGGGAGCGCGTAGAACTTGCCCGGGTTCAGCCGGGAGGGCACGACGAAGTCGCGGGCGCCCTCGGGGGAGGTGGCGCTGAGGATCGGTGTGGCCATCTCGTTGAAGCCCAGCGCCGTCATCTTGTGCCGGATCGCGGAGATGACCGCTGTACGCAGCAGGATGTTGCGGTGCATGCGCTCACGGCGCAGGTCCAGGAAGCGGTACTCCAGACGCCGCTCCTCGTTGACCCCGTCCTCGGTGTTGATCGTGAAGGGGAGCGGGGCGGCGGCGCCGAGCAGCTCGACCTCGCCGACCTCGACCTCGATCTCGCCGGTGGGCAGGTCCGGGTTCACGTTCTCGGCGCCGCGGGAGACGACCCCGCCGTCGACCCGGACCGTCGACTCCTTGGAGAGCTTGTCGAGGGCCTCGTAGGCAGCGGTGCCGGGACGGGCGACGAGCTGCGTGATGCCGTAGTGGTCGCGCAGATCGATGAAGAGGATGCCGCCCAGGTCGCGCCGATTGTGCAGCCAGCCACTCAGCCGGACGTCGGTGCCGACGTCAGAGGCGCGGAGCTCGCCGCAGGTGTGGGACCTGTACCGATGCATCGTCGTTCATCCAGCCTTCGCAGATCGGGGTTGTTTCACGTGAAACTCTCCCAAGGGTACCGGCCGCCCAAAGATCGCCTCCCCACCAGTTGAGGGGGCCGGCTCAAGATCGCCTCACCCCGGCGTCTCGCGCAATCGGTGGCAGTCCTCGATCACCTCTTCATAAAGTGGGTCAATGCGCACTGGTGAGCCCATGCCCACCGTGGGGGATGTCCTCACCGCCCTCGCGACCGGCGTCTGGTACTGGGACACGGCTGTCGGGACGGTCACCCTGGACGAGGAGGCGGCACGGCTGCTCGGGCTGCCCGCCGAGCAGACCAGACTCACGGAGGCGCAGACCCGCGCCCGGCTCCACCCCGTCGACTGGAACGAGATCACCGGGGTCGTCCAGCTCGCCATCGCCGAAGGCACGCTCGCCGAGGTGCGGGTCCGGATCATGGACGAGCGGGGCCGGGTGATCCGTACCGTACGCAGCCGCTCCAAGCCGTCCTACGACCCCGAGGACCGCAGGTTCCGGGTCGTCGGCACCCTCCAGGAGGTCACCGAGCCCGTGCCGGGCACGCCCGCCGGGCGCACCGCGGTCACCGGCGACTGGCGCCGCTCCCGGGAGGCGTTCCTGCTGGACGCGGGCCGGGCGCTGGCCGAGGCACGGTCCACGGAGGAGGTGCTGCGGGTCGCGGCCGGACTGTCGATGCCGGGCTTCTCACCCGACGGGCTCGCGGTCTTCGGGGTCGAGGGCGACCGGCTGACGATCATCGGCCACCACGGGCACCAGGCGGGCGACGAGAGCCCCTTCTTACACATGTCCGTGCAGACGGACTACCCGGCCGCCGAAGTGGTCCGAGGCGGCCGGGCCGTCTATCTCTCCTCCCCCGAGCACTACAAACAGCGCTACCCGGCCACCTGGCCGCTCGCCGAGCGCTTCGGCCGCCAGTCCTGGGCGTTCCTGCCGCTGACCGTGGCCGGCCGCACGATGGGCGCGTGGATGGCGGGCTTCTCCTACCCCGTCGCTTTCACACCCGACGAACGCTCGGTCCTGACGACCGTGGCACGCATGCTCGCCCAGGCCCTGTCCCGGGCCGGTACCGCCGAGTCCGAGCGGGAGCTCACCGACGGCCTCCAGCGCTCCATGCTCCCCACGCTCGGCCCTCAGATACCGGGCATGAGTGTCGCCGCACGCTATGTGCCCACTGGCGGCGGCCTCCAGGTCGGCGGCGACTGGTACGACATGATCCCGCTGCCCGGCAGCCGTTTCGCCCTGGTCATCGGTGACGTCCAGGGCCATGACGTACGGGCGGCCGGGCTGATGGGCCAGCTGCGGATCGCGCTCAGGGCCTACGCCTCCGAGGGCCACCGCCCCGACGCGGTCCTCTCCCGCGCCTCCCGCTTTCTGCACGGTATGACCTACGGGGACACCGACGAAGGGGCCACCACCGACCTCCGCTTCGCGACCTGCCTCTATATCGAGGTCGACCCCACGACCGGGACGCTGGACGTCGCCCGCGCCGGCCACCCGGACCCGGCGATCCGTATGGCGGACGGCACGGTGCTGACACGGCCCACGGCCGGCGGGCTGCCGCTGGGCATCGACCCCGACGCCGACTACCCGACCACCCGGATCGCCCTCGAACCCGGCGAGACGATGCTGATCTGCACGGACGGCCTGATCGAGACCGGCGGCCACGACCTGGACACCGGCTGGAAGCGCATCCGTACGATACTCGAGGAGCACGACGGCGATCTGGAAGCCCTCGCCGACGCCCTGGTGCAGGGCGTGCACGGGCCCTCCTCGCACCACACCACCGGCCCGCTCGTCGACCGGCGCGAGGACGACATAGCGGTCCTGCTGCTGTGCCGGCAGGCCGAGGGCCCTGGGCACGGCGACACGCTCCCGGCCCGGCCCGCGGTCCGGCGCACCATGCTGACGGTCGCGCAGGCCGAGCCCGAGCGGGTGGCGGTGGCCCGGCACCAGCTGCGGGAGCTGCTGCACGACTGGTCCTCCCAGGAGCAGGTGGACTCTGCGGTTCTGCTGCTGTCCGAGTCGCTCACCAACGTCCTCGTCCACACCGACGCGGACGCACTGTTACTCGCCGAGGTCAGCGGCGACCCCGGCGACCGCCGGATGCGCATCGAGGTCACCGACACCAGCGACGACCTCCCCCACCGGCGCCGCCCGGGCGAACTGGCGTCCTCGGGGCGGGGCCTGCTGCTGATGGAGATCCTCGCGGACGGGTGGGGAGTGGACCCACGGGGCCAGGGCAAGAGCCTCTGGTTCGAGCTCTACGAGTCGGAGGGCAAGGACGGCGCGTAACGCTCGCGCAGCTCGTGGGCGACCCCGAAGGCCGCCGCGGTCAGCGGTACCGCCAGCAGCATTCCGACGATTCCGGCCACGGACGCGCCCGCGGTGATAGTGAGCATGACCACCGCGGGATGCATCTGCACGGTCCGGCTCTGGATCGCCGGCTGAAGCACATGCCCCTCCAGCATCTGCACGGCGAGCACCACCCCGAGCGCCCACAGCGCGATGACGAACCCACGGTCGGCGAGCGCGACCAGGACGGCCACGGCGCCGGAGATGAAGGCACCCAGATAGGGAATGTAGGCGCCGACGAAGACGAGCGCGCCCAGCCCTGCCGCCCCCGGGACGCGGAGGATGAGCAGCCCGACGGTGATGCAGGTCGCGTCGATGAACGCGATGAGCGTGGTCCCGCGCATGAACCCCTCGACGGCCCGGAAGGCCCGCCGGGCCATCGCCTCCAGGGCGTCCGCGGTGCCGCGCGGCGCGACGGACCGCAGGGTGGTGACCGCCCGGTGCGAGTCACGCAGAAAGAAGAAGACGAGCAGCAGGGCGAGGACGGCCATGGCGATGGACTCGCCGACGACACTGACCCCGCTGATCACATTGGAGGCGGCGGTCCCCCCGAACCTGGTCAGCAGCTCCCTCGAGTTGGACGCGAGATCCTCCAGCGAGGTCCCGGCCGCCCCGAAGTGCTCGGCGACTCCCCCCGCCGCGTCCCGGAGCGAGGCGACGATCTCGTCCCCCGTGTCGATCAGCGCGGCCACGACGATGTAGACGGCCCCGCCGACCACGGCCACGACGGCGACACAGGTGAGCCCGGCGGCGACGGACCGATTGACCCGGGCATTGACGAGCCGCCGGTAGAAGGGCCGCAACAAGGCGGTCCCCAGCAGAGCGAGCAACACCGGCGTCACGGCGGTCCTGAACTCCACACAGAGCCGGATCCCGATGTAGACGACCCCGGAGACGAGCAACGCGACCGCACACCATGCGGCCAGCCGCCGGACGGGTTCGGGAAGCAGCTGCACGCCTTCAGCCGACCATGCGTCAGTCGGGGCGGCGCCCTGGGCGGAGCGAAAGGGGGATCGGGAGACAGGCCCGGAGCCGCGGACGTTGCGGCTCCGGGCCTTCTCGTGCCGTACCCGGGAACTACATCCCGCCCTCGGACATCCCGTGCACCGCCGGGATCGTGCCGAGGCGGCCCTTCTGGAAGTCCTCGAACGCCAGTTGGAGTTCCTCGCGGGTGTTCATGACGAACGGGCCGTAGTGGGCCATCGGTTCGCGGATCGGGCGGCCGCCCAGGAGGACGACCTCGAGGTCCGGCGCGTGCGCATCCTGCTTCTCGTCCGCTCGCAGCGTCAGCGACGAGCCCGCGCCGAAGACCGCCGTCTGCCCCAGGTGTACCGGCCGATGCTCCGTGCCGACGGAGCCGCGCCCGGCGAGGACGTAGGCAAGGGCGTTGAAGTCCTCGCGCCACGGAAGCGTGATCTCCGCACCCGGCGCCAGCGTCGCGTGGAGCATCGTGATCGGCGTGTGCGTGATACCGGGACCCTGGTGGCCGTCCAGCTCACCGGCGATGACCCGCAGCAGCGCGCCGCCGTCGGGGGAGGTGAGCAGCTGGACGTTGCCGCCGCGGATGTCCTGGTAGCGCGGCGCCATCATCTTGTCCTTGGCCGGGAGGTTCACCCACAGCTGGAGGCCGTGGAAGAGACCACCGGACATGACCAGGTGCTCGGGCGGCGCCTCGATGTGGAGGATGCCCCCGCCCGCGGTCATCCACTGGGTGTCCCCGTTGGTGATGGTTCCCCCGCCGCCGTTGGAGTCCTGGTGGTCGAAGATCCCGTCGATGATGTACGTGACGGTCTCGAAGCCGCGGTGGGGATGCCAGGGGGTGCCCTTGGGCTCGCCGGGTGCGTAGTCCACCTCGCCCATCTGGTCCATCATGATGAACGGGTCCAGGTGGCGGTAGTTGATCCCGGCGAACGCCCGGCGCACCGGGAAGCCCTCACCCTCGAAGCCGCTCGGCGCGGTCGTGACGGCGAGCACGGGACGGGCCACGGCGTCGGCGGACGCGGCGACGCGCGGCAGCGTCAGCGGGTTCTCGACGGTCACTGCAGGCATGTCGGTACCTCCTTGTGCTCCGAGTTTAGTTGAGCATTGAACTTCCTGCCACCCTCAACCGCGAGAACCCGGAGGACATTCCCTCCGGGCAGACAGAAGGCCGGCGCCCCGTACACAGGGCACCGGCCTTCATCCAAGAGGACCCGAAGCGATCACGCGGCGAGTTGCTCAGCCGTACATCCGGCGCATCGCGAACTCGACCATCTGCTCCACGGACTTCGCGTCGAAGACCATGCGGTGCTCGCCCTCCATGTCGAGGACGAAGCCGTAGCCGGTCGGGAGCAGGTCGATGACCTCGGCACCGGTGATCACGAAGTACTTGGACTCCTTGCCCGCGTACCGGCGCAGCTCCTTGAGCGAGGTGAACATGGGGATCACCGGCTGCTGGGTGTTGTGCAGGGCGAGGAATCCGGGGTTGTCACCGCGCGGGCAGTAGACCTTCGACGTCGCGAAGATCTGCTGGAAGTCCTCGGCGGTCAGCTGCCCGGTGGTGAAGGCCCGCACGGCGTCGGCCAGCGAGGGCGGGGACGGCTCGGGGTAGAGCGGCGGCTGCTGGCCGTACCCTCCGACGCCGCCGGGCATGGGCTGCTGCGGCGGGGCGTACTGCTGCTGTGCGCCGACGTTCTGGTCGTAGCCGTACATGGACGCAAGCGTACCGAGGGGACCGGGGCGGGCGGACCGGTACCTCTCGGCCGGATTGCTCAAGGAGGCACTCTTCGTGCTGGTCCGAGCACGAAGAGCGATCCCCGGGGCGTCGCACGTCACAGATGACCGATCGGGGTTGCTTCTTATTACCGACGGGTAGCATCATCGTAGCTACTTGTTGGTACGTGAACTAGCGCGAGGATCCAGTGCCTCGCCGATCTCTCTACGGAGCCGGGAGCCGTCGCCATGGGGCACTACAAGTCGAATCTCCGCGACATCGAATTCAACCTCTTCGAAGTACTCGGGCGCGACAAGCTGTACGGCACCGGCCCGTTCGCCGAGATGGACACGGACACCGCGAAGAGCATCCTCGAGGAGCTGACCCGCCTCGCGGAGAACGAGCTCGCCGAGTCCTTCACCGACGCCGACCGCAACCCGCCGGTCTTCGACCCGGAGACGAACACCGCCCCGGTCCCGGCGTCCTTCAAGAAGAGCTACAAGGCCTTCATGGACTCCGAGTACTGGCGGCTCGGCCTGCCCGAGGGGATCGGCGGCACGACGGCTCCCCCGTCCCTGATCTGGTCGTACGCGGAGCTGATCCTCGGCTCGAACCCGGCCGTGTGGATGTACTCCTCCGGTCCGGCGTTCGCCGGGATCCTCTACGACGAGGGCAACGACGTACAGAAGAAGATCGCGCAGATCGCCGTGGACCGGACCTGGGGTTCGACCATGGTGCTCACCGAGCCCGACGCGGGCTCCGACGTGGGCGCCGGCCGCACCAAGGCGGTCCAGCAGGAGGACGGCTCCTGGCACATCGAGGGCGTCAAGCGCTTCATCACGTCCGGTGAGCACGACATGGAGGAGAACATCCTCCACTACGTCCTCGCCCGCCCCGAGGGCGCCGGCCCCGGCACCAAGGGCCTGTCCCTCTTCCTCGTCCCGAAGTACCTGTTCGACTTCGAGACCGGCGAGCTGGGCGAGCGCAACGGCGTGTACGCGACCAACGTCGAGCACAAGATGGGCCTCAAGGCCTCCAACACCTGCGAGATGACCTTCGGCGACCGCCACCCCGCCAAGGGCTGGCTGATCGGCGACAAGCACGACGGCATCCGCCAGATGTTCCGGATCATCGAGTTCGCCCGCATGATGGTCGGCACGAAGGCGATCTCCACGCTGTCGACGGGCTACCTCAACGCGCTGGAGTACGCCAAGGAGCGCGTCCAGGGTCCCGACCTCGCGAACTTCATGGACAAGACCGCGCCCAAGGTCACCATCACGCACCACCCCGACGTGCGCCGCTCGCTGATGACGCAGAAGGCGTACGCGGAGGGCATGCGCGCCCTCGTCCTGTACACGGCGTCGGTCCAGGACACGATCGCGGTCAAGGAGGCGAACGGCGAGGACGTCTCCGCCGACCACGCCCTCAACGACCTGCTCCTGCCGATCGTCAAGGGCTACGGCTCCGAGAAGGGCTACGAGCAGCTCGCCCAGTCCCTGCAGACCTTCGGCGGCTCCGGCTTCCTGCAGGAGTACCCGATCGAGCAGTACATCCGCGACGCCAAGATCGACACCCTCTACGAGGGCACGACCGCGATCCAGGGCCAGGACTACTTCTTCCGGAAGATCGTCCGCAACCAGGGCGCCGCCCTCAACACCCTCGCCGAGGACATCAAGAAGTTCCTGGCGCTGGGCACCGGCGGCGAGGACCTCGCGGGCGCCCGTGAGCACCTGGCCAAGGCGGCCGTCGAGCTGGAGGCCATCGTCGGTCTGATGCTCACCGACCTCGCGGCCACCGAGCAGGACGTCAAGAACATCTACAAGGTGGGCCTCAACACCACCCGCCTGCTGCTGGCCTCCGGTGACGTGGTCGTCGGCTACCTGCTCCTCAAGGGCGCGGCCGTCGCCGCCGAGAAGCTGGAGACCGCCTCCGCCAAGGACAAGGCGTTCTACACCGGCAAGATCGCCGCGGCGAAGTTCTTCGCGGCCAACGTCCTGCCCGGCGTCACCCTGTCCCGCAAGATCGCCGAGGGCGTCGAGCTGGACCTCATGGAGCTGGACGAGGCCGCCTTCTAGGACAGGCCCCGGTCAACTCGGTCACAGCTACCGCAAACCCCACACCGGTCCCACGAGGGCCCGCTTCCATCACCGGGAGCGGGCCCTCGTACGTCGTTAAGGTGAATCCATGAGCGAACCCTCCCGCTTCGACCGCGGGCACACCGACGACCTCATGTCCTTCCTGGCGGCGAGCCCGTCGCCGTACCACGCCGTGGCGAACGCCGCCGAGCGGCTGGAGAAGGCCGGCTTCCGGCAGGTCGCGGAGACCGACGCGTGGGACGGGTCGAGCGGCGGGAAGTACGTGCTGCGCGGCGGGGCGATCGTCGCCTGGTACGTCCCCGAGGGCACCGCGCCGCACACACCGTTCCGGATCGTCGGGGCGCACACCGACTCGCCGAACCTGCGGGTCAAGCCGCTGCCCGACACCGGGGCGCACGGCTGGCGCCAGGTCGCCGTGGAGATCTACGGCGGACCGCTGCTCAACTCGTGGCTCGACCGCGATCTGGGCCTGGCGGGCCGGCTGACCCTGCGGGACGGTTCGGCGCGGCTGGTGAACGTGGCCCGGCCGCTGCTGCGCGTGCCCCAGCTCGCCATCCACCTGGACCGTTCGGTGAGCGCGGAGGGACTCAAGCTGGACAAGCAGCGTCACCTCCAGCCCGTGTGGGGCCTCGGCAACGATGTGCGCGACGGCGATCTGATCGCCTTCCTGGAGGAGGAGACCGGGCTCGCCCCGGGCGAGGTCACCGGCTGGGACCTGATGGTCCACTCCGTGGAGCCGCCCGCCTATCTGGGCCGCGACGAGGAACTGGTCGCCGGTCCCCGGATGGACAACCTGCTGTCCGTGCACGGCGGTGTCGCCGCGCTGACCGCCGTCGCGGCGGACTCCCGGCTGTCGTACATCCCCGTCCTCGCCGCCTTCGACCACGAGGAGAACGGCTCGCAGTCGGACACGGGCGCGGACGGGCCGCTGCTGGGCAGCGTGCTGGAGCGTTCGGTGTTCGCGCGCGGAGGGTCGTACGAGGACCGGGCCAGGGCCTTCGCCGGCACCGTCTGCCTGTCCTCCGACACCGGGCACGCCGTCCACCCCAACTACGCGGAGCGGCACGACCCGACGCACCACCCGCGCGTCAACGGCGGCCCCATCCTCAAGGTGAACGTCAACAACCGCTATGCGACGGACGGTTCGGGCCGCGCGGTGTTCGCCGCCGCCTGCGAGAGGGCGAACGTGCCCTTCCAGTCCTTCGTCTCCAACAACTCCATGCCGTGCGGCACCACCATCGGCCCGATCACCGCGGCCCGGCACGGCATCAGGACCGTCGACATCGGCGTGGCGATCCTGTCGATGCACAGCGCGCGGGAGTTGTGCGGATCCGACGACCCGTATCTGCTGGCCAACGCGCTGGTGGCGTTTCTGGAGGGGTGAGAACGGCCTGCCGCGGCATGGGGGTTGACCACCGGGGTACCCGCCGTCCCGGACCGGAACGACCGGCCCGGGCAGGAGGCAAAGTCATGGGCCTCGGCGGATGCATCATCCTCATCGCCGCGGGAGCCATCCTCGCGTTCGCGACCGACTGGGAGATGAAGGGCGTCAACCTCGACCTCGTCGGCATCATCCTGATGATCGTCGGGCTGATCGGCGTCACGACGTTCAGCAGCATCGCCCGGCGCAGGCGGGTCATGGTGCCGCCCACGACGACGGTCGTCGAGGACGAGCGGCACCACCACACACGCGACGGCTACAGCGACGGGTACGGGGTGTGATCCCGGATCCGGTCAGGCGTCGTCCCCGTCGGCGTCGTCCCTGCCGGCGTCGTCCATGCCGGCCAGGACCAGGGGCAGCCGGTCCGTCCCTTCGGCGGTGAGGCGGACGGGCACGCCCCAGTCCTGCTGGTGGACATGGCAGGCGGGGTATGCGTTCGCGGGGTCGTCGTCGCAGGAGGCGGCCATCGCGGAGACATGCAGGACGCCCTCCTCGACCGCCGCGTCGAGGTGCAGGGTGCGGGACAGGTCGCTGTCCGCGCCGCCCCCCGACAGCAGCAGCTCGGGCGGGGTGGAGGAGACCAGCAGGCGGGTCGAGGGGCCGTAGCGGGTGTCGAGTTTCTGGCCCGCGGGCGCCTGGAAGATCACGTCGAGCCGGAGTTCGCCGGGCGCGACCTCGGTGGCGGCACGCTGGGTGCGATGGGCGACCGAGGCCACCTTGACGGCTTCCTCCGGCAGCTTCAGCCGGGTCAGCCGGTGCCGGGCCGACTCGACGACCACGATGTCCTCGCCCACGAGCACCGCGTCGCTCGGCTCCCGCAGGTCCGTGGCAAGGGTGGTGACCTCACCCGTTGCCGGGTCGTAGCGGCGCAGGGCGTGGTTGTAGGTGTCGCTGACGGCGACCGAGCCGTCGGGCAGGGCCGTGACGCCCAGCGGGTGCTGGAACAGGGCCTCGTCGGCGGCGCCGTCGCGGTGCCCGAAGTCGAACAGCCCGGTTCCGACGGCGGTGTGCACGGCGCCGTCGAGGTCCACCCAGCGCAGGGCGCTCGTCTCGGAGTCGGCGAGCCACAGCCGGTCGGCGGTGGCCGCGAGCCCGGACGGCTGCGCGAACCAGGCCTCGGCGCCGGGCCCGTCCACCAGCCCCTCGTTGGTGGTCCCGGCCGCGACGGCCACGGCCTCCTCGACCGGGTCGTACACCCACAGCTGGTGCACTCCGGCCATCGCGATCCACACCTGGCCGCCGAACAGCGCCACGTCCCACGGGGAGGAGAGGTCGATCTCCCGGGCGGGCCCTGCGGTGGGCGAACCCTGCCACCACTGGCGTCCGGTACCGGCCAGGGTGGTGACCTCACCGGAGCCGAGGTGGAGGCGGCGCAGGGCATGGTTGACCGTGTCGGCGACGACGACGGAGCCGTCCTCCAGAAGAGCCAGCCCCTGCGGCTCGTTGAACGCGGCCGTCGCCGCCGTACCGTCGCCGAAGCCGCGCGCGCCGGAGCCGATGCGGCGCACCACGCTCTCGCCGTCGGCGGCCAGCTCGACCAGCTGATGCCGGGTGGTGTCGCTGACCAGGAAGGTCCCGCCCGGCAGCACGAGCGCCTTGCCCGGGAAGCGCAGGTCGGTCGGCTCGGGCTCCGGCGCCACATACGGCCCGTCGCCGCGCCGCAGCGTGCCCTTCGCCTCGTGCTCGGCCTCCAGCTCCGTCACCAGCCGCTCGATCGCATGCACATGCCCCTCACCGGCGTGCTGCGCAACGACATACCCCTCGGGGTCGATGACGACGAGCGTCGGCCACGCCCGCACGGCGTACTGCTTCCAGGTGGCGAGCTCGGGATCGTCGAGTACCGGATGCGCCACGCCGTACCGCTCGACGGCATCGACGACCGCCTGATGCTCGGCCTCGTGCACGAACTTGGGCGAGTGCACACCGATGACGACGACGGTGTCCTGGTGCTTCTCCTCCAGCTCCCGCAGCTCGTCGAGGACATGCAGGCAGTTCACGCAACAAAATGTCCAGAAATCAACAATTACGATGCGCCCTCGAAGCTCCGCAAGACCGGGCTCCCTGTCACCTGTGTTGATCCAGCCGCCCTTCCCGATCAGCTCGGGGGCACGGACACGTATGCGCTTGGCCATGCCTCAGCCAACCACACGCGTGCACCGCGCCATTCCGTGGAGGGCGCGTCCGCGGCGGGAGACCGGACTCGGCCCGTCGGCCCATCGGCAGCGTTTCGAAGCGGTCGGCGGGGAAGCGGTGAGGGTATGAGATTCCTCGTACGCGACCGGCTCCTCGGAATCGGCGAAGACTACTGGATCGAGGACGACCGCGGCGCCAAGGTGTTCCTCGTCGACGGCAAGGCGATGCGGCTGCGGGACACCTTCGAGCTGAAGGACACCCAGGGGCGGGTTCTGATCGACATCCGCCAGAAGATGTTCGCCCTGCGGGACACGATGGTCATCGAGCGGGGCGGCGAGCCGCTCGCGACGATCCGGCGCAAACGGCTGTCGCTGCTGCGCAACCACTACCGGGTGTCCCTGGCGGACGGCCGCACCGAGCTGGACGTCAGCGGCAAGATCCTCGACCGGGAGTTCGCCGTCGAGTACGACGGCGAACTCCTCGCGGTGGTCTCGCGCCGCTGGCTGCACATCCGGGAGACGTACGGCATCGACGTCGTACGGGAGGACGCGGACCCGGCCCTGCTGATCGCGGTGGCGGTGTGCGTGATCCACCTGGCGGAGAAGGAGCGGGGGGAGGACTGAGGGGACTCCCCCAATAGCGGCACCCTTCCCTGCAGGACCCCGTCCTGGAGCACGCCGTCCTACAGCACCCTGTCCTTGAGGGCCGGGAAGAGTTCCCTGGTCGTCGCGACCCTTCCGGGGTCGAAGTCCACCGTGAGCACCTGTTCCTCCGCCCCCGCCTCGGCCAGCACCTCGCCCCAGGGATCCACCACGATCGAGTGACCCGCCTGCGGAACTCGCGCATGCGTCCCGGCCGTTCCGCACGCGAGCACGAACGCCTGGTTCTCCACCGCCCGCGCCTGGGCCAGCAGCGTCCAGTGCGACCGGCGGCGCTCCGGCCAGCCCGCCGGGACGACCAGGGTCTCGGCGCCGGCGTCGACGAGACCGCGGAAGAGTTCGGGGAAACGGAGGTCGTAGCAGGTGGCCACGCCGAGCGTCGTCCCGGGCAGACGCACCGTCACCAGTTCGCGCCCCGCACTCATCATCACGGCCTCGCCCTTGTCGAAGCCGAAGCGGTGGATCTTGCGATAGGCGGCGGCCAGGTCGCCGGAGGGGGAGAAGACGAGAGACGTGTTGTAGAGGGGGCCTTCAGGGTCCCGTTCGGGGATCGAGCCCGCGTGCAGCCACACGCCCGCGTCGCTCGCCGCCTTGGCCATCACCTCGTACGTCGGCCCTTCGAGCGGCTCGGCCTCCCGCGCGAAGTCCTCGTAGGCGAAGGCGCCGGTGGTCCACAGCTCCGGCAGTATCACGAGGTCGGCCCCCGCCTGATCCCGTACCAGCGAGGCCACCCGCTGCCGCCGCGACGTGACCGATTCGTCCTCGTCCACGGCAATCTGGATCAATGAGGCGCGCACACTACCACCGTCCTGGCATTCGAGCCGTCCATACGGGCCTACGATCGTCACACGAAAGCACTGCCGGGGTGCCTCACAGCAGCGTAACTTAGCGTTCCAAGACACCCGCCGACAGCAGCCACCTCCCACTGGCAGCGCCGCCACAACCCGCCCGTGTACCGACCGCCGAGGGGTCCCGTTCCGTGAGTCTGCATCCCACCCTCCAGTCCTACGCCGACGCCTGGACCCACTCCATCGAAGCGATAACCGAGCTGGTGCAGCCGCTCGTGGAGGGCGAATGGAACCGCCGCACCCCCTTGCCCGGCTGGTCGGTCCGCGACATCGTCTCCCATGTGATCGGGATGGACTGCGAGATGCTCGGCGACCCGCGCCCCATCCACACGCTCCCGCGCGACCTGTACCACGTCACCAACGACGCCCAGCGGTACACGGAGATGCAGGTCGACGTCCGCCGTCACCACACCTCTCCGGAGATGACCTCCGAGCTGGAGTACACGGTCATCCGCCGCAACCGCCAGCTGCGCAACGAGTCGCGCGAGCCGGGCACCAAGGTGCGCGGTCCGCTCGGCACCGAGCTCACCCTCGAAGAGTCGATGCGCAGCCACGCGTTCAATGTCTGGGTGCACGAGCAGGATCTGCGCGCCGCGCTCGGCCGCCCCGGCAACCTCGACTCCCCCGGGGCGCACATCGCCCGTGATGTGCTGCTCGCCGAGCTCCCCGGCGTGGTGGCGCAGGGCGCGGGCGCGCCCCGCAGTTCGGCGATCGTCTTCGACGTCCACGGCCCGGTCGAGTTCCTGCGCACGGTCCGCGTGGACATCCAGGGCCGCGGCACCCTGGAAACGGCCCCCGCGCTCGGCCCGGCCGCGATGCTCACCCTCGACTGGGAGACCTACGTCCGCCTCGCCTGCGGCCGCGTGACCCGGGAGGCGGCGGCGGACCGGGTGAAGGCGGAGGGCGATCCGGACCTGGCGGAGGCGATCCTGCGGAACTTCACGGTGACGCAGTAACTCCTTGCGTGCGGCGCGCAGCCTGCGGGCAGTCGTGCCGCTGGGGCGGCACAGGTGGGCGCAGGCGGCACCCGGTCAGGGCCGGGTCGCGCCCCACCCCCGCACCAGGTCCGGCTGCCTCAGCAGGTCGGGCTGAGTTCGCTGCGGTTCGGCAGCGCCCTGAAGGGGCGCGGGGAACTGCGCGACCAGCCACGATGGCGCCGCAGACGGCCGACGACGCATCGCGGCACTTCCAGCGGAGCGCTTAGGCGGGTACGTGCACCGTCTCCACCCGACTGGCCACCTGCCGTTCCCGCTCCCGCCGAGCCGCCCGCCGCCGCAACCGCAGGATCTGGCTGACCCCGACCGCCTGCAGCACGAACACCGCCGAGAATGCGACCGCGTAGTCGTCCCCGGTCGCATCCAGCAGCACCCCGACCGCGAACAGCGTGGTCATGGAGGCCACGAACCCACCCATGTTCGTGATCCCGGACGCCGTCCCCTGCCGCTCCGGCGGATTCGCCGGCCGCGCGAAGTCGAAGCCGATCATCGAGGCGGGCCCGCACGCTCCGAGCACCGTGCACAGCACGACCAGCAGCCACACAGGCGCCCGGTCCCCGGGATACGCCAGCGTCACCGCCCATGTCACCGCCGTGGCCCCCACGGTGGACAGCGCGAGCGGCAGCCGTGCCGCGTGGTGCCGGGCGATGATCTGGCCGTAGACCAGCCCGACCACCATGTTGGACAGCACGACGAGCGTGAGCAGTTCGCCCGCCGCGGCGCGGGACAGCCCCTGCGCCTCGACCAGGAACGGCAGGCCCCACAGCAGCAGGAACACCATCGCCGGGAACTGGGTGGTGAAGTGCACCCACAGCCCGAGCCGGGTCCCGGGCTCCCGCCAGGACGCGGCGATCTGCCGGCGTATGTACGCGGCGCCCTGGTGAGGGAAGGGCTCCGGCTCGTGTCCCTCGGGGTGGTCCTTCAGGAACAGCAGGAGCAGGACGAACACGACGGCCCCCGCGAGCGCGCTGCCCGCGAACGCCGCCGTCCAGCCGACCCCGTGCAGCAGCCGGGCCAGCACCAGTGTGGAGACGAGGTTCCCCGCCATGCCCGCGAGCCCCGCGAGCTGCGCGACCAGCGGTCCGCGCCGGGCCGGGAACCAGCGTGTGCCGAGCCGCAGCACGCTGATGAACGTCATCGCGTCGCCGCAGCCGAGCAGTGCGCGCGAGGCGAGGGCCATGCCGTAGGAGGGGGAGAGGGCGAAGCCGAGTTGCCCGGTGGTGAAGAGGACGACCCCGATGCCCAGCACCTTCTTGGTGCCGAGCCGGTCCACCAGCAGGCCGACGGGTATCTGCATGCCGGCGTAGACGAGCAGCTGAAGGATCGAGAAGGTGGACAGCGCGGAGGCGCCGACGTGGAAGCGGTCGGCCGCGTCGAGGCCGGCGACTCCCAGCGACGTACGGAAGATGACGGCGACGAAGTAGACCGAGACGCCGATGCCCCAGACGGCGACGGCGCGCCGTCCGCCCGGGGGATCGCCCGGCAGTGCGGCGGACGGGGAGCCGCTCATCGGACCTCGCCCCGCGCCAGGTGGGAGAACCAGCCCACGTGCCGGTGGACGAGCGCGACCGCCGCCTCCGCGTCCCCGGAGCGCAGTGCCTGGAGGATCTCCTCGTGCTCGGTGAGCGTCTTGGCGATCCGGTCGGGGTGGGAGTGCATGACGGCGACGCCCATCCGCAGCTGGCGGTCGCGGAGCTGGTCGTACAGCCGCGACAGGATCTCGTTGCCGCCGCTGCGGACGATCTCGGCGTGAAAGCAGCGGTCGGTGACGGCGACCGCCGCCAAGTCCCCTGCGGCGGCCTGCTCCTTCTGCCGGGCGAGCAGGTCCTCCAGGCGCTCGATGAGGCCGGCGGGCGCGGGTACGGCCTTGCGGGCGGCGTGTTCCTCGACCAGCAGCCGTGTCTCCACCACGTCCGCGATCTCCTGCGCGGAGACGGGCAGGACCAGGGCGCCCTTCTTCGGGTAGAGCTTGATCAGCCCCTCCACCTCCAGGCGCAGCAGCGCTTCACGCACGGGGGTGCGCGAGACCCCGACGGCCTCGGCGAGCTCGCCCTCGGTGAGGAGGGTCCCGCCCTCGTAACGGCGGTCCAGAACGCCCTGTTTGACGTGGGTGTAGACACGGTCGGCGGCGGGGGGCTGCTTGAGGGAGACGGGCGCGGCTGACGGCATGAACACATCTTAGATACAACGCGTACGCATCAGGGCGGCCGTCCAGGATGCGGACCTCGCGGTGTCCGCGCCGGACCGTCGCGCCGGACCGTCTCCCGGAAAAGAACACAGCCCCACCCCAGTTGGCGCACAACCAAACGTGCTACACACGTGTCACACATGTGCGGCCCCTCTGCTTCCCCCTCCAACTCGGCCGCACATCAGGGGCATTCGACCAAATCGGGGTATTTCAGTTGATAACCGGCATCAAGGGCACCCGTATCCGCAGAGCCGCAGCCGTCGCCGTCACGACCGGCGCAGTGCTCGCCACCGGGGCTCTCACCGCGGCACCGGCGCAGGCCGTCACCACGCCCACCATCACCGCCAAGAGCGGGTTCCTGATGAACAGTGCCACCGGCGCGACCCTCTTCAAGAAGTCCGAGAACACCCATCGGCTCACCGCGTCCACCACAAAGATCATGACCGCGAAGGTCGTGCTCGCGCAGTCGAACCTGAACCTGGACACCAAGGTCACGATCAAGAAAGCGGTCAGCGACTACATGGTCGCCAAGGGCTACCCCTCGTCGGCCCACTTGATCGTCGGCGACAAGGTCACGGTCCGTCAGCTGCTGTACGGGATGATGCTGCCGTCCGGCTGCGACGCCGCGATGACCCTCGCCGACAAGTTCGGTTCCGGCTCGACGGTCTCGGCGCGCACCAAGAACTTCATCGGCAAGATGAACGCCAAGGCCCAGCAGCTCGGCATGACGAACACGCACTTCGACTCGTTCGACGGCATCAGCAACGGCTCCAACTACTCGTCCGCGAAGGACCTGACGCTGCTCGCCCGCAGCACGATGAAGAGCTCCACGTTCAGGTCCGTCGTGAAGACGAAGAAGTACACGGCGAAGACGATCACCAAGACCGGCAGCACCCGCACCATGACTCCCTGGGAGAACACCAACACCCTGCTCGGCTGGAACGGCACGCTCGGCATCAAGACCGGCTCCGGCACCGAGGCCAAGTACTGCCTCGTCTTCGCCGCCACCGTCAACGGCGAGTCGGTCATGGGTGCGGTCCTCACCGCCTCCTCGGCGGCCAACCGCACCGCGGACGTGAAGAAGCTCATCAACTACGGCTACGCGAGGATCAGCTGACACAGCGCACACCCGTAAGGGGGGTGGCCACTGCAGTGGCCACCCCCCTTACGCTTGAATTTCTTCCGTCCGTCGTACATCCCTTGACGCTCTTCATGGGTCTTCTATGAGCCTCCCCCCTCCGCATCTCTGATGCGACTCAGGCATTTCGCATATTCGGAGCTTTCATAGTGACAACCGTCATACAGGGTGTACGTCTCCGCAGGACCGCGGCCGTCGTCGCCACCACCGGCGCGGTCCTGGCGGGCGGCGTTCTCTCGGCGCCGGCTCACGCGGCGACCGCGCCCTCGGTCAGCGCCAAGGGCGCCTTCATGCTCGACAACGCGACGGGTTCCACGCTCTACAGCAAGTACGCCGATACCAAGCGGCCCATGGCGAGCACCACCAAGGTCATGACGGCCCGGGTCGTGCTGAGCACCCCGGACCTGAACCTCGACCGCAAGGTCACGATCAAGCAGGCCTACCGGGACTACGTCACCGCCAAGGGCGCGAGCACCGCGGACCTGAAGACCGGGGACAAGGTCACCGTCCGCCAGCTGCTGCACGCGATGATGCTGCCGTCCGGCTGCGACGCCGCGATGGCGCTCGCGGACACCTTCGGCACCGGCACCACCGTCTCGGCCCGTACCAAGTCGTTCATCAGCAAGATGAACTCCAAGGCCGTGGCCCTCAATCTGACGAACACCCACTTCGACTCGTTCGACGGCATCTCGACGCAGAACACGAACTACACGACACCGCGCGACCTCGCGAAGCTCGCGCGCAGCGCTATGAAGTACTCGACGTTCCGCGGCATCGTCAAGAAGACGAAGACCGTGCAGTACGCGACGACGAGCACCGGCGGGACCCGCACGTACACCTGGTACAACACCAACAAGCTGCTGGGCTCCTACAGCGGCGCGATCGGTGTGAAGACCGGCACCAACACCCCGGCCGGCCCCTGCCTCGTCTTCGCCGCGACCAGGGGCGACAAAACGGTCATCGGCGTGCTCCTCAACGACCAGTACCGCTACACCGACGCCGCCAAGCTGATGGACTACGCCTTCGGCACCAGCACGGCGACCACCATGCAGCTGCGCACCCTGCCCGCGGGCGCCCAGCGCGACTGACCCGAGAGAACTCCCGTACACGGCCGGGGCCCACCGCTCGTCGCGGTGGGCCCCGGCCTCGTGTGCGTCATCTCACGCCCAGGTGATCAGCCTCTTCGGCTGCTCCAGGATCGCCGCCACGTCGGCCAGCACCTTGGAGCCCAGTTCGCCGTCCACCAGACGGTGGTCGAAGGACAGGGCCAGGGTCGTCACCTGACGCGGCTTCACCTTGCCCTTGTGAACCCACGGCTGGAGCTTGATCGCGCCGACCGCGAGGATCGCGGACTCACCGGGGTTGAGGATCGGTGTGCCGGTGTCGACGCCGAAGACGCCGACGTTGGTGATCGTCACCGTGCCGGCCTGCATGGCGGCGGGGGACGTCTTGCCCTCCCGCGCGGTGGAGACCAGCTCGCCCAGTGCCTCGGCCAGCTGCGGCAGCGTCTTGTCGTGCGCGTCCTTGATGTTCGGGACGATCAGACCGCGGGGCGTCGCGGCCGCGATGCCCAGGTTCACGTAGTGCTTGACCACGATCTCCTGGTTCGCCTCGTCCCAGGACGCGTTGATGTCCGGGTTGCGCTTGATCGCGACCAGCAGGGCCTTGGCGATCAGCAGGAGCGGGTTGACCCGCACGCCCTGCATGTCCTTGTCCTGCTTGAGCTCCTCGACCAGCTTCAGCGTGCGGGTCACGTCGACCGTCACGAACTCCGTGACGTGCGGCGCGGTGAACGCCGAGCCGACCATCGCCGCCGCCGTCGCCTTGCGGACACCCTTGACCGGGACACGGGTCTCACGGGCCCTGTCGTACGTGACGACCGGCGCCGTCGGCGCGACGGGCGCCACAGCCGCGAGGACGGGCTCGGGCATCGGCACGGGCGTCGCCGCCGCGTGGACGTCCTCCCGGGTGATGATGCCGTCCGGGCCGGACGGAACCACCGTCGTCAGGTCGACGCCGAGGTCCTTGGCCAGCTTGCGCACCGGCGGCTTGGCCAGGGGACGCGGCTTCGCAGCCGCCGCACCGTGGCCGTTCACCTCGGTCTGGATCGCCGCCGACGCCTCCTGCACGGGAACCTCGGGCCCCTTGCGGGGGCGCCGCTTGGTGGAGGACGCGGCGACGCCGTAACCGACCAGCACCGGCTGGCGGCCCGAGCCGGACGCCTCGGACGCCGCGGGCTCCTCGGGCTGCGTCCCGGCCGGAGCCGGGGCGGGGGCCTCGGCCGGAGCCTCGGCGGGAGCAGGAGCGGGAGCGGCGCCCCCGCCCGCGACATCCACCGCGATGATCGGCGTGCCCACGTCCACCGTGGTGCCCTCGGGGAAGTGCAGGTCGCGGACCACACCGTCGTACGGGATGGGGAGTTCCACCGCCGCCTTGGCCGTCTCGACCTCGCACACGACCTGGCCGTCGGTGACTGTGTCGCCGGGCTGGACGTACCACTTGAGGATCTCGGCCTCGGTGAGTCCCTCGCCCACGTCGGGCATCCTGAACTCGCGCACGGACGCTTCTGTCATCGTCGTCACGACCTTCTCCTCAGTACGCCAGGGCACGGTCGACGGCGTCGAGCACCCGGTCCAGACCCGGCAGGTACTCCTCCTCCAGACGCGCCGGCGGGTACGGGGCGTGATAGCCGCCGACCCTCAGCACCGGGGCCTCCAGGTGGTAGAAGCAGCGTTCCGTGATCCGGGCGGCGATCTCCGCGCCCGAGCCGAAGAACACCGGGGCCTCGTGCACCACGACCAGGCGGCGGGTCTTCTCCACCGAGGCCTGGACGGAGTCGAAGTCCAGCGGGGACACCGAGCGCAGGTCCAGGACCTCCAGCGACTTGCCCTCCTCGGCCGCCGCGTCGGCGGCCTCCTGGCAGAGCTTCACCATCGGGCCGTACGCGGCGAGGGTGAGGTCGGTGCCCTCGCGGACCACCCGCGCCTTGTGCAGCGGGCCGGGGATCGCCTCGGTGTTGACCTCGGCCTTGTCCCAGTAGCGCCGCTTGGGCTCGAAGAAGATCACCGGGTCGTCGCTCTGGATGGCCTGCTGCATCATCCAGTACGCGTCGGACGCGTTCGACGGGGAGACGATCTTCAGGCCGGCCACATGCGCGAACAGGGCCTCCGGGGACTCCGAGTGGTGCTCGACCGCGCCGATGCCGCCGCCGTAGGGGATGCGGACGACGACCGGCAGCTTGACCTTGCCCAGCGAGCGGGCGTGCATCTTCGCGAGCTGCGTGACGATCTGGTCGTACGCCGGGAAGACGAAGCCGTCGAACTGGATCTCCACGACCGGGCGGTAGCCGCGCAGGGCGAGTCCGATCGCGGTGCCGACGATGCCCGACTCGGCGAGGGGCGTGTCGATGACCCGGCTCTCGCCGAAGTCCTTCTGCAGGCCGTCGGTGACCCGGAAGACACCGCCGAGCTTGCCCACGTCCTCGCCCATGATGAGGACCTTGGGGTCGGAATCCAGGGCGCGGCGCAGCGACTCGTTGATCGCCTTGGCCACAGCCATCTTCTCCGCTGCCATGATCAGGCCCCCTCTACGTCCGCGAACGACGCCTGGTAGGCGGCGAACTGGGCGCGCTCCTCGTCGACGAGCGCATGCCCGTCCGCGTACACGTTCTCGAAGATGGCGAAGTGGTCCGGGTCCGGCATGGCACGGACCGCTTCGCGCACTCGCCTGCCCAACGCCTCGCTCTCGGCCTCGAGTTCCGCGAAGAACGACTCGTCCGCGTGGTTCGAGTCCTCCAGGTACCGGCGAAGGCGCAGGATCGGGTCCTTCGCCTCCCAGGCCTCGCGCTCCTCGTCGGCCCGGTACTTGGTCGGGTCGTCGGAGGTGGTGTGGGCACCCATGCGGTACGTGTACGCCTCGACCAGGGTCGGGCCCTCGCCGCCGCGGGCGCGCTCCAGGGCCCACTTGGTGACCGCGAGGCAGGCGAGCACGTCGTTGCCGTCCACGCGTACGCCCGGGAAGCCGTAGCCCTGCGCCCGCTGGTAGAGCGGGACACGGGTCTGCTTCTCGGTCGGCTCGGAGATCGCCCACTGGTTGTTCTGGCAGAAGAACACCACCGGGGCGTTGTAGACCGCGGAGAAGGTGAAGGACTCCGCCACGTCGCCCTGGCTGGAGGCGCCGTCGCCGAAGTAGGCGATCACCGCGCTGTCCGCGCCGTCCTTGGCCACGCCCATCGCATAGCCCGTGGCGTGCAGCGCCTGCGAGCCGATCACGATCGTGTAGAGGTGGAAGTTGTTGCCGTTCGGGTCCCAGCCGCCGTTGTTCACACCGCGGAACATGCCGAGCAGGTTGGTCGGGTCGACCCCGCGGCACCAGGCGACGCCGTGCTCGCGGTAGGTCGGGAAGACGTAGTCGTCGTCGCGCAGGGCCCGGCCGGAGCCGATCTGGGCGGCCTCCTGGCCGAGCAGCGAGGCCCACAGGCCCAGCTCGCCCTGGCGCTGCAAGGAGGTGGCCTCGGCGTCGAAACGGCGGGTGAGCACCATGTCGCGGTACAGACCGCGCAGCTCGTCGGGGGTGATGTCGGCGACGTAGCTCTCGTACTCGGCGTTCTTCGAGTTCCTCGCGTTCTTCACGCGCTTGCCTTCGGGCGTCAGCAGTTGCACGAGCTCGGGCTCGGTGCCCGGCGGCTTCTTCGCGGTCGTGCGCTTGCCGGCCGTGCTTTTGGTACTGGCGCTGCGTCGCGATGTGCGCGCGGCAGTGCTCTCCACGGTCACGTGTGCTCCTCCGTCGGTCCGGCTACCCGGGTTCGCCGGGCGCCAGTGCGGCTCCACCTGTTGGCCCCACGGACGCACGGGGTGGGTGCGGTTCGTTCGGGAACAGGCGTGACAGGTGCCCCGGCGAGCGCCCTGCAGAAGGCACGTTACCCAGAGCTCCACATATCTGTGAAACCCCTCCTGACCTGCGTTTTTGCTTGGATTTCCAAGTAAATCGCGAAATCGGGAACAGTTCCTGGTCACAGCCTTGCAGGGGGCCGGAACAACGGCACGTTATCCCGGTGACCCAGGTCACGGGAAGAGTCCACTTGGACCTGTAACGTCACATCGAGCACATGACGTGATCAAATATGACTGTCTGTGACAACCCCCAGCTCACGGGCTCGGCCTGTGCCCTAGCATCTGGCGCGTGCCGCGCCCTTGTGTACCACCCCCCTCGCATCACACGCCCCCGCTGGGCGCCCTCCTCCGCCAGTACGCCGCCGGTTCCGCCCTCGCCTGCGAGCCCGTGGAGCAGGGACTGCTCAATCGGGGCTACCGGCTCCGCACGACCCGCGGCCGCTACTTCCTCAAGCACCACTTCGACCCGGAGACCGCCGACCCGGCCGCGATCGCCCGGCAGCACCGGGCCACCCAGCGCCTGGCCGCCCTGGGCGTCCCGGTGGCGCCGCCGCTGAGCGGCCACGACGGGCGCACGGTGGCGGTGGTCGGCGGCCACGCGTACGCCCTGCACCCGTGGATCGACGGGCGGCACCGCCACGGCGGCCAGCTCACCGCCGCGCAGTGCAGCCGGCTGGGGGCGCTGCTGGGGGTCGTGCACGCGAGCCTGGAGCGCGTGATGCCGACGCACGGGCGGGCGCGCGCCGAGCCCGCCGAGAGCCCCGACCCCGCCGACACCTTCGGCCTCATCGACGACCTGCTCGCCCGGGTACGCCGGCACCGCCCCGCCGACTCCTTCGACGAGCTGGCCCGCCACCGGCTGCTGGAACGGCGCGCGCTCCTGGAGCAGCACGCCGGCCGGCGGCCTCCGCGCGGCGGCTCGGTGGGCTGGGTGCACGGGGACTTCCACCCGTTCAACCTGCTCTACAAGGGGGACGCGCCCGCCGCGATCGTCGACTGGGACCGGCTCGGTGTGAAGCCCCGCGCGGAGGAGGCCGTACGGGCCGCCGCGATCTTCTTCGTCCGCCCGGCCGGCACCCTCGACCTGCCGAAGGTGCGGGCGTACGCGCACGCGTACCGGCGCGCGGCCGGTGCCACACCCTCCGAGCTCGCGGCCGCGGTGCACCGCGTGTGGTGGGAGCGCCTCAACGACTTCTGGATGCTGCGCTGGCACTACGAGCGCGGCGACACCCGCGCGGACTCCCAGTTCCCGGCGGCCTCGGCACTCGCCGTGTGGTGGACACAGGAGTACGACACGGTGTGCGACGCGTTCACGGCGTGAAGCGGGGTCACAACAGCCGCACGCGCGCGTGAAGCCCGTTCCCGGGCCACGCGCGCGCGTGAGGGTCGGTCGGAGCCGGTCGCCCGGCGCCCGCTCAGGGGCCTGCGCCCCCGGCCGACGTACCGCCGTTGTCCGTGCCGCCGTCCACCGGATCCGTCGGCTCCCCGGTCGGCTCGGGCTCGCCCGTGGTCGGCTCGCCCGTCGGGTCCGCGGTGGTCGGTTCGCCCGAGGGCTCGCCGGTCGGCGAGGTGGTGTGGCTCGGGGTCGGCGAGTACGACTGCGAGTACGAGGGCGACGGCCACTCCCCGCCGGTCCCCGTCCCTGTACCGTCGTCGGTGGACGTGGCGGTGGGCTCCTCGGGCTCCTCCTCGGTGGGCTTGTCCTCGGTCTCCTTGTCCGTGGCGGACTTCGTGGCGGTCGGCGACTTGGTGGTCTTCGAACCGCCGGTGCCGTCGCCGGTGTTGTTCACCGCCAGCGCGACGCCCGCGGCGATGGCGATCACCGCGAGGACGGCGAGGATCCACAGCTTGCCGCGGCCGCTGCCCCGGTTGCCGTGCCCTTCGAAGCCGCCGTCGTCCCCACCGCCGTACCCGGAAGGCAGGATCGGCTGCGGGATCTGCGTGGTGCCGGAGGAGTCGCCCACGGGGTGCGGCAGCACGGTCGTGCCGGCGAAGCCCGCGGCCGGGGTGTGCCGGCCGTCGTGCGTCTGCACCGGGCCGGTGTTCCAGGTGCCGGTGTGTCCGCCCTGGTCGTACAGCATCTGCAGCCCGTACTGGACCAGTCCGCGCATCTCCTCGGCCGTCTGGAAGCGGTCGTCGGGGTCCTTGGCGAGGGAGCGCATGACGAGCCCGTCGAGCTCCGGCGGCGCCGCGCCGTCCGAGGTCTCCGACGGGGGCACCGGAATGTCCTGGACGTGCTGGTAGACCACCGACAGCGGGGTCTCGCCGGTGAACGGCGGGCGCAGCGCGAGCAGTTCGTAGAGGAGACAGCCGGTCGCGTACAGGTCGGAGCGGTGGTCGACGGCCTTGCCGAGCGCCTGCTCCGGGGAGAGGTACTGCGGGGTGCCCATGACCATGCCCGTCTGCGTCATCGTCGTGGACGCGCCGTGCAGGGCTCGGGCGATGCCGAAGTCCATCACCTTGACCGCGCCGTTGTGGGTGATGATGACGTTCGCCGGCTTGATGTCGCGGTGCACGATGCCGTGCTGGTGCGAGTAGGCGAGCGCCTCCAGCACACCGGAGACGATGATCAGGGCCTGCTCGGGGCCGGGCGCCTCGGCGTTGAGCAGCAGATCGCGGATGGTGCGGCCCTCGACGATCTCCATCACGATGTACGGCACCGACTGGCCGCCCACGAAGTCCTCGCCGGAGTCGTACACGGCGACGATCGCATGGTGGTTGAGGCCGGCCACCGACTGTGCCTCGCGGGTGAAGCGGGCCTTGGAGACCGGGTCCTCGGCGAGATCGGCGCGCAGCAGTTTCACCGCCACGGTGCGTCCGAGGCGCACGTCCTCGGCCGCGAAGACCTCCGCCATGCCGCCCCGGCCGAGTCGGCGGGTCAGCCGGTACCGGCCGTCCCCCACAAGTCCGCCGTTACCCCACGTCTCGGGCGCATCTGACATCCCGCCGCCAGTCGCCTCGGGGTCGGACGGGCCCTGAGCGCGCTGCTGCTGTGCCATCGGTCCTCGCCGTCGTTTCTGCCCGCGGTGCGCGCGGTGTTGTTACGGTCTCCGTCGGCCACGCTACAGCCTCCGCGCAAGCCGCCGGTCCGGGATCAGCCCGGGGACCGGCCCGAGACCGGCCGGTCATGAAACCTGTACCAGGTGCCGGCGTGCAAATTCTGTGTACCGGCCGTACGGCACCTGTAACGCTTCCACGACGCTTCATTCGCGTACGGTCACGGAACGGGCACCGCGCTTGACGTGTCGGTGCCCTCCGGCAGACTTGGCCGGGAATAGCACTTTCGATCAAGGGCGGGCACGGCGCCTGAAGGCCTACGGGGGACGCGGAAACATGAGCCAGGACGGCGCACAGGGCCGGTATGCGGGACGGTCGCTGGCCGGCGGCCGTTATCAGCTGCGTGACTTGCTCGGCGAGGGCGGCATGGCCTCGGTGTACCTCGCCTACGACTCCGTGCTCGACCGGCAGGTCGCGATCAAGACACTCCTCACCGAACTGGGCCGGGAGCAGGCCTTCCGCGAGCGCTTCCGCCGCGAGGCCCAGGCAGTGGCCAAGCTCACCCACACGAACATCGTCTCCGTCTTCGACACCGGCGAGGACACGCCGGCCGACGGCTCCGGCGCGGGCGACGGCATGCCGGTGCCGTACATCGTCATGGAGTACATCGAGGGCCGCCCGCTCGGCTCGGTGCTCGACGAGGACGTACGCCAGTACGGCGCGATGCCCGCCGACAAGGCGCTGAAGATCACCGCGGACGTGCTGGCCGCCCTGGAGGTCAGTCACGAGATGGGGCTGGTCCACCGGGACATCAAGCCGGGCAACGTGATGATGACCAAGCGCGGCGTCGTCAAGGTGATGGACTTCGGCATCGCGCGCGCCATGCAGTCCGGCGTCACCTCGATGACGCAGACCGGCATGGTCGTCGGCACCCCGCAGTACCTCTCCCCGGAACAGGCGCTGGGCCGGGGCGTGGACGCCCGCTCCGATCTGTACTCGGTCGGCATCATGCTGTTCCAACTGGTCACCGGGCGGCTGCCGTTCGACGCGGACTCGCCGCTGGCCATCGCCTACGCGCATGTGCAGGAGGAGCCGGTCGCGCCGTCCGCGGTCAACCGCTCTCTGCCGCCGGCCGTGGACGCCCTGGTCGCCCGTGCCCTGAAGAAGAACCCGAACGAACGCTTCCCGGGCGCCGAGGCCATGCGCGACGAGTGCCTGCGGGTGGCCGGCTCCTTCCAGGCGGCCGCGCCGAACATCGTGCCGGGCGCGGCGACTCCGAGCGGCGCCGGCGTCGGCTCCGCCGTCTTCCCGCCCGTCGACCAGGCGCCCCCGGCGTCCACGGGGGGCGTGCAGACGCCGTACCAGCCGGCCCCGAACCCGAACCCGTACAGCACCCCGCAGCCCTCGACGCCCTCCCCGGCGTACGGCTATCCGCAGCAGGGCGGTTATGCGACGCCCGGCCCGGCCGCCTACGCGCCGCAGCAGGTCCCCTCGACCCCGCCGCCGTACAACCTCACACCCCAGCCCGCGACCGCTGTCTCCACGGGCGGCGGCAAGGGGAACAAGCCGGTGATCATCGGTTCGATCGTAGTGTCGCTGGTAGCGGTCGGCGGCCTGATCGCGGCCCTGCTGGTGAACGGCGGCGGTGACGACCCGGAGGGCGGCGGTGGCAGCAGCCCCAGTGCGTCCACGGCCACCGTGGCGGGCCACCGCGGGCCGGACACCTCGCGCACGATCGAGAAGACCGAGTGCACCGAGCCGCAGGAGTCGTACAACGACCCCGACAAGGTGAAGATGCCGGACTTCACGTTCAAGAACTGGACCTCGGTCCTCGCCTGCCTCCAGGCCGCCGGATGGCCCTACGACAAGAACCCGGTGGACGAGAACACCTACGGCGAGGACACCGTGATGCGCCAGTCGCCGCAGGCGGGCACGGACTTCGACCCGGACAACCCGCCGGAGATCCAGTTCGACATCTCCACGGGGGATCCGGCCTGACCCGCTGATGTAAGAGGGCCCGGCAGCAACGGCTGCCGGGCCCTTGTCCTGCGGTGGGTGACGCTCGCCTACAGATACGGTCCGCCCGTGCGGCCGCCCGAACGCGGTTCGTCGAGGCCGTCGTGACCGCCGACGCCGGGCGGCAGGGCGCGGCGCATCTGCTCCAACTGGGCACGCGCGGCCATCTGCTGGGCGAACAGGGTGGTCTGGATCCCGTGGAAGAGACCCTCCAGCCAGCCGACCAACTGGGCCTGCGCGATCCGCAGTTCCGCGTCGCTGGGGGTCGCCTCGTCGGTGAAGGGCAGGGAGAGCCGCTCCAGTTCCTCGACCAGCTCCGGCGCCAGACCGTCCTCCAGCTCCTTGACCGAGCTGGCGTGGATCTCCTTGAGCCGGACCCGGCTCGCCTCGTCCAGAGGAGCCGCGCGCACCTCCTCCAGGAGCTGCTTGATCATGCTGCCGATCCGCATGACCTTGGCGGGCTGTTCCACCATCTCCGTCACCGGGACTTCACGGGAGTCCTCGTCTCCGGTGCCGCCGAGAGCCATACCGTCCTGGCCCACGACCAGGATCTGGGGGTTCTCCGGCGACCTGTCGTTCCTCGGCATCTCCATGCCGCCATTCTCTCGCACCCGTACACCTCATCACCGTGGTGCCCCCTGTCGTGGGTGATCCACCTTTTACGGGGGCCGTCGGCCCGTCGGCGGAACCCGGAATGCCGGAATGCCGGAATGCGCATTGAATGTGACGCTTGTTCCGTGACGCCATGGCTGCGCGGACTGCGCGCGACGGGACTGCTGATCGCCCTGGGGGCGGGCGTCCTCGTGTCGCCGTACGGTGCGATGCCTTCGTACGGCGCCGAGTCCCTGCCCGGCGGCCACTGGTCCTCGCCCGCGGCCGGGACCCCGGCACCCGCGGCGGAGCGCTCGCGGGCCGGGCACCGGGCGGACGACGAGGGACGGGACCGGCTCCGGTGGCGGGAGGATGCGTGGCCGCACGGCCGTGGGCCGTCGTACCGCGCCGGGGCCGGGCCCGTCGGCCGGCCCGCCGCCTCACCGCATGCCTCCGCGTCCGCGGCCGATCCGTCGCGCGCGGGAAGCCTGGCGGGTGAGGGGCGGCAGCGGCCCGGGCGGCAGGAGGTACCGCCGCCGCGGGACGAGACGGCGCAGAACGTGCCGGGCACCGACGAGGGCGGCCTCGGCGAGGTCACCGTCGTGCCCGAGCCGTCGCGGGAGGCCGCCGGGATGCCGTCCGGGCCCCCTACTGCGCCCGACCTGCTCGCGCACCCCGGGAGCCCCGCCGGCTCCCCGCTGCCGATCCTGCCCCTCGGCAGCGGCCTGATGCTCGTCGGCCTCGGCCTGGGCCTCGCGTTCCTCGGGCTGCGGCTGCGCCGCGGCTGAGCAGGTCGAGCGAAGGCCACTGCGGTTCGGCGGCGCCGTCCAGGGGCGCGGGGAACCGCGCGACCATCCACGACGGGCCGCAGACGATCGACGGCACATCGCGGCATGTGAAGCGGGCGCTCAGCTCCGGCAGGGTTACGGCGTCACCAGCAGCACCTTGCCCACATGGGCGCTCTCCTCCACGACCCGGTGGGCCGCGGCCGCGTCGCTCATGGGGAGCTCGCGGTCGACGACCGGGCGTACATGGCCGGCGTCGAGCAGCGGCCAGACGTGCTCGCGCACGGCGGCGACGATGGCCGCCTTCTCGCCGAGCGGGCGGGCGCGCAGCGAGGTCGCGCTGATCGCGGCGCGCTTGGTCAGCAGCGTGGCGATGTTCAGCTCGGCCTTGATGCCGCCCTGCATGCCGATGATCGCGAGCCGCCCGTTGACGGCGAGGGTCCGGACGTTGCGGTCCAGGTACTTCGCGCCCATGTTGTCGAGGATGACGTCGGCGCCCGCGCCGTCCGTGGCCTTCTTCACCTCGGCCACGAAGTCCTGCTCCCGGTAGTTGACGAGGATGTCGGCGCCCAGCTCGGCGCACCGGTCCAGCTTCTCCCGTGTGCCCGCCGTGACGGCGACCTTCGCGCCCACGGCCTTCGCGAGCTGGATCGCCATGGTGCCGATACCGCTGGAGCCGCCGTGCACGAGCAGCGTCTCGCCGGGGCGCAGATGGGCGACCATGAAGACGTTCGACCAGACCGTGCAGGTGACCTCGGGCAGCGCGGCGGCCTGTGTGAGGCCGATCCCCTTGGGAACGGGCAGCAGCTGGCCGGCCGGGACGGCCACCTTCTCGGCGTAGCCACCTCCCGCGAGCAGCGCGCACACCTCGTCGCCGACGGCCCAGCCGGAGACACCGGGGCCGAGCGCGGCGATCCGCCCGGAGCACTCGAGACCGGGGTACGGGTAGGTGCCGGGGGGCGGATCGTACAAGCCCTGCCGCTGCAGGATGTCGGCCCTGTTCACGGCGCCGGCCGCCACCTCGACCAGCACCTCGCCCTCGCCGGGTACCGGATCCGGGACCTCGTCCCACACCAGCGCCTCGGGCCCACCAGGTTCGGGAATCGTGATCGCATGCATGAGGGGGACGCTACTCCTGCTCCCCGGCCCTCCTCTGTCCCGGGCGGACCCGCATCGGCCATGGGACCGATCTCTCATAAATCCCGGTGCGCGACCGATGAGTTTGCGCGACCGTAAAGGTCTCCCCATGCGTAACCCGAGTACGCGGAAGGACACCCCACCATGAGCCAGCACACGTCCGGCCTGGCCATCGAGACAGCGGGCCTGGTGAAGACGTTCGGTGAGACGAGGGCGGTCGACGGCGTCGACCTGGCCGTGCCCACGGGCACCGTCTACGGCGTCCTCGGCCCGAACGGCGCCGGCAAGACCACCACCGTCAAGATGCTCGCCACCCTGCTGCGGCCCGACGGCGGCGAGGCCCATGTCTTCGGCCACGACGTCGTGCGCGAGGCCGACGAGGTACGCGGCCGGGTCAGCCTCACCGGCCAGTACGCCTCGGTGGACGAGGACCTCACCGGCACCGAGAACCTGGTCCTGCTCGGCCGGCTCCTCGGCCATGGCAAGAAGGCCGCCCGGGAGCGCTCCGGGCAACTCCTGGAGGCCTTCGGGCTCACGGACGCGGCGGGAAAGCAGGTCAAGCACTACTCGGGCGGCATGCGGCGCCGTATCGACATCGCCGCGTCCATCCTCAACACCCCCGAGCTGCTCTTCCTCGACGAGCCCACGACCGGGCTCGACCCGCGCAGCCGCAACCAGGTGTGGGACATCGTGCGCGCGGTGGTCGCCCAGGGCACGACCGTGCTGCTGACCACGCAGTACCTGGACGAGGCCGACCAACTGGCGTCCCGGATCGCCGTCATCGACCACGGCCGGGTGATCGCCGAGGGCACCAAGGGCGAGCTGAAGGCGTCCGTCGGCGCCGGGACCGTACATCTGCGGCTGCGGGACGCGGGACAGCGGCCCCTCGCGGCCGAGGTGCTGCGTCGCACCCTCGACGCGCAGGTGCAGCCGGAGCCGGATCCGGTGGCGCTGACCGCCCGTGTCGGTACGGCGGCGAGCGACACCGCCGCCGAGCAGGCGGCCCGGGCACTCGGCGAACTGGCCCGCGCCGGGGTCACCGTCGACAACTTCTCGCTGGGGCAGCCCAGCCTGGACGAGGTCTTCCTCGTCCTCACCGGACACGACACCAAGGACACCCAGGACACCAAGGACGCGAAGGACCAGGTGACGGCATGAGCACCGTGACGACCACGGAGGCCAAGGACCTCGCCCCCGTCAGCGCCGAGTCGCTGGCCGCTCTGCTCGTCGCGGGGCAGCGTCCGCCGCGCCCCAGCGCCTTCTCGGCCTCGCTGACCTTCGGCTGGCGGGCGATCCTCAAGATCAAGCACGTGCCGGAGCAGCTCTTCGACGTCACCGCGTTCCCGATCATGATGGTGCTGATGTACACGTACCTGTTCGGGGGCGCCCTCGCCGGCTCCCCGGAGAAGTACATCCAGTTCCTGCTGCCGGGCATCCTCGTGATGTCGGTCGTGATGATCACCATGTACACCGGTGTCTCGGTCAACACGGACATCGAGAAGGGCGTCTTCGACCGGTTCCGCAGCCTGCCCATCTGGCGGCCGTCGACGATGGTCGGCTATCTGCTCGGGGACGCCCTGCGCTATGCGATCGCGTCCGTCGTGATGCTCACCGTCGGCGTCGTCCTCGGCTACCGGCCGGACGGCGGGGTCGTCGGCGTGCTCGCCGGGATCGCGCTGCTGATCGTCTTCTCGTTCGCGTTCTCGTGGATCTGGACGATGTTCGGGCTGCTGCTGCGGACCGAGAAGTCGGTGATGGGCGTCAGCATGATGGTGATCTTCCCGCTCACCTTCCTGTCCAACGTCTTCGTCGACCCGAGGACCATGCCGGGCTGGCTCCAGGCCTTCGTCAACAACAGCCCGATCACCCATCTGTCGTCGGCGGTGCGGGAGTTGATGGCCGGTGACTGGCCGGTCGACGAGATCGCCTGGTCGCTGGGGTGGGCCGGCCTCTTCGTGCTGATCTTCGGGCCCATCACGATGCGGCTGTACAACCGCAAGTAGTCAGGCGCGCGGGAGCGGGCGGACGTCGGGCGCGATCTGGGTGCCCGGCGTCGCCCGCACGATGGTGATGAGCCGATCCGTCAACTCCAGCGTGCCGACGGCCGGATCGTCGTATCCGAGCACCCGGTGCCCGCGTACGACGCTCACCACCAGGTCCTCCGTCTCCCGCGGCGTCCTGCCCACCTCGGCCTTTATGACCGGCCGTTCGACGATGTCGAGCCCGCTGCCCTGGTGGATGAGGTCCTCCATCACCATGCCGGCCGCGGGGCTGAGCACGGACAGGCCGAGCAGCCGGCCCGCCGCGCTGGCACTGGTGATCACCGCGTCGGCGCCGGACTGCTTCAGCAGCGGAGCGTTCTCCTCCTCGCGCACCGCCGCCACGATCTTCGCGCCACGGTTGAGCTGCCGGGCCGTCAGCGCCACCAGGACCGCCGTGTCGTCGCGCTGGGTCGCGATGATGATCTGCCGTGCCCGCCGTACCTCTGCCCGGTTGAGGACATCGCTGCGCGTCGCGTCCCCGGCGACCCCCGCATACCCCTCGGCGGTCGCCGCCTCGATCACCTTTTCGCTCGGGTCGACCACCACGACCTGTTCCTTCTTCATCCCCGTGGCGAGGACGGTCTGGATCGCCGAGCGCCCCTTCGTGCCGAAGCCGACGACGACGGTGTGATCACGCAACGTGGACCTCCAGCGGTTGAGCCGCCATTCCGCACGGGTGCGTTCGGTGAGGACCTCAAGGGTGGTGCCGACGAGGACGATCAGGAACAGCACCCTGAGGGGCGTGATGACGAAGATGTTGGTGAGCCGGGCGGCGTCGCTGACCGGGGTGATGTCGCCGTATCCGGTGGTCGAGAGGGTGACGGTCGCGTAGTAGAAGGAGTCGAGCAGATCGACGGAGCCGTCGGAGTTGTCGTTGTAGCCCGCACGGTCTGCAAAGACGATCAGCGCGGTCGCGACCAGCAGACCCAGGGCCAGCAACAGCCGCCTGGCGACCTGCCGGAAAGGGTGCTCCACCACCCTCCTCGGGAGTCTCACGCGATGGGTCACAAGATGTTCGCCCGCCTGGCGGGCGATCGCGTCATGACCCGGAAGTTTCACGTGAAACACACCCCGATGCCCGCGGAGGCCCACGGCAGATCGAGCAGTTCGGCCTCCTGACCCGCCCGGGCACCGCCCGGTGGGACGACGGCGAGGGCATCGGCCGCCGCGACGCCGCGCAGCATGGCCGGGCCGTTGTAGTGCAGCGGGACGGCGTGGTCACCGCGCAGGACGACGGGGATGAGCCGGGTGTCGTACGGATGCCCGTGCGCCGTGTCCTTCAGTGGCAGCGTGTACGGCTCCGGGGCCTGGCGTGCCGCGAGCGTCCGCAGCAGCGGCTCGGCGAGGGTGAGCAGGCCGGAGATGGCGGCGAGGGGGTTGCCGGGCAGTCCGACGAGATGCTGGTTCTCCTTGGTGCGGGCCAGCAGCATGGGGTGGCCGGGGCGCACCTTGACGCCGTCCACGAGGAGTTCGGCGCCGATCCGGCGCAGGGTGGGATGGACGTGGTCGACCGGGCCGGAGGCGGTGCCGCCGGTGGTGACGATCAGGTCGGCGTCGGAGCTCGTGATCGCCTTGTGCAGTGCCTCGGCGTCGTCGCCGAGTCTGCGGACGCCGGTGACCTCGGCGCCGAGCGCGCGCAGCCAGGACGGCAGCATGGGGCCGAGTGCGTCCCGGATCAGGCCGTCATGCGGCAGACCCTCGGTGAGCAGTTCGTCGCCGAGGATCAGGACGTCGACGCGGGGGCGGGGGACCGCGGTGACGGTGTCGTAGCCGGCGGCCGCGGCGAGGCCGAGCACGGCCGGGGTCACCAGCGTGCCGACCGGCAGCAGTTGGTCACCGCTGCGGCACTCCTGGCCGCGGGGGCGGATGTCCTGCCCGTGGACCAGGCCGCGGGTGGCGTGCAGCCGGCCCTTGTCGTCGGTGCGGCCGTGCTCGCTGCGGAGCACGGCGGTGGTGTCCGGGGGGATGCGGGCGCCGGTGGCGATACGGGCCGCCTCGCCGTCGGTGAGGGGCGCGGGCTCGGCATGCCCGGCCAGCACGCCCTTGTCGCGCACGTCCCAGGGGCCGGGTCCGGCGACCGCCCAGCCGTCCATGGCCGACGTGTCGAAGGAGGGCAGGTCGGTGAGGGCGGTCAGGGGAGCGGCCAGGGTGAGCCCGAGAGCCAGGTCCAGGGGCACGGACACGGCGGCGCGGTGCGTGCCGGGGGCCTCGGAGCGGGCGGCTGCGCGTGCCGCGATGGCGCGTGCCTGCGGCCACGGGGTGGCGGCGTGGCGGGCGGCCGGGCCGGGCCGGGCGCCCTGTGCTGCGGGCGCGGGCACGGACTCGGCCTGAGCGCGGCCGTTGTCTTCCTTCACGAGGGCGAGTGCCTCCTCGACGTCGAGGTCGTCGGCGTCACGGTACCGAGCGCCCTCGCCGGCCCGGGCGCCCCGCGTGGTCATCCGGCGTCCGGGCGGCGGTCGGGCGTGGCGTCGGGAGCCACGTCGGTCTTGGCGTCGGCGTCCTCGTCCGCCCAGCGCACGGCGAGGGCCGCGGCCTTGCGGGACGCCTCGGCCACGGCGTCCGGGCCGCCGCCGGCCCGCGCGGCCGCGTAGCCGACGAGGAAGGTGGTCAGCGGGGCCGCGGGCCTTGCCACACCGTGGGCGGCGTCCCGGGCCAGATCGAGCAGGACGCCGGTGTCGACGTCGAGATCGATGCCCAGCTCGTCCTTGACTGCGGAAATCCATTCATCCAACACGTGCCCATGCTCCCTGATGCGTGCCCTGGCGGTGGCGAGGTCGTCCCAGGTGTCGCAGTCGAAGGACGCGACGGGGTCGGGGACGCGAGTGAGATCGAGCCGGGCGGTCAGCCGGCGCAGCGGCAGCCCGGTCAGGCCACCTGCCGACTCGGGGCCGCCGGCCGGTGCGGCGGCGGTGAGCGCGGCCAGCTCCCGGTGCAGCGCCTGGGTGCGGTACGCGGCCACGAGCGGCTGGTCGCGTCCGTCGGCGTCGGTGAGCAGCACTCCGTCGGTGCCGCTCGAGCGGAGGGCGGCCAGCAGCCGCCGTACGGTCGGTTCGCCGAGGAACGGGAGGTCGGCGGAGAGCACGACGACCTGCTCCGCCGTGGTGTGCCGGAGCCCCGCGTCGAGTGCGGCCAGCGGTCCGCCGCCGGGCGGATCCTCGCGCGCCCAGGTCACGGGCCGTGCGGTCGGCCGGGCGTCGGCGACGACGGTGATGGTGCGCGCACCGGCGCAGGCGGCCAGCACACGGTCGAGCAGCGGGCGGCCGCCCACCTGCAGGCCGGGCTTGTCCGCGCCGCCGAGCCGCCGGGCGGCACCGCCGGCCAGCACGACGGCGTCGTACGGGACGTCGTGCACGGCATCGGCGGTGCCCGGCGCGCGGCCGGTGCCGGCGCCGGGGTCGCCGGCGGACTCGTACGAGGTCACCCCACGAGTATGCGTGCCGCCGCGATCACAGGGGAACGCGGGGGAGGCGGTGTGGTCAGAGCGTGCGCAGCAGTACCGCCGGCTGCTCCACACAGTCCGCGACATACCGGAGGAAACCGCCCGCGGTGCCGCCGTCGCACACCCGGTGGTCGAAGGTGAGCGAGAGCTGCACGACCTGCCGCACCGCCAGCTCGCCCTCGTGGACCCAGGGCTTGGGGACGATACGGCCGACGCCGAGCATGGCCGCCTCGGGGTGGTTGATGATCGGCGTGGAGCCGTCGACGCCGAACACGCCGTAGTTGTTCAGCGTGAAGGTGCCGCCGGTGAGTTCCGCGGGGGTCAGCGTCCCTGCGCGAGCGGCCTCGGTGAGCCGGGCGAACTCCGCGCTGAGCCCCTGGGCGTCACGCGCGTGCCCGTCCCGGACGACGGGCACGACGAGCCCGCGCTCGGTCTGCGCGGCGAAGCCGAGGTGCACCGCGTCGAGCCGGACGACCTCCCTGGCCTCCATGTCGACCGTCGAGTTGAGCTCGGGGAAACGGGCGAGTGCGGCGGTGCAGATACGGGCCAGCAGGGCGAGGAGGGAGATCTTCGGCCCTCCGGCCGCGTTCATGGCCGTCCGCGCCCGCATGAGCTCCGTGGCGTCGGCGTCCACCCAGCAGGTGGCGTCCGGAATCTCGCGGCGGCTGCGGGAGAGCTTGTCCGCGACGGCACCGCGGACGCCCTTGAGGGGGATGCGGGTGCCGGCACCGGCGGGTACGGCCGCGGCCGGCGCGGGAGCAGGGCGCAGGGGCTCTGCCACCTGTGCGGGCGGCACGGTGGCGGGCTGCGGGGCCCGCCCCCGCGCGGCGGACGCACGCAGCGCGTACTCCACGTCCGCGCGCAGGATCAGCCCGTCGGGGCCGGAGCCCGTCAGCTCCCTGAGGTTCAGGCCGTTCTCCCGGGCGAGCCGGCGCACCAGCGGCGAGATCACCGGGACGGGACCGTCGGGCGGGCCGGCGGTGTCCGTGTTTGTATGCCCGTTGGCCGCAGCGGACGCGGGGGGTGGGGAGGGCGCGGCGGGCGCCTTGCTCCCCGGCCGGACCCTGCGGCGGCGCGCGGGTGCCTCCGAGGTGCCGTAGCCCACCAGCACATTGCCCGAGCCCTCGCTCTGCCCGTCGGAGGCCGGCGCGCCCACCGCGACCGTGATCAGCGGGGCCCCGACGGGCAGTTCCGTGCCCTCCTCGCCGAAGCGGGCGGTCACGACGCCGCCGTAGGGGCACGGCACCTCTACCATCGCCTTGGCCGTCTCGACCTCGACGACGGGCTGGTCGACGGCGACGACGTCGCCGACCTGGACGAGCCAGCGCACGATCTCCGCCTCGGTCAGTCCCTCCCCGAGGTCGGGGAGCCTGAACTCCAACACCTGTGCCATCAGCCCTCGGCCTCCCACTGCAGACGCCCCACGGCGTCCAGGATCCGGTCCACGCCGGGCAGGTGGTGGCGCTCCAGCATCGGCGGCGGGTAGGGGATGTCGAACCCGGCCACGCGCAGCACCGGCGCCTCCAGGTGATGGAAGCAGCGCTCCGTGACGCGGGCCGCGATCTCCCCGCCCGGGCCGCCGAACCCGCCCGACTCGTGCACGACGACCGCGCGCCCGGTCCGCCGCACCGAGGCGCAGACCGTCTCGTCGTCGAACGGCACCAGGGAGCGCAGATCGACGACTTCGAGGTCCCAGCCCTCCGCCTGTGCCGCCTCGGCGGCTTCGAGGCAGACGGGTACGGACGGCCCGTACGTGATGAGTGTGGCGCTCCGGCCGGAGCGCCGCACCACCGCGCGGCCCATCGGCTCGACGTCCGTCGGGTGCTGGGGGTTCCAGGAGTCCTTCGACCAGTACAGGCGCTTGGGCTCGAGGAAGACGACCGGGTCGTCGGAGGCGATGGCGGCGCGCAGCAGCCCGTAGGCGTCGGCGACGGTCGCGGGGGTGACGACATGGAGTCCCGGAGTCGCGATGTAGTACGCCTCGGAGGAGTCGCTGTGGTGCTCGACGCCGCCGATGCCGCCGCCGTAGGGGACGCGGATGGTGATCGGGAGCGGCATCGTGCCGCGCGTGCGGTTGCGCATCCGGGACACGTGCGAGATCAGTTGCTCGAAGGCCGGGTAGGCGAAGGCGTCGAACTGCATCTCGACGACCGGGCGCAGCCCGTACATCGCCATGCCGACGGCCGTGCCGAGGATGCCGGCCTCGGCCAGCGGGGTGTCCGTGCAGCGGTCCTCGCCGAACTCCTTCGCGAGGCCGTCGGTGACCCGGAAGACACCGCCCAGGGTGCCGACGTCCTCACCCATGACGTGCACGGTCGGGTCGGCGGCCATCGCGTCGCGCATCGCGCGCGTGAGGGCCTGCGCCATGGTCGCCGGCTTGAGGGCGACGGTGGTCATCAGTGGGCCTCTTCCTGCTCGGCGTCCAGCTCCGCCCGCAACTGGGCCTCCTGCTCCCGCAGTTGCGCTGTGGGCTCGGAGTACACGTGAGCGAAGAGGTCCATGGGGTCGAGCACCGGGTCCTGGTTCATGCGCTCGCGCAGATTGGCGGCCATGGTCTCGGCGGCGTCCCGCGCCGCCCGGATGCCGTCCTCGTCGATGAGGCCGCGCTCGGTCAGCTCGTGCTCCAGGAGCGCGATCGGGTCGTGTCCGCGCCAGGTCTCGACCTCGGCGTCGCCGCGGTAGCGGGTCGCGTCGTCGGCGTTGGTGTGGGCGTCGACGCGGTAGGTGATCGCCTCGACCAGCGTGGGACCGCCACCGGCGCGCGCGTGGCGCACGGCGTCGGCGAGGACCTCGTGCACCGCGGCGGCGTCGTTGCCGTCGACCAGGCGGCCGGGCATGCCGTAGCCGACAGCCTTGTGGGCCAGCGACGGGGCCGCGGTCTGCTTGGCGAGCGGGACGGAGATCGCGAAGCCGTTGTTCTGGACCAGGAAGACGACCGGCGCCTGCCAGACGGCGGCGAAGTTCAGCGCCTCGTGGAAGTCGCCCTCGCTGGTGCCTCCGTCGCCGACCAGCGCCAGCGCGACCACGTCGTCGCCCTTGAGGCGGGCTGCGTGCGCGAGGCCGACGGCGTGCGGGAGCTGGGTGGCGAGGGGGGTGCACAGGGGGGCCACGCGGTGCTCGTGCGGGTCGTAGCCGGTGTGCCAGTCGCCGCGCAGAAGCGTGAGCGCCTGGACGGGGTCGAGGCCGCGGGCGACGGCGGCGAGCGTGTCGCGGTAGCTGGGGAAGAGCCAGTCACGGTCCTCCAGGACGAGCGCGGCGGCGACCTCGCAGGCCTCCTGGCCGGTGCTGGAGGGGTAGACGGCGAGGCGGCCCTGCTTGGTGAGGGCGGTGGCCTGCGCGTTGTACCTGCGTCCGCGCACCAGCTCGGCGTACAGGCGGCGCAGCAGGGCCGGGTCGGCCTTGGCTGCGGCCTCGGTGCCGAGGACGCGGTACGGAGCCGCGTCGGGCAGCAGCGGCGCGGGGTCGGTACGGGGCTGCCAGGCGGGCGGCGGCGATGGCCGGTACGCGCCCCGCTGCTCCATGACCGTCATGACGGCACCTCCTTGTGGGAGCGGCTTACGGGCGCGTCAGTCCTGTGACCCGCCTCACCTACCGATTGTTCGGTCGCCGGCACATTTTGGCTACAGGTCCCTTCGGGCTGTGGACAAACGGTTCTCCACAGCCTCATATAGAGGCAGTACGTCCATGCCGGGAAGGCGGGGGGACATGGCACCTGAACAAATGGCCGAGGGCCCGGACAGCGGGCCCGCTCTTCCGCCCCCCAGGCCGCTGGACGCGATCGATCAGGACATCCTTCAGATGCTCCAGGCGGACGGCCGGGCGTCGATACGGTCGGTCGCCGAACGGGTCCATGTCTCGCGCGCCAACGCCTACGCGCGGATCAACCGTCTCGTCGAGGACGGTGTGATCCGCGGCTTCGGCGCCCGCGTGGATCACGAACGCGCCGGCCACGGCACCTCGGCCTACATCACCCTGAAGATCGTCCAGAACTCCTGGCGCACGGTGCGCGAACAGCTCAGACAGCTTCCCGGCGCGTCCCACATCGCCCTGGTGGGCGGCGACTTCGACGTGCTGCTGCTGGTGCACACGCCGGACAACAGGGCGCTGCGCGAGCTGGTGCTCACCCGGCTCCAGGCGATCGAGGAGGTGCTGAGCACGCGCACACTGCTGGTGTTCGAGGAGGAGGACCTGGAGCCACAGGGCTGAGCCGCCGCCGTCTCCCGGCGCTCCGTACGGGGCTCAGAGCTCCCTGCGCAGCCCCGAGAAGGCCAGCTGGGCCACGGCGTCGGCGACCTCGCGCTCCCCCGCGCCCCGCCCGTCGGGCCGGTACCACTCCGCTATGGAGTTGATCATCCCGAACACCAGGCGCGTCGCCAGCCGCACCTCCACATCGCCGCGCACGTCCCCGTCGGCGGCCGCGGCCTTCAGCAGCTCGGCGACCCGGTGGTCGAACTCGCGGCGCCGCTCCAGGGCCCATCGCTCGGTGTCCGTGTTCCCGCGCACCCGCAGCAGCAGCGTCACATACGGCAGCTCGGCGATGAGCACCTCGACCATGCGCCGTACGACGTACTGGAGCCGCTCGACGGCACGCCCCGCGCGCGCGGGCTCCTCGTCGAGGATCCCGAAGAGCCCGTCCAGCGCCCGGCTCACGGCCCTCCGCAGCAGCTCCTCCTTGCCCGCCACATGGTGGTAGATCGAGGACTTGGAGATACCGGCGGCCCTGGAGAGGTGCTCCATGGAGGTGCCGTCGTAGCCGCGCTCGTTGAAGACCCGCACCGCGACGGACAGCAGCGTCTCCGGCGTGTAGGTGTCGCGCTTGGCGGTGGTCATGGGGCGCTGCCCTCCCGCTTGTCGGTGGCGTACGCGTGGCGGTACAGCGCGAGGGACGGCGCGTAGCGCCCCGAGGGGTCGCGCAGATGCAGGTCGTCGAGGAGGGCGTACGCCCAGTTGCGGCCGAGCCGACGGCTCCACTCGAAGGGACCGAGCGGGTAGTTCACGCCCAGGCGCATCGCGGTGTCGATGTCCTCCTGGGTGGCGACGCCCTTGGCGACGGCGTCGTGCGCCAGGTCGACGATCCGGGCGACCGTACGCGCAACGATCATGCCGGGGACGTCGCCGATGACGCTGACCTGCTTGCCGAGCGCCTGGAAGAGGCCGGTGGCCTCGGCGAGGGTCCGGGACGCGGTGTCCTGGGAGGCGGACAGGGCGATGCGGGTGGCCCTGCGGTAGTCGAGGGCGAGATCGAAGTAGACGACGTCCCGGAACTCCACGGAGGTCTGGCCGTCGGCGAGGGCCAGCTGTCCGCCGCCGGGCAGCACCAGACGCGTGCCGTGGTCCTCGTCGTCCTCGCGCACCTGGATGCCCGCCTCGCGGATCAGCGCGAGCAGTTCGGACGCGGGGCCCAGGTCGCCCTCGGCGACGACGAACGCGGGCGGCTGTGCCTGCTCGGCGGTGTGCGGCTCGGGGCGCTCGGCGCCGTCCCGGTGGTCGTACCAGCCCTGTCCGGTCTTGCGGCCGAGGCGGCCCGACTCGACCAGGCGCCGCTGGGCGAGGGACGGCGTGAAGCGCACGTCCTGGAAGAAGGACTGCCACACGGAGTGGGTGACGGACTCGTTGACGTCCTGCCCGATGAGATCGGTGAGCTCGAAGGCGCCCATCCGGAAGCCGCCGCACTCGCGCAGCACCGCGTCGATGGTGGCGGGATCGGCGCCCTGGGCCTCGTAGACCGCGAAGGCCTCGGCGTAGAAGGGGCGCGCGATGCGGTTGACGATGAAGCCGGGGGTGTCGGCGCAGGCGACCGGTGTCTTGCCCCAGGCGCGGGCCGTCTCGTACGCGCGCGTGGCCGACGTGACGTCGGTGGCGAACCCGGAGACGACCTCGACGAGCGGCAGCAGCGGTGCGGGGTTGAAGAAGTGCAGGCCCACGAACCGCCCGGGACTGCGCAGGGCGCCGCCGATGGCGGTCACCGACAGGGAGGAGGTGTTGGTGGCGAGCAGACAGTCCTCGCCGACGATGTCCTCCAGCTTCCGGAACAGCTCCTGCTTGACGTCCAGCCGCTCCAGGACGGCCTCGACGACCAGGGCGCAGTCAGCGAGGTCGGCGAGCTGGTCGGCGGGCAGCAGGCGGGCGCGCGCAGCGTCCCGGTCGGCGCCCGAGAGCCGGTCCTTCGCGACGAGCCGGTCGAGGCGGGCACCGACCGCGGCGGCCGCTTCCCGAGCGCGGCCGGGGACGGTGTCGTACAGCCGCACGATGTGGCCCGCGACCAGCGCGACCTGGGCGATGCCCTGGCCCATGGTGCCGGTGCCGACCACGGCCACGGGGCTGCTGAGGTCGAGTGCTGTCATGTGCGCGATCCTCCCGCACGGCGTTTTCCACAGACGCGGCAGGCCCCCTTGTCCCGACCGATCGTTCGGTTACTCTAACTCTGACTGGCTGTTCCTGCCCATCTTTCTGCCCAGGTCATGAGCTCGAGGAAGAGCTCTTGAAACGAGGAGTTGGTCCCCGATGGCCGCCGAACTCACCGCGCTCCAGCTGATCGCCCAGCACCGGCCGACCCTCGACCAGGCGCTGGAAGCAATCCGCACACGCGCGTACTGGTCGCCGCATCCCGAACATCCCAAGGCCTACGGCGAGGGCGGCAGCCTGGACGCGGCGGCGGGCAAGGCCGCCTTCGACGCCCTCCTGGGCACCCGCCTCGACCTCGGCCAGCCGGGCACGGACGACTGGACGGGCGCCGAAACCTCGCCGTACGGCATCGAGCTGGGTGTGACCTACCCGCACGCGGACATCGAGGTGCTGCTGCCGGCCATGAAGGCCGGTCAGCGCGCGTGGCGCGACGCGGGCCCGGAGATGCGCGCGGTGGTCTGTCTGGAGATCCTCAAGCGGATCAGCGACCGGACGCACGAGTTCGCGCACGCGGTCATGCACACCAGCGGCCAGGCCTTCATGATGGCGTTCCAGGCGGGCGGCCCGCACGCGCAGGACCGCGGCCTGGAGGCGGTGGCGTACGCGTACGTGGAGCAGATCCGCACACCCGACACGGCCGAGTGGACCAAGCCGCAGGGCAAGCGCGAACCGCTCGCGCTGACCAAGCAGTTCACCGCCGTCCCGCGCGGGATCGCGCTGGTCATCGGCTGCAACACCTTCCCGACGTGGAACGGCTACCCGGGTCTGTTCGCCTCCCTGGCGACCGGCAACGCCGTCCTGGTCAAGCCCCACCCGCGCGCGGTGCTGCCGCTCGCGCTCACCGTGCAGGTCGCGCGCCAGGTCCTCACCGAGGCCGGCTTCGACCCGAACCTGGTGGCGCTGGCCGCCGAGCGGCCCGGCGAGGGCATCGCCAAGACGCTGGCCACCCGTCCCGAGATCCGGATCATCGACTACACGGGCTCGACGGCGTTCGGCGACTGGCTGGAGACCAACGCCCGCCAGGCGCAGGTCTGCACGGAGAAGGCCGGCGTCAACACGGTGGTCGTGGAGTCGACCGGCAACTACAAGGGGATGCTCGCCAACCTGGCGTTCTCGCTGTCGCTGTACAGCGGCCAGATGTGCACGACCCCGCAGAACCTGCTCATCCCCCGCGACGGCATCCGCACCGACGAGGGCCCCAAGACCTTCGACGAGGTCGTCGCCGACCTCGCCCGCTCGGTGGACGGTCTCCTCGGCGACGACGCGCGCGCGAACGCCCTGCTGGGCGCCATCGTCAATCCCGATGTGAAGGCCCGTCTGGAGGCGGCGGCCGGTCTGGGCGAAGTCGCCCTCGCCTCGCGGGAGATCGCCAACCCGGAGTTCCCGGACGCGGTCGTCAGGACGCCGGTGATCGTGAAGCTGGACGGCGCCAAGCCGGACGACGAAGCCGCCTACATGAACGAGTGCTTCGGTCCGGTCTCCTTCGCCGTGGCCGTCGATTCGGCGGCCGAGGCGCTTCAGCTGCTGCGGCGCACGGTCCGCGAGAAGGGCGCGATGACCGTCGGCGCGTACACCTCCGACGAGGAGTTCGAGCAGGCCGTGCAGGAGGTCTGCCTGGAGGAGTCGGCCCAGCTGTCGCTGAACCTCACCGGCGGGGTGTACGTCAACCAGACGGCCGCCTTCTCCGACTTCCACGGCTCGGGCGGCAACCCGGCGGCCAACTCGGCCCTGTGCGACGGCGCGTTCGTGGCGAACCGCTTCCGCGTGGTGGAGGTCCGCCGGGAGGCCTGACAGGATCGCCGGCCACCACTGGCCGGCACCGGCCTCTCCTGACGCCTTCTAAGGGACGTGCGGTGCGCCCCCGGTGGCGCTCCAGTGGTACAGCGTCATGGCCACACTGGTCGCGAGGTTGTAGCTGGAGACCTGGGGGCGCATCGGCAGCGACACCAAGTGGTCGGCACGCGCGCGGAGTTCCCCGGACAGCCCGCTGCGCTCCGAGCCGAAGGCGAGCAGCGCGTCGTCCGGCAGTTTCAGCCCCCGGATGTCCTCGCCCTCCGGGTCGAGGGCGAACAGCGGCCCGGGCGGCAGCTCGTCGACCGCCAGCCGCTCCACCGCGGTCGCGAAGTGCAGCCCCGCACCGCCGCGCACGACCGTGAAGTGCCAGGGGTCGAGCATCCCGGTCGTGACGACGCCGGTCGCCCCGAAGCCGGCGGCCAGCCGGATCACTGCCCCCGCGTTGCCCAGGTTGCGCGGGTGGTCGAGGACCACGACGGGGGTGCTGCGCGGCAGACGCGTCAGCCTCGCCAGATGCGCGGCGCGCTCCGGGCGTACGGCCAGGGCGGCCACAGCGGTGGGATGCGGGCGCGGCACGAGAGAGGTGTACGTCGACTCCGGCACCTCGGCCAGCAGCGCGTCCAGCGCGTCGCGTACGTCCGGGGCCAGTGCGCCGGCCAGGGCGAGCGCGGCCGCGCGATCGGTGGTGACCGCCACCGGGACCTCGGCCCCGAAGCGCAGCGCGTGCTTGAGCGCGTGGAAGCCGTCGAGCAGTACGCGAGAGCCGGCGAGCCGGTGCCAGACGCTCACGGGATCGGGATCGGGGGCGGGGTCGGTCATGCCGTGAAGCCTACGTGCGTGTTCTCCCTGTCCCCCGGGGCGCGCTGCTCCGGCAGCTTCGTACGGCTCCCGCCCGCCCTCAGCCGTCCCCGCGCGCGTGCCGCCCGGTCGCCCAGCAGACGCAGGAACGACGTCGGCAGGAAGACCGCGTCGGCCGTGATCATCGCCAGCGAGAAGAACGGCAGCCCGAGCACCACCGCGATCACGGCATGCTCCGTGATCATGACCGCCAGCAGGACGTTCTTGACCCGCCGGTTGAACAGCGTGAACGGGAAGGCGACCTGCACGATGACGGTCCCGTACGTCACGATCATCACCATCGCGCCGCTGGACGACATCAGGTCGGCGAGTGCCGGCCAGGGGGAGAAGGAGTCGAGGTGCAGCGGGTAGTAGACGGCGGTGCCGTCCTGCCAGCGCGAGCCCTGGATCTTGTACCAGCCCGCCGTCGCGTAGATCAGACAGGCCTCGGCCATGATCACGAGCAGCGCGCCGTTGTGGACGATGTTGGCGATCACATCGAGCATGATCCGCGGCTGGGCGAACCGCGCCCGGCGCCCGACGACCCACCACAGCCCCTGTGCGAGCCACACCGCCCACAGAAGGGACGGCACGAAAGGGTCACCGTCGAACAGCCAGCCGGCCAGGGTCGCCACGGCCAGTCCGAGTCCCAGCACACCCCACAGGGCAGGGCCGACGCGGTCCCCCGCGCGCTCCCCACGCGCGTGTGCCTGCCGCGCGAGCCGTGCCCGTCGCGCGTCGAGCGACCACACCTGGCCGCAGCGGGTGAACACCAGATAGACGGACATCAGGTGCAGGACGTTGTCGCCGCCGTCCCCTATGAAGACGCTGCGGTTCTGCAGCGAGAGCACGCCGAGCATGAACAGCACGGACATCGCGCGCGTGCGCAAGCCCAGCATCAGCAGCACGCTCGACAGGACCGCGAGCACGTAGACGGTCTCGAACCAGACGCGGCCGTCCGACCACATCAGCACCGTGAAGGCGCCGTTGTCCGCGATCAGCTGCTCGGCGAGACCCCAGCTCCAGGGACCGTCGGGGCCGTACAGCTCCTGGCGGTGGGGCAGCTCGCGCAACAGGAACAGCAGCCAGGTCGCGCTGAAGCCGATGCGGATGACGGCCGTCTGGTAGGGGCCGAGGGCCGACTCGGTGACGCGGGCGATACCGCGCGAGACCGACAGGGCGAAGCGGTTCACCGTACGCCCCCCTCGGCCTCGCCCGCCGGGAGCGACCACCACGACAGCTCGCGATACACCGGGTCGTCCGGGATCTGCTCGCGGCTCCACTTCGGCGGGCGCACATTGGTCGTGCGGGCACGGACCTGGACACGCTCGACGACTCCGCCCGGCCCGGCCGCGTCCTCCCGCTCCAGGCGCAGCACCACGATGCGCCGCAGATACGTCTCGGACAGCGAGCCGCGCAGGCCACTCGCACGGTTCCGGCCGTCGTGCGTGGAGACGAAGAAGTCCCAGGCCCGGCGCAGCTCGTTCTGCTGCGTGTGGCTCGGCAGGAGGCTGCCGTCGATGGCCCGGCCGTCCTGCGCGGACAGGTCGTACCAGCCGGTCGTCCGCACTCCGCCCTCCGCCGTGGCGACCTCGGCGCGGACCTGGACCGCGATGTTCTGCTGGAGCGGATTGGGCGCGAAGAGCATCCAGTTCTGCTCGAACTCCGGGTTGATCCAGTCGTAGACCGCCGTGCCGTGCTGTTTGGTGACCGTGTTCGACGGGGCGACGTGCAGGAAGACCATGCCGAGGTGCACCCAGACGCCGATGGCGACGACAGCGAGGGCCACCGCGACACCGATCTGATAGCCGACGGAGAGCGCGGCGACACCGCCGCGGCCGACGGAGGAGGGGGGCAGGGCAGGCGCAGGCGCTGGCGGGGTGGCGGCGCGCCCCGGCGCCGACAGCGCGGCAGGGTACGGGGCGGGAGAGGCGGACGGGGGCTGCGGCTCGGCGGAGGCGGCGGGCGGGCGCTGCGGCTCGGTGGCGGCGGGCGGACGCTCCGACTCGGCAGAGGCGGCAGGAGGACGCTCCGACTCGGCAGGAGACGCAGAGGGACGCTCCGACTCAGCGGAGGCGACAGGAGAACGCTCCGACTCCGCGGGAGACACAGACGAACACTCCGACTCGGCGGAAGACACAGCCCGGCGACGGGGCTCAGCGCCCGAAGCCGGAGGACGCTCCGACTCGGCGGAGGAGGCAGACGGACCCTGCGATTCAGCGGCGGAAGCCGGCCCGTGTTGCGGCTCGGCCGGGGCGTCCGGCTTGCCGGTTCCGGCGGCCGCGCCCGGCCCTGTCGGCCCGTGCGGGGCGTCGGAGCCTCCGTCGTACGCGTCCATTCCGCCCCGTTCCAAGAATCCGGTCCGTCTTCCGGCCGCCCGGCTCCCTCGTGCGGCCACCCGGCGCCGCAGCACCCGCGCCCGCCGCTCCCCGGCGCTCGCACGGGAACGGTACTCAGGCCCGCCCGCCCGGCACAGCCCCCTCCCGGACCGCACCGCCGTGTCCATCGCCACACGGCTGTCCACAGGGGCTCCCGCAGGTTATCCACAGCGGTTGACACCTCAGGGCGCCCGTCACACCATGGAATCGCACGAACCGAACGATCGGTCGGGAGAACTTCTCCGGCAGAGAGCCCAGGTCGAAGGGGACCCCATGGCGACAGCAGCCGCTCACGAGACGGCTCGCACACAGGCGTACGGCACAGGCGACGCCACCGACACCACCGGCACCGATGCGTACGAGACGGCCTTCGACGCCGCCGTGGCCGCCGACGAGCGCATCGAGCCCCGCGACTGGATGCCGGACGCCTACCGCTCCACGCTGATCCGCCAGATCGCCCAGCACGCCCACTCCGAGATCATCGGCATGCAGCCGGAGGCCAACTGGATCACGCGCGCGCCCTCCCTGCGCCGCAAGGCCATCCTGATGGCCAAGGTCCAGGACGAGGCGGGTCACGGCCTGTACCTCTACAGCGCCGCCGAAACCCTCGGCACCAGCCGCGACGAGCTGCTCGACAAGCTCCACACCGGCCGCCAGAAGTACTCCTCGATCTTCAACTACCCGACGCTGACCTGGGCGGACGTGGGCGCGATCGGCTGGCTGGTGGACGGCGCCGCCATCACCAACCAGGTCCCCCTGTGCCGCTGCTCGTACGGCCCGTACGCGCGCGCGATGGTCCGCATCTGCAAGGAGGAGTCCTTCCACCAGCGCCAGGGGTACGAGCTGTTGCTGGCCCTCGGCCGCGGCACCCCCGAACAGCACGCGATGGCGCAGGACGCGGTGGACCGCTGGTGGTGGCCCTCCCTGATGATGTTCGGCCCGCCCGACGACGAGTCCCCGCACTCCGCGCAGTCGATGGCCTGGAAGATCAAGCGCCACTCCAACGACGAGCTGCGCCAGCGCTTCGTCGACATCTGCGTCCCGCAGGCCGAGTCCCTCGGCCTCACCCTGCCGGACCCGGACCTGCGGTGGAACGAGGAGCGCGGGCACCACGACTTCGGCGTGATCGACTGGGCGGAGTTCTGGGACGTCCTCAAGGGCAACGGCCCGTGCAACGAACAGCGCATGACCCAGCGCAGACGGGCGCACGACGAGGGCGCCTGGGTGCGGGAGGCGGCCGCGGCCTACGCGGCGAAGCACAGCGGCGGCAGGCAGACCGGCGAGACGGGCGAGACAGGAGCGACGCGAGCATGACCAACACCGACTGGCCGCTGTGGGAGGTCTTCGTGCGCTCGCGCCGCGGCCTGTCCCACACCCACGCCGGCAGCCTGCACGCGCCGGACGCGGAGCTCGCTCTGCGCAACGCCCGCGACCTGTACACCCGGCGCGGCGAGGGCGTCTCGATCTGGGTCGTCCCCTCGTCCGCGATCACCGCGTCCTCCCCCGACGAGAAGGACCCGTTCTTCGAACCGGCCGCAGACAAGCCGTACCGGCACCCGACCTTCTACGAGATCCCGGAGGGGGTGAAGCACCTGTGACGACGCCCACGACCGTGCCCCTGACGGCCGCCCTCGCCCTGGGCGACGACGCGCTGGTGCTCTCCCACCGCCTGGGCGAGTGGGCGGGCCACGCCCCCGTCCTCGAGGAGGAGGTCGCCCTCGCCAACATCGCCCTCGACCTGCTCGGCCAGGCCCGGGTGCTGCTGTCGATGGCCGGCGACGAGGACGAGCTGGCGTATCTGCGTGAGGAGCGCGCCTTCCGCAACCTCCAGCTGGTGGAGCAGCCCAACGGCGACTTCGCGCACACCATCGCACGCCAGCTGTACTTCTCCACCTACCAGCACCTCCTGTACGCCGAACTGGCAGCCGGGGAGGGCCCGTTCGCCCCGCTCGCCGCGAAGGCCGTCAAGGAGACCGCCTATCACCGCGACCACGCCGAGCAGTGGACCCTGCGGCTCGGCGACGGCACGGAGGCCGCCCATGAGCGGATGCAGCGGGCGTGTGCGGCCCTGTGGCGGTTCACCGGCGAGATGTTCCGGCCGGTCGAGGGGCTGGATGTCGACGGTGAGCGCATGGAGTCCGCTTGGCTCGCCTCCGTCGGCGAGGTGCTGGGCCGGGCCACCCTGACCGTCCCCGAGGGCCCGCGCTCCGGGGCGTGGACGGCCGGTGCCGGCCGTCAGGGCCTGCACACCGAACCCTTCGGACGGATGCTCGCCGAGATGCAGCATCTGCACCGCAGCCACCCGGGGGCGTCATGGTGACGGCCACCGCACTGGAGGCGGAACTCCTCGAACTCGCCGGTTCGGTGCCCGATCCCGAACTGCCGGTGATCACGCTCCGGGAACTCGGTGTGGTGCGCGCGGTGCACATACGGGGCGCGGACTCGGTCGAGGTCGAGCTGACCCCGACGTACACCGGCTGCCCGGCCGTCGAGGCGATGTCGCTGGACATAGAGCGGGTGCTGCACGACCACGGCGTGCGCGAGGTCACCGTCCGCAGGGTGCTCACGCCCGCCTGGTCGACGGACGACATCTCGGCCGAAGGGCGACGCAAGCTGCGAGAGTTCGGTATCGCGCCGCCGCGTGAGCGCCATGCGTCCGGACCGGTCTCCCTGGAGCTGGGACCGACGCGCACGACCGACGGCGAACCGGATCCCGTGCGCTGTCCGCACTGCGGGTCCGCCGACACCGAGCTGCTCAGCCGCTTCTCCTCCACCGCGTGCAAGGCGCTGCGGCGGTGTCTGTCCTGCCGGGAACCCTTCGACCACTTCAAGGAGCTGTGATGGCCCGCTTCCACCCGCTCCCGGTGGCCGCGGTCGACCGGCTCACCGACGACTCCGTGGCCCTGACGCTCGCGGTGCCGCCGGAACTGCGCGAGGACTACCGGTACGCGCCGGGCCAGCATCTGGCCCTGCGCCGCATCGTCGACGGCACCGAGATCCGGCGCACGTACTCGATCTGCTCCCCGGCCCCGGCGCCGGACGGCGAAGCGCCCCGCACCCTGCGGGTCGCGGTGCGGCTGGTCGAGGACGGGGCGTTCTCGACGTACGCGCTCAAGGAGATCAACGTCGGGGACGAATTGGAGGTGATGATCCCGGCGGGCCGCTTCACCCTGCAGCCCGCGCCCGGTCTGTACGCCGCGGTGGTCGGCGGCAGCGGTATCACCCCGGTGCTGTCGATCGTCTCGACGCTGCTGGCGCGCGAGCCGGAGGCCCGGTTCTGTCTGATACGCAGCGACCGTACGACCACCTCGACGATGTTCCTCGAGGAGGTCGCCGACCTCAAGGACCGCTATCCCGAGCGGCTGCAGCTGGTGACCGTGCTGTCCCGGGAGGAGCAGCAGGCGGGGCTGCCGTCCGGGCGGCTGGACCAGGAGCGGCTGACCGGGCTGCTGCCGGCTCTGCTGCCCGTGGAGCAGGTGGCCGGCTGGTTCCTGTGCGGGCCGTTCGGGCTGGTGCAGGGGGCGGAACGGGCGCTGCGCGGCCTCGGTGTGCCGCGCTCCCGCATCCATGAGGAGATCTTCCACGTCGACGAGGGCACCACGACCGCACCGGCCCGGCCGGCCCCCGCGCACAGCACGGTGACCGCGCGGCTCGACGGCCGCGGCGGGACCTGGCCCGTCCAGGACGGCGAGTCGCTCCTGGAGACAGTGCTGCGCAACCGGCCCGACGCGCCCTACGCCTGCAAGGGCGGGGTGTGCGGGACGTGCCGGGCCTTCCTGGTCACTGGCGAGGTGCGCATGGACCGCAACTTCGCGCTGGAGACCGAGGAGACCGAGGCGGGCTATGTGCTGGCGTGCCAGTCGCATCCGGTGACGGAGAAGGTGGAGCTGGACTTCGACCGGTAGGCGAGCGGCTGTGGGGCGGGTCTGCGGGCCCGTTCCCTTCTTGTAGAACCTGTTCTATCTTGACGGGTCGTCAGATCAGACCCGCCGGAAGGACAGGACCGTGGACTTCACCTTCAGCGAGGAGCAGCAGGCGGCGGCCGAGGCGGCGCGCGGCGTGTTCGCCGGGGTCGCGCCGGACACCGTGCCCAGCCCGGCCCTCACCGCGGGCGCCGTCGCCGACGACTTCGACCGCGCCCTGTGGGCCAGGCTCGCCGAGGCGGATCTGCTGAGCCTGCTGCTGGACGCGGAGTACGGCGGGGCGGGCCTGGACGCCGTCGCGCTGTGCCTGGTGCTGCGCGAGTCGGCGAAGGTACTGGCCCGGGTGCCGCTGCTGGAGAACAGCGCGGCCGCGGCGGCCGTACAGGCCTACGGCGGCGAGGAGTTGAAGTCCGGTCTGCTGGCCCGCGCCGGCCGCGGGGAGGTCGTGCTGACCGTCGCCGCGAGCGGTCGCACCGGCCATGACCCGGCCGAACTCGCCGTGACCGCACGGCAGTCCGGCGACGAGGGCGAGGGCGCCGAGTGGATCCTGGACGGGGTGCAGACGGCGGTGCCCTGGGCGCAGAACGCCGACTTCGTCGTCGTACCCGCCCACACGGCCGCCGACCGGACCGTGCTCGCCCTGGTGCCGCGCGTCCACGCGGGAGTCGTGATCGCCGAGCAGATCTCCACCACCGGCGAGCGGCTGGGCGAGGTGCGTCTGGACTCGGTGCGGATCGCGGCGCGTGACGTCATTGACGCCGAGGGCGCCTGGGAGTGGCTGCGTGATCTGCTGGCCACCGGGACCTGTGCGCTGGCGCTCGGCCTGGGCCGGCGGGTGCTGCGCATGACCGGTGAATACACCGGCAAGCGGGAGCAGTTCGGGTTCCCGGTCGCCACCTTCCAGGCCGTCGCCGTGCAGACCGCCGACCGTTACATCGACCTGCGCGCGATGGAGGCCACGCTGTGGCAGGCCGCGTGGCGGATCGGTTCGGGGGCGCAGGCTGCGCTGCCCGCGTCCGGAGATGTCGCGGTCGCCAAGATCTGGGCCTCGGAGGGCGTACGGCGGGTCGTGCAGACGGCACAGCATCTGCACGGCGGCTTCGGCGCCGACGTCGACTATCCGCTGCACCGGTATCACGCCTGGGCCAAGCACCTGGAGCTGTCCCTCGGCCCGGCGGCGGCGCACGAGGAGGCCCTGGGGGACCTGCTGGCGGCCCACCCACTGGGCTGACCGCCGGGGAGGGAGCCGTCTGCCGGGACGGCGCCGTCTAGAGGACGAACCCGGACTGTCCCTCGTCGGTCACGACCGGACGGCCCGCCGCCTCCCACACCTGCATCCCGCCGTCGACGTTCACGGCGTCGATGCCCTGCTGGACGAGGTACATCGCGACCTGGGCCGAGCGGCCGCCGGAGCGGCAGATCACATGGACCCGCCCGTCCTGCGGCGCGGCCTCGGTCAGCTCGCCGTATCGGGCCACGAACTCGCTGATGGGGATGTGCAGTGCCCCTGCGGCGTGACCGGCCCGCCACTCGTCGTTCTCACGGACGTCCAGCAGGAAGTCGTCGTCCTTGAGGTCCGCGACCTCGACCGTGGGCACACCAGCTCCGAAATGCATGCTCCCGACGCTACCCGAGCAGCGCCGCGAGTTCCGCCTCGCGTTCGGCGACCTGGGCAAGGAGCTGTTCGGCGATCTCATCCAGGAGGGCGTCCGGGTCGTCCGGGGCCAGCCGGAGCATCCCGCCGATCGCGCTCTCCTCCAGTTCGCGGGCGACCTGGGCGAGCATCTCCTTGCGCCGGGCGAGCCATTCGAGACGGGCGTAGAGCTCGTCGGCGGGAGTCGGACGCGGCTGCTCGGGAGCCGGGCCGGCCGCCCACTCCTCGGCGAGCTCTTTCAGCAGCGGCTCGTCGCCCCGGGCGTAGGCGGCGTTGACGCGGATGATGAACTCCTCGCGCCGAGCCCGCTCGGTGTCGTCCTGCGCCAGATCGGGGTGGGCCTGGCGGGCCAGCTCGCGGTAGAGCTTGCGGGCCCCGTCGCTGGGGCGCACCCGCTGCGGGGGCCGTACCGGCTGGTCCGTGAGCATCGCGGCCGCCTCCGGGAACAGCCCGCCGCCGTCCATCCAGCCGTGGAACAGCTCCTCCACGCCGGGCATGGGCATGACTCTGGCGCGTGCCTCGTCGGCCTTGCGCCGGTCCTCCGGGTCACCGGTGCGCTCGGCACGGGCCTCGGCGATCTGCGCGTCCAGCTCGTCGAGCCGGGTGTACATGGGGCCGAGTTTCTGGTGGTGCAGGCGCGAGAAGTTCTCGACCTCGATACGGAAGGTCTCCACCGCGATCTCGTACTCGATCAGCGCCTGCTCGGCCGCCCGAACGGCTCGCTCCAGCCGCTCCTCGGGCCGGGCCGCACCGTCCTGGGGCGTCACCGGGCTCTCACCGGCCACACCACCGCCCTGCTCAGCTTCCGCGCTCGTCACCCGCCCAGCGTAGGCCACGGCCCGCCAGCCCCCGTCCGGGTTCGTCCCTCGAACCGGGGGTCCCCGTGGCTGTGGGGCATCCCGCCCGCGCTCACACCCCCGTCTCCGCCGCGATCCGCCCCGAGCGCACCGCCGCCACCAGCTCCGCGTGGTCCGCCTCCGTGCGGTCGGCGTAGGCGACGGCAAAGGCGGCGATCGCCTCGTCCAGTTCCTCGTTCTTGCCGCAGTAGCCCGCGATCCGGCGCGGGTCGGCGCTGTGGGAGTGGGCGCGGGCCAGCAGCGCGCCGGTCATCCGGCCGTAGTCGTCGAGCTGGTCGGCGGCCAGGGCCGCGGGATCCACGCTGCCCTTGCGGTTGCGGAACTGCCGTACCTGGAAGGGTCGTCCCTCTACCGAGCTCCAGCCCAGCAGGATGTCGCTGACGACCTGCATACGCTTCTGCCCGATCACGACCCGGCGGCCCTCGTGGGCGACGTCCGGCGTCTCGAACCCGGCACTGGCCAGATGCGGCACCAGCGCAGAGGGCCGGGCCTCCTTCACCTGCAGCACGAGCGATTCGCCCCGGTGGTCCAGGAGCAGCACGACATACGAACGGGTCCCGACGCTGCCCGTGCCGACGACGCGGAACGCGACGTCGTGCACCGCGTGGCGGGCCAGCAGCGGCAGGCGGTCCTCGGAGAGGGTGCTCAGATATTCGCCGAGCGACGCGGCGACAGCCGCTGCCTCCGCGTCCGGGACGCGCCGCAGGACCGGCGGAGCGTCGACGAACCGGCGCCCGCCGTCCTCGGTCGACTCCGTGGACTTCGCCGCGAAACGCCCGCTGGTGTTGGCCCGCGCCTTCTCCGCCACCCGCTCCAGCGTGCCGAGCAGGTCATGGGCGTCCGTGTGGGAGACGAGCTCCTCGTCCGCGATGGCGTTCCACGCGTCGAGCACCGGGAGCTTGGCGAGCAGGCGCATGGTGCGGCGGTAGGCGCCGGCCGCGTCGTTGGCCGCCTTGCGGCAGGTGTCCTCGTCCGCGCCCGCCTCACGCGCCGCCAGCACGAGCGAGGCGGCCAGCCGCTTGAGGTCCCACTCCCAGGGGCCGTGGACCGTCTCGTCGAAGTCGTTCAGATCGATGACCAGACCGCCGCGCGCATCGCCGTACAGACCGAAGTTCGCCGCATGCGAGTCGCCGCAGATCTGGGCGCGGATGCGGGTCATGGGGGTGCGTGCCAGGTCGTACGCCATCAGGCCCGCCGAACCGCGCAGAAAGGCGAACGGCGTGGCCGCCATCCGGCCGACCCTTATCGGCGTGAGGTCGGACAGCCGGCCCCGGTTGGACTCCTCGACCGCGCTGACCGCTTCCGGCCGGGAGGAGTCCAGGTCCAGCGCGGCATGCGCGCTGCGCGGGACGAGCTCCCGCAGCGCCTTGCCCTCCTGCTTGGCCGACCCCTCGGAGGGCCACTCGGCGAATCCCCGCACCCGGGGAAGCCGCCGAGCAGCCTCCGGCGAGGGCTCCTGTGAGACCACCTCTGCACCGACCTCGCCCACACCGACCGCCTCCCCCGTACGCACACGAACATCAACTTGTGCAGACCGTACAGCCGGTGGCCGAAAGACGTCAGTCCCTGTGGACAACTCCGTGACTGTGGAAAACACCCTCGTCCCGTCCGGGTGGTGTGCCGTGTGATTGTCCTCACCAGGTAATCCCGGTCACCCTGCCGGGGCGTTCCGGCACCGGGCAACGGGCACGGGCAACGAACAACGGGCAACAGGCAACGCAAAAACCCCGCAGGTCCACGACCTGCGGGGCTTCCAGCTGTGCGCGAGGGGGGAGTTGAACCCCCACGCCCTTGCGGGCACTGGAACCTGAATCCAGCGCGTCTGCCTATTCCGCCACCCGCGCATTGGGTGTGTCCTCCGGCTGACGCCCCTTGGGGTCGGCGCCTTCCGACATCCAGAACACTAGCACGCTGGCAGGGGTGGGTTCACATCACTTGTCCTGGGGCAGCCGCCCACCAGCGGCTTCGGTTCCGCCCGCCCCGAACACGGCCCGCCGGGCCGTCCCGTCCGACCAACCCGTCGACCCTTCGGCTACGTATCAACGTGTACCTGTTCACGTATCAACCTCGTACCGTTCCCGCCCGTCTCCCCAGGAGCCGGGCAGGGTCCACAGTCAGGTGCGGGACACTGGTCTCCGGCCGCCTCTACGATCCTTGGCAGGACATCAGTCCCCGGCCTCGGCAGGACTGGGTCCCGCAGGAGTTCGAAGTGGAGCTCCGCAGGGAACCTCGTCAGGCGTCGACACCCGTCGACGGGGCCGACAGGGGGAACCAGCCGATTTACCGGCGCGTGGATACGATCAGTAAGCAGTACGACCGGCAAGACCAGCACAAGCAGTACCCAGCACGGCAGTACCCGCTCAGCACGACGAGCGGGATGCAGGACGGAAGCAGCGACGGAGGAGGTGCCCCATGGGAGTCCTGAAGAAGTTCGAGCAGCGTCTCGAAGGTCTGGTCAACGGCACCTTCGCCAAGGTGTTCAAGTCCGAGGTCCAGCCCGTCGAGATCGCCGGAGCGCTCCAGCGGGAGTGCGACAACAACGCGACCATCTGGAACCGCGACCGCACGGTCGTACCCAATGACTTCATCGTGGAGCTGAGCACGCCGGACTTCGAGCGTCTCAGCCCCTACTCCGGCCAGCTCGGCGACGAGCTCGCCGGCATGGTGCGCGACTACGCCAAGCAGCAGCGCTACACCTTCATGGGCCCCATCAAGGTCCACCTGGAGAAGGCGGACGACCTCGACACCGGCCTGTACCGGGTCCGCAGCCGTACGCTCGCCTCCTCCAGCAGCCAGCAGGCCCCCGGGCCCGCCCCGGCGAGCCCCGCGGGCCGCCCCGGCGCCTACGGCTACCCGCAGCCCTCGCACGCGGGCGCCCCGCCCATGCCGGCCGCGCCGCCGCCCGTGGGCGGCCGCCCCGGCGCCGCCCCCTACGGGCGGCCCCCGGCCACACCGCAGACGGGCGGACGGACCCGCCACTGGATCGAGATCAACGGCACCCGCCATCAGATCTCCCGCCCGACGCTGGTGCTGGGCCGCAGCACAGAAGCCGACGTGCGGATCGACGACCCCGGCGTCTCCCGCCGGCACTGTGAGATCCGGACCGGAACGCCCTCGACGATCCAGGATCTCGGGTCCACCAACGGCATCGTGGTGGACGGGCAGCACACCACCCGCGCTACGCTCCGCGACGGCTCGCGGATCGTCGTGGGCAGCACCACCATCATTTACCGGCAAGCCGAAGGGTGAAGCGGGGGCAATGTCAGAGCTGACCCTCACGGTCATGCGGCTGGGTTTCCTGGCCGTTCTGTGGCTGTTCGTGATCGTGGCCGTGCAGGTCATCCGCAGCGACCTGTTCGGTACGCGTGTCACCCAGCGCGGTTCCCGGCGCGAAGCGGGCCGGCCCCAGCAGGCCGCCCGGCAGCAGGCCGCGCCCCCGCAGCAGCGCCAGCAGGCGGGAGGCGGCCGCCAGCGCCGCAACGCCCCCACGAAGCTGGTCGTGACCGAGGGCACCCTCACCGGCACCACCGTCGCGCTCCAGGGCCAGACGATCACTCTGGGCCGGGCGCACGACAGCACGATCGTGCTGGACGACGACTACGCCTCCAGCCGGCATGCCAGGATCTACCCGGACCGAGACGGCCAGTGGATCGTCGAGGACCTGGGCTCCACCAACGGCACGTACCTCGACCGAACGCGGCTGACGACCCCCACGCCGATCGCGCCGGGCGCACCGATCCGCATCGGCAAGACAGTCATCGAGCTGCGGAAGTAGTACGAAAATGAGCGAGCGGAGCGAGCACGCAGCGGTGGCCGGCACCCCGGGCCCCGGCGCGCTCCCGACCGGAGGGTGGGCACCGTGCGGATGTACCCGGAGCCAACGGGCGAGGTGCGCATGAGTCTGTCACTGCGTTTCGCCGCCGGATCGCACAAAGGCATGATCCGGGAAGGCAACGAGGACTCCGGATACGCCGGTCCGCGTCTGCTCGCGATCGCCGACGGCATGGGCGGCGCCGCGGCCGGCGAGGTCGCCTCCTCCGAGGCCATCTCCACCATCGTCGCCCTCGACGACGACGTACCCGGCTCCGACGTCCTCACCTCGCTCGGCACCGCCGTCCAGCGCGCCAACGACCAGCTGCGCTCGATGGTCGAGGAGGACCCCCAGCTGGAGGGCATGGGCACCACGCTCACCGCCCTGCTGTGGACCGGCCAGCGGCTCGGCCTCGTCCATGTCGGCGACTCGCGCGCGTATCTGCTGCGCGACGGCGTGCTCACGCAGATCACACAGGACCACACCTGGGTGCAGCGCCTCGTCGACGAGGGCCGCATCACCGAGGAGGAAGCCACCACCCACCCGCAGCGCTCCCTGCTGATGCGCGCGCTGGGCAGCGGCGACCACGTCGAACCGGACCTGTCGATCCGCGAGGTCCGCGCCGGCGACCGCTATCTGATCTGCTCGGACGGCCTGTCCGGGGTTGTCTCCCACCAGACCCTCGAGGACACCCTCGCCAGCTACCAGGGCCCCCAGGAGACCGTGCAGGAGCTCATCCAGCTCGCGCTGCGCGGCGGCGGCCCCGACAACATCACGGTCATCGTCGCCGACGTCCTCGACCTCGACACCGGGGACACCCTCGCCGGGCAGCTCTCCGACACCCCGGTCGTGGTCGGCGCGGTCGCCGAGAACCAGCTCCAGCTGCACGACAACGGCATCATGCAGACCCCTGCCGGCCGCGCCTCCGGCCTCGGCCGCAGACTGCCCGGACAGGGCGGCGGAGGCGGCGAGTTCGGCCCGCCCGGCTCCGGTGACACCACCGGCTACGCCCCGGCGGGCAGCTTCGGCGACTACACCGACGAAGACTTCATCAAACCCCATAAAAGCCGCAAATGGCTGAAGAGATCCTTCTACAGCGTGCTCGCGCTCGCCGTCGTCGGCGGCGGTCTGTACGGCGGCTACCGCTGGACACAGACGCAGTACTACGTCGGCGCCAACGGCGAGCACGTCGCGCTGTACCGGGGCATCAGCCAGGACCTCGCCTGGGTGTCGCTGTCGAAGGTGGCGAAGGACCACCCCGAGATCGAACTCAAGTACCTGCCGCCGTACCAGCAGAAGCAGGTCAAGGCGACGATCGCCGAAGGCGGGCTGTCCGATGCCCGGTCGAAGATCTCCGAGCTCGGTGTGCAGGCCTCCGCGTGCAAGAAGCAGGCCGAGCGCAGCACGGCGGGCAGCAGCAAGGAGAGTTCCAAGACCGACAAGGGCCAGGCGGAAGGCACCGAGGGAACCAGCAGTACCTCCCTCGCGTCCAAGGCGTCGCCGACCCCGAACCCCTCGGGGTCCAAGTCCCCGTCCCCGTCAGCGAGCCCGACCACTCCCAGCCCCGGCCCCAGCCTCTCCGACCAGGAGCAGAAGGTCGTCTCGCTGTGCGACAAGCAGTAGCCAAGCCGTGAGAGGCCCCGTCACACGATGAGCAGCAGTACCAACACACCGACGCACCACACGTCCACGATCGGCGCCATCGGCGCACCGAGCCGACGCAACACCGAGCTCGCGCTCCTGGTGTTCGCCGTGGTCATCCCGGTTTTCGCGTACGCCAACGTGGGCCTGGCCATGAACGACGAGGTGCCGGCCGGCCTGCTGGGCTACGGCATCGGCCTCGGCCTGCTGGCCGGCATCGGCCACCTCGTCGTACGGAAGTTCGCGCCGTACGCCGACCCACTGCTGCTGCCGCTGGCCACCCTGCTCAACGGCCTCGGACTGGTCGCCATCTGGCGGCTCGACCAGTCCAAGCTGCTCCAATCGATCAACGTGGCCGGCGGCAAGGCGACCAACCAGCTGATCTACACGGCCATGGGCATCGCCCTGTTCGTCGCCGTGCTGATCTTCCTCAAGGACCACCGGGTCCTGCAGCGCTACACCTACATCTCCATGGTCGGCGCGCTGATCCTGCTGCTCCTGCCGCTGGTGCCGGGCCTCGGCCTGAATGTCTTCGGCGCCAGGATCTGGATCCAGGTCGGCAGCTTCACCATCCAGCCCGGTGAGTTCGCGAAGATCGTCCTCGCGGTCTTCTTCGCCGGCTACCTCATGGTCAAGCGTGACGCGCTGGCCCTCGCCAGCCGCCGCTTCATGGGCCTGTATCTGCCCCGCGGCCGCGACCTCGGCCCGATCCTGGTCGTCTGGTTCATCTCGATCCTCATCCTGGTCTTCGAGACCGACCTCGGTACGTCGCTGCTGTTCTTCGGAATGTTCGTCATCATGCTGTACGTCGCCACCGAGCGGACCAGCTGGATCGTCTTCGGGCTGCTGATGTCCGGCGCCGGCGCCGTCGGCGTGGCCAGCTTCGAACCGCACGTCCAGCAGCGCGTCCAGGCCTGGCTCGACCCGATGAAGGAGTACATGCTCAGTCGGCAGGGCGTCGCCGGTCACTCCGAACAGGCCATGCAGGCCCTGTGGGCCTTCGGCTCCGGCGGCACCCTCGGCACCGGCTGGGGCCAGGGCCACTCCGAGCTCATCCGTTTCGCCGCCAACTCCGACTTCATCCTCGCCACCTTCGGCGAGGAACTGGGCCTGGCCGGCGTGATGGGGATCCTGCTGATCTACGCCCTGATCGTGGAGCGCGGCGTCCGCACCGCCCTCGCCGCCCGCGACCCCTTCGGCAAGCTCCTCGCCATCGGCCTGTCCGGCGCCTTCGCCCTCCAGGTCTTCGTCGTCGCCGGCGGTGTGATGGGCCTCATCCCGCTGACCGGTATGACGATGCCCTTCCTGGCGTACGGCGGTTCCTCCGTCATCGCCAACTGGGCCCTCATCGGCGTCCTCATCCGCATCAGCGACACCGCGCGCCGCCCGGCGCCCGCGCCCGCCCCGAACCCCGACGCCGAGATGACCCAGGTGGTCCGCCCGTCATGAACAAACCCCTGCGCCGGATCGCGATCTTCTGCGGGCTCCTGGTCCTCACCCTGCTCATCCGTGACAACTGGCTCCAGTACGTCAAGGCCGACGAGCTGCGGACCGACAAGAACAACCGTCGCGTCGCCATCGAGCAGTACGCCACCCCGCGCGGCAACATCATCGTCGACGGCAAGGAGATCACCGGCTCCAAAGAGGCGGCCAGCGGCGACTTCCTGTACAAGCGCACCTACAAGGACGGCCCCATGTGGGCGCCCGTCACCGGGTACGCCTCGCAGGCCTACGGCACCAACCAGCTGGAGAACCTCGAGGACGGCATCCTCACCGGCACCGACGACCGGCTCTTCTTCCGCAACACCCTCGACATGCTCACGGGCAAGGAGCGGGAGGGCGGCAACGTCGTCACCACGCTCAACGCCGACGCCCAGAAAGCTGCCTACGAAGGCCTGAAGGGACGCGGCAAGGGAGCCGTCGCCGCCATCGACCCGTCCACCGGCGCGATCCTGGCCCTGGCCTCCTACCCGTCGTACGACCCCTCCACGATCGCCGGCTCCAACGACGGCGACGCCTGGAACAAGCTCCAGAAGAAGAACAACCCCGACGACCCGATGCTCAACCGGGCGCTGCGCGAGACCTACCCGCCCGGCTCCACGTTCAAGGTCGTCACCGCCGCCGCGGCCCTGGAGAACGGGCTCTACAAGTCCGCCGACGAAAAGACGGACTCGCCGCTGCCCTGGATCATGCCGGGCACCACGACCCCGCTGAAGAACGAGGGCAGCATCCCCTGCAAGAACGCCACGCTGCGGATCGCCCTGCGCTACTCCTGCAACACCGTCTTCGGCAAGGTCGGCGCCGACCTCGGCAACGACAAGATGCTGGAGGAGGCCAAGAAGTTCGGCTTCACCTCCGAGCAGTTCACACCGGTCCGCTCCAACGCCTCGGTCTTCTCCGGCGACATGAACCAGTCGCAGACCGCGCTGTCCTCGATCGGCCAGTACAACACCGCCGCGACGCCGCTCCAGATGGCCATGGTCGCCTCGGCCGTCGCCAACGACGGCAAGCTGATGAAGCCGTACATGATCGACAAGCTCCAGGCCCCCAACCTCGACACCCTCGAGCAGACCGATCCGGAGGAGCTCAGCCGGCCGCTGTCCGAGGAGAACGCCCAGATCCTTCAGTCGATGATGGAGACGGTCGTCAAGGAGGGCACCGGAACCAACGCGCAGATCAACGGCGTCACCGTGGGCGGCAAGACCGGTACCGCCCAGCACGGTGTCGACAACAGCGAGAAGCCGTACGCCTGGTTCATCTCCTACGCCAAGCTCAGCGACAACAGCTCACCGGTCGCCGTGGCCGTGGTGGTCGAGGACGACAGTGCCGTCCGTGACGACATCTCCGGCGGTGGTCTGGCGGCGCCCATCGCGAAGAGCGTGATGGAGGCGGTCATCAACAGCAAGAAGTGACCCCGCTCACGTCCCCTTCACATCGGTGCACGTTGCGATACCGGTCCTGTATCGGGTGACGGGCTTGGCCAGGTCACACACGACGAGCCGGGTACGGTATGCCCGGACGGCAGCCTCCGGCCGCACAGACGTGTCGGCCGGGACCGACGGAGAGGGCTGGTAGGTAGCTATGGAAGAGCCGCGTCGCCTCGGCGGCCGGTACGAACTGGGCCAGGTGCTCGGTCGTGGTGGCATGGCCGAGGTCTACCTCGCGCATGACACCCGCCTCGGCCGCACCGTGGCGGTGAAGACGCTGCGCGCCGACCTCGCGCGCGACCCGTCCTTCCAGGCCCGGTTCCGCCGGGAGGCCCAGTCGGCCGCCTCGCTCAACCATCCCGCGATCGTCGCGGTCTACGACACGGGCGAGGACTACATCGACGGGGTCTCGATCCCGTACATCGTCATGGAGTACGTCGACGGCTCCACGCTCCGTGAGCTTCTTCACAGCGGCCGCAAGCTGCTGCCGGAGCGCGCGATGGAGATGACCATCGGCATCCTCCAGGGCCTCGAGTACGCCCACCGCAACGGCATCGTCCACCGCGACATCAAGCCCGCCAACGTCATGCTGACGCGCAACGGCCAGGTCAAGGTGATGGACTTCGGCATCGCCCGCGCGATGGGCGACTCCGGCATGACCATGACGCAGACCGCCGCCGTCATCGGCACCGCCCAGTACCTCTCGCCCGAGCAGGCCAAGGGCGAGCAGGTCGACGCCCGCTCCGACCTGTACTCGACCGGCTGCCTGCTCTACGAGCTTCTGACGGTCCGCCCGCCCTTCGTGGGCGACTCCCCGGTCGCGGTCGCGTACCAGCACGTACGCGAGGAGCCTCAGCCACCGAGCGTCTTCGACGCCGAGATCACGCCCGAGATGGACGCGATCGTCCTGAAGGCGCTCACCAAGGACCCGAACTACCGCTACCAGTCCGCCGACGAGATGCGCGCCGACATCGAGGCCTGCCTCGACGGCCAGCCGGTCGCGGCGACGGCGGCGATGGGCTCGGTCGGCTACGGGGGCTACCCCGACGACCAGCCGACGACCGCGCTGCGCGCCACGGACGCTGGCGCCACGTCGATGCTGCCCCCCATGAACCCGGACGACGGCGGCTACGGCTACGACGACCGCCCCGACCGGCGCCGCCAGAAGAAGTCGCACACCTCGACGGTCCTGCTGGTAGTGGCAGGCATCCTGGTGCTCGTGGGCGCGATCCTCATCGGCAAGTGGATCTTCAGCGGGGGCGGGGCGGCCAATGACATGGCGAACGTGCCCGACTTCGTGAGCAAGACCAGGGTCGAGGCACAACAGCTGGCCAACAACGCAGAGCTGGAGCTGAACTTCACGCCGAAGCCCTGCGAGGAGCAGCCCAAGGGCAAGATCTGCGACCAGGACCCGAAACCCAACAGCAGGGTCAAGAAGAACTCCACCGTCGAACTGGTGATCTCGACCGGCGCCCCGAAGGTGACGGTGCCGAGCGTGATCGGCCTGTCCCTGGACGAGGCCACGTCGAAACTCCAGGGTGACGACTACCAGTTCAAGATCAAGACGGAGACGCGGGAGTCCTCCTCGGACGACCCGAACACCGTCCTCGACCAGGACCCGATCAAGGGCGAGGAGGTGGAGAAGGGATCGACGATCACCCTCACCATCGCCAAGGCCGAGGAGAAGGCCACCGTCCCGGACGTCCTGGGCAAGACCTGTGACGAGGCCAAGGCGCAGATGACGGCCAATGAGCTCGTCGGCAACTGCACCGAGGTCGAGACCGACGACCCGAACCAGGTCGGCAAGGTCATCGCCACCTCACCGCAGGCCGGAACCCAGGCCGACAAGAACTCCTCGGTCAACATCCAGATCGGCAAGGCCAAGAGCCAGGTCGCCGTCCCGAACATCAACGGCCAGAAGCTCAAGGACGCCCAGAAGCTCCTGCAGCAGGCGGGCCTCCAGATCGGCAACATCGCCGGCTCCCAGAACGGCGACGCCCTCGTCGTCACCTCCAACCCGGTCCAGGGCACCCAGGTCGACCAGGGCACCACCGTCGACCTCATCACCGTGGACCAGGGAGGCAACGGCAACAACGGCGGCGACGACGGAGGCACCATCTTCGGTGGCGTCGACGGAACAGCGGCCCGCACGGAGGACTGACCCTCCACCGCCGTCACGAAAGAGCACGACAGAGCACTACAGAGCCCCGGCTCCCTGGTGACAGGGGGTCGGGGCTCTGCCGGGTGCCTTCCAGGAGCTCGGTCAGCGCAGTTCCTTCGGCACGGTCCGTGCCCGGTCCACGTCGTCCACCCGCACCAGCTCCCCCCACACCACATACCGGTACTCCGACGTGAACACCGGTGTGCAGGTCGTCAGCGTGATGTAGTGGCCGGGCTTTTTCCTGCCCGACTCCTCCGGAACGGCCGAGAGGACCTTGACGTTGTACTTCGACGTCTCGGGAAGGACGTCGTAGACCTTGTAGACGTACCACTTGTCCTTCGTCTCGAAGACGACCGGGTCGCCGACCTTCACCTTGTCGATGTTGTGGAACTTCGCCCCGTGGCCGTCCCGGTGGGCGGCGAGTGTGAAGTTGCCCTTCTTTCCGGTGGTCGGCAGCGCCGACTTGACGGGGTCCGTGTAATAGCCGGCGACGCCGTCGTTGAGGATCTCCGCCGATGTGCCCTTCTCGACCAGCACCTCGCCGTTCCGCATCGCGGGCACATGCAGAAAGCCGATGCCGTTCCCCGTGTCGAGCGCACCCGGCCCCGAGCCCGCCCAGTTGTCGCGGACCTTGTCGCCCTCCCGGTCGGCCTTGCGGTCGGCAAGGACGTTCGTCCACCACAGCGAGTAGACGACGAACAGGCCCAGAACCAGGCCCGCGGTGATGAGGAGTTCACCGAAGACGCTCACCGCGAACGCGATCCGGCCCATACCGCCGCGCCGCGGTGCGGGCGGGTACGCGGGTGCGCCGATGTGCTCTTCGTGCTCAGTGTCGTCGGTGGTCGCTGCCACGTTCATCTGCCCCTACTCGACGAGCGCATCCGGCTTGCCCTTGCTGCGCGGCCGTTCCTCGACCATCTTGCCCCAGACGATCAACCGGTACTTACTGGTGAACTCCGGTGTACACGTCGTAAGGGTGATGTACCGGCCAGGCGCGGTGAAACCGGACCCTTTCGGGACGGGGTCGATGACGCTCGTGTTGCTCGGAGCGGTCACCGGCAGCATCGACGACATCTTGTAGACGTAGTACTCGTCCTGCGTCTCCACGACGATCGCGTCGCCCTGCTCAAGCTTGTTGATGTACCGGAACGGCTCACCGTGTGTGTTGCGATGCCCGGCGAGCGCGAAGTTTCCCGTCTTCGCGTCCGGCATCGCCGTCTTCAACGGCCCCTCGCCGTAGTGGCCCACCATGCCCCGGTCCAGCACCTTCTTGTTGCTGATCCCCTCGGCGATCGGCACCACCACGTCCAGGCTCGGTATGTGCAGGATGGCGAAGCCCTGGCCCGGCTCGAACTCGCCCGGCGCCCGCCTGCCGCTCGCCCAGTCGTCCTGGAGGCTGCTCGTCTCCTTGTCCGCCTGCGCATGCGCCCGCACATTCGTCCACCACAACTGGTAGGTCACGAACAGCAGCATCAGCACACCGGTGGTGATGAACACCTCGCCGATCGCCCGGCTCGCGACCACCGCCGCACCGGGCTTGCGCGCCCGCGCCTGGCGGCGGGCCTCCACACGCGACAACGGCGCGCCGGACCGGCCGTCCTCCCGCGATGCCGCACGCGACGCGCCGGGTGCCCCGCCATGGCGCCCATGACGGCGCTTGGCGGCCTTTCTGCGGGCCGCACGGCCGCCCGGGGCAACTCCCGAGGCAGAGGAGACCGATGAGGCGCCAGAAGCCGATCTGGGGCTGCCGACCGCAGGCGCCGGAATCCTCAGCCCCACCGTCTCGTCGTCGATCGGTGGTTCGTACGGCGGCACCGAGCCGTACGACGCGTACGACGCACCGCCGTACGAGTCCTCGCGCTCGGGACGCAGCGCGGTCACGCCGTGGCCCTGCCCACCACCGGGGCAAGCCCCGCCGACCTCGCCACCGCACCCTGGTCACCGCACTCCACCAGCCAGTTGGCCAGCATCCGGTGCCCGTGCTCCGTCAGCACCGACTCAGGATGGAACTGCACGCCCTCGACCGGCAGTTCACGGTGCCGCAGCCCCATGATGATCCCGTCGTGCGTACGCGCCGTGACCTCCAGCTCGCCCGGCACGGTAGCCGGCTCCGCCGCGAGCGAGTGGTACCGCGTCGCGGTGAACGGCGACGGCAGACCCGCGAACACACCCCTGCCCTCGTGCTCGACCAGCGAGGTCTTGCCGTGCAGCAGCTCCGGCGCCCGGTCCACCACACCCCCGTACGCCACCTGCATCGACTGCATTCCCAGACACACGCCGAACACCGGCACCCCGGTCGCCGCGCAGTGCCGCACCATCTCGACGCAGACGCCCGCCTCCTCCGGCGTGCCCGGACCCGGCGAGAGCAGCACACCGTCGAACCCGTCCTGCGCATGCGCCGTCGACACCTCGTCGTTGCGCAGAACCTCGCACTCGGCACCCAGCTGATACAGGTACTGGACCAGGTTGAAGACAAAGCTGTCGTAGTTGTCGACGACGAGAATCCGCGCACTCACTGGTTGTCCACCGTCACATCGTTGAAGGGAAGCAGCGGTTCGGCCCACGGAAACACGTACTGGAACAGGACGTAGACCACGGCCATGATCAACACGAGCGAGATGAACGCCTTCACCCACGCGTTCCCCGGCAGATGCCGCCAGATCCAGCCGTACATGCCGTCCCTTCCATCGCACCACGGCACCAGACTCACGCCGTACCGCACCAGACTAACGGCGCAGAGCCCGAGGTTTCCCTGCCTCCACAGGCTGTGTCGAGTCCAGGTGCGCCCAGACGATCAGCCGGTGACTGTGCCCCCACTCCGGGTCGCACGTCGTCAACGTCAGATACCGCCCCGCACGCGTATACCCCGACTTACGTGGCACAGCGTCGATTACCTCGACGTCCGACGGCACTGTTTTGTAAGGCCCTCGGTCGATCCGATACGTGAACCAGGTCAGCCCGTCCGTCAGCACCACCGCATCCCCCCGACGCAGCTTCGGAAAGTCCTTGAACGGATCCCCGTATGTACGTCGGTGACCGGCAACCGCGAAATTGCCCTTCTGGCCCAGCTGCGCGGTGCGCGCGTAGTGCCCCAGCCCCTTCTTGAGGACTCCTGTGCCGGTGCCCTCCAGCACGGGCTTGTTCCACGTGAAACCAAGCCGGGGGATGTACATGAGCGCGAAGGGCCGGCCGTACGTGTAGGGCGCGGGCTCCTCGGGACCGGCAGCGGCATCGCCACCGGACGCCGACGGCCGCGCACTGCTCCTCGCCCACTGGTCCTGCAACAGGTCGATCTGGTGCTCCATGGCCCCATCGGCCCGCACACCCGTCCAGAACAGCACGTACACCACGAGCAACACGATCAGGGTGCCGGCGGTGATGCACAGTTCACTGACGGTCCTGACCACGGCGCGCACCGGCAGCTCCCCCGGGGGCTCACACGACCTACTCGACGGGTTGGGCGTACTGCAGATCCACTGTGCCCGAGTAGCCGGGAAGAGTCACCGGCCCGTCCTCCTCGACTTTCCAGCCGAGCCCATAGACGTTGACGTACACCATGTAGTTCTGAATCGCGGGACTCTCCGCGAGCGCCTTCTGGAGACTGTCCGGATCACCCACCGCCGTGATCTTGTACGGCGGCGAGTAGACCCGGCCCTGCAGGATCAGCGTGTTGCCCACACAGCGCACCGCACTCGTGGAGATCAGCCGCTGGTCCATGACCTTGATCCCCTTGGCACCGCCCTTCCACAGGGCGTTCACCACCGCCTGCAGGTCCTGCTGGTGGATCACCAGGTAGTCCGGCTGCGGCTCGGGATAGCCGGGGAGCTTGGCGGTGGCGTCCGGCGGAGCGTCATTGAGCGTCACGGTGACCGCGTCACCGCTGAGCTTCTGCGTCCCCGCACGCTTCTCCAGGGCCGCCAGCTTGTCGTCCTCCGCCTTCGTGCTGCCGTCGTCCCGCTCGGCGAGCGACTCGACGTCGCTGCGCAAGGACCCGTTGGACTCCTCCAGCTCACCGTTCTTGCGGCTGCGCTCATGAATGAGGTCGGACAGCTTCAGAAGCGACGCATCCGTGCGGATATTGGTGCCCTTGGCCGTATTGAAACTGGTGAAGAAGATGAGCCCCGCGAGAGCGAAGACGCCCACCGTGAGCACCCGCACCGGCCGGAAACGGCGCACATCGGCAGGGCTGGATCCTGTCCCGGGGGAGTCGGCAGAATTGCTCAACGTACCCTTATCTCCTTCGGCGCCGCGGAAGCACTACGCTAACTGACGCCCGGGGGAGCACTCAGTGTCCCCTTGTACGCTGCCCCGGAGCCCACGCCAGTTCCCTGCGCGGCCACGCAGCGCATCGACAGGAGAGACCCTCGTGCCGAAGTCACGTATCCGCAAGAAGGCCGACTACTCGCCGCCCCCCGCGAAGCAGGGGGCCTCCATCAAGCTGAACAGCCGCGCCTGGGTCGCGCCCGTGATGCTGGCCATGTTTGTGATCGGCCTGGCCTGGATCGTCGTCTTCTACGTCACCGACGGTTCGCTGCCCATCGACAAGCTGGACAACTGGAACATCGTGGTCGGCTTCGGCTTCATCGCGGCCGGCTTCGGCGTCTCGACGCAGTGGAAGTAAGGGCCACCGGGCAGTGAACGTACCTCTACCCAGGGCTATCCACTGAGTTATCCACAGGCCCTGTCCACACGCTGGGGAAAAGAAAAGACGATCTGTGGATAACCCATCGAGTGTTGACGCCGGTGTGACTGACTGACCGGCAACCGAAAACTTGTTCGCCCCCTGCTCTGACCTGCAGGAACGTTGGTCGGGGTCAGGGGGCACACCTGTTCCCGCACCGTATGCACAAGATCCGCCACACGCTGTGGACAAGCCCTGCTCAGGTGAGCTGTGCGGTCCTCAGCACGGTCATGAGCACGACCACGGCCAGCACCAGGGCGGAGGTGCCGTACTGGATCAGCGCCCGGTGCTTGCGAGGGGCGTGGACCATGGCGTAGCCAGTCACGACACCGGCGACGAGCCCGCCGATGTGGGCCTGCCAGGAGATGTTGAACCCGGGACTGAAGGTGAAGATCAGGTTGATGACCAGCAGCGCGATGATGGGCCGCATGTCGTAGTTGAGGCGGCGCATGAGCACGGCGGTGGCGCCGAAGAGGCCGAAGATCGCGCCGGAGGCGCCGAGGGTGGCGGTGGTGGGGGAGGCGAGCAGATAGGCGAGTGCGCTGCCCGCGAGGCCCGAGACGAGGTAGAGCGTGAGATAGCGGGCCCGCCCGAGGGCTGCTTCGAGTGGGCCGCCGAGCCACCACAGGCTGAGCATGTTGAACGCGATGTGCCAGATTTCCTGGTGGGTGAACATCGTGGTCACCATGCGGTACCAGTCGCCGTCCGCGACGCCCTCGGTGGGTGTGAACGGCGCCGGCGGCCATGCACCGAGCAGGACCAGGTCGTTCAGCAGCGAAGTGCTGACTTGGACGGCGATGAAGACCGCGACGTTGATCCCGATGAGGATTTTGGTGACGAGGCGGGGGTCGGCGGTGACGGAACCGCCGGCGATGGTGCGCGGGCGGGCGGCGTTGGGGGCGAGTCCGCTGCCGCGGACGCAGTCCTGGCAGTGGAAGCCGACGGAGGCGTTGACCATGCATTCGGGGCAGATGGGGCGGTCGCAGCGGGTGCAGCGGATGCCGGTCTCGCGGTCCGGGTGGCGGTAGCAGCCGGGCAGGCTCTGGGCGGGCCGGGTGCCGTGGTCCTCCGGGCCCTGCGGGCTGCCTGGCGCCTGGTCCATGAGATCCCCTAAGTCGTCGTCCGCACATGCCCCGCCCCGCTCATCCATACGGACGAGCGGGGCGAATGGTTCCCTTCGGGCGCGGTCCGCTGGGATCTGCCCGTGGGCAGGGGTGTCTCAGCTCTGGCGCGTCTCGATGACGACGGACTCGATGACGACGTCGTTGACCGGGCGGTCGTTGGGGCGAGTGGTGGGGGCGGTGGCGATGGCGTCCACGACCTTCTGGCTGGCGGGGTCGGTGACCTCGCCGAAGATGGTGTGCTTGCGGTTCAGCCAGGCCGTCGGGGCGACGGTGATGAAGAACTGCGAGCCATTGGTACCCGGGCCGGCGTTGGCCATGGCGAGCAGGTAGGGCTTGTTGAAGGCGAGGTCGGGGTGGAACTCGTCCTCGAATTCGTAGCCGGGGCCACCGATGCCGGTGCCCAGGGGGTCGCCGCCCTGAATCATGAAACCGCTGATGACGCGGTGGAAGATCGTGCCGTCGTAGAGCTTCTTGGTGGACTTCTCACCGGTGGCGGGGTGGGTCCATTCGCGCTCGCCCTGCGCGAGCTCGGTGAAGTTCCGGACCGTCTTGGGGGCGTGGTTCGGCAGGAGCCGGACTTCGATGTCGCCGTGGTTCGTCTTCAGGGTGGCGTAGAGCTGCTCGGCCACGATCTGCCTTCCGTTGTCTTCTTGTGCCCCTCCGATCCTTGCACGCTTCGGGCTGTGCGTCGCCCGACAGCCGGGCAAGACGGGCGGTTCGGGAGGTTCGGTCGCAGAAAAGCCGGTCGAGTGGTCCCGGGCCGGGGGCGCCGGGCGGCGATCCGTGGCATTGTCGACGACAAGCTCCTGTTGCCCCGTATTCATCCGCTATTGCAGTTGATCAGCTGTTGAGCAGTTCCTGATCGGAGTCATCCCGCGTGACCCGGATGCCCGCCCTCACATGCCCCAGGGCTCGTTGGCAGGCATGATCCGTAAAAGGGTGGAAAGTCGAAATACCGTACGCCACCGAGGAGGAGGAACCCGTGACCCGCATCGACAGCGTGCGCGCCGCGACCGGCTCGGCGAAGGACAGCGTGCTGCACGCCGCGGAAGTGGTGGCGCCCTACGCCGACACGGCCAAGGACAGGGCCGCGCACTACGCACATGAGGCACGCGTACGGCTCGCGCCGAGGGTGTCGCAGGCCGCCGAACAGGCCCGCGTCCAGTACGACACACATGTCGTGCCGCGCCTGGAGCAGGCCCGTACCCATGTGCCGCCGAAGGTGGATCAGGCCGCGCAAGAGGCTGCCATCCGTACCCGCAAGGCTGCCCAGCAGGCCGCCGACTACTCCCGGCCGAGGATCGAGCAGGCGGTGGCCGCGGCCGGGCCCGTGAGGGAGGAAGCCGCCGCGCGGTCCGTCGCCGCGTTGGCCGCACTGCGCGGCCAGGTCTCGGCGAAGGAGATCCAGAAGCTCGCCCGCAGGCAAGAGCGACGGGCGCGGGCCGGTCGTCTCGCCAGGGCGCTGGCGGTTCTGGGGCTTGTCGCGGGTGGCGCTTTCGCCGCCTGGAAGTGGTGGGACAAGCAGGCCAACCCGGACTGGCTGGTCGAGCCGCCTGCCGCGACGGAGGTGCCCGAGTCGAGCGGATTGTCGTCGGTGGACGGCAGCGGCCATCAGTCCGTGCTTGACCCCGAGGTAGAGGCCAAGCAAGCCGAGGAGGAGGCCGCGGACCGCGACGATCGTCCGTGAGCCCGGCGGGCCTCGCTCGTTCTCGTCAACATCGCCCGGGGGCAGGAGACTTCATGTCTCCTGCCCCCGGGCGATGTTTCACGTGGAACCGGCACAGAGCGTTTACCGCCCCCGCCCTTGATGACGTTTGCAACGGCTTGAGCGTGCAGATTCCGTGCAGACTTTCCTTACGCTCTGCTGCTCATTGATTACGCACCTTACTGAAGCCCAGCTCACGCACGGTCTGCACCCCTCGACGGACCTCCAGCCTCCTCGTGGGCACCTGCGCCGCCACCCCACCGCGACCGACCGCCGGGGATGTTTGCGCAAAGGCCTGCAACGCCCCTCACAATGCTGCGTGACGCACGTCACGTCGGCGAGTCCCGTGCATGCAAAAACCGGCCAGAGGCCCGTTGAGGGCGTCCGGCCGGTCCGAGGTGTGGAGCCTAGGGGAGTCGAACCCCTGACATCTGCCATGCAAAGACAGCGCTCTACCAACTGAGCTAAGGCCCCGGAAGAGGAGCGTCCGACCGGTGAACCGCATTCCGTCGGGCGCCGCAGACCAGAGTACCGGGTCGCCCCGGGTATCTCGCAAAAAGATTGGGGGTCCCTATGAACGACCACTCTCCGTAAGATGCTCGGCGTGGTTCGCTACAGCGAACCACAGTACTTGGGGAAGCGATGGGGAGACGCAATGGACGCCGCACAGCAGGAAGCGACCGCAAGAGCGCGGGAACTGCAGCGGAACTGGTACGGGGAGCCTCTGGGGGCGCTCTTCCGTAAGCTCATAGACGATCTTGGGCTCAATCAGGCTCGCCTGGCGGGGGTACTCGGTCTGTCGGCACCGATGCTGTCGCAGCTGATGAGCGGGCAGCGGGCGAAGATCGGCAATCCCGCAGTGGTGCAGCGGGTCCAGCTGCTGCAGGATCTGGCGGGGCAGGTCGCGGACGGCAGCGTGAGCGCGGCAGAGGCGACCGATCGCATGGACGAGATCAAGAAGTCCCAGGGGGGATCGGTGCTCAGCAACACGACGCAGACGACGAGCAGTTCGGGGGCGCCCACCGTCAAGCGGGTGGTCCGCGAGATCCAGTCGCTGCTGCGCTCGGTGGCGGCGGCGGGGGACATCATCGATGCGGCCGACACCCTCGCCCCGACCTACCCGGAACTGGCAGAGTTCCTCCGGGTGTACGGCGCGGGCCGGACCTCTGACGCGGTCGCGCACTACCAGTCCCACCAGAACTGAGCCAACGGGCCCGTCACCGAAGGGGGTTCGGGGACCGGGCCGACGGCCGAGGAGGGGCGCGAGGGGGGTACGCGCCCTCTCCGTGCGGGACACGCGGGGGTGTGTCCCTCACAGGAATGCGGCGCCGGGAGGGTCGTATCGCTCCTCGTGGGGGAAGCAAGGGGGGTAACCGAAGGGGGAGGAGCGGCGCACTGCCATGGGTGAGGTCTTCGCCGGCCGGTACGAACTGGCCGACCCGATCGGGCGTGGAGGAGTCGGCGCCGTATGGCGTGCCTGGGACCATCGCCGCCGACGGTATGTGGCGGCCAAGGTCCTTCAGCAGCGAGACGCGCACTCGCTGCTGCGCTTCGTCCGTGAGCAGGCGCTGCGGATCGATCACCCCCATGTGCTCGCGCCCGCCAGCTGGGCCGCCGACGACGACAAGGTCCTGTTCACGATGGACCTGGTCGGCGGCGGTTCGCTGGTCCACCTGGTCGGGGACTACGGCCCGCTGCCGCCGGCGTTCGTCTGCACGCTGCTCGACCAACTGCTGGCGGGACTGGCCGCGGTGCACGCGGAAGGTGTCGTGCACCGTGACGTCAAGCCCGCCAATGTGCTGCTCGAAGCCACGGGCACGGCACGGCCGCGGTTGCGGCTGTCCGACTTCGGCATCGCGATGCGGCTGGGTGAGCCGCGTCTGACGGAGACCAACCTCGTGGTGGGGACGCCGGGTTATCTGGCGCCCGAACAGATGATGGGTGCGGAACCGGACTTCCCCGCCGACCTGTTCGCCGTGGGACTGGTGGCGCTGTATCTGCTGGAGGGCGCCAAACCGGACGCCAAGGCGATCATCCAGTACTTCGCGGAGCACGGAACACCGAGTGCGCCCAAGGGCGTTCCCGAGCCGCTGTGGCAGGTTGTGGCCTCGCTGCTGCAGCCGGATCCGCAGGCACGGTTCCGGACGGCCACGGGGGCGCGCAAGGCGCTCGCCTCGGTGCCCGACCTCCTGCCGGATCCGGGCCCCGACGACGAGTTGATCGAGATCTTCGACCAACTCGGGCCACTGCCACCGGGGTTCGGTCCGGACGGTCCGCTCAAACCTGCGCGGGGCGTGGTCGCGGGACCGGGGGCCGGGGCGGGTGCGGGGACTTCCCGGTCCGCGGGTGAGTCGCCGTCGCTGCCGGGGGGCGAGGACGGGCCAGTTGTCGGCGGTGGCGTCGGCTCCGTGGCCGCCGGGCCCGGCACCGGGTCCATACCGCCGGCCTCGGCGGGCGCACGCGTCGTAGAACCCGGTCCTCGTGGCACCGGGCCGCAGTCGGTGCCGGACGGAACGCCGTCCCCGCCCGCTCACGCTCCGGCCGTGCCGGGCCTCCCCCCGGAGCCGTCGGGCCCGGCGCAGCCGCCCAGCATGTCGGACACCGGAAGCTTCCATCTGCCGCCTCCGCAGGCGACCGTGACCTCCTCTCGGACGCCCGCTGCACCGGCACCGCACGCCGAGTCCCCTGCCCAGGCCCAGCCGCCGTCGCCTGCGCGAGTGCAGCCACAGCCGCAGCATCAGGCCCCCGCACACCACCACGGCCAGGACCACTCCCCCCATGTCTCCCCCTACGACCCCACGCATGTGCTGTCCTCCCCCCGAGCTCATGTGCCGCACTATCCCGACCAGGCGCTGACGCCGACCCCTGCTCCCGGTCCGGCCCGGCACCAGGGCACCGATGCCTCTACTGCTTCGTACACCGCTCAAGGCCCGCAGGTTCCGCCTCCCGCGCAGCAGATTCCCCAGCGACGGCATCGGGCCGGCCGTGCGGGCCGTCGCGCCGCCCGCCGTCCCGGACCACCGGCGCGGGTCGCAGTCCCGCTCCTGCTGCTCGCGCTGGCCTGCTACGCGGTGGGTTTCTGGGCACTGGCTCACATCTGACGGGCGGGCTGGACCGTTGACCGGCGGGCTGGACCGTTCCGGCGTTCTGGACCGTTCGGGCTCCGCCTCGGCCCGCATCTCGGCCGCGGCCGGCCCACGCCCCGCCACACCCCCGCGTCAGCGCCGTCAGGCTCCGGCTCCGGCTCCGGCCCTCCGCCGTGCGACCGCCGTCCACACCCCGAGCACCGCCAGCAGAACCGAGCCCGTACCGATCCCGCCCGCGGCGAGCAGCTTCATCGTGGCGTCCGCGTCCTCGCCTCCGGCCCCACCGTGCCCCTCCGGCGCCGCTGCCCGGTCCTGTGCGGTGATCCCGAACAGGCCCTCCGGTGCGGACTGTCCCGAGTAACCGGGCCCGGCCTTCGTCGCACCCTCGACCCGCACCCGAAGCTTCAGCCCGATCGGGACATCCCCGAATTCGTCGGCGACCTGCGCCGCCAGGTGCACAACGAGGTAATAGGAGCCGGCGAACCGCATGGTGTTCACCCGGCCCACGGCGGCGTAGCGGTTGGGGTACGCGACCGGCGGCAGTGGGTCGAGGACGGCCGATTTCTGGCTGCCGTCGTAGCTGACACCCGCGTCCTCGACCTTGTCGCGCACCGGGTTGTACAGCGACATGTCCAGGGCGCCGGGCACGAAGCCGCGGTCCCCGCTCGAGGCACTGCCCAGGTCGGCGGTGGCGTAGAGCTGCCGGCCCCAGTCGACCGGCACTCTGTAGAAGAGGGTCTGGCCGGGCCGGATGTCGTCGCGCCAGACCCCCGGGGAGAGGAGGCGGGCCGAGGCGAAGCCCGTGCCGCCCGTGCGGCGGGTCGCTCCGCCGGTGAGGGGCGCGGGCGAGGCAGAGTTCCAGGCTTCGGGCGCACTCGTCTCGCCGGTCCGCTTCAGGCGCGGCTCCAGTACGGGGGTGAGCTCCAGGTCCCAGGCTGCCGGCGAGGCTTCCGTTCTGGCGACGCGCTCGACGACCACGTAGTAGGTGCCGCCGCCCTGGCACAGGGTGCCTGTGGGTTTGGCCTCGCGGGCGCCCACGGCGGTGATGGGGTGCGTGCTGCGGCTCGAGCCGATGCTCGCGGTCTCGAAGGAGCAGGAGCTGCCGTTGGCGTCCTGTACGGACACCCTGATGCCGTCGCTCGCGGAGACCGTCGTGCCCTCAGGGGGGACGGCGGTGGCGGAGACGTATGCGTTCGATGTGGAGTCGAGTTCGAGGCTGTAGTAGAGCTTGCCGGTGGTCGGGAGGGAGCTCGTGTAGGTCGTGCCGGGACTCAGGCGTTCGGCGTCCGTGGTGCTCGTCGCGCCCTGGACGGAGCGGGCGTCCTCGGCGAAGCCGTAGGGGCCCGGGGTGCCTGCTGCCGACGCGGTCGGACCGGGCAGCAGGGCGGCCGCGCACAGCACCGCGCCGACGGCGGCCACGCGCGCGTGCAGGGACGGACGACCGCACGACGTCCTCGCGTACCACCCCGTCGTACGCCGCCCGATCATGCGCCACCCTTCGTCGTGTGCCCCGACCGTGGGACCGGGGCCCATCCTGGCAACACAAAACCCCGACCGTGAAGACGGCCGGGGTCTGTTCAGAATGCTCGATTGACGGTACTCACGAACCCGTGGGCACGGAGTCAGTCGCCTCCGTCCACAGATCCTGCTCGGCGCGATCCGCCTGGATCTGGCGGTACACGAGGAGCCCGCCGATGGCGGCCAGTGCGACCAGGAGAAGCTTCTTCACCGCGCGACCTCGTCTTTCCTTGACGTAGGGGACCTCTGCCGCCCGACTATACACACCGACCGATATCGATCGGTGACCTGCGTCGGCCCCTCAACTTCCTTGGGCAACGCCGCAGTAGAAGCGGAAGGTACTGCTCCGATCAGAGAGTGATCACTCTCTCACGGACGGTCCCTTTGACCGCATACGTCCCTGCTCTTCCACTTTTCATGCCTCTTGCGTCCATCCGAGTGGTGTTCATCCGAAGATCGACGCGTCATGGGCGTCGGTCCACGGTTTCGCGACCCCCATACACATCATGAGGAAAGTACGCAAATCGCCCGACCCGAAAGTGAGGGGCCATGACCAAGAACAAGGTCATGAACCTGTGGACCGCCATCGTCACCGCCTTCCTCGCGCTGTTCACGGCGCTCGGGCTCGTCACGCCGGCCGCCGCGGCGGCGGTACCGCAGACCGAGGCAGCGCGCAACAGCGACAGCACGAGCGCTCCTGCCGCCGATAGGCCGGCACCGGCGATGCTCCACTGGTCCTGGCTCCACGCCAGGTCCCTGCCCCCCACGATGAAGCAGCGCATCCACGCCGAGGCCCACGGCAAGTCCCCAAGCTGCCGCCACCGCCCCCAGACGGACGCGGCCTCCACGGCAGACTCCCTGTGCGACACCGCCGTGACGCCCGAGAAGCCCACGGCCCCTCTCCAGCGCTGACAGCACGGCACCTCACAGCGCGTCACCCGCTTCTCTCTCACGTCCACGACGTAACGGCGATCTTGCGTACAACGCCCCTGAGAAAGAGACGACGAAGACCCCCAGGCACGAGCCCCGGGGGTCTTCTGTATGTCAAAGGCCGCAACTGAACTGCATGCGCGCCAGGCTGGACACGCGCGTTCTCAGGGGTTCTCAGTGGCGCAGTTGGCCAAGGACGCAGAACTCGTTGCCTTCGGGGTCCGCCATGACAACCCACGACTGGTCGCCCTGGCCGATGTCGACACGCTTCGCGCCATGAGTCTCAAGGCGAGCCACCTCGGCGTCCTGGTCATCAGGCCTGAAGTCGAGATGCAGCCGGCTCTTGACCTTCTTGCTCTCATCAATCCGGACGAAGTCCAGCCCTGGCAGGCGATCCGGCTCCGGGCGGATCTCGAACTCATCATCGGAGGAGTGGACCACGACCCAGCCAAGAGCCGTGGCCCACCACTGCCCCAAGGCCTCCGGATCCACCGAGTGAACGATTACCTGTTCCCATTCCAAGGTCATCCGCCGATCCTAGGCCGACCTGGACCCCGGCGGCTGAAGTCAGCCGTAGATGTGAAAGACCCCCGAGCCATCCGGACCGGGGGTCTTTGTGCTGGTGGGGCTAACAGGATTTGAACCTGTGGCCTCATCCTTATCAGGGATGCGCTCTAACCAACTGAGCTATAGCCCCGCCGCGCTCTGCGGTGTGTGTCCCGCGCGCCGACTCCTGAAGATTAGCGCACGACATGGGCAGTCCCAAAATCGGTTGTCGCAGGACCCTCGGCAGAGGTTTGAACCGCTGTCGCGGTGAAGGCCTGCCCCGATGTCACTCGTCCTCGGCGAGCGTGAGCTCGATGCCGCCGACGAAGCCCGCGGAGAGGTTGTAGATGAACGCGCCGAGCGTCGCCAGCGCCGTCGCGAGGACGACGTCGATGACGGAGATGATCGTCGCGAACATCAGGACATGCGGAAGCGACAGGAAGGACTGCAGGTCGAAGCCGTTCGACTCGTTGGAGCCGGTGGCCTCCGAGATCGTGCCGCCGACGGTCGAGAAGACGCCCATCGCGTCCATGACCATCCACAGCACCGCGGACGCGACGATCGTGCAGATGCCCAGCGCGATGGAGAGCAGGAAGCTGACCTTCATCACCGACCAGGGGTCGGCCTTGGCCACCCGCAGACGTGCCTTGCGGGTGCGGGGCATGGTGCGCGCGCCGGTGCGCGGGCGGCGTACGACGCCCGCCGGGGCCTGGGTGGGATAGGCCTGCGGCGGGTGGTAGGGCCCGCCGGCCTGCTGCGGCTGGCGCTCCCCGGGCAGCGGGGAGTTGGCCGACGGTGCCACGGGCTGGGCCGGCGGCTGAGCGTGGGCGACCGGGGTGGCCGCGGTCTGGCCCCGATGGGCCTGCGGACCTCGGGTGTCCGTCACAGTTCCCCCCTGGGGTCCATGTGTCTCGCGCGAGCGCGAGTCAGTCGCGGATGACTTGATCGGCTTGAGGTTCGTCGTGTGCGGGTCAGTCGTGTTCGCGGCGGAGCCACGGCCGCTGCCGTCCGTGTTCGTACCGGTCGATCCGGCGCCCGTGGCTCCGCTCACGATGACTCACTCACTCCTCGTGTTACTCGGCCGGGGGCGCCTCACCCTCGACCGTACCGCTGGTCGCGGCACTCTCGGCGGTCTCGTCGACGGCAACGTCACCGTCGACCTCCTCCGCCTCGCGTCCCGCTTCCGCGTTACGTGCGATGCCGACCACGGCATCGCGCTTGCCCAGATTGATCAGTTGGACGCCCATGGTGTCACGGCCCGTCTCCCTGACCTCGTTGACTCGCGTACGAATCACACCGCCGGACAGCGTGATGGCGAGGATCTCGTCGGTCTCCTCGACCACCAGCGCACCGACGAGGGATCCGCGATCCTCGACGATCTTGGCGGCCTTGATGCCGAGGCCGCCGCGACCCTGGACGCGGTACTCGTCGACGGCGGTCCGCTTCGCGTACCCGCCGTCCGTGGCAGTGAACACGAACGTACCGGGTCGAACAACATTCATCGAGAGCAGTTGGTCGCCCTCGCGGAAGCTCATGCCCTTGACACCCGAGGTGGCACGACCCATGGGACGCAGTGCTTCGTCGGTCGCGGTGAACCTGATCGACTGAGCCTTCTTGCTGATCAGAAGCAGATCGTCATCGGCCGAGACGAGTTCCGCTCCGATCAGTTCATCGTCGGAACCGTCCTCGGTTTCCCGAAGGTTGATCGCGATGACACCACCGGAGCGCGGCGAATCGTAATCCTTCAGAGGCGTCTTCTTGACCAGACCGCCCTTGGTGGCCAGGACCAGATAGGGCGCCGCCTCGTAGTCGCGGATCGCGAGGATCTCCGCGATCGCCTCGTCCGGCTGGAAGGCCAGCAGGTTCGCGACGTGCTGGCCGCGCGCGTCCCGGCCGGCGTCCGGCAGCTCGTACGCCTTCGCCCGGTACACACGGCCCTTGTTGGTGAAGAACAGCAGCCAGTGGTGCGTGGTCGACACGAAGAAGTGGTCGACGATGTCGTCTTCCTTGAGCTTCGTGCCCCGTACGCCCTTGCCGCCGCGCTTCTGCGCCCGGTAGTCGTCCGCCTTGGTGCGCTTGACGTAGCCACCGCGGGTGACGGTGACCACGATGTCCTCCTCGGCGATGAGGTCCTCGATGGACATGTCGCCGTCGTAGGGGATCAGCTTGGTCTTGCGGTCGTCGCCGTACTTCTCGACGATCGCCGCCAGCTCCTCGCTGACGATGCCGCGCTGGCGGACCGGGGAGGCGAGGATCTGGTTGTACTTGTTGATCTTCGCCTGGAGTTCGTCGTGCTCCTGGACGATCTTCTGGCGCTCCAGGGCGGCCAGCCGTCGCAGCTGCATCTCGAGGATGGCGTTCGCCTGGATCTCGTCGATCTCCAGGAGGCCCATCAGGCCCGTGCGCGCGATCTCGACGGTCTGACTGCCCCGGATCAGGGCGATGACGTCGTCGATGGCGTCCAGGGCCTTCAGCAGACCGCGCAGGATGTGCGCCCGCTCCTCCGCCTTGCGCAGCCTGAAGCGCGTACGGCGGACGACGACCTCGATCTGGTGCGTCACCCAGTGGCGGATGAACGCGTCGAGGGAGAGGGTGCGCGGCACGCCGTCGACCAGCGCCAGCATGTTGGCGCCGAAGTTGGTCTGCAGATCGGTGTGCTTGTAGAGGTTGTTCAGCACGACCTTGGCGACCGCGTCCCGCTTGAGGACGATGACCAGCCGCTGGCCCGTACGGGACGACGTCTCGTCGCGGACGTCCGCGATGCCGCCGATCTTGCCGTCCTTGACCAGGTCGGCGATCTTCTGTGCGAGGTTGTCCGGGTTGACCTGGTACGGCAGCTCGGTGACCACCAGGCACTGGCGGTTCTGGATCTCCTCGACCTCGACGACCGCGCGCATGGTGATCGAGCCGCGGCCCGTGCGGTACGCCTCCTCGATGCCCTTGCGGCCCACCACCAGGGCGCCGGTCGGGAAGTCGGGGCCCTTGATGCGCTCGATGAGGGCGTCCAGGAGTTCCTCGTGCGAGGCCTCCGGGTTCTCCAGGTACCACTGGGCGCCGGCCGCGACCTCGCGCAGGTTGTGCGGCGGGATGTTGGTCGCCATGCCGACCGCGATACCGGCCGAGCCGTTGATCAGCAGGTTCGGGAACCGGGCCGGCAGGACGGTCGGCTCCTGGGAGCGGCCGTCGTAGTTGTCCGTGAAGTCGACGGTCTCCTCGTCGATGTCGCGGACCATCTCCATCGACAACGGCGCCATCTTGCACTCGGTGTAGCGCATGGCCGCCGCCGGGTCGTTGCCCGGAGAGCCGAAGTTGCCGTTGGAGTCCACCAGCGGCATCCGCATCGACCACGGCTGCGCAAGGCGGACCAGCGCGTCGTAGATGGAGGAGTCGCCGTGCGGGTGGTAGTTGCCCATGACGTCGCCGACGACACGGGCGCACTTGTAGAAGCCGCGCTCGGGGCGGTAGCCGCCGTCGTACATGGCGTACAGCACCCGGCGGTGGACGGGCTTGAGACCGTCCCGGACGTCCGGCAGCGCACGCGAGACGATGACGGACATCGCGTAGTCGAGGTAGGAGCGCTGCATCTCCGTCTCGAGCCCGACGGGCTCGACGCGCAGAGTGATCTCGCCGCCCTCTTCAGGGGTCACGGGAATGTTCTCGTCGGCCATTGCTGGTGAAGATCCTTTCTGATGCGGTCAGCTGAGACCGACTCAGATGTCGAGGAAGCGGACGTCCTTGGCATTGCGCTGGATGAACTGGCGGCGCGCCTCGACGTCCTCGCCCATGAGGACCGAGAACAGGTCGTCGGCCTGGGCGGCGTCGTCGAGCGTGACCTGGCCGAGCACACGGTGCTCCTGGTCCATGGTCGTCACGCGCAGCTCCTCGGCGTTCATCTCACCGAGACCCTTGAAGCGCTGGACCGAGTCGTCCTTGATCCGCTTGCCGGCCTGCTTGCCCAGCTCGATCAGTGCGTCGCGCTCGCGGTCGGAGTACGCGTACTCGAAGTCGTCCCTGCCCCACTTGATCTTGTAGAGCGGGGGACGCGACAGGAACACGTGCCCGGCCTCGACCAGCGGCCGCATGAAGCGGAACAGGAAGGTCAGCAGCAGGGTGTTGATGTGCTGGCCGTCGACGTCGGCGTCCGCCATCAGAATGATCTTGTGGTAGCGCAGCCTCTCGATGTCGAAGTCCTCGTGGACTCCGGTGCCGAACGCGGAGATCAGCGCCTGGATCTCCTGGTTCTGCAGGATCTTGTCGATCCGCGCCTTCTCCACATTGAGGATCTTGCCGCGGATCGGGAGGATCGCCTGGTACTGCGGGTTGCGGCCGGACTTGGCCGAGCCGCCGGCGGAGTCACCCTCGACGATGAAGATCTCGCACTTGGTGGGGTCGTTCGACTGGCAGTCGGAGAGCTTGCCGGGCAGCGAAGCGGTCTCCAGCAGGCCCTTGCGGCGCGTCAGGTCACGGGCCTTGCGGGCCGCCACGCGCGCGGTGGCCGCCTGGATGCCCTTGCGGACGATGTCCGCCGCCTCGTTCGGGTTGCGGTCCAGCCAGTCGTTGAGGTGCTCGTAGACGGCCTTCTGCACGAAGGTCTTCGCCTCCGTGTTGCCCAGCTTGGTCTTGGTCTGGCCCTCGAACTGCGGCTCGCTGAGCTTCACCGAGATGATCGCGGTCAGACCCTCGCGGATGTCGTCACCCGTGAGGTTGTCGTCCTTCTCGCGCAGCAGCTTCTTGTCGCGCGCGTACTTGTTGATCAGGTTGGTGAGCGCGGCGCGGAAGCCCTCTTCGTGCGTACCGCCCTCGTGCGTGTGGATGATGTTGGCGAAGGAGTACACGCCCTCGCTGTAGCCGCTGTTCCACTGCATCGCGACTTCGAGGGAGAGGCTCTTCTCCTTGTCCTCCGCCTCCAGGTCGATCACCGACGGGTGCACCGCGTCCCCCTTGCGGGAGTTGAGGTACTTCACGAAGTCGACGATGCCGCCGTCGTAGTGGTACGTGACGGTCTTGACCTCGGCCGTCTCGTCGGCGCCCGCCTCGTCGGCCCCGGAGGTCGCCTTCGCCGACTCGCGCTCGTCCGTGAGTTTGATCGTCAAACCCTTGTTGAGGAACGCCATCTCCTGGAAGCGCCGCGAGAGCGTCTCGAAGGAGTAGTCGGTGGTCTCGAAGATGTCGGCGTCGGCCCAGAAGGTGACCGACGTGCCCGTCTCCTCGATGGCCTCGTGCTGGGCCAGCGGGGCCGTCGGCACGCCCATCTTGTAGTCCTGCGTCCAGCGGTGGCCGTCCGTGCGGACCTCGACGGCCACCTTCGAGGACAGCGCGTTCACGACGGAGACACCGACGCCGTGCAGACCACCGGAGACCGCGTAGCCGCCACCGCCGAACTTGCCGCCCGCGTGCAGCACGGTCAGCACGACCTCGAGGGCCGGCTTGCCCTCGGAGGGGACGATGCCCACCGGAATGCCACGGCCGTTGTCGACGACACGCACACCGCCGTCGGCGAGGATCGTCACATCGATGGTGTCCGCGTGGCCGGCCAGCGCCTCGTCGACGGAGTTGTCGACCACCTCGTACACGAGGTGGTGAAGTCCGCGCTCACCGGTCGAGCCGATGTACATACCGGGTCGCTTGCGGACCGCGTCCAGACCCTCGAGGACGGTGATGGCGCTGGCGTCGTACGAGGCGTTGACCTCGCCGTTCACGCCGGCGTCGGTGGACGGGATGTTCTCGTTGGGGTTGCCGGAATCGGCCACGAAGCGCCCTTTCTGGCACAGCACGAGCCAGGCTCTGGGGTCCCCTCCGGGGAGGGTTGCCGGAGCGGCTGCGGCATGTTGCGTTGGTAAGCCTTGATCAGCCTTGATCAGCGTTGCTCAGCTTTTCCCGGACGGTCCCCACGTGTGGGGCGGGATTGGCTTCCAGTCTACCGGTAGCGCCGACAGTGATGGGGGTTTGCCGGTACCTGAGTCCTCATGTGCCGCCCTCAACCGGTCTCGGCCGGGTCCCCATATACGGAGCGGGGCTCCAAGAGGCTCACAGCGGCACTCAGCGCTTCCGAGCGTCAACCCTTGGCTACTTGGGAGTCAGGTCGGAATTCGCAACCGCGTGCGGTTCCACGACCGAGCCCCCGCCGGCCCCGCCCGACAGCCGCCGACGTGATGTACGTCACCCGTAGGTGTCACCGGGACCTGTGCTGCCAGGGGCACGCAGGGGGCCGTAGCGACGGGTGGGACCACCAGGACCGTTCACCTTGATCAGCTTCACCGTGCCCTGCCCCAGGTCCTCGTTCAGCCGCGCGACCAGCTGCGGCGCGAGCAACCGCAGATTCGTCGCCCACGCCGTGGAATCGCAGCGCACGACCAGCACCCGCTCGTCCTCGTCGTACCGCTCCGGCACACAGTGCTTGGCAAGGTCCTCGCCCACGATCTGCGGCCAGCGCCCCATGACACCGCCCACCGCGGCCGGCGCCTCCCAGCCCCGCTCCGTGATCAGACGGTTGATCGCGGCACCCAGCGCCATCGGATCCCGCCCGTCCGCCCGCGCACCCGACCGCAGACCCCCGCGCCGTGCCTGCTTCTTCTGCTGCGCCGCGTCCCCACGCGCGCGTGCCTGCTCCCTCGCCGCCCTCAGCGCCACGCGCGCGAGATCGACACCGGAGGGTTCAGGGGTCCCGCCGGCAGCCGGCTCGTCCGTGCTCATACGCGCTCCACCGCCCCGTCCGACACCGAGAACCGGACCCCCGCCAGAACATCCGGCACGTCGTCGTCGACCGCGGCGGTCACCAGCACCTGCTCACCGGGCGCGACCAGCTCGGCCAGACGTTCACGGCGACGGGTGTCCAGCTCCGCGAACACGTCGTCGAGCACCAGCACCGGCTCGTTCCCCTCGGCCCGCAGAAAGTCGTACGACGCCAGCCGCAAGGCCAGCGCGTACGACCACGACTCGCCGTGCGAGGCGTATCCCTTCGCGGGCAGCTGGCCGAGCTTGAGCAGCAGCTCGTCCCGATGCGGACCCACCAGCGTCACGCCCCGCTCGATCTCCTGCTTGCGGGCGTCGGCGAGCGCCGCCATCAGCTGCTCGTAGAGATCCTCGCGCGTGTGCGCCTCACCCGGCGCCGACGGCTTGTACTCCAGGGCCACCGGACCACCGCCCGGCGCCAGTTGCTCGTACGCCTTGTCCGCCAGCGGCTGGACCGCCGCGATCAGATCCATGCGCTGGGCGAGCAACTCCGCGCCCGCGCGGGCGAGATGCTGGTCCCAGACGTCGAGCGTGGACAGATCCATGGACCGCCCGCCGTGTCGGCGGGCCAGCGCGGACGTCTTCAGCAGGGTGTTGCGCTGCTTGAGGACCCGCTCGTAGTCGGAGCGCACCCCTGCCATCCGCGGAGAGCGGGCGGTGATCAGCTCGTCCAGGAAGCGGCGCCGCTCACCGGGATCGCCCTTGACCAGAGCAAGGTCCTCGGGCGCGAACAGCACGCTCCGTACGATGCCCAGCACATCCCGCGGTCTGACCTGCGAGGACCTGTTGATACGGGCGCGGTTGGCCTTTCCCGGGTTCAGCTCCAGCTCGACCAGCTGCTGCCGTTCGCCCTGTCTGACCTGCGCCCGGATCACCGCCCGGTCGGCACCCATGCGCACCAGCGGGGCATCCGAGGCGACCCGGTGACTGCCGAGCGTGGCGAGATAGCCGACCGCCTCGACCAGGTTCGTCTTGCCGTGCCCGTTCGGGCCCACGAAGGCGGTGACGCCCCGGTCGAGGGGGACCTCGACCCGGGCGTACGAGCGGAAGTCGGCCAGCGACAGATGCGTGACGTGCATGGTCGTTCGCCGACCTCCCCCAGGGTTGTGGACCGCCGGGCGGCCCTGTGGACTACTTCTTCTCGACCGCGTGGCCGCCGAACTGGTTCCGCAGCGCCGCGATCATCTTCATCTGCGGCGAGTCCTCCTGGCGGGACGCGAACCGCGCGAACAGCGACGCGGTGATCGCCGGCAGCGGCACCGCGTTGTCGATCGCGGCTTCCACAGTCCAGCGTCCCTCACCGGAGTCCTGTGCATAACCCCGCAGCTCGTCCAGGTGCTCGTCCTCGTCGAGGGCGTTCACCGCGAGGTCCAGCAGCCAGGAACGGATGACCGTGCCCTCCTGCCAGGAACGGAAGACCTCCCGCACATCGGTCACGGAGTCGACCTTCTCCAGGAGCTCCCAGCCCTCGGCATAGGCCTGCATCATGGCGTACTCGATGCCGTTGTGGACCATCTTGGCGAAGTGGCCGGCACCGACCTTGCCTGCGTGCACGGCGCCGAGATCGCCCTCCGGCTTGAGGGCGTCGAAGACGGGCTGCACCTTGGCGACGTTCTCCGGGTCTCCGCCGTACATCAGCGCATAGCCGTTCTCCAGGCCCCAGACGCCGCCGGAGACGCCGCAGTCGACGAAGCCGATGCCCTTGGCCGCCAGCTCCTCGGCGTGCTTCTCGTCGTCCGTCCACCGCGAGTTGCCGCCGTCCACGACGACGTCACCCGGCTCCAGCAGCTCCGCCAGCTCGTCGATCGTCGACTGGGTGGCGGCACCGGCCGGGACCATCACCCACACGACCCGCGGGCCCTGCAGCTTGCCCACAAGCTCTTCCAGGCTGTGGACATCGGCGAGATCCGGGTTGCGGTCGTATCCGAGGACGGTGTGGCCTGCGCGGCGTATCCGCTCGCGCATGTTGCCGCCCATCTTGCCGAGGCCGACGAGACCGAGCTCCATCAGTTGTTCCTTAGGTTTTGCGACGTGGCGTTACGGCACTTCCGTGCCTGCGTCCGAGCCTAAACCCGGACGCTCGCTCACATCTGTGGGCATACCCGCTCAGACGTACGCCCCGACCTGCGGGTTTCTGATGGAGGCGTCAGCCGCTGAGCCGCACGGGCATGATCAGGTACTTGTAGGCCTCGTCCGCCTCGGCGTCCACCGCCGGCTTGCCGCTCAGCAGCGCCGGCTTCGTGGACGTCGTGAAGGACAGCTGGGCGACGGGCGAGTCGATGGCGCTCAGGCCGTCCAGCAGGAACGTCGGGTTGAAGGCGATCGAGATGTCGTCGCCCTCCAGCTGGGCGTCGACCCTTTCCACAGCCTGTGCGTCGTCGCTGGAGCCGGCCTCCAGAATGAGCACGCCCTGCTCGAAACTGAGCCGCACCGGGGTGTTCCGCTCGGCGACCAGGGCCACACGCTTGACGGCCTCCACGAAGGGGGCGGTCTCGATCACGGCGACCGAGTTGAACTCCGTCGGGAACAGTGTGCGGTACTTCGGGAGGTCGCCCTCCAGCAGACGGGTCGTCGTGCGGCGCCCAGCGCCCTCGAAGCCGATCAGGCCCTCGCCCGCGCCCGAGCCGGACAGCGCCAGGATGACGCTGTCGCCGCTGGTGAGCGCCTTGGCGGTGTCCAGGAGCGTCTTGGCGGGCACCAGGGCGACCGCGGAGGCCTCCGGGTTCTCCGGCTTCCACAGGAACTCGCGGACCGCGAAGCGGTAGCGGTCGGTGGAGGCGAGCGTGACCGTGTCGCCCTCGATCTCGATGCGCACACCGGTGAGAACGGGCAGCGTGTCGTCACGGCCGGCGGCGATCGCCACCTGGGCGGCCGCGGCGGCGAAGACTTCGCCGGGGACCGTGCCCGTGGCGTTCGGCATCTGCGGAAGCGCCGGGTACTCCTCCACAGGCAGGGTGTGCAGGGTGAACCGCGAGGAGCCGCACACCACCGTCGCTCGTACACCGTCTGTGGAAATCTCGACCGGGCGGTTGGGGAGAGCGCGGGAGATGTCCGCGAGGAGGCGGCCGGAGACGAGCACGGTGCCCTCCTCCTCGACCTCGGCCTCCACGGACACGCGCGCGGAGACCTCGTAGTCGAAGCTGGACAGGCTCAGCTGGCCGTCCTCGGCCTTCAGCAGAAGGCCGGCGAGGACAGGCGCCGGCGGACGGGCCGGAAGGCTGCGTGCCGCCCAGGCCACTGCCTCCGCGAGTACGTCGCGTTCCACCCGGATCTTCACTGTTGCCGCCTCCTGCTGTTGCCGGCGCTTCTCGCCCTGCCTGGCTTCGTCGTCTGTCTCGGCGTCGTCGGCCCCTGTGAGGGGAAGGACACCGGGGACCAGTCTGACGCACGGCACTGACAGTAGGTGCCTCTCGGGGTCAAGTCGTGACGAGGGGCAGCCGGGAGCCGGGCGGCGAGTTGTGCACAGGACCCTCTTCGAAACGGATTCCGACCTCTCTCTAGTCGGGAGTAGTAGTAGGGCCTGTGGAAACCGTGGATAACCGCGTTTGCGCAGGTCAGCTAGGAAATTTTGTCCACGGGCCCTGTGGGCGGAAGCGGTGGACAACCGCGGGTCTCTGTGGAGAACGGAAAGTTCTGCACACGCCGTGCACAGCCTGGCGGGAGTTCTCCCCAGTGCCGTCCCCAGCTTTACCCGTGTTTCCCACAGCCCAACCCGGCACCTTTGTGTGACGCCTTTCACTCGACACGGTGAGGACGCGCTCCGGGTTGCCGAACAGTGGACAGCTCTGTGGAGAAGCTGGGATTCGCTGGGGACAACCGGGCCGATCCTGTGGGTTGCCGGTGGACAACTCGGTGCACAGGTTGTGGATCATCGCTTCGTCCACAGTCTGTGGAGATCGTTCGTCCACGAATCCACAAGTACCTGAGCTGGTCTGATGGTCTTTCAACAGCGGGCGCTGTGGACACGATCTGGACAACTCCACAGTCCCCAGGATGTGGACGGGAGAAAGTCGCCGAATCTGTGGAGAGTGGCCGTAACCCGCCCTGTATTCGAACACCGGGTGCCCGGGGAACGACGAAGGGCGTCCCCGGGATCTCCTCCCGGGGACGCCCTCGGCGCCGGTTCGAGGCGGCTGTCAGCCGTTCTTGATGCGGTTGGTCAGCTCGGTGACCTGGTTGTAGATGGAGCGCCGCTCGGCCATCAGATTGCGGATCTTGCGGTCGGCGTGCATCACCGTCGTGTGGTCGCGGCCGCCGAACAGTGCGCCGATCTTCGGCAGGGAGAGGTCGGTGAGCTCGCGGCACAGATACATGGCGATCTGGCGGGCCGTGACCAGGGCGCGGCCGCGCGAGGTGCCGCACAGGTCCTCGACGGTCAGCCCGAAGTAGTCGGCGGTCGCGCCCATGATCGCCGTCGAGGTGATCTCGGGGGCGGAGTCCTCGCCGCCGGGGATGAGGTCCTTGAGGACGATCTCCGTCAGGCCGAGGTCCACGGGCTGACGGTTGAGCGAGGCGAACGCCGTCACCCGGATCAGTGCGCCCTCCAGCTCGCGGATGTTGCGCGAGATCCGGGAGGCGATGAACTCCAGTACTTCCGGCGGGGCGTTGAGCTGCTCCTGGACCGCCTTCTTGCGCAGGATCGCGATGCGCGTCTCCAGCTCGGGCGGCTGGACGTCGGTGATCAGACCCCACTCGAAACGGTTCCGCAGCCGGTCCTCCAGTGTGACCAGCTGCTTGGGCGGCCGGTCGGAGGACAGCACGATCTGCTTGTTCGCGTTGTGGAGCGTGTTGAAGGTGTGGAAGAACTCCTCCTGCGTCGACTCCTTGTCCGCGAGGAACTGGATGTCGTCGACGAGCAGGATGTCCATCTCGCGGTAGCGCTTGCGGAAGCTGTCGCCCTTGCCGTCGCGGATGGAGTTGATGAACTCGTTGGTGAACTCCTCGGAGCTGACGTACCGCACACGCGTGCCCGGGTAGAGGCTGCGCGCGTAGTGCCCGATGGCGTGCAGCAGGTGCGTCTTGCCGAGGCCCGACTCCCCGTAGATGAACAGGGGGTTGTAGGCCTTCGCGGGGGCCTCGGCGACGGCGACCGCGGCCGCGTGGGCGAAGCGGTTGGAGGCGCCGATGACGAAGGTGTCGAACAGGTACTTGGGGTTCAGCCGGGCGGTGGGTTCGCCGGGGCCGGTCGCCGGTGCGGGTTTCGCGGCCAGGGGGCCGGGGGCGCCGCTGGCCGCAGGCAGCGAGGAGCCGACCGGACCGCCGCGGTGGACGTGCCCGGAGCCGGCCGGCGGCTCGGGCAGGTCCCTGCGGGGGGCGCGCGGGTCGTAGTCCGCGCGCGGGGGGTCGTAATCGGGGCGTGCCGGGTCGTAGTCCGGGCGCTGCTGGTCGTAGTCGGGACGCTGGCCGTCGTACGGCGGACGCTCCACCGGCTGGGGGCGGTAGTCCTGTGACGGCGGCGAGTACGAGTCCGGCGCGGGGGACCCATAGGCGTCCTGGGACGCGGATCCGTAGGTGTCCTGCGTCGGCGATGCGTACGGATCGCGTTCGGGGAAGCCCAGCCGCTGCTGCTGCCAGCTGTACTCGTCCTGCGCGGGCCGCGGCCAGGCGCCGGGCTCCGGGCGCTGGTACTCGGAGGGATAGGCGGGGCGGGGGGTGGGGAGCTGGTCGCCGACCGTGCCGGGGTGCTGTTCGGAGCGGCCGGGCCCGCGGTCGTCGGCGCGGTGGCGGCCGTATCCCTCGTACGTGTCGCGCTCACGGGCCGTGGGGAGCTCGGGCTCCTCGTACCTGGAGCGGCCGGCCGGGGCAGGCGGGGGCGGAGGGTCGCCGGCCGAGTCGTCGACGGTGATGGCGATGCGGATCGGGCGGCCGCACTCGCGGCTCAGGGTCTCGCTGACGATCGGGGCGAGCCGGCCCTCGAGCACGCCCTTGGCGAACTCGTTCGGTACGGCGAGCAGGGCGGTGTCGGCGACCAGCGCGAGCGGCTGACAGCGCCGGATCCAGTGTTCGTCCTTGACCTCGACGCCCTGCCCGCGGCTTTCACCGAGGAGTTGTTCCAGTACTCGTGGCCACACTGCGGCAAGATCGGCAGGTACGTCAGCCACAGGGCACGCTCTCTCACGGGTCCCTCGAAGGTGTGATTCGGGGACGGGTTGGGTGTCAGTCGAGGGACGAAGGAACGATGCGGAGTCCAGTCACGGTAGTCAGGGCGATGGGTGCGGTTCAAGTTGTTGTCCCCAGGCTGTGGATAGTGTCTCCCCGCGGCCCCTGGTTTGACCGGATGGCGTAGCCCCGCGTACCGTAACCAGGTCGAGTTGTCGATGGCTGCTGCCGCCTGCCTCCGATGGGCACAGATCATTTGGGTGATCGGTCAGCGGTGCACTCGGGCGTAACGCGAGCTACTCGTGGGCGCACGGTGACAGCCAGGACGGCACCCCGCAACCACCGATTTATTTCTGGAGCCCCCGAGTGAGCAAGCGCACCTTCCAGCCGAACAACCGTCGTCGCGCGAAGACCCACGGCTTCCGGCTGCGTATGCGCACCCGTGCCGGCCGCGCGATTCTCGCGTCCCGCCGTAGCAAGGGTCGCGCCCGTCTGTCCGCCTGATCCCGGTCAGGTCATGCCGTCGTGCTGCCCACCGAGAACCGGCTGAGGCGGCGCGAGGACTTCGCGACCGCGGTACGACGAGGCCGTCGGGCCGGACGCCCGTCACTCGTCGTCCATCTTCGTAGCGGTGCCACGGACCCGCACGCGCCTGGGGAGAGCGCTCCCCCGACGCGTGCGGGTTTCGTCGTCAGCAAAGCCGTGGGCGGAGCAGTGGTGCGCAACAAGGTGAAGCGCAGGCTTCGCCATCTGATGCGCGATCGAGTCGCACTTTTGCCCCCCGGTAGCCTGGTAGTCGTACGAGCGCTGCCCGGTGCGGGTGACGCCGACCATGCAGAGCTGGCCCGAGACCTGGATGCCGCCCTGACGCGGCTGCTGGGAGGGGGCGCGCGATGAAGTACCCGCTGCTGGCACTGATCAAGCTGTACCAGTGGACCATCAGTCCGTTGCTCGGACCGGTGTGCAAGTACTACCCGTCGTGTTCTCACTACGGCTACCAGGCCATCGACCGGCATGGTGCGATCAAGGGCACGGCACTCACGGCCTGGCGCATCCTGCGCTGCAACCCGTGGTCGCTGGGCGGTGTGGATCATGTTCCGCCGCGCAAGCGCCCGCGGTGGCACGAAATGCTGCGTGACGCCTGGCGTGCACGCAGGGGCGGGCCCACCTCCGCCGAACCGGCCACTGAGGGGCAGACTCCTTCGAGCCCGGCCGCAGAGACCCCGTCCCATGCCCAAGGAGCATGATCAGTGGACACGATTGCCAGCTTCTTCAGCTTCATCACGACACCCGTTTCCTGGGTCATCGTCCAGTTCCACACGGTGTACGGTGCGATCTTCGGCCCTGACACCGGGTGGGCCTGGGGCCTGTCCATCGTGTCCCTGGTGGTCCTGATCCGCATCTGCCTGATCCCGCTCTTCGTGAAGCAGATCAAGGCGACCCGGGCCATGCAGACGCTCCAGCCCGAGATGAAGAAGATCCAGGAGCGCTACAAGAACGACAAGCAGCGTCAGTCCGAAGAGATGATGAAGCTGTACAAGGAGACGGGGACCAACCCCCTCTCCTCGTGCCTTCCCATCCTGGCGCAGTCGCCGTTCTTCTTCGCCCTGTACCACGTGCTCAACAGCATCGCCAACAATGACACCGTCGGTGTCATCAACCAGAGCCTGCTGGAGAGCGCGCAGAAGGCGCACATCTTCGGGGCACCGCTGGCCGCGAAGTTCACCGACAGCACCGCCGAGGTCACGGCGCTCGACGCCTCGCTGACCACCGTCCGCATCGTGACCGCGGTCATGATCGTCCTGATGTCCGCGTCGCAGTTCTACACGCAGCGCCAGCTGATGACGAAGAACGTCGACACCACGGTGAAGACGCCGTTCATGCAGCAGCAGAAGATGCTGATGTACGTCTTCCCCGTCATGTTCGCGGTCTTCGGTATCAACTTCCCGGTCGGTGTCCTCGTCTACTGGCTGACCACCAACGTGTGGACCATGGGCCAGCAGATGTACGTGATCCACAACAACCCGACCCCGGGTTCCAAGGCCCAGGCCGCGTATCTGGAGCGCCTGTACAAGCACGTCACGCACCAGGGCAAGACGCGTAACCGCCGTGAGCGCGCCATCGTCAAGGCCATCGTGGTCAAGGGCCGCGACCGCAACGAGCACGAGCGCAAGTTCATCAACGGCCTGAACAAGGCGGGACTCGCCGCCCAGGCCGACGGCAGTGTACTGAAGAGCGAGGGCGCCGTCGCCACCCAGACCGAGGACGGCACGCCGACCACCGGCGGTACGCCCAGGCGTCAGCAGCCCAAGCGGCAGAGCAAGGCGCAGCGCCAGTCCGGCGGCCCGAAGGCGGCCGGCGACTCTGAGCACAAGACGTCGCTGAGCAAGGCCGACGAGCCGGAGGACGACAAGCCCGCCGCTGCCAAGAAGGCCGCGCCGAAGCAGACCGGCTCCGGTACCCGCAGCAAGGCCCAGTCCGGACAGCGCAAGGGTCCGCAGCGGCCCAAGTCCCCGTCCAAGAAGTAAGAAGGAGTCCATCCCGTGACGGAAGGCACCACCTCCGCCGCTGCCGAGGGTGCAGACACCCTGACCCGCCTGGAGCAGGAGGGTGAGATCGCGGCGGACTACCTCGAGGGTCTGCTGGACATCGCCGACCTCGACGGCGATATCGACATGGACGTCGAGGCCGACCGCGCCGCTGTCTCGATCATCAGTGACTCGGGCAGCCGGGACCTGCAGAAGCTGGTCGGCCGTGACGGCGAGGTGCTGGAGGCCCTTCAGGAGCTGACGCGCCTGGCCGTGCACCGGGAGACCGGGGACCGCAGCCGGCTGATGCTGGACATCGCGGGCTACCGGGCGAAGAAGCGTGCGGAGCTTTCCGAGCTGGGTGCCAAGGCGGCGGCCGAGGTCAAGAGCACCGGTGAGTCCGTGAAGCTGAAGCCGATGACGCCGTTCGAGCGCAAGGTCGTGCACGACGCGGTCAAGGCCGCGGGTCTGCGCAGCGAGTCCGAGGGCGAGGAGCCGGAGCGCTTCGTCGTTGTGCTCCCTGCCTGACCGGTCCGTTCGTTCCTCCGGCCCCGTCTGCCCGCAGACGGGGCCGAACTTTGTCAGCCTGATAGTTCTGGTGGTTGGCGTCGGCGCCCGGTGCGCCGATGCGGTACGGAAGGACGGTCCCCCGTGACGGAGGCAGCGGAGCTTCCCCCCGCGCCCGAGCAGGCGCGTGAGGTGTTCGGTGATCGCTTCGCGGATGCGGTCCGATACGCGGAGCTGCTCGCTGAGGCGGGCGTGCAACGCGGTCTGATCGGGCCGCGTGAAGTGCCCCGCCTGTGGGAGCGGCACCTGCTGAACTGCGCCGTGCTCTCGGAGGTCGTTCCCGAGGGCGTGACGGTGTGCGACGTCGGGTCCGGCGCCGGCCTCCCCGGCATTCCCCTGGCACTCGTCCGGGAGGATCTGAAGATCACGCTGCTGGAGCCACTGCTGCGGCGTACGACCTTTCTGACCGAGGTCGTGGAACTGCTGGGCCTGGACCATGTCACGGTGGTCCGCGGCCGCGCCGAGGAGGTCATGGGCAAGCTGAACCCTGTCCATGTGGTCACGGCTCGGGCAGTGGCTCCCCTGGACCGCCTGGCGACCTGGGGCATTCCGCTGCTGCGCCCTTACGGCGAGATGCTGGCGCTCAAGGGCGACACCGCCGAGGAGGAGCTGAAGAGCGCGGCCACGGCGCTGAGCAAGCTCGGCGCCGTGGCGACATCTGTCCTCCATGTCGGTGAGGGGGTGGTGGATCCCCCGTCCACCGTGGTGCGGGTGGAGGTCGGGGAGAGCCCCGGAGGAGTGCGCTTTGCGGCCAAGCGAGCGAAGGCCGCGCGTACGGGCCGAGCACGTCGGCGTCGTGGATAGTCGGGAGGACCTCCGCTCCGGCCGCACCGGCCCCACTGATCCGTCCTGACGACGAGACGTACTCCACACAAGCTGGCAAACCTACGCAGGTCGGAGTGTCGCGGCAGTCCGGCTATGGCCACTGTGCATCGTGTTTCACGTGAAACGTCGCTCACTGCTGCACGGAATCATCAGTCGGGGCCGCGCCGCGGCCGAACCCCGTGACCGCAAGCCTCTCGGTTCGCTCGGAGAGGGCGCTGCTTCCGACGAGCCATCGTCCTCCCTGAGGGGCATGGAGTTGTCCACAGAGGTGGATTTCTCCACAGAACGCCAGGCCTCACTGGTTCACGACCCCGAAGGCATGGGAGGCTCTGTTCATTGCGAGCCTGAAGTCGAGGAGAGTGAATCCTTGCGGTCCGACGCCAACATCGCGGGACCGATGACCGATCCGGTCCCCGGTCCCCGTACCGAGTCCATCGGAGAGGATGTTTCACGTGAAACACCGCCCCCGATGGACGACACTCCGATCGGTCGTGCTGCCCAACTGGCGGTGGAGGCTCTAGGCCGCGCCGGCGAGGGCCTGCCACGGCCCGAGCAGACCCGCGTCATGGTGGTCGCCAACCAGAAGGGTGGCGTGGGCAAGACGACGACGACCGTCAACCTTGCTGCGTCGCTGGCTCTGCACGGTGGTCGTGTCCTGGTGATCGATCTCGATCCCCAGGGCAATGCGTCCACGGCGCTGGGTATCGACCATCACGCCGAGGTTCCCTCGATCTACGACGTCCTGGTCGAGAGCAAGCCGCTCGCAGATGTCGTCCAGCCGGTCCCGGATGTGGAGGGACTCTTCTGCGCCCCCGCGACGATTGATCTCGCCGGTGCGGAGATCGAGCTGGTGTCCCTCGTGGCCCGCGAGAGCAGGCTGCAGCGGGCGATCCAGGCCTATGAGCAGCCGCTGGACTACATCCTCATCGACTGCCCGCCCTCGCTGGGTCTGCTGACCGTCAACGCGCTGGTGGCCGGGCAAGAAGTCCTCATCCCTATTCAGTGCGAGTACTACGCGCTGGAAGGCCTGGGCCAGCTGCTGCGCAATGTCGACCTGGTGCGGGGGCACCTCAACCCCGCTCTCCATGTGTCGACCATCCTGCTCACCATGTACGACGGCCGGACGCGGCTCGCGTCCCAGGTCGCGGACGAGGTGCGCAACCACTTCGGCGACGAGGTGCTGCGGACGAGCATCCCCCGCTCGGTCCGTATCTCCGAGGCGCCGAGCTATGGCCAGACGGTGCTGACCTACGATCCAGGATCGAGCGGTGCCCTGTCTTATCTTGAGGCGGCACGAGAAATCGCGCTGAAGGGCGTCGGCGTCAACTACGACGCGACGCACGCCCACATCGGCGCACAAAGCGACCCGAGCATGGTGGAGGGGATCCAGTGAGCGAGCGACGGAGGGGGTTGGGCCGTGGTCTCGGCGCACTGATCCCTGCTGCCCCGACGGAGAAGACGGTGGCCCAGGCCGCGCTGGGGGGCGCCTCCACGTCCCCTGCGGCTTCCCCGGTGCTGACCGCCGAACGTGGAGTGGCCGCGGCCAAGGTCACCACGCTGCCGCCTGTTTCACATGAAACCGAGGAGCCGTCGACCGACGGATCCGTGGAGATGCCGCCCGCTCCTGTCGGCGCCCACTTCGCGGAGATCCCCCTCGACTCCATCACGCCGAACCCGCGCCAGCCGCGTGAGGTCTTCGACGAGGACGCGCTGCAGGAACTCGTCACCTCCATCAAGGAGGTCGGCCTCCTCCAGCCGGTCGTCGTACGGCAGCTCGGTCCCGCGCGCTACGAGCTCATCATGGGCGAGCGCCGCTGGCGGGCCTGCCGTGAGGCGGGGCTGGAGGCGATCCCGGCGATCGTGCGGGCCACGGATGACGAGAAGCTCCTTCTGGACGCCCTGCTGGAGAACCTCCACCGGGCTCAGCTGAACCCGCTGGAAGAGGCAGCCGCCTACGACCAGTTGCTGAAGGACTTCAACTGCACGCACGACCAGCTGGCGGACCGCATCGGCCGTTCCCGTCCGCAGGTCTCGAACACTCTGCGACTGCTGAAGCTCTCGCCGAGGGTCCAGAATCGGGTGGCCGCCGGGGTGCTCACCGCCGGGCATGCCCGGGCGCTGCTCTCGGTGGAGGACCCGGAGGAGCAGGAGCGGCTGGCGTACCGGGTCGTGGCCGAGGGGCTCTCGGTGCGGGCCGTGGAAGAGATCGTGACGCTGATGGGCTCGCGGCCTCAGACGGCCCGTCGGTCCAAGGGCCCGCGGGCCGGCGCCCGTGTCTCCCCTGCGCTGACCGACCTGGCGACCCGACTCTCGGACCGCTTCGAGACGCGGGTGAAGGTCGAGCTGGGCCAGAAGAAGGGCAAGATCACCGTCGAGTTCGCCTCGCCCGAGGATCTTGAGCGCATCCTCAACACGCTCGCCCCCGGCGAGAGGCTCGCTCTTCAGAAGAGCCTCATGGAGAGCGAGAGCGAGGACTCGGAGGACTGAGCCTCTGGTCGGGCGGGAGGCAACATCCTACCCGACCATGCGGGCCGTGTCCGGTGTGTACCGGACACGGCCCGCTCTTTGCTTTCAGGCGGTATCGATGCAATCGCATGGTGGATACGATGCGTTCGGGTATGGGCATGCACTCGAGAGCACCCTCTGAGGAGAGGCAGGGGCCATGCGAACGGTGAGCCGCACCGGACTGGTGAGCGCGGGCCTGGGATTGGGGGCGGTCGGCGGATTCGTCGGCAGCCTGCTCAGGGAACGGAGCGCTCTGACGGCCGCCCGCGACGCGGCGGGCGAAGGAAGCGAGGATCAGCCTTCATGGGGCGTCGGCTCGTACCGCTCACGCTGGACAACCTTCAGGACCTTCCCAAGCGCTGTCGCACGTGCGTCTTCTGGGAGCTGGATCCAGTCAGCGGCGAAGCAGCGGTAAAGGCAGGCACACCCGCCCTGGAGAAGGAAGCCTGGATCTCCGCCGTCCTGTTGGACTGGGGGTCCTGCGGCCGGGTCGTCTACGTCGACGACGTACCGGTGGGCTTTGTGCTCTACGCCCCTCCCGCGTATGTCCCCCGTTCGACGGCGTTCCCCACAAGCCCCGTCTCACCCGATGCGGTGCAGCTGATGACCGCGTTCATCATGCCGGGCTATCAGGGGCAGGGGCTGGGCCGGGTGATGGTCCAGACGGTCGCCAAGGATCTGCTGAGACGGGGCTTCAAGGCGATCGAGGCATTCGGAGACGCACGCTGGAAGGAACCGGCCTGTGTCCTTCCTGCCGACCATCTCCTGGCGGTGGGATTCAAGACCGTCCGGCACCATCCGACGTACCCCCGGCTGAGGCTGGAGCTGCGGTCGACGCTCTCCTGGAAGGAAGACGTGGAGATGGCGTTGGACCGGCTCCTCGGGGCCGTACAGAAGGAACCGGCACTGCGGCCCCTCTGACCGGACCGCATCCGCTCGACTTCAAAGCGAATGGGCCGGCCCTTCCGGGTCGGCCCATTCGTGTTTCACGTGAAACGTCACTCGGCGATGAAGTCCTCGAGGTCGCGGACGATCGCGGCCTTCGGCTTCGCGCCGACGATGGTCTTGGCGACCTCGCCACGCTGGTACACGTTCAGAGTCGGGATGGACATGACGCCGTACCTGGCGGCCGTACCCGGGTTCTCGTCGATGTTGAGCTTGACGACCTCGATCTTGTCGCCGTACTCGGCGGCGATCGCCTCGAGGGACGGCGCGATCTGGCGGCACGGACCGCACCAGGCGGCCCAGAAGTCCACCAGTACGGGCTTGTCGCTCTTCAGGACGTCCTGCTCGAAGGAGTCGTCAGTCACATTCTTCAGGGTGCCGGCCACGGCGGGCTCCTTAACTTGATCGTGCGGTGGGGCGGATGGGGATGAGGGTGTCAGACGGTGGCCGTCTCGGGGTCGGCGTTCTCCTCGTCCGCGAGGGCGGCGAGGAAGCGCTCGGCGTCGAGGGCGGCGGAACAGCCGGTGCCGGCAGCGGTGATCGCCTGGCGGTAGGTGTGGTCGACGACGTCGCCGGCGCCGAAGACACCGGTCAGGCTCGTCCGGGTCGAGGGCGCGTCCACCTTCAGATAGCCTTCGTCGTCCAGCTTCAGCTGGCCCTTGAAGAGCTCGGTGCGCGGGTCGTGGCCGATCGCGATGAACAGGCCGGTCACCGGAAGCTCGGAAGTCTCACCGGTCTTGAGGTTGCGGAGCGTCAGCCCCTCCAGCTTCGGGTTGCCCTTGATCTCGGCGACCTCGCTGTCCCAGACAAACTTGATCTTCGGGTCGGCGAACGCGCGCTCCTGCATCGCCTTGGAGGCGCGCAGCGTGTCACGGCGGTGGACGATCGTCACGGACTTGGCAAAGCGCGAGAGGAAGGTGGCCTCCTCCATCGCGGTGTCACCGCCGCCGATCACGGCGATGTCATGGTCCTTGAAGAAGAAGCCGTCACAGGTGGCGCACCAGGAGACGCCCCGGCCGGAGAGGGCGTCCTCGTTCGGCAGTCCGAGCTTGCGGTGCTGGGAGCCGGTGGTGATGATGACGGCCTTCGCCTTGTGGACCGTGCCCGCCGTGTCGGTGACAGTCTTGATCTCACCGGTCAGGTCGACACTCACGACGTCGTCCGGGAGGAGCTCCGCACCGAAGCGCTCGGCCTGGGCGCGCATGTTGTCCATGAGCTCGGGGCCCATGATGCCGTCCCGGAAGCCGGGGAAGTTCTCCACCTCGGTGGTGTTCATCAGTGCGCCGCCCGCGGTGACGGCTCCCTCGAACACCAGCGGCTTCAGCGACGCACGCGCGGTGTAGAGCGCCGCCGTGTAGCCGGCGGGCCCGGAGCCGATGATGATCACATTGCGGACGTCGCTCACGGCTTGTTCCTCGTCTCTGGACTGCGTCGAAGGTCCGGCGGGAGCCCTTCTCGGGACTCTCACCCCACCCAACGGATCCTACGGGGCGCGCATTCCCACTGTGTCCGGGCACACGGAGACACCGGACCGTGCGGGACACCACGCAGCACGCAGGCGAAGCGTTTGTCCTCAGGAGCGCGCGTAGGACTTCTTCAGCAGAACCTCGGCCTTGGCGGACGACGGATGGTCCACACAGGTCGCGTCGACGATGTACGCCGTGACCCGGGGGGTGCCGGACGCGTCGGGCAGCACCACGAGCAGTGCGTCCTTCCCCTGATAGGTGCCCTTCTCGGTGGCGAGTGCCGCGTCGTTGCGGCCGATGCCTTGCCGGACGCATTCGGGAACCGTGGGTTTTTTGAGGACCCTGGGGGAGTCGGTACCGGCATTGCTCTCCACGCCCAGGCCCTGCGGAGTACGGGAGCCGTCCACCGACTTCTGGCCCTTGGCGAGGAGGTCGGCGACCTGCTGCTCCAGCTTTCCCGCGGAGAACGTGTCCGAGGCGGCCTCCTGCTCGCCCACCGCAGGACCGGATGGCCCGCCGCCGAGGGACGACACCAGCAGGGAGCCGAGTCCCAGGGCGGCGGCCGTGAAGACAGCGCCCAGGACGGCGACCCTGCGGCGCCCTCCCCTCTTGCGTTCCTTGCGGCCCGGTCCCGTGGTCGAGGTGCGGGCGTGGCCCGAAGGGCGGTCCGCCGTGGCCGGTGTTTCACGTGAAACACGCGTGCCGTCGTCCGCGTCGGGCGCGGTCCGGGACGATGCGGCGGGCGCCGGTGTGTCCAGGGCATCGGGTGTGGTGGCGTGGAGCAGGGCCTCCGCGGCAAGGGCGGCATCGATCCGCCCCGCGACATCGGCGGGCATGCGGGGCGGTCCCGGGAGCGTCCCGAGCAGCCCCCGGATCTCCTCCAGCGACGCATGGACATCGGCGCACAGGTCGCACTCGTCCAGGTGCTGCCGTACGTCCGAGGTCCGGGACGGCGGGAGCAGGCCTTCGGTGAGGTCGGAGATCTCCGCGACATCCGGGTGCCCGGACGCGTCCGTCGAGGATGTCACGCTCGCCCACCTCCGCCCTTCACTGCAGCTGAATCACTTGGCCCGGTATCCGGCGGATCCGTTTTCCGCGGTCCCGCTGCGGGTGGGACGGATGTCCCCTGCGCCCGGTTCCGTCCCGGGGCCGGTTCCTTGCTGTCACCGGAACTTTCCGGCCGTAGATGGGTCAGCAGGGGCAGCAGTCTGGCTCTGCCGCGCGCACAGCGGCTCTTCACCGTGCCGGTGGGGACATCGAGCATCCGGGCCGCTTCGGCGACGGGATAGCCCTGCATGTCGACGAGGACGAGGGCGGCCCGCTGGTCGGGGGGAAGGGTGCCGAGCGCCTCGAGGAGCTGGCGATGCAGGTCGTTGCGCTCCGCCGGCGCCGAGGCCGACTCGTGCGGCTCCAGGAGTTGTTCCAGGCGCTCGGTGTCGTCGACCGGAGAGGTCTTGCGCGAAGCCGCCTTGCGGGCACGGTCGAGACAGGCGTTCACCGTGATCCGGTGAAGCCAGGTCGTGACGGCCGACTGGCCGCGGAAGGTGTGGGCGGCCCGGTAGGCGGAGACAAGGGCGTCCTGCACCGCGTCAGCGGCCTCCTCGCGGTCCCCGAGGGTCCGCAGGGCCACCGCCCAGAGCCGGTCGCGATGCCGCCGGACGAGCTCACCGAAGGCGTCGGGGTCGCCTTCGACGTGGCGAGCGAGCAGGTCCGCATCTGTTGCCTCGGTGTCGATGTGATCACCTCTCGCCCCCGACCCTGCCGTCAAGGAAACAGTAATTCGTACGGGAGTGGACGGGCAGTGGGTCAGCTCGTCACCTTGATGTCCGCCACTCTGCCGCGATACTGCCCGTCGTCCTGCAACGGCAGGTTGGTCAGCCACAGCAGCAGGTACCGGCTCTTCACGGACTTGCCGGGCTTGAGCGACACGGTCGTGCCCGAGCCCTCGGCAGCCTTGGTGTAGGCGTCGAACGAGGCCGGCATGGAAGCCGCGTCCGTGCCCGCGGTGAGGAGTTCGACCGACGTGTCACCCACGAAGGTCACGGTCACCTTCCCGACCTGCTGGACCTTGCCGAGGTCGAGGACGACTCCGAGCCCCGACTTCAGCCGGCCGAAGTCGGCGCTCGTGTAGAAGTCCGTCTGCCAGTAGGTCGCGGTGCTGGAGTCGAAGACCTTCCCCACGTCACCCGGCTTCTCGGACTGGTCGCCGAAGGGGTCGAAGTCGTGGACTTCGCTGATCGGGACCGGCTTGCCGGCAGTCGCAGGCTTCTTCGAGCTCTTGTCGTTGCCGTCCGTCGGCTGGGTCTGGTTGGTGTCGTCGGACTTCTTGCCCTGGTCCATGAGCGCGTCCGCCAGCTGCCAGCTGCCAAGACCGAGCGCGGCGATGAGCAGTGCCGAGACGGCCCATTTGAGGACCTTGCCCGTACGGCTCTGCAGTGGGGCGGGAGGCGGCGGCACCGGCTGCGTGGCGCCCGGGTGCGATGCGGGGCGGCCGTACGAGCCCTGCTGGTACGTTGTGCGCTGGTATTCGGGCGGGGCGGCGAACGCCGGCTCCGGCGGGCGGATGCGGGGCATCTCGCCGATCGCCTTCACGAGTTCCTCCGGTGTCGTGCACGGCGACTCATGACGGGAGGCGGTCGCGCCGTCGTTGGCGAGGGCCCGCATGGAGAGCTCGGACAGCCCGCGATGGACTCCGGCGCGCACCTGGTCGGGCGGGATGAGGCCGACGTCCTTGGGCAGGCCCGACAGACCGTAGGCGTCACTTTCGTACGGCCAGCGCTGGGTGAGCGCCGCGTACAGCAGGGCGCCGATCGCCTCCGTGTCGGTGCGCTGGGGTGTGCCCGAACTGATGCCGCGCAGCGCGGCATTGACGGCGAGTCCGCGGATGCGCCACTGCCCGCTCGAGGTACGCAGCACCGAGTTCGGATTCAGGCGCAGATGGGCGAGGCCCTCGCGATGGGCGGCGGCCATGGCCGAGGCGACCTGACTGACCAACTGGTAGGCGTCGTACGCCTCCAGCGGACCGGGAGCGAGGAGCGTGGTCAGCTCGGTCGCGTCGGGAAGCCACTCGTGGACGACGTAGACGAGGTCGTTCTCCTCGACGGCGTCCAGGACCTGGACGAACCGGGGATCGCCGAGGAGTGCGGAGGAACGGGCCGCTGCAAGGACGGAACGGGCCCGTGTGTGGTCCGCGGGCAGGATATGGACGCCGACGGCACGACGGAGCTTCTCGTCGACCGCACGCCAGCTGCTGAAACCGTCCAGACGAGTGACGCACTCCTCGAGACGGTAGCGTCTGGCGAGTTTGTGGCCGCTGTGCAGCTCGGGTGGTGAGACCTTTCCGGGACTCTCGGTCCCGCCACTCCCCTGTGCCTCGACGTTGTCCGTGTCCCGCTCCCGGTTCTGGGCCTCCCCGTCGGCCGTGGACTGGTCCGCCTTGGCGGTCAGCGGCTCGTCACCGCTGTTGTCTGCCACGTCGACGGCAGCCGTGCTCCGTTCCGCCACCGTCGTTCCTGCCTCCCCATCCAATGCGCGCCATGTGACGCGGAATCCAATTGTGCCCACAGTCCGCCGCTATGCACGACACACGATGGCGGACGATGGTTGTGCGCGTACCCCCGCCTCACCGCCCCAGGCGTCCACGGACCATGCCCACAAGCGAGTTCAGCTCCTCGATACGCATGCGGCGCGCGGCGACGTAGAAGATTCCGAGCAGTACGGCCCCGCCGACCAACAGCGCCGTGAAGGAGCCGAAGACGCCCTGACCGAGCGTGGTGCCGATCCCGTAGCAGGCCGCGCCCGCCAGCAGCGCTGCGGGAACCGAGGCGATGCCGAGCCGGGCGTACGTCCGCAGTACGCGGGCGCCGTCCAGGTCCCCGCGCAGCCGCTTGCGCAGCCGGTTCCAGGCGACGCCGACGCCGATCGCGTAGGCGAGACCGTATGCGGCGGCCATGCCGACCACGGCCCAGCGGGACGGGAGGACGACGTAGCAGAGCACCGAGGCGCCGGCGTTGACCGCGGCCACGATGACCGTGTTGTAGAAGGGGGTCCGGGTGTCCTCGTAGGCGTAGAAGGCCCGCAGGACGACGTACTGCACGGAGTACGGGATCAGGCCGAGGCCGAAGGCCATCAGCATGAAGCCCATGTTGGTGGCCTCGCTGGTGCCGGAGGAGCCGAAGATCAGCGTGCACATGGGGACGCCGAGGGCGAGGAAGCCGAAGGCGATCGGCACGATCGCGACCGCGGTGGTCCGCAGGCCCTGGGAGATGTCGTCGCGGACCGCGCCGCCGTCCCCGTCGGCCGCCGAGCGCGAGATCCGCGGCAGCAGGGCCGCCATCAGGGAGACGGTGATGATGGCCTGCGGCAGGCCCCAGATCAGCTGGGCGTTGGCGTAGGCGGCGAAGCCGGTGCCGTCGACATCGGACGTCTTGCCCGCGGCGGTGGACAGCTGGACCACCACCATGGCGCCCGCCTGGTTGGCGAGTACGAACAGGACGGTCCACTTGGCGAGCATCGCGGCCTTGCCGAGGCCGTGCCCCTTCCAGTCGAAGCGCAACCGCATCCTGAATCCGGTCTCGCGCAGGTAGGGGATCATCGCCAGGGCCTGCACGACCAGACCGAGCAGCACACCGACTCCGAGAAGCCGCTGGCCCTCCGCCGGAATGGTCGTGACCTGCATGCCGGAGTGGGCGGCGGTGCCGTACACCCAGAGGAACATGCCGAGCGTCACGATGATGACGATGTTGTTCAGGACCGGCGTCCACATCATCGCGCCGAACTTGCCGCGCGCGTTGAGGATCTGTCCCATCACCACATGGATGCCCATGAAGAAGATCGAGGGCAGGAAGTAGCGGGTGAAGGTGACGGCGACCTCGTTGGCCGCGGGGTCGCTGGCTACGGGGTTGGCCAGCATGCGGACCAGGAGCGGCGCGGCGAACATCGCAAGCCCGGTGAGCGCGGCCAGGGCCACCATCACCAGGGTCAGCAGACGGTTGGCGTATGCCTCGCCACCGTCGTCGTCCTCCTTCATGGCACGAACGAGCTGTGGCACGAAGACGGAGTTCAGGCCGCCGCCGACGGTCAGGATGTAGATCATCGTCGGCAGCTGGTAGGCCACCTGGAAGGCATCGCCGAGGAAGCCGACGCCCAGCGCCGAAACGATCAGCGCGGAGCGGATGAAGCCGGTGAGGCGGGAGACCATCGTGCCCGCCGCCATGACGGCGCTCGACTTCAGCAGGCCCGAGGCGCGGCCGCCCTTCTTCGCCGTCGGTGCGGGAGTGTCTGTGGGAGCCGGAGCGGGGGCCTCGGCCGCGACAGGCGGGGCCTCCGGCGGGTACTGCCCCGCGGTCGGTGCCTGGGCCGGGCCGGGCACCGACGGGTGGTCCGTCGGCGGACGCCCGCCGCCCTGCTGCTGGTCGCGGAAGAGGTGCGCGAAGGCGTCCGGCTCATGGCGTTCCCCGCCGGCCTGGGTCACGAGGTCGTCGACGCCCACGAACCGGGTCGTACGGGGGTCGTCGCCGTAGGGCAGGTACTGCGTCGGGCCCTCCGGTTCGGGCGCCGGGGTCTGCGCCCACACCTGCGGGTCGGGGGCGTACGGCGACTGGGGCGGCTGTGCGTAGAGCGGCTGCTGGGGCTGGTACGTGCCCGGAGGCGGCGGGGGGTGGGCGGCACGGTCGTAGAGGGCCTCGGCGACCGGGTCCTGGGCGTGGGGGTCCTGTGCCCGATAGGGGTCCTGGTCGTAGGCGTCCTGGAGGTACATGTCCGCGGGAGGCTGCGGCGGTACCTGGCCGTGCTCGGGCGGCGGGCCCTCGGGGTGGCCCGAGCTGCCCGCGGCCTGGCCGCGGTCACCGTCGTACGGCGCGTTCATGGTTACCCCACCTCATCGTCCCGGGCCCACCGGCCACGACATCCTCAACGGTCCACTCTCTCACCCGTGCCGGACGGGTCGGCGCTTTCCGCTGGGGTGTCCGGTGCCGGGTCACTCGGCTGCTCCGGGTCGTCTGCCCCGGTCCGGGTGCCCGACTCCTCCTTGAGACGGTCATCGGGGGCCTCGGGGTTCTCCGGCTCTGCCACCGACTCGTCCGTCCCGTCCGGACCGGTTGCCTCGGCCTCGCGGGCGGCAGCGCGTTTGCGCTGCGTGTACATCCGGAAACCGGCCAGGACGAGCAGCAGGAAACCGCCGCCGATGACCAGCATCACGGTGGCCGTGAACTCGGTGACCTTCACGTCGAAGGTGACGGCGTCGCCGTACTTCTGGCCGTCCTCCGTGTACAGCTGGGCGATCACCGTGGCCTGGCCGTTGGCCTTGGCCGTCGTGGTGAACTTCACTGTCTGGCTGTGCCCGCCGGAGACCGTGACGGGCTGTTCCTCGTATGCGTCCCCGCCGATCTGGAGGCGCGGGCTGGTCGAGGTGAGCCGCAGCACCAGGTGCTCGACGCCCTGCACCAGGTTGTTCTGCACGGTCACGGGGATGGTGGCGCTGCGGCCGGAGAGCTTGGTGTCGGACTTGTCGATCAGCTTGACCTGGGCGGTCAGGCCGTCGAGATAGAGCTTCACACCGTCGCGATAGCCGGTCGCATCGGCCGCGTGACCACGCCAGGACGCGGACATCTCACGGTTCATGGCCCGCCCGAAGGGGGTCACCACCCGGGACTCGTCGTTGAGGATCACCTTGAAGTTGTCAAGTGCGTCCTGTGTGCTCGCGATCTTCTCGAAGGCCGCTCGCGGCAGCTCCTTCTTGCGCAGGGAGGAGGGGTACTCGGACGTGGACGGCACCTTCGTCGTGGCACCCGGATCCGGCTCGGCCTTGGCGGCCGCCGTGAGGTTCTGGGACTCGGACCAGTTCCCGCCCTGGAGGGCGGTGATCGCCCCGGCCATCGCCTGCGCCTGGCGCGCCGAGAGCATGCGCTGCGGGGCGACGACGATGCTGCGCTGTTTGCCGGTCTGGATGTTGAGGGCCAGGCTCTGGGCCAGGAACCGCTGTACGGCGAGCGTGGAGGTGGAGGCCTTCGTCAGGTCGCCCTGGAACGCCGTCGACATCCGGGCGTCCGCGACGACCGCCGTGGTGCCGCCGCCGATGGGGCGGGGCGCGGAGGGCGTGTACGGCAGGCCGCCGTTCTCTTCCAGGCTGTCGCTGCGGGCTATCACCTTGTCGGCGCCGGCGGAGGTGGCGACCTTGATGATCGACGGGTCGACGGCGCCGTTCATCGGCCAGGCGAAGTCGGTGACCGGTTTCACGTGGAGGATCGGCTCCACCGTGTTGGCGACGACGTCGGTGGCCTCCTTGAGGTGGCTCAGCGAGCCGGTGACGCTCGTGCCGTTATGGGCGAGGGAGGCCAGGTCGGGGTCGGCGAAGGGCAGGGCCACGACCTCCTTGTCGGCCACCGCCTCCTGCAGCTCGGCCAGCCACTGCTTGGCGAGCGCCTGGTGGGTGCCCGCGGTGGTGCTGCCGTCCTCGCCCTGAACCTCGTAGGTGCGCGTCATCGCGTCGACGGACGCGAGCAGGTCGGGGTCGAGCACCCAGGTGACGTCGAGGCCCTTGCCCAGCGACAGGAGCTGGTCCAGGCGGCCGCCGGGGGCGATCTCCTCGGCGAGGTCGTCGTTGAGGAAGACCGGCGTCTGCTGCTCGTTCGATCCCGTCTGGGCCGTCATGTGGACGGTGGAGACGAGCGGCCACAGATAGGTCGTCTTCGTCCTGGTGTCGGCTTCGTCGGGCTGCCACGGCAGGAAGGTGCGCCGGATGCCCAGCATCTGGTCCCAGGGCTGGGCGGGCGTCTGCCCGGACAGGGAGACGGCGAACTGGTAGACGCCGTCATCGCCCAGGTCGAGCTTGTCGACGGGCACGGAGATCGAGAAGTGCTCGGCGACGCCCGGAGTGAGTTTGGGGAACTCCGCCATGTACTTGCCGCCGACCTCGGTGCCGGTGGCGCCCTGGACGTCCGTGCTGTTCTTGGAGACGTCGTCGACGGAGGAGCGGGTGATCAGCTCGGGCCCCACGCGCAGTCCCACATGGGCGTCCGTGACGGGCTGCTTGCCGGTGTTCCTCACCGTGCCGGACACGGTCAGGGTGTCGCCGTCCGTGGGGACACTCGGGCTGAACGTGTCGAGGCTGATGGACACCGTGCCCGAGCCGTTGGCGGCCTTCGGGGAGTCCTGCGGCGCGGCGTGCACGGACGGGGCGGCGGGCAGCTGGAACAGGCCGGCCAGCAGGGGCGCAGCGGCCAGGAAAGCTCCGGTGCGCCGCAGCCACCGGCGGGCAGGTGAGGGACTCGTTCCCTGGAAGTCTGCCGCCTCGGCCACGCGTTCGTCCGTCCCTCGTCGTCAGTGGTCGTCGGAATGTGTGTCCACGCATCGTAACGATGCGCGCGAAGGGGAAGTGCCGCGGACTGCTCCGCAAGATCGGGAAAGTGCTCCGAGCTGTCCGTTATGTGTAGGTATAACGAGCCTGCACGTACGGGGCGCCTGCACGGCTGGATGTGCACGTTTAATGGAGGCGCTCGCGGTCGCCCGGGCCACGTACCCTCTTCTGTTGTGCCGAACGCCAACGAAGAAACCAGTGCCCTGAGCCAGGTGCAGCACCGAGCGGTGAGTGAACTGCTGCGGGTCGCCCCTGTCGCCGACGACCTCGCCCGCCGCTTCCGGGAGGCCGGGTTCTCCCTTGCGCTGGTCGGCGGCTCGGTCCGGGACGCGCTGCTCGGCCGGCTCGGCAACGACTTGGACTTCACGACCGACGCCCGCCCCGAGGACGTACTCAAGATCGTGCGGCCCTGGGCGGACTCCGTCTGGGAGGTCGGCATTGCCTTCGGCACCGTCGGCGCTCAGAAGGACGGCTACCAGATCGAGGTGACCACCTATCGGTCGGAGGCCTACGACCGCACCTCGCGCAAGCCCGAGGTGTCGTACGGCGACTCCATCGAGGAGGACCTCGTCCGGCGTGACTTCACGGTCAACGCGATGGCCGTCGCGCTCCCGGAGAAGGAGTTCATCGACCCGCACGGAGGCCTCCGCGACCTCGCGGCGCGTGTGCTGCGTACGCCGGGTACTCCCGAGGAGTCCTTCTCCGACGACCCGCTGCGGATGATGCGTGCCGCTCGCTTCGCCGCCCAGCTCGACTTCGAGGTGGCTCCGGAGGTCGTCTTGGCGATGAGGGACATGGCGGGGCGTATTGAGATCGTCTCGGCCGAGCGGGTGCGGGAGGAGCTGAACAAGCTGATGCTTTCCACCTGCCCGCGCAAGGGGCTGACGCTGCTCGTCGACACCGGTCTCGCCGATCATGTCGTGCCCGAGCTGCCGGCCCTCCGCCTGGAGAGCGACGAGCACCACCGGCACAAGGATGTCTACGAGCACACGCTGATCGTTCTGGAGCAGGCGATCGCGCTGGAGGAGGACGGGCCCGACCTGACCCTCCGCCTGGCCGCGCTGCTGCACGACATCGGCAAGCCGCGTACACGCCGCTTCGAGAAGGACGGCCGGGTCTCGTTCCATCATCACGAGGTGGTCGGGGCGAAGATGACCAAGAAGCGCATGACGGCTCTGAAGTACTCCAACGAGCTGGTGAAGGACGTTTCCCGGCTGGTCGAACTTCACCTGCGCTTCCACGGCTATGGAACCGGGGAGTGGACGGACTCGGCTGTCCGGCGCTACGTCCGTGACGCGGGACCGCTCCTTGGGCGGCTGCACAAGCTGACCCGCTCGGACTGCACGACCCGCAACAAGCGCAAGGCGGCCGCGCTGTCGCGTGCGTATGACGGTCTGGAGGGGCGGATCGCCCAGCTTCAGGAGCAGGAGGAGCTGGACGCGATCCGTCCGGACCTGGACGGCAACCAGATCATGGGGATCCTGGGTGTCGGGCCCGGCCCGGCCGTCGGTCGGGCGTACCGGCACATGCTGGAGCTGCGCCTGGAAAACGGGCCGATGGAGTACGACGACGCTGTGGCCGCACTCAAGGTGTGGTGGGCCAAGCAGGGCTGAGGCTGTGCATCGGGGTCGTGTTTCACGTGAAACACGACCCCGGATGCGCTGAGGGCCGGTGTTTCACGTGAAACACCGGCCCTCAGCGTAGGGAGAGGTCGGATCAGACGTCCGACAGGCAGAGCAGGAACTCTTCTCCGTCGCCCGTCTCGGCGTAGAAGCTGGTGGCGTCGTCGACCTTGCGGCACTCGGATTCGGCCGTGAACTGGGTGTAGTGGCCCTTGATCTTCTTGAGGACCTTGGCCTCGGCGTCCGAGGACTTGCAGTCCACGACCTCCATGCGGTCCGAGGACGAGGACGCGGACTTCAGGCAGTCACCCACGTTGGCGTGATCGGCGTCGTCCTGGCTGGCGATGTAGCCGACGACGGCCGCGACGGCGACGGCCGCGACGATGATCACGTTCTTGATCGTCTTGAACTTGGGTCGACGGCTCGGCTGCTGCGGCGGAACCGGCGCCATGCCCTGCTGGGGGAAGCCGGGCTGAGGCGGGTACGGGGCCTGCCCCTGGGGCTGGCCGGCGGGCTGCTGACCCTGAGCGAAGGGGTTCTGGCCCTGGGGCGGCGGAGTAGTCACTTGTAGGTCCCCCTAGAACATAGGTGCGTGACGCGAACATGGCGCGAGATAAGACGCACGTAAGCTACCGGTCCCCTATGACAACTCTGTACTCAGGAGTGCCTCTGTGTCATTGATGTGACACTTACTGGTGTTCAAACCGGGCCATAGCGCCAGCAACTGTTCCGTAGATAACGGCGATCGTGACCACCAGCGCCACCGAGCGGCCGTCCGGAGGCAGCATCAGGGCGGCCACCGCGGCCGCGCCGACAAAGGCGGCGTTGAACAGCACGTCGTACACGGAGAAGATCCGCCCACGGAAGCCGTCGGCGACCGAGGACTGCACCAGGGTGTCCGTCGAGATCTTCGCGCCCTGTGTGGTCAGACCGAGGACGAAGGCCGCGACCAGCATGGGTCCGGTGGCGAACGGAAGGCCCAGAGCCGGTTCCAGGACCGCGGCCGCCCCGGCGCACACGACGATCCAGCGGCCGGGTCCCAGCCGGCCGACCGCCCATGGCGTCACCACTGCCGCCGCGAAGAAACCGGCGCCGGAGACACCCAACGCCAGCCCCAGCAGCCGCAGTCCGTCGTCCGTGGTCGAGGACAGGGCATACCGGCAGAGCATCAGCACCATCACTGTCAGGGCGCCGTAGCAGAACCGCATCAGGGTCATCGCCACGAGCGCCCAGGCGGCTTCCCTGCGGGACGGCGCGGCGAGGTGCCGTACACCCGCCGCCAGGTCGCGGGCGGTGCCGACGAGTGCCGTCCCGAGCCGTGGCTGGACCAACTCGGACGCGGGCCCCAGCAGATCCGGTGCCATGCGCAGAGCGGCGAGCGCCGCACACAGATACAGCCCGGCGCCCACCAGCACCACGGCGGCGTCGGAGTCCGCGACCAGCAGCCGTACGGCGAAGGCGAGACCGCCGCCCGCGGTTGCCGCGAGCGTGCCGGCGGTCGGCGAAAGGGAGTTGGCGATCACGAGCCGCTCGTCGTCCACCACACGGGGCAGTGCTGCGGACAGGCCCGCCAGGACGAAGCGGTTGACGGCGGTGACGCACAGGGCCGAGACGTAGAAGATCCAGTCCGGGACGTTTGTGATCATCAGGATGGCCGTCGCCGACGCCAGCAGGGCGCGCAGCAGATTGCCGTACACGAAGACCTGGCGGCGCCGCCAGCGGTCCAGCAGGACACCGGCGAAGGGGCCCACCAGGGAGTACGGGAGCAGCAGGACCGCCATGGCGGAGGCGATCGCGGCGGCCGAGGTCTCCTTCTCCGGTGAGAAGACGACGTAGGCGGCGAGCGCGACCTGGTAGACGCCGTCGGCGCCCTGGGACAGCAGGCGAACGGCGAGCAGGCGTCGGAAGTTCCGGAAGCGGAGCAGGACGCGCAGATCACGCACGACGGACATGGGGCACAGCCTCACATACGCGGAGGGTCCCCGGGCGTAATGCCTCGGGGACCCTCAACAGCCCACAGGGAGACCAGCTTTATCGCGCAGGCGCCTCAGCGCTCGACATCGCCCCTGATGAACTTCTCGACGTTCTCCCGGGCCTCGTCGTCGAAGTACTGGACCGGCGGGGACTTCATGAAGTAGCTCGACGCCGACAGGATCGGGCCGCCGATGCCGCGGTCCTTGGCGATCTTCGCGGCGCGCAGGGCGTCGATGATGACACCCGCGGAGTTCGGGGAGTCCCAGACCTCGAGCTTGTACTCCAGGTTCAGCGGGACGTCACCGAAGGCGCGGCCCTCGAGGCGGACGTACGCCCACTTGCGGTCGTCGAGCCAGGCCACGTAGTCGGACGGGCCGATGTGGACGTTCTTCTCGCCGAGCTCCCGGTCGGGGATCTGGGAGGTGACGGCCTGCGTCTTGGAGATCTTCTTGGACTCGAGGCGCTCACGCTCGAGCATGTTCTTGAAGTCCATGTTGCCGCCGACGTTCAGCTGCATCGTGCGGTCCAGGATGACACCGCGGTCCTCGAACAGCTTCGCCATGACGCGGTGCGTGATGGTGGCGCCGACCTGGGACTTGATGTCGTCACCGACGATCGGGACGCCCGCCTCGGTGAACTTGTCGGCCCACTCCTTGGTGCCGGCGATGAAGACCGGAAGGGCGTTGACGAAGGCGACCTTGGCGTCGATGGCGCACTGGGCGTAGTACTTCGCCGCGTCCTCGGAGCCGACGGGCAGGTAGCAGACGAGGACGTCGACCTGCTTGTCCTTGAGGATCTGGACGATGTCGACCGGGGCCTCGGCGGACTCCTCGATCGTCTCGCGGTAGTACTTGCCCAGGCCGTCGAGGGTGTGGCCGCGCTGGACCGTCACGCCGGTGTTCGGCACGTCGCAGATCTTGATGGTGTTGTTCTCGGAGGCGCCGATGGCGTCCGCGAGGTCGAGGCCGACCTTCTTCGCGTCGACGTCGAAGGCGGCGACGAACTCGACGTCACGGACGTGGTAGTCGCCGAACTGGACGTGCATCAGGCCGGGGACCTTGGACGCCGGGTCGGCGTCCTTGTAGTACTCGACTCCCTGAACCAGCGACGCGGCGCAGTTGCCCACGCCGACGATGGCTACGCGAACCGAACCCATTCCGGTTGCTCCCTGTGTGTACGAGTGAGTCCCTGAGTAGGACTCACGTGGCGGTGTCGTCGGGCGTATCCGGCCGGGGGTCCCCCGGCCGGGGCAGGCCGCCCGACGCTCCAGATGTTGTGTCCTGCTGAGCGGACCCCCCGGTGGCGGAACCCTTCAGGTCCCGCCCGGCCCGCTCGCTCTCGATGAGCTCGTTCAGCCAGCGCACTTCGCGCTCCACGGACTCCATCCCGTGGCGCTGGAGCTCAAGCGTGTAGTCGTCGAGGCGCTCCCGGGTGCGCGCCAGGGAGGCGCTCATCTTCTCGAGGCGCTCCTCCAGCCGGCTGCGCCGGCCCTCCAGCACCCGCATGCGTACGTCGCGCGACGTCTGCCCGAAGAAAGCGAAACGAGCGGCGAAGTGTTCGTCCTCGTACGCGTCGGGGCCCGTCTGCGAGAGGAGCTCCTCGAAGTGCTCCTTCCCTTCCGCCGTCAACCGGTAGACGATTTTGGCGCGACGTCCCGCGAGTGGTGCGGCGAGGGCGTCCTCGGAGGTGTTCCCCGACTCCTCGATCAACCAGCCGTTGGCGACCAGCGTCTTGAGGCAGGGATAGAGCGTCCCGTAGCTGAACGCCCGGAACACGCCCAGTGACGTATTGAGTCGTTTGCGCAGCTCGTAGCCGTGCATCGGGGACTCGCGAAGCAGGCCGAGTACGGCGAACTCGAGGATGCCGGAACGCCGGCTCATCGTCGCCTCCTCTCTGCCGCGGATGTGCCATGACGGACTTTATGCCGAGCTGATGTATCGACTCGATACATCACGACGATAGAACGGCCTTGCGGAAGCGGCAAGAGCGATGACGGTGAACGGGGTCACATCCCCGAATCATTGGCCAGCGATTTGTCCCATTTATGGCTGACTTCGGGGCTAGGCGAGCTTTGACGGTGCGTAGTCTGTGCGCCATGCACAGCACCGGGAACCGAGTGACGCTTGGGGACGTCCTCGTCCTCGGTGCAGTACGGGTGAATGCAGAACCGACCACATCCGTACTTCGGGGGGACCGGAAACCAGCCGCCGTTTCCAGGCGCGCAAGGGTGCGCCTGCCCGAGGAGTAGTCGTTCGATGAGCGAGCACCGTCGCAAACCGCAGCAGCCGCAGGGAGGCGGACATGCCGCGGCCCGACGCGGTCAGTCCGGACCTCCCTCCGGCCGCCGTGCGGCACCGCGAGGCGCCACCGGGTCTCCCTCCGACTCCTACGGGTCGGGTTTCTACGGCTCGGGAGGTGAGGAGCCCACCTACGGCGGTCGCGCCGAGGCGCGGCGGGCAGCGCAGAGAAGCGGCGGCGGCCGCCGCAGAGCGGCCGAGCCCACCGGCCGCCGGGGCCCAGGAGGTCCGAACGGTCCCGGGAGAGGCAGAGGGCGCTACGCGCCGCCCGCCAAGAAGCGGTTCATCGACTACCCCCGCGCGGGCAAGCAGGGTCTGCAGCGCTGGGTGCCGTCGTGGAAGCTCGTGACGGGCCTGTTCCTCGGCTTCATCGGAAGCCTGGTCGCGGTCGCGGGCGTCGGGTACGCGATGGTCAGCGTGCCCAACATCGCGGACACCGCCGAGGCGCAGAACAACGTCTACTACTGGTCCGACGGCACCGAGATGGTGGCCACGGGTGGTGAGGCGAACCGCCAGATCATCAACTACGCCTCCATCCCCGAGGCGATGCGGTACGCCGTCATCTCGCAGGAGAACAAGACCTTCGAGACCGACCGGGGCATCGACCCCAAGGGCATCGCCCGCGCCGTGTTCAACATGGCCACGGGCGGTGACACGCAGGGCGGCTCCACCATCACCCAGCAGTACGTCAAGAACGCGCGGCTGGACGACCAGTCTCAGACCGTCACGCGGAAGTTCAAGGAGATCTTCATCTCCATAAAGGTGAACACCACGGTCCCGAAGGACGAGATCATGGCGGGCTACCTGAACTCCGCCTACTACGGCCGCAACGCCTACGGGCTCCAGGCGGCCTCGCGTGCCTACTTCAACAAGGACGCCGCCAAGCTGAACCCCGGTGAGTGTGCCTTCCTGTCGGCCATGCTCAAGGGCGCCACGTACTACGACCCGGCGGGTGCGACGAACGTCGACGCGGTGGAGGCCACTCCCTCCAAGAACCGCAAGCGAGCCCTGATCCAGATGCAGGACACGCTCGACAAGATGGTCGAGTACGGGCATCTGAGCCCCACGGTGCGGGCCAAGTACACGGAACTCCCCGACGTCAAGAACCCGCGCTCGAACACCGCGCTGAGCGGGCAGATCGGTTACCTCGTCGACCTCGCCAAGGGGTACCTGGTCAACAACACCGACATCACGGCCGAAGCCCTGCAGCAGGGCGGGTACTCGATCTACACGACCTTCGACAAGAAGAAGGTCAACGAGCTCGAGGACGCGGTCAAGAAGGTCCGGAAGGCGAACATCGATCCCAAGAAGCGCCCGGACACGGACACTCACGTTCAGTTCGGCGGAGCTTCGGTGGATCCGGCGACCGGTGCCATCAGGGCCGTCTACGGGGGTGAGGACGCGACCAAGCACTTCACCAACAACGCCGACTACACCGGTGTCCAGATCGGTTCGACCATGAAGCCGTTCGTCCTCGCGGCGGCGATGAAGTGGGGCGTACGGAATCCTGAGGGGCCCGACTCACAGGCGCAGGACGAGCGGACCGTCGTCTCTCCGAAGAGCCTGTACAGCGGTCAGAACAAACTCAAGATCAAGGACTACAGGGGCGACGTCTGGAGGAACGAGAAGGACGAGGAGTGGCTCCAGACAAACGACGGCAATGAGTCGTACGGCGGTCCGCCGAACTACCGGATCGACCTCCGTGAGGCAATGAGGGAGTCGGTGAACTCCGCCTATGTGCAGCTCGGCATGGACGTCGGTCTGGACAAGGTAAAGGAGTCCGCCGTCGACGCGGGCATCAAGGAGGACAGCCTCACCGGCACCAGCTTCCCGTCCTTCTCCATCGGTATCTCCGCTCCCAGCGCGATCCGCATGGCGGGCGCCTACGCCACCTTCGCGTCCAGCGGTGAGCAGCGCGACCCGTTCTCCGTCGCGAAGGTCACGAACAAGGACGGCACGGTCTACAGCCACAAGACGCAGACCAAGCAGGCCTTCGAGTCCCCGGTCGCCGACAACGTCACCGACGTGCTCAAGACCGTGGTCGACAGGGGCACCGGTACCAATGCCCAGCTGACCGGCCGCGACGTGGCCGGAAAGACCGGTACCACCGACGGCAACAAGTCCGCCTGGTTCGTCGGCTACACGCCGCAGCTGTCCACCTCGATCAGCATGTTCCGGTACGACGACGACGAGACCAAGAAGAACCGCACGTTCCTCAAGATGTTCGGAACGGGTGGCCAGAAGAAGATCCACGGTGCCTCGTTCCCGGCCCAGATCTGGCACGACTACATGGAGCAGGCGCTGAAGGGGGAGCCCGCGGAACCGTTCCCGGTCCCGGAGCCCATCGGCGAGATCGTCAACGACGTTCCGACGCCGACCCCCACTCCCACGGTCAGCGAGACCGAGGAGGCCAGCCCGAGCCCGACCCCGACCCCGAGCGTGACGCTGCCCTCGCCGTCGCCCTCGGCGAGCGAGTCCTGCAGGTTCAGCTGGCAGTGCGACGACGACTCCTCCGGAGGGACCGACGGAGGCGTGACCTCTTCGCCCACGCCCTCGGTGACGGACACGTCGGGCAGTGGCAGCAGCAGAGGCAACGGCAACGGAGGCCTCTTCGGAGGCTCGACCGGCTAGTCGTCGTATTGCACCCGTCGAGGTGTTTCACGTGAAACAGGGGCCGTCGCATCCACCAGGTGCGGCGGCCCTCGGCGTATTCCCAGGAACGTACGGCAGGATGTGCGACATGCCCAGTGCTGAATCGACGCAAGCGAGCGTGCACGAGACGGACCCGGTGCGGCCGACCAGAGAGGACGAGGTCGCCGCGCACGGCAGCGAGCTGATCGGTGGCCCCATCGGACGGCATGTCCTGCTCGGGACGTCCTGGTGGACTCCCGTGCGGGTGGTCGCGCTCGTGGCGATCGGTGTGTTCGCCCTCGGCCTGGTCCAGAAGGCGCCCTGCTACAACGGTGACTGGTTCTTCGGCGCCAGCTCGCAGTACACGCACGCCTGCTACTCGGACATCCCGCACCTCTACCAGGGCCGCGGCTTCGCCGACGGACGCGTTCCCTACTTCGACGAGCTGCCCGGTGACATGCAGTACCTCGAATACCCGGTGCTGACCGGTGTGTTCATGGCAGTGGCCTCCTGGCTCACGCCGGGCAGCGGCAGCATCCAGGACCAGGAGCAGTGGTACTGGATGGTCAATGCCGGGATGCTGATGGTGTGCGCGGCCGTCATCGCCGTATGCGTGACCCGCACACACGCCCGGCGGCCCTGGGACGGACTGCTGGTCGCCGTGGCGCCCGCCTTCGCGCTGACCGCGACCATCAACTGGGACCTGCTGGCCGTCGCCCTGACGGCGGCCGCGATGCTGATGTGGTCGCGGGGCCGCTCCCTCGCCTTCGGTGTCCTGCTGGGGCTCGCCACGGCTGCCAAGCTCTATCCGGTCTTCCTGCTCGGCCCGCTGTTCGTGCTGTGCTGGCGGGCCTGGAAGTGGCGGGACTTCGGAAAGGCCCTGGGCGCTGCGGTCGTCGCCTGGCTGGTGGTGAACCTGCCGGTGATGCTCTTCGCCTTCGACGGCTGGTCGAAGTTCTACACCTTCAGCCAGGAGAGGGGCGTCGACTTCGGGTCCTTCTGGCTGATCATGGCCCAGAACTCGAAGAACCCGCTCAGCACCGACACGGTCAACTTCTACGCCACGCTGCTCGTCCTCCTGTGCTGCCTGGGCATCGCCGTGCTCACACTGACCGCGCCGCGCCGGCCCCGGTTCGCTCAGCTCGCCTTTCTGATCGTCGCGGCGTTCATCCTCACCAACAAGGTCTACTCACCGCAGTATGTCCTGTGGCTGGTCCCCCTGGCCGCGCTGGCCCGGCCCAAGTGGCGGGACTTCCTGATCTGGCAGGCGTGCGAGGTGGCGTACTTCCTCGGGATCTGGATGTATCTGGCGTACACGACGAGCGGAGACGCCCACAAAGGCCTGCCCCAGGACGGCTACCACTGGGCCATCGCCGTGCATCTGCTCGGGACGCTGTACCTGTGCGCGGTCGTCGTGCGCGACATCCTCATGCCGGAGCGGGACGTGGTGCGCCGGGCCGGTGACGACGACCCCTCGGGCGGAGTGCTCGACGGCGCCGAGGACGTCTTCGTCCTCGGTCCCGCCGCCCATCCGCCGCGGCACGCTGCCCACTTCGGGGGGCCGCAGGTGGAGTGGGGCAGCCGGGAGGCCGGCGCCGGTCCGGGCTGACAGACGGCCGGGGTTCACCCGGTCTGCTCATCCGGTCCGCGCCCGTTCGCTGTGAGCGAACAACGCAGGCGGGAGAAACGCCAAAGGCCGTACACGGGAGGGTCCGTGTACGGCCTTTCGGCTGTGTTCAGACTGTTCAGCGGTCGACGAGCCGGTCGAACTGCGTGGTGGTGTGCCGCAGATGGGCCACCAGTTCCTCGCCGACCTTCGGCTCCGGGGCGTCCGTCGGCACGAACAGGATCGAGACCTGCATGTGCGGGGGTTCGGCGAACCAGCGCTGCTTGCCGCCCCAGACGAACGGGGAAAGGTTCCGGTTCACCGTCGCGAGACCGGCGCGGGCGACGCCCTTGGCGCGCGGCATGACGCCGTGCAGCGCCTTGGGGGCCTCCAGACCCACCCCGTGCGACGTACCGCCCGCCACGACCACCAGGAAGCCGTCGGAGGCCGCCTTCTGCTGCCGGTAGCCGAAACGGTCGCCCTTGGCGACGCGCGTGACGTCCAGAACCGCCCCGCGGTACTCGGTGGCCTCGTGGTCGCCCAGCCACAGCCGCGTGCCGATGCGAGCGCGGAAGCGGGTCTGCGGGAACTGCTGCTGCAGCCGCGCGAGATCCTCCGCCTTGAGATGGCTGACGAACATCGTGTGCAGCGGCAGTCGGGCAGCGCGCAGCCGGTCCATCCAGCCGATGACCTCCTCGACGGCGTCCGAGCCGTCGGTACGGTCCAGCGGAAGGTGGATCGCGAAGCCTTCGAGGCGGACGTTCTCTATGGCGGCGTGCAGCTGCGGAAGTTCCTGCTCGCTGATGCCGTGCCGCTTCATCGACGACATCACTTCGATGACCACGCGGGCGCCCACGAGGCCGTACACGCCGTCCACCGACGACACCGACCGGATCACCCGGTCCGGCAGCGGTACGGGCTCCTCGCCCCGCCGGTACGGCGTCAGCACCAGCAGGTCGCCGCCGAACCAGTCCTTGATGCGCGCGGCCTCGTAGGTCGTGCCGACGGCGAGGATGTCGGAGCCCAGCCGTGTGGCTTCCTCCGCCAGCCGCTCGTGCCCGAAGCCGTAGCCGTTGCCCTTGCAGACCGGGACGAGCCCCGGGAACTGCTCCTGCACGTGCTTGTGATGCGCCCGCCAGCGCGCGGTGTCGACGTAGAGCGTGAGCGCCATGGCCGGACCTGGAACCTTTCTCGTGGCTGCGGTGTATCAGAGGTATGGGAGCTGTCGACGTTGTCGAAGGTATCGAAGCAAAGAATGCGGGATCAGCGGCGCGACATGTAGATGTCGAGCGCCTTGTGGAGCAGCTTGTTGAGCGGGAAGTCCCACTCGCCGAGGTACTCGGCAGCCTGGCCGCCCGTGCCCACCTTGAACTGGATCAGACCGAAGAGGTGGTCCGTCTCGTCCAGCGAGTCGGAGATGCCGCGCAGGTCGTAGACCGTCGCGCCGAGCGCGTAGGCGTCGCGCAGCATCCGCCACTGCATCGCGTTCGAGGGCCGGACCTCACGGCCGATGTTGTCGGAGGCACCGTAGGAGTACCAGACGTGCCCGCCCACGACCAGCATCGTTGCCGCCGAAAGGTTCACGCCGTTGTGCCGGGCGAAGTACAGCCGCATCCGGTTGGGGTCCTCGGTGTTGAGGGCCGTCCACATGCGCTGGAAGTACGACAGCGGACGGGGCCGGAAGTGGTCGCGCACCGCCGTGATCTCGTACAGCCGCTGCCATTCCTCGAGGTCCTGGTAACCGCCCTGGACGACCTCGACACCGGCCTTCTCGGCCTTCTTGATGTTGCGGCGCCACAGCTGGTTGAAGTTCTTGTGGACCTCTTCCAGGGACCGGTTGGCCAGCGGCACCTGGAAGACATAGCGGGGCTGTACGTCGCCGAAGCCGGCGCCGCCGTCCTCGCCCTGCTGCCAACCCATCCGGCGCAGCTTGTCGGCGACCTCGAAGGCGCGCGGCTCGATGAAGTCGGCCTCGATGTCCCGCAGACGCTTCACGTCCGGGTTCTGGATGCCCTGCTTGATGGAGCCGGCCTCCCAGCGCCGGATGATCACCGGCGGGCCCATCTTCACCGAGAAGGCGCCTTGCTGCTTGAGGTGGGCGAGCATCGGTTCCAGCCAGTCGTTCAGATTTGGCGCGAACCAGTTGATGACCGGGCCCTCGGGGAGATAAGCGAGGTAGCGCTTGATCTTGGGCAGCTGCCGGTAGAGGACCAGCCCCGCGCCGACCATCTCGCCGGTGCGGCCGTCGAACCAGCCGAGGCTCTCGGAGCGCCACTCCGCCTTGACATCGGCCCAGGCCGGAACCTGCATGTGACTCGCCGCAGGCAGGCTCTGGATGTACGCCAGATGCTGCTCGCGACTGATGGTCCTCAGGGTCAGGCTCATTCGGGGCGCTCCTCGGGCTGGTGTGTCCCCATGGGTTCAGGGGCTCCGGCTCTCGCGCCGAAGCCTACTGCGCCTTGCGAGCGCCCCGAATGGGCGTACGGCAGCTTCGCCCCGGCCTGTTGGCCGCCGGGGCGCTTCTGTGGTGCCTTGTGCGGTGTTCTGGGAGTGTGTCCGAGGCGTCAGCCGATGAGTCCGCCGAAGAGGCCGCCGTTCGACATACCGAGGAAGAAGCCGAACGCGGAGGCGCCGAGACCCAGGATGAGCCCGAAGCGCTCGCGGGTCGTCACCGAGATCCACTGGCCGTATGCGCCGGTGAAGACCCCCACCAGGCCGGTCCACGAGCTGACCAGGTGCAGGCTGTCGAACATCGCCGTGATGAAGGCCGTCACTCCGAGCACCAGGGTCACCGCGAGCAGGGCGTCCTGGAGGGGGTGGGGACGGCCGTCCGTGGCGAAAAGGCCTCCGGCCGTGTTGGGTCGCATTGCCTGTGCCATAGGGCACCTCCTGCGGAAGTCGGCGCATCGTAGCGCCATACACACCCGATGCGTACAGATTGACGGCCCCCGAGGCCTGATTTCAACCGGAAGCGGGTGTGCGGGTACTCTGTACCGTCTGCACCGGTGTCTGCCCACGTCACGGCAGGGGATCCCGCGAGGAGCCCCCGATTGTCAGTGGCGGCCGATACCGTTGCGTACGCATCACAACCCTCCTGCCACGGAACGACCGTGGCCGCTGAGTCCAAAGGAGGTGGGTTCCACATGCGTCACTACGAGGTGATGGTCATCCTCGACCCCGATCTCGAGGAGCGCGCTGTCTCCCCGCTGATCGAGAACTTCCTCTCCGTCGTCCGTGAGGGCAACGGAAAGGTGGAGAAGGTCGACACCTGGGGCCGTCGTCGTCTCGCGTACGAGATCAAGAAGAAGCCCGAGGGCATCTACTCGGTCATCGACCTGCAGGCCGAGCCTGCGGTCGTCAAGGAGCTCGACCGCCAGATGAACCTGAACGAGTCGGTCCTCCGGACCAAGGTCCTCCGCCCCGAGACCCACTGAGCTCTCCCGCTCAGCTGATCCCGGGATTCGAGTAGCAGCAACAAGCAGCCAGCAGCAAACCCGCCGAGAGGTTCCCCCATGGCAGGCGAGACCGTCATCACGGTCGTCGGCAATCTTGTCGACGACCCCGAGCTGCGCTTCACCCCCTCCGGTGCGGCGGTCGCGAAGTTCCGCGTCGCGTCCACCCCCCGCACCTTCGACCGTCAGACGAACGAGTGGAAGGACGGCGAGAGCCTGTTCCTGACCTGCTCGGTCTGGCGTCAGGCGGCTGAGAACGTCGCCGAGTCGCTCCAGCGAGGCATGCGCGTCATCGTGCAGGGCCGGCTGAAGCAGCGGTCCTACGAGGACCGTGAGGGCGTCAAGCGCACGGTCTACGAGCTGGACGTCGAGGAAGTCGGCGCCAGCCTGCGCAACGCCACGGCCAAGGTCACCAAGACCACCGGCCGCGGTGGCCAGGGTGGGTACGGCGGCGGTGGCGGCCAGGGCGGCGGCGGCTGGGGCGGTGGCCCCGGTGGCGGCCAGCAGGGCGGCGGTGCTCCCGCCGACGACCCGTGGGCGACCGGCGCTCCCGCCGGTGGCGGCCAGGGCGGCGGTGGCGGCTGGGGTGGAAACTCCGGCAGCGGCAGCGGCAGCGGCGGTGGCGGCGGCTACTCGGACGAGCCCCCCTTCTAGGGCGGGTTCGTACCCATACTTCTTGATCACACAGGAGAAACACCATGGCGAAGCCGCCTGTGCGCAAGCCGAAGAAGAAGGTCTGCGCTTTCTGCAAGGACAAGGTCACGTACGTGGACTACAAGGACACGAACATGCTGCGGAAGTTCATTTCCGACCGCGGCAAGATCCGTGCCCGTCGCGTGACCGGCAACTGCACGCAGCACCAGCGTGACGTCGCCACGGCCGTCAAGAACAGCCGTGAGATGGCGCTGCTGCCCTACACGTCCACCGCGCGCTAAGGGAAGGGTGACCGACTCATGAAGATCATCCTCACCCACGAGGTCTCCGGCCTCGGTGCCGCCGGCGACGTCGTCGACGTCAAGGACGGCTACGCTCGCAACTACCTGATCCCGCGGAAGTTCGCGATCCGCTGGACCAAGGGCGGCGAGAAGGATGTCGAGCAGATCCGTCGTGCTCGCAAGATCCACGAGATCCAGACCATCGAGCAGGCCAACGCTGTAAAGGCCCAGCTCGAGGGCGTCAAGGTCCGTCTGGCTGTTCGTTCGGGCGACGCCGGTCGTCTCTTCGGTTCCGTCACCCCGGCCGACATCGCGTCCGCGATCAAGGCTTCCGGTGGCCCCGAGGTCGACAAGCGCCGCATCGAGCTGGCCGCTCCGATCAAGACCCTGGGCGCCCACGAGACGTCCGTGCGTCTGCACCCCGAGGTTGCCGCCAAGGTCAACATCGAGGTCGTCGCGGCCTGATCGCTGCGCTCGGCTTGAACAGCTGAGAGAAGGGGCCGCACCCGCTGGGGTGCGGCCCCTTCTCCTGTGTTTCACGTGTTCTCCTGTGTTTCACGTGAAACGACGGTTCCACGTGAAACGGTCAGCGTGTCGCACCGGTGACTATCCACCGGCCCGAGCGGGCGCGCAGCCAGAGCGTCAGCATGCGGACCGTCATCATCAGCGTCATTGCCCCCCAGAGCGCCGTGAGGCCGCCGCCGAGTGCGGGGACGAGCAAGGCGACGGGAGCGAAGACCGCCAGGGTGAGCACCATCGCCCAGGCGAGGTACGGTCCGTCGCCCGCTCCCATCAGCACACCGTCCAGCACGAAGACCACTCCGCAGATCGGCTGGGCAAGCGCCACCATGAGCAGGGCGGGCAGTGCCGTGTCCTTGACGACACCGTCACTGGTGAACAGCGGCAGGAAGAGCGGCCTGCTGATCACCACGAGGAAAGCGAGAGCGACACCGGCTGCGATGCCCCACTCCACCATGCGCCGGCAGGCGTCACGGGCGCCCTGGGGGTCGTCGGCACCGAGATAGCGCCCGATAATGGCCTGCCCGGCGATGGCGATGGCGTCGAGGGCGAAGGCGAGCAGGCTCCACAGCGACAGAATGATCTGGTGGGCCGCGATGTCGGCGTCGCCGAGGCGGGCCGCCACGGCCGTGGCGATCATAAGGATCGCCCGCAGCGACAGGGTGCGCACCAGAAGCGGCACACCGGCCTGGGCGGAGGCCCTGATCCCGGCCATGTCGGGGCGCAGCGAGGCACCGTGCCTGCGGGCTCCGTGAACGACCACCGTGAGATACACGGCGGCCATGCCGCACTGGGCGAGGACGGTGCCCCAGGCCGAGCCGGCGATGCCCAGGCCGACGCCGTAGACGAGGCCCGCGTTGAGAGCACCGTTGGCGACGAAGCCACCAACGGCGACATAGAGGGGGGTCTTCGTGTTCTGAAGCCCGCGCAGAACGCCGGTCGCGGCGAGTACGACGAGCATGGCCGGTATGCCGATCGCCGAGATCCGCAGATAGGTGGTCGCGTACGGGGCTGCCGTTTCCGAAGCGCCGAAAAGCTCCACGAGCGCGGGTGCGGTGGGCAGGACGACGACGATGACGGCGGCGCCCAGCAGCAACGCCAGCCAGATGCCGTCCATGCCCTGGCGGATGGCGGCCCCGAGATCGCCGGCGCCGACTCGGCGGGCGACGGCCGCCGTGGTGGCGTAGGCGAGGAAGACGAAGACGCTGACGGCTGTGGTGAGGAGGGCCGAGGCGACGCCGAGCCCCGCGAGTTGAGCCGTGCCGAGATGACCCACAATCGCGCTGTCGACCAGGACGAAGAGCGGCTCGGCGACGAGTGCACCGAAGGCCGGCACGGCCAGGGCGACGATCTCACGGTCGTGCTGTCGACGGCCGGCCCTGGGGGTCGCGGGAGCCTGTGTCATGAGCATCAATCTAATCGTCCACAGGTAAGAGATACAAATTACCTGCACCCCTTACTTCCTGTCTCGGGCTGCGTGTCGCCCTGCGTTGTTCGAAGAGATCTTGATCCGCGTGGGGAAGTTTTTCTTCTGCACAGCCGGTGGATGGGAAACCTGCAGGTCATGGAGCGTTGCGTCAAGGAGGCGAGGGCTTGTTCACAGGCCTGTCCACCGTGCCGTGCACAGGTTTTGCCGAGTTCTCCACAGCATCGGGGCCGTCGTCCACATGGCCTGTGGATAACCAGATTGGCTGACGGTGCCCGGGGGCCTACCGTGGTGCACCGCCCGCTCTGTCCGACCGGCTTGGAAAACGTCACAAAACAGACGTGCCAGAACCGGAGTTGGGCCTCTCATTTGTCAGTGGCGTGCCGTAGAAAAGAGGGGCACGGCGAGGTCCGCCAGGTCGGACGGGAGGAGGTGGCTCGGTGAGCATTTCCGAGCCCTTGGACGATCCCTGGGCCGACAGCGGTCCCAGTGATCGTCTGCCCGCCTCCCGTCGACGCAGCGACGGCGGCCGAGGCCGTGACGAACAGCACGAGCGCGGCCGGGAGAACGGCTCCTGGGACGGCGGCGGTTCTTCCTTCGAGCGCGTGCCCCCGCAGGACCTCGATGCCGAGCAGTCCGTGCTCGGCGGCATGCTCCTGTCCAAGGACGCCATCGCCGATGTCGTCGAGGTCCTCAAGGGCCACGACTTCTACAAGCCTGCCCACGAGACGATCTACCAGGCGATCCTCGACGTCTACGCCAAGGGTGAGCCCGCCGACCCCATCACGATCGCCGCCGAGCTGACCAAGCGCGGCGAGATCAACAAGGTCGGCGGTGCGTCGTATCTGCACACCCTTGTGCAGACGGTGCCCACGGCGGCGAACGCCGAGTACTACGCGGAGATCGTCCACGAGCGTGCGGTCCTGCGCCGCCTGGTCGAGGCCGGCACCCGCATCACTCAGATGGGCTACGCGGCGGACGACGACGTCGATGAGATCGTCAACAGGGCCCAGGCCGAGATCTACGCGGTCACCGAGCAGCGCACCAGCGAGGACTATCTGCCCCTCGGCGACATCATGGAGGGCGCGCTCGACGAGATCGAGGCGATCGGCTCCCGCAGCGGGGAGATGACCGGTGTGCCCACGGGTTTCACCGACTTCGACTCGCTCACCAACGGCCTGCACCCGGGGCAGATGATCGTCATCGCCGCGCGTCCCGCAATGGGCAAGTCGACGCTGGCACTGGACTTCGCCCGGGCGGCGTCCATCAAGAACAACCTGCCCAGCGTCATCTTCTCCCTCGAAATGGGCCGCAACGAGATCGCGATGCGCCTGCTGTCCGCCGAGGCCCGGGTCGCCCTGCACCACATGCGGTCCGGCACGATGACCGACGAGGACTGGACCCGCCTGGCCCGCCGTATGCCGGACGTCTCGGCCGCCCCGCTCTTCATCGACGACTCCCCGAACCTGTCGATGATGGAGATCCGCGCCAAGTGCCGCCGCCTCAAACAGCGCAACGACATCAGGCTGGTCGTCATCGACTATCTCCAGCTGATGCAGTCCGGCGGCTCCAAGCGTGCCGAGAACCGCCAGCAGGAGGTCTCGGACATGTCCCGTAACCTCAAGCTTCTGGCGAAGGAGCTGGAGGTCCCGGTCATCGCGCTCTCCCAGCTCAACCGTGGTCCGGAGCAGCGTACGGACAAGAAGCCGATGGTCTCCGACCTGCGTGAGTCCGGTTCCATCGAACAGGACGCCGACATGGTCATCCTGCTGCACCGTGAGGATGCCTACGAGAAGGAGTCGCCGCGCGCAGGCGAGGCAGATCTGATCGTGGCCAAGCACCGAAACGGCCCGACGGCCACGATCACGGTCGCCTTCCAGGGCCACTACTCGCGCTTCGTGGACATGGCGCAGACCTGAGCCGCGGCCCTGGGGCAAATCAATTCGACGCCCGCGTGCTGCACGGGGTGGACTGGGTACATGACGACACCCCAGGAAGAGCTGCTTCCCAGCACCCGCCGGGCGCTGCTGCACCGGATCGCCGTGGCCCAGGCCGAAGGGCGCTCACCGTCCTTGGTCGCCGCGGTCGTACGGGACGGCCGTGCCGTGTGGCATGGCGCGCGGACCTCGGTGGACGGGCACGGGCCGGACGAAAACGTGCAGTACCGGATCGGCTCGATCACCAAGACGTTCACGGCCGTTCTTGTGCTGCGGCTGCGGGATGAGGGCGTGCTCGATCTCGGTGATCCGTTGGAGAAGCATGTCCCGGGCACCGGCGCGGGGGAGGCCACCGTCGCCGAACTGCTCGCGCACACGAGCGGCCTGGCGGCCGAGTCACCGGCGCCATGGTGGGAGCGGACCTCGGGGTCCCTGCGTCCCGAGCTCGCCGATGTACTGGGTGAGCAGCCTTTCCTGCATCCGGTCGGCCGCCGCTTCCACTACTCGAACCCCGGCTACACGCTGCTCGGTGCGCTGGTCGAGAAGCTGCGCGGGGCTTCGTGGGGTGAGGTCCTGCGGCGCGAAGTGCTCGAACCCCTGGGCCTCGACCGTACGAGCGTGCGTCCGCGAGCACCCCATGCGGGCGGCTGGGCGGTGCACCCCTGGGCCGATGTCATGCTGTCGGAGCCCTCCGAGGACCTCGGCCTCATGGCTTCGGCCGGACAACTGTGGTCGACCACCGGTGACCTGGCCCGGTTCGCCGTCTTCCTGACGCAGGGAGACGACCGGGTGCTCAGCGCGCAGACGGTCCGAGAGATGCGGACGCCCGCGGCGCCGGCCGAGACGGCGGACGTTGGGGACGGCTCCGCCTATGGGCTCGGGCTGCAGATCCAGCAGCGGGACGGCCGGCTGCTCGTGGGCCACTCCGGTTCGCTGCCCGGCTTCCTGGCGAACCTCACCATCAGCGTGGCGGACGATGTCGCGGCGGTGGTGCTGGCCAACTGCACCTCCGGTCCGATGCTGTCCACCGTGGGCGCGGACCTCGTACGCATTGTGGCCGAGGCCGAGCCGCGCATCCCTGAGCCGTGGCGTCCGATGCAAGAAGTCGACCCGTCCGTACTGGAGTTGGCGGGGCAGTGGTATTGGGGGACATACGGCTTCGGGCTGCGGCTGACGGCCGACGGACTCGTGTCGCTGGAGCCGTTGTCCGGTGGCGGCCGCCGCTCGCGTTTCCGTGCGAACGGTGACGGGACCTGGACCGGGCTGGAGGGCTACTACGCGGGAGAGCTCCTGAAGGCCGTACGGCGCCCTGACGGGTCCGTGGACCATCTGGACCTCGGATCGTTCGTCTTCACGCGTCAGCCGTACGACGAGGGCGCTTCTGTCCCCGGTGGAGTGGATCCCGAGGGGTGGCGCGGCATCGGGTAGTCATCGCAGCACGCTGAGCGTCCGTTTCACGTGAAACGGACGCTCAGCCGTGTCATAGCGGGAGCTTGAAACCCACGTGCGAGGCCGTGAACCCGAGCCGTTCGTAGAATCGGTGGGCGTCCGTGCGGGTGTTGTCGGACGTCAGCTGCACCAACTGGCATCCCTGACGGCGGGACTCCTCGATCGCCCACTCGACGAGCCGTGTCCCCAGGCCGCTGCCTCGCTCGTCGCCATGGATGCGCACGCCTTCGATGATCGACCGGGTGGAACCGCGCCGGGACAGCCCGGGGATGACCGTGAGCTGGAGCGTGCCGACGACGCGGCCTTCGCGAACGGCGGTCATCAGATGCTGGTTCGGGTCGGAGGAGAGGCGCTCCAGCGCCGCCAGGTAGGGACTCAGGTCGTCGGGGGACTCGCGCTGTGCGCCCAGGGGGTCGTCGGCGAGCATGGCGACGATCGCGGGGATGTCGTCCTTGGTGGCGGGGCGTATCTCAAGATCTCCCATGGGGCGCACCTTACGCAGACGGGCGCGACCGCGCGGCTGCGTCCAGGTGCATTGACCCGCGGGCTTCGCCCTGTTCCGCCGCTCCAGAAGCGTGTGCTCGACCAGGCGCACGGTGCACCGACGCTGGCCTCGGCCGTGAATATCGGCGCCTTCAACCTCGGCAACGCCCTGTCCGCCTGGCTCGGCGGCCTCGGCTACACGGCCCCCAACTGGGTCGGCGCCGCTCTGGCCGCGGCGGCCCTGCTCCTCGCCTTCCTGTCGGCCGCCCTGGAACGCCGTGACAGCAGCGCCCCCGGCAGGGTGGTCGCGGGGGCTGTGCCCGCCGAGCGGCGCACTGCCGGGCGCCGTTGAGTTCTACGGGGTGGGGCCGCTCAGCCCGCGGCCACCGTCAGCGGAGCGAACCGCCGGCTCCAGTCCCCGGGCAGCTCCGCGAAGCCGTACGTCATGACCGCGTTGAAGGCGACGGACTGCAGGCCACGCTCCTTCGCCCAGGCCAGCAGCTCCTCGTGCCGCACATCGATGTCGGTACGCAGCGGTCGGTCGGTCCGGGCGGCGAGAGATGTGAGGAGTGCCTTCGCCGTCTCCGTGTCGCGGGCGATCAGCGGGCCCACGACATGGGTGTCCATGTTGGGCCAGGCGGCCGCGTATCCGACGATCCGGCCGTTGTCCTCGGCGACACGCAACTGGTCGGCGAAGGCGGGCAGGCGGGTGATGATGTGCGTGCGGTCGGAGCCGAAGACCTCCACGTCGAGCCGGAGGATCGTGGTGAGGTCGTCCGCGGTGGCCGCACGCGTGGTGACCGTGGGTGCCGGCCGGCCGGGCGTGAAGCGGCCGAGCAGCATCTCGGCCCGTCCGGTGACCTTGAAGCCGAGTTCCTCATAGAGCGGGCGCCCGTAGGGCGTTGCGTGCAGGGTCAGGGGCGTAGGGCCCATCGCCACGACGATGTGACGCATCAGCCGTCGCCCGACGCCCTTGCGGGCATGCCGATCGGCCACCAGCACCATCCCGACGGCCCCGAAATCAGGCCGCTCCCGCGGCCCGTACTCGGTGACGACGCTGGCGCTGACAAGGCCGCCGTCGGGGTCGTCCATGCCGTAGCCCTTCCCTGCCGCGAGGAGGAGGCCCCACTTGTGCTCCTCGCGTGGCCACCCCCGGTCCTCGGACAAGTCGGCGCAGGCGGTGAGATCGCGAAGCGTCAGACGGCGGATGGGCAGAGCGGCGAGGGAGGCAGTCGGCACGCGGGTCAGGCTGTCTGACGGGCACCCTCGACGTCCACCTCTTTCCCGAGGGACGTATGAGCTTTTGGCCAATGTCGTGGCCACCGCACAGCCTACGGACAAGCCCTTGGGTGTTTCACGTGAAACATCGGCAACCGATGGGAGTCCGGCGATCTCATGCGGGAGACGACAGCACGTCCCACTAGCCTCGCACGCATGGCGAGACTTCATCTCTTCGACCTCGACGGCACATTGCTGCACGGAACGACCGCGCCCGTGGAAATCTCACGACAGCTCGGGCTGGAAGCCGAGGCGGTGGCGCTCGACCAGGCGGTGTCGACGGGGCTGATAGGACCGCCCGAGTACGCGAAACGAGCGCGTGAGCTCTGGACCGATCTCACCGAGGCGCATGTGGAAGCCGCATTCGAAGGTGCGCCGTGGCTGGCTCGTATCCGTGACGTCTGGGCGGAGATCAGGGGAGACGGCGACTATTGCGCCGTCGTGTCGCTCTCTCCGTCCTTTTTCGTGGAACGGCTGACCGGCTGGGGTGCACACGCGGCGTACGGCTCCCGTTTTCCCGCTGTTCCCTTCAGCGAGCCGGTGGATCCGGCCGGTGTTCTCAACGCGGCGGCCAAGGTCCTCATCGCCGACCGGCTCTGCGCGGAGTTCGGGGTGCAACGGGCCAACTGCATCGCCTATGGCGACTCGGGGTCGGACAAGGACCTGTTCGGCGCAGTGCCGATCTCTGTCGCCGTCAATGCGGACCGTCACCTGTCCGAAATCTCCACGCACAGCTATGTGGGCAGGGATCTGTGGGAAGCCTATGAATTGGTGCGGCGCGCCCGGTAATTGAGGGAATTGCTGATTGGCGCGTCTCCTCAATCGGGGCGGAGGAGGGGGACTTGTGTGCGGAGCGGTGACCGGTAGGGTCGACTCCGGTTCGCTTCGGGGCGGGACGCGTCCCGTGCGGCCGAGCGCCAGGCAATGCAGCCTAACGGGACGGGGAGATCGAGGACCCGCATTTCCGGTTACACGGCAGGGCGCCCACGACCAGTGGGATGCTGCGGTGAGAGTACTGCGGCCAATGTCACACTCTCGCCTTACTTGTCCGTACGGGGTGGAAATCCGGGTTGAATGTGGCCGCATTGGCCACGGCACCGAACGGGAAACCAAGCCGTCTGCGGGGGAAAGCAGGCAACTTCCGACCGAGGAAGTGCGCAGACCGACCGAAAGATGTTCGAGGCGAGGCACACCATGGACGCTCCGACCACCAGGTCGGCCGACAGCGGCACGTCCGGCGGCGGGGGCGGCTGGTTCGCCCCGCGCAACCAGCCGGCGACGACTCCGGACAGCGAACAGGAGACGACCGAGGCCAACCGCCCGACCGACACACGCCCGCTGGACAGAACCAGGGCAGGCGGGCCGACCCCGCCGGAACCAGACGCATCGCAGACCGATGAGAGAGCGCCCGTCCAGCGGCCCTCCCCGCCCCAGCCGCCCCCTCACGTCCCCGATGAACCCCTGACGGCCGACCCGCCCGCGAGTGCTTCTCCGGACGCCGTCCTCATCCGCGGCACCATGGCCGAGGTCGCCCCGGTGGCCGACAAGGTCACGTCGTACTTCTATGCACTGCTCTTCGTGCGCCACCCCTCTCTGCGCTCGCTGTTCCCCGCCGCGATGGACACCCAGCGGGACCGGCTCCTGAAAGCCCTGCTCACTGCGGCCGAGCACATCGACAACACCGAAGTGCTCGTCGCCTATCTGCAGAACCTCGGCCGCGGCCACCGCAAGTACGGAACCCGGCCCGAGCACTACCCGGCCGTCGGCGAGTGCCTCATCGGCGCCCTCAGCAGGTACGCGGGCGGCATCTGGAACGCGGAGACGGAGGCGGCCTGGGTCCGTGCGTACACGAGGATCTCGCAGGTGATGATCGATGCCGCGGCGGCCGACGAACTGCGGGCCCCCGCCTGGTGGCACGCGGAGATCGTGGCGCACGACATACGAACCCGGGATGTCGCGGTCGTCACCGTCCGGCCCGACCAGCCCTACCCCTTTCTCGCCGGGCAGTACGCGAGCGTGGAGACACCCTGGTGGCCGCGGATCTGGCGGCACTACTCCTTCGCCTCCGCGCCCCGCTCCGACGGCCTGCTGTCGTTCCATGTGAAGGCCGTCCCGGCGGGCTGGGTCTCCAATGCCCTGGTGCACCGTGCCCGGCCCGGAGACATCATCCGGCTCGGCCCGCCGGCCGGTTCGATGACCGTCGACCACACCACGGACAGCGGACTGCTCTGTCTCGGCGGCGGCACCGGCATAGCCCCCATCAAGGCGCTCGTGGAGGACGTCGCCGAGCACGGCGAGCGGCGTCCGGTCGAGGTCTTCTACGGCGCCCGTACCGACCACGATCTGTACGACATCGACACAATGCTCAGGCTCCAGCAGTCCCACCCCTGGCTCTCGGTCCGCGCCGTGATCGACCAGCAGGCGCGTCTCCAGCTGCCCGACGCCATACGCGCGTACGGGCCGTGGAACGAGTACGACGCCTATCTCTCGGGCCCGCCCGGAATGATCCGCAGCGGAGTGGACGCACTGAGGGACATCGGCATCCCCACGGAACGCATACGCCACGACTCCGTGGAGGAACTCGTCACGGTGGGCCACTGACTCCCGCGCGCGTGTCAGCCAAGGTCAGGGGCGTGCATGGCGCGGACGCCCTCGATGTTGCCGTCGAGGTAGTGCCGCAGCGACAGCGGTACGAGATGGACGGAGGCGATCCCGACCCGGGTGAACGGCACCCGCACGATCTCGTACTCACCAGTGGGCTCGTCCACCTCGGGACCGTGACGCAGGGACGGGTCCATGGACTCGAGACGGCACACGAAGAAGTGCTGCACCTTCACACCGGTCGCGCCCCCGTCCTCGCCGATGTGCTCGACGGTGTCCACGAAGCACGGCACCACATCGGTGATCTTGGCGCCGAGCTCCTCGTACACCTCGCGATGCAGGGCATGCACAACGGTCGTGTCGTCCGGCTCGACCCCACCGCCGGGGGTGAGCCAGTAGGGATCCACACCGGGTTTGGTGCGCTTGATCAGGATCAGGTCGTCGCCGTCCAGAAGAACGGCTCGGGCGGTGCGCTTGACCACGGGTCGGACGGTCATGGGAGAAATGTGGCCCGGCTCGTTCCACGTGAAACATCGCGAAATGTCATCGATCGGTCTCATGGCGTGATGTCCGCGTGGCCGGGCCTCTCGATCTCCCGCGGAACCGGTCTCAGCACCAGTCGACGGCAGCGCGCAACAGCCACTCATGGGCCCGCGCGATGTGTGGCATCGCCAGCGTGCCGGTGCGGGCCACCAGGAAGTACGTCCGCAGCGGCGGCACCGCGGGATCATGTAGAGCGAGAAGCTCACCCCGCTTCAGAGCGGCCCCGCACAAATAGCGGGGCAGTACCGCGAGACCCGCGCCCGCGACCGCGCAGGCGAGGACGGCACGCAGGTCGGGCACGATGACGGTGCCCGGGGCGGCCGGGCGGGAGTCGAACACGGAGGCCCAGTAGCGGGAGACGAACGGCAGCGACTCGTGCACCTCGACCAGGGGGACGTTCTCGAGTGCGAGCGCCCCCTTGCGGCGGGGTGCCCCGGTGCCGATCTGATCGGCCCAGCGGGGGGCGGCGACCAGGACGTGCTCCTCGTCGCAGAGGGGAGTCGCCGTGAGCAGAGCACCCCGCGGCCGGACCGTGGCAATGGCCAGATCATGATGTCCGGCGGCCAGTCCCTCCAGGGCCTCCTCGGCGTTTCCGAACGAGGCGCGCAGAGCGAAGCCCTGTCCGTCCTCCCCGGTCAGTTCCGTGAGTGCGGGCAGCGCCCGCTCGGCGGTGAACTCAGGAGGGCCGGCGAGATGCAGGGTCCGTAACGAGGAGTCGTCGCCGAGCCCGGTCTCGGCGATTTCCACCAGTGCGTCCAGATGCGGCGCGGCCTTGTGCGCAAGTTCGTCGCCGATGGTCGTCGGAGTCACTCCGCGGGCCTGCCGCAGGAACAGGGGGCGGCCCAACTGCCGCTCCAGGGTCCGGATCTGCGAGGTGACGGCCGGCTGGGACAGTCCGAGCAGTGCGGCGGCGCGGGTGAAGGAACCGGCCCGGTGCACGGTCACGAACGTGCGCAACAAGGCCAGATCCATCGCACGCCCTCCCCTTGCCTGCCCTTCTCCCCGGCCCCCCGGCCCGCGCTCAACTATAAATAAGTCGATAGGCCTCTGTCGCTACTGTGATTGGACACTGACACAGAGTCAACTAGCCTTGTTCGCGCGGTTCTTCGCGCGCAGAACCGGGGCGGTCCGAGCCACGAGGGGGGAGGTTCGGACCGTCCGTTGTGCGTAGCCGGAGACCGACCGGCCCTGCGCACAGCGGTCAGTCCGCCGACTCCTCCAGCGCACGCAGCACATCGGCCACCAGGTCCTCGGGGTCCTCGGCACCGACCGAGAGCCGGACGAAACCCTCCGGCACCGCGTCTCCGCCCCAGCGGCCACGGCGTTCGGCCGTGGAGCGCACTCCTCCGAAGCTGGTGGCGTCGTCCACGAGCCGCAGCGCGTCGAGGAAACGGTCGGCACGCGCGCGCGTGGGCAGCGTGAAGGACACCACGCACCCAAAGCGGCGCATCTGCTGTGAGGCGATCTTGTGCGAGGGATCGTCGGGCAGCCCCGGATACCGCAGCCCGGTGACCTCGGGCCGCTCCCGCAGGGCCTCGGCGAGGGCGAGGGCACTCGCGTTCTGCCGGTCGACGCGGAGGTGGAGCGTGGAGATCGACCGGTGTGCGAGCCATGCCTCCATGGGCCCCGGAATGGCCCCGACGATCTTCCGCCAGCGTCGTACGGCGGTCATGGTCGCGGCGTCGCGGCCGGTCACGTATCCCAGGAGGAGGTCGCCGTGCCCGGTGAGCTGCTTGGTACCGCTGGCCACGGAGAAGTCGGCGCCGAGCTCCAGCGGACGCTGCCCGAGCGGGGTCGCGAGGGTGTTGTCGACGGCCACCAGCGCACCACGCGTGTGTGCCGCCTCCACGAGCCCGCGGATGTCGCACACGTCCAGGCCGGGATTCGACGGGCTCTCGATCCACAGCAGCTTCGCGCCGTCGAGGACGCCCAGCTGGGCGTTGCCGCCGGTCGGCGCGGTGCGCACCTCGATGCCGTACGCCTCCAGCTGGGCGCGTACCAGGGGCAGCACCTGGTAGCCGTCGCTGGGCAGGACGACCGTGTCCCCGGCACGCAGCTGCGAGAAGAGCACCGACGAGATCGCGGCCATGCCCGAGGCGAACACGAGGGTCTCGGTGCCGTCCTGCCCGGGAGCCTCCAGCTCGCCGACGGCGCGCTCCAGCAGGGTCCAGGTCGGGTTCTCGTCACGGCCGTAGGTGTACGGGCCTGTAGGGTCGCCCGGCAGATGGAAGTGGGCGGCGAACACCGGCCCGGGCAGGGTCGGTTCGTGCTTGACCGGCTCGGGCAGCCCGGCCCGTACCGCACGCGTGCCGTCGCCGCCGCCGGCGCACCGCCCCGGCGTATCCGTACCGCTCATGCCACTCGTCCCTCCACGTGTTCACGTACCGCGGCGAGCAGCCCCTCGCTCGCCGCCTCCACCATCTCAAGGCACTCCTCGAAGCCGTCCATGCCCCCGTAGTACGGGTCCGGCACGTCGAGATCGTCGCCGGCGGCGGAGTCGTAGGAGCGAAGCAGCCGGATCTTGTCCGCGTCGTCTCCGCCGGGCGCGAGGCGGCGCAGCGCCTTGACGTGGCCGGCGTCGAGGGCGACGACGAGGTCGAGGCGGGAGAACCAGGACGCCTGGAACTGCCGGGCCGTGTGGGCGCTGTCGTAACCGTTGTCCTCGAGGACCGCGACGGTGCGCGGGTCGGCGCCGTCGCCCTCGTGCCAGCCGCCCGTACCCGCGCTGTCGACCTCGACCAGCTCGTCCAGTCCGGCCTCCCGGACGCGGGCGCGGAAGACGGACTCGGCCATCGGAGAGCGGCAGATGTTGCCGGTGCAGACGAAGCAGACGCGGTAGGTCATGGCGTTGCTCAGTCCCCGTCGGGCAGGACGACGTTGAGCGCCCAGGAGACGACCGAGATGATCAGGCCGCCGACCACGGCGGTCCAGAAGCCCTCGACATGGAAGCTCAGGTCGAACTCGTCGGCGAGCCACGAGGTGAGCAGCAGCATCAACGCGTTGACCACCAGGGTGATCAGGCCGAGCGTGAGGATGAACAACGGGAAGGTCAGCACCTTCACGATCGGCTTGACGAAGAAGTTCACCAGGCCGAAGAGCAGCGCGACGAGTATCAGCGTGCCCACCTTGTTGCCCGTGCTGTCACCGGTCAGGGTGATCTTGTCGAGCAGCCATACGGCGACCGCGAGGGCGCCCGCGTTGGCGAGCGTCTTGACTACAAAATTCTTCATGTGTCTGATCGTGGCAGAAGAGATCGGTTACGAGTATGGGCGAGGGCGGACGAAGTCGATGAAGGCATTCCGGTTGGACGAGCTGGAGGCGGAGCGCGCCGCGAACGAGGGCGCCTACCTGCAGTTCCTGCGGGAGCGGAACATGTCCGTCGGCCTGTACGCACTCAACGCGGGTGAGCACGACCCGCAGCAGCCGCACAACCAGGACGAGGTGTACTTCGTCGTCAGCGGCCGTGCGGCGATCACCGTCGGTCCGGAGACCACCCAGGTGGCACGCGGCAGCGTGGTGTACGTACCGGCAGGCGTCGCCCACAAGTTCCACCACATCAGCGAGGACCTGAGGGTCCTGGTGATGTTCTCTCCCCCCGAGAGCTGATGCGCCGCCTCAGGGTTCCCTAGGGGTTCGGTCAGGGGAGGACAAGGGCTGCGAAGCCCCCGCCGGGCCCCCTCGCCGCCCTAGCATCGAGTGCAGGACATCAATCAGGACCGAGCGAACCCGGCACTGCGACGGGCGGAGAGGTAAGGACGAGGGCAATGAAGGAGATCTTCGCGGGACTGCCCTGGTGGGTGAAGTGGGTGGCGGTGCCGGTCATCGCCCTGGTCGTGTTCGGTGGGCTGATAGCCAGCGTCGTCGGCTTCGTCATCGGCCTGCTCTTCAAAGCGCTGATCTTCGTCGCGCTGGTCGCCGGACTGGTCTACGTGGTACGGAAGTTCACGTCGAGCTCCTCGTCGCGCAGCGACTGGTGAGCACCTGGGGCGACCGGTGACCGGTAACAGGAATCACCGGTTCCCTCGGGCGGGGGAAGTTTCCCGGACAGGCCGTCTGCCAGCGGTGGAGCGGGATTAGAGTCCGGAACTCGACGCGGGGACGACCCCCGCGGGCGGCGCAACACCCCTCCCGTGTTCCCCCGCACGGGCAGCCCCCTCGCGTTTCGGAGTGACCCTTGGCCACGGTTGACACCGCACCCACGGAAACCCAGGCACGCCCAGCAACCACCCGGTCCGCCGTCCCCTCCCCGGGGACCCGCCTCCGGCCGCCCGAGCAGCCCGCGCCCCCGGCGCGGCCGCACCCGCCGGCACCTCCGGTCCAGCGGCATCCGGCCCCATCACCCGGGCAACCGAACTCGGCCACCCTCATCGGCTCCGTGCAGCGGGCGATGCGTCTGCTGGAACGCGTCGCCGAGCACCAGCACGGAGCCCCCGCCAAGCAACTGGCCCGTGAGACGGGCCTGGCCCTCCCCACGGCGTACCACCTGCTGCGCACCCTTGTGCACGAGGGCTATCTGCGCCGTGACAAGGGCCTGTTCTTCCTCGGTGAGGCGGCGGAGCGTCTGGGCAGCAGCGGAGCCCAGCAGAAACGTCGCAGCACGGTGGCCGACGTCCTCGCGCAGTGGCGCGAGGCGATCGGCGTACCCGTCTACTACGCGATGTACCGCGACGGTGAGATCGAGGTCATGTGTGTCTCGGACTCCCCGGGCAGTCCGGCCGTCGAGGAATGGGCCGACTTCCGCGAGACCGGACACGCACACGCCGTCGGTCAGTGCCTGCTCGCCCAGTTGGACGAGGACGCTCGCCGCGATCACCTCGATCGCCACCCGGTGCGCTCGCTCACCCCGTACACGGTGCGTGACGACCACACCCTGCTCCGGCGCCTGGAGCGGGTGCGGCGCATGGAACCGGTGACCGAGCGTCAGGAGTACGCGCTGGGGACGGTGTGTGCGGCGATCCCGGTCACGGTGGGTACCACGGCGGCCACGATCGCCATCTCCCTGCCTGCTCACCAGGCCGACCAACTGCTCCCCGCGGCACAGCAGTTGCAGCACGAGATCAGCTGTTTTCTCGGGTCGCTCGCGATCTCTATCAGTATCTGAAAACTCACTCCTTGTGATCTGCCGTGTACGTTCAGCAAGATGCCCTCAGTGTCAGAGATTCATTCCCGGCCAGTCGACGGCAAATGACGGGGTAGGCGATGCGCGAGTCCGTACAGGCAGAGGTCATGATGAGCTTTCTCGTGTCCGAGGAGCTCTCCTTCCGCATCCCGGTGGAACTGCGCTACGAGACGTGCGATCCCTATGCCGTCCGGCTGACCTTCCATTTGCCCGGCGACGCCCCGGTGACCTGGGCCTTCGGGCGTGAACTGCTGATCGACGGAGTGGGCCGGCCGTGCGGGGAGGGGGATGTGCGCGTCTCGCCCGCGGATCCCGAGTCGCTGAGCGACGTTCTGATCCGGCTTCAGGTCGGCGGCGACCACGCGCTGTTCCGCTCGTCGACCGCCCCGCTCATCGCCTTCCTGGACCGCACCGACAAGCTGGTGCCGCTGGGCCAGGAAGGGGCGCTCGGCGACTTCGACGCCCACCTCGACGAGGCGCTGGACCGCATCCTGGCGGAGGAGCAGAGCGCGGGCTGAGATCTCACGGCCGGGCGGGCGGCGGCAGGCCTGTCCTCGGTACGGGGGTTGAGCAGTAACGCTTCTGCGTCAGGGGGCGGCCAAAGCGGTCGGCGCCTCACCGCTTGCGCCGCCGCCCCCTGCCCCGCGCCGGCGCCGGGTGGAGTTCGGCCGCCACCGTCACCTGGCCCGGACGGTCGGCCGAGACCATCACGGCCGCGAGCAGCGTCGTGACCGGCACCGAGGCGACCAGGCCGATCGAACCGACCAGCGTGCGCACGATCTCCTCCGCGACGAGCTCGCTGTTGGCGACGGACCCCACGCTGCTCTGGGCGATGGAGAAGAGCAGCAGCAGCGGCAGCGCGGCGCCCGCGTAGGCGAGGACGAGCGTGTTGACGACGGACGCGATGTGGTCGCGGCCGATGCGGATGCCCGCGCGGTACAGCCCGCGCCGCCCCATCGTCGGATTGGCCTCGTGCAGCTCCCAGACCGCGGACGTCTGCGTGACCGTCACATCGTCGAGGACACCGAGCGAACCGATGATGATGCCGGCGAGCAGCAGACCGCTCATGTCGATCGACGGATACAGGCCGTGGATCAGCCCGGTGTTGTCCTCGGTGTTGCCGGTCAGCGCGGCCCACCCGATGAACACCGAGCCCAGAATGCCGATCAGTACCAGTGAGATGAGCGTGCCGAGCACCGCAACCGACGTACGGGCCGACAGACCGTGACACATGTAGAGCGCGATCAGCATGATGGCGCTCGACCCCACCACGGCCACGACCAGCGGATTGGAGCCCTCCAGGATCGCGGGCAGGATGAAGAAGTTCAGCACCAGGAAGCTGATCGCCAGCGCCACCAGCGCCATGACGCCGCGCATCCGGCCCACCACCACGACGGCGAGCGCGAAGATGCCGACGAGCACGGTCATCGGAATCCGGCGGTTCACATCGGTGACCGAGTACTGCAGCTCCTTGGGCGCGGAGGGCTCGTAGGCGACCACGACCTTCTCGCCCTCGTCCAACTGCCGTGACTGGTCGGGCTGGACGATCTCCGTGAACGTACGGCCCTTGTCCTTGCCCGTGTCGACCCGGATCGTGGCCTTCTTGCAGGTGCCGTTCGCCTGCTGTTGTGCGGACGAACCCTCGGCGGTGGACGTGTCGCCGGTCGGCGTGCCCCCGAAGGCGTTCACCGACTTGCAGCTGACGCTCACCACCTCGGTGACCGTGGCCTGCTGGGTCTGCCGGTCGAAGCCGACACCGGTGCGCTCGTGCGCCGGGGCACCGCCGGGCCACATCACCACGAGGCCGACCACCACCGCCGCGGCGAACGGAATGAGGATCGCGGCGATGATCTTGCGCAGGTGCCTGGAGACCGGCGCGGCCGGTCCGTGGCTGTGGCCGTGGCCGCCACCCGATCCCTGTCCGTGGCCGTGCACATTACCGGGCCGGTGGTCAGGCTCACGCCTGTCAGCACTGTGCCCCTGCCCCTGCCCCTGCCCATGGCCAGGACCAAGGCCACGGCCGCCGGCACCGTGCCCGTCGTCGAAGCCGTGCCCGGAGTCAAAACCACTGCCGTCTCCGAAGCCGTTGCCGTTGCCCGCCCCGGGCCTGCGGGGCCGCTCGGGCGGTGGGTACGGGGGCTGATGCGTCGTGGTCACCGCCCGATCATCGCAAGAACGTCAAGGGCCCACTGTTCACCGCGCCACAAAGGACGCTAGCGTGGGGTCACCTTTGCACACGCGGGAGCTCGGAGCACCGGGCTGAGAGGGCGCTGACCTCCGTCCCAGCGATGTTTCACATGAAACATCGGCAGACGGAAACCGCTGCGTCGACCGCCGAACCTGTTACCGGGTAATGCCGGCGTAGGGAGTAGGTCTCATGACCAACAAGGACGCACGCACGCCTGCCTCCATGCAGGAACCGTCCATCGGCTGGCACAAGGCGTATGTCGAGGGCTCGCGCCCCGATCTGCGGGTGCCGGTCCGCCAGGTGCACCTCACCAACGGGCAGTCGGTCACGTTGTACGACACCTCGGGCCCGTATACGGATCCTCTCGTGGACACGGACGTCCGCAGGGGACTGCCACCACTGCGGGAGAACTGGATCATCACCCGCGGTGACACCGAGGAGTACGCGGGCCGTCCGGTCCGCCCCGAGGACGACGGCATCAAGCACACCTCTCCGCGAGGCGGCCTGCGCAACCTCGACGCGGTCTTCCCGGGCCGCCCTCGCCAGCCCCGCCGCGGCCGTGACGGCAAGGCGGTCACCCAACTCGCGTACGCGCGCGCCGGCGAGATCACACCGGAGATGGAGTACGTGGCCATCCGGGAGAACGTGGCGCCCGAGGTGGTCCGCGAGGAGATCGCGGCGGGCCGTGCGGTGTTGCCCGCCAACGTCAATCACCCGGAGATCGAGCCGATGATCATCGGCAAGCGGTTCCTGGTGAAGGTCAACGCCAATATCGGCAACTCGGCGGTCACCTCCTCCATCGAGGAGGAGGTGGACAAGATGACCTGGGCGACCCGCTGGGGAGCCGACACGGTGATGGACCTGTCCACCGGCCGCAATATCCACACCACCCGCGAATGGGTGCTGCGCAACTCCCCCGTGCCGATCGGCACCGTGCCGCTCTATCAGGCGCTGGAGAAGGTCGACGGCCGCGCCGAGGAGCTGACCTGGGAGATCTACAAGGACACGGTCATCGAGCAGGCCGAGCAGGGCGTGGACTACATGACGGTGCACGCGGGAGTACGGCTGCCGTATGTGCCGCTCACCGCCCACCGCAAGACCGGCATCGTCTCCCGCGGCGGCTCGATCATGGCCGCGTGGTGCCTCGCGCACCACAAGGAGAGCTTCCTGTACGAAAACTTCGAGGAACTCTGCGAGATCCTCGCCGCCTACGACGTCACCTACTCGCTGGGCGACGGCCTCCGGCCGGGCTCGATCGCGGACGCCAACGACGAGGCGCAGTTCGCGGAGTTGCGCACGCTCGGGGAGCTCAACCGGATCGCCAAGCGTTTCAACGTTCAGACCATGATCGAGGGCCCCGGCCATGTCCCGATGCACAAGATCAAGGAGAACATCGACCTTCAGCAGGAGATCTGTGATGAAGCTCCGTTCTATACGCTCGGCCCGCTGACGACGGACGTCGCGCCCGCGTACGACCACATCACATCCGGCATCGGCGCCGCGATGATCGCCTGGTGGGGCACGGCCATGCTCTGCTACGTCACGCCCAAGGAGCACCTGGGACTGCCCAACCGCGACGACGTCAAGACCGGCGTCATCACCTACAAGATCGCCGCCCACGCGGCCGACCTCGCCAAGGGGCACCCAGGTGCCCAGGAGTGGGACGACGCACTGTCCGACGCCCGCTTCGAGTTCCGGTGGGAGGACCAGTTCAACCTCGCCCTCGACCCGGACACGGCACGGGAGTTCCACGACGAGACCCTGCCCGCCGAACCGGCCAAGACGGCCCACTTCTGCTCGATGTGCGGGCCGAAGTTCTGCAGCATGAAGATCAGCCACAGCATCACAGAGCGGTTCGGTGGTGCAGTTGCTGAGGGGGCCTCGCCCGAGGAGATCGCTGAGGGGATGCTCCAGAAGTCGACGGAGTTCGCGGCGAGCGGGAGCCGGCTGTATCTGCCCATCGCGGACTGACCCCGAGTCGGTGGGGCCGGGCCGGTGGCCGGGTGTTCGGCTTGCGCACCCCGTGGGGGCGCAAGCCGAGGGGTTACTCCGGCTGGTGTTCCGGCCCTCCGAAGTCCGGGCTGGTGTAGTCCGGGCTCGTGAAGCTCGGACGCGGGCCCGGGGCCGGACCGTCGTCGGGGCTGGTGAAGCCCGGGCGGTCGTAGCCGAGGTGCGGGATGCGGCTGGTCGGGGCCGGCGGTGCCGTGCGGCGCAGCGCGGCGGTGCCGGGATCGGCCAGTGCTTCGCGCAGGAAGGGCAGGATGCCGCGCTCCAGCAGGGCTTCGCGCCAGACTTCCCTGGCCCGGGCGACCTCCTCGCTCATCTCGCCGTACGGTCCGGTGGCGAGCGAGGGCCGGTTGCGCAGGGCCGTGAGCAGCAGTCCGACGGCGGCGACGAGGATCGCGGCCGCGGTCACGGCGCCGAACACCCAGCCGGTGGTGAGCATGGTCCGGGCGAACGCCTGCTCGGGGTCGAGCATCCTCAGGACGTAGCCGACGAGCAGGAATATCGCCGCGGCGGTTCCGGCGAGGACGGGGGCCAGCACCGCGACGACGGCGACGGCGCCCGCGCCGGCGCCGGCGGTCTCGGCGACCTCCCCCATGGTGGTGGCGAGCCCCATCGTGCCCGCGCCCGGCTCCACGGAGCCGGTTTCGCGGACGGACGACGACGGGGTGGACGGCGCCGGCTGGCGCAGTTCCTCGCGGACCTTCACGTAGTGCTGGTACTCGGTCGCCGCGGCCGCCGTGATGAGTGCGGTGGCGTTGAGCGCCATGGTGCGCAGCTGTTCGGGGTTGAGCCGCTGTCCGACAGCGGCAAGTTCCGGGCGGTGTGGTGCGGAGCGCAGCGCCTCATCGAGGATCCGCTCGTATTCCTGGCGGTCCTCGTTCAGCAGGTGCTGCGGAACGCTGTTCATGTGCATCCCCCGATGCTCCGTAGGGCTTGGGACTCGGCATGGCGACGAGCCGTCGGGCAGAAACGGAGGGGAGCCTGCTACGGATAAGGCGATGGTAGAGCGGCGACGGCACGCGGTGACAGGGGGTTTGCAGAAATTGGCCCCGGTCCGGCCCGTCGCCCATGAGTCCGCCCTGTGGGGATGCCTGCCCCGTGAACGTTCAGATGTCCAGCGGAAGTTGCTGGACCAGCAGCTTTCCGGCCATGGTCACCCCGCCGTCCATCGCGATGGCGAGTCCGTCGGCGTAGACGTGCGGTCCTTCGACGACGGGGTCGCCGCTGTCCTCGCCCTCCTCGGAGCCGACTTCGCCGAGCAGGTACGGAATGGGGCTGTGGCCGTGAACGATGCGGGTGCCGCCGTACGTATCCAGCAGGGAGCGCACGGCGTCGGCTCCGCCCTCGTCGCGGAACGAGAAACGCTTGGTGAACTTGCGGAACAGGTCCCACACCTCGTCCGCGTCATTGCGTGTGAGGGTCTCGCGGACCGTGTCGTTGACCGCTTCGATCGAGTCGCCGTAGTCGAGGTAGGCGGTGGTGTCCGAGTGGACGAGCAGGTGTCCGTCGACCTCCTCGACGGCGTCGAGGCGGGCCATCCACTGGAGATGGTGGTCCTGCAGCCGGTCCATGTCGGTCTTCTGGCCGCCGTTGAGCAGCCAGGCCGCCTGGAAGGTGGCCGTCCCCGCGCCGGAGTTGACCGGTGTGTCGCCGAAGCGTTTGGCGCCGATCAGCAGCAGTTCGTGGTTGCCCATCAGGGCCTTGCAGTAGCCGCCGGCCGCGGCGGCCTCGGCGGACAGCCGCATCACGAGGTCGATAACGCCGATGCCGTCGGGTCCGCGATCGGTGAAGTCGCCGAGGAACCACAGCCTGGCCGTGCCCGCGCACCAGTTCCCCTCGGAGTCGATGAGGCCCTTCTCCTGAAGGGCGGCCACCAGTTCGTCGAGGTAGCCGTGTACATCACCGACGACGTACAGGGGGCCGGGGCCCGCGGTGGACTGCGGGGCCGGCACGGACGCCGGGTCGACCGTCACCTGAAGCGTGTCACCACGGTTGATCACGGGCAGATCGCGCTGCGTGGGTGTGTAGCCCTCAGGATGGTCCACCGGCGCCTCTACGGGTCTGACGGCCTCGTCGGCGTGCGCGTCGGGGGGATGCGGTCCGGCCTCGTGGACGTATGCCGGTACCCGGAAGTCGCGCAACGTCGCCGTCCGCTCCACTTCGGGTCCCTGACCGGCCCCCTGAGTCATCGACCCCTCCACCATTGCGCCGCAACTGCACCGCGTCGGACTGCCTGGTCGCAGCGGCCCGCGGTGTCGTGGGCCCATCATAGGAATGCGGATCGCTACATGTGATGACCCAGGGGTAGTGAATCAGAGCAGGACTCCACTTCAACGCGGCTTTCGCCCCGGTTGGGCAGGGCTTCTGCCGCCGCGGGGTCAACCATGATCCACTCCTCGGGACTGTCTTCCGGATCCTGCCGGGGGGCGTGGGGCCTGGCTCGCTCAGCTGAACGCTGCCCCAACGCCTCCCGCGCTCGGCTCGGCCGAAAGGTCCGGTGGTGTGGAGCCGACCCGGCCCGGACGAAAGGCCTCAGGGCCCCCTGTCTGTCCGGCGGATCCTGCGCAGACACGGGGCGGGGCCCTGCGACCTCATCCGCCGGGACGGGACCGGGGCCCTAGCCGTGCGATCGCGGTGGGCTGACGGTCGTACGCGGTGGGCGTCGCTGGGATGAGGTACGCACGATCAGCTCGGTCGGTATCACCTGCTCGACCGGATGGTCCGATTCGACCCCCTCGATGGCGTCGATGAGGAGCTGGACCACCGCGGTGCCGATACGGCGCGGCTTCAGGGAGAGCGTCGTGATGGGCGGCTCGGTGTTGGCGTACACGGTCGACTCGCTGCAGCACACCAGCAGCAGATCGTCGGGGACGCGCAGCCCGTAACGGCGGGCGGCGGCGAGCAGATCGGTGCCGTTCGGATCGAACAGGCCGTACACGGCGTCGGGCCGGTCGGGACGGGCGAGCAGCCGGTCGGCGGCGACGGCGCCCGCGCACGGGTCGTGTGCCGGATAGGCCTCGTACACCGGAGCCTGGCCCACGCGCTCGCACCAGCGCAGGTACGCGGTGGTCGACAGATGGGTGTACGTGTCGGTCGTGGTCCCGGTCAGCAGGCCGATGCGGCGGGCGCCGGCGTCGGCCAGGTGGTCGAGGATGCCGAGTACGGCGGCCTCGTGGTCGTTGTCCACCCAGGCGGTGACCGGGAGGGCGCCGGCCGGGCGGCCGTCGGAGACGACCGGTAAGCCCTGCCGGACCAGTTCGCTGACGACCGGGTCCTGGTCGGACGGGTCGATGACCACGGTCCCGTCGAGCGCGACGTTCGACCACACGTCGTGGCGGGAGGTCGCCGGGAGGATGACGAGGGCGTAGCCGCGGGCGAGCGCGGCGGAGGTGGCGGCCCGTGCCATCTCGGCGAAGTACGCGAACTCGGTGAAGGTGAAAGGTTCATCCCCGTACGTCGTCACCGTCAGGCCGATGAGGCCGGACTTGCCGGTACGGAGTGTGCGTGCGGCGGCCGAGGGGCGATAGCCCAGCCGGTCGGCGACTTCGCGGACATGGCGTCGGGTGGCGTCCGGGAGCCGGCCCTTGCCGTTGAGGGCGTCGGAGACGGTCGTGATGGAGACTCCGGCGGCGGCGGCCACGTCCCTGATGCCCGCCCGGCCCGGCCGGCTGCCTCGGCGTGAGGTATCCGCGCGGCTCACCTGGTGCTTCCCTGCTGCTGTCATGGCGAGCCGATAGTAGGGCTCATCAGGTGGGGTAGGGCGGACGCATATGCACGCATTGACAGGCACGTTTCTGCATGGCCGTTGGGTATCAATTTCCTTGGAAAGCAAGGGAGTTGGGGGATTCCATGGCAGGACGTTACGTGTCGGCGCGCACCGGCCTGCCAAGCCCCCGATGTTTCGAAGAGGTCTCAACTCACCTTCACGAGGGATGCGCGCCACGGCGTGAGCCACCGGCGCGTAGATATATGTGGCCGCGCCCCCCGATTCGTAGGGCTTCGTGGGGTGATGCCCCTGATGCGGCTGTGACGGATGAGGTTCGGTCCCGCCGGCTCCGTGCCGGCCTCGCGGCAGCCTCCGGCCACCTTGCCTCGCGACAGCCTCCCGCCGACCCCGCGCCGACGTCCCGCCGATCTCCCGCCGAAGGGAGGTCGCCCTCACCTGTACGCAGCGGGGCCGAATCCTCATAAGGTGAGCAGTATTGGAAAGCCGGTGGTGGGACGGTCCGCCGGTGGTCGCGAGGAGGACTGCGGTGAGCGAGACGAGCCCCAAGCTGCGCGCCGAGCTGGAGGGTATCCCCACCTACAAGCCGGGCAAGCCGGCCGCGGCGGGCGGCCCGGTCGCGTACAAGCTGTCGTCCAACGAGAACCCCTATCCGCCGCTGCCGGGCGTGATGGAGAGCGTGACGGCCGCCGCCTCGTCGTTCAACCGCTACCCGGACATGGCGTGCACGGGCCTGATGAACGAGCTGTCCGAGCGTTTCGGGGTGCCCCTGTCCCATCTGGCGACCGGCACCGGCTCGGTCGGTGTCGCCCAGCAGCTGGTGCAGGCGACGTCCGGACCCGGCGACGAGGTGATCTACGCCTGGCGGTCCTTCGAGGCGTACCCGATCATCACGCGGATCAGCGGCGCGACTCCGGTGCAGGTGCCGCTGACGCCGGGTGATGTGCACGACCTGAACGCGATGGCGGACGCGATCACCGACCGGACCCGGCTGATCTTCGTCTGCAACCCCAACAACCCGACGGGAACGGTCCTCCGGCGGGCCGAGCTGGAACGGTTCCTCGACCGGGTGCCCGGCGATGTGCTGGTGGTGCTGGACGAGGCGTACCGCGAGTTCATCCGCGATGTGGAGGTGCCGGACGGTGTGACGCTGTACCGGGACCGGCCGAACGTCTGCGTCCTGCGGACGTTCTCCAAGGCGTACGGTCTCGCCGGCCTGCGGGTCGGGTTCGCGATCGCCCATGAGCCGGTGGCGGCGGCGCTGCGCAAGACGGCCGTGCCCTTCGGCGTGAGTCAGCTCGCCCAGGACGCGGCCATCGCCTCCCTGCGCGCCGAGGACGAACTGCTCGGCCGGGTCGGCTCGTTGGTGTGCGAGCGCACGCGTGTGATCGACGGGCTGCGTGCGCAGGGCTGGACCGTCCCCGAGACACAGGCGAACTTCGTGTGGCTGCGGCTGGGGGACCAGACGGTCGCCTTCGCCGCCGCGTGTGAGCGGGCGGGCGCGGTCGTGCGGCCTTTCCCGGGCGAGGGTGTGCGGGTCACGGTCGGGGAGACCGAGGCGAACGACATCTTCCTGAAGGCCGCGGAGACCTTCCGCAAGGAGCTTCCGCCGGCGCAGGCGTAGGTATGGGGGTAGGCGTCGGCACGGGGTCAAGGGGCCGATCGGTCCATGCCTGATGCCGACGGGTCCATGCCTGATGAGGCGGGTGGGTCGCACTGGGGACCCCCCGCCTCTGCCGTCTCGAGCGGGCATGCGTCATAATTGCTTGTGAATGTGAACGCGTTCACAAGCGTGTCCCGATATGCTCCCTCGATCCGTGTGACACAGGGAACAAACTGCTCGTGTGGGGCACTGCGAGGCAAGGAGACTGACGACGTGGAATTGGCTTTGGCGCCGGAGACCCTGGCGCGCTGGCAGTTCGGGATCACCACCGTCTACCACTTCCTGTTCGTCCCCCTGACGATCTCGCTCGCCGCCCTCACGGCCGGGCTGCAGACCGCCTGGGTGCGCACGGAGAACGAGAAGTACCTCAGAGCCACCAAGTTCTGGGGCAAGCTCTTCCTGATCAATATCGCGATGGGCGTCGTCACCGGCATCGTGCAGGAGTTTCAGTTCGGTATGAACTGGTCGGACTACTCCCGCTTCGTCGGCGACATCTTCGGAGCCCCGCTGGCCTTCGAGGCCCTGATTGCCTTCTTCTTCGAGTCCACCTTCATCGGCCTGTGGATCTTCGGTTGGGATCGGCTGCCGAAGAAGATCCACCTCGCCTGCATCTGGATGGTCTCGATCGGCACGATCCTGTCCGCGTACTTCATCCTCGCCGCGAACTCATGGATGCAGCACCCGGTCGGCTACAAGATCAACGAGGCGAAGGGCCGGGCCGAGCTCACCGACTTCTGGCTGGTGCTGACCCAGAACACCACCCTCGCCCAGGTCTTCCACACGCTCTCGGCCGCCTTCCTCACCGGCGGTGCCTTCATGGTCGGCATCTCCGCCTACCACCTGCTGCGCAAGAAGCACATCCGCGAGATGAAGACCTCGCTGCGGCTCGGCCTGGTCACCGTCGCCGTCGGCGGTCTGCTGACCGCCGTGAGCGGCGACGTGCTCGGCAAGATCATGTTCGAGCAGCAGCCGATGAAGATGGCCGCCGCCGAGGCGCTGTGGGACGGCGAGGCGCCCGCGCCCTTCTCCGTCTTCGCCTACGGCGATGTCGACAAGGGCCACAACAAGGTCGCCATAGAGATCCCGGGACTGCTGTCCTTCCTCGCCAAGGACGACTTCAGTTCGTACGTCCCCGGCATCAACGACGTCAACAAGGCCGAGCAGGAGCAGTTCGGGCCCGGCGACTACCGGCCCAATATCCCCGTCGCCTACTGGGGCTTCCGCTGGATGATCGGCTTCGGCATGGCGTCCCTCGCCCTCGGTGTGGCCGGCCTGTGGCTCACGCGGAAGAAGTTCATGCTGCCGCAGCACCTGCGCGTCGGAGACGACGAGGTGCCGCACCTGGTCCTCTTCCGGAACAAGGCGCTCAGCCCCCAGCTCACCAGGCTGTACTGGCTGGCAGCGATCTGGACTCTGGCCTTCCCGCTGATCGCCAACTCCTGGGGCTGGATCTTCACCGAGATGGGCCGTCAGCCATGGGTCGTCTACGGCGTCCTCCAGACCCGCGACGCGGTCTCCCCCGGGGTCTCCACGGGCGAGGTCCTCACCTCGATGATCGTCTTCACCGCCCTCTACGCCATCCTTGCCGTCGTCGAGGTCAAGCTGCTGGTGAAGTACGTCAAGGCCGGCCCGCCCGAGCTCACCGAGGCCGACCTCAACCCGCCCACGAAGATCGGCGGCGACTCCCGTGACGCCGACAAGCCGATGGCCTTCTCGTACTAGGCCGAGGGAGCTGCACAGCCATGGAACTTCACGACGTCTGGTTCGTCCTCATCGCCGTCCTGTGGACCGGCTACTTCTTCCTGGAGGGCTTCGACTTCGGGGTCGGCATCCTCACCAGGCTGCTCGCCCGCGACCGGGCCGAGAAGCGGGTGCTGATCAACACCATCGGTCCCGTCTGGGACGGCAACGAGGTGTGGCTGCTCACAGCGGGTGGCGCGACCTTCGCCGCCTTCCCCGAGTGGTACGCCACCCTCTTCTCCGGCTTCTATCTGCCCCTGCTGATCATCCTGATCTGCCTGATCGTCCGGGGCGTCGCTTTCGAGTACCGGGCGAAGCGGACCGAGGAGAGCTGGCAGCGCAACTGGGAGACCGCGATCTTCTGGACCTCGCTGATCCCGGCGTTCCTGTGGGGCGTGGCCTTCGGCAATATCGTGCGGGGCGTGAAGATCGACCGGGACCTGGAGTACGTCGGCACCTTCTGGGACCTGCTCAACCCGTACGCCCTTCTCGGCGGACTGGTGACCCTGACGCTCTTCACCTTCCACGGCGCGGTGTTCACGGCGCTCAAGACGGTCGGGGACATCCGGGAACGGGCCCGGAAGCTGGCGCTGCGTGTCGGTCTCGCCACGGCCGTGTCGGCGCTGGTCTTCCTGCTGTGGACGCAGATCGACAGCGGTGACGGCGCGAGTCTCGTCGCACTCGTCGTGGCCGTCGCCGCCCTGGTCGCGGCACTGGTGGCGAACCAGGCCGGTCGTGAGGGCTGGTCATTCGCCCTGTCCGGCGTCACCATCGTGGCCGCCGTGGCCATGCTCTTCCTGACGCTCTTCCCGAACGTCATGCCGTCCTCGCTCAACGAGGACTGGAGCCTCACGGTCACCAACGCCTCGTCGAGCCCGTACACCCTGAAGATCATGACCTGGTGCGCGGCGATCGCCACACCGATCGTCCTGCTCTACCAGGGCTGGACCTACTGGGTGTTCCGGAAGCGGATCGGCACTCAGCACATCGCCGATGCCGCGCACTGAGGTGTGTTTCACGTGAAACCGATCGATCCGCGTCTGCTGCGATACGCCCGGGCCACCCGCCTCTTCCTGGCGGCAGTCGTCGGCCTGGGCGCCGTCGGTGCGGGACTGGTCATCGCGCAGGCGATGCTCATCGCCGAGGCGGTGGTCGGCGCGTTCCAGCACGGGATGTCGGTCTCCGAACTCCGCACTCCCCTGCTGCTGTTGGCCGCCGTCGCGCTCGGCCGCGCCCTGGTGTCCTGGCTCACCGAGCTCGCCGCCCACCGGGCGAGTGCGGCGGTGAAGTCGGAGCTACGAGGGCGGCTGCTGGAGCGGGCGGTGGCGCTCGGCCCCGGCTGGCTGAGCGGGCAGCGGACCGGATCACTCGTCGCCCTCGCCACACGGGGAGTCGACGCCCTCGACGACTACTTCGCGCGCTATCTCCCGCAGTTGGGACTCGCGGTGGTCGTCCCGGTGGCGGTGCTGGCGCGGATCGTGACTGAGGACTGGATCTCGGCAGCCATCATCGCCGGAACCCTGCCGCTCATTCCGGTCTTCATGATGCTGATCGGCTGGGCCACGCAGTCCCGGATGGACCGCCAGTGGCGGCTGCTGTCCCGGCTGTCGGGGCACTTCCTCGATGTGGTCGCGGGCCTCACGACCCTGAAGGTGTTCGGACGGGCCAAGGCGCAGGCCGAGTCGATCCGGCGGATCACCGGCGAGTACCGGCAGGCGACCATGCGCACCCTGCGGATCGCCTTCCTCTCCTCCTTCGCGCTGGAGCTGCTCTCCACGCTCTCGGTGGCCCTGGTCGCCGTGACGATCGGCATGCGGCTGGTCCACGGCGAGATGGACCTGTACATCGGCCTGGTCATCCTGGTGCTGGCGCCGGAGGCCTATCTGCCGCTGCGTCAGGTGGGGACGCAGTACCACGCGGCGGCGGAGGGGCTCGCCGCGGCGGAGGAGATCTTCTCGGTCCTTCAGACGCCGGTTCCGGAGTCGGGGACCGGCGCCGTGCCGGCGGGTCCCCTCACCGTCGAGCGGGTCACGGTCCGCTACCCCGGCAGGTCCGGGGACGCCCTGTCGGACGTGTCCTTCTGCGTCGAGCCGGGCGAGACCGTGGCGCTCGTCGGGCCGAGCGGTGCGGGTAAGTCGACGCTGCTGAACGTGCTTCTGGGGTTCGTACGGCCGAGTTCGGGGCGGGTCCTGGCGGGGGGAGCCGATCTCGCCGACGTCGATCTGGAGCAGTGGCGTTCGCGGATCGCCTGGGTGCCGCAGCGACCGCACCTGTTCGCGGGGACGATCACCGAGAACGTGCGGCTCGCCCGGCCCGACGCGGACGAGGCAGAGGTACGGCGGGCGCTCGCGGACGCGGGGGCGCTGGAGTTCGTGGACGCACTGTCCCAGGGGCCCGACACCCTGCTCGGCGAGGACGGGGCCGGACTGTCCGCGGGCCAGCGTCAGCGGCTCGCGCTGGCCCGGGCGTTCCTCGCGGACCGGCCCGTGCTCCTGCTGGACGAGCCGACGGCCGCCCTGGACGGGGCCACCGAAGCCGAGATCGTGGAGGCGATACGCCGGCTGGCCGTCGGGCGGACGGTGCTGCTGGTGGTGCATCGGCCGGCGCTGCTGGGTGTGGCGGACCGGGTCGTACGGCTGGAGGCCCCGGGCAGCGTGGCCCGGCCGGCCCAGCCCGAGGAGCGTGCGCGCGCCCAAGCCGCAACCAAGGGGCCTCAGGCAGAACACGTCAGGGCCGAGCCCGTCACGACCACCCCTGCCGAACCGGAGACGGACCTTACGACGACTGCCGTCGGCGTGCTCGCCCGGGTCCGCGCCCTGTCCGGCGCCCGCCGCGGGCGCTTGGCCCTCGCCCTGCTGCTCGGGAGCCTCGCCCTCGGCAGTGCGGTCGGCCTCATGGCCACCTCCGGCTGGCTCATCTCGCGCGCCTCGCAGCAGCCGCCCGTGCTGTATCTGATGGTGGCCGTGACGGCGACGCGGGCCTTCGGGATCGGGCGGGCCGTCTTCCGGTACGGCGAGCGGCTGGTGTCGCACGACGCCGTACTGCGGATGCTGGCCGACACCCGGGTCGCGGTGTTCCGCCGGCTGGAGCGGCTGGCGCCCGCCGGACTGCGCAGAACCCGTCGAGGAGATCTGCTCTCCCGGCTCGTCGCCGACGTGGACGCCCTCCAGGACTACTGGCTGCGCTGGCTGCTGCCCGCCGGTTCCGCGGTCGTCGTCTCCGCCGCGTCCGTCGCCTTCACGGCCTGGCTGCTGCCCGAGGCGGGAGCCGCGCTCGCGGCCGGGCTGCTGGCGGCCGGGGCCGGAGTCCCGCTGGTGACCGGTACGGTGGCGCGGCGGGCCGAACGCAGACTGGCGCCCGCCCGTGGAGTGCTGGCGACGCGCGTGACCGATCTGCTCACCGGCACCGCGGAACTGGCCGTCGCCGGCGCCCTGCCCGCACGGACCTGCGAGGCGCGGCGGGCCGACGGCACCCTCACCCGGATCGCCTCGCGGACCGCCACCGCCACCGCGCTCGGGGACGGACTCACCGCTCTGCTCTCCGGCCTGACCGTCGCCGTGAGCGCCCTCCTCGGTGCCCAGGCGGTCGCTGCCGGACGGCTCAGCGGCGTGGCCATGGCCGTCGTCGTCCTCACCCCGCTGGCCGCGTTCGAAGCCGTGCTCGGGCTGCCGTCGGCCGTCCAGTACCGGCAGCGGGTGCGCAGAAGCGCGGAGCGCGTGTTCGAGGTGCTGGACGCCCCCGAACCCGTACGGGAGCCGGAGCTGCCGCGGCAGGCGCCCGTGTCGCCGTTCCCGGTCGTCGTCGAGGGTCTGGCCGCCCGCCACGCGGGGCAGCAGCGGAACACCCTGTCCGGACTCGACCTCAAGCTGGAGGAAGGCCGGCGGATCGCCGTGGTCGGTCCCTCGGGCTCCGGCAAGACGACGCTCGCGCAGGTGCTGCTGCGCTTCCTGGACGCGGACGCGGGCTCGTACACCCTGGGCGGCGTGGACGCTCACGCCCTGGACGGCGACGCCGTACGGCGGCTGGTGGGGCTGTGCGCGCAGGACGCGCACCTCTTCGACAGCTCGGTGCGCGAGAACCTCCTCCTCGCCAGGAAGAGCGCCACCGAGGGCGAGTTGCGCGACGCGCTCGCACGGGCCCGGCTGCTCGACTGGGCCGACAGCCTGCCCGACGGCCTCGACACCCTGGTCGGCGAGTACGGGGCACGGCTGTCGGGCGGACAGCGGCAGCGGCTTGCGCTCGCCCGTGCGCTGCTCGCGGACTTTCCCGTTCTCGTGCTCGACGAGCCCGCCGAACACCTCGACCTGCCGACGGCCGACGCGCTCACCGCCGATCTGCTGGCCGCCACCGAGGGCCGTACAACCCTGCTCATCACCCACCGGCTGGCCGGACTGGCGGCGGTGGACGAGGTGATCGTGCTGACCGACGGGCGGGTGGTGCAGCAGGGCTCCTACGCCGAGCTGGCCGCCGTCGACGGGCCCCTGCGGACGATGCTGGAGCGGGAGGCGGAGGCGGAGCTGCTGGCGGGGGCGCGCTAGCGGTCTCCGGGGCCCCGGCGGCCGAACCCGTCGCACGGCACCAGTCGGGCGTGTGCCCCGTCCGCAGCAACGGTTCCCCCAACCGTACGCCTTGAACAGGACCGCGAACCGTGGTGCGGGCCACGATCGCTGACATGCGATCACTTCGCCGCCGTCCGCTGCTCGTTCCCGTACTGCTGTGTGCGCTCGCCCTGCTCATGGCCCGCCCGGCGGGCGCGGCGGGCGACGGCGACGGCACCGAGGGCGGCACCGACTCCGGGCTCAGCGGCCAGGTGGCGCGCCTCTATGAGGACGCTGCCCTGGCCACGCAGCAGTACGAGGCGGGGCGCAGCGAGGCCGAGGCGCAGCGCGTGCGGGCGCAGCGGCTGGAGGAGCTCCTCGACCGCGAGCGGCGGGATATCGCCGTCATGCGCGGGGACCTGGGCCGTATCGCACGGGCCCAGTACCGTGACGGCGGCGGTCTGCCGCTCGCCGCGCAGATGATCCTGGCGGACAACCCGGAGGAGCTGATGCGCGGTCAGCACGCCGTGTGGCAGGCGGATCTCGCCGTCAACAACGCCATCACCAAGAGCCGCCGGGCCGAGGCACGGCTCGCCGCGGACGAGGCGAAGGCCGCCGCGGCCTGGCAGGCGCTGGACAAGCGGAACACCGAGCTCGCCGAGCTGAAGCAGGGGATCGAGCAGAAGCTCGAAGCGGCGCGGTGGCAGTTGCAGGACCAGGCGAACGCCTCCGTCGCTGCCGGTTCCTGCCGCGGTGCCGTCCGGCTGGACCAGCCTCCGACGGACCTCACGCGCGCGTGGGTCGCGCCGGTGGAGCGGTACGAGCTGTCCGCGTCGTTCGGCAGCGGCGGTTCACGGTGGGCGAACCGGCACACCGGACAGGACTTCGCGGTGCCGATCGGCACGCCCGTGCGCACGGTCGGCGCCGGCCGCGTGGTGAAGGTGTCGTGCGGTGGCCCGTTCGGCATCGAGATCGTGATCGAGCACCAGGGCGGCTACTACACCCACTACGCCCATCTCGCGGCCGTCACCGTCGACCAGGGGGAACGCGTTGCCACCGGGCAGTGGATCGGGCAGTCGGGCACGAGCGGCAACTCCACCGGACCGCATCTGCACTTCGAGGTACGGGTCACACCGGAATCGGGCTCGGCGATCAACCCGGTGCCATGGCTGACGTCGCGAGGGGTGCCGATCGGCTAGCGAACCAGGGCTGTCCGGTCGGACAGGGCGGTGCGGGTGGGGTCTCCGTCCGTGGTGGCGCCTACGCCCGTTCCGCCAGCATCCGCTCGATCACGATCGCCACACCGTCGTCGTTGTTGGCTACCGTCCGTCCCGACGCGGCCGCGAGCACATCCGGGTGTGCGTTGCCCATCGCGTACGACTGGCCCGCCCAGGTCAGCATCTCGACGTCGTTCGGCATGTCCCCGAAGGCGACGACCTCCTCGTGGGAGATGCCGCGCTCGGCGCAGCACAGGGCGAGCGTGCTGGCCTTGGAGACGCCGGGGCCGCTGATCTCCAGCAGGGCGCTGGGGCTGGAGCGGGTGACGTTGGCACGGTCGCCGATGGCGAGCCGGGCGAGGGTGAGGAACGCGTCCGGTTCCATCTCGGGGTGGAACGCGAGGATCTTGAGGACCGGCTCGTCGGCGCCGGGCCCGTCCGGCGCGAGAACCCCTTCGGCGGGTACGAGGCTGTCGGGGATCTCCATGTGCAGCTTCGGGTAGTCCGGCTCCTGGTGGAAGCCGTACGTCTGCTCGACCGCGTACATCGTGCCGGGCGCCGCCTGCCGCAGCAGCCGTACGGCGTCGAGGGCGTTCTCCCGGGCCAGTTCCCGCACCTTCACGAACCGGTGCGTGCCGGGGCCGCCGTGCAGGTCGACCACGGCGGCGCCGTTGCCGCAGATCGCCAGGCCGTGTCCATGGACGTGTCCGCTGACGACGTCCATCCAGCGGGCCGGGCGGCCGGTGACGAAGAAGACCTCGATGCCCGCCTCCTCGGCCGCCGCGAGGGCGGCGACCGTGCGCGGGGACACCGACTTGTCGTCCCGCAGCAGAGTGCCGTCGAGGTCGGTGGCGATCAGCCGGGGCGGGACGGTGCGGGCCGGGGGCGCGGGCTGTCGAGTCGCTGAGGTCACCCCGCCATTCTCCCGCATATGCCCGCACGGTCGTGCGGGAGTCCGCACAGGTGAGTGGTTACCGCCCTCACCCGCAGCGTCGCACTCCATCGGCTCAGTCCAGTTGGGCGGACGCCTCCATGGCGATCTGCTCGAAGACCTTCTCGTCCGCGGCGAAGTCCGTGCCGGCAATGGGCCAGTGGACGACGATCTCGGTGAAACCCAGGTCCCGGTGGCGTCCGGCGAAGTCCACGAACGCGTCGAGCGACTCCAGCGGCCGGGCACGGTCCGGGGTGAAACCGGTGAGCAGGATCTTGTCGAGACCGGCCGTGTCCCGGCCGATCTCGGCGCACGCGTCGGCCAGCTTCTCGGCCTGCCCGCGAATGGCCTGAACCGACTGCTCGGGCGTGCCGTCCGCATACAGCTTGGGGTCGCCGGTGGTCACCCACGCCTGTCCGTACCGCGCGGCGAGCCGTATCCCGCGCGGCCCGGTCGCGGCCACCGCGAAGGGCAGCCGGGGGCGCTGCACACAGCCCGGGATGTTGCGCGCCTCGTGGGCCGAGTAGAAGTCGCCCTCGTACGACACCGAGTCCTCGGTCAGCAGCCGGTCCAGCAGCGGGACGAACTCACCGAGCCGGTCGGCGCGCTCGCGCGGGGCCCATGGCTCCTGGCCGAGCGCGGTGGCGTCGAAGCCGTTACCGCCCGCGCCGATGCCGAGCGTGATCCGGCCGCCGGAGATGTCGTCGAGGGAGATCAGCTCCTTGGCGAGGGTCACCGGGTGGCGGAAGTTGGGCGAGGTCACCAGGGTGCCCAGGCGGAGGTGGTCGGTGGCGGCCGCGGCGGCGGTCAGCGTCGGCACAGCACCGAACCACGGGCCGTCCCGGAAACTGCGCCAGGAGAGGTGGTCGTAGGTGAAAGCGGTGTGGAAGCCGAGCTGCTCCGCGCGCTGCCAGGTGGCGCGACCTCCCTCGTGCCAGCGGCGGTGGGGGAGGATCAAGGTACTCAGACGCAGACTCATGGATTCGAGCGTATGCGGCCGAACGGGTTTCACGTGAAACGGTCACCGACGGTCATCGCACCCGACCGCTCAGCCACGGGCTGAGGCCGACCGCGACGTACTCCTTGTGGGTACGGCCGCCGGGCAGCGGCACCATCAGGAAGTGGCCGGGCGGGAAACGGCGGGCCTTCACCCAGGCGAGGCCGCCGAAGACGGAGCGCAGGAACGCGGGCACGTCGTCGCGGGGGATGTCGGGGCACTCGACGCCCTCGATGCTGATCAGTGCGTCGTCGTCCGGGTAGAGCCGCACGCTCACCCGGGGAATGCCGCCGAACTCGGCGTATGCCTCATGAGGCAGGGAGCCGTCCGGGTCGGCGATGACGCCGACGCCCGCGGCGGTGCGGCGGGATGTCTGGTCGGCGCCGATGTCATGCGTGACCTCGATCTCACGCGCGTACTCGGCGGCGATCGCCCGGAGCGCGGTGACAGCGGCCTCGGTGGTGGGGAGATGGTCCATACCACCGATCATGTCGGAAGGCAGCTCAGTGCGTCTCGGGAATTCGCAGGTACTGCGGCGGTACCGCCTTCGTCAGCCACACCCCGTTCGCGCTCACATGGAAGACATGGCCGTCGCGGTGCATGGCGCCCGCGTCCACGGACAGAACGACGGGGCGGCCCCTGCGTGCCCCGACGCGGGTCGCGGTGTCACGATCCGGCGAGAGGTGCACGTCGTGCCGGGTCATGGGCCGCAGCCCCTCGGTGCGGATCGCCTCCAGGTTGCGGGCCACGGTGCCGTGATAGAGGTACGGCGGCGGGGTCGCCGGGGACAGGCCGAGATCGACCTCGACGGTGTGGCCCTGGCTGGCGCGGATCCGGGTGCCCTCGACGGCGAACCGCCGCTTGTCGTTGGCGGCGACCACATGGTTCAGCTCGTCCCGCGTGATGCGGAATCCATGCGCGGCGGCCGCGGCCATCAGCACGTCGATCTCGACCCAGCCGCCCTCGTCCAGCGTCAGCCCGATCCGCTCCGGCTGGTGACGCAGATGCTTCGAGAGGTACTTCGACACCTTCACGGTGCGTCTTTCATTCATCCTCCCAGCCTGCCGGGAGAGATGTGAATCACGCGAATGATTTTGCTCCGGATGTTTGGTCCACAGCCAAGTGCGGTTATCCACAGGGGAATTGGCGACTCTGTGGACAACTAGACGTCGGTCCACGGGAGTTCGCCAACATCACTCGGCAGGATGGGGTTTGGGACCAATCGACCCAAGTACCAGATGTCCACTGCGCGTTCGACAGCTCGCTCTCAACTCCCTGGGGAGCCTGATCACATGGGCGGCCTCAGCCGGGCGACCGCCCGTAGCGTCCACGGTGCCAGACGGGACAGAACGCGGGCGCCCCGGGCCTCGGGGGTGACCGGGACGACGGCCTCGTTCCGCGCGACGGCCCGGAGAATCGCGTGGGCGACCTTTTCCGGTGGGTAGTTGCGCAGTCCGTACAGCCGCGCGGCGCGCTTCCGAAGGCGCTTCTCCTCCTCCGCATCGACGCCCGCGAAGCGCGCGGTCGAGGTGATGCCTGTGTTGACGATGCCGGGGCAGACCACTGTCACGCCGATCGACCGGCCTGCGAGTTCGGCGCGAAGGCACTCGCTCAGCATCAGCACGGCCGCCTTGGAGGTGCTGTAGGCGGGCAGTGTCCTGGACGGCTGATAGGCCGCTGCGGACGCGATGTTGACGATGTGGCCGCCCTGTCCCCGCTCGGCCATCCGTCCTCCGAAGAGGCGGCAGCCGTGGATGACGCCCCACAGGTTGACGTCGAGGACCTTCTTCCAGTCCTCCGGTGTGGTGTCGAAGAAGGAGCCGGCCAGGCCGATTCCGGCATTGTTGATCAGGATGTCGACCACGCCGTACTCGGCGGCGACCTTCCCGGCGAGCTTCTCCATGGCCTGCTCGTCGGAGACGTCCACCGTCTCCGCCCAGGCGGCCGGCGCGCCCAGCGTGAGGGCCGACTCGGCGGTGCGGGCGGCGGATTCGGCGTCCCGGTCGACGGCCACCAGGCGCGCGCCCGCCTCGGCGAAGGCCAGCGCAGTCGCGCGCCCGATGCCGCTGCCCGCGCCGGTGACCAGGACGAGTTGTCCGCCGAACCGGTCGGCGTACCTGCCGGTCGCTGTCGGTTCGGGCGTACCGTCCTCGGCGGCTGTCACGAACTCGGTGATCCAGGCGGCCAGTTGATCGGGCCGGGTGCGGGGGATCCAGTGCCGCGCGGGCAGCGTCCGGCGGACCGACCCGGGGGCCCACGTCTCCAGTTCGTCGTAGAGCTGCTGGGACAGGAACGCGTCCCCGAGGGGAGTGATGAGCTGCACGCGCGCGTGTGCGTACGCGTCCGTGCGAGGCCTGCGCAGCCGGGCCCGTACGTTGTCGCGGTACAGCCAGGCGCCGTGTGCCGCGTCCGTGGGCAGCGACGAGGTCGGGTAGCCGCCGCCGGGGACTTTCTCGACGCGCTCCAGGATCTTCGGCCAGCGTGTGCCGAGCGGGCCGCGCCAGGCAAGTTCGGGCAGCCTGGGCGTGTGCAGCAGGTACACGTACCAGGACTTGGCTCCCTGGTCGAGGAGTTGGCCGATGCGGCGCACAGTGGGGTGCTTCAGGCGCTTGTTGATCCAGTGGCCCATGTGGTCCAGGGAGGGACCGGACATCGAGGTGAAGGAGGCGATGCGGCCCTCGGTGCGCTTGACGGTGACGAACTCCCAGGACTGCACCGAGCCCCAGTCGTGCCCCACCAGATGCACCGGCCGGTCCGGGCTGACGGCGTCGATGACCGCGAGGAAGTCGTCCGTCAGCTTCTCCAGCGTGAACCCGCCGCGCAGCGGCCGCGGTGCGCTCGACCGGCCGTGTCCGCGGACGTCGTACAGCACGACGTGGAAGCGGGCCGCCAGTCGTGCGGCGACCTCGGACCACACCTCCTTGCTGTCCGGGTAGCCGTGCACGAGGACGACCGTCGGCCGGGCCGGGTCCCCCAGCTCGGCCACGCACAGTTCGACCCCGCCGGTCCGCACCCAGCGTTCCCTCATGCCGCCGCCCCCACTGTCCCGTCCGAACCCGCTACGTGTCCGTAACATGACACCGCGAATGTGGCAGTTGTTAGACGCCACGTCAACAGGGCTGCCCCGGCCGGGGAAAGCCACGCCGATGCGGAAAAGCGTGGCGGCGTTGTTCGACCTCAGGGTGAGAGCCCCCTAGGGACCCGTACATCTGGAGTCTGATGCGAGGACGGCTCTCCGGTCTGACGACGGCACGTGGTCCGCGTCACTACCGTCTTGGACGTGACTGTGATCGCGACCGAAAGCCTGAGCAAGCGGTTCCCCCGGGTGACCGCGCTTGACCGGCTCTCCGTGGATGTCGGGCCCGGTGTGACGGGACTCGTCGGAGCCAACGGAGCCGGCAAGTCCACACTGATCAAGATCCTGCTGGGTCTGTCCCCCGCCACCGAGGGCCGCGCCGAAGTGCTCGGCCTCGACGTCGCCACCAAGGGCGGCGCCATCCGTGAGCGGGTCGGCTACATGCCGGAACACGACTGCCTGCCGCCCGACGTCTCGGCCACCGAGTTCGTCGTCCACATGGCCCGGATGTCCGGACTCCCGCCGGCCGCCGCGCGCGAGCGCACCGCGGACACACTGCGCCACGTCGGTCTGTACGAGGAGCGCTACCGCCCCATCGGCGGCTACTCGACCGGCATGAAGCAGCGTGTGAAGCTCGCCCAGGCCCTGGTGCACGACCCGCAACTGGTCTTCCTGGACGAGCCGACCAACGGCCTCGACCCGGTGGGCCGCGACGAGATGCTCGGCCTGATCCGCCGCATCCACACCGACTTCGGCATCTCGGTCCTGGTCACCTCGCATCTGCTCGGCGAACTGGAGCGCACCTGCGACCACGTCGTCGTGATCGACGGCGGCAAGCTGCTGCGCTCCAGCTCCACCACCGACTTCACGCAGACCACCACGACCCTCGCGATCGAGGTCACCGACACCGACGCCCACCCGGACGGCACCCGCGCGGTGCGTGAAGCGCTCCACACGCGCGGGGTCGAGGTCCACGAGGGCAGCGGCCTGCCCGGCGCCGGCCACATCCTGCTGCTCACCGCGCAGGGCGAGGAGACCTACGACCTCGTCCGCGACGTGGTCGCCGACCTCGGGCTCGGCCTGGTCCGCATGGAGCAGCGCCGGCACCACATCTCGGAGGTCTTCAAGGACAGCGACGAGCAGCAGCAGCGGAAGGAGGCGGTCGGCCATGGCAGTTGAGCAGCCCCTGCAGGTCTCGCCGTCGGGCGAACAGACCCGCATCCACAACATCGGCTACCGCACCTACGACGGCCCCCGCCTGGGCCGCGCCTACGCCCGCCGCTCCCTGTACTCGCAGTCCCTGCGTGGCGCCTACGGCCTCGGCCGCTCGGTGAAGTCCAAGGTGCTGCCGATGCTGCTGTTCGTGGTGATGTGCGTGCCCGCCGCCATCATGGTCGCGGTCGCCGTCGCCACGAAGGCGAAGGACCTCCCCGTCGACTACACGCGCTACGCGATCATCATGCAGGCCGTCATCAGCCTGTACGTCGCCTCGCAGGCACCCCAGTCCGTCTCGCGGGACCTGCGCTTCAAGACCGTCCCGCTGTACTTCTCGCGGCCCATCGAGACCGCCGACTACGTACGCGCCAAGTACGCGGCGCTGGCCTCGGCGATGTTCATCCTCACCGCCGCCCCGCTGCTCGTGCTCTATGTGGGCGCGCTGCTGGCCAAGCTCGACTTCGCCGACCACACCAAGGGATTCGCGCAGGGACTCGTCTCCGTGGCACTGCTCTCACTGCTCTTCGCCGGCCTCGGCCTGGTCATCGCGTCGGTCACCCCGCGCCGCGGCTTCGGCATCGCGGCCGTGATCGCCGTCCTGACCATCTCCTACGGCGCCGTCTCCACGCTCCAGGCCATCGCCGACGCGCAGTCCCTCGGCGACGGGCAGGGCAGCGCCGGAGCCATCACCTGGATCGGCCTGTTCTCGCCCGTCACGCTCATCGACGGCCTGCAGTCCGCGTTCCTGGGTGCGAAATCGGCGTTCCCCGGCGGCGTCGGACCCACCAACGGCGAGGGAGTGGTGTACGTCCTGGTCACCCTCGGCCTCATCGCCGCCGCATACGGCCTCCTGATGCGCCGCTACCGAAAGGTCGGACTGTGACCACGCTCAACATCGACCATGTATCGCGCTGGTTCGGCAATGTGGTTGCCGTCAACGACATCACCATGACGATCGGCCCCGGCGTCACCGGCCTCCTCGGCCCCAACGGCGCCGGAAAGTCCACCCTCATCAACATGATGGGCGGCTTCCTCGCCCCCTCCACCGGAACCGTCACCCTCGACGGGCAGCAGGTGTGGCGCAACGAGAGCATCTACCGGCACATCGGCCTCGTCCCCGAGCGCGAGGCGATGTACGACTTCCTCACCGGACGCGAATTCGTCGTCGCCAACGCCGAGTTGCACGGCCTGGGCGCCAAGGCAGCCCAGAAGGCGCTCGCCACGGTCGAGATGGAGTACGCGCAGGACCGGAAGATCGCCACCTACTCCAAGGGCATGCGGCAGCGGGTGAAGATGGCGTCCGCGCTGGTCCACGACCCGTCGCTGCTCCTGCTCGACGAGCCCTTCAACGGCATGGACCCGCGCCAGCGCATGCAGCTCATGGACCTGCTGCGGCGCATGGGAGACGAGGGCCGCACGGTGCTGTTCTCCTCCCACATCCTCGAAGAGGTCGAGCAACTCGCCCGGCACATCGAGGTCGTCGTCGCGGGCAGGCACGCGGCCAGCGGCGACTTCCGCAGGATCCGCCGTCTGATGACCGACCGCCCGCACCGCTACCTGGTGCGCTCCAGCGACGACCGCGCGCTCGCGGCGGCGCTGATCGCCGACCCGTCGACCTCCGGCATCGAGGTCGACCTCGCGGAGGGCGCGCTGCGCATCCAGGCCGTCGACTTCGGCCGCTTCACGGCCCTGCTGCCGAAGGTCGCCAAGGACCACGGCATCCGGCTGCTCACGGTCTCGCCGTCCGACGAGTCCCTCGAGTCCGTCTTCTCGTATCTCGTCGCCGCGTAGGAGGCCGAAGATGTACGACCCCACAGTCGCCCGGCTCACCTACCGGGCCCTGCTCGGCCGTCGCCGGGCCCTCATCCTGGGCGCGCTGCCCCTGCTGCTGATCGCCATCTCCGTGGTGGTGCGCGGCCTCGCCGGAGCCGACGACCAGACGGCCTCGGACCTGCTGGGCGGGCTGGCGCTCGCCACGATGGTGCCGATCATCGGCGTCATCGCCGGCACCGGAGCGATCGGACCGGAGATCGACGACGGCTCCGTGGTGTATCTGCTGTCCAAGCCGGTCAAGCGTCCGACGATCATCTTCACGAAACTGATCGTGGCGATCGCGGTGACGATGGTGTTCTCCGCGGTGCCGACGTTCATCGCGGGCTTCATCCTCAACGGCAACGGCCAGCAGATCGCCGTCGCCTACACGGTGGCCGCACTGGTCGCCTCCATCGCCTACGCGGCGATCTTCCTGCTGCTGGGCACGGTGTCGCGGCACGCGGTGGTGTTCGGCCTCGTTTACGCACTGGTCTGGGAGGCGCTGTTCGGCTCCCTGGTGTCGGGCGCGCGCACGCTCAGCGTCCAGCAGTGGTCGCTGGCCGTCGCCCACAAGGTCGCGGGCGGGGACCTGGTGACCTCCGACGTCGGGCTGACGACCGCGACGATCCTGCTGGCCGTCGTCACCGTCCTCGCCACCTGGTACGCCGGACAGAAGCTGCGGACGCTGACGCTGGCCGGCGAGGAGTGACCACGCCGTCTTGACGGGGGCTTCACCTCTGTCCGGCCACACTGGGCAAAGGGGATGCACAAGGACGCACCACGACGCACGAGGACACACGGAGACGCACGGAGACGCACGGCTGAGGGGAACGGGGATGGCAGGCGAGACATCCGAGAGCGACGGTCGCGAGCGGCCCGGGGACGTCTGGGACGAACTCGTCCTGGACGAGCAGTTCATCCGGTCCGCCGAGACGGCCGAGCCGTCCGCCCGGGCCCGGATGCTCGCCGCCCGCTGGCGTGCCGAGGAGCCCGAGCCGCAGCCGTGGCGTTCCGACGAGCCGCCCGCCGGCTGGTTCTTCAGCAAGGCGCGCCGGCGACGATGGCGCCGCCGGTAGGGACGTGAGCCGCCACTTTTAATCAGTGGCGGCCAACACGTCGTACAGGCACAGTGGTTGTGTCCACGACGCCGGGCCGGACCGGCGCCATGCACGGGGAGAGGAGCTGGGCGATGTCCCTGCACGACAGTACGCCGAGCTCCCTTCAGGGCAGCCCGCGGCGGACTCCGGAGTAGCTACCCCTCCGTCGAGTCCGTCCCGCACGGGGAACTGCCCGGGGCGGCCGCTTCGAGCACGCGAAACGCTTCGCGTGGGCCGCCTTCCCGGAGGATTGGCCGAGTGGTAAGGCACCGGCTTGCGCTGTGTTCGATCAAAAGCAAGTCGTGGTCGGGGTTGATCCCCGCGCACGTTCGATCCGTGCATCCTCCACGAGACGTTGTCACTGGGACTGGACCGATTTGTAGAGCTGGGACATGTGAACCGGGCGCCCGGCGTTGCAGCCGAAGTGAGCGGACATGACCAGGGGCGCGGGGAACTGCGCGACCAGCCCTCGACTACCCGCAGTCGCCCAGCAGCCGTTCGAGCACGACCGCGATCCCGTCCTCCTCGTGGGAGGACGTCACCTCGTCCGCGACCGCCTTCAGTTCCTCGTGGGCGTTGGCCATGGCCACGCCCCGGGCAGCCCAGCCGAACATCGGAATGTCATTGGGCATGTCGCCGAAGGCGATCGTGTCCGCCGTCCTCAGCCCCAGTCGGCGTGCCGCCAGGGACAGTCCCGTCGCCTTGGACAGGCCGAGGGGAAGCAGTTCCACGATGCCCTCGCCCGCCAGAGTCACGGTGACGAAGCCGCCGGCGGCCTGGGCCGCCGCCTCGGCGAGTTCGTCGTCCGAGAGAGTCGGGTGCTGGATGTAGATCTTGTTCAGCGGTGCGCTCCACAGGTCGGACGCGTCCGTGAACGGGGTCGCCGGAAGCCTGCCCGTGACCGCGTAACCGGGCCCGACCAGCACCTCGCCGTCCAGGCCGTCGCGGCTCGCCGCGAGGAACAGCGGGCCGGTCTCCGCCTCGATCTTGGCCAGCGCGACACCGGCCAGCCGGCGGTCCAGGGTCACCGAGGTCAGCAGACGGTGTTCTCCGGCGTCGTACACCTGCGCGCCCTGCCCGCAGACCGCGAGGCCCCGGTAGCCGAGGTCGTCGAGGATGTGCCGGGTCCAGGGGACCGCGCGCCCCGTCACGACGATGTGCGCGGCGCCCGCCGCGGTGGCCGCGGCGAGCGCCTCACGGGTGCGCTCCGAGACCGACTCGTCGGAGCGCAGGAGCGTTCCGTCCAGATCGGTGGCGACGAGTCCGAAGGGGAAGCCCGAGCTCACTTGGCGACCGGCTCCAGCACCTCACGGCCGCCCAGGTACGGACGCAGCACCTCGGGCACCCGTACGGAGCCGTCGGCCTGCTGGTGGTTCTCCAGGATCGCCACGATCGTGCGCGGTACGGCGCACAGTGTGCCGTTGAGCGTGGCCAGCGGCTGCACCTTCTTGCCGTCGCGCAGACGGACGGACAGCCGGCGCGCCTGGAAGCCGTCGCAATTGGAGGCCGAGGTCAGCTCACGGTACTTGCCCTGGGTCGGGATCCACGCCTCGCAGTCGAACTTGCGGGATGCCGACGCGCCGAGGTCGCCCGTGGCCACGTCGATGACCTGGAAGGGCAGCCCAAGGCCGGTCAGCCACTGCTTCTCCCACTCCAGGAGCCGCCGGTGCTCGTTCTCGGCGTCCTCGGGAGCGACGTACGAGAACATCTCGACCTTGTCGAACTGATGCACGCGGAAGATGCCCCGGGTGTCCTTGCCGTAGGTGCCGGCCTCGCGGCGGAAGCACGGGGAGAAGCCCGCGTACCGCAGCGGCAGCCGGTCGGCGTCGAGGATCTCGTCCATGTGGTACGCCGCGAGCGGGACCTCGGAGGTGCCGACCAGGTAGTAGTCGTCCTTCTCCAGGTGGTACACGTTCTCCGCGGCCTGGCCGAGGAAGCCGGTGCCCTCCATGGCGCGCGGGCGGACCAGCGCCGGGGTGAGCATCGGGATGAAGCCCGCCTCCGTGGCCTGCGCGATCGCCGCGTTGACGAGCGCCAGCTCCAGCAGGGCGCCGACGCCCGTCAGGTAGTAGAAGCGGGAGCCGGACACCTTGGCGCCGCGCTCCACGTCGATCGCGCCCAGCGCCTCGCCGAGCTCCAGGTGGTCCTTGGGCTCGAAGCCCTCGGCGGCGAAGTCGCGGATGGTGCCGTGCGTCTCCAGGACGACGAAGTCCTCCTCGCCGCCCACGGGGACGTCGGGGTGGACCAGGTTGCCGAGCTGGAGGAGGAGGCGCTTGGTCTCCTCGTCGGCCTCGGCCTGCGCGGCGTCGGCCGCCTTGACGTCGGCGGCCAGCTGGCCGGCCTTCTGCAGCAGCTCGGCCTTCTCGTCACCCGAGGCCTTGGGGATGAGCTTGCCGAGCGCCTTCTGCTCGGAACGCAGTTCGTCGAAGCGGACGCCGGACGACCTGCGCCGCTCGTCGGCAGACAGGAGAGCGTCGACGAGCGCGACATCCTCTCCACGGGCGCGCTGCGACGCACGCACACGGTCGGGGTCCTCACGGAGCAGGCGAAGGTCAATCACGCGCTCAAGGCTACCGGTGCGGGGTGACCGCCCACGACTCACTATTCCGTGGGGCGGCCTACGGTCGGTTGTGGGTCAATTGCCCGGAGTGCTCGCAGGTGTCAATAAAAGGTGCCTCATTCCCTGGAACGGGGCAGACGGAGCGCGTCTGGTTGACTCGATTTCCTTGTGGGGAACGGGACTTGGGGTCCGGGTTGTCCACAGGGATCCACACCCTCCGAAAAGTTATCCACAGGCTGTGCGGAAGATCTGTGGACTTCGGAAATGATCATTCCGCTGCGGGTCTCCGGGCTGATGAATTCCTGCCCCAAACGTTCCTTGTGCCCACTTTCGGATGGAAATGCGTCGCTCCAAAGGATTGAACGAAGGAAACGAGTGGACGAAGAGTGACCCACGGGACGGTGGACGGGTTCGGGCGCTCTGGAGCGATTTGTCGACCGGACCGGCCCCCGTTGTCGACTTGTCCCCAGATCGAGAAGCATCGACGGGGCACCCTGTGGACAACGCCTGTGGATAACTGGCCTCAGGTGGTGAGCCGGCCGGGAATCGGCTAGAAGCGTCCGTCCTGGCACCGCGCGACCCAGTCCGCCGCGGCTACGAACTCGTCGTCCGAGGTTCCGGGCAGTACGGCGCGCACGCCGTCCGTGTCCCCGTCCGCCCTTGGGTACGAACCGAGGAACCGCACCTGGAGACAGATCCGCTTGAGGCCCGTCAGTGCCTCGGCGACCCGGCGGTCGGAGATATGGCCCTCGGCGTCGATGCAGAAGCAGTAGTTGCCGATGCCGGCGCCGGTGGGCCGGGACTGCAGCAGCATCAGGTTGATGCCCCGGGTGGCGAACTCGCCGAGGAGGTCGCGCAGTCCACCCGGATGATCGTCGCGCTGCCACAGCACGACGGAGGTCTTGTCCGCGCCGGTCGGTGCCGCGGGCCGGGCGGGCCGGCCGACCAGCACAAACCTGGTCTGGGCGTTCTCCGCGTCGTGGATGCCGGTCTCCAGGGCCTTCAGGCCGTAGCGGGCGGCCGCGAACTCGCCGGCGAAGGCCGCGTCGTACCGGCCCTCCTGGACCAGGCGGGCGCCGTCCGCGTTCGAGGCGGCCGACTCCCAGACGGCGTCCGGGAGGTTGGCCTTGAGCCAGTTGCGCACCTGCGGCTGGGCGGCCGGGTGGGCGGTGACCGTCTTGATCTCCGACAGCTTGGTGCCGGGCCTGACCAGCAGCGCGAAGGTGATCGACAGCAGCACCTCGCGGTAGATCATCAGCGGCGTGCCCGCGACCAGCTCGTCGAGTGTGGTGGTGATCCCGCCCTCGACGGAGTTCTCGATGGGTACGAACGCGGCCTCGGCCTCGCCTCCCCGCACCGCGTCGAGCGCGGACTGCACGGACACATAGGGGATCAGCTCCCGGGTGGCCGCCTCCGGGAGCGTGCGCAGGGCGACTTCGGTGAAGGTGCCCTCAGGGCCGAGATACGCGTAGCTCGCTGGCATGCCCTCACCCTAATGGGCCCACGGAACCGCGGCGCACGTGTTTCACGAGACCCCTCGGGTGGGTGATGCTCACCCCTCCAGCAACCGCTGCCCCACGTACTCGCCCTCGGCCGCCCCGCCCGGCACCGCGAACAGACCGCTCGCCTCGTGCCGGATGTACTGCGAGAGCGCGTCGCCCCGGTCGAGCTTGCGCTGGACGGGAACGAAGCCGCGCAGCGGGTCGGCCTGCCAGCAGACGAAGAGGAGGCCCGCGTCGGGGACCCCGTCGCTGTCGATGCCGTCGTGGTAGGAGAACGGGCGGCGGAGCATCGCCGCGCCGCCGTTCTGGTCGGGGCGGGTGATCCGGGCGTGGGCGTTGACCGGGACCACGAGGCTGCCCTCGGCGTCCGTCTTCTCCAGGTCCATCGCGGTGGCCTCGGTGCCCCCGGACAGCGGTGCCCCGTCGGCCTTGCGGCGCCCGATGACGTTCTCCTGGGCGGTGACCGACAGCTTCTCCCAGTCGTCGAGAAGCATGCGGATGCGGCGTACGACGGCGTAGGAGCCGTTCGCCATCCACGCGGGGTCGGCCGATCCGGAGGCCGGTACGAAGATCCGCTGGTCGAAGTCGGCTTCGGACGGCTTCGGATTGCGGGTGCCGTCCCTCTGGCCCATGAGATTGCGGGCCGTCATGGGATGCGCGGTGGCGCCGGGCGTGCGGTTGAAGCCGTTCATCTGCCAGCGGACGCGGGCCGCGGCGCCCGCGTCCTTCTGGACGGCGCGCAGGGCGTGGAAGGCGACGAGCGCGTCGTCGGCGCCGATCTGCACCCACAGGTCGCCGTCGCTGCGCGTCCTGTCGAGCTGGTCGGAGGAGAAGTCGGGCAGCGGGTCCAGGGAGACCGGGCGCTGCTTCTCCAGTCCGGTCCGGGAGAAGAAGCTGTGGCCGAAGCCGAAGGTGAGGGTCAGTGAGGACGGGCCGGCGTCCCGGGCGACATCCGTGTCGTCGTGCGCCGCAGCCTCGCCTGCCATCAGCCGCCGCGCCGTCTGCGACCAGCGCCGCAGCAGGGCAGCCGCTTCCCTGCGGCCCGCGCCGGCCGCGAGGTCGAAGGCGATGAGGTGTCCACGTGCCTGGAGGCCCTGGGTGATACCGGGCTGATGTTTCCCGTGAAACATCACCTGCCCGGCGCCCACCGAGCTGAGCGGTGCGGCCTCGGCGGGCCGGGCGGCGTACCCGGTGGCCGCGCCGGCCGCGCCGAGCACGAGCCCGGTGGCACCGGCCGTGCTCAGCAGCCTCCGCCGCGAGAGTCCCCCGGCGGACGGAGCCTGCTCGCACACGCCATCCGCAGGGCTCGCTCCGGGGGATTCCCCAGAGGCCGCCCCGGGTGTCCGGGCCTTGGGATGGGACTGGTCAGCCATGGTGCGGTCAGCCGATCTGCGCGTTCTTGGAGACGGTCGCCTGGTCGATGTCGGAGGTCCGCACGGTCACGGCGATCTGCCAGTCGCCGGCCATGGGGATCTGCACTCCGCTCGCGGTCCAGTGTCCGGTGGCGATGTGGTCGGGGACGACGGGCAGCGGCCCGATCTTCTGGGCGTCGAGGGTGAAGGCGACCTTCACCTCGGGGATGTCGAAGGCGCGTCCATTGGGCCGCTCGACATAGACGTGCAGGTCGTTGCCGCCCACGCGCGCGGGGTCGAAGTCGACCGTGACCACACCCTTGCCGTCCTCGCCGCCCGTGTCGAAGGGCATGTCGAGGGTCAGCGCCCCGGACGACGAGTCCGCTGAACCCGAGGAGCCCGAAGAGGAGGACGAGGAGGTGGCCGCCTTGGCCTCCTGCTCCGTGCGGCCGGGCTCGGTCTGGGTGAGCACGGTGGTGACGGCGAGCAGCACGACGGCGACGCCCGCCTCGGCGAGCACCGAGCGGCGCAGCCCGAGCCGGTCGGGATCGGCGTCCCGCAGCCGCTTCTGCCGTGCCGCGTCGACGGCGGCCCGCTGCCGGGCGAGCTGGGCCGCCCGCTTGGAGTCCGCGGCAACGGCGCTGACGTGCTCCTTCTCCCGCTCCTCCGGCTCGTGTGCCGCCACGGGCGCGGTCTTGGCCAGCCGGCCCGTCCACCGCCGCGAGATCCACGCGATACCGACGAGCAGCGCCACGAGCCCGATCTTGATGAGCAGGAGCTGCCCGTAGCGGGTGTCGGTGAACGCCGACCAGGAGCCGAGCTGGCGCCACGACTGGTAGACGCCGGTGGCGACCAGCGCGACGACACTGCCGAAGGCGACGGTCGAGAAGCGGTGGACGGCCGCCGCGTCGAGCGGGGTCTCCTCGGGGGCCCGGTAGAGCGCGACGAGGAGGGCGGCGAGCCCGCCGAGCCAGGCGGCGACGGCCAGCAGATGGACGATGTCGACGGGCATCGCGATGCCCGGCTGGAGGCCGGTGGAGGCGTGTTCCGCCATCGCCCAGCTCGCGGCGAGCCCGGCGGCCACCACGGCTCCGCCGACCGCGAGCCCGAAGGTCAGGTCCCGCTTCTCCTCGTCCTCGCCTGCATCAGGCTCTCGGTGCGGAGCGCCGTCGTTCAGGGTGGTGGTGGGAGACGTGCGGGCGAAGGCCCCGAAGAGCACGGCGATGAACAGTGCCCCGGCGGCGAGCAGCAGCAGCCGGGACACGAGGGCCGCGCCGGTCTTGGTCTGGAGCACGTCTGCGAGCAGGCTCAGGTCGAAGACGTCGCCGATCTTTCCGCTGCCGGTGTAGGAGCCGCGCAGGAGCAGCAGCATCAGCGTGGCGGCGGTGAGCGTGACCCAGCCGGAGACGACGAGCCGCTGCAGGGGCCGTACGCCGGCACCGCGCTGCCAGCAGGCGAGGACGAACGCGGCGCCGCCGACGAGGACGATGAAACCGGCGTAGGACAGATACCGCCCGAAGCCGTACAGCCGGCCCACGGTCCCGCCGCCGGCCGTCTGTTCCGGCACCGTCACGGAGGTCGTGGAGGGGGCACCGACGGAGAAGGTGAAGGCGCCGACGACGGGATGGCTGTCCGCCGACACCACCTGGTAGGTGACGGTGTATGTGCCGTCCGGCAGGCCGCTGTGCAGTTGCACGGCATATGTCGTGCCGCTCAGGTTGGCCGGCTTTCCGGCGTCGACGCGCTCGCCCTTGGGGTCGAGCACGCGCAGGGAGTCGTCGGAGGTCGCGACCCTCTCGGAGAAGGTGAGCGAGACCTGGGAGGGTGCCTTGTCGACCACCACCCCCTGCTGGGGGTCGCTGCCGGTCAGCGCGGCGTGCGCGGAGGCCGGCGAGGCGCCGGCGAGCAGCAGGCCGGTCGCGGCCAGGAGCAGCAGCACCAGGGTCCGCACGCGGGGTGCGATGGTCTGGGTCACGGTGCTGTCTCCCTCAGTGCCCGGTCTTCGGCGTGTAGGTCGCCGGTTTCACCGGCATCGTGACGACGACCGGGTCCGATTCGGCGAAGTGCAGCTCGACGGAGACCGTCTGGCCCTGCTTCGGTGCCCGCTTCAGGTTCTCGAACATCAGGTGGTTGCCACCGCTTTCGAAGACGAGTCGGCCCTGGGCGGGTACGGCGAGGTTCCGGACCTCCTCCATGGTGCCGCCGGTCGTCCGGTGGACGGTGACCTCGCCCGCGATGTCGCTGGTGACGGAGGTCAGCTCGTCCTTGGTGCCGCTGTCGTTGACGATCGTCAGAAAGCCGGCGGCCATGGAGTCCGAGACGGGCTGGGGCATGTAGGCGGAGCCGACGGAGATGCCGGCTTTGCCGTCAGAGGCGCCGGAGCCGTCCGCGCCGCAGCCCGCGAGGGTCAGGGCACCCGCCACGGCCGTCGCGGCGAGGGCGGTCCGCCTCATGGATTCTCCCCCTTGATGATCTTGGGGAGGTCCTTGGTGTAGGCGTCGACGCTGGTGTCCTCGTTGTAGAGGAGGTAGCCGCCGTCGGTCTTCGGGGAGAAGGCGATGACCTGGGTGCCGTGCACGGAGACAAGCTTGCCGTTCTTGTCCTTGTGCGTGGGCTCGATGGAGATGCCGAGCGTGCGGGCGCCGGCCTGGATGGTGGCGAAGTCGCCGGTCAGGCCGACGATCTCGCTGTCGATTCCCTTGATCCACTTGCCGAGCTCGGTCGAGGTGTCCCGGGCGGGGTCGGTGGTGACGAACACGATGCGCAGCTGGTCCTGCTCGGACTTGGGCAGTTGTTTCTTGGCGACGGCGAGGTTGTTCATCGTCAGCGGGCAGATGTCGGGGCAGTGGGTGTAGCCGAAGTAGACGAGTGTCGGCTTGCCCGCCGTCTCCTTGCGGAGGTCGTACTTCTTGCCATGGGTGTCGGTGAGGACGAGGTCCGGCTTCTCGAAGGGCTGGTCGAGCACGGTGGCCGCCTTCTGGGAGCCGGACTCCTCGGAGACCACGGCGACGGGCGAGTTGCCGTCGTCGCCGCTGCCGCAGGCGGAGAGGGTCAGGGTGGCGGCGGCGAGCAGCGCGGCCGCGGCGAACGTCTTCTTGCGCATAGAAAAATGTCCCAGATGGAAGAACTCCGGCCCGCGCCGGGGTCGCACGGCTCGTCGAAAGGTGCTCCGACGAGGTACGGCCCCGGGCGCGTGCCGCGGTCGAGCGGACCTCAGGCGTCGGTGCGCCGACGGCCGGCGAGCACTCCGTACGCCACACCCACCAGGCCGACGACGATGCCCACCACGCCCAGGACGCGGGCGGTGGTGTCGCTGCTGTCGGCGGAGGCGGAGCCCGAGGTGTCGGCGGCGGTGTTCTTGACGGCCTTGGCGTCGTCGTCGCTGTCCTCGGCCGAGGAGCCGTGGTGCCCTTCCTCGGAGGCGGCGGACAGCGCGAGCACCGGGGCCGGGTTCTCGGGCTTCTCCTGGCCGTCCCGCTGCACCTCGATCCAGCGCACGACCTCGTTGTTGGAGTACGTCTGGAGTGCCTTGAAGACGAGTTCGTCGGTGTCCTCGGGCAGCGTGCCGACGGAGACCGGGAACTTCTGGAAGTAGCCGGGCTCGACGCCCTTGCCGGTGGCGGTCCAGGTGATCTTGGAGACGGCCTCGTCGATCTTCTCGCCGTGCAGCTCGATCGGCTTGTCGAGCTTGGACTTGGTGACCTTGACGGTCCAGCCGCTGATCGGCTCCGGCATTGCGGAGGCGAGCGGGTGGTCGGTCGGGAAGGTGACCTCGAGCTTGGTGGTCGAGGCGTCGTCGCGCTCGTTGGGGACCTTGAAGTCGACGACCGCGTATCCGCCCTTGGCGGCCGTGCCCTCGGGCTGCACGGAGACATGCGCGAGAGCGGGCGAGGACAGGACGACGACGGTGGCGGCGGCGACGGCGCCGACGGCGGCGAGGCGAGAAGCCTTCATGAAGAGCACTCCGCGTTGAGTTGTGAGACGTACCGGTGATGAAGAGGGGTGCGCGGGCACGGGCGTCACCGATCACGTGGAAGCGGTCGCGATTCTGCGGTCGCGGTCAGGCGATCGGGACAGGTGCACACGCGCGTGCCGCACGACGGCGGCCCTCTCCAGGCGGGTTCGCGTGGAGCGCCGGTCGTGTCAGGCGGCGAGGTCGAGAGCGGCGGCCGACGGCGGGCCGCGCCTGATCACCGTGTGCTGGAGTGCGGTCGTGCGGAGCCTTGGCGGTGCGAGCAGAGCGGTGCGCGGCAGGCGCGGACCGGGCCGCAGCCCGCCCGGGAGCCCGGCACGCAGGGCGCACACCAGGGCGAACGCACCGCGCAGGGACCGTACGAGCGCTCCCTCGGTGAGCGAATGGGCCGACCGGGCCGAGAGTTCGAGCAGCCGCAGCAGGGCCAGATCCCCGCGCCGCAGCAGCCATCCGGCGGCGAGTGCCGCGAGGACGTGGCCGAGCAGCATCGGCAGGGAGGGCAGCAGCGACACGGGGGAGCCCGGGGAGGCGGACAGGGCGTCCGCCGCGTGGTGCAGGGAGCCGTGCCCGCCGCCCGTGCCTGGATGGACGCCCCCGGAATGCATGGAGCCCATCGAGCCCATGGAGCCCCTGGACGTCGCACCGGACGCCATGGCCGCCGTACCTTGCTGGCCCAGCCCGAACAGCGTGTGCAGCACGGTCTGGCCGAGCGCGAGCAGCGCGGCGATCCCGGGCAGCGAGCGTGCCCGTCCGGCGAACGGCGCCACCACCAGAACGATCCCCAGGAATCCCGCGCCCAGCGTCCACAGCGGAACGGTGGCGCAGGACGCGAGCGTATGACCGGCCGCGGCCAGCACGACACAGACCGCGGCGAACACCGCGGCCCGCAGGACCCGGAGATCGTTTCCGCAACGTGCCGTGCATGAGTGGGGGGCAGTCATGGCGCGCTCATCATCGCACTGGCCCCAAAGGCGCCGTACGGCAGGTCCGCAAGATGCCGTACGACCGGAAGGACACCCTCTGGTATCAGTCGCCCCACATACACCCTGAGCGTCCCCGGCGCATCCGCCGTATGGGCGGCATCACGTCAACCGTGTGCTTATACCCCGCCATGGGCGGCAATACGTAACGGTATGTCGAGCCGCGGCCTGGAGGCTGGAGCATGAGCATCTGGTGGTCACTCCATCTCCGGCGTGAGGCTGCGAGCGTTCCGCTCGCCCGGCGGCTGCTGCTCGGCACGATGGAGACGGCGGGCGTCGACCCGGACGTGTCGTACGACCTGTCCGTCGCCCTCAGCGAGGCCTGCGCCAACGCCGTCGAACACGGAGGGAGCGCCGGGCACGGCGGCTCCTCGGAGGCGTATCGCGTCACCGCCTATCTCGACGGCGAGATGTGTCGCATCGAGGTCGCCGACTCGGGCCCCGGTTTCGCCCGCGTTCAGGCCGTGCGCCCCGCGCCCGGCGAGGCCGAGCACGGCCGCGGGCTCTGTCTCATCGAGGAACTCGCCGACCATGTGCACATCGGCAGCGAGCCGGGCTGCGGTGGTGCGGTGGTGAGCTTCGACAAGATGCTCAAGTGGAGGGAAGACGCCCCTCTGATGGCGGTGTAGGGCGCGCGCCGGCTCCGTAGTCGAGCCGCTGCGCGGTCTGCACCAGCGACGTCAGGGGGTCGCGCCCCGTGATGCGCGCGCCCCAGCCGCCCTCCTGGCGCAGGCGGACGAGCCATGCCCTGAGTGCGGGCGGGCGACGGCGCGGTTCGCCACCGTAAAACGCCATGGTGCGCCACCCCTTCCGGTGCACAGAAATATCTACCAGCATGGGCAAGCCGAATCGGGTCAGATCACCGGAAATTCGCACATCCTTGCGTTCCGCGCTCGGGTCCCGCCCTGGCCGTTCGGGGCCGTCGAGCGCGAGGGAGAGCCATGGGAAGACAGACCAGACCGGCCGTCGAGTGGCTGGCCGCCGCCGCGACCGACCCCCGCTCCTGCAAGCGGCAGTGGCACGGAGAGTCCGGGATCGCGGTGCTCGCCTGCGGGCGGTTCTGGGACGTCCTGAGCGTGCCGGAGGACCTGGGCAGGCAGACCCTCGACGCCCTGTTGTGCCTTCCGCAGGCGCCCGGGCCCGTGCTCGTCGACACCGCGGCCCGCCGGGTGGCCTTCTTCCTCCCGCCGGATCCCGAGGGCCGCTGGATCGGCACGGGCATCCGGTATGCCGGCCAGGGCGCGTGGATCGCGGTGCCCGCACCGCACCGGGCCGCGGGACGGCTGTGCTGGCTGGTCCCGCCCGACGGCACCGGCGCGCTGTTCGTTCCCGCCGCCGTCGAACTGGCCCTGCAACTGGGGATGGGGCGCCTCGCCGAGCACGGCGGCGCGAGGCGGCGCTGCCCCACGTGTGGGGAACCGGCCGAACGCCCCCGCGTCCACAGCGGCGGCAGGCCCGGCTGAGGGCGCGCACACCAGGAGGGCCGGCTCATGCGTGCCAGTACCGGCTGATCACGACGGGGCTGACGGAGGTCAGAACGGTCCACTGCGGGTCCCGCGCGCCCGGGAACATCCGGCCCCCGGCCCGCCACTGCCGTACGAGGGCCGCGTAGATGGGCGGATCCGCCCGGGACGGCCCGAGGGGTTCGCCGTACGACGCCTGCTGGTCCGCGCCGTCGAGGAGGAGACGCCCGGTGGTGAGGGTGCAATCCATGTACCTCCAACGCGACCGCGCGCGCCGGTGGTACGCCCTTTCCCTGACATGGCCCCATCGGATGAGGCCCTGTCCCCCGTCCGGGGCCATGTGTTCATCGGACGAGATGAAAGCACGGGCCGAACAGGGGAGTTGAGCCTGCGCAGCTCTCTCAGCCTGCGCGGGGCTGCCGGCGGGCGGGCCGCTCCTGGACTCGCTGACGGTGACGGTCAGTTCACGGGCACGGGCTGCCTGCTCTCCTGCCCGGTCCTGCCGGCCGCCGCCTTCCGCGCCGCCGGACCGATCGCGTACGAGGCCGCGAGCGTCGCCCCGCCCAGCAGCAGCCAGCCCGGCGTCCCCCACTCCACCAGCAGCGTGGTCAGGACGAGCGGGCCGAGGGTGCGGGCCACCGTGACGCCCGTCCCGAAGAAACCCTGGTACTCGCCGACCCGGTCGGCCGGGGCCAGGTCGAAGGACAGCTGCCACGAGCCCGCCGACTGCCCCATCTCGGCGGCCACCTGCAGCACCGCGCCCGCCACCAGGGCGGCCACGGCCACCCCCGGCGAGGCTCCCGCCGACAGCGCGAACACCGCGCACGCCGCGAGCATCACCCACCCCGACCGCCGCACCGCGCGCGTGGCCGGCGCGAGACCGGTGACCCCGCGCGCCATGGGGACCTGGAAGACCATCACGGCCCCGGTGTTGAGCACGAACAGCGCCGACACCAGCCAGGCCGGCGCGTCGGTGCGCTCCGCGATCCACAGCGGCAGCCCGAGGCTGAGCAGCGGCATCCGCAGCAGCAGGACGGTGTTGAGCAGCGTGACGAGGGCGTACGGCCGGTCGCGCAGGACACCGAGGCCGCGCACCTTCCGCGAAGCGGCCGGCGCCACCGGGGGCAGCCGCAGCAGGGTTCCCGCACACACCAGGAAACTCACCGCGTCCAGCGCGAACACCCCGAGATACGCCGCCTGCGTCCCGGCGTGCAGCGCCAGCCCGCCCAGCCCGGCGCCCACGGCCAGACCGGCGTTGAGCGTCGACTGCAGATGCGCGAGCAGCCCGGTCCGCTCCCCGGCGGACACGAGCCCGGCGAGCAGCGCCTGCCGGGCCGCGGCCAGCCCCGACTGGGCGGATGCGTAGGCGCAGGCCGCCGCCACGAAGGGCACGAAGCCCCGCACGACCAGGAAGGACGCCACCGCGAGACCGGTGGCCAGCGCCAGCAGCACCGCCGTGCCGCGCGGCCCGCGCCGGTCCGCGAGCCGTCCCAGCGGCACGCCCACCAGCGAGCCGACCGCCCAGGCGAGCGTCAGCCCGAGCCCCACGCGCGCGGGGTCGAGCCCGACGATCCGGGTGAAGTACAGCGCCGACGTCACGTAGTAGGCACCGTCGCCTACGGAGTTGGCCAACTGGGCCAGCGCCAGGACGCGTTGCGGGCCCGCGGGAGGGACGAGCGAGTTCTTCATGCCATCGACGCTAGAAGCACGGCGGACCCCTCGACAGGCCCAATGGGCGAACCACTTCTTGGCCCAATCCGGCCGCGGGTGCCGGCGGCGGCGTCACGCCGGGGTCAGCCCTCCTCCAGCACCTTCCCCAGCACCTCCAGAGCCTCCGGATACGCCCGCTCCCGAGGCGTCCCGTACCCCACGACCAGCCCCTGCGGCCGCCCCCCGCCGCCCGGCGTGTGCCAGTGGTCGCCCAGCCGGCCGACGGCGAGCCCTGCCGCCTCCGCCCGCGCCAGCACCGCCGTCTCGTCGTCGACCTCCACCAGCGCGTGCAGCCCCGCCGCGATCCCCTGGACGCGCCGGCCCGGTCCCAGCCGGAGCAGGAGCCGGTCCCGGCGGCGCCGGTAACGCAGCCGGCACGCGCGCACATGGCGGTCGTAGGCATGGCTGCCGATCAGCTCGGCGAGCGCCAGCTGGCCGACGGACTCGGTGTGGTGGTCGCTGTGCAGCTTGGCGTCGGCGATCGCGTCGACCAGGTGCGGCGGCAGCACCATCCAGCCCAGCCGCAGCGCGGGACCCAGCGTCTTGGAAGCCGTGCCCAGATACGCGACCTGCCCCGGCGCCATCCCCTGGAGGGCACCGACGGGCTGCCGGTCGTAGCGGAACTCCCCGTCGTAGTCGTCCTCGACGATCAGCCCGCCACGCGCGCGTGCCCAGTCGGTGAGCGCCCGCCGCCGCTCCGGGTGCAGGGTCACGCCCGTCGGGTACTGGTGCGCGGGCGTGACGACGACGGCGGCCCCGTCCCCCAGACCCTCGACCAGGACGCCCCGTTCGTCGACGGGCGCGGGCACGACCACCCCTCCGTTGCGCCGCACGACCTCCCGGTGGAAGGGCAGCCCGGGATCCTCCATGGCGATCTCGGCGCCGTCCAGCACCCGCGTGAGCAGCGCCAGCCCCTGCACATACCCCGAGGTGATCACGATCCGCTCCGGCGGAGCGATCACCCCGCGCGCCCGCCCCAGATACCCCGACAGCGCCGTCCGCAGCTCGATCCGGCCGCGCGGATCCCCGTAGTCGTACGCCAGTGAGGGCGCCGTGGCGATCGCACGGCGCAGCGCCCGCAGCCAGGCCGCCACCGGGAATGTGCCGACGTCCGGACTGCCCGGCCGCAGATCGAAACGCGGCTCACGCACGTGTGCGGCGGCCCTGGGCGGCTCGGCGTCGACGGAGGGCAGCGGCGCGACCAGGGTGCCCGACCCCTGCCGCGCCGTCAGATAACCCTCGGCGATCAACTGGTCGTACGCCGCCTTCACGGTCCCCCGCGAGACCCCCAACTCGGCCGCAAGCCGCCGAGTCGCGGGCAACCGCGCCCCGGGCGCCAGCCGCCCGTCCCGCACGGCGTCACGCAGGGCACGCTCAAGCCCCACGCGACGCCCTTCACCCACGTCGGCTTTCAGATGCAGGTCGACACCGACGCCCTCAGGGGCACGGGGAACCGCGCGACCGGCCACGAACGACCCCGGACGACCGGCTAGCTCGCGGCCGCCTTCAGAGAAGCCATCCACGCCTCGACCTCTTCCGACCGTCGGGGCAGTCCATCGGACAGATTCCGATGGCCGTCCTCGGTCACGAGAATGTCGTCCTCGATCCGCACCCCGATGCCCCGGTACTCCTCCGGCACCGTCAGATCGTCGGCCTGGAAGTACAGCCCCGGCTCAACGGTCAGCACCATGCCCGACTCCAGCGTGCCGTCGACGTACGACTCCACGCGCGCAGCGGCACAGTCATGGACGTCCATGCCCAGCATGTGACCCGTCCCGTGCAGCGTCCACCGCCGCTGCAGCCCGAGCTCCAGCACCCGCTCCACCGGCCCCTCGACGAGCCCCCACTCGACGAGCTTCTCGGCGAGCACCCGCTGCGAGGCGTCATGGAAGTCCCGGTACTTCGCCCCCGGCTTCACGGCCGCGATACCGGCCTCCTGCGCCTCGTACACCGCGTCGTAGATCTTCTTCTGGATCTCGCTGTACCGCCCGTTGACCGGCAGCGTGCGCGTGACGTCCGCGGTGTAGTACGTGTGTGTCTCGACGCCCGCGTCGAGCAGCAGCAGATCACCCGACCGCACGGGCCCGTCGTTGCGCACCCAGTGCAGCGTGCAGGCGTGCGGCCCGGCCGCGCAGATGGAGCCGTAGCCGACGTCGTTGCCCTCCACGCGCGCGCGGAGGAAGAAGGTGCCCTCGATGTAGCGCTCGGAGGTCGCCTCGGCCTTGTCGAGGACCTTCACGACGTCCTCGAAACCGCGCACCGTCGAGTCGACCGCCTTCTGCAGCTCGCCGATCTCGAACTCGTCCTTGACCAGCCGCGCCTCGGACAGGACGACGCGCAGCTCCTCGTCGCGCTCGGCGGTGACCTTGTCGGTCAGCGCGGCCTCGATGCCTGCGTCGTAGCCACGCACCACACGCACCGGACCGGTCGCCTCGCGCAGCTTGTCGGCGAGCTCGCGGACATCGGCGGCCGCGATGCCGTACAGCGCCTCGGACTCGGTGAGCGAGTGCCGGCGGCCGACCCACAGCTCGCCCTGGCCGGACAGCCAGAACTCGCCGTTCTCACGGTCGGAGCGGGGCAGGAGGTAGATCGTCGCCTCGTGGCCGTCCGTCACGGGCTCCAGGACGAGCACGCCGTCCTCGACCTGGTTGCCCGTGAGGTACGCGTACTCGACCGACGCCCGGAAGGGGTAGTCGGTGTCGTTCGACCGCGTCTTCAGGTTGCCCGCGGGGATCACGAGGCGCTCACCCGGGAATCGCGCCGACAGAGCGGAGCGCCTCGCGGCGGTCTCCGCGACCTGGGCGATCGGCTGCAGGTCACGCAGCTCCGTGTCGGCCCAGCCGGACTTCATGTTCTCGGCCAGCTCGTCGGACACGCCCGGGTACAGGCCGTTCTTGCGCTGCTTGATGGGCTCCTCTTCGGCAGTCTCCGGGGTCTCCGGAAGCTCCTCCGCCACGGTCATCCTCCTCGGTACGGCACTGGACCCCCTCCATCGTACGGTCGTACGGAAGGGGGCCCAGGGCCGATACACCTGTTACAGCCGACTGCTCGACAGGACGGCCGACTTACTCGAAACGGGCAGCGAGCAGGACCACGTCCTCCTCGGAGTCCCCGGCGTCCAGCCCGTCCGGCAGCACCGCCCGCAGGACGTGGTCGGCGACCGCGCCCGGGTCGCGCCGCAGTGCCTTCGGTACGCCGGCCGCGGCCGCGTGCAGTCGTGCGAAGGCGCGGTCGGTGGGGTCGCCGGTGCGGTGCAGCAGCCCGTCGGTGTACAGCAGAACCGTCTCTCCGGGTTCTGCCTGCAGTTCCACGCTCGGCGCCTCCCAGCAGGCGAGCATGCCCAGCGGCGCGGAGACGGAGGTCTCCACGAACTCGGTGCGCCGCTCGCCGATCAGCAGTGGCGGGCTGTGCCCGGCACCGGCGAGGGTGATCTTGCGCAGCGCGGGCTCGCAGTAGGCGAACAGGGCGGTCGCCGAACGGGCGGGCTCGGTGAGCCTGAGCAGCAGCTCCAGGTCGGACAGGACGGCGACGGGGTCCTCGCCCTCCATCACCGCGTACGCGCGCAGACTGGCCCGCAGCCGCCCCATCGCGGCGACCGCGCTCGGACCGGACCCGGTCACCGAGCCCACCGCGAGACCGAGCGCGGCGTCCGGCAGCGGCAGCGCGTCGTACCAGTCGCCGCCGCCGCGCGGGCCGGTGCGGTGCCGGACGGCGAGCTGCACTCCGGCCACGCGGGGGAGCCGGGACGGCAGCAGTTCCTCCGCCATCGTCGCCATGGACGCGCGCGTGCGCTCGACTTCGAGGAGCCGGGCCAGGTGCTCGGTGGCGTAGCGGGTGTACAGGCCGGCGAGATGGCGCTGGCGTTCGCCTGGCTCGGCGGGCTCGTCGTAGAGCCATACGGCGGCGCCGAGCCGGCCGGCGTCCTCGGAGGTCAGGGGGAGCGCGTAGCTGGCAGCGTAGCCGAGGCGGGCGGCCACCTCGCGGTGCCGGGGATCGAGGGCGTCCTCGGCGAACAGGTCCGGCTCGGCGATCTCACCGTCCCCGCCCGGCAGTCCGTCGAGGATCCGGCCGTACGACAGGGAGCTGCGCGGCACGGTCTCGATGTGGCCGAGGTCGGCCCGCGCGAGTCCCAGGCCGATGGTGGTGTCCGGGCCGAGTCCGTCGCCGGGCTCCAATACGACGAGACCGCGCCGGGCGCCCACCAGGGCGGCACCGGCGCGCAGCAGTTCCTGGAGGGCATCGGAGAGTGTGTCCGTGCGGACGAGGCGTTCGATGAGTTCGTGGAGGGTCGTGAGGTCCGAGATCCAGCCGGCGAGCCGGTCCTGGAGCAGGGCGCCCGGTGGGTGCGGCGGCGAGACCGGGGAGGTGTCCGAGGCGGTGTGCGCGGGCGCGACAGTGTGTGCGGGCGATGGAACCGTTGAATCGATTCCAGCCACTTTCGGAGGGTGCGGGGCGTTCATGGCGTCCGGCTTTCCGACCGGTGCGTATTGCTCAAAAGCATCGCAAACCCCCATGTCATTCTGCGCCGCTAGCAGTGTCTCCACATGTACACGCGCTCGTGGGGGGATGTCCAGCATTGTCCTGCCGGGATTCCTGGTGTCCATGAGCAACCGGCGCGCTTCGTGCTGAATGGCAAAGTTGGCCTAAAAAAGCCTCGGGTAACGCCCTATTGCGGTCGACTGGGCTTGCTCGACGGAGCGTCACAACGGTCGTGATGGGTACGTACTCGGAGAAGGCCAGGGGCGGTTGACAGCCGCCCGGAACCTGGCGACGGACCCGGGCGTCTTAGCCACCGACGATCGTGCCCCATCCTCCCGTGGCGGAGGCGAAGAGGAATACGCGGGACGGCAAACGCCAGACTTCGCCACCCCCACGCCATGCCCATGCTGTTGAGAGAAGCGGTATGGGTCAGGTTGCCGTGGACGCGGCCAACGCTCGACCCATAGGGGTTCCCCCTGCCTCGGGCAGGGGTGTGATGCGCCAGCAGGTACGCACAGTGAAGCGATCGACACATGGTGTGATGTGGACCACGTGTTGCCAGGCGTGCAACGGAAAGGAACGAGCGCTCATGCGCGAGATCCTCGGAAGGCGACGCAGGCTCCTGTCCAAGCGCGGCGACGGGAGGCCTGATGTGATCAGCGCGGCCCTGACCTTCGCGACGGAATGGCAGTGGCCCGTACTCCCGGGCGTGACAGCGGACCCGCAGGGGCGCTCCCGCTGCGGCTGCCCCGACCCGGAGTGCTCGGTGCCCGGCGCGCACCCCTTCGACCCCGGACTCCTCGCGGCCACCACCGACGAGCGCATGGTGCGCTGGTGGTGGACCAACCGGCCCGCCGCGCCGATCCTCCTCGCCACCGGCGGCCATGCCCCGTGCGCGGTCAGCCTGCCGGCCCTCGCGGCCGCCCGCGCCCTCGACGTGCTCGACCGCCGGGGCATGCGTCTCGGCCCGGTGATCGCCTCGCCGGCGCGCTGGGCGCTGCTCGTGAAGCCGTACTCCTTGGAGCAGTTGGGCGAGCTGCTCTACGCCCAGGACTTCGTCCCCGGCTCCCTCCGCTTCCACGGCGAGGGCGGCTACCTCGCCCTGCCCCCCTCCGAGACCGGACAGGGGCCGATCACCTGGGAGCGTGCACCGCTGCCCGGCTCGGCCTCTCCGTGGGTGCCCGATGTGGAGGCCGTGGTGGACACGGTCGTCGAGACGCTCACCCGTACGGGTGTGAGCGCGCCCGAGCTGTAGCACTCGCCTCCCCCGGCGGCGGGGCAACTCCGCGCCGCTCGGGGGGAGCTGACATGTGGCGTGGTTCCGTAAAGGAGAACGCACATGGAAAGACCCGGTTGCTGGCGACGGGGGATGCACCAGCAACCGGGCTACTGGAACGGTAACAAGAGATCGGCAGTTCGCAAATTCGATCTCGGGTATTCCTCGGCTATTCGGACACGGACTGGCTTGTCCTCACCGGGAGTTGAAGGCGGAGGGTCTGGTTCCGCCCTGCCCAGTGCGGCTGACCGACCGGTCAGCCGCACTCGCTGCGTCAGCTGAGCGTGACCTGCCGGTTGGTCAGGCCGCCGCGCGCGCGACGCTCGTCCGAGGTGAGCGGCGCGTCCGTGGCCAGCGCACCGGCGAGGCGCTCGGCGAACTCGGCGGCGGGCTTCTCGACGTCGTCCGCGGTGACCCCGCTCGGCAGGTCCCAGACCGGCACGGTCAGCCCGTGAGCGCGGAAGGAGCCCACCAGACGGGTGCCCTCACCGAGGCCGGAGCTCCCCGCAGCGTGCAGCCGCGCGAGGGCGTCCAGCAGCTGCTCCTCCGCGTGCGGCATGACCCAGCGCAGATGGTTCTTGTCCGGGGTCTCGCACCAGTACGCGGAGTCGACCCCGGCAAGCTTCGCGGTCGGGATGGCCGCGGCGTTGGCCCGCTCCAGGGAGGCGGTCACGTCCGGTGTGGCGTTCTCGGTGTCCGGGACCCAGAACTCGAAGCCCTCGTGCACAACTGGCTCGAACGCGCCTTCCGGGTCGAGCAGGTCCTGAAGCCGCGGACCGTCGGCCGGGGCGCGGCGGCCCTGGACCGGCGTCCCCGGCTCGGCCGCGAGCGCGCGCTGCAGGGTGTCGGCGAGGTCGCGGCTGATGTCGCCAGACGCCGTGTCGTTCTGCAGGCCCAGCAGCACCGATCCGTCGTCGCGGCGCAGCGCGGGCCAGGCCATCGGCAGGACCGTGGCCAGCGTGACCGACGGGACGCCTTCGGGGGGGCCGCCGCGCAGCGTCAGCTCGACCGTGGCGGCCGGGACCAGTTCGCGCAGCGCGACCCAGTCGCACTCGCCGGGCAGCCCCTCGAACGGGCGCTGCACCAGCTCGGTCACGGCGTGGGCCGCGGCCCGGCCGTGGCAGGCCTTGTAGCGGCGGCCGCTGCCGCACGGGCAGGGCTCGCGGGCGCCGACGACCGGGATCTCTCCGTCGGTGAGCTGCGGCCGCTTGGCCTTCGTCTGGGGTCGCTTCTTGGCCATCGTGGGTGTCTCCCGGTTACGGCTCGTCTCGTACGGCGGGAGCCTAGCCGTTCACGCCAACACCGACGGCGCCTGTGGACAACGCGGCCCGTGTGCCGATCCTGTGGGCACCACGACCTGCCTGCCGGCCCGTGGACTCGGTCTCAGTCCAGGTCGTCGAAGGCGTCTGCGAAGTCGAGGCCGGGTATGGCCGCCACCGAAGGGGCGGTGATACGGGTCGCGAAGTCGTCGCGACGGTGACCCGCGTCCGGATCACGAAGATCCGCGTGGACGACGACCCACACCGTGACCTCGCCACGGATCTCGTCCCGTACGCCCCAGTCGTCGGCGAGCGCTGTGATGATGTTGAGCCCACGGCCGCCGTGCGCGGTGACCGAGGGCGTGGCCGGAGCAGGGCGGGTGGGCCCGCCGCCGTCCGTCACCTCGACCGTGAGTCTGCCGCCCGAGTCCACGCGCCAGGCGGCGCGGACGTCGCCGTCCCCGGCCAGGGCTTCACCCAGCGGCCGGCCGTGCTTGCACGCATTGCTCAAGAGTTCGGAAAGAATCAGAACTGCGTCCTCGATGACCGATTCCGAGACGCCTCCCCTGCGCAACTGAGCGCGCATACGATGTCTCGCCTTCCCCACGCCCGCAGGGCCATGGGGAACGGCCATGCTTGACGACGTGGGCACCTCCTGTGCCACCACCAACGCCACCCCCGAGACCTCCTTTGCCCCACGCCACGGTGTGGATGCCCCATTGGCCTGTACCGGAAACCGGCCAATCCCCGTCCTGTGACGCATTCGCAAACATCGAACACGGACCGAACGCGCCGGAGCACTCCCTGTAACGTATGGCCGGATTTCGACGGTGTGGCCGACTCCGGAGGATGGTTCAGAGGCATGGCCGGGTCAAGGCAGGTGCCCAGGTCTTTATCAGTCAGCGACCGAGTTGACGCAGTACCGCGCGCGGGCGGTTGGTGATGATGGCGTCGACGCCCAGGCCGACGCAGAGATCCACGTCCTCCGGCTCGTTCACGGTCCACACATGCACCTGATGGCCGGCCTGCTTCAGACGCTCGATGTACGCCGGCTGATTGCGCACGATGCGGATCGAGGGGCCGGCGATCCGGACGCCGGCGGGCAGCCGTCCGTCCCGCAGACGGGGCGAGACGAACTGCATCAGGTACACCGTCGGCAACGTCGGCGACGCTGCCCGCACACGGTGCAGCGAACGCGCCGAGAAGCTCATGACGCGGACCGTCGAGTCGGCGGCCGGGGCCGGGGCGTCCAGGCCGAAACGCTTCAGCAGGACCAGCAGCCGCTCCTCGACCTGCCCCGCCCAGCGCGTGGGGTGCTTGGTCTCGATCGCCAGATCCACCGGGCGCCCGGCGTCGGCGACGAGCTCCAGCAGCCGCTCCAGGGTGAGGACGGATGTGTCCTCGCGGTCCTCGGGACGGAACTCCCAGTCCGGCTCCTCGTCGCGCGTGCGCCAGAAGTCCCGGCTCTTGCGGGAGCCGAAGTCCAGCGCGGCGAGGTCGGCGAGCTCGAGCGCGGAGACCGCGCCGCGGCCGTTGGACGTACGGTTGACGCGACGGTCGTGGACACAGACGAGATGGCCGTCCGCCGTGAGGCGTACATCGCACTCGAGGGCGTCGGCACCGTCCTCGATCGCTTTCCTGTACGCCGCCAGGGTGTGCTCCGGGGCCTCTTCGGAGGCTCCGCGGTGGGCGACGACTTGAGTCCGGTGCGGTCGTGCTTGGGTCACCGCGTCATGGTGCCACCGTGCCGGGGTATGCGTGGCGCAGGAGGGCCACAGCCGGGCTACGGGAGGGCAACAGAATGCGTCCTTTAAGTCCTGATGATCCTATATAAAGGGTGGTCCCGGACGCACAGTCACTGCTTATGGTGCCCTGACGTCCCGTGGGAAAAGCTGGCGCCATACAAAAAAACATGCACAGCTGCATCGCGCCGTCCGCCGACAAGCGCCGACAAGCGTGAACGCGCGTGGCCGAGTGCGAACCGAACAACAGCCGTGGATCTAGGAGAAAAAGCTGTGAGCACCGAGAACGAGGGCACTGCGGTACCCCCGGCCCCGTCCGCACCTCCCGTGCCGGTGGAATCTCCCGCAGCCTCCCCGCAGGCCGCCGCGCCCGGGAGCGGCGCGCCGACGACTCCACTGCCGGCGGTGCCTCCGGGCGCCCCCGCCACACCCGAGCAGGAACTGGTGCACGCAGGCCAGCCCCCGGCGTACGCCTCGACGGGCTCCCAGGGTCAGACACCCGCAGGCGCCGGCCACACCCCCGCCGCCGGGCCCGCCCCCGAGAGCGGCTGGCCGCCCCCGCCGCCCCCGACCCCCTCGTACGCGGACGGGGGCGGCGCGGGATCCGGCTGGGGCTCCACCTACCAGCAGCCCGCCCCCAAGCCCGGCAAGGGGCGCGGCGGAATGCTCGCCGCGATCCTCGTGGCCGCGCTGGTCGCGGGCGGCCTGGGCGGCGGCCTCGGCTACACCCTGGCCAAGAACAACGACGAGAGCGGCTCGTCCACGACCGTCTCCGCATCCGACAGCGGCGGCTCCCTCAAGCGCGACCCGGGAACCGTCGCGGGCGTGGCCGCGAAGGCGCTGCCGAGCACCGTCACCATCCAGGCCGAGAGCACCAGCGGCGAGGGCGGCACCGGCACCGGCTTCGTCTTCGACACCGAGGGCCACATCGTCACCAACAACCACGTGGTGGCGGGCGCCGTCGACGGCGGCAAGCTCTCCGCGACGTTCCCGAGCGGCAAGAAGTACGACGCCGAGGTCGTCGGCCACGCACAGGGCTACGACGTCGCGGTGATCAAGCTCAAGAACGCCCCCTCGGACCTGAAGCCGCTGACCCTCGGCGACTCGGACAAGGTGGCCGTCGGCGACTCGACGATCGCGATCGGCGCGCCCTTCGGCCTGTCCAACACGGTGACGACCGGCATCATCAGCGCCAAGAACCGCCCCGTGGCCTCCAGCGACGGCAGCGGCAGCAACGCGTCCTACATGAGCGCCCTGCAGACCGACGCCTCGATCAACCCGGGCAACTCCGGCGGCCCGCTGCTCGACGCCAAGGGCAACGTCATCGGCATCAACTCCGCGATCCAGTCCACCAGCAACGGCGGCCTGGGCGGCACCAGCCAGTCCGGCTCGATCGGCCTGGGCTTCGCCATCCCGATCAACCAGGCCAAGTACGTCGCCCAGCAACTGATCGAGACCGGCAAGCCGGTCTACGCGAAGATCGGCGCGTCCGTCTCCCTCGACGAATCGGTGAGCGGGGCGAAGATCACCGAACAGGGCGCGAGCGGCTCCGAAGCGGTGGAGCCGGGCGGCCCGGCGGACAAGGCCGGCCTCAAGCCCGGCGACGTCATCACCAAGCTCGACGACAGGGTGATCGACAGCGGCCCCACCCTGATCGGCGAGATCTGGACCCACAAGCCCGGCGACAAGGTCACGATCACCTACGAGCGCGGCGGCAAGGAACACACCATCGAACTCACCCTGGCCTCCCGCGAGGGCGACGGCTGACCCACCCACGCGGTCCCCAACCCGGGGTGTCCCTCTCAACGAGGGGCACCCCATCTGCAGGGGGCGTGTCTCACCTTGATCCGCTCCATCGCGCTGTGGATCAGTGCGTGTGGATCAGTGCGTGTGGACCAGGCGTGGACCACGATTCGGGTCGGGGTCGGGGTCGGGGTCGGGGTCGGGGTCGGAGTCGGGGTGCGGGTGGGGGTGGGGGTCGGGGACGAGGCACGGCCGTCGGCACGAAAGGACTGTCGCGCGGGCCCTCGTGGTGCTGCTTGGTGATCCGACGCCCGAATGCGTCGAGTGCCCTGCGGATATCGAGGTCGAGACCGTGCTCGATCGACGAGCCGCAATGGCGCCACCCCCCAACGGCTTGCCCGGCTCGGGGAGGTGGGCTTGGGGAGGTGTGTCAGAAGCGGGGCGCCCCCGGTGTGTGCTGCGGTGTCGGGATGACGGGCTGGGCCGCGCCGGGGCTGCGGCGGCCGGACGTGTTGCAGGTGACGTCCTGGGCTGGAAGCTTTCCGTTGCTCAGGTAGGCGTTGACGGTGCGGTCGGCGCACGAGCGCGGGTCTCCGTAGACGCCGTGGCCTTCGCCGCCCTTGACGTACACCATGCGCGAGCCCTTCAGGGCATGGTGCATGCCGAGGCCGCTGGTGAGGGGCGTCTGGGAGTCCCACTGGTTCTGGACGGTGAGCAGGCCGAGGTCGTTGTCCACCGTGGTGACGGGCTCGGCCGGCGCGTCCCAGAACGCGCAGGGCGTGATGTTGGAGCCGAAGTCGCCGTAGAGCGGGTACTTGGCCTTGTCCCGGATCGCGTCACGCCGGTACTGCTCGGGATCGCGCGGCCAGGCTGCGGTGTCGCCGCAGACCACGGTCCAGAAGGCGGCGGAGCCGTTGTCGGCCGGCGGCTGGGCGGCGGCGGACCGGCGCGGCCCGGGCCGGTTGTCCGGCGTGGGGGAACGGCGGGCGGTCGCATGGCCGTCGGCGGCCTTCTTGAGGTCGACGACCGCCTCGGCCGCGGACTTGGGGCTGAAGAACTCGGCGCGCAGGGAGGCGCGGATGTCGTCCCCGGTGAGCTTGGTGCCATCGTTGTCGATGGGTGTGCGGTCGGCCCGGGCAATCAGTTTCCAGAACGTCTTCTTCACCTTGGCCGGGGTGTTGCCGAGTTTGTAGGTGCGGTGGCGCTGCGCGGTCCACTTCGTCCAGCGGGTGAACGCCGGTTCGGTGCCCTCCGCCCAGACCTGGATCATGCCGCGCCAGACCCGGGCAGGGTCGACCGCGCTGTCCAGCACGAAGCGGTCGGTCCGCTGGGGGAACATCTGCGCGTAGACGGCGCCCAGGTACGTGCCGTAGGAGTAGCCCAGGTAGGAGATCTTCTTCTCGCCCAGAACAGCGCGGATGACGTCCATGTCGCGGGCGGTGTTGCGGGTGGTGATGTACGGCAGCCTGTCGCCGTCCTTGGCACGGCACTTGTCGGCGACGGTCCGGGCCCACTTGACGTCACGGTTGAACGTTTCTGGCTTATAGGGGTGTTCGGTGTTCTGCTGCGTGGCCGTGAGACCACATGTGAGCGGGCTGCTGCGCCCCACGCCGCGCGGGTCGAACCCGATGAGGTCGTACTGCTCGCGAACCTTCTTGGGCATCATCTCCTTCATCATGACCGGCATCTCCAGGCCCTCGCCGCCCGGACCACCGGGGTTGAAGAGGATCGCGCCACGCCGCTTGCCCGGGACACTGGTCTTCTGGCGGGAGATGGCCAGCTTGATGGTCTTGCCGTCGGGGCGGCTGTAGTCGAGGGGGACCTTGAGCGTCGCGCACTGGAATGCCGCGGGCATTGATGCGTCGCATCGGTGCCACGCGGGCTTCTGGCTCTCGAATCTCTTCAGCGGTTCTGCCGCGGATGCCTGCGCCGGGGCGAGGGCGGGGACCAAGGTTGCCGTAACCCCCACAGCGAGTAAGGGCGCCACGCGTCGTATCCGCACGATGGCCGTTCCTTTCGATCAACTTCCAGGACGGCACGACCATTTCGTGTCAGGGCAGACGGGCGAATCCCTCTGCAGGGCGGTCTTGCTACGACTCCGGGCGTACGAAGAAACAGACGTGCGGAGGAGAACCGAAACGTGCTGATAGCCATCCGCATGGTCGATCTCGCCGAGGCACAAGCCCACCTGAAGCGCCTGGCGACCTGTAGGCGGTAGGAAAGAAGCCTGAGTTGGAGTGCTGGCGTACGGCAGGCGAGCCATACGGCCAATGCTGCACTGCCGTGAACCCCTTGCCGGAGCCCGAGTTGAACGTATCCGGTGTGGTCTTGGGAGCCGCCGTATACATAACAGCAGCAGAAGCAGCACAGGTTGAGATCCAGACTGCGGTCAGCTCGGCTTTGCTGTGGTTCACCGCCACGATCAGCCGTGTCCACGCCCTCAGGGAATCCCGACGCTCACAGCTGACAGAGCGCAGTGACGGCTGCCCACGCCGGTTGGTCCGACGTGGGCAGCTGTCATGGATGCAGAGCAAGGCGACCAAGTGTGCAGACAGGGCGACTACTTGGCGCACATGGCCTGATTCGCTGTGCCGCCTGGTAGGGGGCGGTCAGCGCTTCTCCACCAGTGTCGAGTAGGCCCTCTCAAGGCCCTGGGCGTAGCCCGCCCCCAACTCGACGTAGACGTGCCCGCCGGCCGCACAGGCTTCACGCAGGGCAGTGCTTTGTTCTCCGACCCACGCGGCGATCTCCCGATAGGTGGTTTCATCGGCTCCGTCGAGCCAGTCCGGGGCGGCCCTCAAGTGTTCGGTGGTCAGCTCCGCGTTCCAAGGAAGACGCAGCTCAGTGGCATCCCGAGACCAGCGGCAGCGGTGGCCGCGGCCGGCGTGACGATGTCGCCCTCGACCACATAGCCGTCCAGGGGATCGGAGTCGTCGAGGCTCTCCGCGGTGGCACGGATGAACTCAATGAGGAAGGGCTGCGCCGGTACGGCCTTGTCCGGGTGCGTGCCGTGGCGCACGCCGTGCTGGGGCGCGGCGCGCTGCAGCATCGAAACCAGAGCGTCGACGGCCAGCCGGCCGACGATCCGCATGGCCCAGGATTCCTGCCTCTCCGGGACTCATGGGCCAGCCACGGGACGGCCACGGACCGGCGCCCCATGATCCCGCCCCCGCCCGGTACGCTGTACCCGCCCCACCCCAGGTGGTCGGGGCCCAGGTGGGTTGCCCGAGCGGCCTAAGGGAACGGTCTTGAAAACCGTCGTGGCAGCGATGTCACCGTGGGTTCAAATCCCACACCCACCGCGCAGGTCATAGACGTTGCAGGTCAGAAGGGGTGCCATTCTCCGGAACGGCACCCCTTCTGCGTGTACCTTGTCTCACCCTGGCTCGCCGGTATCCCAGCTTTGACCAGTGCGTATGGGCCATCTGTGGGCCAGGATCAGGGAAGGTTCTCTACCGCAGGTAGCCCACGATCAGCACATGCCCCCCGGAACAGTGTCACCGGGCCGGGCTCGGCTGAGTGAGGTTCACCGGGTTGCCGTCGGGGTCCTGGATGTGGGCGACGCGCTGTCCCCACGGCATGTCGTTGGGGCCGCTGCGGACCGAGCCGCCCAGCGCCGCCACCCGGCCTAGCGTCTCGTCGACGTCGTCGACACCGATGCTGAGCAGGATCCGCGGCGCCGCCCCAGTCCCCGGGTTCGCCTTGGCCACCAGCCCGAGGTCGGTGTCGCCGATGCGCAAGCCGAGGTAGAAGGCCGGGCCTTCCGCCGGTACCCGGAAGATCTCCTTGGCGCCGAACAAATTCGTATAGAAGCCGAGCAGGACGTCGTGGTCGGCGGTCAAGATCACTGGCTGGATGGTGGACATGGCACTCCTGTCGAGAACGGTCGTGTCGCTGGGTAGACCGTTCGAGGACGGTGAACTCATCGGCAAAACCACCCCGCCGGACGATCTACAACACGGACTGCCGCCTACGACCAGCACGAGCACCAAGGTCACGCCACCCCGCGCTCACCAGCCACTTCAAGATGGCGGAGCTTCAGGGTTGCCCCCCGCGTCGAGCGCGCGGGCAATCAGGCTGTTGGAGTGCTGCTGGCCACCCTTCAGGATCTTTGCGTAGAAGCGGTACAGCACGGCGATGCTGTGGCCGGCATGTGCAGCGACCTCCGCAGGGTCCACCCCCGACTTGATCCAGAGCGATACTCCCGCGTGCCGGAGTGAGTACGGCACCGCGGCGAGATTGCCGGATTTCAGCACCGGCATACGAGGCGGACGCTTTCAACGTCCACGTGTCACCAGCCTGCTCGCCGAACTCCACCTGATCCGGGCGTATGTCCAGTGCCGCTGCCGTATTCGGCGGCCAGCACACGCAGCGCTCGCATCGGGACGGACAGGCCGGCCAGCGTCAGCCGCCCGCTCATGCCCCGACCTCCAGGGTCGTGGCGGACTGGCGGGTCAGCTCCACTCACGCGGTCAGCGCCCGGCGACGGGCCCGCCGCAGCTGGCGCGCGTCCAGCTCGGACGGAACGCGGTCCGGCGTGGTGATATAGGCGTCGATCCAACCCCCTTCCTTCCCGTCGAGGTCGTCCTGTCGCGGACCTGGCACATCGGCCAACCCGTCGTGGCAGCGATGTCACCGTGGGTTCAAATCCCACACCCACCGCTTGTACGCAGAAGGGGTGCCACTCTCCGCAGTGGCGCCCCTTTCGCAATGTCCGTCGGCCGATGGGCCACACCGGTCATTGGCTCCGGCCGTTCGGTGGACCTGTGGGGCAGTTGCGACGGGGCCCCGGCGTGCGGGGGCATCGGTTGTCGCGTGGACGCGCCGCCACGCAACGGCTGAGCCGGCGCGGCCGAACGGAACACGAAGGGCCTTGATGAGCACTCTCACGTCGCAACGGGTGTGCTCTGTGAGAACACACCGAGCTGTCTTCGCGCTGCTGTCCGCGCTGCTCGTGCTGCTGATTCCGACCTCCGCATCGGCCACCCCGGCCCCCGCACAGACCGTGAAGGCCGGCGACGGCACCTCATGGGACCGTGTCGTTCCGCCCTGGGCCAGATATGCGGGCAGGGCGTAAGGCCAGTGGGGAGCGGAGTGGACGCGCTGGGCCCTCGGGATCCCGACCCCCGTGAATCCGCTCACCGACCCCACGGGGGAGGACTGCGCGGTGGGTCAGTCGGGTCCGGTCTGGTTCCTGGCGGGCACCTTCGGCTCCGGCACCGCCGACCGTGCCTGCACCATCCCCTCGGGCAGGGCGGTGTTCTTCCCGATCATCAACGGCTTCGCCGCCGAACCGCCCGGTGAGTTCACGTACGAGGAACTGCGGGAGGAGCTCCGCGCGGCCATCGACCTGGACCAGGCGACGTACGAGGCCACCCTGGACGGCAAGCGTCTCCGGCTCAGCCGCGCCTTCCGCGCCGCGTCGCCGCCACCGCCGTTCCCCCTCACGCTGCCGGAGGACAACCTCTTCGGAGCGCCCTCCGGACTGTACGACGCGGTCAGCGACGGGTACTGGGTGCTGCTCAAGCCCCTGCGCCGGGGTTCGCACGTACTGACCTTCCACGGAACGGCACCCGGCACGGACGTGAGCGTGCGCTACCGGATCACCGTGAGCTAACGGCATCCTCGCAGTTCAGAAGGGGTTCCTCCATCCCGGGGGCCCCTTCTGGAGCTCGTGGTCCCGCGCCAGCTCCTCCCATGCGATCTCCCGCAGGTCGTTCTCCGCGTCGCAGTCCGACGGCACCTGTGGGGCTGGCTGGAACCAGACGACTGTGAGGGACGAGCGGTACAGGACCGGGTCGTGGGCGGGGTCCAGTGGCGTGGAGTGGAACGTGCCGACGCAGGCCACCGGCGGCAGCACCTCCACCGGGCCGAACCCGCCGGCGAACTGGTCCGGGTGTTCGCGCGGGGGCGGGACCAGGTGGACCGGGGCGGTGGGGAAGGCGCGCTCGCACGCTCGCAACAGGCCTTTGATCCGGATGTCGTTGATCGGCTTGCAGGGGTAGCCCTCCAGCATGCCGCCGTATGTCGCGGAGAGCTGCAGCTCGGTGAGGTCGAGGGAACGGCCGGTGGCGAGGACGACACGGGTCAGCGACATGGTCCGCACTCTGGGACGCCGCCGCTCCATAACGCTCCCTCGCTCCCTCGATCTGCACTGCCCCCGCGGGTCTCACGGCCGGTGTCCCGTCATCCGTGCCGCCGACGCGATCGTCGTGCGGGCCTCGCGTTCGGACAGACCGGTGTTGAGGGCCGCGTCGACGAGCGGGTCGACGAGGGCGGGTCCGATGCCGTCCTCGTAGGCACGGCAAGCCGCCCAGAACAGACGGGTGTTGCGCTGGCCCTCGTGCGCGGCGAGGACGAACTGGACCAGACCCTGGCCGTGTCCGCCGATGGACGGCGGAGTGGGGTGGTGGGTGCGGGGCGGGGGGAGCAGCAGGCGCAGCAGGGCGGGCGGGCAGGACGCGGGCGCGAGGTGGGCGGTGCCGGGGGCAGTGGTGTACACGCCGTGGTCCGTGCGGGAGCCGGGGCCGACGAGGTAGCCGCCGGCGCCCCGGATGTCGATGCCGGGGGCGAGCCGTCCGGCCGAGTTGGGGACGACGACCTCCGCGGGGCCGCTCAGCCAGAGGTGGCGGCCGCCGCTGGGGGTCAGGACGACCACCGTGTCGGGGATCGTGAACAGATGGCGCAGGGCCAGTTCGCGCAGGGCGGCCGAGGAGTCCGTGCCCGATTTGGTGTCCAGGTCGACGCCGATCAGATGGTGCGGGGGCAGACCGCAGGCGATGCCGTAGCCGGTTGACCAGGGGGCTGCGGCGAACAGTTCGCGGATGCGTGCCGGGTCGGTGGAGGCGTCGTAGATCCCGTGGCCGAAGCGGCCGCACTCGCCGTGGCAGGGCGCGGGGTCGGGGATGTCGCGGTGCGGGGAGCGCAGGGCCGGGAGCTTCGTCCGGGACAGGGGGATGACGGCCAGGCCGCGTTCGGCGGCGGACAGGGCGTGTGCGAGGGCCAGCGTCGTGGCCTGCCGGTCGGTGGTGGCCATGCCTCTATGTTCGTACACATGTTCGAGAAAGGGAAGGGGCGGCGGCTCCGACTCGCCGTGGTGGAGGGATGGGCCGGAAATGGTTTTGGGGGTTTATCGACCGGTCCTCACGCTTGAGGGCGAATCATGTCGTCTGGTGCGGTTCGCCGGTGATCTGGTGGGCAACTCTGGTCTCGCGACGTCGTGCACAGTGCCGGGGCGATGGGTCAACTGCCCTGGTGGAAGCCGTACTTCACGTTTCTGGAGGAACAACATGGCAAGCATCCGTACCGCCCGCGTCATCGTCGCCGTCTCCGCCCTCCCGCTCGCCGCCGCGCTGTTCGGCGGGGTCGCGGCGGCGGACAACGGCATCGCGCTCGCGGACGACGGATCGAACGCGGGCGTGGCGACCCTCAGCGGGGTCATCTTCGACAACTACGGCAACTCGGCCACCACACAGCAGCAGGCGAACGGCTCCGGCGCCTCGAACCAGAGCAATACCGCCCAGGTCAAGGGCTCCCCGTTCACGGTGATCAATCAGGGGAACCAGAACACAGCGGTCACCTTCGCTCCGCTGTGGTGGTGATCTGAGGGGCCGGTCGGCTCTCTGTGCCCAAGGGTGTGCTCTGCAAGATGCGGTGCGTCTGCGCGGCGGCACTCCGGTGCCGCCGCGCAGACGTGTGCGGGCTCGCCGGACCCAAGTCGTCTTGACAGTGGACTGTATCTGACGGACAGTCAGAAACCTTGCGAGGGAAGGGCGGAGGCAGGACCGTGAACGACGAGCTGGCCGTGCGGCTGAAGGCCTTCGAAGGGCGGCCGGCCGCGGTCGCCGGCCGGGGCAAGGACCCCGTCAACGCGCCCATGATCCGCCACTGGTGCGAGGCCATGGGCGACAACGACCCTGCCTACACGGGCCCGGACGCCATCGCCCCGCCCACCATGCTCCAGGTGTGGACCATGGGCGGCCTCTCCGGGCACACGGGGCGCTCGGGGGCGTACGACGAACTGCTCGGCCTGCTCGACGAGGCGGGCTGCGCCTCGGTCGTCGCCACGGACTGCGAGCAGGAGTATCTGCTTCCGCTGCGGCCGGGGGACGAGGTCACCTTCGACGCGGTGATCGAGTCGGTCTCGGAGCGCAAGACGACGAAGCTCGGCACGGGGTACTTCGTCACGACCCGCATGGACGTCCGCGTGGGCCGCGACCTCGTCGGCACACACCGCTTCCGCATCCTCAAGTACGCCCCCGCGGCGCGGAACCAGAAGAACCAGCGGAACCAGAGGAACCAGAGGAACCAGCCGAACCAGCCGAACCAGCAGACACCCCGCCGCCCCCGCCCCGTCGTCAACCGCGACAACGCCGGTTTCTGGGAGGGCGTACGCCAGCACCGCCTGCTCATCCAGCGCTGCACCGGCTGCGGCACCCCGCGCCACCCGTGGCTGCCCGGCTGCAACGGCTGCGGCTCCCTGGACTGGGACACCGTCGAGGCGAGCGGCGACGGGACCGTCTACTCGTACGTCGTCATGCACCACCCGCCCTTTCCGGCCTTCGACCCCCCCTACGCGGTCGCCCTGGTCGAACTCGCCGAAGGCGTACGGATGATCAGCAACATCATCGGGGTGCCGTACGACAAGGTGCGGATCGGGATGCCCGTACGGCTCGAATTCCAGGACTGTGACGCGGAGTTGGTGCTCCCCGTCTTCCGCCCCCGGGAGGCCGCCGTATGAACCCCGGCGACGAACTCCCCCCGCTGGAGATCCCGGTCACCCGCACGCTGATCGTCGCCGGGGCCCTCGCCTCACGCGACTACCAGGACGTCCACCACGACGCGGAGCTGGCGCGGCAGAAGGGCTCCCCCGACGTCTTCATGAACATCCTGACGACGAACGGCCTGGTCGGCCGGTACATCACCGACCACTTCGGCCCCGGCGCGGTCCTGCACAAAGTGACCATACGCCTCGGTGCGCCCAACTACCCCGGCGACACGATGGTGTTGACCGGCACGGTCGAGGAGATCAACGGCCGTACGGCGACGGTACGGGTCGTCGGCGTGAACGGCATCGGCAGACATGTGACCGGAACCGTGACGGTCACCCTCCCCGCGGAGGACGCCATATGAGCGTACGGACCCGGGACACGCTCGGCGGACGGGCGGCGGTCGTCGGTATCGGAGCCACCGAGTTCTCCAAGGACTCCGGGCGCAGCGAGCTGCGGCTGGCCGTGGAGGCCGTGCGGGCCGCGCTGGACGACGCGGGGCTGACCCCCGGGGACGTGGACGGCCTCGTCACCTTCACGATGGACACCAGCCCGGAGATCACCGTGGCCCAGGCCTGCGGAATGCGCGAGCTGTCCTTCTTCTCCCGGGTGCACTACGGCGGCGGGGCGGCCTGCGCGACCGTCCAGCAGGCGGCGCTCGCCGTCGCCACCGGTGTGGCCGAGGTGGTGGTCTGCTACCGCGCCTTCAACGAACGGTCGGGCCGCAGATTCGGCTCCGGAGTGCAGCACCGCGAGCCCTCGGCGGAGGGCGCGGCGCTCGGCTGGTCCCTGCCGTTCGGGCTGCTCACACCGGCCTCCTGGGTGGCGATGGCGGCCCAGCGGTATCTGCACACCTACGGGCTGACCCCGGAGGCGTTCGGGCACGTGGCCGTCGTGGACCGCGCGTACGCGGCGACCAACCCGGCGGCCTACTTCCACCGTCGGCCCATCACGCTCGCCGACCATGCCGCCTCCCGCTGGATCGCCGAACCTCTGCGGCTGCTCGACTGCTGTCAGGAGACCGACGGCGGACAGGCGCTCGTCGTCACCTCGGTGGAGCGGGCCCGGGACCTGCCGCAGCCGCCCGCCGTCGTCGCGGCGGCCGCGCAGGGCGCGGGGCGCGGGCAGGAGCAGATGACCAGCTTCTACCGGGACGATCTGACCGGTCTGCCCGAGATGGGCGTAGTGGCCCGCCAGCTGTGGCGCACCTCGGGACTCGCCCCGGCCGACATCGACGTGGGGATCCTCTACGACCACTTCACGCCGTTCGTGCTGATGCAGCTGGAGGAGTTCGGCTTCTGTGCGAGGGGCGAGGCGGCGGACCACGTGGCGGAAGAACGGCTTCCGCTCAATACCCACGGGGGACAGTTGGGGGAGGCGTACCTCCACGGGATGAACGGGATCGCGGAAGCGGTACGGCAGATGCGGGGGACGGCGGTGAACCAGGTACCGGGTGCCGGCCGGGTCCTGGTGACGGCGGGGACGGGGGTGCCGACGTCGGGGCTGGTGCTCGCGGCGGGCGACTGAGCCCTCAGGGGACATCCCGCAGTAGACCCGGCCGCCGGTCCACCTACAGGAGGTCTGGCCGGCCCCCTCCCTACAACCTGAGGCGGACAATCCTTCGGCACCTGCGGGCGATCCGCCGGGCGGCACCTCGCTCATAGCTTGGAGCCATGACCACACCCGTCTGCACCAGCGCTTCGAACGCCGCGACGTGGGCGACGCCGACCCGCGCCTACCCCGCGGCCTACCCGTCGTTCTCCTCGTACGTGCGGGCTCGCCGGCCGGTGCTGCTGCGTACCGCCCGGTCGCTCACGGCGAACCAGAGCGACGCGGAGGATCTGCTGCAGACAGCGCTCACCAAGACGTACGTCGCCTGGGAACGCATCGAGGACCATCGTGCCCTCGACGGCTATGTGCGCCGGGCCCTGCTGAACACCCGGACCTCGCAGTGGCGCAAGCGCAAGGTCGACGAGTTCGCGTGCGACGAGATCCCCGAGCCGGAGCCGCGGCCGGGCGGGGACGACCCGGCGGAGCGGCAGGCGCTGCACGACGCGATGTGGCGGGCGATCATGAGACTCCCGGACCGGCAGCGGGCGATGGTGGTCCTCAGGTATTACGAGGACCTGAGCGAGGTCCAGACGGCGGCGGTGCTCGGGGTGTCCGTGGGCACGGTGAAATCGGCGGTGTCGAGGGCTCTGGGCAAGCTGCGCGAGGACCCCGAACTCGATCTTGTGCGGTAGCGCCGGTCCGGCGAGTTTTCCTTCCCCTAGTGACATACCGCGCGGTATGTGCGCAGAATTTGCGGAACCCTTACTACCGCGTAGGCAATGTCGCCCCGGGAGGACGCCGTGCTGAGCACCATGCAGGACGTACCACTGACCGTCACCCGCATCCTCGAACACGGTGTGCTGGTGCACGGACGGTCCCAGATCACCACCTGGACCGGAGAGGCAGAACCGCAGCGGCGCAGCTTCGCCGAAGCCGGCCGGCGCGCAGTGCAGCTGGCCAACGCCCTCCGTGACGACCTCGGCATCCAGGACAGCGACCGGGTCGCCACACTGATGTGGAACAACGCCGAGCACGTCGAGGCCTACTTCGCGATCCCGTCCATGGGCGCGGTCCTTCACACGCTCAACCTCCGCCTTCCGGCAGAGCAGCTGGCGTGGATCGTCAACCACGCGGCCGACCGCGTGATCATCGTCAACGGCTCGCTGATCCCGCTGCTCGCGCCGCTGCTGCCCAAGCTGTCGAGCGTCGAGCACATCGTCGTCTCCGGCCCCGGCGACCGCTCGCCCCTGGAAGGCGCACAGGCCCAGGTGCACGAGTACGAGGACCTGCTCGCCGGCAAGCCGACCACGTACGACTGGCCGGAGCTGGACGAACGCCAGGCCGCGGCCATGTGCTACACCTCCGGCACCACGGGCGACCCCAAGGGCGTGGTCTACAGCCACCGCTCGATCTTTCTGCACTCGATGCAGGTCAACATGACCGAGTCCATGGGCCTCACCGACCAGGACACCTCGCTCGTCGTGGTCCCCCAGTTCCATGTCAACGCCTGGGGCCTGCCGCACGCCACCTTCATGACCGGCGTCAACATGCTGATGCCGGACCGCTTCCTCCAGCCCGGCCCGCTCGCCGAGATGATCGAGCGCGAGAAGCCGACGCACGCGGCGGCCGTCCCCACCATCTGGCAGGGCCTGCTCGCCGAACTGACCGCCCGGCCGCGCAACGTCTCCTCCCTCACCCAGGTCACCATCGGCGGCTCCGCGTGTCCGCCCGCCCTCATGGAGGCCTTCGACGACCTGGGCATGCGGGTCTGTCACGCCTGGGGCATGACGGAGACCTCCCCGCTCGGCACGATCGCCCGCCCGCCGGCCCACGCGATCGGCACGGACGAGGAGTTCGCCTACCGCCTCACCCAGGGCCGCTTCCCGGCCGGCGTCGAGGGCCGCCTCACCGGCCCCGGCGGCGAGCGCCTGCCCTGGGACGGCGAGTCGGCCGGTGAGCTGGAGGTGCGCGGCAACTGGATCGCGGGCTCCTACTACAACGGCCCCGACGCCGAACCCCTGCGCCCCGCCGACAAGTTCAGCGAGGACGGCTGGCTGAAGACCGGAGACGTCGGGACGATCAGCCCGGACGGCTTCCTCACCCTCACCGACCGCGCCAAGGACGTCATCAAGTCCGGCGGCGAGTGGATCTCCTCCGTCGACCTGGAGAACGCCCTGATGGCCCACCCGGCCGTCGCCGAGGCCGCCGTGGTCGCGGTCCCCGACGAGAAGTGGGGCGAGCGCCCGCTGGCCACGGTCGTCCTCAAGGAGGGCGCCACCGCCGACTTCGAGTCCCTGCGGGCCTTCCTCGCCGATGCGGGCCGTATCGCCAAGTGGCAGCTCCCGGAGCGCTGGTCGATCATCGAGGCGGTCCCGAAGACGAGCGTCGGAAAGTTCGACAAGAAGGTGCTGCGCAGGCAGTACGCCGAGGGCGCGCTGGACGTCACCGAGCTCTGACGACGGAACGCGTACGCCGGGCGGCCTGAGCCCCGCCCGGCGTACGCGTATGTCAGCGGCTTCTAGTTGATGCCGATCCGCGCCAGCAGGTCGACGATCCGGCTCTGCACCTCGGTGCTGGTGGACCGCTCCGCGAGGAACAGCACCGTCTCGCCCGAGGCCAGCCGCGGCAGGTCGGCCTGGTCGACGGCGGCCGTGTAGACGACCAGCGGGGTGCGGTTGAGCTGACCGTTCGCGCGCAGCCAGTCGATGATCCCGGAGAACCCGGCCTGGCGCCGGTGCACCTGCATCAGATCCATCACGACCAGGTTCGGCCGCAGCTGTCCCGCCAGCGTCACCGCGTCGGCGTCGCTGGCCGCACGGGCCACCTGCATCCCGCGTCGCTCCAGCGTCGCAGTCAGCGCCAGCGCGATCTCCGCGTGCTCCTCGATCAGCAGCACGCGCGGCGGATGCTGCTCGGTGTCGCGCGGCGCGAGCGCCTTCAGCAGCACGGCGGGGTCGGCTCCGTACGCCGCCTCCCGGGTCGCCTGCCCGAGCCCGGCGGTGACCAGGACCGGCACCTCCGCTGCCACGGCGGCCTGCCGCAGCGACTGGAGCGCGGTGCGGGTGATCGGCCCGGTCAGCGGGTCGACGAACAGCGCGGCGGGGAACGCCGCGATCTGCGCGTCGACCTCCTCGCGCGAGTGCACGATGACGGGCCGGTAGCCGCGGTCGCTCAGCGCCTGCTGGGTGGTGACGTCCGGCGCGGGCCACACCAGCAGCCGGCGCGGGTTGTCCAGCGGCTCCGGGGGCAGCTCGTCGTCCATCGGCTGCGGCCGCGGGGTGTCCGCCACCTCGATGGCCCCGCCGGGACCGTCGAGCGGTTCGGGCCCCTCGGCGGCGTTCTCGTCCGGTGCGCCTATCGCATACGACCGTCCGGCGGCCTCGACCGCCTGCTCCGGCCGGGACTGTCCGCCCAGGGACGGCTGCGGTGGCGTCGGGGACTGCTCGCCCTGCGGATGCGGGCGCCCGGCGGCGGGGTCGGGCGGCGTGCCGAGCTTGCGACGGCGGCCCGAACCGTTCGTCTGGTGCGGGGGAGGCGTGGCCGACGACTGCGGCTGCTGCACCTGGGCGGCCTGCCGGGTGAACGGCACGCCCTGCCCCAGCGTCCGCACACTGATCGCCCGGCCCTGCGTCGAGTTCGGATCGACCGGCGCGGCCGCCGCCGAGGCCTCGGCGGGAAGCGGCTGAGCCGCGCGCGGCGGCTGCGGGGCCGCGGCCTCGGGAGGCAGGGGGGTGCCCGAGGACGGGGTGGACGCGGGCTGCGCGGCCTGGGCCTGCGGTGCCCGGTCCGTCTGCGGGTGGTTCGACTGCGGTGGTACGGGAGTGGCGGCGCCGCTCGCCGGTACGGGCGTGCCGGCGCCCGGGGTGCCGTCGGCGGCGGGCCATGGCTGAGGGGCCGGAACGGGCTGAGCCGTGGCCGCCTCGGCCGGCAGCGGCTCGCCGGCGCCGGGCTGGGCCGGTCCCGACTGTGCGGGGACGCCCTGAGAGGGCGCGGGCTGGGCGGGCGCCGCCTGGGCGGGCAGGCCGAGCTGCCCGGAAGCGTTCACGGGGACGCCGGGTGCCTGGCCCGGCTGCACCGGAGCGGGCCCCGGCTGCGCGGCGGCACCCTGCGCCGGGACCGGCTGCCCGGGAGCCCCCGGTACGCCGGCCGTCTCCGCTGCCGTCACCGGAACGCCCTGAGCGCCGGTGCCCTGCGCGGGCACGGTCTGCGGACCCACCCCACCGGCGAGGGGCGTTCCCTGGCCCGGGGTCTCCGGCTGGGCCACGACGCGTCGGCGTCGCCCCGTCGGCGCGGTGGTGGGGTGCGGCTGCGGCGGGGTGTGGTCGTCGGACTGGTCGTGCGGCACGGCGTCGTGCCGGCCCGCGTCGACGAGGCCGTCACCGGGGACACCCGGACCGGGAATCTGCACGAGGCCCGGCGCCGGCGCCTGCTTTCCGCCCTGCCCCGCCACGTCCGGGGCGCCGGACGGGCGGTCCGCCCCGGCGGGCGGCAGGGCGAACACCGTACGGGGAGCCGCCTCCTGCGCGGCGGCACGTTCCGACGCGGCGGCCAGGGCACGCCGGCGGCGTCCGCTCGCCGGGCCGCCCTCACCGGGAGCGGACACGGCGGTCCGCGCCGGTTCCGCGGAAGCCGCGGGCAGCGCCGGCGGCAGGGCGTTCTGTTCCCCGGCGCCGTGCCGGGCACGCCGTCCGCCGGGCGCGGGCACACCCTGCGGCGGCACGGTCCCGCCCAGTCCCGTTCCGGCCGCCGCTGTTCCCGCGGCGTGCTCGGCGGCCATGACGACGGCACCCTCGGCGGGGGTGGCGGCATCCTCGGCGGAGCGGCCACGGCGCCGTCCGGTACCGCTGGAAGCAGTGGTCTCCGTGGCGCCCGCCGACGCCTGCGCGGGAACCGGCGTGGTGTCCGGCTCGGCGGTCCGCCGCCGGCGCCGTCCGGTGGGCGCGCCGCCCTGCGGCTCCGCACCGCCCGGCCCCTCGCCCGGATCCTCGCCCGGGACCTCGCTCTCCAGGAAGGCGTCCACGGAGGAGCGCCGGGCCCGCCGCCGCCCCCTGCCACCGGAGGTCTGCTCGGGCAGGCCGCCCGAGGACCCCGAAGCGCCCGGCGCCAGAGCCGGCGGCTGGTCCTGCGCGGCCTGGACGTTGGCCGCAACGGCCCCCGCCCCGCCGCCGATCGGCACTTCGAGCACGTAAGCACTGCCGCTCATGCCCGGCACCTCGTGCGTCTGCAGCACTCCGCCGTGGGCGCGCACGATGCCGCGCACGATCGGCTCGTGCACCGGATCTCCCCCGGCATACGGCCCGCGCACCTCGATCCGTACGACCTCGCCGCGCTGCGCCGCCGCCACGACGACGGTGTTGTCCATGTAACCGCCCGTGGACACGGGCGCGTTGCCGGTCGCGTCGACGCCGGCGACATCGGCGACGAGATGGGCCAGCGCCGTGGCGAGCAGCTGCTGGTCGACCTCGGCCTCGATGGGCGGGGCGTGCACGGCGAACTGCACCCGCCCGGGCCCGATGAGCTCCACGGCCCCGTCGACGCCGGCCGCGACGACCGAGTCGAGCATCACCTTCGTACGGGCGACGTCCTGCGCGCCGACGTCGAGGCGCTGGTAGCCGAGGACGTTGTCGATGAGGGTGGTGATACGCGAGTAGCCGGCCGACAGATGGTGCAGCACCTGGTTGGCCTCGGGCCACAACTGCCCGGCGTCGTCGGCGGCCAGTGCGGCCAGCTCGCGGCGCAGTTCGTCGAGGGGCCCGCGCAGTGAGCCGCCGAGCAGCGTCAGCAGCTGGTCATGGCGGGCGGCCAGCGCCTCGTACCGGTCCTTCTCGCGCTCGCCGAGCGCCGCGTACCGCTCCTCGCCCGCGGCGAGCTCCTCCTCGTGCTGCTCGCCCAGTTCCTCCAGCTCCGTCACCTGCTTCTGGCGCAGGGCGGTGAGCTCGGAGGCGTGCTCCTCCTCCAGCCGCTCCCGCTCCTCCTGGTGCCGCTTCTCCCCGGCCGCCTTCTCCTCGGTGAGCTTCTCGTACGGCCGCCGGTCGGTGAAGGTCATCACGGCGCCGACGAGCTGGTCGCCGTCGCGGACGGGCGCGGTCGTCAGATCGACCGACACCTTGCCGCCGTTCTTGGCGAACAGCACCTGACCGCGCACCCGGTGCTTGCGCCCGGAGCGCAGGGTGTCGGCGAGCGGCGACTCCTCGTACGGGAAGGGGGAACCGTCGGCGCGCGAGTGCAGCACGAGCGTGTGCAGCTCGCGGCCGCCGAGGTCGCTGGCCCGGTAGCCCAGGATCTGGGCGGCGGCGGGATTGACGAGGACGATCCGCCCGTCCGTGTCCGTCCCGACGACCCCCTCCGACGCGGCCCGCAGGATCATCTCGGTCTGCCGCTGCGAACGCGCCAGCTCGGCCTCGGTGTCGACGGTCCCGGACAGATCGCGTACGACGAGCATCAGCAGTTCGTCGGCGGCCTGGCCATAGCTGTCGTAGGCCTGCTGCCCGTTCTCCAGGTTCGCGCTCGTGACCTCGACCGGGAACTCGCTCCCGTCGGTGCGCCGGGCGATCATCCGGGTCGGCTTGGTGCGGCCGCGCGGGCCCATGTGGTCGGGCCGTCGCATGGAACCGGGGATCAGCTTGGAGTCGAACTGCGGGAGCAGATCGAGCAGCCCCCGGCCGACCAGAGCGGTGCCGGGCGCCTCGAAGGCCTCGAGTGCGATCGTGTTCGCGTTGACGACGGTGCCATTGGCGTTGACCAGCACCAACGCGTCGGGGAGCGCGTCGAGTATGGCTGCGAGGCGAGCAGCGCCTCGGGATGGCCTGCTGCTCACGAGACGCTTCCTCCCTGTTACCGCATCTTGCCGACCGCGTGGGCCATCTTGCCAACCGGCCCGCAACGTGTCACGCGAGCGAGTCTAAGCGCAGTGGTTGCGCTCGCGACGCCGGATGAGAGGGAGGTCGCACGAGGAAGTGAAGCAGAACGTGTGACCGCATGCTGTCGCTCCGCAACACCTTCGCCGGACTCTTACGGGACCGGGGATTCCGCCGTGAAATGCCGGTGAAGCCGCCGTGTCCCCATCGCCCGGACCCCTCTACGACGCCGCTCCGGCGCCGCTACGAGGACCGGGATCCGAGCGCGGGCAGCAGCGGCACGAACCGGTCCCACCGGGCGATCCGGCACCCGTCGCCGCGGTCGAACCACGCGTCGACGGGGCGTCCGGCCCAGGTCCCGGTGACATGCGCGGTGGCCGGCCCGCCGTACTGCATGGTGCAGAAGCTGCCCTCCGGCACGGGCGCGAAGGTGTCCCGCCCCCACCGCGTGTTCCGGTCGAGCACAGCGCACGCCCCGCGGGCGTCGGGGTGGCTGCCGCGACTGGGATGGCAGCGCACCACATACGTCCCGTCGGCCCCGCGTCCCGCGTGCCGCACGGTGACGACGAGCCGGTCCTGTCCCGCTGCGCCGTGGGCGAGGTGATCCCGCCCGATGCCGGGGAGACGATCCCTTCCGGTTCCGGTTCCGGTTCGGGCTCCGGCTCCCGCTCCGCTTCCGGCTCCGGTCCCGGTCCCGGTGAGGTGATCGCTTGGCGCTCGGTCCTCGTCCCGGACGGGGGGCGGCGCGAGGGCGGCGGCCTCAGGGGCCGCAGCCGTGGAACCGACGACGGCGAGGGAGGCGGCGGCGGAGACGAGGAGCCGGCGGAGCCGTGCGAGACGGGCCGGGCCGGAGGGGCGGCGAGAACGACTGACCTGCGACATGACCTGACTAACGCGGCGCACGCCCGGACGTTGCGCGCCGCTGTCCGACCCCGTGCCGATCTGTGCCGACCCGTGTCGGCCCCGTGCCGACACCGGCAACGGCTTTGCCCTGCCGCCCGCCCGCCTAGTACCGTGGGAGGCGATTGGTGACAGCACGCTCGACTGTGTCATCATCTGCACACACCACTCGCGCTCGCGCGGGCGGCTGTGCTGGAGGCGTCGCCTAGTCCGGTCTATGGCGCCGCACTGCTAATGCGGTTTGGGCCTTAAAGCCCATCGAGGGTTCAAATCCCTCCGCCTCCGCCACCTGACCAGGGAGTTCGGCCACATACGGCTGAGCTCCCTGAGTTGCTTTCAGAGGCACTTTTAGCCCCTTGATGGCACGTTGTTGGCACCAACCGCCGCAAGGCGATTCTGGCGCGGGATGAACGCCGCGATCTTCCGCGTAGCGTCCTCCGCCAACTCCTCCGCGACGACCGCGTACACGTCCTTCGTGAAGGACACCGACGCGTGGCCGAGGACCTCCGACACGAACTTGTCGTCGACCCCTGCAGCGATCAACATCGTTGCCGCACCGTGACGCAGATCATGGAAACGGATGGGCGGTAGCGGCATCCGCACGGCCACCTCGACGGCCGCTTCGGTCGTCCGGTACTTCCGCGCGATCCGCTCGACCGACCACTTCTCGGCGGCCTTCGCGCGGATGTTGCCGTACCGCTCGATCAGGATCCGGAAGCGGCTCGACAGGTACTCCGCCTTCAGCGCGGTGCCGTCCTCGTAGGAGAACACGCGGCCGGCGTCCTGGTACGCCTCGCCCCAAGCGAGCCGCTCCTCCAGCTTTCTCTTGTGCCAGGCCCGCAGGACGCGCACCGTCTCGTCGTCGAGGGGGATCTGTCGATACCCGGCTTCGGTCTTCGTGTCGTCCAGCTCGTCATCGGACTGGGACTGCAGGACGTGCAGCCGCCGGCGCTCCAGGCTCAGGTCTTTCTCCTCGGCGCCGACGAGCTCGCCGCGGCGGGGCCCGTAGTGCGCATCGAGGTGGAACGCCGGGTACAGGCGCTCACCTTCGGCCTCGGCGAAGTCGAGGAACGCGCCGCACTGGTCGCTCGTCCAGACCATCACCTTCGCCGGGACGTTGCCGGTCTTCTCCCACGACTCGACGCGCTCGGCCGTCCACAGCAGGGGCTTCGCGCGGCCCTGCTTGCGCTTGCCACCCTTCGAACGCCAGACCCCGTCAGTGGGGTTGTCCGGGCGGATCTTCGACAGCTTCACGGCGTCCGTCATGGCACCGTGCAGGACCGCGTGCACGCGGCGGATGCGGCCCTCGCTGATCGGCCGTGAGTGCAGCCGCTTCCCGTCGCGGGTCGCCCGCACATCCTTCAGGCGGCGCAGGATCTCCGACCGATCGCCCTGCTCCTCCGGCCGGTTGAGCTTCCGCATCGCCGCGTACAGCTCGCGGAAGTGCTCGTCCGTGAGATCCACGACCTTGATGTGACCGAGCCCCGGCTTCCCGTACAGGTCGATGGCCTCGCGTTCGGCGTCGAGCGTGCTCTTCTTCAGGCCCTCGCCCGTCTCAGCCTCGGACGTCCGCCAGGCGTAGCGGCGCTCGAGGTACTCCCCGAGCGTCGTCTTCCGCTCGTCGTGCGCCTTCGGGTTGGCGGCAGTGCCGAGCACCTTGGCGAGCTCTTGCCGGCACTCCCGCTCCGTGTCGAACGGGCCGATGCGCGGCTGTCGGCGCTTCCCGTCCGCAGACTTGGGCGCCTCGTACCTGGCGAACCAGCCGCCGTGACCCTTCTTCTGCAGGTCAGGGCACTTCTTTCCTAGCAGCCGCTTCGTCTCCGGGTCACGGCACGAGCAGGCCTTGTAGGGCTTCACATCTACTCCCCCCCGGCCTCCGGCCGGTCGTGCTCCTTCAGGAACTCCCGCAGCGCCGTCGGGTTGCTCAGTAGCGCACCGATCAGATCCGCGAGCTCTGTCGTCTTCGCCGCCTGCTTTGCGTGCTCGCCGACGTACCCCTGAGGCCCGCCGGGCTGAAGCCACGGCGGTCGGGAGTAGAGCGCGTACTCGAGCGTGGCGGCGTACTCGTGACCAGCCTCCATGCGAAGCGGGCGTGTGCCGTCCGCCCAGGCCCAAGCCGTGTCCGACGCGACCTCGCCGCCACCCGTGATCTCGACGACCTCTTGCGGCGACTTGGTGGGCGGCAGCAGAAGCGCCGATGGCGACACGCCGAGCACAACGGCCAGAGCGGTCAGATCGTCGACGTCGACGCGCCTCTCGCCCTTCTCGATGCGGGTGATGCCAGTTGCGGGAATGGGCTGGCCGGCCTCCTTCAGCGCGTCCGACAACCGGGTCGTCGACAGTCCGCGGGCCGTCCGCAGCCGTTTCAGGTTGGCCGCTACGTGCCGGCTTGTGGGGCCCCAGCCGGGACCCTTCGAGGGCTCAGGAGTCTCATTCGCTGTCACTTTCGCAGCGTCTCATGCGCTTCTTGCGCAGTCAACGTTAGTCCCGTACAGTCCAAGTGTCGCAGTGACCGCTGCGAATCTTGGAGGTACCAATGCGCATAAGCGCAGCTGACGCGCTCGATTCCGAAGAGTGGCTCACGCCGACAGAGGCCGCCAAGCTCGCCAAGCTCAGCGTGCGCACGCTCTCGGACAAGCGCTGGAAGAAGACCGGCCCGCCCTATCGGAAGCTGTCTCCGGGCAAGGGCGGCCGCATCCGGTACAGGCGCAGCGACGTGCTCGCCTGGATCGCCGGCGACCAGACGGCGAGCGCCGCCTGATGTCCGCGTGGACCCGCGAGGCGATCGAAGCGCTCGGTCCGACGACGGACGTCCCCACCACGGCCGCGATCTTCAACGTGGACAAGGACACGGTCTATGGGCAGATCCGCCGAGACGAGTGGACCGCTACCCGCGTGCTGCGCCTCGGCCGGAAGATCCGCATCCCGACCCTCGACCTGATCGCGCTCCTCTACGGCGCCGCCCCGGCCGCACCATCACCGTGCCAACACCATGCATTGGCGCAGGTGACAGGCCAGCAATCGCAGTCTCAATGCGGTTGCACCCCAGCTGTCTCGGGCGTCGTCCACCAGCTCCGGGGCGCATAGAAGCGGCCCCCACCAGACCGCCGGTGCTACCAACACCGACGCGGCAGGGGCCAGTCCATTCCCGCACACGCAAGAGCCCCGGCTCATCGCTCGCCAGCGACCGGGGCTCCCACGAAAGAAACGGACACAGCCAATGAAGCAGAACAGCCCGGACGCCGCAACCGTCGTCCGCCTCGCCATCAGCGAATCCCAGGGCGCCATCCCCGGCGGCTGGCGCGAGGACACCGTCGGCAAAGCCGTCCAGATGGCCGACTGGGGAACCGTCTGCCCCGGATGCGACAAGGTCCCCGCCGCCGGCCAGCGCATCACGAAGATCTTCCACGCCTGGTGGCACGCCAGCTGCGGCGCCGCGTATCTCAAGTCGACCGCGGCTGACGAGGCGTGGCTCGCCCTCGGGCACCAGCTCGAGCGGCGCCCCTCCGGCTTCAACAACAGCGAGACCAAGGCCATCGTCCGCAACCTGCTCCGCATCGCTGGCCGCTCCTTCACCATCCCCGAGCAGGGATGGGGCGACAGCGTCCACGGACGGCAGGTCGCCGTGAAGTCGGCCGGCGACGAGGCCACACAGTTCGCGGACGTCATCGAGGGCTACGACGACAACGACTTGCAGGCGGCCGTCACACAGGCTGAGCAGCTCAACCCTGGGGCGTCGGCGGCCGTCGTCGGCCTCAAGGCCTGGTCGCAGCTCGACTCGCAGCAGCAGGACCAGCGGCTTCCCGAACTGCTCGCCGCCTACGTCGAACTCGCCCGCATCCAGGCAGACCTGTAGCGCCCCGGCCGCGCTCCACTGTGGGCGCGGCCACCAACTCCACATCCATCGCGCGTCGGCCCACAGGGCACCCGCACCGGCTCGCCGCCCGCGAAGGACAACCAGCATGGCGACACGAGAAAGGGCCCGCGCCACCGGGCCCCTCGCGACGACACAAACGCCGACTTCCTCAACCACCAGTGTAGTTCGGCCTGCGATGCGACTGCCGGGCGAACGGCCCGACATGCCGGACGCCATGCACAGCAACCAGCTGCGCGAGCAGTGGATGCGTGAACGCGCCCGCCGCGAACTCGTCATCGACAGCCTCCGCTGCCATCTCGCCGAACAGCCCAACGCGCGTGCCGTCCGCCTATGCGCGCGCCGCTGGATCGCAGACATCAACTACCTCGCCGACGGCGTCGTCGCCGTCCTTAGCACGGAGAACGAAGAGTGAGCATCGCCTTCAACCGCCTTGCGGACATCCTCCGCGACCGTGGCGTGCCGACCCGCTACCAGGGCGGCGCGCTGCGGGCACAGGGCATCTGCCACGACGGCGACTCTCCCGACACCGTTGCGATCAAGCGAGGCAACAACGGCGGCGTCGTCATCTTCTGCCACAAGTGCCAGGGCAACCGGGAGTTCCTCGCCGCGATCGGCTGGACCGAGGCCGACCTGTACGACGAGCCCCTTGAGCGTCAGCAGGACCGGCCGGCCGACGACACGTGGATCCCCTGCCGGGAGCGCGGGCACAAGCGCGTGGCCCAGTACGTGTACCGCGACGAGAACGGCGGCGTCGTCCACGGAGTCACCCGATGCGATCACAAGTGCTTCGCCCAGTGGCGGCCCGACAACGGGGCCAAGTCCGGGCGACGTTGGAGCCTGAACGACAAGGAGGGGAACCGGCTCGTCCGCGTCGTGCCGTACAGGCTCCCCTACATCCTCAAGGCCATCGCCGAGGACCGCGTCATCTGGATCGCCGAAGGCGAGAAGGACGTACACGCCCTCGTCGACCATGGGCTGCAGGCCACGTGTAACGCAGCCGGCGCAGGCAAGTGGACTGAGGAACACGCCCAGTTCCTGCGCGGCGCGGACGTCACCATCGTCGCCGACCGAGACATCCCCGGCCGCCGTCACGCCGAGCACGTCGTCGAGACCCTCCGCGGAATCGCACGCTCCGTGTACGTCGTGCAGGCCCGCACGGGCAAAGACGCCGCCGACCACTTCGCCGCCGGGCACACCGACTCCGAGTTCCTCAAGGTGTGGTCGCCGATCCCGTACCCGGGGGATGCGGCGGTGGGCGCGTGACCAACAACCCGGAATGGGCCGACGACGTCAAAGGCGACAGCGACGCCCACGCGGAAGCCGAGTCGAACGACCAGAGCGACGACCTGCCCAAGGCGTTCGTCTCTGGCGGCTCGTTCGTCCTCGACGTGCCCGACACTCCGCCCGCTATCTGGGGAGCAGGCGGCGACGTCCTGTGGGCAGAGGGCGAGTCCCTGATCATTGCCGCACCGCAGGGCGTTGGAAAGACGACCGTCGCCTTCCAGCTCGTTCGCGCCCGGCTCGGGCTCCAAAACGAAGTCCTCGGCCTACCTGTGACCAAGGGGGAGCGCGTTCTCTACCTGGCCATGGACCGCCCGGCGCAGGCACAGAGGGCCGCCAACAGGCTTTTCACCAAGGACAGTCGGGAAGTCCTCGACGAGAACCTTGTCGTCTGGAAGGGGCCGCCCCCCTTCGACTTGGCCAAGCGCACCGACGTCCTCGCCGCCATGTGTGAGCGGGCCAAAGCCGACACGGTCATCGTCGACAGCCTCAAGGACGCGGCAATCGGACTGTCCGAGGACCCCGTCGGAGCAGGCTGGAACCGAGCACGGCAACGCGCTCTGGCCGCCGGCGTCCAAGTCCTCGAGCTGCACCACAACCGCAAGGCGGGGACCAACGGAGGCGAGCCCAACACCATCGCCGACGTCTACGGATCTGTCTGGATCACCTCCGGAAGCGGCTCGATCATCTCCCTGTACGGCGAGCCCGGAGACCCAGTCGTTTCCTTCCGGCATCTCAAGCAGCCCATGAACGAGGTGGGCCCGTTCCGCGTCGTGCACGACCACCCGACCGGCATCTCGAGCGTGCAGCACACGACGGACCTGTTCGACCTTGTCCGTAGCGGCGGACCCGAGGGACTCACAGCACGACGTGCAGCCGAGTCGCTGTTCGACACGAGCAAGCCGAGCGCGGCCCAGGTTGAGAAGGCCCGGCGAAAGCTGGAGACCCTCCGAGAGGCGGGCCACTTGATCCGGCACGACGGCCCTACGAAGACCAGCCCGGCGACCTACTACCTCCAGTTGCGGCAGGCGTCGTGAAGCGGGCGGGCGGCTTCACGAACTGCTTCACGCGGCCATTTCAGCGTGAAGCTACACGCCACCCTCACGCGCTTCACGCTCACGGAGTTTTCGCAGGTCACAGCTTCACGCTCTCTTTCACGCGCTTCACGCTCTCAGCTTCACGTTTCCACCCCCCTCTAAAGAGGGGTGGAACGTGAGCCCACCCCCACCTCACCCATCCCTGCACGTCCCATAAGCCCCACCCGAAGGAGACCGTCATGACCACTCCGACCGTCATCGCCCTGGGCGACGACCGCGACACCAAGTTCATCGTGCAGACCGTGCCGACCAGCGAAGGCACCTGCAGCCACAAGCACGACAGCTGTGGCAAGCCCGGCGTCGTCGCCGTCCGGAACACCATCGACCAGCAGCACCCGAAGGAGGTCAGCACCCTGCGGGTCACGCTCTGCGCCGACCACCAGGACGACGCCGCACGGATGCACGAGCTGTGGGTGGCCGACGCCCGCGAATTCCAGGACCCCGTCAAGCGCGCCGAGTTCCTCGCCAGCGCCGGCGTCACCGACTGATCCGCACACAGAAGGCCGGGCCCGCGGACATCGGGCCCGGCCACCCGCCCAGCATCTACGAAAGGAGGCACCCGTGGCCACCACGAACGATCCGCCGCTGATCTTCTGGGGGCGTTGCCGTAGTGGGCGCCGCTGGTTCTGGACCGCCAGCGAGTACGACGGCGACCAGGTCCATGGATGGGCCGACACCCCGGACGCCGCATCCAGCCAGGCCAACGCCGCCGCCCTCCGCCTCGCCGCCGGCCGGTACGCCAACGTGCGCGTCCTGCACGGCGTCGCTACGGAGAAGCTGAAGCAGCTCAACGCTGCCAAGCGTCAGGCCAAGGCGCCTCGCAGCGCCCGCACCGGAGCCGTACCGCCGCCGAACCCGGTCGGCTACCTGTACGCCATCGAGCCCGGCCGGTACGAACTCGACGACGTCACCTGGATCCCCGGCAAGGTCGTCCAGTTCCCGATCACCCGGAAGACCGCCAAGCGCGTCTACTACCTGCGCCCCCGCTTCCTGTACATGCCCGGCCCCGACTGGGAGTCCGGGTACGTCGACCGGCAGGAACTCGAACGCCACGGATCCGTGCACGTCCCGCACTGGCTGCTGCTCTTCGCCCAGCCGCCCGAGATCCCCAAGCCAGCCGCAACGCCCGGCGTCAAGGAACTGAAGGCCGCAATGGCTGCCGCCCACCCCGACCGCGGCGGCACCGACGAGGCATTCATCGCCGCCCGCGAACGCTACCTGCGAGCACTGCGGAGGGCGGCATGACCAGCCACGTCGAGCAGCAGATACAGGAGCGCATCGCCCGGGTGCGCGCCGAGGAGGAGCGCAAGCGCAAGGAGCGTGAGGAGCTCGCCGCGGCCCGCACCAAGGGCCTCGCCCGCCGGCACGCCCAGAAGCTTCGGCGCCTCGCCGAGAAGGGGTGGGAGCTGGCTCCCATCCTCGACAACACCACACCCGCCGCATCTGGTGCATAGCACCACAAACCGTCTCGCCCGTAGTTGTCCGCCCGCTCTAGGAGAAACCCATGACCACCCGAGTTGAGATCACCGCCGAGCAGCTTCCCGAGCAGCTGCGCCCGCTGCTCGCCGCGTACCTCGAGGCCCGCGGCCAGGCCGCCGACGCGTTCAACGACCAGCGGGTCGCGCCCGTCCGCGGCAAGCATCTCCTGCAGGCTCCGCTCGACGAGGCCAACCGTAAGGCTGGCGAGGCGCACGCGGCGCTCCTCGAGGGCACCCGCGAACACCCGCTGGAGATGCGGCAGCACGCGCACGCCAAGTTCGCGGCGGCAGTGGAGCGGGCGCGCGAGCACCTGCAGGCGGCCGAGGCTGAACTCCGTGCGGCAGCCGGCTTCGCCGCGGTGCACGGCAGCGTGCGCGACGGGAAGCCGTGCGTGAACCTCGAGCGTGGCCAGGAGTCGCCGGGCCGGAAGGCGGCCATGTTCGCTCGCGGCCTGGTGCAGGACGCCGCGGGCAGCCTGCCGGACGCGGTCGACTGATGGCTCGGATCAGCGCGGAGAAGCGTGAGGAAGCCGCGCGGCTGCTGGCCGAGGGCCGGAGCGCCGATTGGATCGCGTCCCGGCTCACGATCAGCTCCGCGACGGTGCGGAGGTGGCGGCGCACCGACCCCGCGTTTCAGGCCCTCGAGCAGCAGTACCGCAACGCCCTGTACGGGCGGGGCCTGTTGGCCGTAGCCGAGCGGCGCCTGCGTCCCCCGGCGCGGCTCCGAATCAAGCCTGACGCGTCCCCGCTCGACGTCGTGCGGGACGCGATGACGGAAGTCGGAAGGAAGGAGGCCCGTCGTGGCCGATGAGAAGAAGACGTGGGCGGAGCAGGTGGCGGCCCGTGCGATGGGCCTCGAGCCGGAGCCGGAGGACGTGGCTGCCGCGCACCGCTGGAAGCGCCGGCCGCGGACGGTGACCGAGCGGCGCATCCTCGAGCGGCTCGGCTTCACCGACGACGAGACCCCGCCGGCCGCGTAGCCGACGGACACGACCACCCCGATACGACAGCACCAGGAGACGCAGTGATCGACTTCAACGGCAGCCCGCAGTCCGCGAGCGTTGCGGGTGACCGCACGCACGACTTCCGTCTGCCGCTCGACCGCACGACCATCCCGCCCAAGACGCTGGCCGCGCTCGAGGCCGTACAGGACGCGGTGAGGGCGACGGCAGGCGCGCGCGGTGCGAAGGCGCAGCAGGAGGCGTCCGACGCCCTCCGGGACGCGGTCGGCGACCTGTACGACCGAGCCTCGTCGACGAGCCGGGCGGACCGGCAGCACCACGAGGAGGGCTACGCCTACGCCGCCGCCAAGTTCAAGCGGGCCCTCGGCGACGTCGAGGCCGCGGTGCAGGCCATGGCCGACCATGCGCAGCAGGCCGACAACCCGTCGGGGGTCGGCTTCAAGCCGGACGCGCGGGACCGGTCGACGACTACCGTGCAGCTGCACCTGCTCGCCGACGCCCTGAAGAACATGCCGACCGCGCCCGAGTTGGCCTGAGAGGGGGAACCGTGGAGCGGAAGACGACGACCAGGCCGCCGACGTCGGCGGAGCGGCATGCTGCTCGCGCGTTGGGCCGGCCGGAGCCGGATGAGGTCGAGGTGGACGTGACCCCGTCCGCGGCGCAGCACGCTGCCCGGCTGGCAGAGGTGCCGCAGTCGGCGAAGCCGAAGAACGTGCAGACGTTCGACTGGTACGCCAGGCGTTCCCTGGGCGGGGTGCGGGCGGATGAGCCGGCGCGGGAGGCGGCCGTCGAGGAGGAGGAGTCGCGCCCGCTTCCGGGGTGGGCACAGCGGATGGTCTACCGCCCGGGAGGCGGGGACGCCGCCTGAATTCACCGCCCGACGAATTGCGCCCGGCCGCTTCCCCCACGGTGACCGGGCGCACTCATGTTCGGCGTCGACGTCTCACGAGCTCCTCCACGTACCTCAACTCCATGCTCCTTGCATCGATCCCTGTCCCAATGCGGATCTCGATTTCGCGGGGATCCTTCTCGCCCTCGCGGCGGACTGCGGTCCCGTACACCGTCCAGTTCGTCCCGCCGGCCGTGTATCCCCGAGAACCCACGCCCCTCTGGGTTGTTCCGCCGCCGATAAATGGCTCGCCCGGGACGTAGTACGTCCCATCCACGGCTGTGATTCGAAGCCCAATGACCGCCGTGCCCCCACCCCGTTTTGCCTTGCCCTCGAGGTCCTTCAGGGTCTTCTCAAGGTCTTCGCCGCAGGCCCAGACGAGAAAGGCGGAGACGACGGGGCGATCGTCATCGGTGGGAAGCCTGTCGGTGGTGTACATGTCCACATCTCCAGCGTTCCTCGCCCCACCCGAGGGCGCCACTCGGCAGGGGTCTAACCGCATAGAGGATGCGATTGCCTACCTCTCACCTGCGCATTTCTGGTGCTGTTGGCACTGTGATGGCACGCGTGGGGGAGGGGGTTCGGGGGCGCCGCGGGCGGGTGTGTCGAATGCCGCGGCGGGTGCGCAGGGCCGCGTCGTCGACGGCCGCCGCGTGAATGACTGCCGCATCCCAGTCGTCGAGGGCGAGGGCCTCGGTGAGGCGGGCGGCCATCGTCGCGGATGGGGGCCGCATCCCTTCTTCGAGCGCCTGCACGAGGCCCTTCGATGTCTGGGTGACTGCGGCCAGGCGGTCCCGTGACAGGCCGGCACGGAGTCGGGCCCGGCGGAGCAGGTCGCCGAAGCCGTCCGGCAGTGGGCTCCAGCGCGGGGAAGTCGTCGACGCCATGCCGAGAACCCCTTATCGATCGATGAATCAAAGGTAGCGAGCCCTCATAGCCTGTGAATCGTAGGACACTGGAGTTACACTCAAGTAGGCCGCGGTGACCGTGATGGGACCGCAGGCGTCCGTGATGGGCGCGCCGAGGGCAGGGAGCAGGTCGCTCACAGGTACGGAGCAGGTCGCTCACAGTTCGCCCAGGTAGGGCCAGCACCTTTCCCACGCGCTCGTCTGGAGCCCTCATGGCCCGCGCCTTTGACGGTGCCGCGCTGCGTGACGCGCGACGCCTTGCCGGAATCCCCGCCGCCCAACTTGCCGCCGCGATCGGCCGCACGGAGTGGACGGTGTGGAGTTACGAGACTGGCCGCATCCGGCCGTCCGTCGACATCGCCGCCGGCCTGGCCGACGCCCTCGACCTTCACGTCGAGCAGCTGCTCACGCGCACCCCCGAGAAGGCGGTGGCGTAGGTGGCCGGCTCATTTCGCATCGCGGAGGGGTTCGTCGAGGTCACGGCGGATGAGAGCGGTTACGACCGCGCCATGCAGCGCCTGCGGGCCAAGAAGAACAAGGTCGGCATCACCCTCGAACTCGACGACAGTGCAGCCCTGGCGAAGCTGCGGCAGTTCGCCGACCAGCACGCCCGCACCGTTCTGAAGGCGGTCATCGACGCTGACCTTTCGGCGAGCGCGGCGCGGCGCGTCTCTCAGCAGCTGGACCGGCTGACCGCCGACCGGGTCGTGAACATCCGCGCCACCGTGGACACCAGGGTGGCGGCGGAGGAGCTGCGGAATCTCACCCAGCGCCGTCGTGTACGGCTCGGCGTCGACGTCGACACCCGCGTTGCGGCAGACGAGCTCGCCAACCTCACCCGCCGACGGCAGGTCCGAGTTGTCGCCGACGTCGATACTGCGGCAGCGGCGGCGCGGCTGGCCGCTCTCACACGGACGCGCACGGTCAACGTCCGCGTGGACGGTGCCGGCGCTGGTGCGGCGTCCGTTGGCCTCCTGTCGACTCGCCTTGCCGGCCTCGCCGCGATGGCCCTCTCGGCACTGCCCACGGTCGCCTCGCTCGCCTCATCGATCGCGCAGATGGGCCCTGCTGCGGCCGTTGCCGTGCCCGCGCTCGGCTCGCTCGTCACCATGGGCGCCACCCTCGCCGTCGGCTTGCACGGCATCGGCAACGCGTTCCAGGCCGCATTCTCCAGCGGCACCAAGGGCGCCGCCTCAACTGCTGCGGCCGGCCGCGCCCTCGAGGCAGCGCACCTCAACGTCGCCCGTGCCGCACGTGCCCTCAAGGAGGCGGAGGCGGACGCTGCCCGGCAGATCGTCGACGCCCAGAAGCGAGTGAAGGACGCGGTCGAGGACGTCCGCGACGCCGAGGTACAGGCAGCCGCCGACCGTAAGGCAGCCCTGCAGCGCGTCGCTGACGCCGAACGCGCCCTGGCAGAAGCGCAGAAGGACGCCCGCAAGGCGCAGGAAGACCTCACCGAGGCCCGCAAGAAAGCCGCCGAGGAGCTCGAAGACCTCAACAACCGGCTCGCGGACGCCGAGCTCGACCAGCGGCAGGCCGTCCTCGACCTGAGGGACGCCGAGGAGAACCTCGCCGCGGTCAAGGCGAAGGGTTCCGCGGCGACCGCGGAGGAGCTGGAGCAGGCGCAGCTCGGCTATGACCGCGCCAACCAGCGGTTGAAGGAGCAGCAGACCGAGACGGCCAGGCTGCGGGAGGAGACGGCCGCCGCGAACGAGGCCGGCGTGCAGGGTTCCGAGACGGTGCAGGCCGCTCAGGACAAGGTGGCCGACTCGCAGCGCAACGTCAGTGACCGCACCCGCGATGTGCGGGACGCGCAGGCCGAGGCGGCGAAGGTGGCCAAGGATGGCGCCGAGTCCGTGCGCGACGCTCAGGAGCGCCTGGCCGAGGCACAGCAGGGTGTGGCCGACGCCCAGGTTGCGGCGGCCCGGCAGGTGCGCGCGGCTCAGGAGTCGTTGGCGGACGCGCAGCGGTCTGTGAACACGGCGCAGGCTCAGGGCGCGGCGCAGACCGACAAGTTCGCCGAGGCCATGGCGAAGCTCAGCCCGAACGCCCGCGAGTTCGTCAACTCCATTCGCCGCCTCGGGCCCGCATTCTCCGACCTGCGTATGGAGGTGCAGGACCGGCTGTTCCGCGGGCTCGGCGACTCCGTCAGCCGTATGGCGAGCGCAGCGCTTCCCGCCCTGCGGTCGGGGCTCGGCGGTATGGCGGACGTGCTGAACGGCATGGCCCGCAACCTGATGGACACCTTCACCCGCCTTGCCGACCAGGGCCTGCTGAAGCGCATGTTCGACGGTTTCACCAACGGCATGAAGCCGCTGGAGAAGATCCCCGGGCAGTTGGGGCAGGCGTTCGTGCAACTGTCGATTGCTGCCGCGCCGGCATTCGAGCGGATCACTAAGGCTATGGCCGGCTCGGCGGACCGGATCTCCCAGAAGCTGACGGACGCTTTCGAATCGGGCCGGCTGCAAGAAGCCATCGACCATGGCATCGACATGGCCAAGCGGTTCGGCCGGCTCCTCGCGGACGCGTTCGGCACGTTGAAGAACATCTTCGGTGCGGCGTCGGCCGGCGGTGCTGACGCCCTGACGACGCTCGGCGACGCTTTCAAGGAGCTCCGCCGGGTTACCGGCTTGCCGGAGATGCAGGACAGCCTGCGGCGGATCTTTCGCGCGTTCCACGAGATCGCTTCGTTGGTGACAAGTGTTGTCGGCGCGGCCCTCGCTGGCCTGTTGCCGATCCTCGCGCCGTTCGCCGACGCCATCGCGTCGATCGCCGAGAACGTGAAGGGCCCGCTCACGTCGTTCTTCCAGTTCGTCGGCGAACACTCGACGATCTTCGGCGCCCTGGCTACTGCAGTGCTGAGCATCGCCGCCGGCATGAAGCTGTGGGCGCTGGGCACGGCCGCGGTGGCGACGGCGCAGGCGATCCTGTCCACGGTCATGGCGGCCAGCCCGTTCACATGGATCGCGCTTGCGGTCATCGGGCTGGCTGGCGCCTTCGCCTACGCCTGGCATGAGTCGGAGACGTTCCGGGACATCGTCACGGGCGTCTGGGATGCCGTGAAGACGGCCTTCTCGGCCACGCTGGACTGGATCAAGGAGTACATCGTTGAGCCGTTCCAGTGGCTGTACGACAAGCTCGTCGGGCACAGCATCATTCCGGATCTGGTGCGCGGCATCATCGGCTGGTTCACCAGCCTGTGGACGAAGACCAAGGAGATCTTTACTGGGCTGAAGAGTTGGCTCGTCGACACGTGGAAGAACCTGTGGGGAAGTATCCGGGCGCGCTGGGATTCCTTCTGGTCCGGGCTGAAGTCGGCGGTGTCGGGAGCCTGGAAGTGGGTTCGTGACAGCGTCTCCGGCCTGCGCACGGCCATCAGCGGCACGTGGAACGGTCTGTGGAACGGCGCCCGCGACAAGATCAGCTCGATATTCACGACGATCCGCTCGAAGATCAGCGACTTCAAGGCAGCGATGAAGCTGGCCTTTTCCACCTTGCGGGATTCGCTCGGAACGATCTGGAACGGCGTCAAGTCGAAGATCGCTAGCCCTGTGAAGTTCGTTGTGGGGACGGTCTACAACAACGGCATCCGCAGGATGTGGAACTCGATTGCGGGCAAGATCAGTTCGAGTATCACGCTGCCGACGATCTCGCTCGGCTTCAGTACGGGCGGTGTCGTTCCGGGGCAGCGCAGCAACCGTGACAGCGTGCCCGCCATGCTCGCCCCGGGTGAGCGGGTCCTGTCGAACACCGAGGTCGACCGACTCGGCGGATACCGCGCTATCGACGCGATGCTCGGGAAGGACCGGCCGACGGGCACGGGCGGCAACCCGACCAGCACGCAGGAGCGCAAGCGCCGCCAGCCCGTACCGGGATTTGCGGACGGCGGCATCATCGGCACGGTGACGGACGCGATCGGCGGCACCGTGGGATCCATTGCGTCGTGGGCCAAGGATGTCGTCGTGGGCGGCCTCAAGTCGGCGGCGCGGAAGGCGCTGAGCGCGCTGGTGAGGCCCCTCATCAACCGCATCCCTCAGAGCGGCATCGGCAATCTCATGCGCGGCCTGGCGAACAAGGCCGTTGACGGCATGCTCGGCTGGTTCGGGAATGAGGACAAGAAGGCTGTAGGCGGGCCGGCGGTACAGCGGGGGCTCTCCTGGGCGAAAACCCAGAATGGCAAGCCGTATCAGTGGGGCGGTAACGGCAATCCCAGCTGGGACTGCAGTGGTCTGGTCTCGGCGATTGAGTCGGTAATTCGCGGGGAGAGCCCGCACCGCCGTTGGGCCACGGGCGCGTTCAGCGGAACATCTGGCCCGTCCGGGTGGGTGCGGAACCTGAATTCTCCTTACATGATCGGCATCACGAACGCCGGGGTCGGCCACACGGCGGGCACCATCGGCGGAGTGAATGTGGAGAGCCGGGGCGGGGACGGCGTCATCATCGGGCGGGGAGCCCGCGGCTACAACGACTCCCTCTTCACTTCGCGTTGGGGCTACGCGCCGGCCACGAAGTACGACGCTGGCGGCCTGCTCGCCAAGGGCGCAACCCTGGCGATCAACAAGACGCGCGAGCCTGAACGGATCCTCACGCCCGCGCAGAACGCCCTCTTCGAGGAGCTGGTGCGCGGCGGCAGGGGTGGTGCGGTGACGATCGAGCGCCTTGAGGTGAACATCGACGGCACGCTCGACCTGACCAACAGGCAGGCGCTGCAGCGGCTGGCGAACTCCATGCCCGGCTACATGAACGAAGCCCTCCGCAAGTGGAACAAGGAGCGCGCCCGGTGAACCTCGGCGACCTCACCCCGCAGCAGCTCGAGGACGCCATGCACTCGGTGCTCTGCAACGCAGGCTTCGCGTTCACGTCCGCCATCTGGAGGGACCGCAGCATGACGGCTGCCTGGCCGCACGTCGACCCGGTGCTGCGCCGATGCTGGGCGCAGGGCTGGCTGCACGACCAGCGCGGTCGTGCGCGAGAGCTGGGCTTCGAACCGGACGAGGTCGTCGAGGCGTTCACCGAGGAGGAGCCGCAGCATTCGCTGTGGTCCGTGTTCGAGGACCTGCAGGTGCGCGCGCTGCTGGAGTGGAAGCCTGGCGTGCACGAGTGGTGGGCAACGGCGCGGCACATCGTGGCCGGCCTCGACCTCGAGATGCTGTACATGATGCCGAAGCCGGCCGAGGGCGACATCGCGGCGGCAGACTCGCCGTTCCTGCAGCTGCTCATGCGCTATGACCAGGCCGCGGGCTGGCGCGTCCTGAACTTCCTCAGCGAGGAGATCCCCGTCCCCGGCTGGCCGCCTCGGCTCGGGGCGTCCCACTAGTGCGCGAGACCACCCCCGGAACCGTTGTTCCGGGGGTTGCCGTTGGGCTAAAAGGGTGAAGCTACGACGCGGGCTCCGCCGCACATGTGGTTCTCCTGACCTGCACATTTGTTGCCAGGTGACGGGACAACCTCATTCGCAAGGGTGGTCTTTCTCTTGATTCTGAGGCCCTCGCTTGTGGGGGGATTTTCCGCGGTCGACTAGTGTCCTTGCAGCGGTCGAAGCAATCGGACTCCGACCGAACTTCCCCAGGGCGGATAGAGGCCTTCTTTGGCATGCCCGCGGGTTGTCGACAGGTCTTACAAGGAGGCAATTTGTTCGAATGGATTAACGTCGCGATTCGGGAGTGGTGGCGAACGGTCAGGCACGCTCTCGGTGAGAACGGCCCGACCGCCCGCCTGATCGCCATCCTTCTGACATGTGCCCTGATCATCGGTGCTTTGGCGAGTCTCCTGATCATGGGCTACATCGTTTGGCGCCTCGCTTAGTTGTTCCGCTTGGCACCTGGGTGGCGACCCCACTCTAATGCTCCGAACTATCCGCAGCCCCGCAACGGCGATCCCGTCGGGGCTGCGGTGTTTTGTGTGGCGACTATCGGCAGCCGTGGGCGCTGCCGAGGTTCTCGTAATGGTCGGCGAGGGCGTTGAGGACGCGGGCCAGGCGCCGCGCGTGGACGAGGGCGCCGTTCGGACCTCCGCGGGGCTGCTCGGCCAGCTTGCCGCGGGCCTCGCCGAGGCAGGCGAGCATGCAGTATCGGGGGATGCTCTGCCTCGAGAGCTGCCGCGCAGCCTGCTCGACCTCCGGCATCAGCACGTTGAGGTGCCCCTGCAGCTGGAGGGTGAGCGTGTCGAGCTCCTCGGCGGCCGGCGGCAGAGCCTCGGGGACGGCGTCCGGGTCGAGCAGACGGTTCACGGTCTCGCGCATCGTGGCGATGTCTGGCGGGGGTTCCGCGAGCCCTGCCTCGGCGGCTGGTGGGGCGGTACGGTGCGCCATGTCGACTCCAGTCAGTCGGCCACGCCCCGGGGCCGTTCACAGCGGTCGCCGGGGTCCTGCTGTCCCTGCCATGCAATCGCGGGTGACGTGTCGGGGAAGGAGCCACACGGGGGGCCAGGAGGGGGCCACACTGTCCGCGGGAAGGGGGCCCGATGAGAGACGACCGCAGACGCCAGTTCGGCCTGTACCTCGCCGGGCTGCGCCGCCGCACCAGCAAGTCGCAACGCCAGCTCGCCGCGGCCCTGTGCGCACTCTCGGGTACGACGTCCATCACCCGTAACGAGGTGTCCCGTTGGGAGCGGGGCGGGCGGGTGCCGGATACGTGGCTGCCGTTCCTCGCCGCCGCCCTGGGCACGCCGCTGGCGCAGCTGCAGCAGGCCGTCGACTACGCCCGCGGTGACCGCCTGGCGCAGCTCCCCGGGGCTGCTGTCACCCTCGCCCAACTGCTGCCGCCCGGCGACCCGCTGGCGCCGCTCACGGCCCGCACAGGGCGCCGTATCGGGGCGGACACGGTTACCGGTCTCGCCGGCCGGGTGCACGGCCTGCGACTCGCTGATGACGTCCTCTCCGGCGGCGACCTGATCGCCCCCGCGTTCCGTGAGCTGTCCGCCGCGGTGGCCTTACATCGCGAGTCGACGTACAGCGACGACGTGGGCCGCGCCCTGCTCGTGCAGATCGGCGAGTTGTCACAGATCGCCGGATGGATCGCGTCGGATGCCGGCCACCTCGAGGACGCGGAGCGCGCCTACCGGCTCGGCATCTCAGCGGCGCGGCAGGCGGGAGATGGGCCGCTGGTGGCGAACCTCGCCGGCTCGCTGGCCTACCAGTGGTCGAACACGGGGCGGGAGGGCGAGGGCCTCGACCTGGCCCGGGCAGCGGTCGACGAGGCCGGCGAGGACGCGCCGGGCAAGACGCGGGCACTGTTCTTCGACAGGGTCGCGTGGGCACACACGCGGGCAGGGAACCCGCAGCCGGCCATGCGGGCACTCGGTGAGGCGCACGACGCGCTCACGGTCGAGGACGGCCAGGAGGCGCCGCAGTGGGCGTACTGGGTCAGCCGTGAAGAGCTCGAGGTGATGGACGCCCGCGTGTTCACGGAGCTGCGCCGTCCGCTGCGCGCCGTGCCCCTGTTGACGGATGTCCTCGAGCGGTACGACGCCACGCACGCCCGCGAGTTGGCGCTGTACCGGTCGTGGCTGGCCGTCGCCCTGGCGGACGCGAACGAGCCGGAGCAGGCCGCGGAGGAGGCGGTGCGGGTCATCGAGCTGTCCGGGGATCTGGCGTCGGACCGGACGGCGTCCCGTACCCGCACGGTCCTCGAGCGCCTACAGGCTTACGAGGACGTACCCGAGGTGCGGGCCGTCCTCGACGAGCACGGGCACCTGCTGCTTGGCGCCACCCCCTGAGCAGGCCGCCTTTACCCGAGCGGGTTGCCGCCTTGTGCCTGCACACCAGCGGTGACGGCGGCCAAGTAGGCGGCATACGCCTGTCGCTGGTTCCACGTGAAGAGGATCGTGCGGGAGTTGTTCGCGATGGCCTTCTCGGCTTCCCTCGTGACGATGACGAGCCGGCCCCGGTCCTGCTCGGTGGCGAGTTGCACGTACCCGTTGATGAGACGGGTGGGCTCCTTGGAGAGAACCTTGATCACGTTGCGGAGGGGGATCACTGAGTCCCTTGCGCCGGTCATCTTCCCCATCAGCTTGCGTTTGATCTCGACCCGGTCTGCGTAAAGGGTCACGGTCGCGGCGTAGCCCTTGAAGGCCTGCGGTTCGGGCAGTGGAGCAGGGGCGCCCTTTGAGAAGTTGTGTGCCATCGGGCCAGTGTTCCGGCTGAGCCCCGCGGCGAGTAGCCCTCGGAAATGACGAAAGGCCCCCTGCGCGGTCGCGTGGCCATGCAGGGGGCCGTGTCGTGTTCAGACGGTCGCATCCTTCGCCCAGTTGACGAACTCCTGCCAGGCGGGAGCCGAGACGGGCACGGTCGCGCGCTGCCGGCACTTGGTGTCCCGGACCAGAGCCCCGAAGCCGGGGCGCGCCCACTCCACGCAACTGCCACTGTCCGTGTACGTCGACGTCTTCCAGATCAGCGGGCCGTCTTCAGTCTCCGGCACAGGGTCTCCCTCGTTCCCTCAATGAGCTGCACCGACTCCTGCGGCGATAGCGCCAAGTCGTGCAGCCGCTCCCAACTGGAAGCGTAGGCGGCGACGTCCTCGGGGCGGGTGGTGATCTCGGAAGACGTCAACGACTCTACGAACGCCGCGCGTTGCCCGGCGGCCCGGTACAGGGTGAAGGCGCCGACGAGACCGGGATGGGCGCCTGCGCCCTGCGGCAGCACTTGCACGCTCAGGGACGGCTGTAGGGCGACGAGGGAGAGCAGGTGTTCCAGCTGCCCGACGAGCGTGCCGTAGCCGCCGACAGGCCGGTACAGGGCCGCCTCGTCGACGATGACGCGGATGCTGCGGGCGCCCGGCCGGCCGAGGCGGTCGATGCGCTGCCGGCGCTCCTCGGCGCGCTGGCCAACTACCTCGAGCGGCAGGGCCGGTGTGGTCGCGTGGATGGCCTCGACCGCATACGCGTAGGACTGCAGCAGGCCGGGGATGAACAGCGGCTGCCATGCCTGCACGCTGTCGGCTGCGGCCTCGATAGCGGCGAGGCGCGCTATGTGGTCGCCGAGCGTCTGAGCCGGTTCGAGCCAAGCTGATTTCAACGTGATGCCTCTCCGGGAAGCGGCGCCAGACCCGGTTTTCGGGGTCGGGCGCCGAAGGTCGAAACTCGAAACTTCGCAGGTCAGGTGCGATATCGGGGGCGAAACCGGTTTCGGGGTGGGGTGAAACCACAGCCCCGCCTCGAAACCGGCCTGCGCCCCCCTACTCGCCGTCCTCAACGGTCGGCAGATCGGCGTAGCGAAGGCCCTTGGCGCCGCCGCAGCACTCGCGGATCGTGAGCTGCCGGGTGGCCACCCTGAACGGCTTCAGCGCGTTGCTCAGGGCCGTCGACGAGCCCGCCGTGTCCATCTCTGTCCACGGCCTGTACAGGTCGGCCCGGTAGGCGGCGAGGGCCTCGACGAGCCGGTGCGAGTGCACCGAGTCGATGCCGTCGGGCCATACGGCGCGCAGGTGGTCGACGATCGTCTCGACGTCCTGCTCCTCGACGGCCGCGCCGACGGACTGGCCGGAGAGGGTGCCCGCTGCTGTGCGCAGTGCGAGGGCCCGCTTGGCGATGTCCTCGGCTTCGGTCTGCTTGATGAATGCGGCGCGGACAGTGGTCCCTTCACGGCCGCGGGCGAGGATGCCGGTGCCCTGCTCGTCGATGCTGATGTCGGTGGCGCGCAGGCCGCGCTCGTAGGCGCTGGTGCCGAGGACGTTGTTGTTGGCCCGCCAGTCCATGACCGCGAGGCACAGGCGGGTACCGACCGAGCTGGAGACCGACGTCGGGAGGGACGGAGCGTCCGGGTTCTGCGTGAGCAGGATGAGGATGATGCCGTAGGCGCGGGCCTTCTTGATCAGGCGGGTGGCCAGGGCGGCAGCCTCGTCCTTGTAGTCGGCGTGCGTGAACAGCTCCTGCACCTCGTCGATGACGATGACGCGAGGCCCAAGGTCCTGCTCGGGGTACTTCTCGGCGAGCGCCCGGGTGACCTTGCGGCCCTCGGGTACCTCGCTGGCGGGCAGGGACTTGATGAACTTGGCGCGCCGCTGGTACTCGGCGATCCCGGACCGCATCCCGGCGAGGCCGGCCTCGAGGTCTTCGTCTTCGTCGCCGGACACGTACCGGTGGCAGATGGGCTTGACGGAGTCGAGGTCTCCGGAGCCCTTGAGCTCGTAAATCCACAGCTCGGCGGTGGGGTCGAGGGCCACGCCGAGGACGATCGCGAGCGCGCACGAGGTCTTGCCGGAGCCGGGGATGCCTCCGACGAGCAGGTTGGAGTACATGAGGGTGATCTCGACGAGGTTGCCGCGCGGGTCGAAGCCGTAGGGCAGCGGCTCGTACACGTCGGCCTGGCCGTCCTTCATCAGCGGCCACAGCTTCCGGGCAGCCTTGGCGGGGTCGCGCTGGGCAACCCACAGCACCAGGCGGCCGGGGTGTGCGCTGCGGTCTCCCTCGGGCCACACGGTGGAGATGGGCCGGCGCATGGCCGCGGCGAGGGCGGCCCGCTTCTCCAGCACGGCGGTGGCCTCGATGCCCGGGGGCAGGTCGACCTCGGCACGCCAGCCGGGCCCGTCGCGCATGACCTCGGCAGCGAACTCGACACCCCTCTTGCCTCGCTTGCCCTCGATGCCGATCGCGGCGAGCGCCTCGAACACCTCGGTGGAGTCGAGGCGGCGCAGCACGTTGGTGGCCACGTAGCGGGTGATGAGGGGCTTGTCGCCCTTCTTCCCGGCCACGCCGACCAGGGCCGCGGCGGAGACAGCTCCGATCAGGGTCCAGCCGGGCACGAGGACCGAGCTGATCAGGGTGGTGATGCTGGTGGAGGCGGCGACCGCGAGGGACGCGATACGGCGCGGCCGCACGCGGCGGGAGTGCTCGCGGGACAGGGCGAGCCACGCCTCAATGTCCGCTGTCACGGCGGCCTTTGCCTCGACGGGCCGTGCCTCGGTGTCGGCAACCCACTTGCCCCAGCGGACGATGAGCCGGCCAGCACCGCGCGGGGCGCGCAGCAGCAGGCGGGCCAGGTACACGGGCCCGCGCACGGTGTGGAAGGCGGTGACGTGCGCGTAGTAGGACACGGTCCAGCGGGTGGCGTCGACGAACTGGGCAGCGTTGCGCAAAAACGTGGGGATGACGGGCGGGGCCTCAGCAAGGTACGCCTGCTTCTCCGCTAGCCATGTGCCCGCTTCGGCGGCCGCCTTGGGGTCGTCGACGGGCCGCGGCTCGGCGTTCTCGATGACGTCGATGATGGTCTCGGCCGGGCCGTCCTGCAGCGCCGGATCAGGGGCGAACTTCAGCAGGGACACCGCCGGGTCGGCGTGCCCATTCACTCGCTCGGGGGCGATCTCGGTCATGCTGGTCTCTCCGGGTTTCGTGACGTATTGCGTGACGGAACTGCAGGGGCCCGGGGGCGGCGGCTTGCTTGGCGGTAGGACGCCGCCCCCGGGGTGGAGCTACTTCGTCTTCTTCTTGCCGAGGGGCTTCTTCGCGTCGGCTTCTTCGCGCTTCACGGCGTCCTCGCGGATCCGCTCGACGCGCCGTTCCAGCCGCTTGGTGGACTTGCCGCGGGCCTCGCGCCGGCTGATGCGGGCGCCGAGGACGAGCACGCGGGCCAGGTCGCCGAGGCTGTGCGGGTCTTGAGGGGTGAGCGCCATGGTCAGCTCCCGTTCTGGCGGCGGACGGCGTCCGTCATGGCGGCGACGGTCTGCTCGAACGGGGCGTCGTTCTCGTTGATGGCCTCGACGATCGCGTGGGCGAGGCCCTGCGTGTCTCCGGCCGCGTTCGCGGCGAGCGCCTCGGCGGTCTTGGTCTCGATGAACTCGTTGCTCACAGTTCCTCCTGGTCAGCGGGTCTTGATGTAGTCGCGCCACATGGAGCGCAGGACGATGAAGCAGCCGGTGGCGCAGGTCGCGCCGATGGCGATGGCGATGGACGCCAGAGCGAATGCGAGGGCGAGGGCGCAGGCGACGCAGCCGCCGACGATCGCGAGACCGCCGATGGTGAGCCACTTCCGGGCGTCGAACTGCTGCTGCGGCGTGTGCTGGCAGCCCTGATGCTGCGGCTGGGCGCTCGCGAGCTTGGCGAGCTCCACAGCGGCGAGGGCGACCTGTACGGCGGCCGTGTCCACGGTGGCCTCTCTGACCGCGGCCTCAGCCTTGGCGAGCGGGGTCGGATCGGTCATGACGCCCACCTGCGGGTGATGGCAGGCCGGAGCACGAAGCCCAGACCGAACCCGACGACCACCGTGTTCGCGGCCAGCCCCACCAGCAGGCCGGCGGCGAGGGACAGCAGGGCCGGGAACAGAACCCACAGCAGGCCGAGCAGGGCGCCGAAGAACAGGATGCGCATCATGCGTAGCCACCCTCCATCGGCTTGGCCGGGGTCTCCGGCTCGACCTTCTTCGCGGCCCGCGAAAGGGCCATGCGGATGTGGTTCTCGGGGACAACCAGGCGCCGGTTCCGCTCGAGGTGCTCGGCAATGTCGCGGGGTGATGCGGCCTCGCCGAGGGCTGTTGCGGCTTCCTCGATCGCGCCCTGCAGGTTCAACGCGGCCAGCTCCCTGACCTGTGGCGCAACAGCCGCATCAGGGCGGGTCACCTCGTACTCGGGCGGCTGCTGGCCGAGGACCAGGGCGACGGCGACGGCGTCCACGGGCACGCCGTAGGTGACGAGCATGGAAGCCAGCTCGGTCGGGGGCGCATCAGGTCGCGCATCGCGGGCAAGCCGGATCGCGTCAGCCGGGTCCATCTCGGCGAAGCGGGCGCGCAGGATCTCCGTTGCGGAGGCCGATCGGTCAACCGTGGTCTTCTGGGCCACGGTTGCCGCGGGCGCCGTGCCGTACATGGATGCGAGGGCCGCATCAGCTCCCTCCCGCACCCGGACGCGCTGGACGTCGACCAGGCCGGCGCCGAGCTCGGTGTCGCCGACACCCACATGGCGGGCGAGGCGCCAGTACCGGCGCACGGCCCACTTCTGCTTCCGCTTGTCGGGGTGACCGTCGGCGACGGCACGGTTGAACGCCAACTGCCGGGCGGAGTCGGCGTTGCGGCGCATCACCTCGGCGTCCACACCGGTCGTGTAGACGACGATGCTGCGGGCGATGAACCCGAGGCCCTCGGCCGCGCCGGACATGGCCAGCGGGGTGACCGCGTACACGGCGGCCTCGCGGGCGTCGCTGGCGATCGTCACGCCGATGCAGCTTGCGGACAGCGGGGCGAGCCACATGCCGCCGCGCACGACAGTCGGCGACGACTGGTTGAGCATCGTCCGCCCGAGCATGATCAGGGCCAGGATCAGCGTGAGGCCTTCGCCCGCGGCGACCACGCCGGCCGCGGTCGCCTGTCGATGGAACGCAGACACGGCGTTGGTGTACGTGCCCCAAGCGCCGAAGCCGCCCACGACAGCCATGGCGACGGCCGCGGCGCCGAGCACGACGGCCTGACCGCGGGTGAGTTCTCTGGTCGTGCTGGTCATTTGCCCACCTCCGGGGCAGCAGCCCGCACCGTGCGGTGCGCGGCCAGGCAGATGCCCTCTCGGTCGCTGCGGTCGACGGCGTCAACCAGAGCAGCCATCAGGGCGGGGACATACGGGACTTGGGGGCGACGGGTGCGGCGCTGCTCGCGGTCGAGGGCGCGTAAGGCGGCGTGCTCCGTCGGGCGCGGGATCGGCCACTTCTTCTTCACGACTGCTCACCCCGCAGGCGGATCGCCTCGGCCGCGACGTTCTCGAGAACCCGCTCAGCCGACTTCAGGCCCTCGACGAGCTGCGGGATGTCCTCGGCCGCGAAGTCATCCGTGCATTCCAGCTGCACGGACACGACCGGGTGCGGCTCCGGCCGGATCTCCAGATACGGGGAGTGGCTGATGTACGCGTGCAGCAGGTGCACAGGGCCGGCGCTGTCGGTCATCGCCGAAGCTTTCACCCGCGTGGAGTTGTGGGTGATGTCCGCCCGGTGCGGGTTCGGCTGCCACGAGTGGCCGATGCACCAGGCCGGCTCAGGCACCGTGACATCGCCATGGTCGAGCGTCTCCAGCGTTACCGTGCCGTCGCCGTAGCGGGGCGGCCGCCGGACCGGCTGCGGACTGCGGGGCGGATAAGCGCGGTCGAGAGCCGCGGCGAGCGCATCCATGACGGGCTGCGCCTCAACCGGGTACGCCGTCAGCTGGCCCTGCCTCACGTACCGGTCCAGCTCGATGACGGCCGCGGCGTGCAGCCAGCCCTCGACCTCGGTACGCGTCTCCTCCACCGTGATCGTCTCGGCATCGACGTCCGGGACCAGCTCCGTGAAACCGATCGACAGGGCCGTCATCAGCTGCTCGCGAGACAGGGCGAACGCCACACGCACAACCACGTCCGGCGTCGTGTCCTCCTCGCGGAACACCTCGGTCGGCCCGTAGGTGGGCAGGTGCTCGGTCACGCGTGCTCACCTCCGTGGCGGTTCTCGGCGTGGCTGCGCTGGGACGGCTTGGTGCGCGGGGCGTCGACCCAGGCGAACGGGCGGGTGGTGTCGGCGGTCTGGAAGACGCGGACCGCGGCACCGTCCGGGGCGTCGGGAAGGCCGTAGACGCGGCCACCTTCGAGGGAGGCGAGGAGCCGGGCGCCGTGGTGCTCGCAGCCGTCCGCGCCGGCGTTGGTCGCGTCCAGCACGGTGACGACGGCCGGGCCGTTGCAGGGGCTGGGGTCGTCGGGGTGGGCGGCCGGGCAGCGGTCGCCAGTTCCGTTCGCCGGTACGGAACTGGCCGGTTCGGCGTCGAGGGCGCGGAGCAGGAGGCGCAGGGCCTCGCGCAGGGAGAGGATCTGGTCGCTGTCGTGCAGCTGCTGGGCGACGCTGATGGCGACCTCGAGGTCGCTGGGCTCGTGCAGCTGGTCGCCCACAGGACGGGCGGCAGCCCCGCACAGGGGCTGCCTCACGTTGACATCGCTCACGCCGCACCACCGAGGCGGGCCTCGTACCAGTCGAGGAAGTTGCGGCGCGTCTCGTCCTCACGCAGGTGCTGCGGAACGTCCGGCTTGACCCGCAGCTCCATCGCCCCGGGCTCGCCGTGCAGGGCGACCAGGGCCTTCCTGCCGGTGTCCTCCGTCTCCACGACGGTGACGCCGAACACCTTCAGCAGGTACGCGACCGGCATCGACAGCAGGTCGGTGCGCGTCAGCGACAGCCACGGCGCCTCGCTGTCGTGCGAGCGGCGGGCGTGGTGCTTGGCCTGCGCCTCGGACAGCCGGTCGCCCAGCTCCTCCAGCGCGCGCAGCTGCCCGCGAACCTTGCGGATCTCCTCGCCCACCATCAGCGGGTCCAGCAGCGGCAGGCTCGCCGCGGTACGCCCCTCGGGGATGAATTCGATATACGGCGCGTCCTCGCCGGAGTCGAACGGCCACTGCACGAGGCGGGCCTCGAGGATGCTCAGGTCGACGCCGTCCGCGCTGTACTCCAGCCCGATCTTGTCGCCGTGGTGGTACAGGTTCGTCGGCTCGATGCCGAATTCGGCGTCGTCGGTGTGGTCGTAGGTGCACCAGTCGGGGCAGGTGGCGACGAGCTGGCCGCCCCCACGCAGCGGGTAGGTGATCGTGCGCGGCTCGACGGGCGGCGCCTGGTCGGTGGACGTCTCGGACGTGGCGGTGATGGTCTCGTTCATTGCGGGCACTCCGATCAGGCAGCGGCGGCGAAGGCGGCGATACGGGCGGCGGCCGTCACGTACTCGGCCTTGCGCGGCCGGTAGTTGGCGACCAGGCGGGCGACCTGGCGGAGCGTGTAGCGGTGCACCGTGTGCGTCTGCCGGGCGCGGCCACCGCAGGCGGTGCGGCGGGTACGGGCGGTCAGAGCCGGGGTGACGCCGAGGCGCTTCGCGACGGACCGGAGTCCGTTGGCGCAGCCCGAGGCGGTGTCGCGGTCGATGCCGGCGGCGATGGCCACCGTGGTGATGGAGCGCGGCCGACGGCGGCACGAGGACACGAGACGCGTCTCGGCGGCACGACGGCGAAGGGTGGCGCGAAGGGCACGGCGCGTGGCGCGGTGCTCGCGGCGGATGGGACGATGAGCCACAGCGGCTCTCCTGTCTCTAGCAGGTGATCCGTCAGGCCCTCGGTCGGTGTTGACGCACCTTCCGGGGGCCGCTTGCGTTGTCGGCTGGTTTCCCCGCCGACACCTCCACTCTAGGGAACATCGTGTTCCATCGTCAAGCGGTATAGCCATGGACATTGAGTCAGTTTTGAGTAACCTCATGTTCCATGACGACTGATGGAACACTATGTGCCATGGATAAGCGATCACTGACGCAGATGGCCCAGCGCTTCAGAGATGCGGAGACGCGGGCCGAGATCCTGCGGCAGGAGCTGGCGGCAGCGATCAGGCAGGCGGACACCGACGGCGTCGCACAGAAGGACATCTGCGAGGCGACGGGGTACACGCGCCAGCAGGTCCGCCGCATCGTGCTAGCAGGGGGCTCAGATGGGCCGGCGGGCGACGGTGAAGCTGGCGCGACCTGATGGCACGGCGATGGCACCAAGAGGACGGGTCGCGTTCCGACGAGGCCAAACCCGGCCCGACAGCGAACCGCCCGTGAGCTGCGTGATCGAGTCTTGAGGGGTTGCCCCCCGTCCATATCGGACGAGGGGCAACACACTGCTAATGCGGTTTGGGCCTTAAAGCCCATCGAGGGTTCAAATCCCTCCGCCTCCGCGCAAGATCACCGAAGCCCCGGTCCGCCCGACCGGGGCTTCGCCGGTTCCTCGGACCGCCGGCCGCCCGAATAGCTGTTTTCGCAGGTCACAAGGGCTACGGCTAATGGATTTCACATGGCGGCGGCAGTCATGTAATGTTCTTCCTGTCGCCGCGAGCGGGCCGGAAGGGCCGGGGAGCGGCGAAAAAACAGAACAAGCACTCGTAGCTTAACGGATAGAGCATCTGACTACGGATCAGAAGGTTGCAGGTTCGAATCCTGCCGAGTGCACATAGGTCAAAGGCCCCTTGGGATCATCCCAAGGGGCCTTTGACGTTGGCGCATGAGATCAACGTCCGGCACGCAGCACGCCTCAGAAGCCGGAGCAGCTAGCAGCGGCTGACGGCCCTGACACGGTGGCCGTCTTGGGCTTGTCGTTGTCCACGGTCACCGAACAGGTGGCGGTGCCCCCTGACCCGCTGAGGCTGATGACGAGGGAGCCGCCCTTCGTGAACCCCTTCGCTTTCAAGACCTTCCGCCACGGCAACGTCCTGACGGTTTCGGATCTTGTCGAGATGCCGTCGTCGTTCCAGACAGAGTATGCAATCGTCACGTCTCGTGCGTTGCCGGTGACCGCGTACTCCACCTCGACCGTCTTCGATGCTTCGTGCGAGATGCCGACAACGATGGCCACACACCCGCCCGCCATCAAGAGGACCAGCACGAGCACCACCCATGGCCACTTTCGCCGCTTCCTCGTCGGCGGTGCTGCTGCATAAGGTGCCTGCCACCCTCCCCCTGGCTGTCGCTGCAGCGCGTCTTGCCCCCAACGCTGTTGGGAAGGATCGGGACGGGACTCCTGCCCGGGGGTGGGTTCGGTCATAGCCTTAGCGTCGGACAACGCCTTCGGGCGCGCGACTCAGGGGCCGCTCGCGGCTTCCATTCGCGTGACGCATCGAGCTTGGCAGGCCCTTCAGGCGGCGCCGTGCGCGACTGGGCCGCCGCTCTCGGCTACGGCGTGCGTGAGCGTGGCCCGCAGAGCATCGCGCAGCCCGGACCACGCGCCTGTGCTGTCCAGGCTGAGCGGGATGCGGTCTTTTGTTGGTCTGTGATCCGGAGGCGTCGGCTGATCCAGCGCTTCGGGATTAGTGCAGTGCCTTCGCCACCTCGTAGAGAGTGGGCCGATCCTCTGGAGCATGGCTGAGCATTGCGTCGATCACTTCGCCCAGTTCACCCGCCACCGGCTGACAGCGCTGCCGTTGCCGTCAGCGCTGTCGTCACAGGTCGAGGGCCCCGGAGAGAGGCGAATTCCGAGATCCGGGGCCCTCGATGTTCGGGGGCGTTTGCACCGAAGTACAACGAAGTACAGAGAAGTTCAGCGAAATGCAGCGATGGTCGGTCAGCCAGTCTCGGCGCCGCCCACAGGCGGCGTTTCGCTCGCGAGACCGCCCCGGCGGGCGCTCTAGTCTCGGCCCGTGGGACAACCCGAGCAGCCCGCCGAGGGTGCTGGACCGTTCACCACCCGGCTCACCTGGCACCTCCCCGGCGGTGGCACAGCCGTGTGGGAGTCGCGGCTCGCCCGGCGGCGCGGACTCATCGCTGTCCGCTCGCCGGGGGCACCCATCAGCCGGCACACCAGCGCCGACGAGGTCGCGCTCCGTCGCCTGCGCCGGCTCAATGCCATCGCCGCGACCGCCTTCATCATCGGCGGAGCCCTCTTCGCGGCCGGTGCCGCCGTCGCCCAGTTCGGCTCCGGCGACGCCACCACCTGCGCGTCGATCTACTTCGCCGGCGGCCTCTTCTTCAACACCGGTGGCTACGTCTCGCTGCTCCAGGTCATCAATGCTCCCCGCCACGTACCCGGTGGCGAAGGCCGACTGGTCACCCACAGCTGGCGCTGGTGGAGCTACGAGCCGACACGGGTGGACTGGCTGAGCACGTTCGTCCTGTTCGCCGGCACCCTGGTGTTCGCTGTCGACCTGCTGGACTCCTTCCTCCAGGGTCTGAGCGTCCAGCAGATCAACCGGCTGATCTGGGCCCCGGACGTGATCGGCTGCCTGCTCTTCCTGATCTCCGGCCACCTCGCATTCGTCGAGATCTGTCACGGCCGGTTCTGCCTCCGCCGCCGCAGTCTGGGCTGGTGGATCGTGGCCGTGAACCAGCTCGGCTCCGTCCTCTTCATGGTCTCGGCGCTCGCCGCCTTCACCCGTCCTGCCACCGGCAGCCTGGTCAACGCCGACATCGCCAACTGGGCCACCCTCACCGGCGCTTCGTGCTTCTCCCTCGGCGGCCTCCTTCAGCTCTACGAACGCCCTTGACCGGACGCGCACGTGTACGCCCCGTCCGGCGTCGTTGCTGTCAGGTGCGGATGTCGGCGACTCTCTGAGCCGTGTTGCCGCTGATGCCTCCGTCCAGCACCTAAGCTGACGCACCGTCAAGCGATCAGGCGATCAGGCGATAACCCGGGCTTGTCGGCGCCGTCGGCATGCGTGGTCCAAGAAGTGCGGTGCGAATGGCGCAGCGAGCAGGACGAGGGAGGAGAGACCGTGGACGGCCTCGACGTTCAAGAAGCCCAGAAGACGAAGCCGGTCGGCGCGGGCGGCCAGAGCGCCTCCTCCCAGGCGGGGGTCATCGGCATCGGGCTCGCCGCCGTGCTGACCTTCAGCCTCGCGGAGGGCTCCTGGGAGTGGTTCGCGGCCTACATCGGAGTGACGCTGCTCGCGGTGATCTTCTCCTTCTACCGTCTGCCGCCGTGGACGCCCGGCCTGCGCACCACGTACATGCAGAATCTGGTCGCGTACTCGATGGTGCTGGGCCTGTGCGTCGCCATCGCGCTGGCCCCGGTGCTGCAGCGCTCGGCGTGGCTCTTTCCCATGTCGGACACCCGCAGCGCCTGTCAGAAGCTGGGCAGGTACGAGAGCCTCCGCACACAGGCCTCGCTGGCGAACCTGGCCGGTCGCGACAGTGCCGCCCTTGCGTACGCGCAGGACAGGCAGCGACAGGACGCGGTCGCCGACTGCCTGGCAGCCACCACGACGCGGTGGCTGCCGGCGTACGGGCTCGGGGCGGCCGTACTGGTGGCGCTCGGCGCGTGGTCCCTCGGCCGTGCCCGGTCGCGGACTGAGCGGAATTGACCGCTCTGTGGACGCGTGTGATCGCTAACCTTGGCGATCGACGTCGGAGACGGTCGGCACTCCGGGGTCGCTGCAGCCTCCAGCCCCGACCTGAACGAGGGTCCGTCAGCTCGCTGACGGACCCTCGTCCCTGAGAAGGGAAGCTGCTACGGGGCGTTGATCAGGTCGTACGGCGGGACCTTCACCGTACGGGCGCCCGGCGTGCCGCCCAGGACGACCTTCCGCAGCGCGACGTTGTTCTTCCTGCTGGTCTCCTGGAGCCGCTTCGCGGGGTTGGCGATGACCTGGATGTAGTACGTGCCGTTCGGCAGGTCGGTGATGTCGAAGGACTGGCCGGGACGGTACTGGGTGTACGTGTCGCCGGAGCCGACGTCGAGGACCTCACGTACGGAGATCGAGCTCCGCTCGCCGCACGCCGTCGACAGGTCCGTGTTGTACGGGTGCCAGTTGGCGTTCTTGACCGTGTAGTCGATGGCGTCGGTGTTGGCCAGGCAGAACGCCTCCTTGCCGCTGCGCACCTCCTTCGTCTTGTCCTCGCTCAGCAGCCGGTAGCTGGCGAAGTCCGTGAAGTGCCAGTGCTCGTGGCCGACACGCGGGTCCCACTCCATGGTGCCGGTGGGGGTGTAGCCGACCTGCTTGCCGTTCGCGTCGTAGAAGTACTGGTACGCGTCCATCAGGTCCTGGCCGGGGCTGCGGAAGCCGTCCACGACGAGGGGCGCGGGACCCGCGTTCCAGACGTTCGCGCTGAACGCGAGGTAGTCCTTGCCCGGTACGTCGCCGTCCTCGCCGTCGGTGACGGTGATGTCCCAGGCCGGCAGCGCCCGCAGGTCCGGCTTGGGCACGTTCGCCGGGACACCCGCGCGGCCGGTGGGCCGCTTGGCGTTGGCCTTCAGGGCGGGCGCGATGCGCGAACCGTCGGTGTGGCCGCGGCCGTCGCCCAGGTGGTGGGCCGTGCCGAGGTCCTCGAGCGCATGGCTGAGGGCCGGCGGGGTGGGCGCGTCGGCACCGCGGGGGCCGTAGTGGTGGGCGGAGCGCGCGCCGTGCCCGGCTGCGTGGTGGGCGGAGGAGTGCGAGCCGGTCAGGCCCTCGCCGCCACCCTCGCCACCGCCCTCGTCAGTGAGCTCCCGTACCGTCAGCTTGATGGTCGGCTGGTCGTTGGGGATGCCGAAGAGCTCGCGGTACTTCTTCGCGACCGAGACCTTGGCGGTGTACTCGCCGGCCGGCAGGTCCACCGGCTTGTCGTAGTCGACCGTGCTGGAGTTGGACGCCCATCCCTTCTCGACGCCCCACACCGAGCCGAGCGTGAACGGGTTGGTCGGGCAGCTCTCCGGATAGTGCGAGGTCGCCGGGGCGTCCGGACGAAGGCGCCCGGAGGCATTGTTGGGACAGAAGGTCCCCTTCGACTTCGAGACCACCTCGCCGGCCGCGTTCTTGACCGTCACCTGGAGGAAGCCGGGCAGCCCGGAGAAGTCCTTCACCAGGCCTGCGGGCAGGGTCTTGGTCTGTGTACGGCTGCCGTTGCGCAGGATCTGCTTGGCAACGACGGGGTCCTTGTACGACTTGCGGGTCACCTTGAACTCGAGCGGCGCGCCGTCCACGGTGACGTACGTGCCCAGGTCGAGGTAGACCCCGGGCTCCCCCTTCCAGCGGTCGAGCGTCACGGATTTCGACGCGGCGACCAGCTTCACCTTCGGCTTGCCGGCCGTGCTCGCCGGGGCGGCTCCGGCGCCGGGAGCGGCCTGGACCGCGGTGACGACGACGGTGAGTACGGCCCCTGTGGCGAGCGCGGAGTTTCTCAGGCGCTTGCGGTGCAACTGTCTGGTCATCGGTTCCTCGTCTGCGAGTGCCATGGTCAACTGGCATCGGACTGAACTGCCCACGGCCGGACGGTGGTTCGGACGCACCCCACGCGCCTCGTACCGGTCTGTGAGCAATCTGTGAGACCGGTGAACAGGGTGTACAGGTTGCCTGTTGGGCAAGAAATCAACTTCCTCCCCTGACCAAGGAGATCCGTCATGTCCCGTAAGGCCCTGGCAAGTGTGGGCATCGCCTGCGCGGCGGTGCTGTTCACGGTTCCGGCGTGCACATCGAGCGACACGGGCGTCGCCGAACACCCGGCGAAGCGAAGGCACTCTGCTTCTCCCACGCCGACCCGGCCGTCGGTCCGGCAGGCGCCCGAGCTGGACGACGGCGAAACACTCGCCGGCCGCCGGAAGGGCACCACGGGCAACGCGCAGATCGCATTCACCAAGGGCCGGAAGGGCGACGCCCTCCTAGTCGCCGTCCGCTGCCAGGGCAAGGGGAAGATCAAGGTCGATGTGCCCTCCGTCGGCATGTCCTTCCCGGTGGAGTGCCGCGCCGACGAGGCCGGCACGATCTACAACGAGGCAGCCGTAACGGGCGCAAGCCAGGCCGGCACGGTCTCGGTCGAGGCCCCGCCCAGCGTCCACTGGTCCCTGACCGTCGGCCGCGGAGAGCCGGCGCGAGCGGACTTGAACGACGCCGCATAACCCGCCGCCGACGCCGCGAGCCGAACCTCGTCGCGGGCGCCGTTGTCAGTGGTGCCCCCTACTCTCGGGAGCGATGGCACAGGCATGGAGATGCTCGGGGCTGCGATGGTCGGCGGACGGTCCCGTGCTGATGTGGGACGGCGGTCGGCGCAGTGCGCTGACCTGGGGGAAACAGGTGGCCTTCGAGGTCGCGGACGGGGGTGTGCGGTGGTGTGTGGGGGCGCGTGGGCATGTCTGCCCGATGCGGGCGAGTGTGCCGGGGCGGAGCACGGGGGCGCGGTGCGAGGAGTGTGCACGGCTGGACCGGGCGCACTCCGTCGCCGCGGACACGATCGCGGACGACCCGCGGCCGTACCACGTATATCTGGCCTGGTTCGGGCCCGGCATGGTCAAGGTCGGGATCACCGCACTGGAGCGGGGGCCGGCGCGGCTGCTGGAGCAGGGGGCCGTCTGCTTCAGCTGGCTGGGTGCGGGGCCTCTGATGGCGGCGCGGCGCACGGAGGAGCTGCTGCGCGCCGCACTCCGGGTCCCGGACCGGATTCCCTACGCCGACAAGCGCGCCGTGCGGTCCGTGCTGCCCCGCGCTGCGGCCGGGCGGGCGGCCGAGGTGGTGGAGCTGCATGCGCGGGCCGTGGCGCTCGGCGACTGGCCGGAGTCGCTGGAGCGTGAGCCTTGCCAACCCGTCGACCATGTAGGGGTGTTCGGGCTGGAAGGGGTGCCGGCTGCCGTCGGGAGCGTGAGCGAGCTCGTCGCGGGCGGCGCGGTGAGCGGTGAGCTGGTTGCCGCCGCCGGGCCGGATCTGCATCTGGCGACGCGGCGCGGGGTCGTCGTGCTCGACACCCGGCTGATCACCGGGTGGGAGCTGGTCCCCGCCACGGGTGACGAACTCTCGGTGCCCGTAAGGGAGTTCAGGGCGGACACGGCCGCGCTTCAGGACGGGCTGTTCTGAAGGTACGTACTGCAGGCACGCACTGCAGGCACGGAATCCCCCCAGGGGCTACCTGAGAGCCGCCTGTGCGTTTCTCAGGAAAATCACAGATTGGTGAAAGCGTGTTCTCAGAGGGCACGGACAAGGTGTTCACCATGACCACGACCTCGACCTCGACCTCGCCCAAGGGGCGCACCGAACTGCTGAGGCCGGATGGGAGCCCCGTCCGGGTGCTGGTGGTGGACGACGAGCTGTCGATCACCGAACTGCTGTCCATGGCCCTTCGCTACGAAGGCTGGCAGATCCGGAGCGCGGCTGACGGGACCGGCGCGATCCAGACCGCGCGCGAGTTCCGCCCCGATGCCGTCGTCCTGGACATGATGCTGCCCGACCTGGACGGACTGACCGTCCTCGGCCGGCTGCGCCGCGAGCTGCCCGACGTTCCCGTGTTGTTCCTGACGGCCAAGGACGCCGTCGAGGACCGTATCGCGGGCCTGACCGCCGGCGGGGACGACTACGTCACCAAGCCGTTCAGCCTCGAAGAGGTCGTCGCCCGGCTGCGCGGGCTCATCCGCCGCTCCGGTGCCACCGACCGCCGCAGCAACTCCGTCCTGGTCGTCGGTGACCTCACCCTGGACGAGGACAGCCACGAGGTGTCCCGCAGCGGCGACAGCATCCACCTCACCGCCACCGAGTTCGAGCTGCTGCGTTTCCTCATGCGCAATCCGCGCCGGGTGCTCAGCAAGGCGCAGATCCTCGACCGTGTGTGGTCGTACGACTTCGGCGGCCAGGCCAATGTCGTCGAGCTCTACATCTCGTATCTGCGCCGCAAGATCGACGCCGGCCGGGAGCCGATGATCCACACGCGGCGGGGTGCCGGTTATCTGATCAAGCCCGCCGTGTCATGAACGCGCGACGACGGACGTATCCGCAGAAGCGAGCCGACAAGCCGCGCACCCTGCGGACGCGGCTCGTCGTCGCGTCGGTGGTGCTGATCGCGGTGGTCTGCGCGGTGATCGGCACGGTGACGACACTGGTGCTGCGGACCCATCTCGACGAGCAGCTGAACGGGCAGGTCGTGGAGGCCGGGAAGCGCCTTGCGGGACCTCCGTTCGGCAAGGCGGGCGACCAGTACGACCCGAACCCGACGGGGCAGGACCGGCTCGACGGCTTCGCCACCAACGGGCCGACGCAGGAGAACACCGTGGCCGCCCAGGTCGGTGCGGGCGGCACCATCACCAAGGCGGTGGTCGCCGACCAGGACCCCACCGACACCTTCCGCCGGATGAAGGCCACCGAGCTGAGCGCGGTCCAGCGGGCCGTCTTCGCCGACGTGCCCACGACCGGCCGGCACACCGTGACCATTCCCGGCCTCGGCGAGTACAGGGTGACGTACGTCCACGGCTACAACGGCACCAACTACTACGTCGCCCTGCCGACCGACACGGTCAACAGCACCATCAACACCCTGATCCTCGTCGAGATCAGCGTCACCGCAGCCGGCCTCGCCGCAGCCGTCCTCGCCGGCTATGTGCTCGTCGGCCTCGCCACCCGCCCCCTCCGCAAGGTCGCCTCCACCGCCACCCGTGTCTCCGAACTCCCCCTCCACACCGGCGAAGTGCACCTCAGTGAGCGTGTGCCCGAGTCGGAGACCGATCCGTGCACCGAGGTCGGCCAGGTCGGCGCCGCGCTGAACCGCATGCTCGACCATGTGCACGGCGCGCTGCACGCCCGCCAGCAGAGCGAGATGCGGGTACGGCAGTTCGTGGCCGACGCCAGCCATGAACTCAGAACGCCCCTCGCCTCCATCCGCGGCTATGCGGAACTCACCAGACGCGGACGCGAGGAGGTCGGCCCCGACACCCGGCACGCGCTCGGACGCATCGAGTCCGAGGCGGGCCGGATGACGCTGCTCGTGGAGGATCTGCTGCTGCTCGCGCGTCTCGACGCCGGGCGGCCGCTGCAGTTCGAGCAGACGGACCTCGTACCGCTCGTCGTGGACACCATCAGCGACGCGCGCGCGGCCGGCCGGGACCACATCTGGCGGCTCGACCTGCCCGACGAGCCCGCGCTCGTGTCCGCGGACGCCCCGCGCCTGCAACAGGTGCTCGTCAACCTGCTGGCGAACGCGAGAACGCACACACCCCCCGGTACGACCGTCACCGCACGCGTCCAGCGGCGCGGGCCGTGGCTGTGCCTGGACGTGGAGGACGACGGCCAGGGCATCCCGCCCGACCTGCTCCCGCGTGTCTTCGAACGGTTCGCACGAGGCGACTCGTCGCGTTCCCGAGCCTCCGGTTCGACGGGACTGGGCCTCGCCATCGTGCAGGCCGTCGCGTCCGCGCACGGCGGTGCCGTGACCGTCGACAGCATCCCCGGCCGCACCGTGTTCACATTGCACCTGCCCGCGCTCGGCCGCCCGCAGGGACCCCGTCCGGCGCCGGAGACGAACCGGCCATCGCACTCACAGGTGCAGCACAGCGCCGCCATAGGGGTGCAACAGGGGGCCTGACCAGAGTCGGTGCCATGCGAACCGACTCTTCTCCCGGCTCCCTGCCGGCGCGGGAGCACCTCCCGGCCACAGACGCCGGTCCGCCTGTCCTGGACGTAGTGATCCCCGTCTACAACGAGGAGAAAGACCTCCAGCCGTGTGTGCTGAGGCTGCACGACCACCTCGAGCGCACTTTCCCGTACGCGTTCCGCATCACGATCGCGGACAACGCGTCGACGGACACCACCGCGCTGGTGGCGTCGCGGCTGGAGGCGGAGTTCCCGGAGGTCATGTCCTTCCGCCTGGAGCAGAAGGGCCGCGGCCGTGCGCTGCGGACCGTCTGGTCGGCCTCGGACGCCCCGATCCTCGCCTACATGGACGTGGACCTGTCCACCGACCTCAACGCGCTGCTGCCGCTGGTGGCACCGCTGATCTCGGGCCACTCCGACCTGGCGATCGGTTCCCGGCTCGCCCGCAGCTCGCGCGTCGTCCGCGGGCCCCGGCGGGAGTTCATCAGCCGCGCGTACAACCTCATCCTGCGCGGCTCGCTGCAGGCCCGCTTCTCGGACGCGCAGTGCGGCTTCAAGGCCATCCGCAGGGAAGTGGCCCAGCTGCTGCTGCCCCTCGTGGAAGACACCGGCTGGTTCTTCGACACGGAGATGCTGGTGCTCGCCGAGCGCGCGGGGCTGCGGATCCACGAGGTGCCCGTCGACTGGGTCGACGACCCGGACTCGACGGTGCACATCGTGAAGACGGCGACCGAGGACCTCAAGGGTGTGTGGCGCGTGGGCAAGGCCCTGGCCACGGGTTCGCTTCCGCTGGACCGGCTCACCCGCCCGTTCGGTGACGATCCGCGCGACCGCGAGATCCAGGACGTACCGAAGGGGCTGGCCCGCCAGCTCGTCGGGTTCTGTGTCATCGGCGGACTGTCCACCCTCTTCTATCTGCTGCTCTACACCGTCCTACGGCAGTCCGGCGGCGCGCAGACCGCCAACGCGCTCGCCCTGCTGGTCTCCGCGGTCGCCAACACGGCGGCCAACCGCCGGCTGACCTTCGGGGTGCGGGGCAGCAGGGGTGTCGTCCGGCACCAGGCGCAGGGCCTGGTCGTCTTCGGTATCGGCCTCGCGCTGACCAGCGGCTCGCTCGTCGCGCTGAACGCGGGGACCAGCGAGCCGGCGCACTCCACCGAACTGGCGGTGCTCATCGCCGCCAACCTCGCGGCGACGGTGCTGCGCTTCCTGCTCTTCCGCGCCTGGGTCTTCCCGGACGGCACGGTGGGCGCCCCGCAGCAGTCCGGCGGCCCCTACGCGCCGCTGCCGCAGCGCCCGATGACGCGGCACACACCCCACCACCTGTACGACACCAGCCAGTTCCGCGCCGGTGAAGCCGCGGACAGCACCCGGCGGGACGCCACCCTGCGGCTGAAGCCGGTGCGCCCCTACGACACCGATCCGGGGGACTCCCGATGACAGCGCACCACGACCGGACCTCGACGCGGACGAACACGACCCCCGTCTCCTGGGGTCCCCCTCCCACGGCACCACCGCAGGAACCGGCCGTCCCGGCTCCCGGGTCCGGCGAACCCGAGCAGCCCTTCCCGCGCAGACTGTGGCGGGGCCGGCCCGAGGACCCCCGCTGGGTGCGCCCCGGCTTCCTCCTCGGCCTGCTGGTGATCGGCGGCCTCTACACCTGGAACCTCACGGCCTCCGGTTACGCCAACTCCTTCTACTCGGCGGCCGTCCAGGCGGGCAGCCAGTCCTGGAAGGCCTTCTTCTTCGGCTCGCTCGACGCGGCCAACGCCATCACCGTCGACAAGCCCCCGGCCTCGCTGTGGCCGATGGCCCTGTCGGTCCGGCTCTTCGGACCGAACTCCTTCGCCATTCTGTTCCCGCAGGTGCTGATGGCGGTCGCCACGGCGGGCGTGCTCTACGCCTCCGTGCGGCGCCGGTTCAGCGCGGCGGCCGGGTTCATCACCATGGCGGTGTTCGCGCTCACGCCGGTCGCCGCACTGATGTTCCGCTTCAACAACCCGGACGCCGCCCTCGCGCTGCTGACGGCCGCCGCGATCCACTGCACCCAGCGCGCGATGGAGAAGGCGCAGACGAAGTGGCTGATGTGGGCGGGGGCCGCGATCGGCCTCGCCTTCCTGGTCAAGACCCTGCAGGCCTTCCTGATCCTGCCGGTCCTCGCGCTGGTGTACGCCGTCCTCGCGCCGACGAGCCTGAAGAAGCGCATCGGCCAGGTGCTGCTCGCCGGGCTCGCGATGGTCGTCGCGGGCGGCTGGTGGGTCGCGATCGTCGAACTGTGGCCGGCGTCCTCCCGCCCGTACATCGGCGGCTCGCAGAACAACTCCTTCCTGGAGCTGACCTTCGGCTACAACGGCCTCGGCCGTATCAACGGCGAGGAGACCGGAAGCGTCGGTGGTGGCGGCGGTGGTGGTGGCATGTGGGGTGAGACCGGCTGGGACCGGATGTTCAGCTCCAGTACCGGCGGCCAGATCTCCTGGCTGATCCCGGCCGCGCTGATCCTGTTCGCGGCGGCGCTGTGGGCCACGCTCCCCCACTCATCGCGTCGCTCGCGCGGGGGGACCCCCATGACCAGGCGCATGGACGCGGTCCGCGCCGACTTCCTTCTCTGGGGCGGCTCGCTGCTGATCACCATGGTGGTCTTCAGCTATATGCAGGGCATCTTCCACGAGTACTACACCGTCGCCCTCGCCCCCTGCATCGCACCGCTGATCGGCATGGGCTCGGCCCTGCTCTGGAAGGAGCGGGACAGGACCTGGGCGGCGCTGACGCTGGCGGCCGCCATGACGGCCACGGCGGTGTGGGGTTACGTCCTCCTCGACCGCTCCTCCGACTACCTGCCCTGGCTGAAGTGGCTCGTGCTGGTCGGCGGTCTCGTCGCCGCGCTCGGCCTGATCTTCGTGAACAGGCTGGGCCGTCAACTGGCCCTGGCCGTGGTGGGCCTGAGCTTCGTCACGGCGCTCGCGGGCCCGACGGCGTACACGCTCACCACGCTGAACGAGGGCCACACGGGCTCGATCGTCACCGCCGGTCCCGCCGTCGCGGGCAGTCGCGGTGGCCCGGGCGGCGGCGGTGGCGGCATGCGCGGCGGTCCTGGTGGGGGCGGCTTCCCGGGCGGGGGCATGCCCGGCCAGAACCAGCAGAACGGCAACGGAAACACGCAGGGCCAGGGCCAGGGCCAGGGCCAGGGCCAGAACCAGCAGGGCAACGGCTTCCCCGGCGGCGGCATGCCCGGCGGCCAGATGGGGGACGGTGGAGGCGGCGGCATGGTCGGAGGCGGCGGCGTCGGCGGCCTGCTCAACGGCGCCGCCGTCAGTTCCGAGGCCAAGAAACTGCTGGAGACGGACGCGGACGACTACACCTGGGCCGCAGCTGCCATCGGCGCCCAGAACGCGGCGAGTTACCAGCTCTCCACGGGCGAGCCGGTGATGTCGATCGGTGGCTTCAACGGCACCGACCCGTCCCCGACGCTGGCGCAGTTCAAGGAGTACGTGGCCCAGGGCAAGATCCACTACTTCGTCTCCGGCGGCTCCGGCGGCGGCATGGGCCGCATGGGCGGCAGCAGCAAGGGCACGTCCTCGCAGATCACTTCGTGGGTCGAGAGCACCTTCAAGAAGGTCACGGTCGGCTCGACCACGTTCTACGACCTGACGCAGAAGGCCGGCGGCTGACCTGACGGTTGGTTGAGCGGGAAGGGGCGGTGACCAAGGGCGCCGCCCCTCCTGCGCGTTGTGGCGCGGGGCGGAGCGGGCACACTCCCGGATGGTGGTCGGCTGAGAGCGCGTGACAAGGGCTCTGCGAGCGCGGCTGAGCGGGGGCCGGATGATGGCGCGGCTGCCGGTTCGTTGTGGCTGGTCGCGCAGTTCCCCGCGTCCCTTGCTCAGCCGGGCCACCTGCATCGTCACCGTCCGAGGGAGGTGCGCCATGGTGAAGGCGGCCCAGCGGGTTGCGCGGAGCAGTGTGTGGCTGGAGGGCAGGGCGCGCCGGGGCGGGCGGGGCGGTGGGCAGCCCTCGAGGCTGGACCGGGGCCGGATCACGGAGGTCACCGTGCGGCTTCTGGACGCGGAGGGGCTGGCCAGGTTCTCCATGCGCCGGCTCGCCGCGGAGCTGAACGTCACGGCGATGTCCCTCTACTGGTACGTCGACACCAAGGACGACCTCCTCGAACTCGCCCTCGACGCGGCCTTCGGCGAACTGCGTCCGCCCGGCCCGGACATGGACGACGAGCACTGGCGCGAGCGGTTACGGACGCCGGCCGGCGAGTACCGCGCCCTGCTGGTCCGCCACCCCTGGCTGTCGCCGCTCGCCGGGACGTATCTCAACATCGGCCCGAACTCGCTGGCGTTCTCCCGCCGGATGCAGCGGGTCATCTGCCGCACGGGACTGCCCGCGCACCGTGTCACGGGTGCCCTCTGCGCCGTCCTCCAGTTCGTCTACGGCTACGGCACGATCGAGGGCCACCTCTTCGCGCGCGAGGCGGACGCCACCGCGTCCCCGGTCGCGGAGATGCTGGACCGCGACTTCACCTTCGCCCTGGACCTGCTGGTGGCCGGAATCGAGGCAGTGGTGGAAAAAGACCGCGGCACCCCTTAGCCCGTCCGGCCGTTGGAGAACGAGGCCGCTCAGGCCGATGGGCCGGAGGCCCGGGCGCACAGCCCCCAGCCACGAGCCTCAGCCCTCGACCAACCGCGCAGGAAAGCCGCCGGTCGCAACCGGCCCCCACCGCTCAGGTGTCACCCTGATGATCGACTTGCCCTGCTTGACCATGGCCGCGCGGTACTCGTCCCAGTCGGGGTGCTCGCCGGCGATGTTGCGGTAGTACTCGACGAGCGGCTCCACCGAGTCCGGCGCGTCGACGACCTCGGCGGTCCCGTCGATCTGGACCCACGGCCCGTTCCAGTCGTCGCTCAGCACGATGAGGCCGACCCGCGGATCCCGTTTGGCGTTGCGCGTCTTGGCCCGCTCGGGGTAGGTCGAGACGACGATCCGCCCCGAGTCGTCGACCCCACAGGTGAGCGGCGACCCCTGCGGACCGCCGTCGCCGCGTCGGGTCAGCAGGATGGCGCGATGCCGGGGCCGTACGAACTCCAGCAGCTCCTGAAGCGATACGACGGTGTTGGTCGCGATGTTCGGTGCCATGGGGGCAGCCTAGAACGCGAGTGCCTCGCTCAAGTCGCTGTACACGGGCACGTCCCGGCGCAGGCCGGTCAGTTCCAGGACGCGGCTTGCCATGCCGTCCGGGGCCGCCACCACCCGTACCCGCACCCGGGGAGGCACCCCGCGCCGGACGGTGTCGATGAGGCGGGCGCCCTGCGAGTCCATGAACCGGTTCCCGGTGAGGTCCAGGACCAGGATCCGCAGTGGCCCGGGGTGGGTGTCGACAACGGACATGACGTGCAGGAACAGGGCTTCGGCGGTGCAGAAGTCGATGTCGGCGGGCAGTGCGAGCACGGTGCGGTCGGGCCGGTCGAGGGGTTTCGGGATCAAGGTCACGGGTCTCACCTGGCAGACGTCCGTCCGGATTGCGGGAGGCCGCTTCCTGACCTGTCGGACCATTCCATCACGGTGGCACGGGAGTTCGGAAGTGAGCAGCTAGAGTGCTGTCCGTCCTGTGCTCGCAGTCGGGAATGTGCTGCGGAGCTCTCCTGCGCATGGCCGTTCGGCCGTGCATGCCGAAGAGGTTCGTGGTGGCTGCGTCTGATTTTCCTGATTTGCCCCGTTATGCTGCGGGTTTCGAGCTGGCCGAAGCCCTCACCGCCGCAGCCCGGCAACTGCACGGGACGGCCACCCCGCACAGCACCCTGCGCACCGCGGTCCGCCTGGCCGTGACCATCCTGCCCGGCGCCGAACACGCCGGTATCTCCGTGATCGAACGTCCCCACCATCGCCGTACCGTCGCCTGGACCGACGAGGCCGTGCGCTCGGCCGAGGCGGAGGTCGCGGGCCGGGAACACCCGCTGTGGACGACTCCGGTGCTGCGGACGGAGGACCTCCAGGCCGACGCCGCCGATGCCGCCCGCAGCGCGCTGAACGACGCGGGCCCGACCGGCACGGGCGGCCTGCGCTCGGCCCTGTCGCTGCGCCTGAGAGCCGACCGCCGCCGGCTCACGGTGCTCACGGCGTACGCCCGCAAGCCGAACGTCTTCGACGAGAGAGCCACCCGGATCGGCCGGCTCTTCACCGCGCACGTCAGCCTGGCCCTCGACTCGGTCACCGTGCGCGAGCAGCTGACGGAGGCCATGCGCACCCGGGACCTGATCGGCCAGGCCACCGGCATCCTCATGGAACGCATGGACATCGACGCGGCGGAGGCCTTCGAGAGCCTGGTACGCGCCTCGCAGCGGGAGAACGTGAAGCTGCGCGACCTCGCCCGCCGCATCGTCGATGCGAACAACGCCACATGAGGGGCGGGGCGTGTCCGGGCCCGGCCGGGATACCCGAACCGTCATGAAACCTGACACGCCCGACACCCTTGAGCAGGCCATGGTGCGCAGCAGCGGTCTCGACACCCTGCTGCGTGATCTGACCGACCGCGCGGTGCAGGCCGTGCCCGGCGCGGCTGCGTGCAGCATCACGGTGCGTCGCGCCGACCGGCTGCTGACCCTGGCGGGCAGCAGGGGGCTGCCGAGCGGCCTCGACCAGCGCCAGTACGAGAACGGCTCCGGCCCCTGTGTGGCGGCCGCCGCGACCAGGACCGAGCAGTACGCCGCCGACCTGGCCGAGGAGACCCGCTGGCCGTCCTACACGGCGTACGCGCTCTCCGCCGGCGTCCACAGCGTGCTGGCGGTGCCGCTGGACCTCGACAGCGCGGGCGGCGGGGCGGGCGCCGCGATCAACCTCTACGGGGTCGAGGCCGGGGCCCTGGACGCGGGACGGGACGCGGCCCGTACGTTCGCGGCCCGGGTGGCCCACGCGATCGACGCGGCCCTGCGCATCGAACGCCGCCGGGAGTCGGTGGCCGATGTGCGCACGGCGCTGCTCTCGCGCAGCGTCATCGACCAGGCGATCGGCATCCTCATGGCGCGGGAGCGGATCGACGCCCGTATCGCGCTGGATCGCCTGCGCCGCGTCTCGCAGGACAAGAACGTCAAACTCCGTGATCTGTGCACCGACTTGGTGGCCCGGGCGAGCCGGGACGGACGGACGCCGTCGCGCCGTCAGTCGTCCTGAGAGCCGTCAGTCGTCATGAGAGCGGCCGGCGGGCACGCACCCCCTCGGAGCGCGCGCCCGCCACGGGCCGGATGTGGAACTACTCGCCGGGATGCGCCAGTTCGATGTCGTGGTCGTCGGTGCCGGGGCCGCTGAGCGTCAAAGCCGTGGCCACCTGCGGGTAGCCCGTGGCGATGACGGTGTACTCGCCGCCGTCCAGGCCGGTGAAGCCGTACGCCCCGTCCGCCCCGGTCGTGGCCGTGCCGGCCACCTTGCCCGCCGCGTCCACCAGCGTCACGCGCGCGTCGGCGAGGGGCCCGTGCGGTGCCCGTACGACACCCTGGACCCGGGCCCCGGCGTCGAGACCGACCTCGATCCGGGTGACCCCGGTGCCGCCCACCTGGACCGGCAGGGCGCGCGGCAGGTACCCGGCGGCGTTCACCGCGACGGTCACGGCGCCCGGCGCCGGCCCGGGAAAGGCGAACCCGCCCTGCTCACCGGTGGTCCCGGTGGCGAGCAGGTCCCCGTGGGCATCGGTCACGACGACCGTGGCGTCCGCGACCGGCACGCCCGTCTCCGCGGCCCGCACCAGAACGTTCAGCCCGCCGGTGCCGCTGAGCACGATGTCGTACGGGACCGGCTTGCCGTCGACGACGACGGTGGACGCATGCGGCTGGAACCCGTCGGCGACGGCGATCAGGACGTACGACCCCGTGCCGGGCGCATCCATCGCATAGGAGCCGTCGGCCTGGGCGACCGACCGGCCGAGCTGCCGTCCCTGCGGCGAGATCAGTGTGACGGCGGCCCGCGGCACGGGCTCACTCTCGTCGTCGCGGACGAAGCCGCGGACCGAGAGACCGTCAGCAGCCCCTTCCACAGCGGCCTCGGCGGGGACGGCCCAGCTCGGGACCTTCTCCCCGGCGGGAGCCTCGACGGCGGCCGGAGCCGGAGTCTGAGCCGCCCGCGCCGGCACGCCACCCGCCCGCAGCGGGACCTCCTTGATGAACAACGTGATGAGGAAGGCCAGCAGCGCCATGCCCGCCGCGATCAGGAACACGTCCGCGATGCCGTGGCCGTACGCGCTCTCCATCACGGTCCGCAGCGGCGCGGGCAGCTTGTCCATGTCCGGGATCTCGCCGGTCGAGCTCGAACCGGAAGCGAGCGAGGCGTACTTGGGGCCGAGGCCCGCAATGCCGTCCTCGGCGTAGCCGGTGATCCGGTCCGCCATGACGGCACCGAGCGCGGAGACGCCCATCGCACCGCCGAGGGAACGGAAGAAGGTCACCGTGGAGCTGGCCGAGCCGAGGTCGTTCGGGTCGACCTGGTTCTGCGTGGACAGCACCAGGTTCTGCATCATCATGCCGATGCCGAGACCCAGCAGCGCCATGAAGACCGCGGTCTTCCAGTACTCCGTGTCGTAGCGGACGGTGCCCAGCAGCCCGAGACCGGCCGTGACCAGCACGCCGCCGCTGACCAGCCAGGCCTTCCACTTACCGGTGCGGGTGATGAGCTGCCCGGAGAGGGTGGAGGAGATGAACAGACCGGCGATCATCGGGATCGTCAGCACGCCGGACATGGTCGGGGATTCGTCCCGGGCCAGCTGGAAGTACTGCGCGAAGAACACCGTCCCGGAGAACATCGCGACGCCCACGAACATCGAGGCGATCGACGACAGGGTGATGGTGCGGTTGCGGAACAGCCGCAGCGGGATGATCGGCTCGCTCGCCCTCGACTCGACGAGCACGAAGACCAGCGCGAGCACGATCGAGCCCGCGACCATCGAGTACGTCTGCCAGGACAGCCAGTCGTACTTGTCACCGGCGAAGGTGACCCACACCAGCAGCAGCGAGACCGCGGCCGAGATGAAGAACGCGCCCGCCCAGTCGACCTTCACGTCCCGCTTCACGACCGGCAGATGCAGCGTCTTCTGCAGCACGATCAGCGCGATCACCGCGAAGGGCACACCGACGTAGAAGCACCAGCGCCAGCCGAGCCACGAGGTGTCGGTGATGACCCCGCCGAGCAGCGGGCCGCCGACGGTGGCGACTGCGAAGGTCGCGCCCAGGTAGCCGGAGTAACGCCCGCGTTCACGCGGCGAGATCATGGCCGCCATCACGATCTGCGCGAGGGCGGACAGTCCGCCGACGCCGATGCCCTGGACCACTCGGCAGGCGATCAGCATGCCGGGGTTCTGCGACAGACCGGCGGCCGCGGAGCCCAGCACATAGATGACGAGCGCGATCTGAACGAGCGCCTTCTTGCTGTACAGGTCGGAGAGCTTGCCCCACAGGGGCGTGGCCGCCGTCATCGACAGCAGCGTGGCGGTGACGACCCAGGTGTAGGCGGATTGGCCGCCGCCGAGATCGCCGATGATCTCCGGGAGGGCGTTGGAGACGATCGTGGACGACAGGATCGCCACGAACATCCCCAGCAGCAGCCCGGAGAGCGCCTCCATGATCTGCCGGTGCGTCATTTGGACGTCGCCCGGGGAGCCTGCGGAGTCTGTGGAGCCCGGGGAGGCGGTGGAACCTCTCGCGTGTTTGGCGTGGGCCCGCACACCGGCCTGTGTGGTCGTTGCCATGGGATTCCTTTTCCAAGAGTTCGTTCTAAGAGTTCGCGGATGTACGGGTGGTCGGTTCGGGTACGGGCGGCGGTGCCGGCCGGGCCGGGGCGGAGCGGCAGTCGTCGAAGCTCGCCCTCAGCCGTGCCATGAGCCGGGTGAGCCGGTCGACGTCGTCGTCGCTCCAGTTGCTCAGTCGCTCGGCGAGCATCCGGGTGGTCCGCAGGGACATCTCGTCGACCTGGGCCCGGCCCTCGGGGGTGAGGTGCAGGATGCGCGAGCGTTTGTCCGCCGGGTCGGGGGAGCGCTCGACCCAGCCGCGCTCGGCGACATGGGCCACATGCCGGCTGGTCACCGACATGTCCACGGCGAGCAGCTCCGCGAGCTTGCTCATGCGCATGCCGTCGTGGCGTGCGAGAAGGGTCAGTACGGCGGCGGACCCGGCCGGACAGTCCCCCGGCAGCATCCGCCCCATCTCCCTGCGTACGGCACCGAAGGCGCTGAACTGACGGATCAGCTCCTCGTACAGCGCCTGCTCGCCCATCGTGACCCCCATGTTCGTTGCTTAGGGCAACTATAAGCAGGTTGGTTGCCGCAGGCAAATAAAACGGGGTGGGGGCGGCATAAAAACTTGGCAAAGGCAAGTATTGCGACCGTAAATGTCCAGGTGGGGAGAGGTGGTGCAGGGTCCGAGCCCCCACTTGGGTCGCACCGGTGGATTCGCTAGTGTCTCGGGGCATGGCTAACACCCAGGGCCCCCAGGGCAACCACGACCCCGCCGGCAGCACCCAGATGTTCCGCGCGTTCGTCGACGAGGCCCCGCGGGGCCGTCAGACGGCCGCGGGCTCCTCGGGGCCCCGCATCGGCCTGATCCTCGGCGTGGTCGTCGCCGTGGCGATCGTCGCCGCGGTGGCGTGGCTGGCGCTCAAGTAGGGCGGCGAGCCGCTCCTTCAGGCGCGGAACGCGACGAGCTCCAGCGGAACGCGACTAAGTAGGTCGGGCTAGTCCGCTACGGTTCGGCAGCGCCCTGAAGGGGTGCGGGGAACTGCGCGACCAGCCACGATGGTGCCGCAGACGGCCGACGACGCATCGCGCCACTTCCAGCGGAGCGCTCAGCTCCACCGGACGGAGACGTCCCGCGTCTCGATGTGCATGCCGAGCGGCACCCGCCAGGCGTCCACGCACACCGTCCAGGTCTTCTCCTTCCGCGCGCCGGCACCGATCGGCGCCGGAAGGTCCTCGGTCGACTCGATCGTCCCCCAGTCGATCCCGAGCGCGCCGATGATGTGCGTCCCGAAGGTCACCGTGCCCGAACGCACCCCGGTCCCGCCACTGTTGCGGAATTCCACGGTCACCTTCTCGCACCACCGCTTCTCCGTGGGCTCGCGCTCGGGCGCACCCCAGCTCAGTGCGGCGGGCCCGGTGGGCGCCACGGTGCGCGACGCGCTGGGCGAGGCGGACGGCGCGGACGGGGCCGTACGACCGGGCTCGGCGCCGTCGGCCGACGGGCCGGGGCTGTCCGCCGTCGCGCGGGCGCCGGGTGTGGGCCCCGGGACCGCGCTCGGACCGCCGCTCCCTCCGCCGCTCCCTCCGGGTGAGTCGCCGTCAGCCTTCCCGCCCGGCCTCGCGTCGAGCGGCACCAGCGTCACACCCCCCGTGGGCGCCACCGCCGTACCGGAGGCACGAGGAGAAGGACCGCCCCCCGCTCCGATGGCGACATAGCCGCCGCCTCCTCCTCCGCCCCCGCACGCGGCCGGCACCCCGCCCAGACAGGCGACGGCCGCCGCGGCGCCGATCACGGCGCCCCGACGGCCGGGTGTCCATGTCGCTCGAAGCATCGCGCCAGTGTCGCTGACACTCCGTCAGGAAGGAACCCCTCAGAGCACTCTGCCCCTTCTGACCTCTCGGGGTTCTCGGAGTCGTTGGTGTCGTTGATGTCCTCGGAGTTCTCGGCGTCCTCGGATTCCTCAGTCCGAGATGAGTCCCTCGCGCAGCTGCGCCAGCGTCCGGGTCAGCAGCCGGGAGACATGCATCTGCGAGATGCCGACCTCCTCGCCGATCTGCGACTGGGTCATGTTGGCGAAGAAGCGGAGCATGATGATCTGCCGCTCGCGGGGCGGGAGTTTGGCCAGGAGGGGCTTGAGCGACTCCCGGTACTCCACGCCCTCCAGGGCGCTGTCCTCGTAGCCGAGCCGGTCGGCCAGGGAGCCCTCGCCGCCGTCGTCCTCCGGCGCCGGGGAGTCGAGTGAGGAGGCGGTGTACGCGTTGCCGACCGCGAGGCCGTCGACGACGTCCTCCTCCGACACCCCGAGCACGGCGGCGAGTTCGGTGACGGTCGGGGAGCGGTCGAGCTTCTGGGAGAGCTCGTCACTGGCCTTCGTCAGGGCCAGGCGCAGCTCCTGCAGCCGGCGCGGCACACGCACCGACCACGAGGTGTCGCGGAAGAACCGCTTGATCTCGCCGACGACGGTCGGCATCGCGAACGTAGGGAACTCCACGCCCCGTTCGCAGTCGAAGCGGTCGATCGCCTTGATCAGGCCGATGGTGCCGACCTGGACGATGTCCTCCATCGGCTCGTTGCGGGAGCGGAAGCGGGCGGCCGCGTAGCGCACCAGCGGGAGGTTGAGCTCGATGAGGGTGTCCCGGACGTACGCACGCTCGGGGCTGTTCTCGTCGAGGGCGGCGAGCCGCAGGAAAAGGGAGCGGGACAGGGTGCGGGTGTCGATGTTCTCCGAGGCCGGCGGGGCCGGGACATCGGCGGCCGGAAGGGCCGGGGCCGGTGCGGTCTCGAGAACCGCCACCTCGTCGATCGGGCCGAGCGCGGCGTCGGCGGGCGCGGACTCGCTCTTCGTGAGCGTGAGCACCTTCGAGCTGCCCTTGTCTGCGGACATGCCACCCCCTTTGGGTCGCGGGACGGTCGCGGCGAACGCTCCCGAACTGAGGAACGCAGCCTTCACCTGAATACCGGAGCCGGAGCCACGGCAAACGCGCTGACGGAAGAATGTCACATGTCGGCAACGCGCTGTAGTGACATGTCGACATGCGAGACGCTGATCCGCCCTGGAAAGAGGTGGTCTGACGGTCTTTCAGTGCAGAACTGTCGGGAACCGCCCTGGTGAGCGATTCGCTCGCGACGGTGATGAATCGATCCCGTATTCGGTTACGCGTCGATCCTGTTCGCGGACCGCAGCCGCTGGAAGCTACGCGCGAGCAGCCGCGAGACATGCATCTGGGAGACGCCGAGTTCGGCGCTGATTTGCGACTGGGTGAGATTGCTGTAGTAGCGCAGCAGCAGAATTCGCTGTTCCCGTTCGGGGAGTTGGACCAGCAGATGCCGTACGAGATCCCGGTGCTCCACCCCGTCCAGCGCCGGGTCCTCGTAGCCGAGCCGGTCCAGCAGGCCCGGCAGTCCGTCGCCCTCCTGCGCCGCCTCCAGCGAGGTGGCGTGGTACGACCGCCCGGCCTCGATGCAGGACAGGACCTCCTCCTCGGTGATGCGCAGCCGCTCGGCGATCTCGGCGGTCGTCGGGGTGCGCCCGAAGGAGGTCGTCAGGTCCTCGGTCGCACTGTTGACCTGCACCCACAGCTCGTGCAGCCGGCGCGGCACATGGACCGTGCGGACGTTGTCGCGGAAGTACCGCTTGATCTCGCCGACGACGGTCGGCATCGCGAACGTCGGGAACTGCACGCCCCGGTCCGGGTCGAAACGGTCGATGGCGTTGATGAGTCCGATGGTGCCGACCTGGATCACGTCCTCCATCGGCTCGTTGCGGGAGCGGAAGCGGGCGGCCGCGTAGCGCACGAGCGGGAGGTTCGCCTCGATGAGCGCCCCACGCACCCGGTTGTGCTCCGGTGTGCCGGGCTGGAGCTCCTTGAGCTGGCCGAAGAGCACCTGGGTGAGGGCCCGGGTGTCGGCGCCACGGCTGCGCTGCGGGGCGGCGGCGGGGGCGGGGGCGGCGGGTTCCACGGGTGGGTCGGTTTCCAAGGGCGGTGCTTGAGGCGCAGTACTGGCCGGCACGGTCAACTCCACCTCGTGATCCATCAACTCATCCGTCAAAAGCGGTCATAGCATCACAAGACATGTGCACTGTGTGCAAGCACCGCATAACGCCGTGTTGAGGGCAAGTTGATACGCCGAACGCAGAAAAGCCCCCTGCCGTCCGGCGGGGGGCTCGGGGGCTCGGGGGCGAGCGCGCTCAGTACGCGTAGTCGGCGATCACCCAGGTGGCGAACTCCTTCCAGAGCGCCACCCCCGCCTGGTGCTCCGGGTGCTCCACATACCGCCGCAGCGCCTCCGCGTCCTCGAACCCCGAGTTGATGGCGAAGTCGTACGCGATGGGCCGGTCGCTGATGTTCCAGCCCAGCTCCCAGAAGCGGATCTCGGGGATCTTGCCATCCAGGGCACGGAAGGCCTCGACACCCTTCACGACGCGCGGGTCGTCACGCTCGACGCCCTCGTTGAGCTTGAAGAGGACCAGGTGGCGGATCATGAGCACTCCCGGGCGGTGCGAGGGGCCGCTTCAGTCGGTTCGGTCGCTTCAGTTGGGGGCGCCGTCGGCGATCCACGACATGAAGTCACCGATGGCCCTGGCGGCGTCCGATATGCCCTCGAACCCTATCTGGACGTAGTCGGCGGCCTTGGCCGGGTCCGTGATGATCACGTACAGCACGAAAACCGCGAGCACATAGACGGCGACCTTCTTCGAATTCACCGCCACCGCGGCCTCCCTGTGACTGTTGCGCCCCGTGGGCCCCCTGTTGCGCCCGGCGAGTGTAACCTTCGCACCCCTCACCAGGCCCCAACGGCCCGCGGGCCGCCCGGCCTTTCCGGACGCACGAAGGGCCCCGTCGTGCGACGGGGCCCTTCTTCAGCGGTAGCGGAGGGATTTGAACCCTCGGTGACTTGCGCCACACTCGCTTTCGAGGCGAGCTCCTTCGGCCGCTCGGACACGCTACCGAGGGAGACCTTACAGCACGGCGGCCCAGGCCCTGAAATCCGTATTCAGCGGTCCCGGAAGAACTCCGTGAGCAGCAGGGCGCACTCCTCGGCGAGCACGCCCTCGATCACCTCGGGCCGATGGTTGAGCCGTCGGTCGCGCACCACGTCCCAGAGGGAGCCGGCCGCGCCCGCCTTCTCGTCGCGGGCGCCGTAGACCACGCGGTCCACACGGGACTGGACGAGGGCGCCCGCGCACATCGTGCACGGCTCCAGCGTCACCACCAGAGTGCAGCCGGACAGCCGCCACTGACCCAGCTCGGCGGCGCCGCGCCGGAGGGCGAGGACCTCCGCGTGGGCCGTCGGGTCGCCGGTGGCCTCGCGCTCGTTGTGCCCGGCGGCGAGCACCGTCGTACCGTCCGGGGACAGCAGGACGGCGCCGACGGGGACGTCCCCGCCGCGGCCGGCCTGCTCGGCCTCGTCCAGGGCGAGCCGCATCGCGGCCCGCCAGCGGTCGTGTACCGGGTCCGGTGCCGGACCCGGGGCCGGTGCGGTCAGCGGACGGTCTCCAGGACCTCCGAGGCGCCGAGGGCCTCGGCGATCGCGCCCAGCGCGTCCTCCGCGTCCAGGGCGCGCAGCTCCTTCTCGCTGACGCCGAGGTCGTCGAGGATCTCGCTGTCGCCGACCGGGCTGTGCGGCACGGCGTCGGCGGAGGCGCCGTCCTCGTCGTCGTCCGCGTCCTTGTCGGGCTCACCGTCCTCCGTGCCGTCGAGGTCGAGGGAGTCCAGGTCGGCGTCGTCGTCGCCGGGCTCCCTTCCGAGCAGTTCGTCCGTGAGCAGGATCTCGCCGTACGAGCTGCGGGCAGCGGCGGCGGCGTCCGAGACGTAGATACGTGGGTCGTCCTCACCGTCCACCCGGACGAGGCCGAACCACGCGTCCTCCTGCTCGATCAGGACCAGAACCGTGTCGTCGTCGGGCGAGGCTTCACGGGCCAGGTCGGCCAGATCCGACAGGGTTTCCACATCGTCGAGCTCTGTGTCGCTCGCTTCCCACCCGTCTTCGGTGCGCGCGAGCAGTGCGGCGAAGTACACCGTGACTCTCCCACTGGTCATAGGCGTGCCGGTTGGGGGTCCCCCCGGCGGAGGTTGCGGGCGGGGAGTGCTGTGCTCCGAGCCCCACCCACTCGGAATCGTGGCAGAAACAAGGCGTTCAGGGGACGTCTTCGGCTCCCTGTGTCCGCCCGTTTCGATCGTCCACCAGCGGATCGTACGCGGCCGACGGGGTGACGCACGCACCCGGTCGCCCGCGCGAGGCGCCGGAACTGCCGCCGCCGGAGCGCCGGAAGGGGTGCCGCGCTACCAGCGGAAGGTGCGCATGCGCAGGGCGTGGCGCAGCCGTGCGGCCTTGGCACGGCGGGGCTGTACGCGGTCGCGCAGCTCGCGCGCCTCGGTCAGTTCCCGCAGGAACTGGGCCCGTCGCCGCCTTCGCTCGGCGTCGGACTCCCGCTGTGACGCGTCCTCGTGGGACTCTTGGTCAGCCATCGGCACACCACCCCGCTACGTCCCTCCCACTTTCCCTCTGATGGGCGGTTTGATGCCAGCGTGTGGGTGAAGCCGAGTCGGCCGGCTTGCCGCCCTTCGGGGACGCCGGGCACATCGGGCCCGGTTACTGTTGTGGACATGCGTCTCCATGTCGTCGACCACCCCCTGGTCGCCCACAAGCTCACCACGCTGCGCGACGAGCGCACCGACTCCCCGACCTTCCGGCGGCTCGCCGACGAGCTGGTCACCCTGCTCGCCTACGAGGCCACCCGGGACGTGCGCACCGAACAGGTCGACCTCAGGACGCCGGTCGCCTCGACCACGGGCGTCAAGCTCTCCCACCCCCGCCCGCTGGTCGTGCCGATCCTGCGGGCCGGTCTCGGCATGCTCGACGGCATGGTCCGGCTGCTGCCGACCGCCGAGGTGGGCTTCCTGGGCATGATCCGCAACGAGGAGACGCTGCAGGCGTCCACGTACGCCACGCGCATGCCGGAGGACCTCTCCGGGCGCCAGGTGTACGTCCTCGACCCGATGCTCGCCACCGGCGGCACCCTCGTCGCGGCGATCCACGAGCTGATCAAGCGCGGTGCCGACGATGTGACCGCGGTGGTGCTGCTCGCCGCTCCGGAGGGCGTCGCGGTCATGGAGCGCGAGCTGGCGGGCACCCCGGTGACGGTCGTGACGGCATCGGTCGACGAGCGCCTCAACGACCACGGCTACATCGTGCCGGGCCTGGGCGACGCGGGGGACCGGATGTACGGGGCGGCCGAGTAGGGCCTGTCCGGCGGATCGGGCCGCAGGGAAGCAGCCGGGCCCGATCAGCGCCGGTGAGCGGGGTCCGGTGCGTGCAGCTGCAAGGCGGAGGAGGGCGCGCCGGGCCCCGCGTCTGCGGTGTGATCCGCCGGACGGGCCCTGGGGCCCGGCTCCCTTACGGGGCTCAGCAGCTCTTCGCGGAGGCGGACGTCGGCCGCGGCGCGGTCAGTTCGGCCAGCGCCCGGTCCGCGGCCGCCTTCGCCGTCAGGGACTTGAAGCCGGTGCCGATGATCAGATCGACGTCGGTGCCCTTGCGGGCGGCGTCGGTGCGGCGCTCGGCGGTGCCGAGCTGGGTGCCGAGGACGGGCAGCGAGGTGTTCAGGGAGGATGCGGGGCCGAGCAGCATCCCGATACCGGCGATCTTCTTGTCGTACTCCTTCGCCGCGTTGCCCACCTCGCCGATCTTGAAGCCGCGCTTCTTCAGCTCGTCGGCGGTCTTCTTGGCGAGGCCGCTGCGGGGCGTCGCGTTGAACACGTTGACGGTGATCTGGCGGGGCTCGGGCAATGCCTTGGCCGCCCTGGGCGAGGCGGTCACCTTGGTGGCGCAGTCCGCCTTGGGACCGGCCGCCGAGGCCTTCTTGCCGCCGCCGGTGAAGACGTCGACGAGCTGGATGGTGCCCCAGCCGATCACACCGAGACCCGCACCGCAGGCGATGACGACGACCACGAGCCTGCCGCGCCGCCGGGGACGGCGCATGCGCGGGTACTTGTCCCCCGTGATCCGGTACTGGCCGCCCATGCCTGGGGGAGTCAGCATGCTCATGAGCGCAGCGTAGTGCGACCGGGCGGCGATTCCTACTAGATGATCATTCGATACCGCTCAGTAGAACCCGAAAGGGCCAACCCGTTGTCCGGCGGCGGCTAATCCAGCTCAAGAACGCGCGCGTGGAGCACCTGGCGCTGCTGCAGCGCCGCCCGCACCGCGCGGTGGAGGCCGTCCTCCAGGTACAGGTCGCCCTGCCACTTCACGACGTGCGCGAAGAGGTCGCCGTAGAAGGTCGAGTCCTCGGCGAGCAGGGTTTCCAGATCGAGCTGGCCCTTGGTCGTCACGAGCTGATCGAGGCGGACCGGGCGCGGCGCGACGTCCGCCCACTGCCGGGTGCTTTCCCGGCCGTGGTCGGGGTACGGCCGGCCGTTTCCGATGCGCTTGAAGATCACACGGAAAGCCTACCGGCCCAGACGTTCCGGGCGCAGCCTCGCAGGCGGAGTGCGGCGCCGGAAAAGGCATCGTAAACCCGGGCAAACGCGGCGGAGACGGTTGCCCGGCCGGGCCGTCCCCGCCGCATGGGGCTATCCGCGTGCCTGCTCCTTCGGGGGCTGCTGCCGCCTCCCGGGCTCTTTCTTGGGTTCGGGTTTGGGCGTGTTGCGGGCGGCCTCCGCGCGCAGCAGGGCGCGCAGCACCGCGTACGGGTCTGCGGTCATGGCTGTGTTCCTCACGTTCCGTTTCCTTGCGTCGGATGTGCTGACAGACCGGGGGAGGCGGGGTCCGTCAGCAGCGCAGGACCACGGAGCGCAGGGTGTCCGGGGCGTGGGGCGGCGGTGCCGGCGCGGGCAGCGGCCGTCCTTGCGGGGCGGCGGGCGCCGGGCGGGGTACGACGGGCACGGGACGCGGGCGGGCGACGGCACGGTGGGAGGCGCGGGACGCCGGCCGCAGGACGGTGTCGAGAACGTCGTACTCGGCAATCTCACCGGCCGACACGGCCGCCGGGCGCCCCTCGGCGTGCGCGGCCGGCACCAGCACAGCGAGCAGCAGCACGAGCGCCCGCAGCCAGAGGCGGCTGCGCGGGAGGCTTCGTGCGGTGCTCATGGAGGTTCACCTCCCCGCTCCGCGTACGCCGCGCATCGCGCCGCCCCCAGATCCGCTCGCTCGGCGTATGGGAGGGGTGAGGGTGTCCCGGGGCCGCGGCGCCCATCCTCGGACCGCGCACCGCCAGCAGGAGCGGGCCGCACGAATGAGAGCGAGCTCGCGGGCGTGCGAACACCCACGTGTCGGCGGCCGCCGCCTGCGCCGCATGCGACGCGGCCGTGCCGGATCCGCTCGCTCGGCATACCGGACAGGTGGGGAGTCGCGGGACCCCGTTGTTCACGCGGCCCCGCCGCCAGGAGCGGGCCACACGAATGAGGCCCGCTCGCGGACCGCCGAGGAACTACTTGCCGCCCGCTTTCGCCGCTTTCGCCGCCGCCTTCATCTCCTGTTTGTGCGCCCGCACCTTGGTCAGGGAGTCGGGCCCGGTGATGTCGGCCACGGAGCGGAAGCACTCCGACTCGCCGTAGGCGCCGGCGGCCTCCCGCCAGCCCTGGGGACGCACGCCCAGCTGCTTGCCGAGGAGGGCGAGGAAGATCTGCGCCTTCTGCTTGCCGAACCCGGGGAGGTCCTGGAGGCGCCGCAGCAGCTCCTGCCCGTCGTCGACGCCCTTCCAGATGAGCTCGGCGTTCCCGTCGTAGTGCTCGACGAGGTACTGGCACAGCTGCTGGATCCGCTTGGCCATGGACCCCGGATAGCGGTGCACGGCGGGCTTGTGGACCAGCAGCGCGGTGAACGCCTCCGGGTCCTGGGCGGCGATCTCGTGAGCGTCCAGGTCGTCCGTGCCCATCCGCCGGGCGATGGTCGACGGCCCCTTGAACGCCCACTCCATCGGAACCTGCTGGTCCAGCAGCATCCCGACCAGCGCGGCAAGCGGAGACCGCCCGAGCAGCTCGTCGGCCTGGGGGTCCTGGGCGAGGTGAAGAGTGACGTCCATGCCTCGATGATCCCGCGTGGGGGGCGGGGCCGCGCGCCGGTGGCCGCTACGGGGACGTCAGGTCGCCCGCCAGTACCCCAGCGCGTGCATCCTGGGCTTCGGCAGGCCCAGTTCCTTGCGGACGTACGTCGACAGGGTCCGGGTCGTCGCCGTGTCGCAGGCGATCCACACATAGGGGTGGGGAGTGCCCTTCAGCAGGTCGGGCAGGTCCGTCTTCACCTGGGTGACCAGGCCGGCGCCGGAGTCCAGGCGGGGCACCCTGCGTATCTCGTGGCGGGACGGGTCGGTGTGGAGGGGCAGGCCCTCGGCGTCGCCCTCGAACCAGATGGTCGCCGGGGCCGGATCCAGCGCCGCGAGCAGGGAGTTGAGCGCCGGCAGTGAAGCGGGGTCGGCGACCGCGAAGACATGGGAGGGCTCGGGGCCGGGACGGTCGAAGCCCGTGCCGTGGACGGTCGCCTCGACGGTGTCGCCGGGCTTCGCCGTCCGCGCCCAGTCGCTGGCGCACCCCTCGTGGAGGGCGAACTCCAGGCTGAAGGTGCCGGCCGCCGGATCCGGGTCGACCAGGGTGTACGCCCGCTGGTGCGGCTTGCCCGCGTTGTCGAACCAGAGCCGGACCCACATCGTCGGGTGGACGCCGGTCGCCGCGAGCATGCCGCCGTCGGTGAGGTGGAGGCGCCGATAGGTCCCGGTGACGTTCTCGGCGTCCGTCACGGTGAACGTGAAGTCCTTCGCACGCAGCAGTCTGAGGACCGCGCCCTCCCAGCCATGCCCCTGCCCCATCGCCTCTGCACCCTTCGCGTACGATCTCCCAGGAATAGTTAGGTGAGCCTAACCTAAAAAATGAGGGGGCGAAGGGTGACCACCGAGACCACCGAGATCTACCGCGATGCCTGGGGAATCCCGCATCTGCGCGCGGACAGCCCGGTCGGCCTCGCCCGCGCGCAGGGCCGTGTGACCGCCCGCGACCGGGCCTGGCAGCTGGAGGTCGAGCGCCACCGCGTCCAGGGCACCACCGCCGCGTTCCTCGGCACCGAGGCCCTCGCCTGGGACCGCTTCGCCCGACGCGCCCGCCTGGAGGACACGGCCAGACGCTGTTTCGCCGCACTGGAGCAGCGAGATCCCGAGACCGCGGACTGGGTGCGGGCGTACGTCGACGGCGTCCAGGACGGACTGGCCCGCTGCGACGCCCCCGAGTTCGCGCGCGTCGGCCTCGCCCCCGGCCGCTGGGAGCCCTGGACCCCCCTCGGCATCTGGCTCTCCACCCACATCCTCTTCGCCGGTTTCCCCGCCAAACTCTGGCGCGAGCAGGCGGTACGGCACCTCGGCGAGGAGGCCGTCGCACTGTTCGCCGCCGACGGACCCGGCACCTCCGGCAGCAACGGCTGGCTGGTGAGCGGCGCCCGGACCACCACCGGCCAGGCCGTCATCGCGGGCGACCCGCACCGCTTCATCGAGGACCCGGGCGTCTACCAGCAGATCCGGCTGTCCTGCCCGGAGTTCGACGCCGTCGGCCTCGCCGTCCCCGGCGTCCCCGGCATCGCCCACTTCGGCCACACCGGCACGGTCGCCTGGGCCATCACCAACGCGATGGCCGACTACCAGGACCTCTACCGGGAGCGGCTCAGGCGCACGGGCGCGGGCGTCGAGGCCCTGGGACCCGACGGCACCTGGCGGCGCGCCGCCCGGCACACGGAGACCGTGGAGGTGGCGGGGGAGGAACCCGTCGAGGTCGAGGTGATCGAGACCGACCGCGGCCCGGTGATCGCCGGCGGCCCCGAGGGCCTCGACGACGGCACCCCGGTCGCGCTCAGCCTCCGCTACCCGCCCCGCGTCACCGCCGACCTCGGCTTCGGCACCCTCCTGCCGCTGCTGCGGGCCCGCCGGGTCGCCGACGTGGACCGTGCCTTCGACGCGTGGGCCGAGCCCGTCAACGTCGTCCAGGCCGCCGACACCGAGGGCGGCCTGCTGCACCGGGTCGCGGGCCGGGTGCCGCTGCGCGCCGGGGCCAACGGGATCCGGCCGGTGCCCGCCTGGGAGCCGGGCCACGCATGGGACGGCTGGCACACCATGCCGCGCGCCGGCCTGACCGACGGCATCGCGGTGATGGCCAACCAGCGCGGCCCCGCGGCTCCCCTCGGCGTCGAGTTCGCCGCGCCGCACCGCGCCGACCGCATCACCGCCCTGCTGAGCGAGAAGGACCACTGGTCGCCCGGCGACATGCCCGCGATCCACACGGACACCCAACTCGCCTCCGCCGCCCCCCTGCTGGAGCACCTGGCCGCCCTTGACGGCCTGTCCCCCGAGGCCGCCCGCCTCCGGGAGACCCTCCTGCGCTGGGACCGACGTATGGACGCGACCAGCACGGACGCGGCGCTGTACGCGGCCGTGCGCGGCGCGGTCGTACGGCGGCTCGCCGCGCACCCGGCGTTCGCCGCGCTGACCGCACCGCCCCCCTACCCCGAGGTCTTCCTCCCCTGGCTCGCCCTCACCCCGCGCATCGGCCTCGCCCTGGAACACCTGCTGCGGGCCGAGGAGCTGTACGGCGTCGACCGCGCCGCCGCCGTCCGCGCGGCCGTGGAGGAGGTGGCCGCCGAGCCCCCCGCCGGCACCTGGGGCGACACCCACCGTCTGGCCCCCTGGCGGGCTCTCGCGGACGACCGCGCGGAAGCGGGCCGGTCCGGCGACCATGCCGAAGCGGGCCGGTCCGGTGACCGCGCCGAAGCGGGCCTGTCCGGCGGCCGCGACGAACCGGGCCCGTCCGGTGAACACGCCGAACCAGGCCTGTCCGGCGACCACGACTGCGTGCTGTGCACCAGCGCCGTGCCCGGCCTCACCGACCTGAGCGCGCGCGGCCCCGCCGCCCGCTACGTCTGGGACCTGGCCCGCCGCGAGGACAGCCTGTGGGTGGTCCCGTTCGGCGCCTCGGGCGTCCCCCGCTCGCCCCACCACCGTGACCAGCAGCCCCTGTGGCTGAGGGGGGATCTGGTCCCGGTGGTCACCGACTGGAACCGGCTGACGAAGGAGACCGATGTCTGACCGCCGCCCGCCCGCACCCGCCCGGGAGCCCGTCCACGAGCAACACGTCGACGGCTTCGGCACCGTCCGCCTCCTGCGCCTCGACCCGCACGCCGACGCCGGGGTCGTCCACGCGTGGGCGAGTGAGGAGCGGGCTTCGTTCTGGGGCATGAACGGCCTGTCGGTCGAGCAGGTCACGGAGATCTACGCGCACCTGGACACGCTGGACACCCACCACGCGTTCCTGGTGACGAAGGACGACGACCCGGTCGCGCTCCTGCAGACCTACGAGCCGGAGGCCGACCGGGTCAGCGAGGTATACGAGGTCCGGCCCGGCGACATCGGCGTCCATCTGCTGCTGGCGCCCGCCGGAGCGGAGGGCCCGCGGACCGGCTGGTCGGCAGCGCTGCTGACAGCCGTCGCCGGGTACGTGCTGCTGGGCCTGGACCGGCAGCGGGTCGTGGTCGACCCCGATGTGCGCAACGAGAAGGCGGTCGCCCGCTTCCTGAGGCAGGGCTTCGAGGCGGGCGAGCGGGTGGTCCTGCCGGAAATAGACATCCCGGACGTCCACCTGCCCGAGAAGCACGCGCAACTGGCCTTCCTGCGCCGGGAGGTAGCCTTCCCCGGGTGACCCCAGAAGATCTCGTGGCGCACTACGGTCTGGAGCCGATCCCGCGCGAGGGCGGGCGCTTCCGGCGCACCTGGGCAGGCCCCGAGCGGCCGGACGGACGCCCGGAGGGCTCGGCCATGGTCGCCCTGCTCACCGCCGAGCCGGACGACTTCTCCGCCCTGCACCGCCTGCCCTCGGACGAGATCTGGCACTTCTACCTCGGCGACCCGCTGGACCTGCTGCTGCTCGCCCCGGACGGCACGTCGAGCACGCCCGTGCTCGGCCCGGACGTCCTGGGCGGCCAGCACGTCCAGCTCACGATCCCCGCCGGCACCTGGATGGGCGCACGGGTCGCGGCGGGCGGCACATGGACGCTCTTCGGCTGCACCATGGCACCCGGTTTCACATACGAGGGCTACGAGCACGGCGACGCGGCCCAACTGACGGCGCGGTATCCGTCCGAGGCGGCCCGGATCGTGCCACTGTGCCGCCCATGAGGCAGCCGGCACGACTTCTCGAAGGACAGGTCGCCCTGGTCACGGGCGCGAGCGGCGGCATCGGACGCGGGATCGCGCTGCGGTTCGCCGAGGAGGGCGCGGCGGTCGCGCTGCACTGCCGTACGGGCGTCGCGGCAGCGCGGGAGACCGCCGCCCGCCTCCACGACGCGGGCGCCCGGACCGTCGTCCTGACCGCCGCCGATCTGTCCGACGAGGACGCCTGCCGGCGGCTGGTCGCGGAGGCGGCCGACTGGGCCGGGGGCCGGCTGACGGCGCTGGTCAACAACGCGGGCGTGCAGCCGACGCAGGAGCTCGCCGGGATGACGGCGGCGGACTGGCGGGCGGTCGTCGACACCAACCTCGCGAGTGTCTTCGCCTGTACCCAGGCAGCCGCCGAGATCATGCGGGCCGCGGGCGGAGGCACCATCACCCACATCGCCTCCATCGAGGCGAGCCGCCCGGCCCCGCTGCACGCCCACTACTCCGCCGCCAAGGCCGCCGTCGTGATGCACGCCCGCGCGGCGGCCCTTGAGTACGGCCCGTACGGCATCCGCGTCAACTCCGTCTCGCCCGGCCTGATCGACCGCGAGGGGCTGACGGAGGCCTGGCCGGAGGGCGTACAGCGGTGGCGGAAGGCGGCGCCGACGGGACGGCTCGGCCGCCCCGAGGACGTGGGCGACGCCTGCGTGTTCCTCGCGTCCCCGCTGGCCGACTGGATCACCGGGCACGACCTGGTGGTCGACGGAGGGGTGTCGGCGAGGCCGGGGTGGTGAGCGCGGAGAGGGCGGGCGGAGAGGCCGGGCGGGGAGCCGTCGCGGACGGGGCGCGGGCCGACAGTGCGTTGTCGCGTACGGGGCCGAGCGCGTCGTCGCGGTGAGCGCGGGGGCGCCCGCGTCCGTACATGTCCCGGAGCGGCAAGTCCGAAGACGGAGAAGTGACGTGGACCGACGGCGGACCGAGGGGTGGGACGATGCGCGACGAGGAAGCCCGGGGGGACACGGCCGACGCGGCCTTCAAGGGCTGGTGCTGCTGGGAGCCGTGCTGGTCCTGCTCGTCCTCGGCGGCGCGGCGCCCGCCTCTGCCCACGCCGCCCTCAGCGGCACCGACCCCGACGACGGAACCGTCCTCAAGTCGGCACCCCGCCATCTCACCCTGACCTTCACCGAGTCCGTCGGCCTGCTCGACGACTCCTTCCGCGTCCTGGACCCCGAGAACCGGCGGCTGCGCACGGGTGAGGCACACCACGCGGAAGGCCGTTCCGACACCGCGCGGGTGACCCTGCCGGCCGAGCTCGCCAAGGGCACGTACGTCGTGGCCTGGCGGGCGGTGTCCGCGGACAGCCACCCGGTCTCGGGCGCCTTCACGTTCTCGATCGGCAAGCCCTCCGCCACCGCGGCGCCCATCGACCCCGGCCCGGTCGAGGACCCGGCGACAGCGAGCCTGTACAACATCGCCCGCTATCTGGCGTACCTCGCCGCGGCCCTCCTCATCGGCACGGCCACGTTCGTTCTCGTGTGCCGCCCGGCGGACCCGGCCCCGCTGCGCAGGCCGCTGGCAGCGGGCTGGTGGACCCTGCTCGCCGCCACACTCGCCCTGCTGGTGCTGCGCGCCCCGTACGAGTCGGGCACCGGCCCGGCCACGGCCTTCGACACCTCCGCCCTGAGCCACACCCTCACCAGCCGTCCGGGCGCGGTCCTGCTGGCCCGCCTGGCGCTGCTGCCGGTGACGGCCGTCTTTCTCATACGGCTGTCCCGGCGCGGTACGGATCAGCGCCCGCCCCGACTGCTGCTCGCGGCGGGCGCCGCCCTCGCCGTCGGTCTGGCACTGACCTGGGCCGCCGGGGAACACGCCTCCGCCGGCATCCAGGTCCCGCTGGCCATGACCTCGTCGGTGCTGCACGTGCTGGCGATGGCCGTGTGGCTGGGCGGCCTCACGGCCCTGCTGATGACGCTTCACCGGTCCTCGGCCACCGAGGCCGGCACGGTCGCCCGCTTCTCCCGCCTGGCCTTCGTCTCCGTGACGGTCCTGGTCGTCACCGGCGTCTACCAGTCCTGGCGGGGCCTCGGCTCCTGGAACGCGCTCACCGGTACCTCGTACGGCCGGCTGCTGACCGTCAAACTGGCCGCGGTCGTACTGCTGCTGGCGGCGGCCGGGCTGTCACGGCGCTGGACCGGCGCGCTGGTGACCGCGGACGCCGAAGCGGAATCGGACGTGCCGGCACGGGAACGGGTGCCGGAGCCGGCGGGCGGCCCGCCGCTCCCGCCGGAGCCTCAGCCGGAGCCGGGACCGGCCGCTCCGGACACCCACCACACCCACCGCCGGGGCCTGCGCCGTTCCGTGCTGACCGAAGTCGCCGTCGGAGTCGTCGTGTTGGTCGTCACGACGGTGCTCACCGGCACGTTGCCCGGCCGGGCAGCCGCTCAGGCGGCCGAGGCGGCCCCGGTTTCCGGGCTGCCCGCGGCGTCCGTCACGACCATCCCCTTCGACATCGGCACCCCCGGCGCCCACGGCAAGGTGCAGATCACCCTCGACCCGGGCCGGGTGGGCGACAACTCGGTGCAGGCGGTGGTCTTCGGGCCCGACGGCGGCCTGGCCAGCGTCCCCGAACTCCGCCTCTCCTTCACCCTCGGCGCCCAGAAGATCGGCCCCCTGGACACCAAGCTGACCGACAAGGGCGGCTACTGGGCCGCAAACACCTTCACCCTCCCCATCGCCGGCACCTGGACCATGAAGGCGACGGTCAGGGTGTCCGAGGTGGACCAGGTGAGCGTGACGAAGACGGTGCGGATCGTGGGCTAGTCATGGGCGATCACGGCCCCGCGGACCCCAGTCCTCTGTGACGGGCATCGATCGCTGAGCTCCTACCCAGCACGCACACACACTTCGGTTGTGTGCGCTGCAGGAGGCATGGTGGACGGCGGTGATGAGACCAGGGCGCCGGTCAAACCCGCTTGACGACGATCGAGTCCGGGACCAGCTTCTCCAGGTCGTCCACGTCCGAGGTGAAGACTGTGACCTGCCCCTTCTGCTGTTGGGCGATGACGGCGAGCACCGCGTCGATCGCGTACTTGTGGCCGTGGAGCTTGGCGTCGGACAGGAGCCGACGGGCCTGGCGGGCCTCCTCCTTTCCGATGTCGGCGACTCTGAGCCGGATAAGCACCCAGTCCCAGCGCTGTTCGGTGGTTCTGCCGTCGTACGCCTCGACCAGCGTCATGGGGGACGTGACCACCTCGGCTTCGCCCCGGGCTGCGAGGTCGAGCCGGGCGATCATCTTCCGGTCGCCACGCACAGCGAGAGACAGGGCCTCGCAGTCGAGGACAAAGACGCGCAGTGGCCGCTGCCTGTGCTCACTGGCTCGCTTCTTCACGCAGCTTCTCCGGCGTTGTGCCCTCCGGAGGTGCGGCGGCGCTCGTGCTCGGCGTCGACATCTTCCAGTTCCGCGAGTGCTGCAGCGCGCTCGTCCTCGGTGACCGGACCGTGTTCCTCCTGCAGCCAGTCGACCAGCTCCAGCAGCCGGTCCCGGTCGCGTTTGAACCGCAGCGCTTCGGCGACGTATGCCGAAAGTCCTCGCTCAGCCACCTCAGCGCGGATCTCGTCCAGCAGATCCTCGGGGATCGTCACCGTCACCTTCTTGGTTGCCATACAAGAGACCATACTCTTGGTGTAAGCGCCCGTACCAGGTGGTTGCCCGAGAGTCCATGTCCTTGCTGCCTTGCTGCCTTCGGCAGACGTCTTCAGGTCGATCGAGCTGAAGGTTCCGCAGTTGCTCGGTGGGCAATTGGTCTGTCCACATGCACCCGGGGTGAGATGCGCGGTGGGCGAGCACCTCACGCTCTCGGAGGCGAAGGAGGCGGCGGCTCGAAATGCCGCTGATGCGATGAAAGGAGCGGGGCCTCCCGCTCCTGCCGGGTGCGCGGGATGCTCGGCTCAGGTTGGAGTCCGAACTCGGGGAGGCCCTCAATGACGTCACCGTACGACGGTGTGCAGTGGGTGGGAATGGACCTGCACCGGCGCCGCTCCGTGCTCGTGCGCATGGCATCGGACGGGCAACGAGTGGGAAAGATGGTCCGGATCAACAATGATCCGGCCCGGCTCAAGCGCGAGATCGCCAAGGCCGGACCGGGGGCGAAGGTCGTGCTGGAGGCCACACTCGGCTGGTACTGGGCAGCCGACGCGCTCGCCGAGGCGGGCGCCGAGGTCCACCTGGCCCACCCACTGGGGGTGAAGGCGTTCACCTACCGGCGGGTGAAGAACGACGAGAGGGACGCCGCCGACCTGGCCGACCTGCTGCGGCTCGGGCGTCTGCCGGAGTCCTGGCTGGCTCCGCCCGAGACCCGCGAGCTGCGGGAAATGGTGCGCGGGCGGCACAAGCTGGTGAACCTGCGCACCAGCTGCCGCAACCAGGCCCACGGTGTGGTGGCCAAGCAGGGCATCGCGTTGCCGATGAGCGACCTGTTCGGCACCCGCGGCGCTGCCTTCCTCGACGACCTGCCACTGCCCGTCGGCTACGCGACGCGGCTGCGGGCACTGCGCGCGGTGATGAGCGCGTTCGACACGCAGCTCGCCTGGCTCGACCGGCAGATCGCCACCCGGCTCGCCGGCCACCCCGGCTACCAGGCGATCCAGTCCATCGGCGGGATCGGCCCGGTCCTGGCCGCCGTGTTCACCGCCGAGATCGGCGACGTGACGCGATTCCCATCGCCCAAGCACCTGTGCTCCTGGGCCGGGCTCACCCCGCGCCACCGCGAGTCGGATCTGAAGGTGATGCGGGGTCACCTGACCAAGCAGGGCTCCAAACTGGTGCGCTGGGCCGCCGTGGAGGCCGTCCAGCACGCCCCCGAAGGCACCCCGATGCGCGCCCACCGGGAGCGGATCGAGGCACGTCGCGGCGCCGAGGCACGCAACATCGCCAAGGCCGCCGCGGCCCGCAAACTGCTCACCCTCGTCTACTACGGGCTGCGCGACGGCGAAGTCCGCTGCCTGGCCCGCCAGGACAACGGATGAGCAGCATCCGGACCCACGACCGACGCGCGATCGCCGCAACGTCTGGCCCCGCCCCGCGGCACGGCCGCTCCGCTGATTGATCCCGTCGGCCGTGTGCCGAACCACACCATGCCGCACCACAGCACCACCGCGGACGCGGCGAAGGGATGACCGGCAGCCGGAGCGCCGCCATTTCAGCATCACACCTGGTGAAGAGCACACGCCACAACGTCCCGCCCCCAGCCGGCGGGACCACAGCACACACCCTGGGAACGGGCGCACACCGTCCCCCTGCCCGAGCACGCCCTCAGCCCACGACCCAACAGGAAGAACCCGGACAAGCACCACACTTGACCGACCCCACCCCTTTCAGGGATGACGTTGCTCTGCGGGATGCATTGTGGCGGTGCGTGGGGCGAGATACGCCAGAGGGCCGGACCACTTTCATGGTCCGGCCCTCTGAGCCGGCGAGGATACGAGATTCGAACTCGTGAGGGGTTGCCCCCAACACGCTTTCCAACTGTGTTGGTGGGGCGGTGAGCTGCGTGCGTGGACGTTCACCTGCGTTCATGGGCGGCTGGCCATCGGTGCGGGGACGGCTCCGGCTCTCGCCTGAACGACCGTGAACGGGGCTGAATGAGACGGAAATTGAGACGGCCGCACTCGTCACCGCAGCACCGGAGACAGCCCGCGGGTAGCTGTCGAAACCACCGCTAGGCAGCCTTGGGCCGCGTCGCACGCGTGCCCGGGGCGGGCACCTGTGCATCCTCGGACCAGAAGATCTCGTCTTCTCCGAAGTCCGGGGCCTGGAAGGGCTTTGTAGTCGGAGGCGGCGATACTGCAGTGGAACGGCGGGGTTGCCGTTCCAGAGCGGAGAACAGCGACGTCGAGTCGATGACAGGTCTGCCTTTCATTACAGGTCCCTGATGGGGCCTGGTGTGCCGTGACCGGGCACAGCGGTCCTACAGCTTGGTCATCTTGGCGTACGGGCTCAAGATCCGCATTTGCGTCGAGCCGAAATCCACGAGCGCCGCGATTCCGTCCTCGATGCCGATCACCTGGCCGAGGCCGTACATGTCGTGTGTGACCTGGTCGCCCATGGCGAAGTGCTTGGGAGCCGGTGGGACTGGGGCCTTGAAGGGGCTGGTAGGCAAGTGACGCTTCGGTGCCGCAGGCTTAGTCATGGCTCAGTATGAGCCCACGTGTATCCCTCTGGCTGTGGCCGTCGGCACAGATCCGGACGGGAACAACCGCGTCACGCCACTGACCTGGTGTTTCGAGACCTGGTGAAGCCCCTGCACCTCGAGTAGGTCGTCGCACGGCCGGAGGTCACCGTCGAACTGGCAGTCATCACGGTCATCCCCGGGACGCTCTGGGTCGCCTTCGGCTGGAATGAGCGTGTGATGGTTCAGCACGCGCCGCCTGGCCTTGACTTTGCGCAGCACGCGGGCGGGGTCGTGCAGGGCGATGTGCTGCGCGATCGCGGGATGGAATCCGGTGAGGTCCACTTGGCAGAAGTCGACTGTGTTCCCGCACGCGGTCCACTCACCGCAGCATCCGGCCCTGTCACAGCGCCGGACTGTGTCGGCAGGTTCGTGAGCGATGCTTCTTGATCCACGTCCGGGGGTGTGTTCCCTCGGCCGGGGCTGACGGGGCTTGTGGAGCCGCTCTGTTGACCCTTGGTTCTCGCCGCTTGATGTTTCCGGACACTCCCGCGGTCTCGTTATCGGGTACTACAGTCGTTCGTTGTGCCGTACGTCACATGACGGCGGCGTGGGGTGGGTGGCCTAGGCGGGGGCAGCTAAGTGCCCGAATTGCGAAATCTGGGGGGCTTCATGCATGAGATGGTCAAGGGCTCGAACGTGGCGCTGGCGGCCTTGAGTGAGAACGCCGCCTCGGTGATCGTGAGTTTGAGCTGGGTCAGCCCGACGGGTGAAGGCGATGCGGACGTGTCCGTCCTGCTGCTGGATGCGAACGGCAAGGTGCGCAGTGACGGCGACTTCTACTTCTACAACAACCCGGTTGCCGCTGACGGGAGTGTGCAACTGCTGGGCAAGACGCCAACGGAGAGCGGCGACGAGGACCGGATTAGCTTCGACTTGACCGCGGTCCCGTCCGGCATCGACCGGATCGTCGTGGCGGCGAGCCGCTACGAGGGAGCTGGTTTCGGGGAGCTGGAAGACCTGAAGGTGAAATTGGCCGACGGGGGCGGCGAGAGCCTCCTCAGGTTCGGCATCGATGACGCGGGCACGGTGAGCGCAATCATCTTCGGTGAGTTATACCGGCGTGGGGAAGAGTGGAGGTTCCGTGCCGTCGGGCAGGGCTATGACACCGGCCTGGCCGGTCTGGCGACGGATTTCGGCGTCGACATCGAGGACGACGCGGGCGCAGAGGAAGCGCTGAACGGCGCAGAGAGCAGCGAGCACGCTGATACGACGGTTCCGGCTCCGGCCGTAGAGCAGGAACCGCAGGTGACGCCAGGCCTTGTTCCGGCTCCCCGCCCGCCTGGCGACGAGCTGGGGCCCAAGAAGGCGGCACGGCCTCGCACCGCGAAGAAGAAGGTCACCGTGTCCAGGGTGGCCAGGAAGTCTCTGGCGGACAATGAGTCCTGGAAGCAGGCCAGGCTCTTTCCGGTCTCGGTACTCAAGTCCGACCGGGACCGGGAAATGCGCGCTACGTCGGTACTGCTGTCAGTGATGGCACAGGTGCCGGAGTTCGGCCGGAGACTCACGGCGGCGTTCGGAGCGCCGTCGGGCCGTATGGAGACGTTCACCGAGGTCTCGCTGCCGCACGGCGATACCCCGCGGCGCCCCGACGGGGTGGTCCGTGTCGAGCGGGCCGGCAAACTGTGGACCGCGCTGGTGGAGACCAAGACCAACGGCAACGGCCTCAGGCCCGAGCAGGTGCAGGCCTATGTGGACATCGCCGCACGCCGTGGCTACGAGGCCGTGATCACACTGTCGAACGACGTCGCGCTGGACGGCAGCCCGCTCGTCGACGTCAAGATCGACGGCCGACGCAAGCACAAGGTGGCTCTCTGGCACCTGTCCTGGGCCGAAGTCACCCACCAGGCGCAGATGCTGATCCGGCACGAGGGCGTCGGAGACAAGGCACATGCTTGGCTGCTTCAGGAACTGCTGTACTACCTGCGGCATGAGAACTCCGGCTGCCACGGCTTCCAGAACATGGGATCGGCCTGGGTTCCTGTACGCAACGGAATCGATGACGAAACCCTGTGCCAGGGCGACTCGCGCGCCCTGGACGTGGTCGAGAGCTGGGAACGGCTCATCCGCCAGATCTGCCTGAGCCTCGGTGGCGGACTCGGACAGAAGGTACTGCCCGTTCAGCGGGCCAAGCGCGGGGCCGATCCGAAAGCACGCCGCAGCGGCCTGGCCGATCAGCTCTGCCTCGACGGCAGACTCCAGGCAGAGCTCCGGATCGAGGGCGCACCCGGAATTCTGGCGATTAGCGCCGACCTGCGCACCGCCAAGCTCCGCACCTCCATCGAGATCCCCGCACCCGAGCAGGGATACCCGCTGACCTGGGCAAAACGCCTCATCCGCCGCCTGGCCGAGGCACCGGCAGACCTCCACATCGAAACCCTGGTCGAAGGAGAGCCCGGGGGGCCACGGGGCACACTGGAACGGCTCCGCCCGGAACCGGCGGACATGCTCCCAAAGAACAACGACACCCACATCACCGGCTTCCGCCTATCCCTGTTCAAGAGCATGGGAAGCAGCCGCGGGAACGCCGAATCCGGCTTCATCCGCAGCGTCGACGACGCCGTGAACCGCTTCTACACCACCGTGGTAGTCCACCTGGACCGCCCGAGGCCCCGACAAGCATCAGCAAAGGAAGGTGCCAGAACGGGATGACGTCCGGCCGTGGACAGTTGCACGTAGCCGCGGTTCACGTGCAACTGTCCACCGGGCGCGTACCAAAGGCCACCTGGTGCAAACGGGAGAGCGCCCTGAGCTTGGGAAGCTGCGAGCATTTGTGGCCTGATTGGGCGCTGATCTGGGCGACTCGGCCTCGGTTTGCCACGACCTCGGCGATGCAGTGCGGCTCCCATAGGTGTCAATCAATTAGCTTCCTCATTGACCTTCTCGGCCACCTTTTGCTCCTTTCTGAGTTCACGAAAAGCCTTCTTTGCGGACCATCGAGTAAGGGCGAATGCAAGCCGGTCAGGAATTGACAATCTCAGGGGCCTAACCTTTCCTGATGAATCGCGCTTCCACCACATCCCCTGGGCGTCCCTGAACTCCATCCGTAGTGGCATTTCGAGCAGATCCACATCGATATCAGTGGATTCAGAAGAAGCCCACACCACTATCATCCCCAGCATGGCGGCAGCCCAAATCGCCTGTACCTCCGCGTCATCCGCCAAATCCATCCTGTGGCGAGCCTTTGAAGTCGCCGGGACCTCCGAAATCGGGGAACAAAGTGTCTGACCAGTGATGCCATCCCTTACCTTCAGCTCGAATATTGAGGCGTCGCTGGAATTGCTCACCAGTAGTTCGGGTTGTCTTTCATGATCTGATTCTGTATCGCCGTGGGCGCTACCTATGACCCATGCTGCTATCTTGCGCGCTTGCGCCATCTTCTGATCGCGAACGCTACGCCTGTATGCAATAGCAGCGAGAACCACAGAAGCTGTGCCGACCCAGGCGGGCACATTCCCCCAGTCCCATCCAAATAGGCTAGCTGCCAAAATCGACATGTTCCTCATCGCGGCATTCCGTCAAATAGCAAAAGGCTCATGCGTGAAATTCTCAGCACTTGACGCTTGAGTTCAAAAACAGCAGCAGATTCGGAGACAACTACGAGGACAGCATGTGGCGAGACACGGGCTGGCGCATCTTGGCGCGGCCTCACCCACGCTCATGGGGGCCTGGCCTGGACGCCGTGCACGTTCGCGGTCGAGCATGCGGACACTCCGGGGACAACACTCGTGGTCACCACCAACCAGCCGCACCTGAGCAACTGGATCGGACGCGAAGCCAAGCCGACCCTGCCATCCGACGTATCCCAAGCCGTCGAACACGCCTTGCGCGAGGGCTGGACCCCGACGGCCCCAGGATCCTCCTTCCATCTCGACCTGTCCGCTGGGTTCACGCCCTCGCCCTGAGCGGAGCAGAAAGTGAGCACCGCTTCAGGAGTTCGATGACGCTTGGCGGCGGCCTTCTCATACACACCTCTTGCGATGCTTCCTGGTCCCCGTCCGGCCGCCCCGGGCGTCGTTGATGTCAGTTGGCGATGTCAGCCACCCGCTGCACGCTTGGACACACTCACGGCCGCATGCCGCACCTTGAGGGAGCGCCCGCCGGGCCTGAGGGTGGCACCTCAGGAGGCCTCTAGCGGACCGATTTGTCCTTCCCTTGCAAGGGCAGGCTGCTAGTGTGGTTAGACCTGGTAAACCCGTGGAAAGTAGGCCGCAGTGTTCGACCTGCCAGAGCCAGCTCCGTATCGCCTAGCCAGGCCACCGCTGGTGCAGGCGCTGGTGCAGGTGCGCTACCCGGTGGTTGCCAGCCTCGGGACAGTGGCCGGCATCGCGCCTCTTCAGGAGCGGCTGCGTGAGCACCTGCCCTACATGGAACAAGCCTCGTCCAACATGTCTGTACAGCTTGGGCCATCCGGAGCCGTGATCGAATCAGGTCCGCAGGACGGTTGGCAATTCTCTGACGAAGATGGCCATAAGCTTGTACTAACTCCCGGTGCGCTCAACCTCGTAATAGATCAACGGTATAAGGGCGTCCGGGAATTCGCCAATCTGCTCTCATTTTGCCTATCCGCCATCTCTTCTACAGTGCCATTGGCGCGCTGCAATCGCCTTGGAGTGAGATATCTCTCTGTAGCTGAGCCCCTACCGGAGAACGAGTTCTCCTGGATCGACTGGTTCCGCCCGGAGATTCTCGGCTGGAGCTCTAGCCCCATCCTGAATGCACGACTGGATGCCGCAGTAAATCGCGTTCAGATTAAGGCAGGGCAAGAGGGGGAATTTGAGAACTTCCCAGCTGCCGCGCAAGGCCTCGTCACGACCGGCTGGTTCCCATCCGGCGCCGTAATTTCAGGTCTGCCCCCAGTTCCCGTGACGTCTCCATCGTACGTTCTTGACCTCGACTTTTTCGTGGAGGCCTCGCAGTCGTTTTCAGTCGATGGATTGGTTGATCAGTTCAAAATCCTGCACTCTCAGATGGACAGGTTCTTTTATTGGTCTCTGTCCGAAAAGGGAGCCGAGCACTTCGGGTTGGAGGAAAAATGACTGCACTCATGCCTGAGCGCGACATGACAGTCTCTCCATATAACCCTTTTTCGGCTGACCCCACTCTTCCGCCGCCAGGACGGTCAGGCAGAAACATTCCCTCCACGGGAGGCCCTCTGGTTGGCGCTTTTTCTCCCGGGTCGGTTCGTGGGCCTGAGCCCGACGCCTTTGAGCGAAAGGCATTTCGGACGCAGGACGCTTCTCCGTCTCCTCGAGTTCAGCAGACAGTTCGCGACATCAAGGGTCTGACGGGCTGGTCAAATCGCCGCTTGGCGCAGGCTCTCGGCGTGACGCATCCAACCGTCAAGGCCGCAGAGAAGGGGGGAGCGGGAGCGTTGGCCAGATCTCCGCATGTGCAGCGCAGGCTGAGTGTTCTTCACCAGCTACTTTCGCGTATCGCCCCGTTGGCCGAACGTAAGCGGTACCCTCTCGCACAGGCTCTTGAACAGGCTCCTGAGCCAGGAGCCCAGTCGGCGCTTGACTTTGTGAGAGTGGAGGACGGTAACAGGGCATACCTTGCGGCGCTCGATGTCATCACTCCGCGGCGTAAGGGGAAAATGATGCGAAGCTCTTACTCGGTGAAGCCTGGAAGAGCTTCGGTCGAACTCACAGAATAGCAGTGGGGCGTGACCGATTTTTCGCTCTTTGACGCAGGGTGGCGACAAGGGTCTCTTTTTGAGGCCTCATTGCAAATCTCTGCAATTGTGGTCAATTCAGAGAGAGGAGCTCCGGGAAGCTCTTCGTGGCAGCATCGTGAATGGATTGTGGCCACTCAGGACTGCGACCTTTCCGGAGCCTCCGTCGCGAGTAATGAGCCGTCAATCGAGCTGCGGCCAGTTTATCGAGAAAACCCGCCCAGCGATTGGGGCATTCGGGCAAGAAGGCTTCTGCTGGCCGACGGCTGTTTCTTGATCTCTGAATCGCCTCGCCTGACGATTTCTCCCGCTGCTTTGGTGAATCTGCGGGATGGACTGCAGCCTTCCTTGGCTGATGGTCGACTGAAGGCATTTAAGAGCTGGCTCGGCCTCAGGTATGATCGCCCGGCAGTTCCTCCGGAACTGGTCGATTTGATGAGGGCAGTAGCTAAAACTTTCAACAGGCCAAGAGGTCCTCTGCAGCACAAGATTCACGATATTCTTGTGGAAGTTGAGGAGGCGGAACATCCTCTCTATGGTGTCTTCGTTGTAACTGTTGATGATGTCGACCCTGAGGCGGTCCGAACGTGGGCCGCAGGTCGACTTGCCGACGTTCCCGGAGACCTTGGAACTCTGGCAGGTGTGGAGGTTGGCACTCGGGCTGAAGCGTCCTTGGAGCTGCTGGAGAATTCCTATTCCGCTGACCTTTCTCAAATTACCTGGGGGAAGCCTGACGGGCCACAGGGGGCCCACTGAGGTCGGTGGAGCGGCTTTGGCCGGGAGTTTCAAGGACCGGGTCAAGGCTGTGGCCGCCTCCCACCAGTGAGAGCGGGGCCTCGTCCCGGAGATCGTCTGTGCATCAGCCGACGAACGTCAGCCACGACGGCGGGCAGGCCGACTGATCAGGCGCGCGTGTGCCTCGCTGCACCCCCGCCGACCTCAGCCACGCTGCGGGCTTTGTGGCCTCGGGCTGAGTCAAGCCCTCTGCGTGATGGGTGGGGTGGGAGTGAAGGCTCGGTCGTCGCGCAGGAGGGCCCACAGCACATTGGTGCGGCGTCGTGCGAGGGCGATGACGGCCTGGGCGTGGTCCCGGGCCGGACGGCGCACCATCGGCCTGCCCGATCCACTGATCAAGATTCTCCGCCAGCACCAGGAAGCGCAGGAGCGGGAGCGGATCGTGGCCGGTGCCGACTGGGAGGGCAAGGGGTACGTGTTCGCCTCGCCGACCGGCGGGCCGCTGAGCCCGAACACCGACTTCCACATCTGGAAGCGGCTTCTACGAGACGCCGGAGTGCGGGACGGCCGCCTTCATGACGCTCGCCACACTGCCGCGACCGTCCTCCTGATCCTCGGCGTCCCGGACGTCGTTATCGACTCGATCATGGGTTGGGAGCCTGGGGGAGCGGCCCGGATGCGCGCTCGGTACATGCACGTGACCGGGACCATGCTCCGCAAGGTCGCCCAGCAAGTCGGAGACGCGCTCTGGGTGCTACCCGGCACCGGCACTCAGGAGAAATCCAACTGAGACGGAAACTGAGACGGACAACGTCGAAGGGCCCCACCGCGAACGGTGGGGCCCTTCGACATCGTGCCCGGTGAGGCACTGGCGGAGGATACGAGATTCGAACTCGTGAGGGGTTGCCCCCAACACGCTTTCCAAGCGTGCGCCCTAGGCCTCTAGGCGAATCCTCCGCCGGAAACATTACATGACCGAGAGGAGTGCTAGCGAACTCGTTCCCCCCGCTCAGATCCTGTAGCCTGTGCGGAGCCCCTCACGCGGCGCTATCTGACTGAACTCCCCCAGGGCCGGAAGGCAGCAAGGGTAGGTTGGCTCTGGCGGGTGCGTGGGGGGCGCTTGCGTGGGCGGGCCGGTTTCCGCGGGCGGGCCGGTTTCCGCGGGCGGGGCTGGTTGTCAGTGGGCGCCTATAACCTCGTATGCGTGTCGTCTCTCGCGCTGTACCGCCGCTATCGCCCGGAGTCTTTCGCCGAGGTCATCGGGCAGGAGCATGTCACTGACCCGCTGCAGCAGGCGCTGCGGAACAACCGGGTCAATCACGCGTACCTGTTCAGCGGGCCGCGCGGGTGCGGCAAGACGACCAGCGCGCGGATTCTGGCGCGCTGTCTGAACTGCGAGCAGGGGCCCACGCCGACGCCCTGCGGAGAGTGCCAGTCGTGTCGTGACCTGGCGCGGAACGGGCCCGGCTCCATCGATGTCATCGAGATCGACGCCGCATCGCACGGTGGTGTCGACGACGCCCGTGAACTGCGCGAGAAGGCCTTCTTCGGCCCCGCGAGCAGCCGCTACAAGATCTACATCATCGACGAGGCCCACATGGTCACGTCGGCCGGCTTCAACGCGCTCCTCAAGGTCGTCGAGGAGCCGCCCGAGCATCTCAAGTTCATCTTCGCGACCACCGAGCCCGAGAAGGTCATCGGGACCATCCGGTCGCGGACCCATCACTATCCCTTCCGGCTCGTGCCGCCGGGGACCCTGAGGGACTACCTCGGCGAGGTGTGCGGGCGCGAGAACATCCCTGTCGAGGACGGCGTCCTGCCGCTCGTCGTGCGGGCCGGTGCGGGGTCCGTGCGTGACTCCATGTCCGTCATGGACCAGCTGCTCGCCGGCGCAGGAGCGGACGGTGTGACGTATGCCATGGCGACCTCCCTGCTCGGCTACACCGAGGGGTCCCTTCTCGACTCCGTGGTCGAGGCCTTCGCCACCGGTGACGGCGCCGCGGCCTTCGAGGTCGTCGACCGGGTCATCGAGGGGGGCAACGATCCCCGGCGGTTCGTCGCCGACCTGCTGGAGCGGCTGCGTGACCTGGTGATCCTCGCCGCCGTCCCCGACGCGGTGGAGAAGGGCCTCATCGACGCTCCCGCCGATGTCCTGGAGCGTATGCAGGCCCAGGCCGGCATCTTCGGCGCCGCCGAACTGAGCCGCGCCGCCGACCTCGTCAACGAAGGACTGACCGAGATGCGGGGGGCCACCTCGCCCCGCCTCCAGCTCGAGCTGATCTGCGCGCGCGTGATGCTGCCCGCCGCCTACGGGGACGAGCGGTCCGTCATGGCCCGCCTGGACCGCCTGGAGCGGGGCGTCAACTTCTCCGCGGGGGGTGGTATGCCCGCCATGGGGTACGTACCCGGGCCCGACGCGCATGGGGGCGCCGTGCAGGGGGGAGGCGCGCCCGCGGCTGCCGCGCCCGTCACGCCGGGTGGCGGTCCTGCCGCCGCCCGGGCAGCGGTGCGGGCGCCGGGTGGTGCGGCGGGGCAGGGAGCACCCCAGCCAGCGGGCGATGACCGAGGTACGGCGCCTGCGGCAGCGCCCGTTGCCGGTTCTGCGGGGGGTCCTGCCCCCGGTCCTTCCGACCACGGCCAGGCCCAGCAGCCCCAGCCCCAACCGGCCCAGACCCAGCCAACCCAGTCCCAGCAGCCCCAGCCATCACCCGCCCCAGCCGCCCCCGCCCCCGCTCCCTCCACCCCCGGCGCCTGGCCCGCCCCCGCCCCTACGGGCGGAGGCCGACGCCCGGGCGGCTGGCCCACCGCGGCGCCCGCCGGCGGCGGACAGCGCCAGGCCGCTCCCGCCGAGCCCCCACACGCACCGACCTCGCAGACCGCGCCGCCCGCTTCCGCCGCCCCCACACCCCCGGCCGGTGGCCTCGACCCCCGCATGCTCTGGCCGAACATCCTGGAGGCGGTCAAGAACCGCCGCCGCTTCACCTGGATCCTGCTCAGCCAGAACGCACAGGTCGCCGGCTTCGACGGCACCACCCTCCAGCTCGGCTTCGTCAACGCGGGCGCGCGCGACAACTTCGCCAGCAGCGGCAGCGAGGACGTGCTGCGGCAGGCGCTGGCCGAGCAGTTCAACGTGCAGTGGAAGATCGAGGCGATCGTCGACCCGTCGGGCGGTTCGGCACCCCCGGCCACCGGCGGCGGTACCGGTGGCTACGGCGGAGGCGGCGCCCCCGGTGGTTACGGCGCCGGTGGCTCCGCGGGCGGTGGCTTCGCCGGTGGCGGGAGCAACCATGCGGCCGGCGCCGGCGGTACGAGCGCCCAGCGCCCGGCGTCCCCCCAGCCCACGTCCACCGCACCCACACCGCAGACGTCGGCTCAGCCACCCGCCGCCGCTCCCCGCCCCGCCCCCCAGCCCTCCGCACCGGCGTCCCCGCCCCCGGTCGCCCCCGAGGACGACATCCCCGAGGACGACGATCCGGACCTCAACGAGTCGGCCTTGTCCGGACGCGAACTCATCGTGCGGGAGCTCGGAGCCACGGTGGTCGAGGAGTTCTCGAACGAGTAGGCCACCGCGCCGGCGTGCAGGCACCCATCGGCGCCTGCAGGCAACCATCGGCGTGCAGGCACCCGTCGGCGTGCAGGCACGCGCCCCGTTTGGGAGGAACCCACAAACCTGCCACCCCCATCCCTTCAGAAGCCCGCACAAACCCCCCGCCCGCCCTCCCGTTAGGCTGACCCCCGTGAAGGTCCTCGTCATCGGTAGCGGCGCCCGCGAACACGCCCTGTGCCGTTCCCTGTCCCTAGATCCCGACGTCACCGCGCTGCACTGCGCCCCCGGCAACGCCGGTATCGCCGAGGTCGCCGAGCTGCACCAGGTCGACGCCCTGGACGGCACCGCCGTGGCCGCGCTGGCCACGGAACTCGGTGCCGAGCTGGTCGTGGTCGGGCCGGAGGCACCCCTCGTCGCCGGGGTCGCCGACGCCGTGCGTGAGGCCGGCATCCCGGTCTTCGGCCCCTCCAAGGAGGCCGCGCAGCTGGAGGGCTCCAAGGCCTTCGCCAAGGAAGTGATGGCGGGAGCGGGCGTCCCCACGGCACGGTCGTACGTCTGCACGACGCCCGAGGAGGTCGACGAGGCCCTCGACGCCTTCGGAGCGCCGTACGTCGTCAAGGACGACGGGCTCGCCGCCGGCAAGGGCGTCGTCGTCACCGCCGACATCGAGGCGGCCAGGGCGCATGCGAACGCCTGCGAGCGGGTCGTCATCGAGGAGTTCCTGGACGGCCCCGAGGTCTCCCTCTTCGCCGTCACCGACGGCGAGACCGTCGTCCCGCTCCAGCCCGCCCAGGACTTCAAGCGCGCGCTCGACGGCGACGAGGGCCCCAACACCGGAGGCATGGGCGCGTACTCCCCGCTGCCCTGGGCCGACCCGAAGCTGGTGGACGACGTCATGGAGACGGTTCTCCAGCCGACCGTCGACGAGATGCGCCGCCGGGGGACGCCGTTCTCCGGCCTGCTCTACGCCGGGCTCGCGATCACCTCGCGCGGTGTCCGTGTGATCGAGTTCAACGCCCGCTTCGGGGACCCCGAGACGCAGGTCGTCCTGGCCCGGCTGAAGACTCCGCTGGCCGGTGTCCTGATGGCCGCCGCGACGGGCGGCCTCGCCCACCTGGAGCCCCTGCGCTGGAGCGACGACGCGGCGGTCACCGTCGTCGTCGCCTCGCACAACTACCCCGGCACCCCGCGCACCGGCGACCCGATCACCGGGCTCGACGAGGTGGCCGCCCAGGACACCCCGCACGCGTACGTCCTGCACGCGGGCACCCGGCGCGAGGGCGACACCGTCGTGAGCGCGGGCGGTCGCGTCCTTTCCGTCACGGCGCGCGGCAAGGACCTGACCCAAGCCCGTGAGCGCGCATATCGGGCCGTTTCCCGCGTCGGGCTCGACGGTTCCCAGCACCGTACGGACATCGCGGCCAAGGCGGCCGCCGGCGTGTGAGCTACCGCCGCCGATGAACCCGGCAGGCCCCGGATCCGTCTTCGGATCCGGGGCCTGGTCTTTTGCCTTCCGTCATCCACCTTTCCCCTGAGCCATTCCATCGAGTGACCGAAGTCCCATACAGCTGACGGCGGGCAGGGCCCCAACTATGGTGCGGCGCAGGCTTCCGGCACTTGGCCCACCGGCATTGCGATGTCAGTCGTGGGTGCCACAGTGGGGGAGTGAGCAACGCCAGGAGAACCAGGCAGCGAGGGGGTGAGGTCCGGTCGTGACAGGTATGGGTGTGGAGGCAGGCGCGCAGGCCGCGCGTTCGCGGGCGGTCGCCGTGCTGCGCATTCGCAGCCGTGCGCTGGCCGTCGCCCTGCTGCCCGCGGCCGTCGCCGTGGTGCTGCTCGCCGGCATTTCCACCGGCCACCTGGTGGGCCCGGGCTGGCACGCGGCCCGCTGGACCGTGGTCACGGCCGCCGTCCTCGTGCTGCTCGCGGCCGCCGGTGTCGCCCTGGTGGTCGCCCGCGCACGGCCCGCCGTCAGCCCGACCGTCCCGATTGCCGAGGAGTCGGCCCCCGACCTGTACCGGATGGTGCGCGACCTCGCCGACCGCCTCGACGTACCCGCCCCGTCCGCGATAGCCCTCACCCCGGACTGCGACAGCTGGCTGGAGGACCGCACCCACCCGGCCCACGGCCCGCCCCCGCCCGAGGCTCGCGACGAGATAGCGGGTGTGCGGAGCCTCGGGGCACCCCGGCCACGGCGTACGACGGCCGCTCCCGTCCTCGTCATCGGCTCCCCGTTCCTGTGGTGGATGCGCGTCGGCGAGCTGCGGGCGGTCCTCGCCCCGGTCGTCGCCGGTACGGGACCTTCGGCGCACCCCGACATAGCCGCCGCCCGCCGCTTCGTACGGGGGCTGGATGCGGCGTTGGCCGTGAGCACGGCGCCCGGCCGGAATCCGGTCTCCCGCACGGTGCTCGCCGGGGTCGGCTGGGCAGCCCGTCTGCTGCTGCGCAGCTGTCGCGGCCATGCGGCCGAGATGGAACGCGGGGTCGCCGCCGCGGCCGCCGAGCGTGCACAGGCTGTGGATTACGGACTGCGGATCGTCGCCCAGGAACAGGTGGGCCTGGCGTACGCGGGCTGGGACCGGCTGCTGACCCGGGTCGCGCTGCCCGCCTGGCGCATGGGCCGCTGGCCCTCCCGGCTGGACGCGGGCGTGGTCGCCGCCCTCACCGAGCTCTCCCGCCGGGACCGGCTGGCCGAGGGATTCGCCTCCCGTCTGGGCGAGCGCCCCGCCTGCGACCTGCTCGAAGAGCCCGGAGCGGTCGACGAGGCCGCCTCGCTCCTCGCTGCCCGCCTCTTCCACGGGGGCCCCGCCGAGCCCCGCCCGGACTGGTCCCCGGTGGACTGGCACGAGTATCCGGAAGAGGTCGTCGACCGGAAGTGGCGCACGGATGCGGCCCGCCTCCACCGAGTCCTGGACACGCTGGGCGTCCGCCGTTCCCAGAACGCCGACGCACCGAACACCGACGGTCCGACCCTCTCCCGAGTCCTGAATCACCTGACGGCCCCACAGAACACGACGCCTTCAGAGGCGACGACGTCGCTCTTCACCCCGGCCGACGAGGCGCCGCCCGCGCACCCCGAGGCGCCTGCAGCGGCCTGGCAGGACGCGGCGCCGTCACGCCCGAAGCCGTCCACCGACGCGACGCCGGCCTGGGAGGACACGGCGCCGTCAAGCAGGACGGCTTCCGGCACCCCGACGCCCGACCACGCATCGGCCCGGCAGGATGCGGCGCCGTCAAGCCCGACAGCCTCCGACGCCGCGCAGGCACACCGCGGCGGCACGCAGAAGTCCGCCATACCCACGACCAAGTCCCCCATACCCACGACCCTCACCCCGACCCCCACCCCACCCGCCCAAGCAGAACTCGCCAGGGACGAAGACGAGGACGACCCCGTCCGCGGCAACGAACGGAGTTCCGCACTCGCCGCCGGGCTCAGCGCGGAGCTGGCGCGGGAAGAGGCGGCCGCCCCCGGTGACCCGTCAGCCGGGCCGACCGTCGGGCAGGCCGCCGACGCCGCCCTCTGGGACGACGGCACGCTCCCCCTCTTCCCCCTCCAGCCGCCCCGCACCGGCCGGGAGCTGCTCGCCGATCACGTCACCGCGATGGTCTGCTGCGCCGCGATGGATACCGCCGGAGCCACCCCGGGCCTCGACTGGCTCGACGGCCCGTCCCTCCTCATCAACGGTGAACGGGCGGCCGACCTGAGCCCCCGGGTCCTCAGCCTCGTCGAGGACGGCGACCCGGGCCCGCTGCGGGCGTGGTTGGTCAAGTCGGGGATACGCCCGGAAAAGCCGGTACGACTGGTCTGACGACGACCAGGACCACCCAGCGGAGCCGTCGCCGGACACTCCCACACATGCCGGACCCGCTGGTTCCACTTTCGGTCAATTCGCAACGAATAGTGACCGCCCGCGTGCGTAATGTGATGTGCTGGGACCACTCACGCGCACAGCAAGGGCTTCCACCGCACCACCCACGACGCATGACCACGATGCCCGACCACGGGCAAACGGGTGCACCAGCGGGGGCATGAGCGGGGTACGAGCGGGGGCACGAGGGAGGGGAGCGATCGATGGGATCGGAGCACATCCGCCGCTGGGAGTCGGGCGCACTGGCGCACGCCGTGACGGATCCCTTCGGCCAGGGGCCTCTCCCCTGGCTCCGCGGCACCGACACCTACTTCGACGACACCGGCCAGATGGTTCCCTGGTACGTCGACCCGGACCAGGCCCACCAGACCCACCAGGCCGACCAAACCCACCAGGCCGACCAAACCCACCAGGCCGACCAGGGCCACCGGGCCCACACCCCGCAAGCGGGCACCCCGAGGGTCCCGTCCCCCCGCACCGCCTCCGGAGGCCCCCGCTCGGCGGACGACGTCCGCCGGCAGATCAAGGGCTTCGTCTCCACCGGCGCGGTCGCGCCAGGCGAGGCAGTCGACTTCCACATCACCGTCGACCCGCCCCAGGAATTCGCCGTCGACATCTACCGCATCGGCCACTACGGCGGCGACGGCGCCACGAAGATCACCACCAGCCCCCGGCTGTCCGGCATCGTCCAGCCCCCGCCGCTGACCGCCGACCGCACGGTCTCCTGCCACCACTGGTGGCTGTCCTGGCGCCTCCAGATCCCGAGCTACTGGAACATCGGGGCGTACGTCGCCGTCCTGACGACCACCGACGGCTACCGTTCGCACGTCCCCTTCACCGTCCGCGACAACCACCCCGCGGATCTGCTGCTGCTCCTGCCCGACGTCACCTGGCAGGCCTACAACCTCTACCCCGAGGACGGCCGCACGGGCGCAAGTCTCTACCACGCCTGGGACGAGAACGGCCGGCTGCTGGGCGAGGCGGACGCCGCGACCACGGTCTCGTTCGACCGGCCGTACGCGGGAGCGGGCCTCCCCCTGCACGTCGGTCATGCCTACGACTTCATCCGCTTCGCCGAGCGCTACGGCTACGACCTCGCCTACGCCGACGCCCGCGATCTGCACGCCGGCCACCTGGACCTCAACCGCTACCGCGGCCTGGTCTTCCCCGGCCACGACGAGTACTGGTCGGCGGGTATGCGGCGTGCCGTGGAGGGCGCCCGCGACCACGGCACGTCCCTCGTCTTCCTCTCCGCCAACACCATGTACTGGCAGGTGGAGCTGGGCCCCTCCCCCTCCGGCGTCCCCGACCGCCTGCTCACCTGCCGCAAACGCAAGGGTCCGGGCCGGCCGCTGCTCTGGCGTGAGATCGACCGTGCCGAACAGCAGGTGGTCGGCATCCAGTACGCGGGCCGTGTCCCCGAGCCGTCCCCCCTGATCGTCCGCAATGCCGGCCACTGGCTGTGGGAGGCGACGGGCGCGCTGGACGGCGACGGGATCGACGGTCTGGTCGCGGGTGAGGCCGACCGCTACTTCCCGCGCACCGCGCTGCCCGAGCACGACGACCGCATCCTGCTCGCCCACTCCCCGTACACCGACGGCGAGGGTGTCCTGCGCCACCAGGAGACCTCCCTCTACCGCGCCCCCTCCGGCGCCCTGGTCTTCGCATCCGGGACCTTCGCCTGGTCCCCGTCCCTGGACCGTCCGGGCCACGTCGACCCGCGCGTGCAGCGCGCCACGGTGAACCTTCTGGACCGCATCTGCAAACGTGACTGATCGTCCGCCGCGCCGCGGCCCGTGACCTTCTGCCGTGCAACAGCCCCCGACCTCGCGGCAGACCGCGCTGCGCGTACCCCGGACCGAACCCGATCCCCGCATACGGGAGAATCGAGCCATTGGACAGAACCACGGGGAGGAACCGTGTCCGGATTCGTCGAAAAGCCCGAACCGATTCAGGTTCCGGGTCTGGTGCATCTGCACACCGGCAAGGTGCGCGAGCTGTATCAGAACGAGGCGGGCGACCTCGTGATGGTCGCCAGCGACCGCCTCTCCGCCTACGACTGGGTGCTGCCCACCGAGATCCCCGACAAGGGCCGGGTCCTCACCCAGCTCTCGCTGTGGTGGTTCGACCAGCTCGCCGACATCGCCCCCAACCACGTCCTGAGCACCGAACTCCCGGCCGGCGCCCCCGCCGACTGGGCGGGCCGCACGCTGGTCTGCACGTCGCTCCAGATGGTGCCGGTGGAGTGTGTGGCCCGCGGTTACCTCACCGGCTCGGGCCTGGCCGAGTACAACGAGTCCCGCACCGTCTGCGGCCTCACCCTCCCCGAGGGTCTGGTCGACGGCTCGGAGCTGCCCGCCCCGATCTTCACCCCGGCGACCAAGGCAGCGGTCGGCGAGCACGACGAGAACGTCTCCTACGAGGAGGTCGCCCGCAAGGTCGGCGCGGACACGGCCGCCCAACTGCGTCAGGCCACCCTCGCGGTCTACTCCCGGGCCCGCGACATCGCCCGCGACCGCGGGATCATCCTCGCGGACACGAAGTTCGAGTTCGGCTTCGAGGACGACACCCTGGTCATCGCGGACGAGGTCCTCACCCCGGACTCCTCCCGCTTCTGGCCGGCCGACCAGTGGCAGCCGGGCCGTGCGCAGCCGTCGTACGACAAGCAGTTCGTCCGCGACTGGCTGACCTCGCCGGAGTCCGGCTGGGACCGCAAGAGCGAGCAGCCCCCGCCGCCGCTGCCCGAGCAGGTGGTGGCCGCGACCCGCGCCAAGTACGTCGAGGCGTACGAACGCCTGACGGGCTTGGCCTGGAGCTAGCCACAACCGGCGCCCCATGACAAGGGGCCCCATGACAAGGGGCCCATGGCAGGGGCCCGGCACGACAAAGGCCCCGGTCCATGACCGGGGCCTTTCGCTGGAGCGGACGACGAGGCTCGAACTCGCGACCTCAACCTTGGCAAGGTTGCGCTCTACCAACTGAGCTACGTCCGCACTGCGCCGTGGCGCGAGGCCAACTATACCCAACCTCGCTCGCGGGCGAGCCGCACGGCCGCATGACGGTTCTCCGCCCCGAGCTTGGAGACGGCCGAGGACAGGTAGTTCCGCACCGTCCCCTGCGAGAGTGCGGCCCGTTCCGCGATCTCCGCGACGGGCGCCCCGTCGGCGGCGAGCTCCAGCACCTCCGCCTCCCGGGAGGTCAGCGGCGAGTCTCCGGCGGCGATCGCGTCGGCGGCCAACTCGGGGTCGACGTAGCGGTTTCCGGCATGGACGGTGCGGATGATCTCGGCGAGGCGCCGTGCGCTGACCGTCTTCGGGACGAATCCGCGCACTCCCGCTTCAAGGGCCCGCTTGAGATGTCCGGGCCGGCCGTGACTGGTGACGATCAGCACCTGGCAGCCGGGCAGTTCGGCGCGCAGGGATGTGGCGACCTTCACACCGTCCGCGCCGGGCATCTGAAGATCCAGTACGGCCACATCGGGTTGGTGGGACCGCGCCATCGCCAGCGCCTCGGGTCCGCTTGCCGCCTCGGCGACGATCACGAGGTCGTCCTCCAGCGACAGCAGTGCGGCGAGCGCACCCCGGATGAGGTGCTCGTCGTCGGCGAGCAGCAGCCGTACGGGCGTCACGAGGTGACCTCGCTCACCGTGCGCACCGTCGGCAGCGGCACCGTGGCGGTCACCCGGAACCGGTCGTCGCCCGCCGAACCCGCCTCCAGCTCGCCGTCCACCGCCGTCAGCCGCTCCCGCAGCCCCGCCAGCCCCGATCCGCCGCCCCCGCCGGTGGCCCGCGCCCCGTCGTTCTCCACGGTCAGCACCACACGCTCCTCGGTCACCGACAAGGCTACCGTGCACCGCCCGGCGTCCCCGTGCCGCAGCACATTGGTGGTCGCCTCCCGTACGACCCAGCCCAGCGCCGACTGCACCTCGGCGGGCAGTCCGGCCGTCTCGCCGCTCACCTCGCACCGTATGCCCGCCGCGGTCAACACGCCCTGTGCACCGGCGAGTTCGGCGCCGAGGTCGGCCTCGCGGTAGCCCCGTACGACGTCCCGCACCTCGCGCTGCGACTCCTGCGCGATGCGCTGCACCTCGATCATCTGCTCCACCGCCTCCGGCCGCCCGCGCCGCGCCAGCTGCACCGCCAGCTCGCTCTTCAGCGCGATCACGGCCAGGTTCCGTCCCATCACGTCGTGCAGATCGCGCCCGAAGCGGAGCCGTTCCTCGGCGACGGCGAGCCGGGCACGCGTCTCGCGGGCCTCGTCGAGTTCGTAGACGGTGTTGAGGAGCCAGACGGAGAAGGCGGAGGTGAAGGCGAGGAGCCCCGCGCCGATCAGGACGGTGACGACGGTGAGCAGCGCGGCGGGGGCGGGCACCCCCAGCGCGAACGCCACCAGCCCCGAGCCCGCCGCGAAGCCGGCGACGACGGTGGACGCGCGCCGTCGGCGGCGGACGCCGAGTGTCATGACGCCGGCTCCGACGACGAGCACGGTCGCGAAGAGTCCGCCCGTCGCGGTGTCGACCTCGTCACCGCCCGGACCGTGCTCCCCGATCCAGACCGCCGCGACGGCGACCGCCGCGGTGACGCCGCCCAGTGTCCACAGCATCCGGACGGGCTGCTCGCGGCGGCCCCGCGTCCAGTCCAGCGCCCGGGCCGCCGTCACGGCGCAGACCCCGCCGTGCACGCACACCATCAGCACCAGCCGGCCCGCAAGACCGGGCTCCACCTGGCCGAGGGCCGGCAGTCCGACCGTGGCGATCTCGATCGCGACGAAGAAGTGGAACGACCATCGGGTGTACGTCTCCACCTTCGCCGGCGTGCTCTTGCCCCGCCACCATGTGACCGGCCCACGCACCTCGGTCCCCCCGTCAGTCAGCGCCGCGGCTCCCACCGGAACCACCGCCGTACAGCAAACACTCCTACGGCGGTCCAGGCCAGCGTGGTCAGCACCGGGACCACCGTCTCGTACGCGGAGAGGTCCCCGGTCCAGCCGCCGCGCACCAATGTGATCACCCCTGTCAGCGGCTGCAGTTCGCACACCGTGGCCAGCCGGTCGGGCAGCAGGTCCAGCGGGACGACGACCCCGGAGACCGTCATCGACGAGAGGATCAGCGGGAGTGAAGTGACCTGCGCGCTCTCGACGGTCCGGGTGAAGCCCGCGGTGACCGCCGCCAGGCACGCGCACAGTGCGAGGCCCGACACCAGGCCCAGGACGGCGAGTTGGGGCGCCTTGGGCGCGGGCACGTCGAGCAGGGCCGTACAGCCCACCGCAAGGACCAGGGACTGGACCAGGCCGATGGCGGCCGCCGGGAACGCGGCCCCGGCGAGGATCTCCGCGTCGTGCAGTTCGCCGGTGCGCAGTCGCTTGAGGACGAGTTCCTCGCGCCGGGCGGTGAAGACGCCCACGAGGGTGGCGTACACGCTGAAGAGCAGCGAGAAGCCGATCGAGGCGGGCAGCAGCACCAGCCCGACGCTGAGCCCGATGTCCTTGAGGTCCATCTGTTCGACCGCCGACTGCAGACTGAGCGGCATCGCGAGGGGCAGGAACACGGCCGAGAGGACGGCGGTCCTGCTGCGCCCGAGCAGCATGAGCTCGGCCCGTGCGAGTGCGGCCATCCGGCCGGCCGGGGTGGTGGTGACGGTGCTCATGCCACGTACTCCTGTGCAGGCCGGGACGTGTCCCGGGCGATCCCGAGGAACGCTTCCTCCAGCGAGGCCGACCGCACATCGAGCCTGCGCAGCTCCACAACGGCCCGCTCGGCCCACACCAGCAGCCGGGTGGCCGTGCGCTGGAGTTCGTGGGTCCGCAGCCGGACGGTCCGTCCGGCCATCTCGTGCCCGCACACGCCCAGTTCGCCGAGCGGCGGCAGATCCCCGACGAAGTAGCCCGCGGGAAGCTCGAAGGAGATCCGGGAGGGCTGCGCCGCGGTCACGTCGTCCGGTGTTCCCGCCGCCGCGATGCGTCCCTCGTGCAGGATCGCGAGCCGGTCGGCGAGGTCCTCCGCCTCCTCCAGATAGTGCGTGGTCAGCAGCACGGTCGTGCCCGCGTCGCGCAGGGCGCGCACCAAGTCCCAGGTGTCGCGGCGCCCTTCGGCGTCCAGTCCGGTCGTCGGCTCGTCGAGGAACAGCACTTCGGGTTCGCCGAGCAGCGCGAGCGCGAGGTCCAGGCGCCGCCGCTCACCTCCGGACAACTGCTTCACACGCACGTCGGCCTTCCCGGCCAGTCCGACGAGCTCCAGTGCCTCCCGTTCGGGGCGGGCCCCGCTGGTGCAGCCCGTCCACAGCCGCGTGGTCTCCGCGACGGTCAGCTCGGACGGGAAGCCGCCCTCCTGGAGCATGACGCCGGTGCGGGGCCGTACGACGGCCCGGTCGGCGACGGGGTCGTGGCCGAGGACCCGCACCCGCCCGCCGGCCGGCCGGGCGAGCCCTTCGAGCAGTTCGACCGTCGATGTCTTTCCGGCGCCGTTGGTGCCCAGCAGGGCGAAGATCTCTCCACGGCGCACGGAAAAGGAGATGCCGCGCACCGCCTCGAACCCGCCCCCGTACACACGCCGCAGGTCGGTGACCTCAATCACGTGTTCGTGTCCGCCTGTGTCCATGCCTTCAGCGTCACCGCGTTCCGGGCCCGGCAGCAGTGCGAGGTGTCATCACTCGGCATGACAAATGTCAGACGGACACGCGTCACCGGATACGAGCGGATACGACCGGATGTGACCGGATGCGAAAAGACCCCGGTCCGATGGACCGGGGTCTCATTCCCGAGCGGACGACGAGGCTCGAACTCGCGACCTCAACCTTGGCAAGGTTGCGCTCTACCAACTGAGCTACGTCCGCATTGCCCCCGACCGGCTCTCACCGATCGGCGCGAGCACCAGCCTACCTGATCCACAGGAGTGGTCGGACCGGCGGTGCAGAGCGGGTGACAGGAATTGCACACTGCGCCTTCCCCCTGGAAGGGGGATGTTCTGCTACTGAACTACACCCGCATGTACTCCGCGGAGCTGGGCTTTTTCGGCCTCGCCCCTCGGCGTGCTCCAGACTCTAGCTGACCAGGAGGGGTGCAGCGCAAGTCGGTTCTCCCGAGGGGCGGGTGACCGGACGTCGGGCACGGGGCTCGCGACGCCGTGAACGCTCTACTGCGCCTCGGCGAACGCCTCGTAGACCTTCTTCGGGATCCGCCCGCGCGCAGGCACCTCCATCTTGTTGGCCTGGGCCCAGGCCCGGACGGCCGCCGGGTCGGGGGCGACCTCCGTCTGCCGGTATGCCTTGCCCGACCTCGACCGCTTGCGGCCGGCCTCCACGTACGGCGCGAGCGCCTTACGCAGTTTCTTGGCATTGGCTTGGTTCAGGTCGATCTCGTACGACTTGCCGTCGAGTCCGAAGGCGATCGTTTCCGCCGCTTCCGAGCCGTCGATGTCGTCAAAGAGAGTGACTACGACACGCTGCGCCACGAATATCGGTCCCTTCGTGCGGCATCTCTGCGATGACGTGCCAAGACGCCTCGGAGATGCCGACTGTCCGCCTGTTATTGGGCAAAGTATCGGCTATTGCCAATTCATTTGTACAGTGCCCGGCATTGCAATGTGAAGCCCGACTAAATCTGTCCGCGTGTCCCAGTGCAATAGGTATGACGCACTGATCCCGGATCTTTCCCTGAACTTTTCGTGAAGACACCCCTCCGATACGTGATCGTGATGGCCGGTCCGTAGATTCCTACAACTCTACCCGCGTAGAAATTTTGTGCGGGTAGTCTGAAGGAACCTGCTCAGCACCACACACCGGGAGTGCCAGTGGCACGCGTCGTAGTCGACGTCATGCTCAAGCCGGAGATCCTCGACCCCCAGGGCCAGGCGGTGCAGCGCGCACTGCCGCGACTGGGTTTCGAAGGCATCTCCGACGTACGTCAGGGAAAGCGATTCGAACTGGAAGTTGACGGGCCGGTCGACGAGGCCACGCTCGGCCGCATCCACGATCTTGCGGAATCCTTCCTCGCCAACACCGTGATCGAGGACTTCACCGTCAAGGTGGAGGAAGTCGCGGAGGCCGTGAAGTGACCGCTCGTATTGGCGTCGTCACTTTCCCCGGCAGCCTCGACGACCGGGACACCCAGCGCGCGATCCGTCTGGCGGGCGCCGAACCCGTCGCCCTCTGGCACAAGGACAAGGACCTCAAGCAGGTCGACGCCGTGGTGCTGCCGGGTGGTTTCTCCTACGGCGACTATCTGCGGGCCGGCGCCATCTCCCGCTTCTCGCCCGTGATGGAGAGCGTCATCGAGCAGGCGAAGGCCGGCCTCCCGGTCCTCGGCATCTGCAACGGCTTCCAGGTCCTCACCGAGGCCCACCTCCTCCCGGGCGGGATGCTCGGCAACGACCACCTGCACTTCATCTGCCGCGACCAGAAGCTGCAGGTGGAGAACGCGGACACGGCCTGGACCAGCGACTACGAAGCGGGCCAGGAGATCCACATCCCGCTGAAGAACATGGACGGCCGCTACGTCGCCGACCGGTACACGCTGGACAAGCTGGAGGCGGAGGGACGGGTTGCGTTCCGCTACCTGGACTTCAACCCGAACGGCTCGCTCAACGACATCGCCGGCATCACCAACGAGGCCGGGAACGTCGTAGGCCTGATGCCGCACCCGGAGCACGCCGTGGAGCCGCTCATCGGCACCGGCCGCACCGACGGCCTGCCCTTCTTCACCTCGATCCTCAAGAAGCTGGTCAACGCATGAGCCGGACGCCTCTGGACACGGTCGAGCACGCGGCCGCGACCCCCGACGTCGAGCTGCCCTGGGCCGAACTCGGCCTGAAGAAGGACGAGTACGAGCGGGTCGTGGAGATCCTCGGCCGCCGTCCCACCGGCGCCGAGCTCGCCATGTACTCGGTCATGTGGTCCGAGCACTGCTCGTACAAGTCGTCGAAGGTGCATCTGCGCCAGTTCGGCGAGAAGGCGCCTCGGTCGGACGCCCTCCTCGTCGGCATCGGCGAGAACGCGGGCGTGGTGGACGTCGGCCAGGGATACGCCGTGACCTTCAAGGTCGAGTCGCACAACCACCCCTCCTACGTGGAGCCCTACCAGGGCGCGGCCACGGGCGTCGGCGGCATCGTCCGCGACATCATCGCGATGGGCGCGCGCCCGGTCGCCGTCGTCGACCCGCTCCGCTTCGGCTCGGCCGACCACCCCGACACCAAGCGCGTCCTGCCGGGCGTCGTCGCCGGCATCGGCGGCTACGGCAACTGCCTGGGCCTGCCCAACATCGGCGGCGAGGTCGTCTTCGACTCCTGCTACCAGGGCAATCCGCTGGTCAACGCCGGTGCCATCGGTGTGATGCGACATGAGGACATCCACCTCGCGAAGGCGTCCGGCGCGGGCAACAAGGTCATCCTGTACGGGGCCCGGACCGGTGGCGACGGCATCGGCGGCGCGTCCATCCTCGCGTCCGAGACCTTCGACGACGCCAAGCCCTCCAAGCGCCCCGCCGTCCAGGTCGGCGACCCCTTCCAGGAGAAGCTCCTCATCGAGTGCACCCTGGAGGCGTTCCGGGAGAAGCTGGTCGTCGGCATCCAGGACCTCGGTGCGGCGGGCCTGTCCTGCGCCACGTCCGAGCTGGCGTCGAACGGCTCCGGCGGCATGCGCGTGACGCTCGACGACGTACCTCTGCGCGACTCGACCCTCTCGCCCGAGGAAATCCTCATGAGCGAGTCGCAGGAACGCATGTGCGCGGTCGTCGAGCCGGCGAAGGTCGACCGGTTCCTGGAGATCTGCGACAAGTGGGACGTCATCGCCACCGTCATCGGCGAGGTGACCGACGGCGACCGTCTGGAGATCTACTGGCACGGCGGCAAGATCGTCGACGTCGACCCGCGGACCGTGGCCCACGAGGGCCCGGTGTACGAGCGCCCGTACGCCCGCCCGTCCTGGCAGGACGAGCTCCAGGCGGACGACGCGAACAAGCTGCCCCGGCCGGGTTCGGGTGACGAGCTGGGGGAGCAGGTGCTCAAGCTGGTCGGCTCGCCCAACCAGGCCTCCAAGAAGTGGATCACCTCGCAGTACGACCACTTCGTGCAGGGCAACACCGTCCTCGCCCAGCCCGAGGACTCCGGCATGATCCGCATCGACGAGGAGAGCGGGCTCGGCGTCGCCATCGCGACCGACGGCAACGGCCGCTACGCCAAGCTCGACCCGTACGCGGGCGCGCAGCTGGCCCTCGCGGAGGCGTACCGCAACGTGGCGACCACCGGTGCCAAGCCGCTCGCCGTCTCCGACTGCCTGAACTTCGGCTCGCCCGAGGACCCGGCGGTGATGTGGCAGTTCGCGGAGGCGGTACGGGGTCTCGCGGACGCCTGTCAGCAGCTCGGCACGCCGGTGACCGGCGGCAACGTCTCGCTCTACAACCAGACGGGCGAGGCGGCCATCCACCCGACCCCGGTCGTCGCGGTCCTCGGCGTCATCGACGATGTGGCCCGTCGCACGCCGGTCGCCTTCCAGGAGGAGGGCCAGCTGCTCTATCTCCTCGGCGACACGGCCGAGGAATTCGGCGGCTCGGCCTGGTCCCAGGTCGTCCACGACCACCTCGGCGGCATGCCTCCGAAGGTCGACCTGGAGCGCGAGCGCCTGCTCGGCGAGATCCTGATCTCCGCCTCCCGCGACGGCATGATCGACTCCGCGCACGACCTGTCCGACGGCGGTCTGATCCAGGCGGTCGTGGAGTCCGCGCTGCTGGGCGGCAAGGGCGCGCGTCTCGTCGTACCGGACGGGCTCGACGCGTTCACCTTCCTCTTCTCGGAGTCGGCGGGGCGGGCGGTCGTCGCCGTGCCGCGCTCGGAGGAGGTCCGCTTCAACGACATGTGCGGCGCCCGCGGCCTGCCCGCCGCGCGCATCGGTGTCGTGGACGGAGACTCGGTGGAGCTCCAGGGCGAGTTCGCACTCACCCTGGACGAACTGCGCGAGGCGCACGAGGGGACGATCCCGGCGCTCCTGGCGTAGGTCCCGTCAGTGTGTGAGTCGGAGGCCCTGTCCGTTGGCGGACAGGGCCTCCGGTCGTGCCGGGCTCAGACCGTCACGAGGGCGACCGAAGCCAGAAGTGCGGCCGAGCTGACGATCTCGGCGATGCCGATCCGCTTGGGGGTGAGGCCGCGTCGGGGCAGGGCGGCCGCGCGGATCAGGTAGCCGGTGAAGGGGACCGCATAGGGGAACGCCACCCAGGTGGCCGCCGCCAGGGCGACGGCATGGAAGGCGACTGACGCGGCCAGCAGGTGCCGGTTGCCACGCTCCCGGATGGTCGTCCTGACGAAGAGCAGGGATCCGGTGAAGTAGAGGAGCGTCACCAGGAATGGGCCGGTGACCCGCCAGAGCGACGCTCCGCCCGCCACCGCGACGACGGGGAGGATGAGCGTCGCCGCCACGACCGAGACCAGGCCGTTGGCCAGGGCGCGGTCCCGTCGGGCCTTGGCGAAGAGCCCATTGACCCCGAGCACCGCCGCGAAGACCGGGGCGAACAGCAGGAGTTGCGGGCGTGCGAGGAGGACCGTGGCACCGGCAGTGAGCGTGACGCTCCCGTAGACGAGGAGCTGCGCGCGGACCCGGCCGGGACGGCGCGTCTTGACGGCCAGCAGTCCGAAGTAGGACAGCAGATAGCCGCCGACCCAGCCGAGCAGAAGCGGGAGCTGCACCCAGGAGAAGCCGACGGCGATGAGGCCGGCGAAGTAGGGAACGAGCAGCATGGCCCAAGCGCCGTGCTGCGGGGGGACCCACTGGCCGCGGCGGCGTTTCCGACGGGCTGCCGGGACGGTACCGGTGGCACCGGGCCGGGTGGCTGGGCGGGTCCTACCTGTCTGCATGGACATGTGCACCCTCGTCCGAGGGGGAGGGGTCGAGTGCCGTGTCGAGGCGGGTGAGTATGCCGTCGAGGACCGTCTGCGCCTCACTCTCGTCGAAGTCCTCGCCGAGCCGCTTGCGCACGCCGTCGTCGCTGAGCAGGTGGTGCACCGTCGGCGTCACGTCGTGGCGGGCGAGGCAGTGGCGGGCGCACTGCAGGACACAGCCGTCGATCGCGATGACCGGCCGGCCGCTGGTCGCCTTGCGTACGAGGCTGGGCACATCGCCCCCGACCCCGGCGATGCAGGACATCTCCGCCACGCCGCGGCGGTCGAGCTGGATGGCGAGCCAGTTGGTCATCTGCGCCGCGCTCGAGCAACCGGAGCAGGAGTAGACGAGCGGGAGATCGCGACGATGCTTGGGCAACGGGAGTCCTTTCGGGAGCGGCCCCGGCCACCGGGTACGGAAGGGAGCAATAAAAACGAAGACAATATGTTTTTACTAGGATGGACTGTAACATCAAGGCGTCATGTGCGAATCCGGTCGGCCAGCCGGTCGGCCTTCATCGAGATCCAGTGAAGGCGAACACCCATGTGTGACCACTGCGGCTGCCGGGACCAAGGCGCCATCGGACAGCTCATGCGTCAGCACGAGCTCATCGCCGACCTCGCCCAGCAAGTCCGGCAGGCCCTGGCGGACGGGGACGAACCCACGGCGCGTACCAGGTTCGGCGAAATGCAGTCCCTCCTCACCCCGCACAACAAGTGGGAGGAGCACGGCCTGTTCGCCCGTCTGACGCGGCAGGGCGACTACGCCGACCAGGTACGGGAGCTGGAGGCCGAGCACACCGGCCTGCACGCGGCCATCGACCAGGCCGGCCTCACCCTCGTGGGCTGGCGCGACGCAGTCACGCGGATCCTCGACGAGCTCGACGAACACATCCGCAAGGAGAACCTGGAGCTCTTCCCCGCCGCGCACGCCGTCCTCGACGCCGAGGACTGGGCAGCCGTCGATGCCGCTGCCCCCAGCGCCTGCGCCTGCGGAGGCCGATGCGGGGCCGCCTGACCGTGCGCAGCGTGACCCCGCGGCGTCCCGGCCCCGGGGTCACCGCGCCCACGCAGCAACCGGCCCCGGACAACCGCAACCTCCCCGCCGACCGGGCCGACCAGGGCCTGTCCGGCGGATCATGCCGCAGACGCGGGGCCTGGCACGTCCTCCCCCACTCTCGGCCAAGCTCGCGCGGGAGGTGCCCCCACCGGCGTTGTCGTCGGTTGCCGGCTCCCCCACTCTCGGCTTCGCTCGAGCGGGGTGACCCCCATCGCCCCCGCTCACCTGCTCTGATCAGATGCCGCTGCCACCCTGCGACTTGATCCGCCGAGCAGGCCCTAAGCTCGCCGCCATGCCTCCGGCCAAGAAGCGCACACGGACGTACGACCCCGCCAAGATCCGCGCCGCGGTCCTCGCCCAGTTCGGGAACGTACGGGAGGCCGTCCGCACCCTCACACCCGAGCAGCTGGCCCTGCCCACGCGCCTCGGGGACTGGACCGTCCGCGAGCTCGCGGCGCACCTGACCATGGCCGTGGAGAGCGTCAGCCGCAACCTCGACCGGGACGAGCCCGCGAAGCCGGACCTCGCCCTCCTCGACTGGCCCTTCGCCACCGCCGCCCGGGCCGGCGACATCGCCGAGGGCACACGCGAACTGACCGCGGCCCAGCCCGACCTCGGCGCCCTCTACACCCGCACCGGGGAACGCCTCACCGAGCGCCTCGCCACCGCCCCCGGCAGCCGGCTGCTGGCCGCCCGTACCGGCACCATGCGCCTCGACGACTACCTCGTCACCCGCACCGTCGAACTCGTCGTCCACACCGACGACCTGAACGCGGCCGTGCCCGGCCTCGGTATCCCGTACGACCGCCAGGCCCTCGCCGCCTGCACCCGGCTCCTCGCCGACGCCCTGGCCGCGAAGGCCCCCGGCGGCTCGACGGAGGTGCGGATCCCGCCGTACGCCGTCGTGCAGTGCGTCGAAGGACCCCGGCACACCCGCGGCACGCCGCCCAACGTCGTCGAGACCGACCCACTGACCTGGATCCGCCTGGCGACCGGGCGGATCACCTGGCCGGACGCGGTCGAGACGGCCACGGTCAGCGCCAGCGGCGAACGCGCGGACCTGGGCGGGCTGCTGCCGCTGATGAAGTGAGCCGGACGGACGCAGGGGGAACCGGTCCTGAGTCCCTCCCGTCCCACCGGCATGGACAAACAGCGACTGACGCTCGCCGCTTTGACCCTGCTGCCGCTCGCCGCGGCGTGCGGCACCGAGAACGCGGCCAGTGACGCGGTCGGTGCCGGATCCTCCGTCACCGGCGTCCACTGGGCCGTCGACGACCTCACCGTCGACGGCCGGACCACCGAGGCGCCGGGCACCGCCTACCTGCGCATCGCCGACGACGGCAAGGTCCGGGGCAACCTCGGCTGCAACAACTTCGGCGCCGAGGCCGGCTTCGACGACGGCAGGGTCTCCTTCGACGGGATGTCGGCCACCGAGATCGCCTGCCAGGGTGTTCCCGTCACCTTCGAGGAGACCCTCGCCCGTACCCTCTCCGACGGCGACCTCACCGCACGGATGAAGGGCGACCAACTGACCCTCACCACCGCCGACGGCGACCGCATCCGTCTCACCAAGGAGACCGACGCCCCGCTGTACGGCACGAAATGGCTCATCACGTCCCCCGACACGGACGGCCGGGCCCACCTCACCTTCGACCAGAAGTCCGGCAAGGTTTCGGGCAGCCTCGGCTGCAACGAGGTGAACGCCAGGGCAACGGTCCGCGACGGACAGATCACCCTCGGCACCGCCGCGACCACCCGAATGATGTGCGACACCTCACTCATGAAGTCGGAGAAGAGCCTCCTGCGGCTCTTCGACGGCACGGTGTCCTATGTAATCGATCATCGAACGCTCACTCTGACCAGCGAAAACGCCGACAGTGTCGGAGCGGTCGCCGATAAGTGATCCACTACGGGCGCCCATCCCCAATTCGGACCAGTGGTCGATCTCGCCTACACTCGGTGCCGTGCCACGTGGTGACGGTCGACTCAATCACGATCTGCTCCCCGGCGAGAAAGGCCCCCAGGACGCTTGTGGCGTCTTCGGTGTCTGGGCTCCGGGTGAAGAGGTCGCAAAGCTCACGTACTTCGGGCTCTACGCCCTCCAGCATCGGGGTCAGGAATCCGCGGGAATCGCGGTCAGCAACGGCTCCCAGATCCTCGTCTTCAAGGACATGGGCCTCGTCTCCCAGGTCTTCGACGAGACCTCGCTCGGTTCGCTCCAGGGTCATATCGCGGTCGGTCACGCCCGCTACTCGACCACCGGCGCCTCCGTGTGGGAGAACGCCCAGCCGACGTTCCGCGCCACCGGGCACGGTTCCATCGCGCTCGGCCACAACGGCAACCTGGTCAACACGGCGGAGCTCGCCGAGATGGTCGCCGAGCTCCCGAAGGACACCAACGGCCGCTCCACCCGCGTGGCCGCCACCAACGACACCGACCTGCTCACCGCGCTGCTGGCGGCCCAGGTCGGCGAGGACGGCAGCCCGCTGACCATCGAGGAGGCCGCCCACGCGGTCCTCCCGCAGGTCAAGGGCGCCTTCTCGCTCGTCTTCATGGACGAGCACACCCTGTACGCCGCCCGCGACCCGCAGGGCATCCGCCCGCTGGTCCTCGGCCGCCTGGAGCGCGGCTGGGTCGTCGCCTCCGAGACCGCCGCCCTCGACATCACGGGCGCGAGCTTCGTCCGCGAGATAGAGCCCGGCGAGTTCGTCGCGATCGACGAGAACGGTCTGCGGACCTCCCGGTTCGCGGAAGCGAAGCCCAAGGGCTGTGTCTTCGAGTATGTGTACCTGGCCCGCCCGGACACCGACATCGCCGGCCGGAACGTGTACCTCTCGCGCGTCGAGATGGGCCGCCGCCTGGCGAAGGAAGCCCCGGTCGAGGCCGACCTGGTCATAGCGACCCCGGAGTCCGGCACCCCCGCCGCCATCGGCTACGCGGAGGCCTCCGGCATCCCGTTCGGCGCCGGCCTGGTCAAGAACGCCTACGTCGGACGTACGTTCATCCAGCCCTCGCAGACCATCCGGCAGCTCGGCATCCGTCTGAAGCTGAACCCGCTGAAGGAAGTCATCAAGGGCAAGCGCCTGGTCGTCGTCGACGACTCGATCGTGCGCGGCAACACCCAGCGCGCGCTGGTGCGGATGCTCCGCGAGGCCGGGGCCGCCGAGGTCCACATCCGGATCTCGTCCCCGCCCGTGAAGTGGCCCTGCTTCTTCGGCATCGACTTCGCCACCCGCGCCGAGCTGATCGCCAACGGCATGACCATCGAGGAGATCGGCACCTCGCTGGGCGCCGACTCCCTGGCGTACATCTCCATCGACGGCATGATCGATGCGACCACCATCGCCAAGCCGAACCTCTGCCGCGCCTGCTTCGACGGTGAGTACCCGATGGAGCTCCCGGACCCCGAGCTGCTCGGCAAGCAGCTCCTGGAGACCGAGCTTGCCGCCGGTCCGGCAGCCACGGCCGCGGCCGACGCGATCCGTCGCCCGTAAGCCTCGTAGAAACCAACCCGAAAGATCCCAGGCAATGTCTGAGACTGCTGTTCCCGGTGCTTCCTACGCGGCTGCCGGCGTCGACATCGAAGCGGGCGACCGCGCCGTCGAGCTGATGAAGGAGTGGGTGAAGAAGACGCAGCGCCCCGAGGTCCTCGGCGGCCTCGGCGGATTCGCCGGCCTCTTCGACGCCTCCGCCCTCAAGCGCTACGAGCGCCCGCTGCTCGCCTCCGCCACGGACGGCGTCGGCACCAAGGTCGACATCGCGCGGCAACTGGGCGTGTACGACACCATCGGCCACGACCTGGTCGCCATGGTCATGGACGACATCGTGGTGTGCGGTGCCGAGCCGCTGTTCATGACCGACTACATCTGCGTCGGCAAGGTGCACCCCGAGCGGGTCGCCGCCATCGTCAAGGGCATCGCCGAGGGCTGTGTACTGGCCGGCTGCGCCCTGGTGGGCGGCGAGACGGCCGAGCACCCCGGCCTGCTGGGCCCGGACGACTTCGACGTCGCCGGCGCCGGTACGGGCGTGGTGGAGGCCGACCGGCTGCTCGGCGCGGATCGCATCCGGAAGGGTGACGCGGTCGTCGCCATGGCCGCGTCCGGGCTTCACTCGAACGGGTACTCGCTGGTCCGGCACGTCCTGCTGAACCAGGCAGGCCTGTCGCTGGACGCACAGATCGAGGAGCTCGGCCGGACCCTGGGCGAGGAACTGCTCGAACCGACCAAGATCTACTCGCTGGACTGCCTGGCCCTGACCCGCACCACCGATGTGCACGCCTTCAGCCACATCACCGGCGGCGGACTCGCCGCCAACCTGGCCCGGGTCGTCCCGGACACCCTGCACGCCGTCGTCGACCGCTCCACCTGGACCCCGGCACCGGTCTTCGACCTCGTCGGCAGGACGGGGCAGGTCGAACGCCTGGAGCTGGAGAAGACCCTGAACATGGGCGTCGGCATGATCGCGATCGTGCCGGAGGAGTCCACGGACGTGGCCCTGTCGACCCTTGCGGACCGCGGCGTCGAGGCATGGGTCGCGGGCGAGATCACCGACCGCGGCGACCACACGACGGGCGCCGAGCTGGTCGGGGACTACGCCGGCTGAGGCAGGCGACAGGCAGCGCAAAACCCGGTCCGGTGGTATAAACCACTCCGGACCGGGTCGAGCACTACTGGATCGTCAAGCGCCTCGGCGCTGCGACGCGGGACCGGACTCGTCGTCCTCATCGTCCTCGTCGTCGTTGTACAGATCCGCGTACTGGGCGTACGGGTCGTCGTCTTCGTCGTCCTCGAACGGCTCGCCGTTCGGCGGCTGGTTCGAAGTCGATGCGCCCAGCTCGTTGGCCAGACGCGACAGGTCAGTCCCGCCGCTGTTGTACTTCAGCTGGCGGGCGACCTTCGTCTGCTTGGCCTTGGCCCGGCCGCGCCCCATGGCTCGACCCCCTCGGTGACGGGGCTCGACGGCCCCAGAGTCTTGACACGCGTTCATGATCTGGAACGGGCTCTCCGTGGAGAGACCGGTCCGTAGGGCTTCCACGGTACCTGAGCCCGCGCCCATACGGTACGTCGCCCGCAGGACGTGCCGGGTCCCAGAACCCGCGAGGTGCCCCGTCCCCGCTGGTCAACCGCGATTTTAACCACTTATTGGCGGACGACCCGCCGACGAACGTGAGAGTTCTCTCTAAGTGCCCGTCGGCGGGTACCGGTCAAACCCGAACGCGCCGCGGAATCAGCGTGCCCGGCGTCCCTCTGCCATCCGCTGCTCCGCGATCCGGTCGGCCGCGGCCGCCGGAGGAATCCCGTCCGTCTTCGCACGTGCGAAGATCGCCAGCGTGGTGTCGAAGATCTTCGCGGCCTTCGCCCTGCACCGCTCGAAGTCGAAGCCGTGCAGCTCGTCCGCGACCTGGATGACGCCGCCGGCGTTCACCACGTAGTCCGGCGCGTAGAGGATGCCGCGGTCGGCGAGGTCCTTCTCGACGCCTGGGTGCGCGAGCTGGTTGTTGGCCGCGCCGCAGACCACCTTGGCGGTCAGCACCGGAACGCTGTCGTCGTTGAGGGCCCCGCCCAGCGCGCAGGGGGCGTAGATGTCGAGCCCCTCGATGCTGATGAGCGTGTCGGTGTCGGCGACCACGTCCACCGAGGGGTGCTTGTCGGCGATGCGCCGCACGGCATCCTGTCGTACGTCCGTGATCACGACCCGCGCACCTTCGGCCAGCAGGTGCTCCACCAGGTGGTGCCCGACCTTGCCGACGCCCGCGATGCCGACCTTGCGCCCGCGCAGCGACGGGTCGCCCCACAGGTGCTGGGCGCTGGCGCGCATGCCCTGGTAGACGCCGAACGCGGTGAGCACGGAGGAGTCGCCCGCGCCGCCGTTCTCGGGGGAGCGCCCCGTGGTCCAGCGGCACTCTCGCGCGACGACGTCCATGTCGGCGACGTACGTGCCGACGTCGCACGCGGTCACGTAGCGCCCGCCCAGCGAGGCCACGAACCGGCCGTAGGCGAGCAGCAGCTCCTCGGTCTTGATGCGGTCGGGATCCCCGATGATCACGGCCTTGCCGCCGCCGTGGTCGAGACCGGCCATGGCGTTCTTGTACGACATCCCGCGCGCGAGATTCAGGGCGTCGGCGACGGCCTCCTCCTCGTTCGCGTACGGGTAGAAGCGCGTACCGCCGAGGGCGGGGCCCAGAGCGGTGGAGTGGATGGCGATGACGGCCTTGAGGCCGCTGGCGCGGTCCTGGCAGAGCACGACTTGCTCATGGCCTCCCTGGTCCGAGTGGAACAGGGTGTGCAGTACATCAGCAGGTGCGCCGGTTACGTCGGTCACTGTGGTGACTCCTGGGTAAGTAGCGGCGGTTGGGGAGGGCTCCCGTACGGGTGGCGGGGCCTGTGAGCATGAGATTAGAGCCTGGGTGCGCCCGCCGACCGCGCAGTGCTCAGGATCACCTGCTCCCGGAGTACTCCCGTGCGACGATTTGCATAGATTTCCCGCAGGTTTGTGAGCGGATTCCGCAGGTTTTCCTGATGGTGGGAGGGGGAGGGAGCAGGCGTGCCCAAGGTGTCCTCGGTGATCGTCCCGTACGCGGCCTACCTTCGCGTGTACGAACCGCTGGCCGCCTTCCCCGAGCCCGAGCGCACCCACTGGGCACGTTACGCCCGTCGCGCCGACCGCCCCTCCTACCAGGACGAACTGCGCCGCTCCCTGGCCGACCTGCTGCCCACCCCGCCCGTCGCCGTGCCGGTCCACGAGAGCAGTGACGCCTTCGTGCTCGACGTCGACTCAGTCGTGTGCGTCTGCCCCTGGCGCACCCGGCTGCGCGGCTGGCAGGCCCTCGGCGATCTCGGCGACGAGCTCCCGGTGCCCGTCCTGGACGCCGTGCTGCCGCCGGTCGTGCGGCGCCAGGCGGCCCAGGACTACGAGCGCTGGCTGGTCCGCAATCCGGACGCCCGGCCCTGGATCCGCACCGCGACCTGGCAGGTGCCGATCAACTGGTTCGTGCTGGTCTCCGACGACGAGCGGGAGTACGGCAAGGGCTCCGGCGACGCCGGGGGCGAGGAGCCGGTGCTGCGGTACCGGACACCGATGGTGCAGGCCCGGCGGCGGGTGGCCCGGGGCCTGAGGGCGCTCAAGGACGCCATCGACGAAGGGCCGCTGATCGACGGCCTGGTGGACGTCGGCCGCTGGCTGGAGGAGTTCCACCCGCGCTCGCTGGTGGAGCTGGACTACGGCGGGCTGGTGCATGTGCTGCCGTCCGAGGAGCTGGCGGACGATCACTCGGCGGCGGACGTGGCCGAGGGGATCGAGGCGCTGCGGCACGGCGACGGGGCGGCCGCCGCCGAGGCGTACGCGCGGCTCGTGGAGCGCTGGCGGTCGGTGCGGGACCGGCGCTCGGCGAACTGACGTTTGACCCGACGCCGATTTTGGTGTTTCGTCCTCGGACCGGCTTGGTCCTGAGGTTTCGTCAACAACGGACGTAGATACCGATACGGGCGTTTGCCGTCAAGCGTGACGGACCGCACGTACGCGGCCCTTGCGTCCCTTGCCCCTCCTCGTGCCAAAATAGGACAAGGAGTCCGGGGGAGGCTCTGTCTGCCCACGTAAAGGGTGGAATCTCAGCATTGCACGCTTTGGGGGGTCTTGTGACTCCTGATCGCCCTGTGACTGATCGTCACAGTGGCGTGACTGTCCGCTATGGCATGGTCCATCGGCTTCCGTCGCCGATGAACACCTGGGGGGCAATTCCATCGGTTTGGCCGACGCGGCTGGACAGATGGTGTAGTTGTAGTGCCGAGGACAAGCCGTTCGTCCTATAACCGACTCGACTCGCGTCCGCCATTTCGGGCAACGCGGGTCAAGGTGCAGAATTTAGAGGAAAGAACCGAGAAGGTTCGGTTCTCCCGAGGAGGCCGCTCATGACCGCTCGCACCCCTGATGCCGAGCCGCTGCTGACCCCGGCTGAGGTCGCCACGATGTTCCGCGTCGACCCCAAGACGGTCACGCGGTGGGCGAAGGCCGGCAAGCTCACGTCGATCCGCACGCTCGGCGGGCACCGCCGCTACCGCGAGGCTGAGGTCCGCGCTCTGCTCGCGGGCATCCCGCAGCAGCGCAGCGAGGCCTGAACAACTGAATAACCGGGCAAAACCGGCAGGTCCCCCAACCTGCCGAGACGCCCGGAACCACAGCTCCAAGCGACGCGGGCCCTGCCCCAACAGGTCCCACGCCCACGCTCTTTGAAGCTTTCCGAGCAGTGCACACGGGTGCGTCGTCGATCGCGCTGGACTCCGCCGGGTCCAGCGCGATCTTTTTTGTGCGCGGAACGTGTTCTGGCAGGTGCTCTGTGAGCAGCCTTGTCGGAGTCTGGGGAGGGGTGTCGGATCTCCCGCGGACACCCTGCCCTAGTGGTGCAATTGCACATATTAAATTGACCTGTTGTACGTGAGGGGTAAGTACCGCGGTTTCAGAAACTCATGCGGTGACACCCGTCACATGACGGGCCGCTTGTTGCTGCTGGTACGTGTGCGCTAAAGGGGCCACGCGGCTCCAGGGCCCCGCGGCAGCACGGCTGTTGGGCAGTGACGGTGGTCACGCGGGGGACGGGCTCTCGTCCTCGACCGCCTCCGGCTGAGCCCCCACGGCTCGTGGAGCGGTGTCCATCGCCAGGCGGAGCAGGTGATGGCAGATCGGGCAGTGGCGCGTGAGATGGCGGTACCGATACGACGAAGCAGCCGACAGATGCGCGCGGAGCAATGCCCGCGTTTCGTGCCTCGCCGATGCCGTCATGCGCCACCTCCGGGGCCGTACGGAGAAGGGGCCCTGGTTTCTGGGTACCGAGGGAATGTGACGGCGTCAAGAGAGCCTGAGCCCCGTACGCGCGCTTCCAGGCGTCTGTGCGGGGCTTCCAGGCGACCGCAGAGGCAGCTTCCAGGTGTCCGCACAAGCAAGAGAGCCCGGGTCCGAAGACCCGGGCTCTCTGTTCACTGCGGTCCTGACGGGATTTGAACCCGCGGCCTCCACCTTGACAGGGTGGCGAGCACTCCAAACTGCTCCACAGGACCAGGTTTCGCGGCACTTGGCGGTGCGCTGTGCTGCGAGAAGAGACTGTACAGGAGGGTGAGGCCCCGGTCGAACTCACCCTGTGTGGCGTGCCTGTCACGGAACGGCAGCGTCGATCGCCTTCACGATCCGCTTGTCGGAGACGGGGTACGCCGTGCCGAGCGCGTGGGCGAAATAGCTGACCCGGAGCTCCTCGATCATCCAGCGGATGTCCCGGACCGACGACGGGACCGGGCGGCCCTGCGGCAGCTGCTCCAGCAGCCACGCGTACTCGTCCCGCATCTCATGGACCTTCTCCATGCGGGTCGTGTCCCGCTGTACGCCGGTCGGCATCTGCTGCAAGCGCCGGTCCGCCGCGACCAGGTAGCGCATGAGGTCGGGAAGCCGCCGTATGCCCGCCTCCGTGACGAAGCCCGGCTTCACGAGAGCGTCCAGCTGCCCCCGTACGTCCTGGAGGTTCGCCAGCAGCGCGGGGCTCCGCACGGCTTTCAGACGGCGCTCACAGGCCTGCCAGGCGGCGAGGACCTGCTGCACCTGGCCCACCGTCCGGACCGTCGTGTCGACGATCTCCGCGCGCACCTTGTCGTACAGCTTCCGGTACGACTCCTCGTCCCACGCCGGACCCCCGAAGTCCCCGATCAGCTTGTCCGCCGCCGCCATCGCGCAGTCGTCGAACAGGGCCTGGACGGAACCGTGCGGATTGGCGGACAGGGCCAGTTTCTGCGCGTTCGTCAGCTTCTCGGCCGCGAACTTCGCCGGGTTCACCGGGATGTTGCGCAGGATCAGCCGACGCATGCCCTTCCACATCGCCTCCGCCTGCTCCGCCTCCGTGTCGAAGAGGCGGACCGACACCGTGTCGCCGTCGTCGACCAGCGCCGGGTACGCCTTCACCGGCTGGCCGGCCCTGCGCGTCTCGAAGACCCGGGTGAGCGAACCGATCGTCCAGTCGGTCAGGCCCCTGCGCTCCAGGGACTCCCCGCCCTGCCGCTCGGCCGTCGCCGCCGCGGCCTGCGACAGAGCCTGGCGCGCCTTCGGCTTCAGCCGGAGCTTCAGCACCTCCAGGTCCTTGTCCTCGGCGAGCCTGCGGCGCCGTTCGTCGACGATCCGGAAGGTGATGCGCAGATGGTCGGGGACCCTCGCCCGGTCGAAGTCGTCGGCGGTGAAGGGGACGCCGACCATGCGCTTGAGCTCCCGCGCCATCGTCGTCGTCAGCGGCTCCTGCAGCGGGACCGCCTGGTCCAGGAACCGCTTCGCGAAGTCAGGGGCCGGCACATAGTTGCGGCGGATCGGCTTCGGCAGGGAGCGGATGAGCTCCGTCACCAGCTCTTCCCGCAGGCCCGGGATCTGCCAGTCGAAGCCCTCGTCCGTGACCTGGTTGAGCACCTGGAGCGGGATGTGGACCGTCACACCGTCCGCGTCCGCGCCCGGCTCGAACTGGTACGTCACACGGAACTTCAGCTGCCCCTGCCGCCACGAGTCCGGGTAGTCGGCCTTCGTGACCGCCTCCGCCGACTCCCGGATGAGCATCTCCCGCTCGAAGTCCAGGAAGTCGGGCTGCTCGTGCCGCTTCCGCTTCCACCACGAGTCGAAGTGGGCGCCGGACACGACCTGTTCGGGGACCCGCTGGTCGTAGAAGTCGAACAGCGTCTCGTCGTCGACCACGATGTCCCGGCGCCGCGCCCGGTGCTCCAGCTCCTCCACCTCGCTCAGGAGCCTGCGGTTGTCGGCGAAGAACTTGTGGTGCGTTCGCCAGTCGCCCTCGACCAGGGCGTTGCGGATGAAAAGCTCGCGGCTCGCCTCCGGGTCGATGCGGCCGTAGTTCACCTTCCGCTGGGCGATGATCGGCACGCCGTACAGCGTGACCTTCTCGTACGCCATCACCGCCGCCTGATCCTTCTCCCAGTGCGGTTCGCTGTACGTCCGTTTGAGCAGGTGCCCGGCGAGCGGCTCGACCCACTCCGGCTCGATCTTCGCGTTGACGCGGGCCCACAGCCGGGAGGTCTCCACCAGCTCGGCCGACATCACGAAGCGCGGGGGTCTCCTGAAGAGGGCCGAGCCCGGGAAGACGGCGAACTTGGCGTTGCGGGCGCCCAGGTACTCGTTCTTCGCGCCCTCCTTCACATCCTTCATGCCGATGTGCGAGAGCAGACCGGCGAGCAAGGACACATGGATGCGGTCGGCGGGGGCGTCCTCCTCGTCGAGGTGGATGCCCATCTGCTTGGCGACCGTGCGGAGTTGGCTGTAGATGTCCTGCCACTCGCGAATGCGCAGGAAGTTCAGGTACTCCTGCTTGCACATCCGCCGGAAGGACGACGAGCCCCGCTCCTTCTGCTGCTCCCGCACATAGCGCCACAGGTTGAGATAGGCGAGGAAGTCGCTCGTCTCGTCCTTGAAACGGGCGTGCTGCTGATCCGCCTGCGCCTGCTTGTCGGACGGGCGCTCGCGCGGGTCCTGGATGGACAGCGCGGCCGCTATGACCATGACCTCGCGCACACAGCCGTTCTTGTCGGCCTCCAGGACCATCCGGGCCAGCCGCGGGTCGACCGGCAGCTGGGCCAGCTTCCGGCCGGTCTGCGTGAGCCGTTTGCGGACGTCCTTCTGCGCCGGGTCCAGCGCGCCCAGCTCCTGAAGGAGCTGCACGCCGTCGCGGATGTTGCGATGGTCCGGCGGGTCGATGAACGGGAACTTCCCGATGTCGCCGAGGCCGGCCGCGGTCATCTGGAGGATGACACTCGCCAGGTTGGTACGCAGGATCTCCGCGTCCGTGAACTCCGGACGGGCGTTGAAGTCGTCCTCGCCGTACAGACGGATGCAGACACCGTCGCTGGTCCGCCCGCAGCGGCCCTTGCGCTGGTTGGCGCTCGCCTGGGACACCGGCTCGATCGGCAGCCGCTGGACCTTGGTGCGATGGCTGTAGCGCGAGATCCGGGCGAAGCCGGGGTCGATGACGAACTTGATGCCCGGGACCGTCAGCGACGTCTCGGCGACGTTGGTCGCCAGAACGATCCTTCGGCCGGTGTGCGGCTGGAACACCCGGTGCTGCTCGGCGTGGGAGAGCCGGGCGTAGAGCGGGAGGACCTCGGTGAAGCGGTAGTTCTTCCTGATGAGGGCGTCCGCGGTGTCCCGGATCTCCCGCTCACCGGAGAGAAAGACGAGGATGTCGCCCTTGCCCTCGGCCTGGAGCTCCTCGACCGCATCGCAGATCGCGGTGATCTGGTCCCGGTCGGCGTCGTCCCCGTCCTCCTCCAGGAGCGGCCGGTAGCGCACCTCGACCGGATACGTCCGGCCGCTGACCTCGACGATCGGCGCATCGCCGAAGTGCCGCGAGAAACGCTCGGGATCGATCGTCGCGGACGTGATCACGACCTTCAGATCCGGCCGTTTGGGCAGCAGCTGGGCGAGATAGCCGAGCAGGAAGTCGATGTTGAGGGACCGCTCGTGGGCCTCGTCGATGATGATCGTGTCGTAGGCGCGCAGCTCGCGGTCCGTCTGGATCTCGGCGAGCAGAATGCCGTCCGTCATCAGCTTGACGAAGGTGGCGTCGGGGTTCACCTGGTCGGTGAACCGCACCTTCCAGCCCACGGCCTCGCCCAGCGGCGTGGCCAGTTCCTCCGCCACCCGCTCGGCGACCGTGCGCGCGGCGATACGGCGGGGCTGGGTGTGCCCGATCATGCCGCGGACCCCGCGCCCCAGCTCGAGACAGATCTTCGGGATCTGCGTCGTCTTCCCGGAACCGGTCTCACCGGCGACGATGACGACCTGATGATCACGGATGGCCGCCGCGATCTCGTCCCTCTTCTGGCTGACGGGCAGCTGTTCGGGATACGTCACCGCGGGCACGCGGACCCGCCGTGCGCCGATCCGGGCCTCGGCCCTGCCGACCTCCGTCTCGATCTCGGCCAGAACCGCGGCACGCGCCTCCGGCTTACGGATCTTGCGCGCGCCTTCGAGCCTGCGCCCGAGCAGATGCGCATCGCGCAGGGACAGCTCGGTCAGGCGAGGGGCGAGGGTGCCGAGGGCGGAGGTGCCGGGGGCGGGATGCGTAGACATACGCGGTCCAGGATCTCATCCCGGGGAAATGCGTGGCGAACGCTTTTGCCTCCGGCGGTTCGGCGGGGCTGGTGGGCCGCGGTGACCGTCCCTGGGTGCTCTGCCCCCAGACCCCGGATCGGCCTGAACGGCCTCGTCAGAGGTGTGGTGGCGTCGTCGATGTGGGTGCCGCCTGGGCGCGGCGGGAGCCGGTGTCGCCCAGAGCGATGGACTTCGCCGTGTTGGACACGGCCTTGATCCCCAGATACGCCGTGGTCATGCTGCTCACCGCGGTGAACGCGGCCGTCAGGACACCGACGATCACCGCCTTGTCGCCGTCGAGCCGCCAGACCCCGAAGATCGCGACGCCCGAGATCGCCGGATTGCTCAGCACCACAGCGAGCAGCCCGTACCGCGCCCGGTCCCGCTCCACCAACAACGGCGGCGATCAGCCCGGCGGCCAGCAGCCGACCTGCACCGGCGGCGGCCTGAACCAGGACACCGACAACCGGAACCCCGCGGGCCATGCCCCGCCAGGACACAACTGACCAGAACGTCGAAGGCCCCGTCCACGTGGACGGGGCCTTCGGTTGTGGCTGGGGCCGGGGTCGAACCGGCGACCTTCCGCTTTTCAGGCGGACGCTCGTACCAACTGAGCTACCCAGCCACGAGGTCTCCTGAGAAACCTCGGCGGTCCTGACGGGATTTGAACCCGCGGCCTCCACCTTGACAGGGTGGCGAGCACTCCAAACTGCTCCACAGGACCCGGTGTGGTTGTGTGCGAACCAACGGACGTAAGTGTCGCACACGGTACTGCGTGCCCCCAACGGGATTCGAACCCGTGCTACCGCCTTGAAAGGGCGGCGTCCTAGGCCGCTAGACGATGAGGGCTATCGGCCCGCCTGGGCGCTTCGCAGCGCGTCGGGGACGTGAGAAGCATATGGGATGGCGGGAGGTATCGCCAAAACCGTTTAACGGGCTACCTGCCCAGGCGTGCGGGAGGGTGTGCCCGAAGGGCTGGTCGAGCCCGTGGTCGAGGGTGTGCCCGACGGGGTGGGCGGTGTTGTCCGTGCTCCCGGCAGGTTCTCCTCCGGGAGGTGGCGGCTGACCTCCGCCGTCGTCAGGCCGAGGCCGCCCAGTTCGATCTCGTCCCACGCCTGGAGGCGGTGGGTGGCGCGGTCCACGTAGAGAATCGACGCCTGGATCGGGTCGGGGTACTTGCCCTCGACCGCACGCAGCCCGCTGCCGCCGGTCGAGCCTTCGATGCGCAGGCGGGTGCCGTTCTTCATCACCTCCATCTCCTCGTGGTGGAGGTGTCCGGCCAGGACCAGGGGGACTTCGCCGTCCGTCCGGCGGGCCGCCGACGGTTCGTGGGCGACGGCGATGTCCACGGGGGTGCCGGCGGTCCGCTGGGCGCGCAGGGCCGCGGCGAGGCGGGCACCGGCCCATTCCTGGGACGCGCTGGCGCCGGGTGTGGTGGAGCGGTCGGGGGTGAACTGGGGGTCGCCGATGCCGGCGAAGCGCAGGCCGGCGATGGTCCGCGCCCGGCCGTCGTCGAGGACGTGGACGTTCTTGATGTCTTCGAGATAGCGCTGGGTGACGAGCGAGTCATGGTTGCCGCGGACCCAGACGTAGGGGGCGCCGAGGTCGGCGATGGGGTCGAGGAAGCCGTTCTCCGCAGCCGTGCCGTGGTCCATCGTGTCGCCGGAGTCGACGATCACATTGACCTTGTACTGCTGCACCAGCGAGCCGATGATCTTCCAGCTGGCCGGGTTGAGGTGGATGTCGGAGACGTGCAGCACCCGGATGGTGCTGGGGTCCGGCTGGTAGGCGGGCAGGGTGGAGGTGACGTCGTACAGCTTGGTCACGTTCGTCACCAGGCGGGCCAACTCCTGCTGGTAGACGTTGAATTCGGTGACGATGCTGCGGGCGTTGCCGACGAGGGACGGAGCGGAGGACAGGAGCCCGGAGAACTTCGGTTCCAGGACGGATTCCGGGTTCCAGGTGGCGTACGCGGAGGCTCCGGAGGCCGCCAGGAGGGTGAGGGCGAGGCCGCCGGCTGCGAGGGCGCGGCGCGGGCGGCGGTAGACGGCGAGGCCGAGGGCGGTGGCGCCGGAGACGACGGCCACGCCCGAGCGCAGGGCGAGATCCAGCGTGCCGTGCCGGACGTCGTGGGTGACCTCGTCCTGGAGGCCGGAGATGCGCTCGGGGTGGTCGACGAGGGCCTGGGAGCGGTCGGGGTCGAGCTGGTCGACGTTCACGTCGAGGCGTACCGGGGCGTGGTGGCTGTCGAGGGTGAGGGCGCCGAGCGGTGAGACGTTGATCTTCGTGCCGCCGGTGAGTGACGGCCGGAGGGTCATGGTCGTGTTCATGGGGCCGACGGGCGTCCGTACATTGCCGACGATCAGCAGCCCCAGCCAGGCGCCGACAAGGACGACCGCGATTAGGCCGATGGCGCGGGTCCAGGGGTGGGGCTGGGCGACGAGTTCGAGGGTCGGGCGGGGACGGCGGGTGGGGGAGTTCCCGGGAGTGCGGGGGAACCTTCGTACGGCGGCCAGGGCTTGACGGACGGCGACGGGGACGCGGACCATTGATCCCGTATGCCCACGTAGCGGCGCCGTTATGCCGGGCGGGCTCGTGTCGGCTCGTGCCGCTCGTGCGAGGGCCGCCGGGGCGTCGTACCGGACAATGGGTCTGTGCTGGAGATGACGCGCGAGGAGTTCGAGGAACTGGTCGCCGAGGCGCTGGACCGGATTCCGCCGGAGCTGACGCGGCTGATGGACAACGTCGCGGTGTTCGTCGAGGACGAGCCCCCGGCGGACGATCCCGAGTTGCTCGGACTGTACGAGGGGACTCCGCTGACCGATCGCGGGGAGTGGTACGCGGGTGTGCTGCCGGACCGGATCACGATCTACCGCGGCCCGACGCTGCGGATGTGCACGTCGCGGGAGGAGGTCGTCGAGGAGACCGAGGTGACGGTGGTCCATGAGATCGCGCACCACTTCGGGATCGACGACGCTCGGCTGCACGCGCTCGGGTACGGGTGAGCCGCTCCCACGCCTGAGGTTCTCGCCTCCGGTGCGCGTGTCCTCTTGTGGGCGGCGGGAGTTGGGCAGGTTGGCCCTTCATCCGCGCCCGCCCTCGGAGGTGGCTCCCGTGCGCCCCTTGTACGTACCCGTTCGTCTGGCTGCCACGGTCATGGCCGTCACCGCTGCCGCCGGCTGCGTGAGCGTGGGCGACGACGGAGGCGGGGGCGCGAAGCCGTCCCACTCCGCCGGGCCGCGGGGCGGGGAGGCGCTGGACGGGGGATCGGGGGCGTCGGGCGGCGGTTCGGGACTCGGGGCGGCGGCCGACGGACGGCGCGGGAAAGGCAAGAACAAGGGCAGAGGCAAGGGCAAGCCGGGGGAGTCGGCGTCCGCTTCGGCGTCCGGGGCCGCGAGCGGGGCTTCCCAGGCGGTGCCGACGCCGGGGGAACAGGCCGGGCCCGGGATGCCGTCGCCGCCCGACGCGCAGCCCACCGCGACGCGGACGGCGGAACCGGAGCCGTCGCCGTCGGAGCCGCCCGCGTCCCCGACGCCGGAGCCGACGGTTGCCGAGCCGTCGTCGTCCGCGCACGAGGGGACGGGGCCCTAGGGGGGCGCTGCGGTGTGACGTACGTCTACGGGGATCGGTTTGCCTTCGAGGGTGGTGGGTGCGTATGGTGGTAGATCGTTTGATCCCATTTGCCCGGCGCCATCGCAGAGCGCGCCGTGTGGCGCGTACTCTCCCTTGCCGTGGCGGACCGCATAGAGGCGGTCGTATTGCGAATCACGGAGTTGACGGGCGCGTGCCGACGAGACTCCGGAAGGTTTCGCATACGCATGTCCATTTCCAGTACTGATCACGTCGTCGTGCCCGAGAACGAGGGCACCGAGGACGCTCCCGAGGCCACCTTCGCGGACCTCGGTCTCCCCGAGGGCGTGGTGCGCAAGCTCGCCCAGAACGGCGTGACGGTCCCCTTCCCGATCCAGGCGGCGACCATCCCGGACGCCCTGGCCGGCAAGGACATCCTCGGCCGTGGCCGCACCGGCTCCGGCAAGACTCTCTCGTTCGGTCTGCCGACGCTGGCCACGCTGGCCGGCGGGCACACCGAGAAGCGCAAGCCGCGCGCCGTCATCCTCACGCCGACGCGTGAGCTGGCGATGCAGGTCGCGGACGCGCTGCAGCCGTACGGCGACGTCGTGGGCCTGAAGATGAAGGTCGTCTGCGGCGGTACGTCGATGGGCAACCAGATCTACGCCCTCGAGCGCGGCGTCGACATCCTCGTCGCCACCCCCGGCCGTCTCCGCGACATCATCAACCGCGGTGCCTGCTCCCTGGAGGACGTGCAGATCGCCGTTCTCGACGAGGCCGACCAGATGTCCGACCTGGGCTTCCTGCCCGAGGTGACGGAGCTGCTCGACCAGGTCCCGGCGGGCGGTCAGCGGATGCTCTTCTCCGCGACGATGGAGAACGAGATCAAGACCCTTGTCGACCGGTACCTGAACAACCCGGTCAGCCACGAGGTGGACGCGGCGCAGGGCGCGGTGACGACCATGTCGCACCACATCCTGATCGTGAAGCCCAAGGACAAGGCGCCGGTCACGGCCGCGATCGCCTCCCGCAAGGGCCGCACCATCATCTTCGTCCGCACCCAGCTGGGCGCCGACCGTGTCGCCGAGCAGCTGCGCGACGCGGGCGTGAAGGCGGACGCGCTGCACGGCGGTATGACGCAGGGCGCGCGGACCCGGACGCTGGCCGACTTCAAGGACGGGTACGTCAACGTCCTGGTCGCCACGGACGTCGCGGCGCGCGGCATCCACGTCGACGGCATCGACCTGGTGCTGAACGTGGACCCGGCCGGCGACCACAAGGACTACCTCCACCGTGCGGGCCGTACGGCGCGTGCCGGCCGCACCGGCACCGTGGTCTCCCTCTCCCTGCCGCACCAGCGCCGCCAGATCTTCCGGCTGATGGAGGACGCGGGCGTCGACGCCGGCCGTCACATCATCAACTCCGGTACGGCCTTCGAGCCGGAGGTCGCCGAGATCACCGGCGCCCGTTCGATGACCGAGGTCCAGTCCGAGTCCGCGGCCAACGCGGCGCAGCAGGCCGAGCGCGAGGTCGCCCACCTCACCAAGCAGCTGGAGCGGGCGCAGCGGCGCGCGACCGAGCTGCGTGAGGAGGCCGACCGGCTGGTGGGCCTGGTCGCCCGCGAGCGCGGCGAGACCGTGACCGTCGAGGGGCCGGCGGCGGCCGAGGCCGTCGAGGTGTCGCTGCCCGAGCAGCCGGTGGCGCAGGACGTCGAGCGGGCCGAGCGTGAGGTGCGTACGGAGACTTCGTCCTCGTACGACCGTGGTGGTCGTTCCTTCGACCGTGACCGTGGCGGCCGTTCCTTCGAGCGTCGCGACAACGACCGTGGTGGCTTCCGCCGTGACGACCGTCGTGACGGCGAGCGTGGCGGTTTCCGCCGGGACGAGCGCCGCGACGGTGACCGCGACCGTGGTGGGCGTTCCTTCGACCGTGACCGTGGCGGCCGTTCCTTCGAGCGTCGCGACAACGACCGTGGCGGTTTCCGTCGCGATGACCGTCGTGACGGCGAGCGTGGCGGTTTCCGCCGGGACGAGCGCCGCGACGGTGACCGTGACCGTGGTGGTCGTTCCTTCGACCGTGACGGTGGCGGTCGTTCCTTCGACCGTGACCGCGGCGGCCGTTCCTTCGAGCGCCGTGACAACGACCGTGGCGGTTTCCGTCGCGACGACCGCGCGCCCCGTTCCTTCGACCGCCGTGACGAGCGTGGCGGACACCGCGGCAGCGACCGTCCGTTCAACCGCGACCGCCGCGACGACCGTCCGGGCTTCCGCTCCGCCGGCCACGACCGCCCGTACGGCCGCCGCGACGACCACCGCGGCACGGGCTCCTTCGGCCGCCGCGAGGACAAGCCGCGCTGGAAGCGCAACGGCTGACGCGGCCGACGCCTAAGAGCGCTGAGCGCCGTGGCCCCCACCGGGGTCACGGCGCTCCGTCGTTTTCTGGCCAAGTTGTGAGGTGTGTCACGCCCCCGGTGGGGGAATCGCTGGGGACATGACAGATGACGCCAGAGCGAGCGGGCTGACGGACGAAGAACGGCTGGCCCAGCTCGGCTACACGCAGGTTCTCGCCCGCCGTATGTCGGCGTTCTCCAACTACGCGGTCTCCTTCACGATCATCTCGGTCCTGTCGGGCTGCCTGACGCTGTATCTCTTCGGCATGAACACCGGCGGCCCCGCGGTGATCACCTGGGGCTGGGTCGCGGTCGGGCTGATGACGCTGTTCGTCGGCCTGTCGATGGCCGAGATCTGTTCGGCCTACCCGACGTCGGCGGGCCTGTACTTCTGGGCGCACCGGCTCGCCCCGCCCCGTACGGCCGCGGCCTGGGCCTGGTTCACGGGCTGGTTCAACGTCCTCGGGCAGGTCGCGGTGACGGCCGGCATCGACTTCGGCGCCGCCTCCTTCCTGGGCGCCTATCTGAACCTCCAGTTCGACTTCGAGGTGACCCCGGGCCGGACCGTGCTGCTGTTCGCCGGGATCCTGCTGCTGCACGGCCTGCTCAACACCTTCGGCGTGCGGATCGTCGCCCTGCTCAACAGCGTGAGCGTGTGGTGGCACGTGCTGGGCGTGGCGCTGATCGTCGGCGCGCTGACCTTCGTCCCCGACAAGCACCAGTCCGCGTCCTTCGTGTTCGGCGAGTTCGTCAACAACACGGGCTGGGGGAGCGGGGTGTACGTCGTCCTGCTCGGCCTGCTGATGGCCCAGTACACCTTCACCGGGTACGACGCCTCGGCCCATATGACGGAGGAGACGCACGAGGCGTCGACGGCGGGCCCGAAGGGGATCGTGCGGTCCATCTGGACGTCCTGGATAGCCGGTTTCGTGCTGCTGCTGGGCTTCACCTTCGCCATCCAGTCGTACAACGGCGCCCTCGCCTCCCCGACCGGCGCGCCGCCCGCCCAGATCCTGCTCGACGCGCTGGGGGCGACCGCCGGCAAGCTGCTCCTGCTGGTGGTGGTCGGGGCGCAGCTGTTCTGCGGGATGGCGTCGGTGACGGCCAACAGCCGCATGATCTACGCGTTTTCGAGGGACGGCGCGCTGCCCTACTCCCATGTGTGGCACACCGTGAGCCCGCGCACACGGACGCCGGTCGCGGCGGTGTGGCTGGCGGCGGCGGGCGCGCTGGTGCTCGGGCTGCCGTATCTGATCAACTACACGGCCTACGCGGCGGTGACGTCGATCGCGGTGATCGGGCTCTACATCGCGTACGTCATCCCGACGCTGCTGCGGGTGCGCAAGGGCGACGACTTCCAGCGGGGGCCGTGGCACCTGGGCCGCTGGTCCGGAGTGATCGGCGTGGTGTCGGTGGCCTGGGTCGGGATCATCACGATCCTGTTCATGCTGCCGCAGGTCTCGCCGGTCACCTGGGAGACCTTCAACTACGCCCCCGTCGCGGTCCTGGTGGTCCTCGGCTTCGCGGCGCTGTGGTGGGTGGCCTCCGCGCGGCACTGGTTCCTGAATCCGGACCACGAACGCACGCTGGCCCGCGAGGCGAGCCGCAGGGGTGCGCCCGAACCGGTCGATCCGTAACACTCCCGGCCTGTTCACCCGTCCGACGTGGCCGTGTCCCCGATACCCGATCGGAGAGACGGCCACGTCCCGCTATGCTCGGGGAGGCAACATCGCCTGGGCCCTTAGCTCAATTGGCAGAGCAGTGGACTTTTAATCCATTGGTTGTGGGTTCGAGTCCCACAGGGCCTACGGCTGGTAGGCGGGGGATATGGCCCCTGACCTGCTACGCAGCGTCCGAGCCGGCGTCAGCTGGCTCGGACGCTGCTTCGTTTCCGGGCTCCTGCGTGAGCGATGCGTGAGCGGGAAGCGCGGCCACCTGCGGCGGTTTTGTGTGAGACCGCCCTCAGCGGATACCCGGCGGGCGTGAGGTACGGCAGTGTGCCCCACGAGTGGGCCGTCTGCCCCGGATGTCTCCATGAGCCTCGGCAGGCGGTGCGCTCCTTACGGGCCTTACGGGTGAGCCCGTCCGGTGCTGCGGGTCGAGTCGGCCGGCGGCGTACGGTGGAGATACCGAGGGCATCACGCAATCCGGCCGTCCTGCCGGGTCGTCCTCGGCGAGAGACGAACCCCGGGCCGTCCGAGCGGCGGTGCGGAGACGGGTCGGCATCATGCCCGCCGCGATCACAACAACTCCGCACCCTTCCCTGGTCGTTGCGTTTCCCTGCCGAAGGGCGGGGTGATGGCCGTGCAGCGCCTGGACATCCACCGGCGTGACCGGGGGGAGCGGGCCCTCGTCACGCTCGTCGGCGACATCTGGCCGGCCTCGGCGCCCCTGCTGCGGGCCGCGCTGGAGCAGTGCCTGCGCGACGGCATGACCGCCATCGACGTAGATCTCACCACGGTCGGCTCCTGTGACGCCAAGGGCCTGGACGTTTTCCTGACGGCGTCACGGCATGCCGGCCGCGTGCACGCCTGCCTGCACCTGCACCATCCGTGCGCGCAGATCACCCGGCTCCTCGCCTTCACCGGCTCCGCGCCCCTGCTCCGCGATCTGCTGGACACGTCCGCGGCGGGTCCGTCGGCCGGCGGCACGCAGACGTCCGGCGACCGCGCCGATGCGTCGGTCGTCAAGGACGGGATCCGCCTGCGCAGGCTGACTCGCCGGCAGGTGGAGGGGATGAGCGAGGACATCGCCGACCTGGCCGTGGCCGGCCCCTTCATGCGGGACGACTTCCTGCGGCGGCTTGCCGTCAGCGCCCGACGGCCTGGCTTCGCGCTGCTGGTGGCCGAGACGACGGTGTTGGTGGGGTGCGTCTTCGGGTTTCCGGTGACTTCCGTCAGCCGGTCCGAGCAGGGGTTGCAGGAGAGCGTCCAACGGCTCACCGGCTGTGCCCGGTTCCTGCTCCTCACTCAGGTCGTGGCGCACCAGCACCCACAGCGCCGCGACATCGGCCGCCGTCTGCAACAGCGTCTGCTGGCCGATGAGCGCACAGAGCTCGGACTGGCCCTGCTGAATCCGGCTGACCGGGCCGGACGAGCCGCCTACGACTCGTGGGGCTGGCGGAACCACGGGGAGATGGTCGGGCTGCCCGGTCGGGGTGCTCCTTGCGTGTTGACCCTGTTCCGGGGAAGCGGACCGTCGCTTCCAGCGCCTCGGGCCGCCCGTCCAGGCCGGGCGTAGCCTTGAAGACACCGAGAGCATGTCGGGCGCATGATCAGGACAGCGCCGTTCCCGGCGAGTGGCGAACGAGGGCAGCTCCAGGCCGCCCGGACGGGATCGCACGATGGACTCCCCCACACCGCCCGCAGGAGACCGGCCGCCGAGTGACGCGCACACGTACAGGATGCCGCTGGCCCGGCTGAGGCTCACGCCGGAGGCCAGCCACGGCCCGCTGGACGGAGCGTGGTGGCCGCGTTGCGACGCCCTGGAACTGGAGCTGCCCGCGCTCGTGGGCTCGCTCGACCCCGGCCTTGGCACGGTCACCCGCGTCACGGTCGGCGCTGCGGCCTGGCCTGACGCGCCACTGACCGTGTCGGCGCCGGACCACGTGATCGAGGTCGTCCTGAGCGACGCCACCGCCGAGGAGCATGCCATCACCCTGGACTGCGGCACCCTGGGGCGCTGGGAGCTGCTGGTCGTCCCGCCCGACGAGCCGGCCGGAACCGCCGAACGCCTGCTGACCGCCGCCGCCGATCCGTGGAATCCGCTGTCGGCTCAGCGCACCTTGGCACATGTCGAGGACGGCTTCGGCCGGGAGGGCGCGGGGGAACAGCACGGCCCATGATGGAGTGATGGGACGGGTAGTCCTTTCGCCGGCCGACCCCGCCGCCGGTGTCCATGTGGATCACAGCGGGTGAGCGGGATGACGGCCGAACCGGGCACGGACCGCTCCGAGAGCTTCGGGGAAGCGCTTCTGGGGGCGGTTCTCGACCGGGCGCACGAGCTCCCGCCCCACCTCATCGGACCGCTGGTCGCCGACGTGGTGGAGCGGCTCGGCGGCCGCCGTCCGCAGGTGCTGCTCCAGGACTACGGCCAGTTGCTGCTCGTACCTCTGCGCGGTGAGGGCCTCACGGGCGGGGATCCGCAGGACATCGACGCTTCCGTCGCGGGCCGGTGCTTTCTCGATGCCCAGCCCGTCGAGGTGCCCGAGGCCGACGGCGTACGGGTCCACCTGCCGCTGCTGGACGGCGGCGACCAGGTGGGCGTCATGGCCGTGACGCTGGACCGGGTCGATGACGACGACCGGCGGCTGCTGGCCAGGCTCTCCGGCCTGGTTGCCGACCTGCTGGTGACCAAGCACGGCTACTCCGACCTGTTCTTCTCCACCCGCCGCGGTGAGCCGATGAGCGTCGCCGCCGAGGTCCAGTGGTCCCTGCTGCCGCCTCTGGCCATGGTCATGCCGCGGGTCGCCGTGGCCGGGATCCTGGAGCCCGCCTACGACGTGGCGGGGGACAGCTTCGACTACGCGCTCAACGGTGACATCCTCCACGTGGCCATGATCGACGCGATGGGGCACGGCCTGGGAGCGGCCACCATGGCCACCGTGGCCATCGGCGCCTACCGTCACGCCCGCCGCCTCGGCACCGGCCTGTCGGAGATCTACGCCGCCATGGACGTCGCCGTGGTACACCAGTTCGGCCCGGACCACTTCGTCACCGCCCAGATGATGCGGCTGGACACGGCCACGGGGCGGATGCACTGGGTCAATGCGGGACACCCGCCACCGATACTCGTGCGCGATCACCGCGTCATGTGTCGGCTGGACGTCCCCACGACCCTCCCGGTCGGCATGGGCGGCGCGGAGCCAGAGGTCGGCGAGCTGGACCTGGAGCGCGGAGACCGCGTCCTCTGCTTCACGGACGGACTGATCGAGGAACACGCCGTGGGTGAGGAGCAGTTCGGTGAGGACCAGCTGATCGACTGGGTGAACCGGCTGGAGAGGACCGGTCGCGGGGTCCGGGCGGTGGCGCGCTCCCTGTCGCACACCCTCAAGCGGGCGCGGGGCGGACACACGACGGACGACGCGACGCTGCTCCTGGTGGAGTGGCGCGGCTGACCGCACCACCGGCCACGACAGGGGTCAGCCGGACGGCCTCTGCCCGCTTCCCGTGTCGATGAGGATCTGCTCCGCCTCGCTGACGTTGCCGGCCAGGACGGCCTGTGCCATCGCCGCGCGGGCGGCCTCGGGCGGCGTGTCCGGTGGGACCACCAGCAGCGAGAAGAGGTCCCGGTCGCCCCGGGTGATCAGGACCGTGTCGTCACCCACCGGGAAGGAGTCCACGTGTACCACGTGGTCGCCGACGACGATCCGGGTCGGCAGCCCCTCCCAGGCCGTGGCATCCAGCCCGACGCGGGTCAGGGGGCCCAGGTGCTCGGTGAGGGCGCTCAGCAGCGCGGGCAGCTCGGCACCGATGTCGCGCGACCGCGGCCACCACGCCCCGTCGAGGACGCCTTCGCGCGATGCCGTCGTCTCCAGCCGGAGCAGTGCACTCCCCGGCCGCACGGCATGGTGCACACCGCTCGGCAGGTGCCTGGAACCAGGGGATGTGTCGGAGCCGGTCATGGAGGACCACCTGTCCGGGATCCGGTGCGAACACGGGATCCGCCTCGCTTCTGACCACGCTACTCCCCATCACCGCGAGCATCGGCGTCGCCGGGAATCGCCGGGACGCCCGCATACAGCGAGGGGAAGCCGCATGAGGGGCTGCGCGGCGGGGCACCCGGGCGGCGGAGGCTCTGAGCGAGGCCGCAAGGCCGACTGCCTGTCGGCATCAGCAGCCTCGGATACCAGCCTGAGAGCGCCAGCCATGACGACACTCCGTGAACGCAAGACCTACCGCAAGGCCGTCCTCCGGCAACTCTACGGAGCCATGGAACGCAACCGACCTGAGGTCAGCGGGGCGGCACTGCGCGAGGCGCTCCGGCTGCCCGACGACGACCTGTCCGCAGCCTGCGCCTACCTGGCCGACGAGGGCCTGATCACCGTCGAGTGGACGTTGCACAAGACGCCCGCCACCGTCTCACTGTCCCATGAGGGCATCCGTTACATGGAGGAGGAAGAGGAGTGGGGTGATCCCAGGCCGAGTGAGTGACGCGGCTCCACGCCCGGTCGCTGCTTTTCGGGCCGGGACTTCAATCCCCGTGTGATGCCTGGGCGGATGTGCCGGTGGCCTGCGGATCGAACGCTGCCGGGGCGGACGGTTCGGCGGCTGCCGGACGAGACCGCGGGATCAGCTTCGCTGCCTTCTCAGCGATTTCGCGGTCGAGCTCCGGGAGCAGGCTCGTGTACGTGTCCGAGGTCAGCGTGATGGTGGAGTGCCGGAGGGTCTCCTTCACCGTGTGGATGTCGCCGCCGCCTCCGTGCGTGAGCGTCGCGGCCACGTGGCGCAGGTCCCGCAGGGTGATGGGGGGCAGGTCGGTCGTGGCGAGGATACGGCGGAAGGTCTCCGACACCGTCTCGGGGTGGAGCCAGGAGCCGTCCTCCTTCGTGAAGACCTTGCCCGTGTCCTGCCAGGCGCCGCCCCAGTCCGCACGCTCCTTGTCCTGGCGGGCCTTGTGGTCGCGCAGCACGGCGATGTTCATGCTGTCGAGCGCGATCGTGTTCGCGCTGCCGTCTGTCTTCGGCTCGGACTCGTAGAGGTCCCAGCCGTCCACCACGATCTCCTTGGCCGGAGTGATGAGGCCGGCGCCGAGATCGATCTCGTGCCAGTCCTGGCCGACCGCCTCGCCGCGACGGAGGCCGCGGGTGCCCATCAGGTGGAAGACCGCGTACAGCCGGTCACCCTCGGCGGCGTCCAGGAAGGCGCCGAACTGCTGCGGGGTCCAGACCATGACCGCGCCGGGGATCTCGCCCGTCTCGCGCCAGCGTCGGACCCGCTCCTCGGTCCAGAGGAGGGGCTTGGGGCGCCTGCCGGACTCCAGCTCGACGTGGGAGGCCGGGTTGAAGATGATCAGCTGTTGGGCGATCGCGGAATTCAGCGCCGCGCGCAGGGTGCGGCGGATCGCCTGCCGGGTGGCCGGGCCGGTGATCTTCCGGAACGGCTTCATCTCCGCCAGCCTGGCCCGTTCGGCTGCGAGCAGCTTCCGCTCGGCTCCCACGGGTCGTCCGGGCTTGCTCGGCTTGCAGCGGGCGATCTGCTCGCGGCGGGCTTCGTTCTCGGCCGCGATGACCTCGTTGTCGTCGGCAATCCCGTCGAACATCTCCACCAGGTGGCCGACGTTGAGGCGGTCGAGGCGTACGTGCCCGATGCGCGGCTTCAGGTGGACGCGGATGTGGGAGGCGTAGCCGTTGAGCGTGGTCTTGCGGCGCTTCTTCGCGGCGAACCACTGGTCGAGCCACTCGCCGACGGTGAGACTGCCACGGAGGGCCAGGCCCGCCCTGAGGCGGCGTCGGGTCTCCTCGATGGCGGGCAGCGGGGCCTTCTCTGCGGCGACCTCCTCCAGCAGGGCGACGAGGCGCTGGAGGCTGTCGGGGTCATCCTTGTCCGCCAGGGCGAGAAGAGCGCGGACGTGGTCGAGGTCGGCCTGAGCCGTCTTCAGGGAGTCGTAGCCGGCGCGGTTGAAGGAGCGGCGGGTGCCGTCTTCGCGGGGTGGGAGTTCCTGGCGTATGGAGTACGAGCCGTGCTTGCGGCTGGAGAGTTTCGGGCACTTCTTGCCGAGCGGCTTGCCGGTGTGGGGGTCGCGGCAGTAGCAGCGGCGGTGGGTGGAACCCTTCAAAGATCGTTTTCCTCGGTGGTGTCGGGGTCGGTTTCGGGTGGGTCGACGTCGGCGAGTTCCGGCGGCAGGGTCGGTGGCGTGCCGCCGTCTTCGCGGATGAAGGCACGGGCGCTGCGGAGCCGGTACTTGGCTTCCAACGCCCTCTCTGCGTAGTCGGCTTGGGCGAGTACGGCTTCCTCGCGTTCGGCCTGGTTGGGTGCTGTCTCGGCTTTCCAGCGCTCGTGCTTCTCGCCCTTCAGAGCGGCCAGGGCGGCGCGCTGGTGGCGGACGTGTGCGCGGAAGGAGCGGAGCATGTCGTCTTCCATGCCGAAGTCCTCGATGTCGCCGGTGAACCAGCGCATGGCGTCCCATGTCGGGTCGGAGTGCTGCAGGGGAAGGCGCTGGACTCGGTCGACGTAGCCGACGGGGTAGAGCAGGCAGATCGGGTAGGTCCGCAGGGCTTCGGCGAGGACGAGGACGTCGACCAGGGGCAGGTTGGCGCGGCGGCCGGACTCCATGTTGGCGATCACGTTGCGGGGGATCGGGTGGCCGATTTCCTCGCAGCGGTCGGCCAGGTCCTGGGCGCTCATGCGCAGCTCCTTCCTCCGTCTGCGGACCTCGGCGGCCACCGTGGCCATCACTTGGTCCACCCACTCCGGGACGTCGTCCTCGTCCCTGTCCCTTCCAGCATCCAAACGGCGTTGTGTCATGCAGACACATTAACTTGCCTACCGTTGATTCCATGGCCTGGAGACGAGCGCGATCGCCGTGTTCGCCGAGGGCTCAGTCATGGATGGAGCGCGCATGCGCGAGAACGAACTCGTCGGCCGGGTGAAGGGCATGAGTCGCGAGGAGCTGCTGGAGCTTCCCGCCGCCGTTGACCTGGAGACAGGTAACCGGGCGCTGGGGCTCGGGCGGAGCAAGGGGTACGAGCTGGCGAAGCGCGGCCAGTACCCCTGCAGGGTGCTGCGGCTGGGCAACGCCTACCGGGTGGTGACCGCAGACCTCCTGGCCCTGCTGGGCCTGGCCGCATGACAGCCGGGAGCCGTAGCAGGCCTTTCTGCGCTGAGCTGACACAGAAGTGCTGGACTGTTGCCAGGCGTGGACGTACGGTCCGTGTTCCCTCGCGATGGCCTGGCGCCCGCGAGAAAGGGGTGAGCCCCCGGCGGTGCAACGCCGGAGGCCCGAGCAACCCCGAACGGCCCTGGAAGAACCAACCCGGCGGCAAGGGCGTGCGAGCCCGCCACCGCCAGACGAGGAGCTGCCGAGTGCAACCCGAGAACCCCGAGCCCTATTCCGCTCCCGCGCAGGCCATCTGGCCCGCAGCGGCCATCCCCGGCCGACCCGGCGCCCACCTGAGCGCCGCGCAGGCTGAAGACGCCGATCCGGACGCGAGCGACGATGCGCGCGCCCGCAGCACTGACGAAGCGGACACTCCAAGCGGCCTGGAGGCAATACCCGATGCGGAGCCGACACTCGGCTCGGAGCTGCTGGACGAACTGCGCGGGCAGATCGCCCAGTTCGTGATCCCGCCCTCGCCCGAGGCTCTGGACGCGATCACCTTGTGGGTGGCGGCGACGCACCTGCAACCCGCGTGGCAGCACGCGCCGCGTCTGGCGGTGGTGGGGCCGGCGAAGCGGTGCGGCAAGTCTCGGCTGCTGGACGTGCTGACCGAGACGGTCCACGAACCGATGCTCACCATCAACACCACACCGGCTGCGATCTTCCGGTCGATCACCGAGGAGGAGCCGCCGACGCTGCTGGTGGACGAGGCCGACACCATCTTCGGCCCGAAGGTGGCGGAGAAGAACGAGGAGACGCGTGGCCTGCTCAACGCCGGTCACCAGCGGGGCCGGTATGTGACCCGGGTCGTCGGCAACGATCACACCCCGCACAAGTTCGCCACCTTCGCCATGGCGGCCATCGCGGGGATCGGCGATCTGCCGGACACGGTCATGGACCGGTCGGTGGTGATCCGGATGAGGCGCAGGGCCGAGGGCGAGAAGGTCAAGCCCTTCCGCTCGCGGCGCGACATCCCGGCCCTGCACGATCTGCGCGACCGCATCCACGCGTGGGCCCGGCCACTGCTGGAGGAGGCCGCGGACCTGGAGCCGGAGATGCCGGTCGAGGACCGTGCCGCCGACACGTGGGAGCCCCTGGTCATCGTCGCCGACCTGGCCGGCGGGCACTGGCCCCGGCTGGCGCGCCTCGCGTGTGCGCGGATGGTCGCCGCCGAAGTGGCGGCCGAGGAGGACCACCCGAGCGGGGCGCGGATCCTCGCCGACATCCGCCGGGTCTTCTACGCCCAGCGCGAGGCGGACAGCCTGTCCACCGAGGAACTCCTCCACCACCTGCGCCAGGACGCGGAGGCTCCGTGGGCGGAGTGGGGGCGGGGAGGGCTGACCGCCCGTGAACTGGGCAGGCTGCTGCGCGAGTTCGGGATCAAGCCCGGCAACGTGCGGATGGCCGACCGGACCCAGCGCAAGGGCTACATGCGCAACAAGTTCCTGGACGCCTGGCGCCGGTACTGCCCCACCGTCCACCCCGTCGACGCCGACCCCGCTCGCGGCGAGGGCTGAGCCCCGCCCCCTGGTTGCCGTACCTGCCGTCCCTGCCGTGATCTCGCAGGTCACACGGCCTACAGGCAAGACGGCAACCGGGGCCAAGACGGGAACGCGATCATCAGTCGCACCCCTCCCGCCAAGACGCCGCCCGTATCCGTCTTGTGCCGTCCGCCGCCGTCCTGCCGTATCGCCGCAGGTCGCAGCCCTGCCCGCCGGGACGGAAGACGCAACGCCACCGTCCCGGCCCGGGGGCACGGTCACACCGACGCCAGGCCCGCCAGGACCTCCCGCGCGTGTTCCGACTCGGAACGCAACGTCGGCAGTACCTGCCGGGACGGAGGGCCGAGGCGGTTGCCGTACCCGCTGTGACCTGCGCCTGCAACGGCCAAGACGGCAAAGACGCACCACACCACTACCCCAGGAGTATCCCGCTTGAGGATCCCTCGCATGTCCCGTCGCCGACACCGCCCGCCGCGCGGAGACCGGCCCGGTCAGGAGCAGTCGGCGAAGACGAAGCTCACCGCGGAGCAGTACGTGCTCCGCGCGGCCGGCGTCGTCATCGTGGCCCTGACCGCCGGTGCGTTCTGGCTCTCCTACGCCCACTTGGCCGAGGTCGCCGCCCAGCACGGACTCCGCGACTCGCCGACCCGCCGATGGGCGTGGCCCGCGACGCTGGACGCGTTCATCGTCGTGGGCGAGCTCCTCATGCTCCGTGCGGGCCTGCGCCAGGTCACGGACCTGTGGGCCATCGGAGTGACCGCCATCGGATCGGTCGGCTCCATCGGGCTCAACGTGGCCGGGGTGACCGGTACGCGCGAAGTCGGCAGTGTCCCCTTGCTTGACTACGTGGTCGCCGCGGTTCCCCCGGCCGCCGCGATGGTGGCCTTCGGCGTGCTGATGCGGCAGCTCCACGAGCACGTCGTGCAGCCTGACGCCGATCATCCGGCCACCGGTTCAGCGCAGGCGCCGGAACCACCGGTCACCACATCCGTCCAGCTCACCGAGCCGTTGACCACCACGGTCGGCCAGTCCGGCGAGGCTCCCCCGGTCACGCGCGTCGGGCCTGCCGATCTGCTGGTTGAACCCGGCCCGGTCGCTGAGCCCTCGGCCGCCGTATCCGTCCCGTCGCCGGAATCGTCCGCCTCCGCTGCCGCAGGCAAGTCGCGCGGTGGCCGTCCGCCCGGCGCCCCGCTTGAGGTACTCGTGGAGATCGGCCGGGCTGCTGCCGCTGAGCAGGGCAAGCTCACCCGGGCCGTCGTCCGGACGGCAGTTGAGGACAAAGGGCTGACAGTCGGCAGTGAGCGACTGACCGAGGTGATGGACATCCTCCGGGCCGAACTCGAACCCTCCGCCGCGACCCATCGGCCCAGCGGCTGAACGGAACCGCTGCCGGGTGACCGGAACCCTTCCGGTCACCCGGCCCGCCGGTCACCGCCGCCACGTAACGCGCGATCGTCCACACCTGTGGATGAGGCGGTAACCGTCCGAACTCCATCCGATCTTCTCGGTGATCCGCATGCCCTCCCCACCCCTCTCCGGAGAACCGTCCATGAAGCACGACCCGTACCACCCCGACAACACTTCCGACGAGCCGATGCCGCTGACGAAGTCCCCTACGCTGATGGACCGTTGGCGCCGCGCGTTCGGGCGGGCTGCCCCGGGCGGAGCCAGTAGTACCCCGAGTCCGACTCAAGGCCGGATCTCGGGTACCTCCGCCCCGGGGGTGGTGGAGGAGGCCCAGCGCCAGGGGGCGCCGGGCCAGGATGTCGGGCCCGAGGGCGGCCCTGAGCCGGGCACGCTCCACGCCGTCCAGCGCGCCATCCTCCGCCCCGTACGCGAAGACAGCGCTGCCGCCGGCGAGCCCACCGTGAAGAGCGCGCAGCCCACGATCCGCCGCTACACGGGTGACAAGCGCACGGAACGCGTTGGCCCCCTGCAGTTCCGCACCGACGAGCGTGCACGCCTCCGGGAGACCACCGCCGAGCACGGCTACAAGGGAGAGGCCGGGTTCTGCGCCGACGTCGTCGTCGCCTTCCTCGACGGCCGCTTCACCGCGAACCTGCCCCTGTCCGAGGACCGCCGTCGCACCCACATGTTCCGCGCCCAGGTGCTGCGCCAGCTCAACCGGATCGGCGTCAACGTCAACCAGATCGCCCGAGCGCTCAACAGCGACCTCACCCCACCCGACATACGCCAGAGGCTCGACGAACTTGACCACCTGCTGACCTTGATCGCCGAGGCTCTGCGCGAGCCCGCCGACCCGACAGAGGACCTGGCCGCGTGATCGCCGCCATCAAAGCCACGGGGACCAAGACCCGCGGTCTGCTCGCCTACCTCTATGGACCTGGTCGGCACGACGAGCACCTCGATCCGCACATCGTGGCCGCCTTCGCGATGCTCGCCATGCCCGATCCTGGCCGCAGCGAGAACGCCACCCTGACCGAACTCGGCCACTACCTCGACGAGCCCGTAAGGCTGCGCAACAGTGAGTTCGGCCAGCAGGTCACCGACCACGTCTGGCACTGCGCCGTCCGCGCCGCACCCGAGGACCGCTACCTGTCCGACGCCGAGTGGGGCGAGATCGCCCAGCGCATCGTGATCGCGGCCGGCATCGCGCCCGAAGGTGACGACCTGGCCTGCCGCTGGATCGCCGTACGCCACGCCGACGACCACATCCACATCCTCGCCACCACCGTTCGCGAGGACGGACGCCGCCCCAAACTCCACGACAGCGGCCTGCGCGTCGGTGACGCCTGCCGCGAGATCGAAAGGGACTACGGGCTCAGGCAGTTGAAGAAGGGCGACCGCACCGGCACCCGCCGGCCCACCCAGGCCGAGATGCATAAGGCCCAGCGGCTGGGCTGGGACCAGACCAGCCCCGAGTGGCTCGAAGACCGCATCCGTGCTGCCATCCCGCACGTGGCCGACGCCGAGGAATTCATCGCCTACCTCGAAGCCGACGGCATCCCCGTCAAGGCCAGGCGCGGCCCGTCGGGTGATCTCCTCGGCTACGCCGTCGGTCGTCCCGGCGACCTCAACAGCCAAGGCGAGCAGATCTTCCACCCCGGCAAGAAGATCGCCCCAGACCTCACTCTGCCCAAAATCAAGGCCCGCCTGGAAAGCGCCGTGCCGGAGGAACACCCCACCGCCCGCCGCAACCGCCCCACCACCCCCTGGCACCAAGCCACCGAGGCCCTCGACACCCTCCACACCGACCTCGCCGACGACACCCACGCCCAGGCCCACATCACCGCCCTCGGTGAACTCCTTGAAGCGACCGCCCAGAAGGCACCCGCCCACCTGCGCGCCGAACTCCATGCCGCCTCCAAGGCGTTCGCACGAGCCCAGCGCTCCCAGATCCGGGCCGAGGACCGCACCGCCTACGCCTTGCGCAGCGCGGCCCGCGACATTGTCCACACCGCGACGGGCCCCGACGGCAGCGTTGTGGCCGCCCTGATGGCGGCTCTTGTCTGGGCCGTGATCGTCGCTGCCCGCTGGCACGAGGCCAAGGGCCACGCCCAGCAAACTGAAGCCGCGCGCCAGACCGTCCAGCATCTGAAGAGCGTTGCCGACCATGCCATCGCCCCGGTGCTCGTCGAACTCGAAGCCCGCCCTCCCAGGGAGCAGGCCCGCCTCACCCTGGCTGGCGACGTGCGCGCCGCCGTGCCGGACCAAGCCGAGCGGATACTCGCCGATCCCGCCTGGCCAGCGCTCGCCACCGTCCTCGCCGACGCCGAAGCCCGTGGGCACCAACCCCACCAACTCCTGAAGGAAGCCACCGCCCAGCGCGAACTGGACACTGCCCGTCAGCCCGCCCGCGTCCTGATCACCCGCATCCAGCACACCAGCCGCAACCCCGTACCCAACCGCCGTGCCGAAGCCGCCCGCAGCCGCACCACCATGACGGCTTCGATCCGCGTTCGGCAGATCCATGACAGTCAGCTTCCATCGGCGACCCCGACACCTGCAGAACAGCAGCACGGGCAGCGCCGATAGACACCGTCAGAACCGCAGGAGTTGCGTTCCTCCGGGCCCGGAGGAACGTGCGAGGCTTTCCCGGATCACGCTGTCGCTGGCGCGCAGAGCCGCCGTCAGTTCTCGTCGCAGCGGGTCCGGGAGGATCCTTGCGTCGAGGGCGCAGGCGCGCACCAGCGCGCGACAGTCCTGCACCTGCCGGTCCGTAGCGATCTCGGTGAACAGGGGATGAGCCAAGTTCTCGCGGGCCGCGTAGCCGTCCTCGGCGTCCGTCGTCCTGCGGTGGAGGTCCTCGACGATGCGGTGCGCGGCGAGCGGCTCGGCAGACCCGATCGCGTCGAGGACTGTGAGTCCGAGCCGGGTGTCGAAGACGGTCATCCCGGGTTCGGTTTTCCGTCCGGAGCAGGCCGTCACCAGGTCCGTCAGGTGGTGGTCCATCGGCTGCCCGGCGTCGCGCCGAGATAGAACGGTCAGGCATGCCGTGACGGCTTGTTCCCATGGGTCGCCGGGCCTCGTGTCGGCAAGGAGGACAGCGGCCCACGCGGTGTCACCCGAAACGAGGGCGGCGAGTACGGCGACCTGCCGACCGTCGAGCATCCGCTTTCCGATGCCCTGGTGGGCTTCGATGTGCGCCAGCGCCTCGGCCCACCGCCCCTCGGTGGTGAGGGTGCGCGTGCCGTCTGCGAGGAGGACGCGCCACAGCCATGCGCCAACCTCCTGACGGTCTTCGCCGGTCGCAGTGAGGTCCGCGGGTACGTTGACGCCCTCGAACCGGGCGGCCGTGCCCGTCTCGACGGCCCTGTACAGGTCGAGCAGTCGCTGACGGCCCTCATCGGCGTGGCCGGCGCGGATCTGGAGGCGGGCGAGGTTGACGACCGGTTCCAGTCCTCGGATCGCGCTCATGCCGCGCAGCGGGCAGGCGTGGAGGTAGGCGGCGGCGTGCTGGTGGCACATCTCGCGGGCGAGATCGGGGAGATCAAGGTCGGAGGCGATGAGCGCGGCCTGGTTGTAGACGGCCGATGCGAGCCCCTGATCGGCCTGTTTCACTGCGGTGTCGGCCAGGTCGAAGAGCGCGCGTACCCGTTTGGGGAGGGGCAGGCAAGCGGGGCGGAATCGGGCGACGAGCGGGAAGCGCTGGGCTATGGGGCCGTACGGGTCCATGGATCCCCCGGGTCGAGAGTGACGACTACTGAGGCGACGGTGCCCGCCAGCTGTGTGCCGACGGGCACCATCCGCTACGTGTGGGGCGTCATCGCCAATCGACGACGATGCGGTTCAGCGGCGTATCGAGGGCGAAGAGGCCGGGACGCTGCTCGATGGCGGGGGTGTCCAGGGGCTGGAGCTCGAACGTGGCCTCGCGGTCGCGGTACTCGCGGTCCCAGGTGCGGATGGCGTCGGCGACCTTCGCGGCCAGTTCATCGCTGCCGGGGCCGTGGCCGATGACGCCGAACTCCCAGAGCTTGTCGCCCTCGGGGGTCTTCTCCTTGGACACGCGCCGGGCGAGGTAGGTGACGGCGCCCTTGTCGACGGCCGCGGTGGAGGAAGGGTAGGGGTCCTCGGTGAGCAGGGTGCCCTTGGCGCTGCGGGGGAACAGCATCCGGATCAGACCGGAGGGGAGGGAGCAGGTGACGAACAGTTCCATCCACTCCGGCGACTCCATGGCGCGGACCGTCATGCCGGTCCACTCCTCGGTGCGCGGCTGGTCAAGTACGCCTGCGAGGGCATCGGCGTCGATGCTGAGACCGGCGGGGGCCTGGAGTCGTACGGCGCCGTCCGCACTGAGCGGGATCACTCGGCGGACGTCGTCGGCGATGCCCCTCCGAAGCGGCATGAAGGTGTTCATCTCGCTGCCGAGGGACACCCACCGGCTGTCACGCTGCTCGTAGGCGATGGAGCGGGACACCGTGCCCTTGAGGCGCTGGGGGACGAGGAGCCGGCCGCCGGGAGCGAGCTGCTGCAGCCAGGCGTGCGGTACGCCGTGGGCGCCGACGGTGGCGATGATCCGGTCGTACGGCGCTCCTTCGGCGTAGCCGAGAGCCCCGTCGCGGGTCACGGCCCGGACGTTGGTGATTCCCGCGCTGGCGAGGTGGGCGCGGGCGCCTTCCACGAGGTCGTCGTCGACGTCGAGGGTGGTCACGTGTCCGCTCTCACCGACCAGGTGGGCGAGGAGACCGGCGTTGTAGCCGGTTCCCGCACCGAGTTCGAGGATGCGCTCGCCAGGCTGGGCGTCGAGCTGGTCCAGCATGAGGGCGACGACGCCCGGTTGGGAGGCGCAGGAGATGGACGTGCCGTCGGTGTCGTACTTGATGTGCACCGGTGCGTTGGCGTAGGCGTCTTCGAGCGTCGCCTCGGGCACGAACACGTGGCGGGGCACGGTCCGCAACGCGGTCTCGACGGCGGGCGTGCGGGCGTGTCCGTCCGCGCGGAGCTGGTCGACCAGGGCGTTGCGGAGGCGTTCGGCGTCCGCTGTGGGGGTGGTGATCGTGTCGGTTTTCACCGCGCTGACGCTATCCATGTCGGCCGTTGCCTCGGTGGGCGACTCGGTGTGGTCACTCGTTCCCATGACTACCTCTCGTGCGATGTGGGACAGGGCGCTCTGGTCGTCCCGGAGGAGACCGGCGCGGTTGGCATGGAAGATCACGTGGTGGGCGATGACGGCTCGCAGGCCGCGGGTGAGGGTGCCGCGGGCTGCAAGGTCGGCGAGCCTGGCGCCGGTCCGTTCGAAGGCGGCCACCCATTCCTCGTGAGCGTGGAGTGGGCCGCCCAGGCGGCTGAGGCTGTGTGCGTCGGCGGTCATGAGTTTCCGCATGGCCGGGGCCAGTTCGGCGGCTCGTTCGGGGGGTGGAGCGGTGGTCGGTCGAAGGGCCGCGACCTTCGCCCATACGTCGCCCTGTTCGAACCAGTCGAGCCCAGCGCCGCGCATCATGGCGCTCGCCAGCAGGACGGCGGTCTCTCGGCGTCCCAAGTGCATCGGGCTCGGCTGGTAGGTGAGCAGGTGGCGGGAGTCGCTGTGGAACAGTTCGTGGGCTGCGTCCATGGCCTCGGGTCCGCCGAATGCGTCGACCTCGGGCTCGTAGATGCTGGGCAGGCACGATACGGCCACACCGTTGCCGATGAAATCGCTCAGGAGCGGCTCGATGGCTGGTGAGGGCTTGTCGGCGAGGTAACGAAGCGGCCAGGGCTGCTTGTTCATGAACCACCAGCCGGTGATCTGCCCGTCGGCCTCGGCCTCGATCAGGGCGGGGCCGAGGCGTTCGGCGATGGTGCGCCGCGCAATCTCGCGGTCGACGAAGGTGATGTTGTGCTGCTGCCAGCGGTCGGGAGGCATAGAGGTCCTTCGGTCGGTGGATCAAGTGATGAGGAGGCAGGCGTCCCAGGAGGACCGGGGTGGTGCGGCGGTGCTGGGCGCCAGGAGGGCCAGGGCTATGCCGGCGGCGCCGTCGAGGAGGCCGGGGCCGCCTTCCTCGTTCTGCATGAGCGCTGTGGCCATGAGTTCGGGGTCGGTGCCTGGTGGGATGACCGCAGCCAGGAGGGCCGGGATCGCGGCTCGGAGTTTCCCCGCGGTCGAGGGGTGGGCGTCGTCGGCCGTACGCGCGGCGGTGTGGGCGAGGCCGGCGAACCCGTGGCAGAGGCCGTTGTCCGTGGTGGCCTTCAGCTGGTCGGGGTCGGTGAGGGCGGCCACGAGGGCGTTCTCCGCGTCGATCTGGCGGCGGGTGTCGTCGAGAGCGAGTGCCGCGAGTTGCTGGGCGCGGGCGAGGCCAGCGGTGCCGTAGCACCAGGAGGGCCGCCTGGGGGCTGACGAGCCTAGGTGCCCGTTGCGCAGCTCGCCGTGGGTGACCCAGTACGGCCAGACCGGTCCGCCGTCGGCCTTCTGCTTCCAGCGGTCCAGCCAGGCCATGATGGTGCGCAGTGCTGCATGGTGCCCGTCAGTGGCGGAGCCGAACCGAGCGGCGAGGGCCAGGAGCGCGAGCACGCCGCCGATGCCGTGGGCCACACCGGTGTTGGCGTGCCCGCCGGGGAATCGCTCGTCCGGACGGCCCGAGGGGCCGGTCTCCGTCCACCAGCCCGGCAGGGTTACGCCGTGGTGAGTGATCGGTTCGGTGAGGCGCACGCAGTAGTCGAGAACGGCTCGGGTCGTGGTGCTGCCGGGGTTTCGGCGCAGTAGGTAGGCGCCGTATCCGGTGAGGCCCCGGATGGTGTCGAACTCGGCGAGTTGCGGCAGGCGTCCGGCATCGATGCGGCGGTGTGCGGCGTCGAGACGGCGTCCGACGTCGACTGCGATCTTTCCGTCCATCACGTCGAGGGCGCGCTGGTAGGAGTCGGGAAGGTGATCGGCCGCACAGGTCAGGGCGTGGGCGAAGGCGGGCACTCCGTAGAACGGGTGGCTGTCCGGGCCGCTGGTGAGCGGCTGCCGGGAGGCGGCTGCTAGCCACTCGTGGGCGCGGTGCCACGGGCCGAGGCCGTTCGCGGCCAGCTCGATGTGCAGGAGCGCGATTCCGGGAGGGCCGTAAGCAAGATGCTGCCGGTCCGAGGACAGCGTCCTGGAGCCGAGGGGCACGGTGTCGGGGTCGGCGAGCCGGGTGGCGATGGCCTCGACCAGGCCGAGCGCGAGGTGGGCGGTCACGAGGCCCTCGCCCTGGTGCGGGCGGTCCAGGCCAGGGCGGCGGCGCGCGCCAGGTAGAGGCACACCTCTTCCTCCGGGAAGTTCACAGCGACGTGGCGCACGAAGTGGACGTGCAGCAGGGAGGTCAGGACGTCGTCGACGGCGATGCCCTGGGTGTCCGGGCCGGGCAGGTGCGGCCGGTACGCGGCGAGTGCCGATTCCCGGTCGGCCCATCCGGACACGATGGCGTCTCCGCCCGGGACGCTACGCAGGGCCGACCAGTCATCGCTCGGGTCGGCGAGCCGTACGGCGTCAGTGAACTGGGGGCGTGGAACCGGTTTGTGGGCTGTCGGCGGGATGTGGTCGATCAGCCACTGCATTCCGGCCTCGATGGTGCCGAGGAACGCGGAGGCGATGGCGACGGTGTGGGCCGCCACCAGCGTGCGCTGGCTGGGGCGCCGTGGCTGCCTGAGCTGGGCCAGGATGGTGCGCGAGTCTGCCTGGAACACCTCCTCGGCCGCCTCCCATGCGGCGCCGGAGCCCCAGCGGCCCATCTCACGGTAGGAGGTGGGATAGCGCAGATCGGCCAGCAGGCCAATGCTTCGTAGCTCGTCGGCCCAACCGCTCACCGTTCGGGCCGTGTCGGCGAAGGCTTCCGGGTCGGGGAGGGCGATGCGTACGCGGAGGTGTTGGTCCGGGTCTCGGAAGCGGATGAACCACCACGGCGGGTTGCCGAGCTGTTCGAGGAGGCCGGGCAAATGCCGGGAGAGCAAGACGTCTTGGCGGCGGGGGTCGCCGTACAGGGCGGCCAGAAGAACTGAGGAAGCGGCAGGCGTCTGCATCTGGGTCGAAGACAGGGCACGGGCCCGGCTGGGGTCGGGCAGTGGCGGCCACGTCGGCGGTCGGGTGGCCTTGAGCGGAACTACGACCTCGTGAGCTCGCCCGCCGCACCAGCCGTACGCTTCCGGTTCCGGGGCCTCGACCAGCACGGCCAGACGCGTGCGGTCGAGGTGCTGACGCAGGAGCGTCCGGTGGCCGGCCTCGTCGAGGTCGAGGAAGAGACGTCGGTCGTCCTCAACGAGATGGACATGGCGCGGCAGCCTCCGCCGGGCACGCCAGTCGGCGAGCGCAGCATCCCACTCGTCCCGAGGGCGGACGTGGCCGGGCAGTTCGGGCGCTTCCAGCCGCCAGCGTGCCGGGGCCAGCACGATGCGGCCGTACCGCAGACGTGGAAGGAACGGCATGGCCGCTGCGGCGCCCCAGTCGAAGACGGTGACCTGCGCGCACTGGGCGCGGGACAGTTCGGTGAGGGACCGCACCAGTGGCGGGGTGTGGGTGTGGAGATTCAGGGCGTGCATCCCGATGGCCTCGACGCGGTGGCCTCGCTCGGGGACGGCGAGGTAGATGCGGCGGCCGTCGCATCCCACGGCCAAGTCCTCCAGGGTGAGGACGGTGCCCTGCGGGGCGCGGTGCTCCTGAAGGCTGATCACGTTGGGTAGGACCTGTGGGGAGCGAGTGACATGGGCACTCGCGGGGAGCAGGGGCGGGAAAGAGAGCTGCGCGGGCATGGTGTTGCCGTCTGCGGCCGGGAGGTCGGCAAGCTCGGCGGCCAGGGCCTTCCGCTCGGCGGGGGCCAGCACGCTGAGGAACCGGCCCGCGGAGACGCCGGCGCCTCGGGACACGCTCATGACCTCCAGCCGGAACCGCCCGCGCTGCAACTCCTTAAGGCTGACTGCATGCACCCGCACCCCGATCTCCAAGTGCGGCGGCAGCCGAGGCTCGTCGGGCCCCACGTCCAGGGCCTCAATCTGTTCGTCCGTGAGGATCGCTTCGTCACGGCCGTCGAGCGCCGCGGCCTGAGCCAGCCGAACGAGGGCATCGTCCCGAGCGGAGACGCGGGGCCTGCGTGCGCCGGCCGGAGCGCCTGGGTAGCCGTCGGGATAGCCGGTGCCGCTGTCCGCCACGACCTCCGCGAGCGGCACCATCGTGCCGATGCCGTACCGCTCGTAGAACCGCTGGTGGTACTCGTTCCAGGCAGCGGTCCCGTACGGGCGGCTGCTCAAGCGGGTCAGGATGAGAGCGGCGCGCTCGATCTCGCGTACGACCGCTTCCGGCAGAACGATCTGCGCGTCCAAGCGGAGGTCGAGCGCGACGGGGTGGCGGCGCAGGCCGGGGACGAGGTCTCGCATCTGCGCCGCCACGGTGTCCCGGCCGCCGTGCGTGGCGTAATCCTCCAGGCCCGCCCGAGCCGCGTGGAGTTCGCGTACGGTCTCCGCGACCGGGGCGATGCTTCGGGCGTCGATCGCGTCGAGTTGGCCCAGTAAATACCCGAGGGCGTCGGTCTCGGTGCTTGGTGCGTGCAAGCTCGTGATCAGTACCCGTCGCCGGATCAGCTCCGTCAGCAGTTGACGTGCCTTCTCGGGACCGGCCTCGGGGAACTCCGCTCGGAGCTTGTCCGCGAGGGTGCCGAACCGGATCGGCGCCCGGGTCGCGGCAAGGACCGCGCGCACCGGTCCGCTCAGGGCTAGGGACGCCTCGACCGCGCGAGTCCGGTCGTCCTGGACGTCGGGCTGGAACGGCACGATGAGCCGGTCTCCCCGGGACGTCACGGTGTTGTTGATGACGACGGGCAGCCGTTCGAGGAGGTCCGGGCAGGACTCCAACCGTTCGACCAGGGCCGCCAGCCACTCTGCCCCCGCGCGGCCCACGGCCACGTGCTCCTCGCCCCAGTCTGCTTGCGCCTGCAGGCCGAACTCCGCGGTGGCCACGCCGGCGAACAGGCCGAAGGGTGTCGCGCGGTGCTGGGCCCGCAGCAGGTAGCGGGCCACGGACAGCGCCGCACGCTGCACATCCCGGAGGGCGGGATGCTCGGCCGTACACAGGGCCCCTACTTGCGCGGCCAGGACCGGGCTGGAGTGCTGGAGTGCCTCGGCGACGTCCTTGTCCGCCCAGACCGCGCGTAGCCACGCCACACGGGCAGACGAACCATTGGGCGAGCGGTCGTCGAGGTCAGGGCATGGAGGAAACGGCAGCGAGGGTCGGACCACGGCGCGCACGAGAGCAGTGGAACCGGTGCGGAACGCTGCGGGCGGAGCAACCACCAAGTACCTCCGTAGGCGAGGGGGCGGGCGGCTGGTGCCGCCGCGTGGAGACGCGGCGGCACCAGACCGGGATGGCTTGGGGCCGGATCAGGCGACGTTGGTGGTGCAGGCGCCGCAGGTGGACCCGCAGTTGTCGTCGGTCAGGTTGACCAGGCCCGCCGGGTCGGCGATCTCGACGAGGGAGACGTCCAGGTCGAAGCCGTCCGATGCCCCCGGGATCTGCGGGCGTACTTCGGTGCGGCTGGGAACTACGGTGCTGCGCGTCATGCTTCAACTCCTCGTAATCGTTGTGGTGTTACTGGGCTGGAGCGCCCACCAGGTGCCGCCACGGGAGCGTTGCCAGACGGCTGCTCCCCGACGGCTCCTGGCCGCCCGGCACGAGAGGACGGCCTCCGCGTAGGAAGTCCTCGCGGGGTGGCTGCCTCACGCCGGGAAGTCGTGTGCCGGGAGTCCGATCAAGCCGATGCCGGTCGCCGCTCCATGAAGTAGGCGAGCGCCTGGGCCTTGAGGCGATCGAGGCACGGCTCGCACGCGTAGAAGGGCGCGTGCTGCCCGTCCCACTGCACCGGGCCGAGCCAGATCACCAGGACTCCGGTACGCCCGCAGCCAAGCCAGCAATCACCGGTGATCCACGGCCACTCCATGGAAAGACGTCCCCTTTCTCAGATGGTCGGGATGGTCGACCGGGCGGCCTGGCAGTGGGGAGCGCAGGCCCAGAGCTGGAACGGCAGGCCCCGGTGGCGTATCTCGCCCAGCCGTCGACCGCTCGCTCCCAGCAGCCGGGCGCAGAGGGGGCAGTCCATGGCCATCTGCTGGCGGGGCCGGAGTCGGGCGAGGTTTCCGGAAGGGGCGAGGGTGCCGTGGCCGGGATGCTCACTTGCCGTCCTCGGTACGGAGTTCCGCCCAGACCTCTTTGCCCCAGGGGCGTCTGCCCGAGCCGTGCAGGTCGTAGCCCCAGCGGTCGGCGACAGCATCGACGAGGAGCAGCCCGCGCCCCGACTCGTCGTCGTCAGCCGCCTGGCTGAGTATGGGCAGACGCGATGGTTCCCGGTCCGCGACCCCGACACGCAGTCGTGTCGCGCTCGGCCGCCCAACCGTGAGGCGGATCTCGGGACACGGAGTGTGCCTGGAGGCGTTCGCGATCAGCTCCGTGACGATCAGCGCGGCACGGTCGGCGAGGCCGTCGAGGTGCCACACTTCGAGGACGTCTCGGACGAGTTCGCGGCCGAGCTCGGCCGTGGACGGCTCGCACGGGAAGGTCTGGCTGTACGTGGGGTGGCCGACGGAGAGGGCCTCAACTGGTGTTCTCAGACTCGTCATTGGGGTGGAGCCTTCGTGTCGTCTCGGCGCCCGGCCCGCCCCCACGGGGGAACCTCAGGGGCGGGCCGGGCCGTCAACAGCCGCCCGCACGGTGGGGCGCGGCGGGCGACCAGCACCCAGACAACTCCCTTTCCCAACGGGTTGGTTAGGACGTTCAGGCACTCAGCCGACGGACCCACCTAGGGCGTTTTGACCTGCCCTTTACCTGGTGGGGAGGGATCGCGCGGACTACCGTGCCCGCATGGACACCACCCGCAACACCGTTCTTGAGGCGTGGATGACCGAACACGGCTACAGCTCCAACAGCCTCGCCGAGGCCGTGAACAGCGCCATTGAACGGTTGACCGGGCGCCCTGGAGGACTCGACGGCTCATCGGTCCGGGCATGGAAAGCGGGCCGGGTCACGTGGCCAAAGTCAGCCGCCCGCAAGGCACTTGAGGACGTCACCGGACTACCCGCCGTCGCTTTAGGGTTCGTGCCACGGAGCCGGCCTTCGTCCACCCCGGCCCCACCGCAGCAGGAGGACCCCGACATGAAGCGCCGCACCCTCGTCGGCAGCATCGCGGCGGCTGCCGCAGCAGCAGCCGCACCCGGCACCACATCGCCGCGCCGTATCGGCATGAGCGACGTCAACCGCCTCAACAAGCGCTTCGCCGAGATCATCGCCAGCGACCACCGCCACGGTGGACAACTCGGCATCGAACAGCGGGCCGCCGCCCTCGCCGACGAGGCACTCAACCTCCAGAACGCCGGCAGCGCCACCCAGCGGGTGCGCAGCAACCTCTACGCCTCCGCAGCCGCCTTCCGCTCCTCCGCGATGTGGGCCGCCATCGACGGCCGCCGCTACGACATCGCCAAGGCACACATGCGCGAGGCCCAGGCCCTCGCCGAGATGTCCGGCGACCAGGCGATCAAGTTCCGCATCTGGAGTCACGCGGGCACCATGTACCGCCACATGGGCCGTCCGGCGGACGCGTTCGCCGCCAACGACGTCGCCCGCAACCTGCACCTCACACGCCGCGACCCTCTGTTCGCCTCCCTCGGTCTGGCGCGCCAGGGCGCAATCCACGGCACGGCACAGGACCGCACCGGCACCCGCCGGGCCTTCGAGCAGGCCCAGGACGCCATGCTGCGCGCCGACCCCGCCGACTACCGGCCGGTGTGGATGCTCGCCTTCTACGACCAGGCCGAGCTGGACTCCCTGGCCCTCTCCGCACACTTGGCGCTCGGCGACTACTCGACCGCCGAGTACCACGCCCACCGCTGCCTGTCCGCCCTCCGGCCCCACATGATCCGTTCCCGGGCCATCACCACCACCCGGCTCGCACACGCTCAGCTCGCCCAGGGCGCCCCCGACGCCGCCACGGCCACCGCGATGAAGGTCCCCGCCGAAGCCGCCACCCAACACGCCCGGGTCACACGCATGCTGCAGGAGTTCGGGGCCGCACTGCGCGCCACCGCGCCGGGCACCTCCACCGTGCAGACCTGGACCGAGCACACCGCCACCTGGAGGATGGCCGCATGACCACGGCGCCCGCCATCGAACTGCGCACCTTCACCACCCTCGACACAGCCCGCGGCGACCTCCTCGACGTGTACGCCGACGTACGCGCCCCACTCCTCCACCTGCCGAACTACGCGGTCACCGCGTTCGGCGAACGCCTGGACCGACACGGCACCGAGCCGGGGTTCACGGCCGTCCTCGCGTACGCGGACGGGTATCCGGTCGGCTACGCCTACGGCAACACCATCGAGCACGGCGACCGCTACTGGCAGCGCACCAGCCCGGCGCCGGCGGAGAAATACACCGAGCGCCCGGCCGTGGCCCTCAAGGAGATCGGCGTCCGACCGACCTGGCGGAAGACTGGCACCGCCCGCCGTATCCACGACGCCCTCCTCGCCAGCCGCGACGAGCCGTACGTCACGCTCATGGTCAACCCGGCCGCCGGGGACGGAAAAGTCCATGCGCTCTACAAGGCGTGGGGTTACGAGGACATCGGACAGAGCCAGCCGTCTCCGGCCTCGCCGCTGCTCACGGTGATGATCCGAGCGAGCCGCTGAGCATGGGCCGCAGTCCCGCCGCCGGGCTCTGCCATCGCTACGTGGCTGTGCTTCCGGCGTTGTCAGTGCCGGGCGTCACAATCGACTCATGTGGAACAAGCGTGGGTTCAGAATGCCCGAAGGCGCGGAAATCGTGAGCCATCAGGGCGACGAGTTCAAGGTGGACGTCAGCGTGCCCCTCGACGAGGACGGGTACCTCGGCCGCCAGTGCCCCGAGTGCTCGATGAGTTTCCGGATGAACGGGGAGGACTACAAAGCCCTGCCTGATGACATCGAACTCTGGTGTGTTTACTGCGGCCACCATCAGGAGCATTCGGAGTTCATGACCGCTCAGCAGCGGGATCGCGTTATGCGGGCTGCGGGTGACCTCGGCATGCAGATCGTGAGTCAGGCCCTGAGTGACGCCTTCCGAGGTCTGTCGAGGGGCAGTTCACGCCGGTCCGGCTTCTCCATCTCGTACAAGGAGAAGCCCTTCTACCCCCGCCCTCTTCCGGGCATCGACGAAGAGCGACTGGCCCGCATCCGAACCTGCGCTGGCTGCCAGGTCCGCTATGCAGTCTTCGACGAGCACCGGTTTTGTCCAGTGTGTGGCCGGCTCCCGGCCGCATCGGTCGCCTTCGACGCCCTCCAAGCCGAGATGGCGCGCCTCGACGCTCTGAACGCCGTGGCCGACGACGCGAAGGCGATACTGCGCGAACAAGGGGTCTTCACCCGCAGTTGGGTCGACACGATCGAGAACGTCGTGGGGGTCGTCGAGGCCCTAGCCTCTGCTGTCTTCGAGTCCGCAGTGACGGATGCCGCTGCTCGGCTCCGGGGCAAGGGGAATGTCTTTCAGCGTCTCGACGACATGGCCGACCTCTTCGTGGGCGCCGGGTACGACGACCTCCGCGGGATTCTGGAACCGGAGACCTGGCAGCGTCTCATTGAGACGTGGGCGGCTCGCCACGTCTTCACCCACAACGACGGCATCGTCGACGAGAAGTACCTGCGGAAGGTCCCCACATCGTCGGCACAGGTCGGTCGGCGCCTCGTCATCTCCGAAGCCATCTGCCGTCGGGCAGTCGACGACGCCACAAGCCTGTGCACGGCGCTGGCCGAGCTGACGGTCTGAGGGGTCAAACCCCCTCTGTTGCGGAACAGTCGAGCAGCCCGGCGGCAAAGTCAAGGGGGCGGAGACCTAGCGAAGCCCAGTCGTGCGGGCGAAGTTCATGCCGTGTCACAGTGAGCCGTTGAGGTTTCGCTCAAACGAGCGAAGATAGAAGAGTGGTTCGCATATTTTTGGTCATTATCTGCATGTATGTCGGAAGATCCAATCGAAGGCTTTCATATTCTGTGACGCCCCGTAACCCGCGTCGCTAGCATCACGACCGTCACAAGCGGCTCAAAGAGCCCTTCCGGACCACGCTTCAGGACGGCCGTGAAAATCAAGCGCGTGCGCATCCAGAACTTCTGCTGTCTACACAAAGTGGACATCTCCTTCGAGGAGATAACCTCCTTCATCGGCCCGACAGGGGTCGGTAAGTCCACCGTGTTGCGAGCGCTCGATTGGTTCTTCAACGGCGAAAAGGAGGTCGGCCTGAGCACGGACGATCTTCACTCCGCGGCGGACAGCGACCGCATCTCCGTGGAGGTGGAGTTCGACGGTCTCACTGCCTACGACCGCGAGTCTCTCGGCCGCTACGCCCCGGAGGGAGCGGAGAGCGTAAGTATCTGGCGCACCTGGCAGGATGGCTCAGACAAGATCACCGGCAAGGCGCTTGCGTTCCGTCCTTTCGAGGAGGTCCGCCGACACACGAAAGCCATGGACAAGCGCAGGGCCTATAGCGCTCTTCGGGAGAGCGACCCGGGCCTTGAGCTGCCACCGGCGGGCAACGCGGACGCCGTCGACGAGGCGATGCGACTCTGGGAGTTGTCCCACCGCGACCGGCTCACCGAGTCGGAGGTCGAGGACACGCACTTCTTCGGGTTCGCCGGGCAGAGCCTGCTGGCCAAGCTGATCGACTTCGTGTTCATCTCTGCTGATCTGCGCGCGTACGAGGAGACCGACGACCGCAGGAACACCGCGATCGGGCGGATTCTCGATCACGCCGTGGACCGGTCGGAGGCGACCGAGCAGCTCGGAGAGATCGAGGAGAACGCACACCAGGCGCGGCAGGACGTGCACACCAAGGTGTACGGGCCTGTGCTCGACGACCTCTCAGCCGCGTTGTCGGACGAGGTCGCGAAGTTCACGACGGGACGGCAGGTGGTCGTGACCCCCGTCGTCCAGGCACCGAAGCTCTCCAGGACGTCGTTCGAGGTCAGCATCAAGGACGGCGCCGCCAAGACCTCGGTCTACCGGCAGGGGCACGGCTTCCAGCGCGCCCTGATCATTGCCGCCCTGAAGCTCCTCGCCGAGCGTATGAACCCGCAAGACGGAACCCGAACCTTCTGCCTCGCCATTGAGGAGCCCGAGCTCTTCCAGCATCCCCCGCAGGCAAAGACGTTCGCGAGCGTGCTGCGTGAGCTGGTCGCGTCATCCCCTGAGGGACGAACCCAGGTGATGTACGCGACGCACAGTCCGATCTTCATCGATCCGCGCGACTACCACCAGATCCGCCGCCTGAGCCGGGAGGGCGCTGCGGAGCACCCCGTCACCCAAGTCTGGCAGGTAACCGAGGCCGACCTTTGCCAGACCCTTGCGGGCCTGGTCAAAGAGGAGTCCATCAAGCGGTATGCGGGGACCCGGTGTTCCAGCACGCTGGCCGAAGGCTTCTTCGCCCATGCCGTAATGCTGGTCGAGGGATTCACTGAGGAGGCCGTGCTCCTCGCCTGCGCGGAGCGGCATCGCCGGAATCTCGGTGCCCTGGGTATCACCGTGATCAACGCCCAGGGCAAGGACAACCTGCTTCTGTGCCACGCCATCCTTACCACCCTCGGAGTCCGTTGCTACGTCGTCTTCGACGGGGACGCGGGCATGGAGCAGCGCAAGCGTGAGTCGGTACGGGACTTGGCCCAGGAGAAGCGACGAGAGAAGGAGCTGGAGTTCGAGAAGCAGGCGCGGAAAAACGCTGAGAAGAACGCCGATCTCCTGCGATATCTCGGGGCGTCCGTGGCCCCGTGGCCCACGACTGCTGCGGAGGCCACCTACGCGGTGTTCCACGACAACCTTGAGATCTACCTGGAGACAGACTGGCCGGCGTGGTGGGCACGTCGGCGGGAGCTGATCGACTCTGGTGACGGCTTCGCAGGGAAGGACGCGGTTACCTATCGGGAGGCAACTCTGACTGCCTCTTCAGAGCCGCCCGTCGAGCTGGTAGCCATGCTGGACAACGTCCAACATCTGGCGAAGTAGGCCAACACCTTTCAGAGATTCCGGGAGCAGACCTTGCAGGTTGGCTCCCGGATGTCGTCAAGTGCGCCTCTTGGCCGGCAAGTCCCTGGCGGCGCCGCAGTCTGAGCTGAGCAACGAGATCGTGTTGCCCCTGATGGGGCTGAGCTGCTTCTCTGCTACCTGCCATGCGTGAGCGATGCGTGAGCGGACGGTTCGGCAGGAGGCGTCCTGACGTGGACCGCGCCTAAAGCAAACCTGCCCTGACCTGGTGGTTCCGGACATAGAACCAGCATCCAGAACCACCCAACAAGCTTTGGCCAGGACTTTTAATCCATTGGTTGTGGGTTCGAGTCCCACAGGGCCTACCGGAAAGCCCCAGTGCAGAGTGCATCTGCCCTGGGGCTTCGGCGTTGGTGACGTTGAGTGATCGAACCGCTACACATCGAGATGGCACACGGGGCCTCAGCTCGCGTTGCGCTCCATCAGCTCCTGCAGTTCCTGCGACTCCCCCAACTCGCCCAGCGGCAGGGTGTGCTGGGTCTGCAGCACCTTCGCGCGCAGATACCGCACGTTGTGCGCGGTGGTGAAGACGCCCGTGGGCACACGGTCGCGGACAGCGATGCCCAGGTCCCGCAACTGCCCGGCCTTGTCGGGGTTGTTGGACAGCAGGTCGAGTTCCGTGATCCCGAGGGCCTGGAGCATCTGGGCGGCCGCCGTGTAGTCGCGGGCGTCCTCGGGGAGGCCGAGGGCGGCGTTCGCCTCGTAGGTGTCGAGGCCCCGGTCCTGGAGGGCGTACGCGTCGAGCTTGTTGTAGAGGCCGATGTCCCGGCCCTCCTGGCGCAGGTAGAGCAGGATGCCGCCGTGGTCGGCGATGCGCTCGACGGCCTCGCGCAGCTGCGGGCCGCAGTCGCAGCGTGCCGAGCCGAAGACGTCCCCGGTCAGGCACTCGGAGTGCAGGCGGACCAGGGGAACGGGTCCGGGGTCGCCGAGGACGACCGCCACGTGTTCCCGGCCGTCGGCCAGGCCGTGGAAGGTGACGAGTTCGGCGTCGACGCTGTAACCCTCGTGGAAGCGCAGCGGTACCCGGACGCGGGCGCGCGGCGTGGCGGCGGGGAAGTCGGGCATGCGGGATCTCCGGTCCGGTGGTGTGTCGCTGCCCACCTGGTTCGTGTGACACCTGGCTGATGTGACACCTGGCCGGATCTGCTTCAGATTTGAAGCAGATCCATGGTCCGGGACCCTACCCCTGCTTTAAAGTTGAAGCAACCGTTTTGCCGCGATCAGCGGGAGATCAGGAACAGGACGGCGACGACCGGCGCAGCCACGGCACCTCGTCGACCGACGGACGCTCCCCGTCCCCCTCCAGCGCCCGCGCGATCCCCGTGCAGATCTCCTCCAGCTGCTCCACCTGCTCGTCGGTGAGCTGGTCGAAGAGGAAGGTGCGCACCGTCTCGACGTGCCCCGGTGCCGTACGCTCCAGGACGGCCATTCCCTCGTCGGTCAGCGCGGCGATGCTGCCCCGCTTGTCCCACCGGCAGTTCTCGCGCCGGATCAGTCCGTCCTTCTCCAGGCGGGTCACCGCGTACGTCAGCCGGCTGCGCGTGATCTTCGTCTTCTCGGCGAGGTCGGTCATGCGCAGCCTGCGTTCCGGTGCCTCGGAGAGGTTGGCGAGGATGGAGTAGTAGAGATGGGGCATGCCGGCGTCCTGCTGGAGCTGCCGGTCGATCGCGTCCTCCAGGAGGTGCGTCGCGGCGACGTACGCGCGCCAGGCGCGCTGCTCCTCCGGAGTGAGCCAGCGAGTCGTCATGCCCCCAGTGTAGGTTTGTTTCAAACTTGAACCAAGACCAGCCAGCCATCGTCTCACCCAACCGGGGAGTGCGCCGAATGCCCCACCCGTACGTCCTGCTGTCCGCCGCCGTCTCCCTCGACGGCTACCTGGACGACACCGGTCCCGAGCGCCTGCTGCTCTCCGGCCCGGCCGACTTCGACCGGGTCGACGAGGTGCGCGCGTCCGTCGACGCGATCCTGGTGGGTGCGGGCACGATCCGCGCCGACAACCCCCGCCTCCTGGTCTACTCGCCCGAGCGCCGGGCCGCCCGCGTGGAGGCGGGACAGCCGGAATACCCCCTCAAGGTCACCGTCAGCGGCTCCGGCGACCTGGACCCGAGCGCCAACTTCTGGCACACGGGCGGCGAGAAGATCGTCTATACGACGGAGAAGGGCGCCGAACGCCTGCGGCAGGAGCCCGTCGCCGCCGACGTCGTCGCCCTGGGCCCGGAACTCGACTGGCGACGCATCCTGGAGCATCTGCACGATGTGCGCGGCGTGCGGCGCCTCATGGTCGAGGGCGGCGGACGGATACACACCCAGCTGCTCCAGCAGGGTCTCGCCGACGAGCTCCAGCTGGTACTGGCACCGCTGCTCGTCGGCTCCCCCGACGCGCCCCGGATGTTCGGCCCGGGCGCCTACCAGGGCGGCCGGCTGCGGCTGGTGGAGACCCGGCGGATCGAGGACGTCGTTCTGATGCGCTACGAGCCCACCGCCCCCGGCACCGCGGACCTGCCCTCCGCGGCCGACCGGCACTGGCTGGCGCTGGCCTGTGAGCTGGCCGAGCGGTGCCCGCAGTCTCGCACCGCGTTCAGCGTGGGCGCGGTGGTGGTGGCGGCCGACGGCATGGAACTCGCGCGCGGATACTCGCGCGAGGGCACCGACCCGGTCGTGCACGCGGAGGAGGCGGCCCTCGCGAAGATCGGCCCGGCGGACCCGCGGCTCGCGTCCGCCACGGTGTACAGCAGCCTGGAGCCCTGTGCCCGGCGCGCGTCCCGGCCCGCGCCCTGCGCCCGGCTGATCCTCGACGCGGGGGTACGGCGGGTGGTGACGGCCTGGCGGGAGCCGGACACGTTCGTCGCGGGTGCCGACGGAAGCGGGCTGCTGACGGCGGAGGGCGCCGATGTGGTCGTACTGCCGGAGTTCGAGGAACGGGCAAAGGCGCCCAATCGCCACCTGATCGCCCCCCAGGATTAATGCTGGCGCTTTGCGTCCCGCGCATGGCGTACACTGGTGTTCACCGACGCGGGGTGGAGCAGCTCGGTAGCTCGCTGGGCTCATAACCCAGAGGTCGCAGGTTCAAATCCTGTCCCCGCTACTGAAGGCCGAGGGCCGGAATCCGAAAGGGTTCCGGCCCTCGGTGCGTTTGCATCTCCCAGGGTGGGCATGACGGAGGGTGATCGGACGGCAGCCCTCCGCATAACAACTGACATACCGTCAACACTTGTGGACCCGCTGAGGATTGGCCAACTCGCCCGATTTTTACCGCTCGTAGCCCGTACGTCCTCCCGAAAAAGCGTTAATGATCAAGTGGAACAGCTTGGAATCGGGTGCCCACGTCTATTAACGTTCGATAACGCAGCGCGGTCGTCCCAGCCGTCACAAGAGGCGGCTCCGTGCTCACGAGCCGAATCCCGCAAGGGAACCGGGGAACCACCACCATGGGGTGAATCGCGTGGAGGCCGCCGTGCAGGCACGGCCGGCATACGCGCGTAGGAGACCTTCCTGCTCCGAACCCGTCAGCTAACCCGGTAGGCGAGAAGGAAGGAAAGGAGTACGCCCACGTGGCGTCCACCAACCGGCCTGCCCCGCAAGCCCCGTTCGTGCCGAGCCAGCGTCAACCCGAGACCTACGGCTACGGCAGCATCCACACCGACGAGGGCCCGTGGGAGGAGTGGAACCCCACCGAGGAGTCCTTCCGCCCCGTACGCGGCCGGCATCGCGTCGCCAAGCAGCGCGGCGGGGGACTCGCCCGCAGCTCCACCGTCCTCGGCGTCGGTGTCATCGCCGCCGTCGGCGCGGGCGGTATGGCCAGCGCGAACACCGGCAAGCCGCCGGTGTCCATCTCCATGCCCGACCTGCCCTCCGTGGGCTCGCTGCTGTCGGACGACGCCCCGGACGAGGCCACGGGCTCCTCGACCGCGCTCAGCAGCGTCGGCGTGACCTCCGCCGACACCGAGCAGGGCACCTCGGACGCCGGTGAGGCGCTGCGCACCCGGATCATGGCCCAGGCGGAGCAGCAGCAGGACCAGGTCGACACCAAGGCCGCCGACGCCGCCGCTGCCGCCGCCGCGAAGAAGGCCGCGGACGCCGCCGCCCAGGCGCAGGAGGAGGCCGAGGCCGAGGCCGCCGCCGCGAAGAAGAAGGCGGAGGAGGAGGCCGCGAGGAAGGCCGAGGCCGAGCGTCTCGCCCGGCTCGCCCGGCAGTACACGCTGCCGACCTCCTCGTACACCATCACCTCGACCTTCGGCCAGGCCGGCTCCATGTGGTCCTCCGGCTACCACACCGGCCTCGACTTCGCCGCGCCCACGGGCACGCCGATCAAGGCGATCCACAGCGGCACCATCACCGAGGCCGGCTGGTCCGGCTCCTACGGCTACCGCACGGTCCTGACCCTCGACGACGGCACCGAGCTGTGGTTCGCCCACCAGTCGTCGATCAACGTCAGCGTCGGCCAGAAGGTCACCACCGGTGACGTGATCGGACGCGTGGGCGCCACGGGCAACGTGACCGGCGCCCACCTGCACCTCGAAGTCCACGCGGGCGGCAGCGCCGACGGCATCGACCCGATGGCCTGGCTGCGCGGCAAGGGCCTCACCCCCTGACGTACACCCCCACCCGACCCCGGCAGCCCTGACGACATCCCCCCGACGTCAGGGCTGCCGGTTCGGTGTGTGCGGGGGGACCCGTGGCTCCGGCACCCTCTCCCTACGACCGATACGGGTTGTACGCCGGATACGGCACCGCCGGATACCCGCTGCCGTGCACCCCGTACACCCCGTAAACCCCGTGCACGCCGTGCACCCCGTGCACCGGCCAGGGCGGCGCGGTCACCTGCACGGGGGGAACCGTGGCCCGCGCCGCGTAGTCCAGGGCCGGCCGCGCCACCCCGCGCCGTCGCCACAACTCCTGCAGCAACTCGCGTTCCCTGACGACGAAGTCGGCGCCCGCCCGGCCGAGCCGCCCCCGGTGCCGCAGGAACGCCAGCGAGGTCGCGTACGCCTCGTACTGGGCCACCTCCCGTGCCGCCGGCTTCCCGAAGCGGCGCCGGGCGTAGTCCCGGGCCAGCCGCCGGGCCTGCATCGAGCCGAGCGCGTACGGCTCGGCCGGGGTCAGCCAGCCCGTCACGGCGTAGGCGGGCAGCTCGGCCCGCACGGTCTTCAGCTCGCGCTGCCGCGTCCAGATGACCAGCCAGGTCAGCAGGCCGAACGCGGGGAGCATGAACGCCGCGTACACCGCGAAGAACCCGTACTCGCCGAAGGCCGACGAGCCGTTCCACATCGCGTGCATGCCCATCGCGAGCAGCAGCCCGGACACCGGCAGCAGGACGCGCCGCACATGCTGGCGCTCCGCCGAGAGCGCGGAGATGCCGAAGCCGATGCCGGTGAGGACGGTGAAGAGAGGATGCGCGAACGGCGACATGACGATGCGCACGAAGAAGGTCGCGGCGGTCACGGAGGCGATCCCGCGGTCGCCGGTGAGCTGGTCGGTGCCGAAGGCGGTACCGAGGTAGAGGATGTTCTCGGTGAACGCGAAGCCGGTCGCGGTGACGCCGGAGATGACGACCCCGTCGACGATCCCGGTGAACTCCCGGCGGCGGAAGAGGAAGACGAGTAAGACGGCGGCTCCCTTCGCGGTCTCCTCCACCACGGGCGCTATCACGGTCGCCCCGAGGGTGTCCGCACTCGATGGATCGGCGGTCGCCGTCTCTATCCATCTGGTCGCGAAGCTGTTGGCGACGATCGCTATCAGTGCCGCCGCGCAGGCGCCCCAGGCGAAGGCGAACAGCAGGTTCGGCCAGGGCCCCGGCTCGACCCGGTCGAGCCAGCGGAAGGCGGCTATCAGCAGCGGTACGGGAAGAACGGCGAGCCCGAGCCCGACCAGGAACCCCTCGGTGCCGGTCTGCTCACGCACCAGGGCGAGGATGACCAGCCCGGAGAGCGCGAGCAGGGTGATCAGCGCGCCGTAACGCACCCATCTGCGCTGCCACCAGTGCGCGTGCCGCAGTACGCCGCCGGCGGTGTCGCTGGGGTGCGTCGGGTACGGGGGAAAGGTGGCCACGGCATTGACCCTAACGAGGCAGAGGCGCCGCCCGCGACGGTTCGTCGTGCCGCCCGCAAGGGCGTGCACGGGGGCTCAGGCGCCGGTGAGGGGTTGGTCTGTGCGGTCTTCTTCTCGCTGTACGCGGCGGAAGAGCAGGTCGTTCACGACATGTCCCTTGTCCAGTCCCTGCCCCTCGAAACGGGTCAGCGGCCGGAAGTCGGGACGCGGCGCAAAACCGCCGTCGGCCTGGGTGTTCTCGAAGGCGGGATGCGCCATGAGCACTTCGAGCATCTGCTCGGCGTACGGCTCCCAGTCGGTCGCGCAGTGCACGATCGCCCCCGGCCTCAGGCGGGTCGCGGCCAGCGACAGGAACTCCGGCTGGATCAGCCGCCGCTTGTGGTGCCGCTTTTTGGGCCAGGGGTCGGGGAAGTAGACGCGCAGGCCGGCGAGGGAGTCCGGGGTGAGCATCTCGCGCAGCAGGATGATGGCGTCCCCGTTGGCGACGCGGATGTTGGACAGTCCGTTCTGATCGGCGAGATTGAGCAGATTGCCCTGGCCGGGGGTGTGTACGTCGACGGCGAGGATGTTGGTGCCGGGGGCGGCGGCCGCCATCTGGGCCGTGGCCTCCCCCATCCCGAACCCGATCTCCAGCACGACGGGACTGCCGTTCCCGAAGAGCTCCATGAGATCGATGACCTGCCGTCCGTCGATGTCCAGCCCCCACTTGGGCCACAACCGCTGCAGGGCGTCCGCCTGCCCCGCGGTCACCCGGCTCCGCCGCGGCTGGAAGCTCCGGATCCGCCGCTCGAAGTGCGACCCGGCGGGATCGGCCCGCGGCCCGTCCGGGAACCGGGGCTCGCCCTTGGCCCGGGTGTGCCGGACGGACACACCGGGGACGTGCGGGGTCCGCTCGCCGGGGGCGGGCGCGGCGGGGCGGGCGGCTTCGGGGGTGAGGGGGGAGTCAGACACAGTGAGGTCGATTTTACGGCGGGCGGGAGGCAAGGGGGCCCCGCGGTCCAGGCACCGTCCCGGTCAGGCGTTGCCCAGCATAGCCAGCGCCCGCCGGGCCACCTCCCGCCCGATCGGCAGCGAGGCCGTCGCCGCCGGAGAGGGCGCATTGAGCACATGCACCGCCCGCGGCCCCTCCTGGATCAGGAAGTCGTCCACCAGCGTTCCGTCCCGCAGCACCGCCTGCGCCCGTACGCCCGCGGCCGTCGCCACCAGGTCGCCCTCCTCGACCGCCGGCAGCAGCCTCCGCACCGCCGCCGTGAACGCCCTCTTCGACACCGACCGCCGCAGCTCCCCCGCCCCGTACCGCCAGTGCCGCCGGGCCATCCGCCAGGTTCCCGGCCACGCCAGTGTCGTCCCCAGCTCCCGCGGCCGCACCACACCCCATGCGTACCCTTCGCGGGCCAGCGCCGGCACCGCGTTGGGTCCGATGTGCACATCTCCGTCGATCCCGCGCGTGAGATGCACCCCGAGGAACGGGAACGCCGGATCCGGCACCGGGTACACCAGTCCCCGCACCAGTTCGGGCCGCGCCAGCGAGTAGTACTCCCCCCGGAACGGCACGATGCGCATCTCGGGGTCGTCCCCCGTCAGCCGCGCGATCTCGTCGCAGTGCAGCCCGGCACAGTTCACCAGCACCCGCCCGCGGACGACGGACCCGTCCCCGGTGAGCACGGCGACTCCCAGCGCGGGGCGCCGGTCGACCCGTATGACGTCGGCGCCGTAGCGGATCTCCGCCCCCGATCCCTCGGCCAGCTGCCGGGCGACCCCCGCGAAGTCGCACACGCCGGTCGTCCCGACGTGTATGGCGGCGAGCCCCTGGACCTCCGGCTCGTAGTCGGCGATCTGGGCCGGGCCCAGTTCCCGGACCGGAATGCCGTTCTCCCGGCCGCGCTGCACGAGCGCGTGCAGACATGGCAGTTCCTCCCGCTCGGTCGCGACGATCAGCTTGCCGGTGACGGCGTGCGCGATGCCGTACTCAGCGCAGAACTTCACCATCTCGGCGGCGCCCCGCACCGCGTATCTCGCCTTGAGCGAGCCCGGACGGTAGTAGATCCCGCTGTGGATGACCCCGCTGTTGCGCCCGGTCTGGTGCCGGGCCGGCCCCGGCTCCTTCTCCAGCACCATCACCCGCGTGCCCGGCACGGCACGCGTGATCGCATAGGCCGTGGACAGCCCGACGATCCCGCCCCCGATCACGAGCACGTCACAGTCGTACGCAACGTCCGGCACCTGCACCACCTCCCACCTCGATAGTGCACTGCGCCACTGACAGCGCATTCAAACGCAGGGAGGACCTGACCCGGCAACGTGGACGACTAGAAGGCTGCTGAAGATCTTGTCGTGGGCTGTCCGGCCGTAGGCCGGACAGCCCTTCTTGCTTATGCGGTGGCGAGGGTGAGGTGCCAGTTGCCGTTGGTCCTGGTGAGTCCCAAGGTGATCAGTCGGCGGAGGTTGAGGGCGGCGGCGCGGTGGTGGAGCCAGAGGTTGTTGGCGATGACGCCGCGGTAGGGGACCCGGCGGTTTCCCTTGGCGACCAGCCAGGCGATGGCGCGTTCGACGGGGGGCCGCCATCTGCGGTATTCGTCCTGCCAGACGGGGTCGGTGGCCGCCTGGTGGCGGGCGGCGGTGAGCAGTTCGTGCTGGGGGTGGATGTTGAGGGTGCGTCCGGTCTTGGAGGTGGTGCAGCGTCCGCGCAGGGGGCAGTCGGTGCAGAGGCGTTTGAACTGGGCGGTGCGTGCGCCGTCGGCTTTGGCCTGTCCGAGGTTGGCGGTGTGTCCGGCCGGGCAGGTCGCGGTGCCGGACGTCGTATTGATGAGGAAGTCGTCGATGGTGAAGCCGCCGGGGATGGCCTGCCGCAGCGGTGGCGGCTTGATCACCAGGGTGTGGCCGTCGGCCTGCAGGTGTGCGCGCAGGTCGCCGGTGCCATAGGCGGAGTCGCCGAGCACGGTTAACTCCTGGCCCTCCTCCTCGTCGGCCAGCAGACCGGCGGCGACGGCGGCCTCGTGGTTGCCGGGGCCGTAGCCGCTGGTGAGGGCGACCGCGGTGAACAGGCCGCTCTCCGGCTCGAAGGACGCATGCCCTTTGAAGCCGTCCTGGTGGCGGGTGCGGTTTTTGTGGATGTGCCGTGCGTCCGCATCGACGGTGGACACCGTCCGGTCCGCGACCGTGCGCTTCGCGATGCGCCAGCGTCCGTCGCGCCCGTCGGAGTCCTCGGCCGGCTCCACGTCCTGGCCCGCGACCAGGGCCAGCAGGCCCACCGCGTTCGCCGCCCTCTCGCCCAGTTCCTGTTCAGGCAGGTGTCCGAGCAGGTTGACTGCGTCGGTGACCAGCGCGTCGACCAGCGCGGCGCGCGCTTGCTCGTCGTCCCAGGCGATCCTCGGCTTGCCCGGGTCGCTGTAGTCGTGCGCGCGGCACCACTGCGCCGCGGTCTCCTCGCCCCTGGGAACCTCACGGATCACACGGCGGACCGCGGAGATGATCTGGGTGACGGTATCCTGGGTGGCCACCGCGTCATCGAGGACGG